>JBMOOB010000050.1:134737-143258 GCA_049323815.1 Pseudomonadota bacterium | reverse complement strand
AAACTCGCGCAGCCGTTCCCACTGATCGTCCCTGAGTACCTCGCCTTCCACACCAGCCTCCAAAAGCCAGTGTTGAATCAGAAATCCCGCCCGCCGTGAATCCCTAAAATGTCACTACAGCCTAGCGGCTGAGCCGCGCGCATGCTCCGCAAGCGCGCTGTATTCGGCCAGGCATTCGGGGTTTGCCATCGCCGATGGGTCGAGGATTTTGTCCAGTGCCGCTCCTTCGAACAGGCGCTTGATCGGCAATTCGAGCTTCTTCGATGAAAGCGTGCGGGGGATGGCCGTCACTTCGACGATCCGGTCGGGCGTGAAGCGCGGCGATAATTCGGTGCGGATCGCAGTGCGCACAGGGTCGGCGATCTCGGCGAGCGTCGCGCCGTTGGCGGGCACGACAAACAGGATGAGCGCGCTATCCGCTTCGCGCTGGCGCACGTCGATCACCATCGAATCGGCGACGCAATCGAGCCGCTCGACCGCCGAATAGATTTCGCTGGTGCCCATGCGATGCCCGCCGCGATTGATCGTCGCGTCGCTGCGGCCAAAAATCTCGCAGGTGCCGTCCGCTTCGATACGCAGCCAATCGCCGTGCCGCCACACGCCCGGGTAGACGTCGAAATAGCTGTCGCGATAGCGGCTGCCGTCGGCATCGCCCCACAGGAACAGCGGCATGTTGGGGATGGGTCGGGTGCATACCAGTTCGCCGACCTGGTCGGTCACGGCATTGCCATCCTCGTCCCACGCCTCGACCGCAGCGCCAAGCTGGCGGCACTGGAGCTTGCCGGGCGCCGCCGGCAATTCGCGATTGCCGGTGCAGAAGGCACCGCAGATGTCGGTTCCCCCCGAACTGTTGAACCACCAGATGTCGGGCCGGTCGGCGGCGTGCAGCGCCGCGCCGATTTCCGTCTGCACCGCCGCCGGCAACGGGGATGCCGTGCTGCCCAGCGCGCGCAGGTGCGACAGGTCGCCGACCGTCGCGAAGTCCAACCCGGCCTTCAGGCACATGGTGTAGAATTGCGCGCCCGACCCGAAGAAGCTTACGCGGTTGCGCGACACGAATCGCCACAGCACGCCCCAGTCGGGCGCGTCGCGCGACCCCATCGGGCTGCCGTCGAAGATGCAGATGGTGGTCCCGGCGAGCAGGGCGCCGACCTGTGTGTTCCACATCATCCATCCGGTCGAGCTGAACCAGTGGAAGCGCTCGCCCGGCGTGCGGTCGCTGTAGCTGGCGCCCAGATCCGAATGGATGCGCCCCGCGGCCGATCCCAGCACCACGCCGCCGTGCCCATGCACCAGCGCCTTGGGCTTGCCGGTGGTGCCGCTTGAATAGACGATCCACAGAGGGTGGTCGAAGGGGAGCCACTCGGGTTCGAAGGTCTCGACGTCCGGCCCCGTCGTCGCCAGCAGGGTGGCGAAATCGTGCGTGTCGTCGATGGTGGCGGCGGCATAGCCAGAGCGAATGAGGATCGTGGCCCGGAGCGTGGGCAGCGCTGCGCGAAGCTGGTGCACGGCGGGGGTGCAATCGATCTCGCGCCCGGCATAGAGCACGCCATCGGTGGCGATCAGCGCCTTCGGCTCGATCTGGCGAAAGCGGTCGAGGATCGCGGAGACCCCCATGTCCGGGGCGCAAACGGCCCAGATCGCGCCGATCGACGCGCAGGCGAACAGCGCGACGGCGGCGTCGGGCCGATTGGGCAGATAGGCGACGACGCGATCACCGCGGCCGACGCCTAGCTTGCGCAGCGCGATCGCAAGCGCGGCGACGCGGCGGCGCAGCTCTGCCCAGCCGACCGTTTCGACCGGGCCGCGCTCGTCCTCGGCGATGATCGCGGGCTGCCCCGATGCTTCGCCGCGATCGACATGGCGCAGCATCTGGCGGGCATAGTTGACGCGCACGCCCGGGCACCAGCGCGCGCCGGGCATCGCATCCGATGCCAGCATCACGCCGGGCGTGTCGGGCGATTCGATGCCGTCGAAGCTCCACACTGCGTGCCAGAACGCCTCGGGCTGCTCCACCGACCAGCGATGCAGCGCTTCGAAATCGCCGAATTCAGGGTTTCCCATATCGGCGACATGCTGGCGGAAACGGGCGATCAGCGGCATCGGGGCCATGGGGCTCTCCTCTTTTCTGGTCGTCCGATCCCGGAATGCCGGACTTTCCCCAGCGCTAGGCGAAGCTACAGGAAAAAATCAATATAATTTATTAAAAAATAGATATTAACGCCCAGCAGGAGTCGTCGCCTTCGCCACGATCAGGTTGGTCGTGCGGCGCAGATGCTGCAACGTAGCGGCGACCAGCCGGTCGGCATCGCGTGCGAGCGCGAGTTCGACGATGGCGTGGTGCTCGTCCGGCACGTCGCGCGGTGCGTCGACGTGCAGCGACAGGCCGCGATAGCGTTCCGACTGTTCGTAGAGTTGACTGTGCAGCGCCAGCAACCGCTTGCTGCCGCACGCGCTGACCAGTGCATAGTGGAAGGCGGCGTGGCGTTCGACCCACTCGGGGTTCAGCTTGGGTTCGCTGTTGCCGATCACCACTGGCTGCCCGCGCAGGCGGTGCTCGGCGGCCAGGATGCTCGCCTCCCAGTCCACGTCGCCGCGCTCGACCGACCGGCGCAGCGCGACTGCCTCGATCTCGCAGCGCAGGTCCGTCAGATCCTCCAGGTCGGCGATCGACAGCGGCGCCACGACAAAGCCGCGCTGGTCGCGCGACACCACCAGCTGTTCAGGGACCAGCCGCGACAGCGCCTCGCGCACTGCGCCGGGGCTGACCTGAAGCTCTTCGGCAAGCTCCTGTATTTTAAGTTTTTTTTCTGGGATGTGGCGGCCGGTGAGAATGTCCGAACGGATCGCTTCATAGGCCAGCGTGGTCTGGCTGCGTGGACCCTCGGTCGTCAGGTTGGAAATATCTTTTATCTGAAGCATAAATCATTTTCGTGGCGATGTACTTTTCTCACCTTGGCATAATCCGCCCGGCTGCGCCATATCCCTGCCCTAGGGGAGCGCGCCGCGCCGTGCGCCTGTCGGATGTGCGAGCAACAGCAGCGCGGCCGCGATTGCGCAAAGCGCGAAGGAAGCCGCCACGGGCGCGCGGCCCAGACCGGCCTCGAACATCATCCCTGCCATCAGCGGCGCGACGGCGCTGGAGATGCGGCCCGCGCCGGAAACCAGCCCCGTGCCCGACGCGCGCGCCGCGTCGGGAAAGCTGAGCGCGACCACACCGAAAAAGCCCGCCGCGCTGCCGAACAGCGCAAAGCCACAGAGAAGCGCGAGCAACGCCAGCGGCGCCAGGCTGGCCGGCGCCGTGCCGAACCCCGCCAGCGCGGCGGCGAGCAATGCGATGCAGGCGGCGGTGGGCCGCGTCACGCCATGCCGCTGCGCGACCGCGCCGACCAGCAGCCCGCCGACGATCCCCGACAGGCTCAGCCCCGCGGCGGTATAGCTTGCAGCCGAAGCGCTGAACCCCATGTCGCCGATCATCTGCGGCAGCCAGCTCAGGACGAAATAGGCGGCGGCGGCGTGCAGGACGCTGACCAGCGACAGCCGCAGCGTCGTCATGCGCAGCCGCGGCGCGGCAAGCGCCCGATAGCCCCGGGCGTCTTCCCGCGGCGCCGGCGCGGACGTGTCAAGCTGCGGATGACCGCAGCGTGCCAGGACGGCGTTCAGCCGCGCGAGATTCGCCGCTCCGCCGCGCGCCAGCAGATAGGCGATCGATTCGGGCAGGAAGGCGAGCGCGGCGGGAAGCAGCAACAGGGCAAAGCCCGACCCGGCGGCGAATACCCATTGCCACCCCGCCAGCTTCAGCAGCACCCCCGCGACCACGCCGCCGAAGAGCCCGCCGAGCGGATAGCCCATCGCCGTCAACGCGAGCGCGAGCGGGCGTCGGCGCGCGTTCGAGAATTCCGCCGCCAGCGGATTGATGACCGCGACGCATGCCCCGATACCCAGTCCGGTGACGATCCGGGCGGCAGTAAGTGCCGGTACGGACGCCGCCAGCGCCGACAACAGCGATCCCGCCGTCATCAGCGCCAGCGCGGCAAAAATCATCCGGCGCCGTCCGATTGCATCGGCAAGCGGCGCGAGCAGCAGCGCGCCCGCCGCCATTCCGGCAAGCCCGGCCGCCAGCAAGGCGCCCACCGCCGCCTTGCCCAGTCCCCATGCCAGCGAAAGCTGCGGCGCGACGAATGTCATCGCCAGCACGTCATATCCGTCGAGCATCGACAGCAGGAAGGTGACGAGCACGACGCGCCGCTGCACCGCGCTCATTGGTGCAGCGTCGATGCGCGCGCGCAGCTCGGCCGGGGTCATTGCGTTCGCCAACGTGGAGTCGCTGCGGCTCAGCCCGCTACTCGGTTTTCGATCGCGCCGATGCCGTCGATTTCGCACCGCACGACGTCGCCGGCGTTCAGGAAGCGCGGCGGCTGCATGCCGACGCCGACGCCGTCGGGGGTGCCGGTCGCCAGCAGGTCGCCGGAATCGAGCGTGCACGCAGTGGAGAGATAGGCGATCTGGTCCCAGATGTTGAACACCAGCTCGCCAGTATTGCCGCTCTGGCGACGCTCGCCGTTGACATAGCACCGCAGCCCCAGCGCATGCGGGTCCTGGATCTCGTCGGCGGTGACAATCCACGGGCCGATGGGGCCGTGGGTGTCGAATGACTTGCCGATCGTGAACGTCGGCGAATGCTGCTGCCAGTCGCGCGCCGTGACATCGTTACACACCAGATATCCGAACACATGGTCGCGCGCCCGGTCGGCGGCGACGCCCTTGGCTGGCTTGCCGATCACCACGCCCAGCTCGACTTCATAATCGATCGCCATGGACACGCCGGGGTCGATGTCGTCGAAGGGGCCCGCGATGCAACTCGTCTGCTTGTTGAACCAATATTGGTTCTCGGGCGGCTTGACGCCCAGCCGCCGCGCTTCCTCGATATGCTTCTTATAGTTCATGCCGATCGCCAGATATTTGCCCGGGCGCTCTATCGGCGCGAGCAGCTTCACCTGGCCGATCGGCGTTCCGGCGGGGGCAGTCGCCAGCAGGTCGCGCACCGCGCCCAGCGCATCATCGCCGCCGGCGATCAGCGCCAGCATCGTCGGATACCGATCGGCAAGCGCATCCAGTGCCACGACTTCCTCCCCCCGGATGACGCCTAGCCGCGTGTTTCCTGCCTGATCGAACCGCACCAATCGCATCTGCGCTCTCCTGTTCACACTTCGGCCGGTTGCCCGTGCCCTGTCTTACAACGCTGCCAACATAGAGAGATAAAAACCGATTTGACTACAAAAAAAATGTTTTTATGGTTCGGGTAGGAAATGAGAGCGAGCGGAGGCGAGTGCGAGAGCGTTCGAGCTTCAGCCGTCCACGATATTGCGGGAGCAGGAAGCCATATGACGGATGATCCGAACTGGACGGTGGTAGTCGAACGTGTGCGCGGCGATTCGCGGCTGGCGCGCAGCGCCGCGCCGGTGGCGCGGGCAGTCGATATCGCGCACGTCCGTTTCAGCCGGGCCGATGTCGCCCGGCAGGCGGCGTTTCTGACTGACTTTGGACTGACCCAAAGCGGCGCGGCGGAAGGATGGACGGCCTTGTCCGGGCGGGGCGGCTATGGTCCCTGCTATCTGCTGCAATCGGGCGGCGACCGCTTCTGCGGGCTTGGGTTGGCAGTGGGTTCGCACGCCGAGCTGGAGCGGCTGGCCGCGCTGCCCGGCGCGTCGCCGATCGAGCGGGCATTGTGCTGGCCCGAAGGCGAGCAGGTCCGGCTGACCGACCCGGCGGGCAATCCGGTCTATGCGCTTTTCGGGCCGGTGCGCGAACCGGCGCTGCCGCGCGCGTCGCTGTCGCACAACATCGACGGCGAACTGCGCCGGCTGAATGCGATGCAGCGCCCGCCGGTGCAGGCGGCGACAGTGCTGCGGCTCGGCCATGCGGTACTGGCGGTGGTCGACTTCTTTCGTTGTGTCCGGTGGTATATGGACCATTTCGGGCTGATCGCGTCGGATATCCAGACGATCGGCGATGGGGACCCCGCGTTGGTCTTCATGCGGTGCGACCGCGGCGACACGCCCACCGACCACCACACGCTGGTGATCGCGCAGAATGTCGTCAATGGATTCAGTCACTGCGCGTTTGAATGCCTGGACATCGACGATATCGCGATGGGGCAGGAATGGCTGCATGCGCGCGGCTGGAAACATGCCTGGGGGCTTGGTCGCCATCTGCTGGGCAGTCAGATTTTCGATTATTGGCGCGACCCCGTCGGCACCAAGCACGAACATTTCATCGACAGTGACAAGTTCACCGCCGATCGCCAGGTCGATGTGTCGCCGCTGACGAGCGGGGGGCTGTATCAATGGGGACCGCCGGTCCCCGCCGATTTCGAAAAGCCCAGGATGACCGCGGGCCTGTTGTGGAAGGCGGTGCGCAACATCCGCCGCAGCGACGAACTGTCGTTCGCGCGGGCAAAGGCGATGATGCAGGCGCTGAAGGCGCCGCCGCGCCCCTGGCACTGAACCCCAGCGGCGGGCGCCGCATGCCCGCCGTGCAGCGCGTCCAACAAACCACAATTGCAAGGAGTCCGGGATGCTTCCCAAGCCAGCCGCCGCCCTGTTCGCGCTCGCCCTCAGCGCGGGGGCCCATGCCGCCGTGCCGCGCGATACGCCGCAATCGGCGGCAGCGCCGGCGGAACGGGCGGTTTCCTTCGTCACGCTCGGCACCAATTCCGGGCCGATCCCCAACCCCGCGCGGGCGGAGCCGGCCAACCTGCTGCGCGTTGGCGACCAGAACATCCTGATCGACGTGGGCGACGGCGCGGCATGGCAATTGGCAAAGGCGGGCGTGCCGCTCAACGCCGTGCGGGCGATTGTCATCAGCCACTTGCATTTCGACCACACCGGCGGCCTGTTCGCACTGATAAGCCAGCGCTACCAGATGCTCGAGCCGAGCACGCTGACCATCTACGGTCCGCCCGGCACCAAGGCGCTGGTCGAAACACTGGTCGCGGCGATCGCCGCGTCGAGCCGTGGCGGCAACAACATGCGCGCCTTCATGCCTGGCGATCCGGGGAGCAATCTGGAAGTCGTTGAATTGGCGGACGGCGCGCAATTCGCCATCGGCGCGGTCGCCGTCACGGCGGTGCGCAACACCCATTTCGTGGCCACGCGGGGCGGCGATGCGGACGATGCGCTGTCCTTCGCTTATCGCTTCGTCGCCGGTGGGAAGGCGATCGTCTACACCGGCGACACCGGGCCGAGCGAGGCTGTCACGCGGCTGGCACAGGGCGCCGACCTGCTGGTGAGCGAGATCATGGATCCGGACATCGCATTGGCGAAGGTCTTTGCCGCCCGTCCCGAGGCGCCGGCGCCGCTGCGCCAGATGATCGGCGAGCATTTCCGCCGCGAACATATGTCGCCGACAGAGGTGGGGCTGATGGCGAAGCGCGCAGGCGTCAAGCGGCTGGTGCTGACGCACGACGCGTTGCCCGACGAGGCGATCGATGGCGCCCGCGCGCAGATCGCGGCGCATTATGACGGTCCGGTCGTCTTCGCCAACGACCTCGACAGCTTTTGAACGCGCGAAGGGGGGGCGCCCGGGATGCTGCCTGACAAAGCAATCGACGTTCACGCTCATTTCCTGCCGCCCGCCTATCGCGACGCGCTGGCTGCGGCGGGGCTGATGCTCGTCGACGGCGGCATGCCCGTGCCGCAATGGTCGCCGGAAGCCGCGCTTGAGCTGATGGACCAGATCGGCGTGGCCGGCGCGATGCTGTCGGTCTCCTCGCCCTTCGCCGTTTCGGTGGCGGGGGCCGGGGCGCCAGCGTTGTGCCGCGCGGTCAACGACTATGCCGCCGACCTGAAGGCGCGTTTTCCCGATCGCTTCGGCGCGCTGGCGATGCTGCCGGTGCCGATGATCGACGAAAGCCTGGTCGAGCTGACCCGTGCGCTCGATGTGCTGGGGCTCGACGGCGTCGCGCTGCCGACCAATGCCGACGGCACCTATCTGGGCGAAGCGGCGCTCGCGCCGTTGCTCGACGCGCTGGACGAACGCGGCGCGGCGGTGTTCGTCCACCCGACCATGCCCTGCTGCTTCGAAGCGTTCGGGCTGAAGCTGCCCGCGCCAATGATCGAATTTCCGTTCGACACCACGCGCGCGATCGCCAGCCTGCTCTATTCGGGGGACTTGTCGCGGCGTGGGAACATCCGCTTCATCTTCAGCCACGGCGGCGGGCCGACGTCGTTCCTGTCCGGGCGGCTGACGCGGATCGGCGCGACGCCTTTGGTCGGCTCGCGCGCGCTGACGCTCGCCGATGCGCAGGCGTGGCTGGCGCGCTGGCACTATGACCTGACGATGGTAGGGTCCCCCGCGGAAGTGGCGGCGATCCGCGCGATGGCGCCGGTTTCGCAGCTTTTGTTCGGCAGCGATTTCCCCTTCACGCCGGTCCCGATGGTGCATGCGGCGGCGGCGGGCTTTGCCGCGCTGCCGTTCGATGCCGACGCGCGCGCGGCGATACTCCACGGCAATGCCGCGC
>JBMOOB010000050.1:57528-134637 GCA_049323815.1 Pseudomonadota bacterium | reverse complement strand
CAGCTTTTGTTCGGCAGCGATTTCCCCTTCACGCCGGTCCCGATGGTGCATGCGGCGGCGGCGGGCTTTGCCGCGCTGCCGTTCGATGCCGACGCGCGCGCGGCGATACTCCACGGCAATGCCGCGCGGCTCTTTCCGGGCTTCGCGCACAAATGCGGCTGCACCGCCGCGAGGGTTTCAGCATGAGCGAGGACATTGCGATGAACGAACGCGCCGATGTGGTGGTGGCGGGGCTTGGGCCGGTCGGCGCGGTGCTCGCCTGTCTGTTGGGCCAGCGCGGGTTGTCGGTCATTGCGATCGAACGCTCGCATGAAGTCTATCCGCTGCCGCGCGCGGCGCATTTTGATCACGAAATCATGCGCGTGTTCCAGGCGGTGGGCATCGTCGACGCCGCGCTTGCCTGTTCCGAACCCGCCGGCGCCTATGAGTTCCGCAATGCCCGCGGCGACCTGCTGATGGATGCGCGCGTCACGCAGGAAGCAGTATCGGGCTGGGCGGCGTCGTATATGTTCAACCAGCCGGCGGTGGAACGCGCGCTGCGGGCGAAACTGGCGTCGATGCCGAACGTGTCGGTGCGGCTGGGCCAGGCGTTTGCCGCCTGTCGCGACCGGGGCGAGGAAGTCGACGTCACTGCAGTGGGCGAGGACGGCGGCGAAACCGGCATTACGGCGCGCTATCTGGTCGGGTGCGACGGCGCGCGCAGCGCGGTTCGCGATGCGATTGGCGTGACGCTCGACGACTATCAGTTCGACGAGCCGTGGCTGGTGGTCGACACCATCCCGACCGACCCGGACAGCGTGCCCAAAATTAACCTTCAAATCTGCGATCCCGCGCGTCCGACCACCTGCGTACGGATGGGGCCGGGGCGCCATCGCTGGGAATTCATGCTGCTGCCCGACGAAACCCCCGAACAGGCGCTCGGGCAAGGCTTTGTCGAGGCGCTGCTCGAGCCCTGGAAGGCCAAGGTCGAAATCGAGCGGCGCGCCGTCTATCGTTTCCACGGGCTGGTCGCGACGCGGTGGCGCGACGGACGCGTGCTGCTGGCCGGCGACGCCGCGCACCAGACGCCGCCGTTCGCCGGGCAGGGCATGTGTTCGGGGATTCGCGACGCCGCCAACCTGGCGTGGAAGCTGGACGCAATCCTGCGGCAGGGGGCGGATGAGTCACTGCTGGAAAGCTATCAGCCCGAACGCGAGCCGTGCACGCGCAGCTATATCGAGCTTGCGATCCACATGGGCCGGATCGTCTGTTCACGCGACCCGGAGGTCGCGGCACAGCGCGACGCCGCGATGATGGCGGCGCAGGCGGCGGGAGCGGTCCTGCCGCTTCCCGAACCCTGCGGTCCGGGACGCGAGGGCGGCGTGTTCCGTCCGGGCGACACGACGGCGGGAAAGATATTTCCGCAGTTCCTGGGCGAAGCGGGCGAGCGGCTCGACGATGCCTTGGGGCAGGGCGCATGGCTGATCGGACACACGACCGGCGGGGAAGTCTGCGGGCTGCGCTGCTTCTCGATCGACGATTCCGCGCTCGCACCGTTCCGCGCGGCGATCGACGACTGGCTCGTGGGGCGGGGCGCGGATGCGGTGCTGGTTCGCCCCGACCGCTACATCTTCGGCGTGGGCACGGGCGAGGCACTCGCCGCGTTGTGGAACGAGCGCCTGGGTCTGGCCGAAGCGGGGCATGTATTGAACGCATAGGCGGAAGGGGACTGCCATGGCGCTGCCGCACTATCGGCCGGACATCTATTCCGAACAGGGGATCGCCGATCCCTATCCGCATTATCGTGCGATCCGCGATCTGGGGCCCGCGGTGCGGCTGGCGGCGCAGGACATCGTGGCGCTGGGGCGCTATGCCGATGTGCGCGCGGCGTTGATGGATCACGGCACCTTCCGCTCGGGCGCGGGTGTTGCGGTCAACGACCAGATCAACGGAGTCTCGCAGCGGACGACGCTGGCATCCGACCCCCCGTTGCACCAGCAGTTGCGCGCGATCATTGCCGAGCCGTTGCAGCCGCGCGCGGTCGCACTGTTGCGCGAGGCGATCGACGACGCGGCCGAGCATCTGATCGCCCGATTGGCGGCGGCGGGGCGGTTCGACGGTGTCGCGGACCTTGCGCGCTTCCTGCCGGTCTCGATCATTTCGAACCTCGTCGGCCTGCCGGAGGAAGGGCGCGACAACATGCTCGACTGGGCGGCGGCGACGTTTGACTGCCTGGGTCCTGCGAACGCGCGCATGGCGGCGGCGATGCCCTGCTTTCTGGAAATGCTCGGCTATGTCCTGCAGCAGGCCGGGCCGGCGCAGGTGAAGCCGGGAAGCTGGGCCGAGCACATCTATGCGGCTGCACGCGAGGGGCGGATTGCCGCCGACCAGGCGCCGGCGCTGATGCTCGATTACCTGGGCCCCAGCCTCGACACGACGATCTTCGCCACCGCGCACATGCTCCACCTGTTCGCGCGCAATCCCGACCAATGGGCGCTGGTGCTCGAGGACGAGGCGTTGATCCCGGCGGCGGTCAACGAAGTCGTCCGGTTCGAATCGCCGATCCGCGGCTTCACGCGGCTGACGACGCGCGCCGTCGATGTCGGCGGGGTGACCGTGGCGGCGGGGCAGCGCGTGCTGCTGCTCTATGCCAGTGCCAATCGCGACGGGCGGATGTGGGATGCGCCCGACCGGTTCGATATTCTTCGCCCCAATCTTAAGAGTCACCTGGGTTTCGGCCTTGGTCGCCATGTCTGCGCCGGCCAGCACCTCGCCAGGCTGGAGATCCAGGCGCTGCTGCGCGCGATGCGTCGCCATTTCACGCGGTTCGAAATCGGCGAGCCGACCATCCAGGTGAACAATGTACTGCGCGGGTTCGCCAGCCTTCCAGTGACGCTGGCCGCCTAGTTCCTTCGGACAAGTTCAGGAAAATTCAGGAAAAACGGCGCTTCGCCGGGCAGCCATTGACGAACTTGGAAAATAATATATTTTTTAAGAGAAAAAAGTAAATGATGGGGAGGTGTATGCAAAAAGCTATGATATTGCTCGGCTCGGCCGCTTTGGCCGCGCTCTTGTCCACCCCTGCCGTTGCGCAGGACACCGGCAACCAGACGCCCGCGAGCGAGGCGGAGCAGAATGTTCGCGACAATGAAATCGTTGTCACGGCGCGTAAGCGCAGCGAACTGGCGCAGGAAGTGCCCGCGTCGATCGACCTCATCACCGCCGACACGATCGCGGCAAAGGGCGTCGATGACTTCACCGACATTTCCGCCGTTGCGCCGTCGATCAACATTTCGAATGCGCCGTCGCCCAACCTGTTCTCGATCACCATTCGCGGGCTGGGCTCCGAACCGGGGAACCCGTCGTTCGACAGTTCGGTCTCGCTGTTCGTCGACGGCGTCTACACGCCGCGCTCGCGGGAATTTTCGTCGTCGTTGTTCGACGTCGGAACGATCGAGACGGTGAAGGGCACACAGGCGGCGCTGTTGGGAAAGAATACCAGCCTGGGCGCGGTCAATCTGACCACCCGTCGCCCTGGCTCCGATTTCGGCTTCGACCTGCGCGTCAGCCATGAGTTCGAAGTGTGGAAGAACCGCGTCGAAGGCGGAGTCGACGTGCCGCTCACCGGCAATTTCTCCGTTCGCCTGTCGGGTCTCTACGACTATAACCGCGGGGCGATCCGCAATGTGATCGACAACGGCTTCGGCCCCGGTTCGGAATCGAGCGCGGGCCGCGTCGTCGCGCTATGGTCGCCCGTCGCCGACCTTGAAGTGGTGGCGATGTATCAGGTCACGCGTGACATCAACCGGGGCGCGGGGTCGGAATTTGTCCGTGCGACGGCGGTGCCGGGCGCGCTGGCCGTGGCGGCGGGCTACCCCGGCGTGTTCGAAGCCGATCTCGACAACCGCACATCGGTTTATTCCGCCGCGCTGGGCGGCGCGGGGTACGGCACGCTTGATGGTCAGCGCGGGTCGCTGACGGTCAATTGGACGCTCGGCGAATATACGCTGACCGCCCAGACCGGCTACACCAAGTCGAACAGCAATTCGCGCGGCAACGTGTCGTTCATTCCGGGCGACTATGGACTGCAATATATCGACGACCGGTCGGAACAGGTTTCGCAGGAAGTGCGTCTGACTTCCCCCGACCATCGGCCGTTTCGCTTCATCGTCGGCGCGCTATACCTCGACGGCAGCTATGATAACGACACGACCAACAGCTTCCACTATCCCGGCACGCCGCCGGTAACCGGTATCGCGCTGACCAACTTCTATCAGGACAATCGTGCGATTTCGGCGTTCGGTCAGGTCGATTTCGACCCGATATCGAACCTGACGCTGTCGGCCGGCCTGCGCTACACCAACGAGAAGAAGTCAGTTGACCTGGGACGCGCCGCAGTCGAACCCGGCCTCTACAGCCTTGTCGTGCTGCCGCCCTATGCTCCCTTTTCGATGTCGAAGACCGAGGGCAATGTCGATGCTTCATTCGGCGTCAGCTATCAGGTGACGCCCGATGTCCTGGTCTATGGGTCGGTGGGGCAGGGTACCAAGGCGGGCGGCTATGCCCAGTCGGCGTCCTATCTCGACCAGTCCGAATATGATCCCGAACGCGCGCGCACGGCGGAACTGGGCTTCAAGAGCCAGTTCGCCGACCGCACGATCACGCTGAACGCCGCCGGCTTCTATACCGAAGTGAAGGATTTCCAGCTCGTCACCTTCACCGGCCTGTCGTTCGAAGTCGATAACACCAACCTTGAAACCTATGGCATCGAATCGGAGATTTCCTGGACGCCGAACCGTGACCTTCGGCTGTTCTGGAACAACACCTATGCGCATGCGCGCGATGCGATCCTCGACAGCGATACGACGCATGCCCCGCGGTGGAGCGGCATCGTTGGGGCATCGTTCGGGCCGGAAATCAGCGATGGCCTGCGCTTCACGATCGACGCCGACCTGACCTATCATTCAAGCGAGAGCAGCCAGCGCAACCAGAGCAACGTGGTTCGGATTCCCACGTCGCAGCGTGCGAACCTGAGCCTGGGCCTGGTCGACGACGACGGCTGGAGCGTCCGGTTGATCGGCAAGAACCTGAACGACGAACGCACGTTCGGCTTTGTTTTCCCCGCACCGTTGATGCCCACGGGGAATGTCGTTGCGATTCCGAATGAGCCGCGCACCATCGCGCTGCAGTTCGGTTTCAGATACTGAACGACCCTCGGGCCGGTTCGTTCTGCATCGTGCCCCGGTCGAGGATGGCGCGCCGCCCGCCCGGACCGGGGTTCTTCCTTCTGGGCGGGCAGGTACGCGACCATCGGCGGCGACGCGCGCCGTTGATGGTCGCGTATCGGTTACTTCAGCGTCGCGACCCATTCCATCAGCGTCTTTGCATAGCGCGCGGGGTCGGTAGCGTGCAGCACGTGCATTGCGTCGGGGTAGGATAAATAGGTGATCGCGGCGCCCGCACCCTTGACCAGTTCCTGCACCTTCTTCGCCTGAAAGTCGGAGATCGCGCCGACCAGCATGCCGGTCGGCGCCTCCATGCGGCCGTGGTGGGTCATCAGGACCGGCACCTTGACGCGGGCGAGCATGGCGTCGTGCGGACAGGTGCGCGACACCTCGCCGTCATAGAATGCGCGCGCCCATTCGGGGTCATATTCCTTCAGGTTCTGCGGCGGCTCGTGCGTGTCGGGCAGCATGTGGAGGACCTTCACGGGCGAATTGCGCTTCGCCTCGCGGAACCCTGCCCAGTCGCCGACACGCCACTGATCGCCCAGATAGTCGCGGTAGAGCCGGAAGATGGCGCCGGCGATCGACTGGCGGATCGACTGGCCAAAGGCGGGCGTCAGTTCGGAAGAAAAGAGGGGCGGGTCTTCGTACATCGCGCCGCGGATCTGGCCGGGCAGCGCATAGGCCGAAAGCCAGGCCGCGAGGACGCCTCCGGAGGAATTCCCCGCGACGATCGTCGGCCGGCCGATCACGGTCGCGATGAAGCGGACCAGGTCGTTTCCGAAATTGTCGATGCTGTAGCGGCCGGGCGTCCAGCTCGACCGCCCCTGTCCCCGCAGGTCGACTGCGAAGACGTGGAAGTCGCGTTCAAGCAGCTTCATCGCCTGCTCATAAGTCCACCAGGACCCGGTCTGTTCGGGAATCAGCAGCAGCGCGGGCTTATTTCGCGACCCCGCCTCGGCATAGTTCATCGTGATCTCGCCCAGGTCGACCTGCCTTTCCGCATAGGCGTGCGAGACGTGGAGGTTGCGGTCCGCCGGTGATTTGGGCGCTGCCTGCGCCGAGGCGTCTGCGACCGTGGCCATCGCCAGCGGCAGCGCCGCAAGTGCGAGGAAGGCGCGCCGGTCGCCGGCGAGCGCGCTGCCCGCAACAGCCGGCTCGAGGGTGGTTTCCATGGTTTCTCTCCCGAAGATTAAACGGATAAATATTATCCGTTTACGGAGTGCTATCCTAAACGGATAGAGTCAATCCATTTTGACGGATTTCGAGTTGTGCACGGCGGTGTGCTGGCTCAAGAAAGCGCGATGGAGGCGAACGACTCACCCGTCGGCGCGGCCCGCGCGGCCGATGAACCCGCACCGTCGCAGCGCAGCGACGCGCGCCGAAACCGCGACCGCATCATCCAGGCGGCGGGCGACGTATTGGCGCGCAAGGGGCTGGGCAGCGGGCTAAACGAAATCGCGCGGCATGCGGGCGTCGGCGTCGGTACCGTCTATCGCCATTTTCCCCGCCGTGAGGAATTGATCGAAGCGGTCCTGCGCGACCGGATCGCGGCGCTGGGCGACCTGCTCGCCCGCGCGGCCGAGGCTCCCAGCGCCTGGGACGCGCTGGAGGCGATGTTCCGCGGCGCTGTGGAGATGAACATCGAAAACCGGGCATTGCGAGACGCCATGCTGGGCGACGAAGCGGCGAGCGGTCGGCTGATGGCGCAGCAGTTCGCGCTGGCGGGGCCGCTCGAAGCGCTGATGGCGCGCGCGCGCGACGAGGGAAAGCTGCGCTCGGACGTGACGATCGCCGACATCGCGATGCTGATGCTGATGCTCGTCGAATTCGGCCAGCGCAGTCAGGCCGTCGCGCCCGGCGCCTATCGGCGATATGTCGATTTCGTCGTCGGATCGTTGCGCCGTGACGCCGCGACCGCGCCGCTCACCGTGGCGCTGGAGGATGCCGACGCGCGCCGTATCGCGCGGGGCTGGCCATCGCAGGATCATTGACCGGGCGCGATCATGGCGTTCGGGGATCGCGCGTTCGCCTGAACTGCGCGGCTGGGCGGATCGGGCGTCCCTCGCGGCAGGAGCCGATCCCGCGCAGGCCATTGTGGTCATGCCGGGTCGGGCGGTGCGCGCGTCGCTGCTGCCCATTGCTGGCGTCACCTATGCGCGCCCCGAAAAGCCGGGGAAGCCCGGCAGCAACGGCGGGGTATTCGCCGTCGACGTCCCCCGGGGCACGGCGGTATCGTATCGCGCCGGGTGTCGGCGCATCGGCCGCGCACGGCGATGGTCCGGCGTGCAGCGGCGTTCGCAAAAGGGTGGATTTCGATCTCGCACCGCGCCGTCCTGTCGTGCAGATCGCGGGCAGCGCCAGCGCCGCGACCGGCTTGCTTGTGCCCCCTGTTTCGCGCTGAGGTTCAGCGCGCGGCGGGGTAGCGCAGCGTCACGCAAAATCCGCCTTCGGGGCGATTGGCGAATGTCAGGCACGCCCCGTCGCGCGTCGCCAGCGCCCGGACGATCGCCAGCCCGAGTCCGGCGCCGCCGGTGTCGCGATTGCGCGACGGGTCGAGCCGGCGAAACGGCTCGCCCAGCCGGGCGAGCGCCTCTTCCGGAACGCCGGGGCCATCGTCTTCGATTCTAAGCTCGACGATGGCCTGCCCCGGCTGTGTTTGCGCCGAGACGGTGACGGCGCCGCCGTGGCGCAATCCATTGTCGATCAGGTTGGTCAGCACGCGCCGCAGCGCGACCGGCGAAGCGAGCACGGTGGTTCCGGGCGCCACGGGCATCAGCGTGACCGGTTCCCCCAGGTCCTGGCGCACTTCGATCAACCGCTCCAGCGTCTCGTCGATGGCGACTGCCGCCGTGGACGGCCCCGTATCCTCGTCGCGTGCCGAAAGCAGCAGCGTGTCGTCGAGCAGCGTGCTCATTTCCTGCAGGTCGTTGACTGCACGCTCGCGCTGGCCAGGATCGTCGATAAATTCGGCGCGCAAGCGGAGGCGCGTGAGATAGGTTCGCATGTCGTGCGCGATTGCGGCCAGGATACGCGTCCGCTCCGCCACCAGCCCGCGAATCTGGCCCTTCATCTCGTTGAACGCGACTGCGACGTCGCGCAATTCGCGCGACCCGCTTTCGGGCAGGTCGGGAGCGTCGAGGCTGGACGCGAACTGGCGCACGCCCTGCGACAGCCGGGCGAGCGGGCGCGTCGACTGGCGCACCGCAAACAGCAGCGCGATCAGCACGATGACTCCGCCAATTACCCCCAGCGTCGACCGGCCGCGCAAATAGGTACGGATGACCGCCGACGGGCGGCTGTCGATGCGCAGAAAGCCGCCGGTGCGCAACGGCACGCTGAGGCTGATCGGTGTCGCGAAGCGCGTCGCCCGCGGTCGATTGCCGAGCAGCCAGCGGAGCATGGCATGGTCGCCCGCGACCGTGATCTGGCGATCGTCAAATAGATGCGCGTAGCGGTCCCGAATGACTTCCAGCCCATCGTCCGGCACGGGTTCCTGGATCATCGGGTCGTTGACGATGCGGACATTGAAGAGCGAATCGTTGAACGTGTCCATCACCGCCGGTCGCTCGGCCGCCGGGGTGCGTTCCAATACCGACACGATCGCGCGTACTTCGGTCGGCCGCGGCAAGTTGAACGGACGCCGGTCCGCGCCGCCGCCGGGCAGGGCAATCAGCGCGATAATGTAGAAATTCAGAAGGACGAACCCGGAGATCAGAATCGCGGTAATGCGCAGCGACAGGTTGGTTCCGATCGTCACAGGGTCATCCCCGTTCCACCGAAGCGGCAAGGATATAGCCGCCGCCGCGCACGGTCTTGATGAGCGCGCCGCCGGTCGGGTGCCCGGCGAGCTTGCGTCGCAACCGGCTTAACTGAACGTCGACGGCGCGGTCGAACGGCGACGCGCTGCGTCCGCGCGTCCAGTCGAGAAGGCGATCGCGGTTGAGCACGCGCATCGGGTGGCGCACGAAGCACAGCAGCAAGTCGAATTCGCCCGCCGTCAGCTCGATCTCCTGGCCGTCGGGATCGCTCAGCACACGCGTCGCGGCGTCGACGCACCATCCCATCGTGCGATAGCGTTCGGCCGCGACGGTGACGGCGGCGGCGTGCGCGCCGCGCGTGCGGCGCAGGATGGCGCGGACGCGCGCGATCAGCTCGCGCGGGTTGAACGGTTTGGCCAGATAGTCGTCGGCGCCGATTTCCAGCCCGACGATGCGGTCGACATCGTCGCCCTTGGCAGTGACCATCAACACGGGTACGTCGCCCGCCGTGCGCAGCCGGCGGCAGAGCGACAGCCCGTCCTCCCCCGGCAGCATGACGTCCAGAATCGCCAGGTCGATCCGCTGGCGCTCGTTCAATCGGTCGAATTCGTCGGCGGTCCGGCACCCGCCGACTTCGAAACCTTCGCGCCGCAACAGGTCCACGACCAGCGCGCGAATCTCGGCATCGTCTTCAACCACGGCAATGAAATCGGTTCGCATGCCGCACCTCTAGCGTGTCCGCGACCGGCGCGGCCAGCCGCCCGCCGGTCGATGTTACAGTTCGTTACCCTTCGTCACCGGCGTGCAGCAGCACAATTACGTACGACGCCCATATGCAGTGTCGAGGCGGCGGGGTCGTCCGTCTGAACCGATTTCGTAAGGGAGTACCACTATGTACAAGCATCTTCTCGCCGCTGGCGCCATCACGGCTTCGCTGCTCGTTTTCACCACGCCGGCCGACGCCCAGGTGCGTCGCGGCGGTTCGGTTTCGGTCCAGGGTTCGAACGGTCGCGGCGGTGTCGCGACGCGTAGCGTGAGCGGCAGCAACGGCACGCGTGCTGCCAGCACCAGCGTCCAGACCAATTCGGGCGCCGGCTACACCGCCACCCGTTCGGGCTCGGCGGCGAACGGCCAGGCTGCGCGCAGCTCGAGCGTCCAGACCAACTCGGGTGCCGGTTACACGACGTCGGGCACCGCCAGCCGCGGCGCGGGCTATGCCAATTCGTCGGGCACGATCCAGACCAACTCGGGCGCGGGCGTCAGCACGACGCGCGGCGCGACCTGGGGCGAAGGCAGCTACAACGGCGGCGCGACGCACACCACCAACGGCGGCGCGACGTCGAGCCGCTCGACTTCGGTCACCAACAACGGCGACGGCACCACTTCGGTCAATGCCTCGCACACTGGCGTCAACGGCCAGACTCAGTCGGTGTCCGGCACGGTCACGCGTACCCCGCAATAAGCGCGTGATGGTGCCTGCGGCCGCGCAACCCTGGGCGCGGCCGCACCCCCTTCTCCCTATGGAGTGTATAAGCGTATGAAAAAGCTGACGTTTGCGCTGGCCGCCGGAATGGCGACGCTGGCTTTCTCCGCACCGGCGTTTGCCCAGCGCGACCCCGGCGCGGCATTTGACAATGCCGATGCGAACCGCGACGGCGTCGTTACGCGCGCCGAATTTTCGGCGGAACGTGCGTCGAAGTTCGACCAGATCGACCGCAACCAGGACGGCGTGCTGAGCAAGGACGATCTCGCGCGGCTGCGCTGGGCGCCGCAAAAGGCGCGCGAACGCGTCGAAGCGCTGATCGCTGCGGCCGATCGCAATCGCGATGGCGTCGTCACGCGCGCCGAATTCAACGCGGCGCCGATGCCGGTGTTCGATCAGGCGGATACCAATGGCGACGGCGCGGTCGACAAGAACGAAATTGCCGCGTTCAAGGCGCGCGCGCAGGCCGCGCGACGCTGAGCTGAGAACGGATATGTACGCCGAGCGTTCCCCGGTCTGGCTGGCTGTGATGCTGGCGCTGGTGCTGGCGGAGGCCGGCTGGCGCCTGTACAGCGGGCGCGGATATGATTTCCGCGCCACGCTCGCCACGCTGGGGTTGGTGCTCGGCGGGGTGGTGCTGGCGCGGTTACATGCAGTCACATTGACTCCGATTTTCGAATCGGTGTCGGCGTTTGCGCCGTGGCAGCTCGACATCGCGAGCTGGGAAAGCTGGATCGTCGGCTTTTTTGCCGTCGAATTCGCCTATTACTGGTTTCACCGCGCCAGCCATCGCGTCCGTTGGCTGTGGGCATCGCATGCGGTGCACCATTCGGCGGAGGAAATGACGCTGCTTGCGTCGGTGCGGCTCGGCTGGACCAATCTGCTGTCGGCGGGATGGGTGGTGTATCTGCCGCTGGTGCTGATCGGCTTTCCACCGGCGATGGTGTTCCTGCTGCTCGCGTTCAACCTGCGCTACCAATTTTTCCTGCATACAGAGGCGGTGGGTAGGCTGGGTCCGATCGAATGGGTGTTCAATACCCCCGCGCATCATCGCGTTCATCATGCGTCGAACGCGCGATATCTGGACTGCAATTATGGCGGCGTATTAATCATATTCGATCGCTGGTTCGGTAGCTTTCGCGAAGAATGCCCTGAGGAACCCATTATATATGGCCTCGCGCATCGGCAACCGAGCTACAACCCGCTGGTGATTGCGTTTCGCGAGTGGGGATTGATGATGCGCGACGCGTGGCGGGCGCACGGGGTGCGCGCGCGGGTACAAAAGCTGGCCGGTCCCCCTGCCGACGAATGAGCGGGTACAGGCTGTCGTTGTGAAGGACGGGGGCCCCGCCGGACAGGGCAGGGCCCCCGGATATGCGTGCCGGTGTCAGCGGCGCGGGCTGACGCTGCGATAGTCGCCCTGCCGCGCGAGCATCCAGCCCGGATATTCGGGCGGCAACGCACTGACCGCGTCGATCCGCGCCAGTTCGTCGGGCGCGAAGGCGACGTCGCCGGCACCGACATTGTCCAGCAACTGATCGACGCGCTTGGCGCCCAGGATGACGCTGCTGACTGCGGGCTGGTGAAGCAGCCAGGCGAGGGCGAGCTGCGGCACGCTGTGCCCCTTCGCCTCGGCCATTTCATGCAGCACGTCCAGGATGGCATAGGCGCGGTCGCGATTGACCGGCGGGAAGTCGAAGTTGGCGCGGCGCCCGTCGCCTTCGCTTTCCGCTCCACGACGGTATTTGCCCGACAGCAGCCCGCCCGCCAGCGGGCTCCAGACCATCAGCCCGACGCCTTCGGACTTGAGCATCGGCACGATGTCGCGTTCCAGATCGCGCCCGGCCACCGTGTAATAGGATTGGAGCGAGGTGACTCGGGCGAAGCCCCGGCGTTCGGCGATCCCCTGTGCCTTGGCGACTTGCCACGCCGCCCAGTTCGACAGGCCGATGTAGCGCACGCGCCCCTGACGCACGAGCGTGTCGAGCGCCGCCATTGTCTCTTCGATCGAGGTGGTTTCGTCGAACCCGTGAATCTGGTAGAGGTCGACATAGTCGAGCTGGAGCCGGTCGAGGCTGTGTCCGATCTGTGCCAGAATGTGCCCGCGCGACGCGCCGGAACCGTTGGGGCCGGGGTGCATCGGACCGAGCACCTTGGTCGCGATCACCACTTCCTCGCGCCGGATGCCCAGATTTTTGAGCGATTGGCCCAGCAACTGTTCCGACCTGCCGTCGGCGTAGATATTGGCGGTGTCGATGAAGTTGATGCCGGCGTCGATCGCCGCCTTGACCAGCGTATCGGCCGCTTCCTGGCCAAGCTGGCCGATCCGTGACCACATGCTTTCGCCCGAGCCGCCGAACGTCATGGTGCCCAGGCACAATTCGGAAACGATCAGGCCGCTCTGGCCGAGCTTGTTGTAGCGCATGAAAATGCTCCCCGTCGGAAATGCAGGAGCGGTCGCCGCAGGACGCGGTGCCGCGCACGCCTCAAATGAGGGCGCGCGGAAGCGATGCAATAGGCGGCGGCGAAAAAAACGGAGACTGGCTCCGAAAAATCAGCTCCCGGCGAAGCTGCGCAACGCGTCCTCATCGGCAACGACATAGCTGCGCAGGTCGGGAAGCTTGATCGCCCCCGACGATTTGAGCTGCGTGATCTTGCGGCTGACGGTTTCGATGGTCAGGCCGAGCAGGTCGCCCATTTGCTGGCGGGTCAGCCCGAGTTCGACGCGTTCGCCGGGAATATGGCCCAGGCGTTCCGAAATCTCGAGCAGCAGCGTGGCGACGCGCTCCTGCGCGGTCTTGCGCCCCAGCAGCAGCATCCAGCGCCGCGCGCGATCCAGTTCGTCGAGCGTGCGAACCAGCAGGGCGTGTTCGATTTCCGGATGTTCGCGGGCAAAGCCGTCGAACGCCGAACGGCGAAACACGCACAGCCGCGTGTCGACCAGCGCCGTCACGCAATGCCCGGCGCGCGCGCCGAACGGGCGGCCGACGAAATCGCCGGGGAAGGCAACGCCCAAAATCTGCTCACGCCCGTCGTCGAGCGACGCAGTCAGCTTGAGCATCCCCTCGCGCACTGTGCCGACCACGATGGCTTCGTCCGATTCCCACATCAACGTTTCGCCGCGACGCAGGAATTCGGTGCGTCCGAGCCGGAACATCGCGACGACCATCGGGTCGGACAATTCGGCACAGATCGACTTTGCGCGGGCGCTGCAACCGCCGCAGGGATTGGCTGGGGACGTTACCGAGCCGGCACAAAGCGCGGAGTCCAGATACATATTCGTCAGACCTCTTCTCCGGCGGGGCGGGGGGCATCGAGCGCGCCGATCAGCTCATGCTGCCGCACGGGCTTTTCCAGCACCAGATCGTACCCGGCGCTGGCGGCCGATTCGCGCAGCGTCTCGGACGGATAGGCCGTGATGAGCACCGACCGGCCAGTCCAGCCGAGCCGCGCCAGCGCACGCCGCACGCCCAGCCCGTCGCTGTCAGGCAGGCGATAATCGGCGATCAGGAAGCGCGCGTCGATGATCGACGGGTCCGCCAGCATCGATCCGGCGGCCGAATAGGACCGCACCTCGAACCCGCGACCGTGCAGCATCAGGTGCAGCGAGCGACGCACGCCATCGTCGTCTTCGACCAGCAGGATGCGTTCGCGCGGTGCGGTGCCCTTATTTTGCGGAGTGAACATGAAATCCCGTTTCCTTACGCGGAATATCATGGCCGTCGTGCGCGCGTGCGTCGCTACGTGAACATCCTAGGCTACGTAAAAGCCCGGATAAGGAAGATCCCTAGCCATCGCCTTCCAGCCCGGCGGCAAAGGCGATGCGCAGCGCCTCCGACAGGCTGCGGACCTTCAGCTTGCTCATCACATTGGCGCGATGCACTTCCACCGTACGGGGGCTGATCCCCAGGTCATAGGCGATGGTCTTGTTGGGATGCCCGCGCACCAACCCGCGCAGTACGTCCTGTTCGCGCTGCGTCAGCGCGGCGATGCGCACCTGTGCTTCCTGTTCGGACGTCGCATGGTCCTGCGAATTGTCCAGCCGGTTGAACGCCATTTCGATCGCATGGAGCAACGTGGCCTTTTCAAACGGCTTCTCGATGAAATCGACCGCACCGGCCTTCATCGCCGTGACGGCGGTGGTCACGTCGCCGTGGCCCGTCAGTACCACCACGGGCATATTGATGCCGCGTTCGTTCAGGTTGCGCTGTACCTCCAGCCCGTCCATGTCGGGCATCCGCACGTCGAGCAGGATGCACCCGGGCGCCGCAGCCTTCACTTCCTTCAGGAAATGGATGCCGGACGGATAGGTCTGAACGTCGAACCCGGATGTTCGCAGCATGAAACTCGCCGAACGGCGGATCGCCTCTTCGTCGTCAACGAGATGGATTGTCCGCTTTTCCGTCATTCGTATCCTCGGTTCCTGCGCCCATTACCGTGAAGTGAAAGATCGTTCCACCCCCGGGGCGGTCTTCGGTCCAAATTCTTCCGCCGTGCGCTTCAACGATTGTACGGCAAATCGACAGCCCGAGTCCCATACCTCTTTCTTTGGTACTGTTGAAAGCCTGGAACAATTGTCCGGCAACCTTGGGGTCGATGCCGGGGCCGGTGTCGGCGACAGAGACGCGCACCATGCCGCGCGCGTCCACCTTGGTCGCCACGGTCACGTCGCGCACATCGCTGTCGGCCAGCGCCTCCACGGCGTTGCGGATCAGGTTGACCAGCACCTGCTGGATCTGGACGCGGTCGGCCAGCACCTGCGCCGCGTCTGGGTCGAGGTCGAAGAAGGAACGCACACCGCGTTCCTTCGCGCCGATCAGCGCCAGTCGCCCCGCCTCGTCGATCAGGTGCGGCAGGTCCTCGACATGCTTTTCCACGTCGCCGCGCGATACGAATTCGCGCAGACGGCGGACGATGTTGCCCGCGCGCAGCGCCTCCTTGGCCGATTCTTCCAGCGCCTCGCGCAACATCAGCGCCTCGTCGCTGCCGTCTCCTGCCGCGTCGAGCAGGTCGCGGCCGGCCTCCATGTAATTGGCGATGGCGGTCAACGGCTGGTTGAGTTCGTGCGCGAGCGTCGACGCCATCGTCCCCATCGCCGAAAGGCGCGACACATGGATGAGTTCGGACTGAAGCTCCTTCAGCCGCAATTCCGCGCGCTGCTGTTCGGTCAGATCGCGGATGAAGCCGGTGAAGATGCGATGGCCCTCGCTGCTGGCCTCGCCGACTGCCAGTTCCATCGGAAAGTCGGTGCCGTCGCGTCGCTGGCCGACGACGATGCGCCCAATGCCGATGATCCGCCGTTCGCCGGTCGACAGGTAGCGGTCGAGGTAGGAATCGTGCCGCTGTCGGTCGGGCGAGGGCATCAGCATCGATACGTTGCGCCCGACGACTTCATCCTCGTCATATCCGAACAGGCGCTCCGCTGCCGCACTGAACGACAGGATGATGCCGCGTTCGTCGATGACGATCATCGCGTCGGGCACGGTCGCCAGGATCGACGACAGGTGCAGCGCGCTGCGTTCCAGCGCGCGCTCCGCCGCCTTGCGGTCGGTGATGTCGTACAGCACCTGGCCATAGCCGATCAGCCCGCCCGACGCGTCGTACAGCGCCGACAGCGTCACGTCGGCAAGGAATTCCGAACCGTCCGACCGCACGCGCCAGCATTCCTCGCGCACGCGCGCGCCCGATGCCGCGCGCGCGAGATCGGCCTGCGGCTTGCCCTTTTCGATGTCGACGGTGGGGTAGAGAAGCGTGCCCGGCTTGCCGATCACTTCTTCGGCGGGCCACCCGGTCAGTTGCTCGGCGCCGCGGTTCCACGAACTAATGGTACCGTCGGCGCCGAGCAGGAAGAGCGCGCGGTCGGTCGACTCCCCGATGAACAGCGCAAGCGTCTGCGCGTCCGTCAGCTTGCACGAAGTCATAGCAATTCCGGCCAGTCGGATCGTTTCATCCGGCAGGCTCTATCACGGCTTTTCGCTGTCGTCTTCACTTGTCCTTTTGGTGCCGAACAGCGGCGCGGGTGCGTTCGGCGTGGCGTTCGGCCTGCGCACCGGCGGACAGGGCAGTCGCGCGCTGGCGCGCCACCTCCAGATGCTCATAGAGCGTGCGTTCTTCCAGCGCGTCGGTGATCGCGTCGAAATGCGTGTGCCCCGCGTCGCGCATCCCGAAGATGTCGACCAGATAACGGTCGAACGCCTGGCGCATCGATTCCCATTGCCCGCGCTCGTCGAGCCACTGGCGCGTTGTCGCGGACGAGGAAAAGGTCGCGAAGGGCTTGCCCGCCAGCACAGGATGCGGGCGTCCCGCCTTCAGCGTGTCGGCGCGGAACCCGGCACCGAGTACGCGGTCGACATAGCCCTTGATGATCGCGGGGGGCATGCCGAACCAGATGGGATAAATGAGGATGATTTGGTCCGCCGAGCGCAGCATTTCCAGCTCGTGCGCCACGTCGGGTGCCTGTTCGGCGTCGATTCCGCCGGAACGTTCCCATTCCTTCAGTACCGGGTCGAAACCGATACGATACAAGTCGCGCAGTACCGGCGTCTGCCCGGCGGCGCGCACCGATGCGCAATAGGTCTCGGCCACCGCTGCGTTGAAGCTGTGCGCGGAGGGGTGACCAAGAACCACCAGATGGCGCACCGGCGCGTTCACGGATTCCGGCGTCACCCCGCGTCTCCGACGGTCAATGCGCCAGGAACAGCGGCACCGGGCTTTCGGTCAGCATGCGGCGCGTAACGCCGCCGAACACCGCCTCGAGCATGCGGGCATGGCCATAGCCGCCCATTACCAGATACGCCGCCCGCTGTTCGCGCACTTCGGACAAAAGAATGTCGCTGACCGTTTCGACTGTCGCCTGTCGCGTACGGATCACCGGCTCGATGCCATGACGCGAAAGATATCGCGCGGCGTCGGCGGCGGGCGTCTTGATCGACCCGTCGTCGACTTCCAGCAGCGTCACGTTCGTCGCCAGCTTAAGCAGCGGCACGGCCGCCTGCAGCGCTTCGTCGCAGCATTTCGACCCGTCCCAGGCGATCAGCGCATGGCCGGCAACGTCCATCCCGCGCGCGGTTTCGGGCACTGCCAGCACCGGCGTTTCGGCCGATACCACCAATTCCCCGGCCACCCCGCGCATGTCGGGATAATGCAGCCCTTCGAGCTGGCGGTTGATGACGATCAGGTCGGACAGCTTGCTCGCCTCGGCCAGCGAAACCGCGAGGTCGCCCGTCACGTCGCGCCAGTCATAGGGCACGTCTTCCTTCGCGACGCGCGCTTTCATCCGCTCGCCGTTTTCCTTTTCGCGCGCCTGTTCGTCGGCGAGCAACAGCGCAGATCCGCCGGTCGGTACATAGTCGTCGACCATCACCGGGATGATCGACACGTCCAGGCAACTCAGATGGCCTTCCAGTCCGCGAACGACATCGAGCGCGACCTGATAGCGCGCTTCCTGGCCGGCATCGTCATGGATCAACAGCAGCACGTTTTTCATGATCGCCCTCCGTTGCATTGTTGGAGAAACGCTACGGAGGGGACGAAAGTGCCGGTATCGGGAAACGTACTAGGTCGCGAGAACCCCTAGACGGCGCGGCTGAAACCCGTCGGCGGTGCGGTGCGATAGGTGTCGAAGACGACCGCTGCCAGCCGCGCATAGGGCCGCCCTTCGGGCAGGATGCGCACCGTCCAGCCGTCGAGCGCGACGATCCCCTCGCGCGCCAGATCCTCCAGCGCCAGCCGGGCGTTGAAGAAGGCGTGCACCGGACGGCGGTGCGCGGCAGCGACGGCGGCAATGTCGACCGACCCGTCGCACAACAATCGCTCGATCAATTCGGCGCGCAACCGGTCGTCGGCGGTGCGCTGAATCCCGCGCACGCCCGTCGGCACGCCGTTGAGCGCGAGCATGCGATAGCGGCCGACGTTCTTTTCATTCTGCACCAGCAGGTCGTCGAACTGGCTGATCGACGACGCGCCAAGGCCGACCAGCGTGGTGCACGCGTCGTCGGTGAAGCCCTGGAAATTGCGGCGCAGCCGGCCTTCGCGCGCGGCGATGGCGATGGCGTCGTCGGGGCGGGCGAAATGGTCGAACCCGATCGCCTGGAACCCCGCGTCGACAAGCAGGTCGTGCGCCAGCGCGCTCTGCCAGAACCGCGCCTCGGCATCGGGGAGCAGCGACGCGTCGATCATCCGCTGGCGCGGCAGCATCCTGGGCATGTGCGCATAGCCGAACATCGCGATGCGGTCAGGCGCGAGCGTCAGCGCCTGCGAGACCGTTGCCGCGATATCGTTGAGCGACTGGGCGGGCAGGCCGTACATCAGGTCGAGGTTGAGGCGCGCGATTCCCGCCGCGCGCAGGTCGGCGGCGGCACGCGCGACATCGCGGAATGGCTGGATGCGGTTGATCCGCACCTGGATGTGCGGCGCGAACGTCTGCGCGCCCAGGCTTGCGCGCGTAATGCCGCCATCGGCAAGCGCCCGCGCCATGTCGGCGTCGAGCCCGCGCGGGTCCAGCTCCGCCGCCCATTCGGCGTCGGGGGCGATGTTGAAACTGTCGCGCAGCGCCTGCGCCAGCCGCCGGAACTGGTCGGGCGACACCGCGTTCGGGCTGCCGCCGCCGAAATGGACGGAAGTGATGCGCCCGCGCATCCTGACGCCGACGCTGCGCGCTTCGGCCAGCAGCGCGTCGAGATAGGCGTCGAGGCGCCCCGGACGGCCGACCGCGCCGGTGTTGCACCCGCAATACCAGCAGATTTCGCGGCAATAGGGGATGTGGACATAGAGCGAGACTGGCGCGCCGGGCCGGACCGCGTCGAGCGCGGCGGACTGTTCACGCGCACCGGTGCCGGCACCGAATTCGGCGGCGGTCGGATAGCTGGTGTAGCGCGGCACGGACCGCTGGGCGAGCTTGGGCAGGAAGCTGTGCATGGCCACGGGCATGCGCGCGCGCCGGGCGTGCAACGTTGACCAGGATCAAGGAACGCATCGGTAGTTTCGCGGACCCCTGCCTGTCGGAAGTCGTAGGGAGAGGTTGAATGCTGAACGTGATCGGAGAGAATTACCTCTATCTCGCCGCCGGTGCGATGGTGGCTTTCATGATCGCGCTGGCCGTCGTCAGCCTGACCGACCGCGACCCGGCCGAAGGCTGAAACGGGGATCGAATCTGGCCTGACCCCTCCGGCCAAAGTCTGACGCCGCAGTGCAGCCGTCTGTGCTGCGGCGCCCTTTTTTTGCGCGCGCCGCTGGGGTAGTCGTGCGACGATGACTTCCGGCCCGATGATCGCAGGAATCGAACTGGGCGGCACCAAGTGCGTGCTGCTGCTCGCCGAGGGGCCATCGGCGGTGCACGCCCGCCATGTGATCCGCACCACGACGCCCGACGAGACGCTTGCGGCGATCGAGGAGACGCTGGACCCCTGGCGCTTTGATGCGATCGGGATCGCGTCGTTCGGGCCGCTCGACCTCGATCCCGCGAGTGCGGAATTCGGCGCGATCACTGCGACGACGAAGCCGGGCTGGACAGGCACCGGCCTCCGTCAACGGCTGCGCGCGCGCTATCGCGTGCCGCTGGCGATCCAGACGGACGTGAACGGGGCGGCGCTGGCGGAGGCGCGCTGGGGCGCGGCGCGCGGCATGGACGCGCATGCCTATATCACCATCGGTACCGGCGTCGGCGTGGGCATTGTCGTCGGCGGACGCCCGGTGCACGGCGTGACGCATGCCGAGGCAGGGCATATGCGCGTGCCCCGGGTCGCGGGCGACGACTATGCCGGGCGCTGTGTCTTCCACGGCGATTGCGTCGAGGGGCTGATCGCCGGTCCGGCGCTCGCCGAACGGTTCGGGATGCCGGGGGCAGAGATTCCCGACGGCGATCCGCGCTGGGCATGGTTCGTCCACGACCTGACGGGCCTGCTCCACAATCTGGTCGTGACGCTGGCGCCGCAGCGGATTGCAGTGGGCGGTGGCGTGGTGGCGGAGCGGCCGTTCCTGTTCCCCATGCTGCGCGAGTCACTGGGGCGTAGCATCGGCGGCTATGGCTCGCTCGACGCCTATTGCGTGGAACTGGACGACCGGCTTGGCCCGCCGGGGCTGGGCGACATGGCCGGGCCGCTGGGCGCAATCGCGATGGGGTTGGAGGCGCTGGGGGAATAGGCGGGGCGCACCGCCCGTGACGATCCGTCGGGGACCGCACGTCGGTGACCGCACGGTGCGCGGACGTTGTCGATTCTCGATCGGATTCTCGCCGGGGGCGCGGGACTCGCTCAGCCGATCGGCATCGGCGTGCCGTAATGGTGCCAGGCGAAGATCGCCGCCGCGCCGCGATGCGGGCTCCAGGGTTCCGCGAGCGTGCGTGTCTGTTTCTCGCTGGGGCGTTCGGCATGGCCGAGCATGCGGCCGACTTCTATCTGCACTGCCAGGTCGCCTGCGGGCCATATGTCGGGCCGGCCTTCCGCGAACAGCAGATAGATTTCGGCCGACCAGCGGCCGATGCCCTTCACCCGCGTCAGCGTGGCGATCGCTTCCTCGTCGTCGCGCGGCATGGCGGCGAAGTCGATCCGGCCGCTCACCGTTTCGTCGGCAAGGCTGCGCGCATAGCCGATCTTCTGCCGCGACAGGCCCGCGCCGCGCAGCTCGTCGTCGCTGCGCGCCAGCAGCGCCGCCGGATCGGCGATGTCGCCGACCGCCCCCGCCACTTTGTTCCAGATCGATTCGGCGGCCTGCACGCTCACCTGCTGCCCGATGATCGTGCGCAGCAGCGTGGCATAGCCGGGCGTGCGGATGCGCGGCGCGGGATAGCCGACGCGTTCCAGCGCGCGCGCAAAGGCGGGTTCGATGCCCGCAAGCGCATCAAGCGATGCCGTCAGTTGCTCGGTCGTCAGGCCCATCGGCGTAATCCTTGAAACGGGCGCGCATCCCCGGCATGGGAGAGGGAAAGGAGATGCGCATGCCCAAGCTTATCGTCGTGACTCGGGACGGGGAAGAACAGCAGGTCGAAGGCGCGACGGGCCTTAGCGTGATGGAAGTGATCCGCGAGGCCGGGATCGACGAGATCATGGCGCTGTGCGGCGGGTGCTGCTCGTGCGCCACGTGCCACGTCCATGTCGACCCGGATTTTGCGTCCAAACTGAAACCGATGAGCGAGGACGAGAACGACTTGCTCGACAGCTCGGCCGATCGCGACCAATGGTCGCGCCTGTCGTGCCAGATTCCGTTCACCGACGCACTGGACGGCATGAAGATCCGGATCGCCGAAGAGGATTGAGGCGCCGGGCGCCGCCGCGCCGCCCACAGCGACCAAGAAAAAGCCCCGCGCCGAACTTGCGCGGGGCTTTTTTCATGATCGCCGTACGGCAGTGTCAGGGAACCGGATTGACGCGCAGCTTCGCTGCGGGCGGGTCCTTGCTCTCGGGCGTGATCGTCCAGGTCAGCGTCTTCTTGCCATTGGCCGTGCCTGCGGTGCCGTTGCTCTCCAGCACTTCGGCATCGGTGGTCAGTGTGAACGTGCCCTCGGCCTTCGACGCCATTTGAAAGCCTTCCATTTCGGTGTCGTCGACCTGCACCATGCCGGGCGCGCGGAACTGGACGACATCCTTGCCGCGCAATTCGACTGCGACGAACGGGAACATCATCCCGGCGTCGGTGTCGAACGGGAAGACAAAGGCGTGGTTCATCGTCCCGCTGATCTGATAGTCGACATAGAACAGGCCGTTGCCGCGGTATTCGACTTTGCGATAGCCCGCTTCCTGTTCCAGCGCGGCGGCCATCTTCTTCATTTCCTCGTCGGTCTTCGCCTGCTCCTCGGGCGAGGTTTCGGTCATGGCGGGCGCGTTGTCCTCGCCCATGTCCTTGCCCATGTCCTCATCCGCGTCCTCGCCTTCGGTCCCGGCCGAGATGGCGCCCATCATTGCGCCCAGCATCATCTTCTTGATGTCGAGTGCCTGGACTTCGCCGACATAGGTGTAGGTGAAGCTGCGGTCGGCATGGAGTTCGAGCGACGACGTGAACTTGCCCGGCAGGAACAGGCAGCCGGTGAGCACAAGCGGCGTAAGCAGGGCGAGCAGCATCGGGCGCAGCGATGCAAGACCGGGCAGTTTCATGGCAATCTTCCCCCCTTCGGACAGTCTCATCCGCGTACCGCGGCTGCATAGAGCGCAATCGCGGCGGCGTTCGAGACATTCAGGCTTTCGACCTTAGGCGAGATCGGCAGCTTGGCAAGCTGGTCGCAATGCGCCTCGGTATTCTGGCGCATGCCTTCGCCTTCGGCGCCGAGCACCAGTGCCACGCGCGCTTCGCCTATCACTTCGGCCAGCGTGCCGGTGGCGTGGCCGGTCAGGCCGACGCGCCAGAATCCCGCCTCGGCAATTTCGTCCAGCGCGCGGGCAAGGTTGACCACGCGCACCCACGGCACGACTTCGAGCGCGCCCGACGCGGCGCGCGCGACGGTGCCCGATTCGGGTGGCGCGTGCCGGTCTTGCGTGACGATGCCCAGCGCGTCGAACGCCGCCGCCGACCGCAGGATCGCGCCGACATTGTGCGGGTCGGTCACCTGGTCGAGCACCAGCAACGGGCGGCGGTCGTCGCTGCCCAGTTCCAGCAGGTCGCCGAGCCAGATTTCCTCGAGCGGGTCGACTTCGGCGACCAGCCCCTGATGCGGTGCGTCCGACGGGACCAGCCGCCCCAGGTCGGCCGCATCGGCATAGGTGATCGGCAGAACCGGGGGCAGGTCGAGCGCCGACAGGGCCTCGCGCGTGCCCCAGATCTTGCGGACGGTGCGATTGGGATTGGCAAGCGCCGCGAGCACGGCGTGGCGCCCGTAGAAACGCGGGCGCGACGCCGGCGCCTGGCTGGGCCGATGACCGCGACGTGCCATTATTGCCCCTGCGTCTCGGCCGGCTTCGGCGCCGTGGGGAAGGGCAGGCGCGGCAACGGCTTGTCGGCATTGGCGGCGTTGACCAGGAACGTCGCCAGGATGATCGCGCCTTGCTTCATGTCGGCGGCGTTCAGATGGTCGAACGTGTCGATGCTGGTGTGGTGCAGGCGGCTGCCGTAATCCAGCGGGTCCTGGATGAACTGGAACGCCGGGATGCCGACGGCGTCGAAGAACAGATGGTCGGTGCCGCCGACCTTGCGCAGCGAAACCGTGCCTGCGCCCATCGAACGGAACGGCGCGAACCATTGTTCGAAAATCGGCACCAGCGCCGGATTATGCTGGGCATTGATGCCACGGATGCGGCCTGACCCATTGTCGAGGTTGAAATAGGCGGCGAGCTTGCCGTGATCGGGCCCCGGCGTGATCGGCCAGCCATTGGTCCAGTTGATGAACTTTTCGATGCCGACCATATTCTCGCTGCCGGGGCGCGTGGCGATGTGCTTTTCGACATAGGCCATCGACCCGATCAGCCCCTGTTCCTCGCCGCCCCACAGCGCGAAGCGGATCGTGCGCTTGGTGCGGATGCCCGACGCCTTGATGATGCGCGCGGCCTCCATCACCACGGCGGTGCCCGCGCCATTGTCGGCCGCGCCGTCGCCCGCGGCCCAGCTGTCCAGATGCGCGCCCGCCATGACATAGCCCGCCTTGGGGTCGGTGCCCGGAATGTCGGCGATGATGTTGCCGGCGACGGTGTTGCTGTCGTCGATGCCGACCTTGCTCATCACTTCCAGTTCAGGAGTAATGCCGATTTCGGTCAGCCGCGCGAGCCGCAGATAATCCTCGGCCGCCATGTCGAATCCGGGAACGCCCGGCGCATTCGACTTCAGGAACTGATAGGCAGTGCCGCCCACCAGCTTGCCGTCGCGGTCGGACAGCTTGATGAACGCGACCGCGCCTTCGGCCTTCAGAAAGGCATTGCGGCGTTCGGGGAAGGCGATCTGGCTCGACAGGCGCGAGGGGACGCCGGGGCGTTCGGCCGATACCTTGGGGATTTCATACGCCGCGGCCTTGGCCAGATCCTCGTCGCTCAGCCGCTTCAGCGCGGGTTCGGTGGGTTCCGGGAAGCCGTGCGGCGCGGAGATCAGCACGATCTTGCCCGCCAGTTTGCCCTTCCACTTTTCCAGGCTGGCGTCGTCGTCGAGCGGTGCCAGCACGACCGGTGCCGAAACGACGCCGTCGGTTCCCGGAGTCCAGGCGACCGGCGTCGCGACCAGCTCGACCGGGCGCGGCGCGGTCATGCGGACGTTCGCGCGTTCGACCCACCAGCTGCGGCCGAATTCGAACCCTTCCTTGTGGACGTTGGTAAGACCCCATTTGCGGAACATCTCCATCGTCCAGTCCTCGGCCTTGTGATAGCCGGGCGAGTTGGTGAGGCGCGGGCCGATGACGTCGGTCAGATATTGCGCGGTCGTCATCACCTGCGACCGATTGGTGCCTTCGTCGATGATACGCTCGACGACGCTGGGCGCGGTCGACTGGGCGGCGAGCGGCGGTGCGAGCACCAGGGCAGAAGCGGCGAGGACAAGGATCGAACGGCGCATTTGAGGTTCCGCTGTCGTGGCTGGGAAGCGGCGAACGCTATGCGGGTCGTTGCAGGTGCGCAAGGGCGTGCAAGGGCGTTGACAAGGGGGACGCGCTTCGGCATTGGCACGCCCTCGCTCGACAGCGGCTCCCGTGGACAGGTGGCCGAGTGGTTAAAGGCAGCAGACTGTAAATCTGCCGGGTTCGCCCTACGCTAGTTCGAATCTAGCCCTGTCCACCATCCGCTGCGAGCGGATTGCCCCCCGGGGCGCGGCGATGCGCGGCACCGGGGCGGATTTTCAGAGAACCGCCGCCACCAACTGCCGGAACGCGTCGGCGCGGTGGCTGATCGCGTGCTTTACCGCCGGGTCCATTTCGCCGAACGTGATGTCGTGGCCGCAAGCGACGAACATCGGGTCGTATCCGAAGCCCAGGGTGCCGCGCGGCGGCCAGACCAGCGTGCCGTCGACGCGGCCTTCGAACCATTCGACATGACCGTCGGGCCAGGCGAGCGCCAGCGCGCAGACGAAATGCGCCGCGCGGCTGGTGCCCGGCGGCAATGCCTCCAGCCGGTCCCACACGCGCCGCATCGCCAGGCCGAAATCGCGCGCGTCGGGCGCCATCCCTTCGACCGGCATCAGCCCGACGATCCCCGGATCGGCCATGCCCCAGCGCGCGGAGAAGATGCCGGGTTCGTTGCCCAGCGCCTCGACGCACAGGCCGCTGTCGTCGGCAAGCGCGGGCAGGCCCGACAGGTCGGCGGCCTGCAACGCCTTCAACTCGGCATTGGCGACGAAGCTGGCGCCCGTTTCCTCGGGCTCGGGCAGGTCCAGTTCCGCCGCGGAAACCGGCGCAATGCCGTGCGGGCCGAGCAGTTCGGCGATTTCGCGGACCTTGCCCTTGTTGTGACTGGCGATCACCAGCCTGCCGGGCGCCAGCTTGCGAATCGCCTGCGGCTGCTTGCCCTCGCCGCTCATCCGACTGCCTTTCGCTGTGCCTCGAAGATGTTGGCGCAGCCGATCCGCGCCAGCCGCAGCAGCCGCAGCAGCGCCTCTTCGTCATAGGTCGCGCCTTCGGCCGTCGCCTGCGCCTCTGCGATGTTGCCGTTGCCCAGCAGCACGAAATTGGCGTCGGCGTCGGCATTCGAATCCTCGTCGTAATCGAGGTCGAGGACCGGCGTGCCCTGATAGATGCCGCAGCTGATCGCCGCGACCTGATCGCGAATCGGGTCGTTCGCCAGCGCGCCCGACGCCATCAGCTTGTTGACCGCGAGCCGCAGCGCCACCCAGGCGCCCGAAATCGCGGCGGTGCGCGTGCCGCCGTCGGCCTGGATCACGTCGCAATCGAGCGTGATCTGGCGTTCGCCCAGCGCCTTCAGGTCGGTGATCGCGCGCAGCGAGCGACCGATCAGCCGCTGGATTTCCTGCGTGCGGCCCGACTGCTTGCCCTTTGCCGCCTCGCGCTGGCCGCGCGTGTGGGTGGCGCGGGGCAGCATGCCATATTCGGCAGTGACCCAGCCTTCGCCCTTGCCGCGCAGGAAGGGAGGCACGCGTTCCTCGACACTGGCAGTCACCAGCACGCGCGTGTCGCCGAACCCGATCAGCACCGACCCTTCGGCGTGGCGCGTGAAATGGGGTTCGATCGTGATCGCGCGCATTTCGTCGGGGGCGCGGCCGGATGGGCGCATTGCTTCAGTCTCCTGCAAGGTTGGACCGGGCACCTAGGGCAAGTGAACGCCGGGCGCCAGTGCGGCGGAACCTTGTGGCGGGAAACGCGTCGGATCGGCACCGCGATCCGCAAAGGGGAAAAGGACAGGGCCATGAAGAAACGGTTGGGGTTCGTCGCGATCGCATCGCTCGCCGCCGGCTGCACCACGACACCGCCGTCGTCGACGCCGGTGCCGGGGGCGGCATTGTCGGAAATCCGCTATGAAGCCGGGCCGTGCTTCGGCGCCTGCCCGGTCTATGGCTTTTCGGTGCGCGCCGACGGAAAGGGGCATTTCGACGGGCACCGCCATACGCAGGTGACCGGCGCGAAGGACTTCACGGTGTCCGCGGGCGAATTCGCGACGTTCCGCGACGCGCTGGCGCCGTGGAAGCCGAAGTCGGGCGATTCGCTGATCCAGCCGGGCAACCCGGCGTGCGGGCTGACCGCCACCGACATGCCGAGCGTCGAAGTGGTCTGGGTCTATTCGGACGGCAGCGAGCAGCGGCTGTCTTATTATTTCGGTTGCGACATGGAGAAATATCGCGCGCTGGCGGAGGCGCTGAGCGAGGCGCCGGGCGCCTTGCCCGTCACCGACTATATCGACCGGCGTTGAGGCGGCGGGCGGCGCGTCCTACATCCATGGCATGATGACGCCGCCCATCCCCGAATTGACCGAACGCGCGCGCGACGTGTTCCGCATCGTCGTCGAATCCTATCTCGACACCGGTGCGCCGGTGGGGTCGCGGACGATTTCGAAGATTTCGGGGCTGAACCTGTCGCCCGCGTCGATCCGCAACGTGATGCAGGACCTGGAAGAGGCGGGGCTGTTGGCCGCGCCGCACACCAGCGCGGGGCGGATGCCGACCGAAGTGGGGCTGCGCCTGTTCGTCGACGGGATGATGCAGGCAAGCGCGCCCAGCGCCGAGGAACGCGCCGCGATCGAGGGACGCGCGACCGAGGGCGGCACGGTGGAGGAGGCGCTGGCCAACACCACCGCCGCGCTGTCGGGGCTGTCCGCCTGCGCTGGTCTGGTGCTCGTCCCCAAGCGCGAGATCGTGCTGCGCCAGGTGGGGTTCGTGCCGCTTGGCATGGATCGCGCGCTCGCGGTGCTGGTCGGCGACGACGGGTCAGTCGAAAATCGCGTGATCGAGGCGCCGGGGCTGGGCATGTCGGCGCTCACCGAAGCGGCGAACTATTTGTCTGCCAAACTGACCGGGCTGACGCTCAGCCAGGCGCTGGCGCGCATCGAGCGCGAGATTCGCGACGAACGCGCCGCGCTGGACAGCGCCGCGCGCGCGCTGGTCGAACGCGGGCTGGCGGTGTGGAGCGAGGACGGCGAACGCCGCCCGGTGCTGATCGTGCGCGGCCAGGCGCGGCTGATCGACGAAGGCGCGACCGCCGATCTGGAGCGCGTGCGGCAATTGCTTGACGAACTGGAAGGCAAGGAGGAAATTGCCCGCCTGCTCGACAGCGCCCGCGATGGCGAGGCGACGCGGATCTTCATCGGGTCCGAAAACAAGCTGTTCGCGCTTTCCGGCTCTTCCGTCATCGCCAAGCCGGTGCGGGCATTGGGCGGCGAGGTGGTCGGCGTGGTCGGTGTGATCGGGCCAACGCGGTTGAACTATGCGCGCGTCGTCCCCATGGTGGATTTTACTGCGGCAACGCTAGCCCGATTGTTGGGCTGACAGACAAGAACAGGGTATCGATGATCGAAGAAGAAAAGTCGGCAACGGTTGAAATGAACGAAGGCGAAGGCAAGCTGCGCGAAGAAACCGCCGGCGCCGCGCCCGAGGTGGCCGGGCACGACCGGATCGCCGAGCTGGAGAAGGAACTGGCCGACGCGAAGGCGGCGACGCTGTACGCCCAGGCCGAAATCCAGAACGTCCGCCGCCGTGCCGAAAAAGAAGCGGCCGACGCGCGCGCCTATGCCGCGACGCAGTTCGCGCGCGACGTGTTGTCGGTCGCCGACAATCTGTCGCGCGCGCTCGACGCCATCCCCGCCGACCTGCGCGGCGACGACAAGTTCAAGGGGCTGGTGACGGGTCTGGAAGCAACCGGCCGCGAGCTGGATTCGGTGTTCGCGCGCCATGGCATTTCCAGGATCGGCGCGCTCGGCGAGCCGCTCGACCCCAATCGCCACCAGGCGATGCTCGAAGTGCCGAGCGCGGAAACCCCGCCCGGCACGATCGTCCAGGAAATCCAGACCGGATATATGATCCGCGACCGGCTGTTGCGCCCGGCGCTGGTCGCCGTGGCAAAGGCGGCGGACTGATCCTCGGGTCCGCCATCCGAGTGCCCGGAGCCGGACGTTCGGATGGACGCTGCGCGGTCCGTCGCTGCGCCCGGCGACTATTTGGCTGGACCTTTTGCCCGGAAGGTTCGATTTCTTGATCGAATATTCGGGGGTACTATGGACGGAATCGCTGGATTGATCGCCCTTGCCATCGGGCTGATTCTATATTTTCTGCCATCGTTTGTGGCGTTCAACCGGGGCAAGCGGAACGCGGCCGCGATCTTCATCCTGAATCTGTTCGCCGGCTGGACCTTCATCGGCTGGGTCGGCGCGCTGATATGGTCGCTGCTGCACGATCCGGAACCGGCGTGATACGCGCCGCGCTTGACGCGCTTGACGCGCTTCCCCGATTTTCGCTGCTCGATGGCGCCTCGCCGATCCAGCGGCTGCACCGGCTGGAAGCGGCGCTGGGCGGGCGGGGGCCGCGGCTCTATGCCAAGCGGGACGACATCGGCCCCGTCGGGGTGGGCGGCAACAAGCTGCGCAAGCTCGAACTGCTGATCGGCGCCGCGATCGCCGAGGGGTGCGACACCTTCATCACTGTCGGCGCGCGCCAGTCGAACCACGCGCGGCTGAGCGCCGCCGCCGCGGCACGCGCGGGGCTGGCGTGCGAGCTGGTGCTGACCGACAGCGTCGACCGGACCGACGACGCCTATGCCCGCAACGGCAACGTCCTGCTCGACGCGCTGTTCGGCGCGCGGGTGCACCGGCTGCCCGCCGGGGCGGACGCAGTCGAGCGGGCGCAGGCGCGCGCCGACGAACTCGCGCAGGCGGGGCGGCGGGCCTATGTCGTCGGGTCGGGCGGGTCGTCGCCGCTCGGCTGCCTGGGCTATGCCCGCTGCGCCGCCGAGATCGTCGAGCAAGAGAAGACTTTTGGCGAGCGGTTCGCGCAGATCATCGTGCCGAACGGTAGTTCGGGGACGCACGCCGGGCTGGTGGCCGGGCTCGCCGCGCTGGGCGACGATCCGGCGCGCGCGCTGTCGTTCACAGTATTGGCGCCGGTGGAACAGGCGCATGCCGCCACGGTCGCGCTGGCGCGCGCGGCGCTCGGCCTGATCGCGCCGGCCGTGCCGTTGATGCCCGGCGAGGTCCGCGTCGACCCCACTCAGCGCGGTCCGGGGTACGGCATCCCGACCGACGCGATGGTCGAGGCAGTGACCATGCTGGCGCGCAGCGAGGGGCTGGTCGCCGACCCGGTGTACAGCGGCAAGGCATTGGCGGGGATGATCGCGCGGGCGCGCGCCGCCGCCGATGCGGATCACGCGGTGCTGTTCGTGATGACTGGCGGCGTGCCGGGGCTGTTCGCCTATGAGCCTGTCTTTCGCGCGTCCGACTGATCGTTCGCGCCTGCGGTCAGTCCACGGGTAGCGCTCGGCGCCGCGGCGGCTTATTTCGGGGCAATGCCAAATCGCTTCGACCAGGTGCCGCACCGCCGCCAGATCATCGACCGGCGCGCCGTTGCCGACCGCCTTGCCGCGCTGGAGGGCGATGATCCGGCGAAGCTGCGCCAGGCGGCGACGCCGATCCTGAAGGACGCGCTGGATACCGGCCGGTTGGAAATCGAGCGGCGGCTGGCCGAATACCCCTCGCGCGGGCATGCGACGGCACTGGCGGGGGCGTTCCTGACCGACCAGTTGCTGCGGCTGTTGTGGGACTATACGGTCGAACGGCTCTATCCCAACAACAACCCGACCGCGGCGGAGCGGATGACGCTGATCGCGGTCGGCGGCTATGGGCGCGGCGAAATGGCGCCGCATTCGGACATCGACATCGGCTTTCTGACGCCCTGGAAACAGACCGGATGGTGCGAACAGGTGATCGAATCGATCCTTTATTCGTTGTGGGACCTGCGGCTGAAGGTCGGCCATTCGTCGCGGTCGCTCGACGAAATGGTGCGCCAGGCAAAGGGCGACATCACCGTGCGCACTGCGCTGCTCGAGGCGCGCTACGTCTGGGGCGACACCGCGCTGTACGATGAGGCGGCGGCGCGGTTCAAGGCGGAGATTCAGGCCGATACCGCGCGCGATTTCATCGCGCAGAAGCTTGCCGAGCGCGATGCGCGGCACAAGCGGATGGGTGACAGCCGCTATGTCGTCGAACCCAATGTGAAGGAAGGCAAGGGGGGCCTGCGCGACCTGCACACGCTGTTCTGGATCGGCAAATACGCCTATGGCGTGCGCGAACCCGCCGACCTGGTCGAGGCGGGGCTGCTGACGCGGCAGGAATATCGCCAGTTTCGCCGCGCGGAGAATTTCCTGTGGGCGGTGCGGTGCCACCTTCATACGCTGGCGAAGCGGCCCGAGGACCGGCTGACCTTCGACTTGCAACGCGAAATCGCCGAGCGGATGCACTTCGCCGACCGCCCCGGCAAGTCGCCGGTCGAACGGTTCATGCAATATTATTTCCTCCAGGCGAAGACCGTCGGCGACTTGACGGGCGTGTTCCTGGCGCATCTGGACGAGAAATTCGCGGCGCGCGGCAGCCGCTTCGGACTGCCCCGCCTGCGCCGCCGTCCGCGCAAGCTGAAGGGCTTCGTGCTCGATCGCGGGCGATTGGCGTTGCCCGACGACGAATTTTTCCGGGCCGACCCGACTCGGCTGATCGAGATATTCCAGCTTGCCGACTTGCACGGGCTGGAAATTCACCCGCTGGCGATGCGCGCCGCCGCGCGTGACGCCAAGCTGGCCGACGAAGTGCGCGACAACCCACGCGCCAACGCGCTGTTCCTTGACGTGCTGACCAGCCCGCGCGACCCGGAAACCGTGCTGCGATGGATGAACGAAGCGGGGGTGTTCGGCCGGTTCGTACCCGATTTCGGCCGCGTCGTCGCGCAAATGCAGTTCGACATGTATCATCACTACACCGTCGACGAACATTCGATCCGCGCGATCGGGCTGCTCAGCCGGATCGAACAGGGTAAGCTGCGCGAGGATCATCCGCTTGCCTCGGGCATCTTCGAACAGATCGTTTCGCGCCGCGCGCTGTACGTTGCGGTGCTGCTGCACGATATTGCCAAGGGGCGCGGCGGCGACCATTCGGTGCTGGGGGCAGAGGTTGCCGAACGGCTGTGCCCGCGCTTTGGCCTGACCGCGGCGGAGACCGAGACGGTGGCGTGGCTGGTCCGCTTCCACCTGCTGATGTCGGCGACGGCGTTCAAGCGCGACCTGTCGGATTTCAAGACCATCCTCGACTTCGCCGAAGTGGTGCAGAGCCCGCAGCGGCTGCGCATGCTGCTGGCGCTGACGGTGGTCGATATTCGCGCGGTCGGCCCGGGCGTGTGGAACAGCTGGAAACGGCAGCTTCTGTCCAACCTGTTCGAAAGCGCCGAGGAAGTGCTGCGTCTTGGCCACAAGCAGAAGGGACGGGGCGAGCGGATCGAGGCGAAGCAGGCGGAGCTGGGGTCCGCGCTCGGGTGGAACAGGGCACGGCTCGACGCGCTGTTCGAACGCCTGCCCGAAGCCTATTGGGTCGCCGAGCCGTTGGACGTGCTCGAACGCAATGCGCGGCTGGTGGCGGACGCGGGCGATTCGAAGCTGTCGGTGGAGGCGCAGGTCTATCCCGATCGCGGCGCCACACTGGTCAGCGTCTATGCCGCGGACCATCCGGGGCTTTTTTATCGGATCGCGGGGGCGATCCACGCGGCGGGCGGCAACATCATCGACGCGCGCATCCACACGACGCGCGACGGCATGGCGCTCGATAATTTTCTGGTGCAGGATCCGCTGGGTGCGCCGTTCGACGACGAAACCAAGCTGCAGCGGATCAAGAGCGGCATCGCCGACGCGCTTGCCAATCGCGCAAGGCTAAACGAGCGGCTGAAGACTCGGCCCGCGCCGCGCCTGCGCGCCGAAGCGTTCCCGATCGAACCCAATGTGCTGATCGACAATCGCGCGTCGAATCGTTTCACGGTCGTCGAAGTCAATGCGCGCGACCGGCCGGCGCTGCTCTACACGCTCGCGCACGCGCTGTTCCAGTCGAAGGTCACGATCCATTCGGCGCATGTCGCCACCTATGGCGAACGCGCAGTCGACACCTTTTACGTGACCGACCTGCTCGGCGACAAGATCGGCTCCGCCAGCCGGTTGAAGACGCTCGAGCGGCGGCTGCTCGACGCGGCGAAGGGGGATGCGGATATGGCGGTCGCCGCCTGACTGCCCTGTCCCGATCGCCGCAAACCGCGTAGAAGGGTTTCGCTAAGCTGCTTCGAAACCGAGGGAACGACATGGGCGTGCTGGGACTGGGCGGTATTTTCTTTCGCGCGAACGATCCGGAGGCGCTCGCCGCCTGGTATGTCGAGCATCTGGGTGTCGGCGCCGGATGCGTGGCGGAAGGCGAGGGCCCGGCGGACGAATGGGCGTGGAAAGTGCGGGGCGGCCCGATGATTTTCGCGCCGTTCAAGGCGACGACCGACTATTTCCCGGCCGACAAGGCGTTCATGCTCAACCTGCGCGTGCAGGACCTTGACGGCATGCTGGAACAGCTCAATGCGGCCGGCGTCGCGATCGAGACGCGCGACGAATGGGACACGCCCGAAACCGGCCGCTTCGCGCGCATCCACGATCCTGAAGGCAACGCGATCGAATTGTGGGAGCCGCCGCTGGATTGACGGCGCGATGGACACGGCGCGATCAGCGCGGGCCATCGCGCTGGGCAAAGATGCGGCTTACTTCGGTCAGGTTTGCGGTGCCCCAGGCGCATAGCGGCTCCAGCGCCTGCGCAAGGCTGCGCCCCAGCGGAGTCAGCGTATAGTCGACGCGCGGCGGCACCTCTTTATAATCGGTCCGCCTGACGACATCATCGGCTTCCAGTTCCTTGAGCTGCTGGATCAGCACCTTGTCGCTGACGTCGCGCACCGCGCGTTTCAGCTCGCCGTATCGGATCGGCCCTTGCTGAAGCAGGAAATAGAGGATCAGCGGCTTCCACTTGCCCGAGATGAGGCGGAGCGTGGCATCCAGGCCACAGGTGAAGCCGGCGTGCGGACGGCAGGTGTCAGACATATTCAGGGTACTTACCAATTGGTGCATACTTGTCCATAGGTGGGTGCGCCGCCAGCTACGTGCAACCTCATTCAAGGAGCACGATAATGAAGAGACTGGCAGGCAAGACGGCCGTGGTGACCGGCGGCGGCAGCGGGATCGGCTTCGCCACCGCACAGCGGTTCATTGACGAAGGGGCGTTCGTCTATATCTTCGGGCGCCGCCGGGAAGTCCTCGATGCCGCGCAGGCGAAACTGGGCGATCAGGCGCGCGCGGTGGCGGGATCGGTTGCCGATCCCGCGGACCTCGACCGGCTGTTCGACGCGGTGAGGACCGAACGCGGCACGCTCGACATCCTGTTCGCCAATGCCGGCACGGGCGCGGTGGTGCCGCTCGGCGAAATCACCGACGAACACTATGACCAGACATTCGACGTCAATGTGAAGGGGCTGTTGTTCACAGTGCAAAAGGGGCTGGCGCTGATGCGGCCGGGCGGTTCGATCATCCTGACCGGATCGACCACCGGCGAAATGGGTACGCCGGGGTTCAGCATCTACAGCGCAACCAAGGCGGCAGTGCGCAACTTTGCACGGAGCTGGGCGCAGGACCTGCGCGGCACCGGCATTCGCGTCAATGTCCTGTCGCCGGGACCGACGCGGACCGAGCTGGCGCTTGGCGTCGTTGGTGTCGAGGCGATGGAGGCGCTGGGCGCGACCACCCCGGTCGGCCGCCTGGGCGACCCGGCAGAAGTCGCCGCGGCGGCGGCATTCCTTGCCTCGCCCGACAGCAGCTTCATGACCGGCAGCGAGATGTTTGTCGACGGCGGCCTCGCGCAGATCTGAACGACGCGAAGCGCGCGGGCCACGGTCCGCGCGCGTTCGCGCACAATTGCCGGATGCGGCGGCGGGTAATAGCGCAATCCCGGTCAGGCGCGGGTCCGCGCCGCCGCCTATCCCGTGGCGGGCCAAGGGAGGACGCCATGAACGAACGGGCACGCGAACGCTATCGGTACCGGATGCAACGGGTGCTCGACCATATCGACTGCCATCTGGACGAGCCGCTCGATCTCGACCGGCTGGCGGGCGTCGCGGCGTTTTCAAAGTTCCATTTCCATCGCCAGTTCACGGCGATGTTCGGGCTGTCGGTCCAGCGTTATGTCCAGTTGCTGCGCCTGAAACGCGCATCGTGGCGACTGGCGTTCCGCGCGGGGGACAGCGTGACCGACATCGGCCTGGATGCCGGCTATGCCGCGACCGAGAGCTTCTCGCGCGCGTTCCGCCAGCAATTCGGTCAGGCGCCGAGCGATTTTCGCGACGCGCCGGAATGGGAATTCTGGCTTGCCACCCTTGGCGCCCTCACTCCGGCAAGGACGCTTCAGATGACCGACCAGTTTGACCCAGACACCATCGACATCGTCGATTTCCCCGCCACCCCGGTCGCGGTGATGGAACATCGCGGCGACCCCGCGCGGCTGGGCGACACCATCCGCCGCTTCATCGATTGGCGCATCCGCAACGGCGTGCGCGCGGCGACCAGCGCGACCTACACCGTCTTCCTCACCGATCCCGACGCCGTCGCGCCCGAGGACTATCGCATCGACCTGTGCGCCGCGACGTCGCGCGCGTTCGAGGATCGCGACGCGGGCATCGCGATGGGGCTGATCCCCGCCGGACGGTGCGCGGTGCTGCGTGTCACCGGGGCGAGCGACGACCTGCGCGGCGCGGCCATGTGTCTTTATCGCGACTGGTTGCCCGACAGCGGCGAGGAAGCGCGCGACTTCCCGCTGTTTGCCCAGCGCGTGTGCTTCTTCCCCGATGTGCCCGAACATGAAGCAGTGACCGATTTGTTCCTGCCGCTCGCGGGCTGACGGTGCCGGGGGAGCGACGGCGCATCCGGTGTCCTGAAAAACAGACGACCCCGCGCCGGACGGCCAGCGCGGGGTCGCGAACATACGGGCGGTGGGCCGACGCTTATTTGGGCGCGAGCACCATCAGCATCTGGCGGCCTTCCATGCGCGGATAGCTTTCCACCTTCGCCTCTTCCTGCACATCCTCCGCCACGCGCTGGAGCAGCGCCATGCCGAGCTGGCCATGCGAAAGCTCGCGACCGCGGAAGCGCAGGGTGAGCTTCACCTTGTCGCCTTCGCCGATGAACTTACGGACGTTCTTCATCTTCGTCTCGTAATCATGGTCATCGATGTTCGGACGCATCTTGATCTCCTTGATCTCCTGCGTCCGCTGGGTCTTGCGCGCCTGGTTGGCCTTTTTCTGGGCTTCGTACTTGTACTTGCCCACATCCAGGAACTTGGCGACAGGCGGGTCGGCGTTCGGCGACACCTCGACCAGGTCCAGTCCCACCTCGGCTGCCTGTTCAATGGCTTCGCGCGTGTACAGGACGCCGAGATTCTCGCCGTTCTCGTCGATCACGCGCACCTTGGGCGACTGGATGAATTCATTATAGCGGGGGCCGTTGAGCGGCGGGGGCGCCATCGGGCGCCGCATCGGGGGACGTATAGTGCTCTCTCCTGTAGCAGTGAACATAGGTTCCGGACTTGCAAGATAGCGCATCTTGCGCCGATCCGGTAGCTGCCAGCCGCACCACGCGACGAAAAAGTCACGCGGTGCGGCGCATTTGCAGCAGTTACTGCTTCATATCGGGTGCCAGCGCCTCGCCCGCAAGCCGGGCGACGACGTCGTCCAGCGGCAGCACTTCCTGCGTCGCGCCTTCGCCCAGCGGACGCAGCGCGATCGTGCCTTCCTCGGCCTCGCGCTTGCCGATGACCAGCAGGTACGGGACCTTCGCCAGCGAGTGCTCGCGCACCTTGTAGTTGATCTTCTCGTTGCGCAGGTCGGTCTCGACACGGATGCCCGCCGCCTTCAGCTTCTCCGCGACATCGCGCGCATAGCCGTCGGCATCGGACACGATCGTCGCGACCACTGCCTGCACCGGTGCGAGCCAGACCGGCAGCTTGCCCGCGAAATGCTCGATCAGGATGCCGATGAAGCGTTCGTACGACCCGAAGATCGCGCGGTGGAGCATTACCGGGCGGTGGCGCTCGCCGTCTTCGCCGACATAGCTGGCATCGAGTCGCTCGGGCAGCACGCGGTCGGACTGGATCGTCCCCACCTGCCACGTCCGGCCGATCGCGTCGGTCAGATGCCATTCCAGCTTGGGCGCGTAGAAGGCGCCTTCGCCCGGCAGTTCTTCCCAGCCATATTCGGGCGTGTTCAGTCCGGCGGCGGCAACCGCGTCGCGCAGCTCGGTTTCGGCCTGGTCCCACATCGCGTCGGTGCCGAACCGCTTTTCGGGGCGCAGCGCCAGCTTGATCGCATAGGTAAAGCCGAAGTCCTTGTAGATGCGGTCGGCCAGCGCGCAAAAGGCGCCGACTTCCTGCACGATCTGGTCCTCGCGGCAGAAGATATGCGCGTCGTCCTGCGTGAACTGGCGCACGCGCATCAGCCCGTGCAGCGCGCCGTGCGGCTCGTTGCGGTGGCAACAGCCGTTTTCATACAGGCGCATCGGCAGGTCGCGGTACGACTTGATCCCCTGGCGAAAGATCAGGACGTGCGCGGGGCAGTTCATCGGTTTCAGCGCCATCCATTCGGCATCGTCCGAAACGATGGGGCCTTCATCCTCGGTATTCGGCACTTCGTCGGGGATGACGAACATGTTTTCGCGATACTTGCCCCAATGGCCCGATTGTTCCCACTGGCGCGCGTCCATCACTTGCGGCGTCTTGACTTCGCGATAGCCCGCCGCGTCGATCGCGCGGCGCATATAGGCCTCCAGCGCGCGCCAGATGGTGAAGCCGTGCGGGTGCCAGAAGACGCTGCCATGCGCTTCGGCCTGCAAGTGAAACAGGTCCATTTCCTGCCCCAGCTTGCGGTGGTCGCGCTTCGCCGCTTCCTCAAGCCGTGTCAGATGCTCCTGAAGCTGTTTCTTGTTCAGCCAGCCCGTGCCATAGATGCGGCTGAGCATCGCGTTCTTCTGGTCGCCGCGCCAATAGGCACCCGACACGCGCGTCAGCTTGAATGCGTCCGGCGCCACCTTGCCGGTGCTGGCCAGGTGCGGGCCGCGGCACATGTCGAGCCACGCGTCCTCGCCCTTGCCGGCGCGATAGACAGTCAGTTCCTCGCCCTCGGGAAGCTCGGCGGCCCATTCGGCCTTGAACGTCTCGCCCTCGGCCTTCCACCGGGCGATCAGGTCCTCGCGGCTCCACACTTCGCGGATCAGCGGCTTGTCGGCGGCGATGATGCGGCGCATCTCCTCCTCGATCGCGGGCAGGTCCTCTTCGGTGAAGGGGCCGTGTTCGGGCGAGGGGGCGAAGTCGTAATAGAAGCCGTCGTCGGTCGCCGGGCCGAACGTGATCTGGGTACCGGGAAACAGTTTCTGCACCGCTTCGGCCAGGATGTGCGCATAGTCGTGGCGGACGAGTTCGAGCGCGTCGGCCTCATCCTTCGCCGTGATAAGCGCGAGTTGCGCGTCGCCGTCGAAAGGCCGCATGATGTCGCGCACTTCGCCGTCGACGCGCGCAGCCATCGCCGCCTTCGCCAGCCCCGGCCCGATCGCGGCGGCGATGTCCGCCGGGGTAGTCCCCGGGGCTACCTCGCGGACGGAACCGTCGGGCAGCGTAATGCGGAACATCTCGGACACGGGGTAGGACCTTCTCTTAAGCTAGTGAAAGCGAGCGCGGCTTATGCCCGCCCCGTCGCGATATAGGAAGGGCCGCCTGAACCGCGAAGGCACGGAAAGTTTGAAACTGCGCGCTTTGCGGGGCGGAAAGCGCGGACTATACTCGCCGCAGCGCGTCCGACGCGGCGCTGCCCATCCAGGTGCGTTCGCGGAACCACTTGGTCAGAACCCGCTTCACGCCCGCTTCGACCATCATTCCTTCATGATGCGACCGCCGGTTGGGCCGGCCGTCGCGGTCCATGTTGTTCCAGAGCAGCAGGACGCCCGGCGTCGGCGGCACGGCGATCGGCACCAGCGGGAAATGCGTGTGCCCGCCCTTTTCGGGCCGGTCGAGGAATGCCATCGCGGTCCAGGTGCGCTGGCCGCCTTCCGACGCGACGGCTTCGGAATAATATTGGCCCGCGGCGAAATAGTCGTTGTGCACCTTGAACTGCTGGCCGGGGCTATAGCGTTGGCCCTGCACCGTCTCGCTGTGGTCGAGCGGCTGGCCGATCAACTCGGCAATACGCGCCTCGACGGCGGCGACCAGCGGGTGGTCGGCTGACAGCAGGCAGGTCTCGCTGGTACGCGACCTTGCCGCGCCCTGCTGGCGCAGGCTGGTCGACGGCTTCACGTCGGCGTCGATCAGCGCGATCAGCCCGGCACGCTCTTCGGGCGAGAGGAAGTCGCGGACGGCATAGAGTTCAAGGTCGGGCACCGCGAGGTGCGTGACGGCAGGGTTCGAATCGAGTCGCGCGCGGACGATCGCACCGATTTCCGCGAGCCGCACTTCGTCCGATCCGGGCAGGCTGGGCGGAGGCGGTCGGTCGGCGGGCGTGGCCGCGCGCGGTGCCGCGCGGGCGGGCGTGGCCGGGGCGGGCGGCGGCGATGCGGGCGGCGTCGGCGCCGTTTCGGGCTTTGCGTCCCGTTTTCCGAACCAGCCCATTTTCGCCCTCTCAAGTCCTTTGCAAGCCGCGCGCCGTCTATGCCATGCAGCGGGGAGCCGGACCATAGCCGCGCAGGACGCGCGGTCCATGGAGGAGGTATCGATGACGATCGACCATCGCATCACGGCGATCGTGCCGTGCACCGATCTGGAAGTCAGCCAGGCATTCTACGAACGACTGGGGTTGCGGATGGCAAGCGATCACGGCGCCTATCGCATCCTTGCCGACGGCAAGGGATGGCATCTCCATCTGACTGCGACGGTTCCGGGATGGGCGGTACCCGACCATAATCCGTTCGGCCTGTACCTCTACACCCGCGATGTGGACGCGCTGGCCGATGTCTTGCGCGGCGCGATTATCGAGGCATCGGGCGGGGCGGAGCACAAGCCGTGGGGCATGTACGAATTCGCCGTGTCCGACCCGGACGGGACGCTGGTCCGCGTCGGCTGGCCATCGGCCGACGTGGCGGACGAAGACAGGGCGGACCAATAGGGCAGTGCGGCGCCGGGCTGCGGGGCGAGGAGGTTGCCGCCCGGCGCCGGTGCGGCTCACCAGAAGACCGGGCCGAGCCGAACGATAATACCTGTGTCGACGCGGACGAGCGCGACGCGATTGCCGACGTAGATCCACCGCATGCCGACCGGCGCGGGGCGCAGGCGATAGACGGCGGGATCGACGACGACATAGGTGCGCAGCGGCTGGGGCACATAGCCGCCGACCACCCACACACGGCCGGAATACGCGGGTGCCACGCGATAATAGCCGTACCCCGGCGCGTAATAATAGCCGCGGCGGACGCCGACATAGCCGCGCGGCGGCGCAGGGCGGTACCAGCCGTTGACGGTGGTGGCGCGGGTGACGCTGTTGCCGCGCGGCCCTTCCACCGTGACGCTGCGTTGGGCGTGGACGGACTGCGCCTGCGCGGCGACCGGCATCGCCAGTGCCGTCAGCGCGATCAGGATCTTGCGCATGCCTATACTCCCTTTACTCGGCCGGGAACGCGTCCGGCCGAGGCGAGGAATGCCCGCGCAGCGTAAGGGATTGGTGTCGATCCGGTGACGAAATGTAACCGGCGCGCAATTCAGACGAGGCCGAACGGCACCACGCGGTTCCGCTCGATATGGCCGATTTCGGCGCGGCCCAGGAACGGCACGCCCATTTCGGCGCACCAGCGCGTGACGATCTGCTCCGGCGTTTCGGCGAACGGCGGGTCGTTTTCCTGGACATGCGTGACCGCACCCAGCCGGATGCCCGCAATGCCCTTCAACTGCGTCGCATGCGCGACGGTGAACAGCATGCGGTCGATGCGATACAGCGGCTCCGACACTTCCTCGATCATCAGTACATGGTCGGTCAGGTCGGGCATCCACGGCGTGCCGATCAACGCGGAGAGGATGGCGAGGTTGAATGCGGCCGCGGGCTTGCCGCCCAGACTGGGCTCCAGCCCAGCGCGGTTGCCGTCGATGGCCCAGCCGAGCGCCCAGCCGATTGAATCGCCTGCGTCGTTGCCGCCCAGCGTGACGGGCATCGCGCCGTGGATCGCCCGCCCGATCCGCCGGGCATACAGCGCGCCGAGCAGGAACCCCATGTCGGAAAAGCCGATATAGCTCTTGTGTCCTGCCGCTGGGGCCAGTTGCGGCATGACGGCGTCAAGGATGCGGTTCGATCCGTATCCGCCGCGCGCGAACCAGACGATGTCGATGCCGGGATCATTCGCCATTTCCAGGAAGGCGGCGGCGCGCACTGCGTCCGGTCCGGCGAAATGCCCCTCGGACTGGAAGCATTGCGGATGGAACTGGATTTCGGCGTCGGGCCAGGTCAACGCGAGGAACGCCGACACCCGCGTCGCCACGGTTTCGTCAATCGGCCGTCCGGGTGCCACCACTCCGATACGCATGCGCTGTCCGTCCCTGTCTGAACCCGATGCGGGCGCTTGCTCCGTCCGCCAATTCCGCCGATAGCGCCAAGCCATGCAGCACAGCAAACCCTACTTCTTCGTGGGCATCGGCGGATCGGGGATGATGCCGCTTGCCATGATCCTGGCGGGACAGGGCGCAACCGTCGCGGGCAGCGACCGCGCGCTCGACCGGGGGGCGCTGGCGTCGAAGTTCGACGCGCTGCGTGCGCTGGGGATCGGCCTGTTCGCGCAGGACGGCAGCGGCGTGACATCGGCCGACCAGATCGTCGTCGCGTCGGCGGCGGTCGAGGATAGCGTCCCCGACATGGTCGCCGCCGCGCGCGTCGGTGCCGAGCGGCTGAGCCGGGCAGAGCTGCTCGCCACGCTGTTCAATGCCGCGCCCAGCCGCATCGGCGTCGCGGGGACCAGCGGCAAGTCGACGGTCACCGGCATGATCGGCTGGATCCTGCACTGCTGCGGCCACCGCCCCACGGTGATGAACGGCGCGGTGATGAAGAATTTCGCGACACCCGACGCGCCCTTTGCCAGCGCGCTGGTCGGCGACGGCGCCGATTTCGTAACCGAAGTCGACGAAAGCGACGGGTCGATCGCACTCTATCGCCCCAGCGTCGCGGTGCTGAACAACGTCAGCCACGACCACAAGTCGATGGACGAGCTGCGCACGCTGTTCGGCGATTTCATCGGCAAGGCCGATACGGCGGTCGTCAATCTGGACAATGCCGAGGCCGCGGCGCTGGCGGCCGCGTTGCCGCACGAACGCGTGCTGGGGTTCGGGATCGAGCGCGAAGCGGGGCTTTCGGCGCACAACCTGGTCGAGGCGCCGTTCGGTGTGACGTTCGCCCTGTTCGAAAACGGCGAATCGACCGGGCTCGACGTACAGCTGGGCGTGCCGGGTCGGCATAATGTGGCGAACGCGCTTGCCGCGATCGGCGCCGCGCGCGCAGTCGGCGTGCCGCTGGCGATGGCGGCGGAGGCTGTCGAGGGTTTCAGCGGGCTGCGTCGCCGGTTCGACCTGGTCGGCACGGCGAACGACGTCGCGGTCATCGACGATTTCGGGCACAACCCCGACAAGATCGCCGCGACGCTCGACACGCTGCACGCCTTTCCCGGCCGGCTGCTCGTGCTGTTCCAGCCGCACGGCTATGGCCCGCTCCGCGTCATGCGCCGCGAGCTGGTGGAGATGTTCGCCGACCGGTTGCGCGGCGACGACGTGCTGGTGCTTCCGGACCCGGTCTATCAAGGCGGGACCGTGTCGCGCGACGTGACCAGCGCCGACATCGTCGCCGATGTGGCGGCGGCGGGCGCGGGCGCGTTGCACATCGCCGACCGCGCCGAAGCGGCGGCGCATCTGGTGGCGCTGGCGCGACCGGGCGACCGCATCGTCGTGATGGGCGCGCGCGACGACACGCTGAGCACGCTGGCGACGGACATGCTCGCGCAACTGGGCCGCGCGGCGAGCTGACGCCTTCTTCCCGCGGATACCCCTAACGCCGGTGGCAGACGCCGCCGGCGCGATCGCGCGCGCCTTGACAAGCGTCCCCGGCTATTTGGAAAGCCAGCACGTCAATGTGGAAAGTGTCATTGACACGACTTATCGAATCGACGTAAAGTGTCCTTGTCAAATTCGAAAGGGTGCTTGTCATGGCCAGGAACCGCGCACAGCGCCGCTACACAATGTCGGTCCTTCTGTTGATGACCGGGTATGTGTTCATCCTGTTCGGCGTGATCTCGTTCGCGGTCCGCAATCCGCTGCCGCTGCAGGGATGGCCGGGCTATATTCTGGGCGTGCTGCCCGCGCTGCCGGTCATCGGCGTGTTCTTCGTCATCGGCCGCTATCTGGTCGAGGAGCAGGACGAATATCTGCGCATGCAGTTCGTGCGCCAGGCGCTGGTCGCCACCGGCTTTGCGCTCAGCATCGCGACGGCATGGGGTTTCCTGGAGAATTTCGGGCTCGTGCCGCATGTCTATGCCTATTACGCCGCGATCCTGTGGTTCGCGGGGCTGGGCGTCGGCGCGTGCTGGAACAAGATCGCCGGCCTGCGGGGCGGGCAATGAACAACCGGCTGCGCGTGTTGCGCGCCGAGCGCCGGTGGAGCCAGCAGGACCTTGCCGAACGGCTCGAGGTCTCCCGCCAGAGCGTCAACGCCATCGAGACCGGCCGCTACGACCCGTCGCTGCCGCTCGCGTTCAAGATCGCCGACCTGTTCGGCCTTTCCATCGAAGACATCTTCGTCAACCCGTCGAAGGAGAACGACCAATGATCCGCCGTCCGCAAACCGCCGCCGAACGCCGCACGCTGCGCTTTCAGATGCTCGGCGTCTCGCTGGCGCTGGCAGCCGCCGTCGCCGCCGGGTCGGGGAAATCCGCGCCCTTGGCTGCTCCCTCGCCGGCCGCCGCCGCGGCGACGCACGACGGGGAAATCCGTCTCGACCATATCTCGGTCGTCAAGATGGGGCAGGGCGCGCCGGTCATCCTGATCCCCGGCCTGTCGAGCCCGCGCGCGGTGTGGAACGGCGTCGCGCCCGAGCTTGCGAAGACGCACACTGTCTATCTGGTTCAGGTCAATGGCTTTGCTGGCGACGCGCCGGGGGCCAATCTGGGCGAAGGCGTGCTCGACGGCATCGTCGCCGACCTCAGCCGGTACATCGCGATGGAGAAGCTTGGGAAGCCCGCCATTGTCGGCCATTCGATGGGCGGGCTGGTAGGCATGATGCTCGCGCTGGCGCACCCCGACCGGGTCGGGCGGCTGATGGTGGTCGATTCGCTGCCGTTCTTCGGCGCGGTGATGGGCGCGCCCGACGTCGCGAGTATCCGCCCGCGCGCCGAGGCGATGCGCACGGCGATCGCCGGCAACTACGAAGCGGCGCGCAAGCGCGTGGAGGCGGGGCCGGTCACCAGCGATCCGGGCGGCAACCTGTCGATCACGCCGGAGGGGCGCATCCAGGTCGCCAACTGGGCGATGCATGCCGACCTGCGCGTCGTGGCGCAGGCGATGTATGAGGACATGACCACCGATCTGCGCGGCGACATCGCCAAGATCGCGCCGCGCCCGTTTACGGTCGTCTATGCGGCGGGCGCGCCGCAGGCGAATGCGATATGGGAAGGCGCCTATGCCGGTTCGGGCGCGAAGCTGGTCGCCGTGCTCGGCAGCGATCATTTCGTCATGCTCGACCAGCCCGCGGCCTTCGCGGCGGCGCTGACGGCGTTCCTGGCCGAATAGGCGCGCTTTCGCCGTTCCCGAAACGCGGGGCGCCAGTCGGCACCGGGTCGGTCATGCCCCCCGACATGCGCCGATTCGGTGCCGGCTGGCGCCGTGTCGGTTCAGCGTTGCTGAACCAAAGTACCAGGCGGCACGAACCGGGACGGCGCCATGGCCTGTCCGGTCGTGTCCGCCGTCATATTCAGTCGGGCGCCGCCGCGCTTTCCAGCCGCGCGGCTTCCTGGCGGCGATAGCCCGCCTGCTGCTCGAACCCCAGCGTGTCGAGTGCAGTCGCCTCGATCCGCCACAGGCTTGCGTCCTGCGGAAAGCGGATGCGCCCGGCGGTGCACAGCGCGGCGGTGACCGCACCGTCGCCGGACACTTCGACCAATGCCTCGCCGAGTTCGGCGCGCGTGAAATCACGGCCGAGCATATCCGACGGCAGCGTGTTCGCCAGTGCCTGCGCGCGCCAGTGGCTGACGTCATACAGGTGGGCGATTTCTTCGCCCAGCCGCGGATCGCGCAGCGTTTCCAGGAACGCGCGGTGCAACGGATGCGACGCGTCGCCGACATTCTTTTGCGCATAGGTGGCGGCGATGTGCCCGCCGGTATTCTGCATCATGTACATGCGCATCGTGTCGGCACCGAGCGCGCGGGCGAAATCGATCAGCGCGGGCATCTCGTGATAATTGTCGAGCTGGATCGTCGCGTTCAGATGGAATTCGCGAAATTCCCGCTTCGCGCGCTTGTCGGCGATGAAACTGAGGTTCGCAAACAGCCGGTCGAACTTGCCCGGGCGGCGCACCTGTTCGTAGACCCACGGCGTACAGCTGTCGATCGAGACGTCGACCAGCGCGTTGTAGCGGTCGAGCCCGGCATATTGCGCCCAGCGTTGCGGGCTCATCAGCAGCGCGTTGGTGTGGATGTTCAACCCGACGTTGAGTTCATGGTCGGCCAGATAGCGCAGGATCGAGCGATAATGCGGGCTCGACCACGGGTCGCCCTGGCCCGAGACAGAGATCGTGACGTCGCGGCCGTTGCTCAGTAGCGGCTGGAACACCTGTTGCTCGATCTTTTCGAATCGGCGTTCCTGCGCTTCGTTGGCGACTTCGATGCCGCTGCGGCACGACGGGCAGGCAAGGTTGCAGGTCACGTCATGCGCAAGGAACAGCCAACGCGGCCCGCGCGGCAGCGCGGTGATGCCTTCGTCGATATAGCTGCGCAGCTCCGGATCGGTCACGTCGTCGCGGCGCGGCAGCGCGTCGTCGTTGATGAGCGAGCAGCGTTGCTTGTTGCAGTAACGGAAGCTGCCGTCGAGGATCGACGCGCGCATCTCCTGCGCCGACGCGCTGTTCCAGAGCGCTTCGGCCGTGACGTTGTCGAGCCCGCCCAGTCGCTTTTCGGTCCAGATCGAGCAGCAGGGCGCGACGGTGCCGTCCATCAGCGTTTCGAACTTGATGAACGGCGATTCGCAGAAGCGGTCGGACAGGTCGGCGGTCTTTTCCGGGTCGGCCGCGCGCTGGACGAAAAAGGCCGCGCCCGCCACCTGGGGGCAGGGCGCATAATGGTTCGCAAGCTGATGGAACAGCGCGACGCCTTCGTTCAGGTCGACGGCAAAGGCGTGGATCATCGTGCCGATCACGTCGAACGCGCGTTGCACCATGCGGTCGTGCTGGCCGGGGCGCAGCGCGTGGATCAGTGCGGTAAGCTGCGCGATGTCGTCATGCTGCGCGGCGCTGGCGATCATCGGCCAGATCTCGGGGTGGTCGAGCCCGTCGTCGAGCTGTTCGACGAGCGATTCGAGGATCGGCAGGAAAGGATTGGGCGCATCGGCCGCTTCCGTTTCAGGCGCCGGAGTGAAATCGCCGTGCTGATGATCGGCCTGATAAGACATGCATGCTCCCTTGGTCGCTGATCCCATTCTAGGACGCCTGGGCCGCCGTCGGCGGTTCGAGCGGCAATTTTTGCCGGGCATGGCGTTTGCGCAGGGGCGGTTTCGGGGCCGCGGCGAGGCTTCGTGACATTTGCTGCGCGGGGATGTTTCAAGCAGGTTGCATAAGCTGCGCGACGCCGCTAAGGGGGCGTCCCCAACCCAAGGGGTTTCCGGTTTCGCCGGAAAATTCGGCGGGGCCGTAGCTCAGTTGGGAGAGCGCTGCAATCGCACTGCAGAGGTCAGGGGTTCGACTCCCCTCGGCTCCACCACTCCCCGATCGCGGGACAGTTTCGTTCCGAAATTCACGCTTTTCCGGTCGCAAGCGCGGACCGTGCCGTCGTTCAGCCGCGCGGCGCCTCCGGCCGGTCGTGGCGGATACCCAGCATGATCGCGCCGCCCAGCAACGTGCCGCCTGCCAGCAGCAGGAACAGCGGCGCGAAGCCCAGCCGGTCGGGCGCGAGCGCGAGCGCGAGCAGCGGCGCAATCATCGCGGGCAACGTGTTGGTAAGGTTCAATATGCCCAGGTCCCGCCCGCGATGGTCGGGCGACGGCAGGATCTGCATCGTCAGCGCCGAATGCAGCGCCAGGAACGCGGCCATCCCCGCCATCGCCAGAATATATCCGGTCGCCCCGATCCACCATGCGGCGGACAGCGCCATCAGCACCAGCCCGCCCGCGAGCGCCGCGGCGGCGATTGCCAGGAACGGCTTGCGACGCATCGCCCGGTCCGACGCGCGGCCAAAGAACAGCGCCGCCGCCATGGCGAGCAGCGTGGCGATCGCCATGATGTCGGTGATGATCGCGGCGGTTTCCCCGCCGACCTTCACATGCGTCGTCGCGCCCATCTGGCCCTGGAAATAGAAGAAGCCATAGGTCGAAATGCCGTTGCCCGCGATCTGGACCATCGCCCGCGCGGCCCAGGCGCGCAGGAAATCGACGCGGCGCCGGCGGTGTTCGCCGCGGTCCGACGCCGCCACGCCGCCCGCGCCTGTTTCGCGCGTGAACAGGACGAAGGGCAGCATCATGCCGAGGAACAGGCCGCACAGCAGCAGATAGCGCGTCGCCTCGCTGCCCAGCCCCGGCATCAGGACCAGCACCGACGACAGCGACCCCATCGGCTGCGCCACGCCCATCAGCCCGGCCACCAGCCCCTTGCTGCGGTCGGGCACTTCGTCGGCCATGACTGCGATCAGCGGTGCGAACGCCATGTTGATCGCCAGTTGCAACAACGCGACTGCCGCCAGAACCGCCCAGGGCGACCGTGCGGCGGCAAAAGCGGCATAGGCGACGACCAGCAGCGCGAGCCCGCCCGCGATCCACGGCCGCCGCGTGCCGCGCAGGCGACGGGTGCGATCGCTCAGTATCCCGAACATTATGTTGGCGACGCTGGCCACTGCCGCGCCGCCCAGCGCCGCGGCGCTCAGCAGGCGCACGGAATCGGCCGGCGCCGCCGCTTCGGCCTTGATCGGCAACAGCACGGTGACGAACGGCATGAACGTGATGAAGGCGCCGCCATAGGCCAGGGCGAAAAGGAGGATATATCCTCGGCTTGGCGAAGGGATGCGCATCGCGGGGTTCGGATGAATGCGGGCCGGTGGCGGCCAAGTCAACGCGGCGGGGCGGTGGTCGATTCGCGCGGTATGAAGGCGAACGGGATGCAGTGCGCGCCGCTTTCCTCGCCGCGCCCGGCCTTCGCTTCGATCAGCAGCTGCGACGCGCACGCCGCCATCGCCGCGATCGGTTGCTGGATGGCGGTCAGCGGCGGCACGCTCATCCGTACCGTCGGCGTGTCGTCGAAACTGACGAGCGACAGGTCGCGCGGCACGCGAAAGCCCATCCGCGTCGCGGCATGCAGCACGCCCAGTGCCATTTCGTCGCTGCCCGCGACGATTCCCGTCGGCGGTTCGGCCAGCCGGGCATAGGCCTCCATCGCCGCGACTCCGGCCTGGTAGGTGAAGTCGCCCGGCTGGACATAGCCGGGGATCACCGCCACTCCGCGCGCCAGCAACGTCGTGCGAAAGCCACGCAGCCGGTCGGCGCTGGCGGCATATTCGGGGTGGCCCTCGACAAAGCCGACGCGGACATGGCCAAGGCCGAGGAGATGTTCGGTCGCGACACGCGCCGCCGCTTCGTCATCCATGAACACCGGATAGCCGTTGCCGGGCAGTTTCGACCCCAGGCGGGCATAGCGGACCCCGCTGCGGTCGAGCAGGTCGCAGATCGCCGCATTCTCGCTGTGCGGGGGAGTCAGGATCACGCCGTCGGGGTGCAGCGCGCCGACCGCCGCCTGTACCTGCTGGAGCAATTGCGGCGAATGCGAATCGACCAGTTCGAACAGCATCCGATAGCCGTATTCGGCGCATTTCAACATCGCGCCGAACAGCATCTGGTCGACCCAGTCGTTGCCGCGGCGCGCCTGCCACCCCTCGATCGTCGGGCCGCGATCGTTGAGCGCCAGGATCAGGAACGACCGCGATCCGCCCAGCCGCTGCGCCGCGATGCTGGGTGTATAGCCGAGCTTTTCGACGGCGGCGGTAACCTTTGCCTGCATCGCCGCGGTGACGTTCGGCCCCTTGTTCATCACGCGAGACACGGTTTGCACCGATACGCCCGCTTCGGCCGCGACATCCTTGATCGTGACGCGGCGCTTCATGCGGGAGCGGCGCTATGCTGGGGCACGTCGTCGGGGGCGCGGCAATGCGTGTCGAGGAACTGGCGATGCGTCGGCAACTGGCCGACGAAGCGGGCAAGCTGGTCGCGGCGTTGCGCCATCGCGCCGCGCAGCGCGTCGCCGTCGATCCGATCGACCAGCGGGTGCCACGCGCGCGGCACCACGCCCATGCCGTCGAGCACCGAATGCCAGCTCGCGTTGCGGAACAACTCGTCCAGCCCTTCGCGCAGCGTGCCGTTGGCGCGGAACAGCGCGACGCGTTCGGCCAGGCTGTCGGGCAAGGGCATCGCCGCGCACCGCCGCCAGAAGTCGGTGTCGTCGCGTGCCGTGGTGCAATAGTGCAGCACGATGAAGTCGCGGATCTCCTCGTAATCGGCAGTCATGCGCCGATTATATTCCGCTGCCAGCGCCGGGTCGCAATGGCGGTCGGGCAGATAGCGGAAGAAATAATCCATGCCGCGATAGATCAGGTGGATCGCGGTCGATTCCAGCGGCTCTATGAACCCCGACGACAGCCCGACCGACAGCACGTTGCGGTCCCAGATGCGGTCGCGCACGCCGGTCGTGAACGGCACCACCATCGGGTCGGTCACCAGATCGCCCTCGACCTGGTCGAGCAGTAGGCGGCGCGCGTCCTCGTCGCTCATGTCGGCGCTGCAATAGACGTGTCCATTGCCCGTGCGATGCTGCAACGGAATGCGCCAGCGCCATCCGGCCGGCTGGGCATGCGCCAGCGTGAAGGGGCTGGGCTCGCCCACGTTGCGCGTCTGCACTGCGATCGCGCGGTCGCAGAACAGCCATTGCGACCAGTCGCGATAGCCGACGCCTAGCGCCTTGCCGCTCAACAGCGCGCGAAATCCGGTGCAGTCGATGAAGAAATCGGCGTCGACGCTGCGCCCGTCGCGCAGCGTCAGCGTCGATGCGAACCCGCGATCGTCGAGTGTCACGCCGTCGACGATCCCTTCGGTTCGCGTGACGCCGCGCGCCTCCGCAAAGCGGCGCAGATATTGTGCGACGCGCCTGGCATCGACGTGCAGCGCATAGGCCGCGCCGCCAATCGGCGTGTTGCGCGCCTTGAACGGCAGCATGAACCGCCCCTCGCGCGCCATCACCGATGCGGGGGCATAGTCCTGAAGCGGCGCGGCATGGCCCGCCATCCGCTCCTTCAGCCAGCATTGGTAGAATTCGCTGAGCTCAACCGGGGCGCCGATCGCGCCGAACGGGTGGAAATACTCCTCGCCCAGCCGATGCCAGTCGCGAAACGCGATGCCCAGCTTGAAGCTGGCCTGCACTTCGCGGATGAATTCCTGTTCGTTGATGCCCAGCTTGGCGATCAGTTCCAGAAACGGCGGAATCGTCGATTCGCCGACGCCGATCGTGCCGATGTCGTCGCTTTCGACCAGTTCGATGTCGAACAGCCGGTCCTTGAAATGCTCGGCCATCACGGCGGCGGCGATCCAGCCGGCGGTGCCGCCGCCGACGATGCACAGCTTGCTGATCGCGTCGGGATGGCGGGGGAGGGTCTCGGTCATGCCACGGGCTCCTGCGGCCGGGGTTGGGCGGCGATATCGTCGATCATCGTCAGGAATTCGCGATGGTCGGGCGTGTCGGCGACGGTACGCGCGAGCGCGTCGCGCATCCCCGCCAAGGCGTGCAGCAATTGCCGCGCGTCGATGCCGTCCGCGGCCGGATCGGGCGCGTCGGGCCAGCAATCGAACCCGGCATAGATGGCGAGCCAGCTTGCCGGCGCGAACATCTCCCACCGATAGCGGACGAACGCGCCGCGCGCGCGCCACAGCGCGATCTTGCGGCGCAGCGTGTCGGGCAGCTCCATCGCGCGGCATGCGTCCCAAAAGGCGCCGGTGCGCCGGTTGAGTGCATAGTGCAGGATCAGGAAGTCGCGGACGCGTTCCATTTCCTCGGCGGTCTGCTCGTTGAATTCGGCCGCGAGTTCGGGCGCCATGCGCCGGTCGGGAAACAGTTGCTTCAGCCGCTCGATCGCGGTTTCGATGAGCGCGATGCTGGTCGATTCAAGCGGTTCGAGGAAGCCGCCTGCCAGTCCGATCGCGACGCAATTGCCCGCCCAGGCGCGCGACCGGCGGCCGGGGCGGAAACGCAGGCGGCGCGGCTCGGCGAGCGCCGGTCCGGCGAGCGCCGCCATCAGTTCGTCGCGCGCGGCGTCTTCGTCCTGGAAACGGCTGGAAAACACCATGCCATTGCCTTCGCGGCCGCGCAGCGGGATGCGCCATTGCCAGCCCGCCGTGCGCGCGGTGACGGTGGTGCAACTCGGCGGCGGCCCGGCATTCGCGCTCGGCACGGCCCAGGCACCGTCGCACAACAGCCAGTGCGACCAGTCCTCATGCCCGACGCCCAGCGCCTCGCCGATCAGCATCGCACGAAAGCCCGAACAGTCGATAAACAGGTCGCCCGTCACCTCGCGCCCGTCGGACAGCCGCACCGCACGGATCGTGCCGTCCGGGTGCAGCGGCACTGCGTCGATCCGCGCGTCGATGCGCTGCACGCCCATAGCCTCGGCATGCGCGCGCAGGTGCGCGGCGAATTTGGTCGCGTCGAGGTGCAGCGCCCAGTCGAACACCGAAAGCCGCGTCGGCGGATGGGGTACCGGCGTCGTGGCATGGCCGTGCCGCGCGAGCAGCGCGCCCAGCGAATAGCGCTCGATCGGCGTCGCATCGCCCAGCGCGCGGGCACGCAGCCACAGGTGGTGGAACTCGACGCCGCGCACGTCCTGCCCGAAATGGCCAAAGGGGTGGACGAAGCTCGATCCCGCGCCCGCCCATCCGTCGAAGCGGATGCCCAGTTTCGCGGTCGCATCGCACGCGCGCATTACGTCGGCGTCGCGCATCCCCAGCCGGGCATAGAAGCGGCGGATGGTGGGAATCGTCGCCTCGCCGACGCCGATCGTGCCGATGTCGGAGGATTCGATCAGCGTGATGCGCACGGGCGTGCCGGCAAGATGCGTGGCGAGCGCCGCGGCGGTCATCCAGCCGGCGGTGCCGCCGCCGACGATGACGACGGTGCTGATGCGTGTGCTGTCCGGGCGTTCAGTGCCGAGCATCAGGATCTTTTGGTCCGGGGCGCCGTCGACGGCAAGCGCGCGGCGCGGGGAAAGGCCGACGGAAAAAATGGGCCGGCAACACACAGTCGCCGGCCCAGGCCAGAGGAGGGGGAGCGTTCAGAAACGGAAACGCACCCCCACGGAATAGCGCGGTTCGAATTCGTTCTGCGAATGGAACTGCTTCGAATCGTCGTCGAGCTGGAAGTAATATTTCTCGATCTCGCCGAAAATGTTCGACGCGTTGCCGTAGATCGCGAAAATATCATTGATATTGTACGTGACGTTCACGTCCACATACTGCGCCGTATCCTGATAGACCGGGATGTTGACGCCGCCCGAGTTGAACGTGCTCGCCAGGCGCGGCGTGCGGTAATTGTACGCCACACGCGCCTGGATATGGTCGTCCTGGTACCAGCCGATCAGGTTGACCTGATGCTTCGAATTGTCCTGGAACGGCAGTTTATTGCCGTCCAGCCCGACCGTCTGCTGTTCGGAATCCGACAGCGTGTAGTTGGCTTCGAAGCCGAAGTTGCGCAGGAACGGCGCCGACGTGAAATCGCTCAGTGCCACCTTCGCGCCGACTTCGATGCCCTGCAACGAACCGCCTTCGCCCTGGATCGGCTGATACACCGGCACGGTGCGGCGGATGACGCCGTCCTGGTCGGCGAATTGGCCGGTCGTCTGGCCCTGCGTCACGAAGCTGTTGATGTCGAGCTTGAACAGGCCGACGTTGAACAGCGACGCATTGCCCCAGTAATATTCGAGCGCGAGGTCGTAGTTGTTCGACCGCCACGGGTCGAGATAGGGGTTGCCGCTCGAATTGGCGCTGGTCACCTGGCGCACGCCGACGGGCGCGGCGTTGGGATTGTCCGGCGTCGGGCCCTGCGAATCCGACGTGTTGATCTTCAAGCCGCCGCCGTAATTGCCCAGATCCAGCGGGATCATGGTCTTGGCGAAACTGAAGCGCGCACGCAGGTTCGGCGTGATGTCATAGGCGAGGTTCAGCGTGGGCAGCACGTCGACATAGCTGCGCCGGGTCACTTCGTCGCCGACATCCAGGTTGGTGTCGCCATAGCTGCGGGTATCGCCGGTCAGGTTTTGCTTCACCGTGATCCGCGTGTTGATGACGCGGACGCCCAGTTCGCCGTGCAACTTGCCGGTCGCGAAGGCAGTGTTGAAGTATCCGCTTTCTTCGATCAGGTCGACGTCATAGGTGTTGCCGGGCACGATGATTTCGTCCGCGCCACCGAACACGCGCGTCATAAAGCCCTTGATGTCGTCGAAATCATGCGGATCGACGACCCAGATGCCCGGCATGCCGCCGACCACGCCGCCCCAGTTGGTCTGGTAAATGACGTTGTTATATTCGTTCAGCTTAGTCGGCCGATTGACGGTGTATCCCTGGAAACAGGTCGGCGTATTGGTCGGCGTCAGGCAATTGCCCGGCGCGGTGCCGAGCGGCAGCGACGAATCATATTGTGGATTCGACACATATTCGCCCGCCTGGCACTGCGCCTGGTCCATCACGACGTCGATCGCCTTCCACTGCGCGGAGCAGCCGTTGGGATCAGTCGCGCCGTTGCCGCCGTAGAAGTTCGAGAAGAGATGGAAATTGCGGATCTGTGTCGAACGATCCGACCGGCGCACGCCGACGTCGACGCGCTTGAACAGGCCGAACAGCCCGCCTTCCTCGAATTCATAGCTGCCGTCCATGCGGAACACACCCAGGTCGGCCGTATTCTCCTGGTTGCCTTCCGACGAAAAAGCCGCGACGGCATAGCTGTCCAGATTGCCCAGATAGTCACGCAGCGTGTGCCCGGCGCCCAGGCCGCCCGAAATCGCATTGTCCCAGCCGCTGAATACCGGATGCGCGCCGCCGATGTTGAGGTGCAGCGTGGGATCCTCGCCGATGCCCAGCGGGTTCGGGTTGATGTATCGGCCGCCGTTCGAACCGACGATATTGTTCGAATATTGCGACGACGGATATTGGGCGGCGATGTTCGCCGGATAGAAGGGGCCGCGCGTCCGGTCGGCGGGGTTGCGATACAGCGTGAAGGCGCGGTCGGGCGAATATTGCCAGTTCGACAGGTCGCCCTGCACCTGGCCGTTCAGGCTGCGCAACTTGGCATCCGAACGCAGCGCGCGCGCGGAGAATTTGAAATTGTCCTGGTTGTCATATTCGAGTTCGAGGTTGTAGTTGGTCGAATGTTCCTTGGTCGACCGATTGACCGAGAAGGAATTGAGCCACCACACGTCGAGGTCATATTCAGTGACATCCAGCCATGGCTGGCCGTTTCCGCCGACCTGGCCCGAATCGGTGTAGGCAGTCGGCGTCGTCCAGGTCAGGCCGTTCCAGCGGTTCGAGATGTTGACGCCGGACGCGCGGTTATGTTCCTCCAGCTCGGTGTGGAAGACTTCGCCGGTCAGCGTCCAGTTGTCGGCGAACTTCAACTGGAAGGCGCCGTTGATACCCAGGCGGTCGCGCTCGACTTCGCGGCTGAACAGTTCATAGCCGTGCGGCGCGATCCAGTTGTCGCCCGAACCGCCCCAGTCGTTGTTGCCGAACGGGCTGCCGCCGATACCCGAATAATTGTTGCCGAGATGCGCGTTGCTCTTGGTCACGCCGACCATGACGCCGACATTCTCGCTGCGCCAGCTTGCCAGCCCGCTGAACAGATAGTCGTTCTGGCTGGTATAGTCGCCGGTGGCATATTCGGCCTGGCCGGAAAGCGTCAGCCCTTCCTTCAGGTCGAACGGACGGCGCGTGCGCAGGTCGATCGTGCCCGAAATGCCCGACATGGCATTGCGGACGTCCTGCGACTTGTACACGACCACCGTGTTCATCAACTGCGCGGGCACGTCGTTCAGGTTCGGCTGGGCGTTGCCGAGGTTGCCGGCGCTCAGATATTGTTCGCCGTTCAGCAGCGTCACGACCTGCGGCAGGCCGCGGATGTTGACGGTGGAGCCTTCGCCCGCATTGCGCTGAATCTGCACCCCCGACACGCGCTGCAGCGCGTCGACGATGGTGACGTCGGGCAACTTGCCGATGTCTTCCGCCGAAATCGCGTCGACGACCGCCGACGAATCGCGCTTGATGTCGATCGATTTGGCCTGCGATGCACGAATGCCGGTGACGACGATCAGATTGTCGTCGCCGCCTTCCGGCGTGGTCTGCGCGTCGTCGGCGGTCTGTGCCCATGCCGGCACGACCAGCGCGCTCGACGCGAGCAGGCCCGCCATTACACTAGATAGTCCTCTCATGCCTTCCTCCCAAAATCCGCGGCGCCGGTTCTCCCCCGACTGCCGCGCCCCAGTGTTCAGGGCGCCATTCGGCGCTCCTGCAACTCGGCCGTCGCGTTTAGTGCCGGATGGGCGGCATCATGCGCGATCGTCACCGAATAGCGTCCCGCCGCCACGCGATAGCCGGGCAGCGCGGCGTCGTAGTTGGCGATCACCAGCGGCTCCGCCGCGATGGTTACGGTCCGGCTTTCGCCGGGTTTCAGCGTGATCCGGCGCCATCCCGCCAGCCGCGGCGCGCGCGATCCGTCGGCGGGCGCGACATACATCTGCGGCACGTCGGTGCCTTCGCGCTTGCCGCGGTTGGTCACCGTGAAGCGCACGTTCAGCGTCGCGCCGCCGGTGACGCTCAGGTCCGAATAGGCGAAGCGCGTGTAGCTGAGGCCGTGGCCGAACGCGAACAGCGGCACCTGCTTGCGCGCCGCATACCAGCGATAGCCGACGTCCGACCCCTCGACATAGTCGACGGCGAACGGCTTCAACGCCTTGGCGTCGGTGCCGCGATCGGGCGATGCCAGCACCTGGTCATATCCCGGCGGGGTGGCGCGTGGCGCCTGGCCGGCGCCGGCGGGGAAGGTGATCGGCAGGCGGCCCGACGGATTGACCTTGCCGAACAGAATGTCGGCGATCGCCTCGCCGCCGCGCTGTCCGGGATACCATGCCTCCACCACGGCGGGCACCCTGGCGAGCCACGGCATCAGCACCGGCCCGCCGGTTTCCAGCACCACCACGGTCTTGCGGTTCGCCGCGGCGACGGCGGCGATCAGGTCGTCCTGTCCGTCCTGCAACGCAATGGTCTGCGTATCCTCCGCCTCGGTATGCCAATGAGTCGCGAACACGACAACGATGTCGGCGGAGCGCGCGGCTTTGGCCGCCGCGACCGGGTCGTTGCCGTCCAGATACGTCACCTGCGCCTTGGGGGCGAGCGCCTGGATTGCCTTCATCGGCGATGACGCGTGCCACGTCTTGCGCGCGAACGAAGCCGCCGGTCCGTCCTTCATCGGGATTTCGACCGGCGCCCCGCCGACCGACCGGACTTGCGACGATCCGCCGCCCGACAGCACGCCGACATCGGCAGCGCCGCCGATCAGCAGGATGCGCCGCGCCGATCCGGCGAGCGGCAGCAGGTCGCCATCGTTCTTCAGCAGGACGATTCCCGCCTCCGCCGCATCCTGCGCGACATCGGCGTGCGCGGCATAGTCGATCGGCTGCGGCGTATCGACGACGGGCGCGTCGAACACTCCGGTCGCGAACATGCCATACAGGATGCGGCGGACCATATCGTCCAGCCGGGCCTGCGGCACTTCGCCATCGGCCACCGCCCGCGCCAGCGCGTCGACGAAATAGGGGGCGTCGTCCAGTTCCTTGCCCGATTGCTGGTCGAGCCCGTTGCGCGCCGCCTTCACTGTCGAATGGACCGCACCCCAGTCCGACATCACCCAGCCGCGATAGCCCCAGTCGCCCTTGAGCACCGTGTTGAGCAGGAAGGAATTCTCGCACGCATAATCGCCGTTCACGCGATTATAGGCGCACATCACCGAACCCGGCTGGCCGCGGTCGATCGCGATCTTGAACGCCAGCAGGTCGCTTTCGCGCAGCGCGGCCTCGCCGATGCGCGCGTCCATCACCATGCGTCCGGTTTCCTGGGCGTTCAGCGCATAATGTTTGATCGTCGACACGATGCGGTTCGACTGGACGCCGCGGATCGATTCGCCCGCCATCACCCCGGCGAGCAGCGGGTCTTCACCCAGATATTCGAAATTGCGCCCGCCCCAGGGGTCGCGCGTCAGGTTGACGCCACCGGCCAACAGCACGTTGAATCGCTTCGCGCGCGCCTCCGCGCCGATCATCGCACCCGATTCGCGTGCCAGTTCGGGCGAGAAAGTCGCGGCGAGCGCAAGGCCGGAGGGCAGCGCAGTCGCGACGTCGCCCTTGCGCTGTTCGACCTGGTTGGCGACGCCCAGGCTGGCATCGCTTTCGCGCAGCGCGGGGATGCCGAGCCGCGCGATGGCGGGAACATGCCCGGCCGACTGGATGATGCCGTCGGGCACATGGTCGCCCTTGGGAAAGGGCGGGAAATAGCCGAAGACCAAGGTCAGCTTTTCTTCCTGCGTCATCGCGGCGAGCAACATCTCTGCACGCGCGGCGGGTGAGAGCGATGCGTCGGCCCATGGGCGCGCGGCGGGCGTTTCGGCGGCGGCCGTGGCGGTCTGCGCTTGGGCCGGGGCCGTCGTCGTGGCGGCCAGAATCGCGGCCAGGCTGGTCCCGCGCAACATCCAGTGCAGCATATGCCCCATCTTCTCCCCTCGACACGGCGATTCCCGCGCCGTGCGCCACGCGTCCGGGCCGTGCCGAACCGCGGCAGATCCTCCATCCGGAGAAAGGGAAAAGCAGCGGCACCCGCCCCGAAAACCGGGGGTGCCACGTGGCGCTCTGCGCCGCCCTTTTGCCTTTCATCCTCCGCGCGAGAGGTCTTTCGCCCCTTCGCATTTGGGCAGTAAGCATAGTTTGGGATCGTTCTCAAGAACGTTCCCGGAAAAATTTGTCAGCGTTGTCCGAATGCCGCGCTTGTGCGGCGATGTTGCGCGGTACGCGGCTTTGCGCACCCATGTTGCGCACCACGGTTGCCATGCCCGCGCCAGCGCCTAGATCGAGGGCATGGCGATCGACATTCCGAACGAAAGCGCGATTCCCGCGGCGACCGTCGTGTTGATGCGCGATGGCTGGCCGGCGCCGGAGCTGCTAATGGTGGAACGCGCGCCCGCGATGCGCTTCGCCGCGGGAGCCTTGGTATTCCCTGGCGGGCGCGTCGACCCGGGCGACCATGCGCTGGCAGGGGCGCTGGGCGCGGCGCGGCCCGATGAGGCGGCCCACCGCATCGCCGCCATTCGCGAGGCGATCGAGGAAGTGGGCGTCGCGCCGGGCGTGGACGTGGCGGCGGACCGGATCGCGCCGATGCGCGCCGCGCTGCATGCCGGCGCGCCGCTGGGGCACGCGTTGGAACAGGTCGGTGCGGCGCTGCGCCTCGACGCGCTGGAGCCGTTCGCGCGCTGGTGCCCCGATCATTCGCTCCGCGTATTCGACACGCGCTTCTATCTGGCACGCATGCCCGCGGGCGCGCCCGAGCCGGTGGTCGACGCGAGCGAGAACGTGCGCCTGTTCTGGGCGTCGGCGCGCGCGGTTTTGGCCAGCGCCGACGCCGGAGAGGCGCGCGTTATCTATCCCACGCGGCGCAACTTGGAACGATTGGCGATGTTCGGCACTTTCGACGAGGCGATTGCGCATGCGCGATCGCATCCACAACCGACCATCACTCCGTGGATCGAAACGCGTGGCGACGGGCGGCATCTCTGCATCCCCGCCGACATCGGCTATCCCGTGACCTCTGAGCCGCTGGACGCGGCCATGCGCGGGTGAACGCGCTGTCGCGTGCCGCGGGCGCTGTCACGCTGGCGGCGATCCTGCTGGCGCTGGGGCTGGCGGGCTATTCCTACCTCGCGGGGCGCCCGCAGGACCTTCCCTGGACGGCGCTTGCACTCGACCAGCCTGTCGGATGGTTCACCGGGCGCAAGCTTGCCGCGCTGACCGGCGACGCCCCGCAATGCCTTGCGCTGCTCGACCGGGCGGGCGTGCGCTATTCGGTGGTGGCGCCGATGCGCGAAGGCGCGTGCGGCTATTCGGATGGCGTCCGCAGGAAAGGGGGCGTCGCCTATACGCCGCGCGCGCCCGCGACATCGTGCGCGGTGGCGGCGGCGCTGACGCTCTGGGAGCGCGCCGTGGTCCAACCGGCCGCGCGCCGCCGCTTCGGGACCGATGTGTCGCGGATCGAGCATCTCGGCAGCTATGCCTGCCGCCGCATCTATGGCCGGACGACGGGTCCGATGAGCGAACACGCCACCGCCGACGCGATCGACATTGCCGGGTTCGTGCTGGCCGATGGGCGGCGCGTATCGGTGCTGGGCGACTGGCGCGGCGGCGGGGAAAAGGCGGCGTTTCTACGCGACGTGCGCAGCGGCGGGTGTCGATTGTTCGCGACAGTGCTGTCGCCGGACTATAATCCGGCGCACCGCGACCATCTGCATCTCGACCAGGCCGAACGCGGGGCTACGGGGTGGCGCGCGTGCCGTTAGCGACCGATTGGGCCGAGCGCGACGCCGGGCGGCAAAATCAGAGCGGCTCCCCCTCGCGGTGCGAGAGGGAGCCCGAGGTTCAGGAGAGCGGCAGGATCAGTTCGGCAATGCGCGGATGTCGACCTTTTCCACCCATTGCGGGAAAAAGGCGGGCTGACGATTCGACCAGCCCGACGCAGTGGCGGCGGCTTCGCTGATCGACTGCAGCAGGCGACGGCGCAGGTCGGGGTGGAGGTGCGGCAGCGCTGCGGCGGCGCAAAAGGCCGACGGCAGCCACGGACGCACTTCGGCGCCGACCAGCCGCTCATAGAGGAAGCGATACGCCGAAAAGCTGGTCAGCCGGCCCTGGCCCAGGTCGAACGCCGATACGGTGACCAGCGGCGCAAGAAAGCGTTCCACTTGCTCGAGCCCGCTGTCGTCGGGGATCAGGGCGCGGATTTCGGGAAGGCGCTCGTACATATGCGCCTGCGCACGGATGCTGGCCGCCTCGACCACGTCGCGCGACCAGCGCGCCAGCGCGTCGTCGCGATCCAGGCCGATGTCGAGCGCCCGACGCACATACCGCTGCGTCGCCGCGCTGAACCCAGCGAATTCCTTCATTTCGGCGAGGGTCATTGCCCCTTCTGCCGGTTTCATTCGTGCGCCCATTTCCCGTTACTCCACCGCTCTTGCCACCCTCGAGACGATCGTGCGCCGAAATGGTTAACGCGGCGCTTAATTCCTCGTCGTCTCCTGTTCACTATAGGATCGAAAACGCTGCTGCATTGCAACAAAACTTGCGACGAGCGGAGTGGCGGCGTTGGAAAAATTCGCCGAGTGTGTCTGCGTCGTAACGATCTTGCGTCGCGTAAAATGGCGTAACATCCGGAAATTCGGGCATTAATCCCATGCGTCGACAAGGTGTCGCCATGGTTTCCGCCGCCGCCACCTCGGCGGCGGGGCCATTTCGATGCTGTAGATTCCACGAGGGGCTCGCGGACAAGTACGGAGGCCATCGGACCAAAGCCCGGCCGTGCCGGTGAATTGTCCTGGTTCGGCGCCCTTTGCGGGTGTTTTCGCCGATCATCGCTGCGTCGCAACGACTCGTCGGAAACGCTGACCCGATGGCTAGGCAGGCCGCCTAAGATACGTTTAGCAATGGTTCATCAAAGTTTCGGGGCGGGGTTTCCGATGCAGTTTCGGGTGTTTGCAGCGCGTTTTGCGCTGATGGCGTTCTGTTGCCTGGCGACGGCGGCTCCCGCCCAGGCCCGGTTCTGGCAGTGCGTTCCCTTTGCCCGCGAAGTTTCCGGTATCGAAATCTACGGCAATGCGTTGACCTGGTGGTCGCAGGCGGCGGGCAAATACGCGCGCGGCGACGTGCCGCAGGTCGGCGCAGTCATGTCGTTCGCCCCGACCTCGCGCATGCGCCTGGGCCACGTCGCGATGGTGTCGAAGATCATCGGCGACCGCGAAGTCCTGCTCACCCATGCCAACTGGTCGCGTCCCGGCGGCATCGAACATAATGTCCGCGCGGTCGATGTGTCGGTCGCGGGCGACTGGAGCGAAGTGAAGGTCTGGTACGCGCCGATCGGCGACCTGGGCTCGTCGGTCTATCCGGTGAACGGCTTCATCTACGCCGACGAATCGCCAATTCAATGGCCGTCGCAAATGCTGGCGTCGAAGGTGGCGCGTGATGAACGCCCCGTCGTCGCCTCGCTCGTGCTGGACCTGTCCGACCTGACGCCGACCGACGCCGCCGAATAGTCGCGGCGACCGCGCGCGATCAGCCGCGCGGCCGGAACGTCATCGCCGCGCCATTCATGCAATAACGCTTGCCCGTCGGCGGCGGCCCGTCGTTGAAGACATGGCCCAGATGCCCGCCACAGCGGCGACAGCGCACTTCCGTTCTCGCCATGCCGAAGCTGTTGTCGGCGCGCGTCACGACTGCCTTGGGCAGGGGCGCATAGAAACTGGGCCAGCCGGTGTGGCTGTCGAATTTGGTCTTCGACGCATAAAGCGGCAGCGCGCATCCGGCGCAGGAAAATACGCCCGCGCGATGCTCGTCGTTCAGCGGGCTTGAATAGGGGCGCTCGGTCCCTTCCTGACGCAGGATATAGAATTGGGCGGGCGTCAGCCGCTTGCGCCACTGTGCCTCGGTCAGGTTCAACTCGAATGTCTGCGCGGCCCGGCTTTCGCCGCGCGGCCAGAAGAAAGCGGTACCCAGCGCGCCAAGGCCCGCGGCGGTTAGGAAAGTGCGGCGACTCTTTGTCATGGACGCAATGTGGGGAAGTTGTTGCCGCATGTGAACCGGCACGGTGCGTTTCCGCACCGCGCCGGTACGTCGGAGCACGCGTGCGCGCGCCGATGCGGGGAATTCAGTACCGGCTGAGCTCGACTGTCATCTTGCGATAGCCGTGGACGAAACAGCCCGACACGCGCTCCGGCTCGCCCAGCACATTGGGGCGCAGCCGGCGCTTCGCCATTTCCTCCATCAGCACGCTGATCTGGAGTTCGGCCAGCCGCGCACCGACGCAGCGGTGGATGCCGTGCCCGAACGCCAGGTGGCGCCGCGCGTTCGGCCGGTCGACGCGGATGCTGTCGGCATCCTCGAACACGCTCTCGTCGCGGTTGGCGGACAGATACCAGAGGATCAGCTTGTCGCCCTCGCGGATCTTCTGCCCCTCCAGCTCGCTGTCCTGCGTCGCGGTGCGGCGCATGTGCGCCAGCGGCGTCTGCCAGCGGATGATTTCCTGCGTCGCATTGGCGATCAGCGACGGATCGGCCTCCAGCTTCGCGCGCTCGTCGGGGAATTGCTCCAGCGCCCAGGCATAGGCGCTCATCGAATTGCGCGTCGTGTCGTTGCCGCCGACGATCAGCAGGATCAGATTGCCCAGGAATTCCATGTCGTCCATTTCCGACATGGCGTCCGAATGGATCATCATCGAAATCAAGTCGGGGGTTGCGTCCTTGCCGACTTTACCCTTCCACAAATTGGTGAAATAGCCGGCGCATTCGTAGAGGATCTGGAGCCGCTGCTGCTTGCGCTCGGGGTCCTTGGCGATTTCGATGTCGCCGGCCCAGTCGGACCAATAGGTCAGCTTGCGCCGGTCTTCCCACGGAAAGTCGAACAGGATCGCCAGCATCTGCGTCGTCAGCTCGATCGATACCTGGTCGACCCAGTCGAACCCCTGGCCAACGGGGAGCGAATCGAGCAGCTCCGACGTGCGCTGGCGGATGTTGGTGCTCAACCGCTGCATCTCGCTGGGCGTGAAGGCGGGGGCGATGGTGCGGCGCTGGCCGGTGTGCTTCGGCCGGTCCATCGCGATGAACATCGGCATCTTCACATCGCCTTCGACCATGTCGGCAATCGTGATGCCGCCCGCCTGGCTGGAATAAAGTTCGGGCAGCGATTCGACATGGACGATCGGCTTGTAGGTCGAAATCGACCAATAGGGGCCGAAGGCGCTGTTTTCGCAATGATAGACCGGGGCCGTCTCGCGCAGCGTCCGGAAGGGCGCCTGCCACACGTCGTCGCGGTACAATTCGGGTCGGCTGACGTCGAGCGGATCGACGTCGGTCGTCGGTGGCAGTTCAGTCGCAAGCGTTGCCATGGCTCTCTCCTCATTCTCTTTTGGACAGAGGAGAACCTTAATTGACATCTATGTCAATATGCTCATGTGGGATCAGGCGGCGGGTGCCTCGGCCCCGGTCATGGCCTCGCCGCCCGCATCCTTGCGTTTGCGTGGCCCGCCCGATTGCAGCACGCCGCGGCTGAACCAGCGCGCGCCGACGGCGATGGCGATCGCCACCCACAATGCCTGCCACGCAAGCGCGATCAGGTGCGGCGCGATGCCGGGCAGGTTGGCGGCGCGCGCGATCATCGCCATCGGCGAGCTGAACGGGAAAATCTGTCCCAGCGTCGCGACCCAGCCGTCGGGATTGCCCGCGATGTTCGACGCCCAATACAGCATCGCGACCTGGAAAATGGTAATCGGCAACGCGAGCATCTGGATTTCGCGCTGGCTCGCCGCCTGTGCCCCCACTGCCAGGAACACCGCCCCCATCAACAGGAACGACATTGCGAAATAGGCGAGGAACAGGATCGGGAAGGCGGGATAGCCGACCGCCGGTTCCAGCCGCGACAGCGCGTGGACGATGTCGATCGGGAGCACCAGGTTAAGGTTCGCGACCACGGTTCCCCAAAAGATCAGGAACAGGATGGCGACGCCGAACATGCCGAGCAGCTTGCCGAAGAACACCGATTCGAGCGGGACGGCAGCGGCGAGGATTTCGATGACCTTGTTCGACTTTTCCTCCGCCATCGTCCCGACCGTCTGGCTGGACAGCATCAGCGTCAGCAGGAACAGGCCGAACACGCCGAACAGTGCCAGATGGCTCTTGCCGCTGATCGACGCCTCCGAACGCTCGATCTCGGTCAGCATCGGCTGCGTCAGCGGCGCGTCGGTGCCGATGCGCCGCGCGCGCACGCCCGCTTCGGCGAGCTGCGCCAGATAGGCGGCGCCGCTGCGCCCGCCCGACGTCCAATAGATGTGCGGATGATCGATCGGGCCGAACAGCACCGCATCGACTTCGATATCGTCCGAATCGAACAGCGCGCGCGCCTGTGCCTCGACATTGTCGGTCGGCGAATCGATGCGCAGCGTACCCGGCTTGCCGTCCGATTTCGGGCCCCACAACGTGCGCAGGCGCTGGTCGGCACCGGCCAGCCGCGCGCCGTCCTGCGCATCGACGATCGCGACGACGCGCGTCGATTCCTCGCCGCGCCCGGCGACGCTGGCCGCGCCCAACCCGCCGACCAGCCCGAAGCTGAGCATGAACAGCGGCGCCAGCAGGAACAGCAGGAAGGTGGGCGTATAGACGGTCGCGACGAAATCGCGCCGCGCGATCGTCAGCGTCTGGCGCAGCATGTGGGTCAACGTCGCGCGGTTCATTGTACGTCTCCCGCATCGGCTTTGCCGACGATACGGACAAACGCGTCGTGCAGCGTCGGGCGTTCGATCGCCAGCCCCGAAATCCCGTACCCGGCGTCGATCAGCCGGACGAGCAGCGCCTCGATTCCTTCTTCGGGCAATGTGAAATCCCAATGGTCGTCCGTATGCGTCGCGCCCGCCGGCAACAGCGCGGCGATGCCGTCGCTTTGGTGGTGCGGCGTATAGCGGACCATCGACGGCAACAGCCCGCGCGCGGCGTCGACGGTGCCTTCGAACCGCACCTTGCCGCCCGCGACGACGGCCAGCCGGTCGCACAGCCGCTGCGCATGCGCCATGACATGCGTGGAAAACAGGATGGTCGCGCCGCGATCGCGTTCGGCGATCACCAACTGTTCCAGCCGTTCCTGGTTGACCGGGTCCAACCCCGAAAAGGGTTCGTCGAGGACAATCAGCTCGGGCCGGTGCACGACCGATCCCAGCAGTTGGACCAGTTGCGCCATGCCCTTGGACAGTTTGCGCACTTTCTGGTCGACGGCGTGGCCCAGCCCGGCGGCCTCCATCATCTCGACCGCGCGCGTCCGCCCGGCCTTCCAGTCGAGCCCGCGCAGCGCGCCCATGAACGCGATCGCTTCCTTTGCCTTCATGCCCGGATACAGGCCGCGTTCCTCGGGCAGATAGCCGACCCGATCGCTCGCGCGGCGCGGAAAGCGTTCGCCGAGCAGTACGCGCTGGCCTTCATCGGGTTCGAGGATCCCCAGCAGCATGCGCAGCGTCGTCGTCTTGCCCGCGCCATTGGGGCCGAGCACGCCGTAGATCAGTCCCTTGGGCACGGCAATATCGACGCCGTCGACGACGCGCCGGTTCCCGAAACGCTTGACGAGGCCGGAGGCCTGGACGGCCAGATCGCTGTTCAAAGAAGCATCCTCCATTGCCTGAAAAACGTGGTAGCGGGGGCTGGTGCAGCAACACAAGACACTTGAGTTGGATTCGGCCTTGTCGAATCGCGGCACCAGCCCGCTCCCCCGCCCCGCCTCCCACAAGAGACTGCCGTTGGGAGGCGGGGCGGGCGCGCGCGCTGGTGCCGCAGTGGTTCAGTCATGTTGAACGAGTCTCTGGAAGCGCAAATCAAGGCGAAGGCGGCGGAAATCGGCTTTTCTGCATGCGGTATCGCGCGCGCGGACGCAGCGCCGCGCGCGGGGGATCGGTTGCGCCAATGGCTGGCCGACGGCGCGCACGGGTCGATGCTGTGGATGGAGGAACGCGCGCATCACCGGCAAAGCGCGCGCGGCCTGTGGCCGGAAGTGAACAGCGTCATCGCGCTCGGCATGAGCTATGCCCCCGCCGTTGACCCGTTGGCGTTGGCGGAGGTGCGCGACGCGGGGCGCATCTCGGTCTATGCGCAGGGCGCCGACTATCACGATGTCGTCAAGCGTGCGCTCAAGGCGCTTGCGCGGTGGCTGGTCGAACGGGCGCCCGACGCGGATGTGAAGCTGTTCGTCGACACCGCGCCGGTGATGGAAAAGCCGCTGGCCGAGGCAGCGGGGCTCGGGTGGCAGGGAAAGCACACCAATCTGGTCAGCCGCGACCATGGAAGCTGGCTGTTCCTGGGCGCGATCTACACCACGCTGGATCTGACCGCGGACGCGGCCGGGCGCGACCGGTGCGGGCGCTGTACCGCATGCCAGCAGGCATGCCCGACCGATGCGTTTCCCGCGCCCTATCGCCTCGATGCGCGGCGGTGCATTTCCTATTGGACGATCGAGCACAAGGGGCCGATCCCGGAGGACATCCGGCGCGCGATGGGCAATCGCATCTATGGGTGCGACGATTGCCTGGCGGTTTGCCCATGGAACAAGTTCGCGCGCGCGGCGGCCGCGAATCATGCCTTTCACCCGCGCGCCGAGCTGAGCGTGCCGATGCTCGCCGACTTGCTGGCGCTCGACGACGCGGCGTTTCGCGAAGTATTCGCCGGGTCGCCGATCAAGCGCATCGGCCGCGACCGGATGGTGCGCAACTGCCTGATCGCGGCGGGGAACAGCGGTGATCCGGCGCTGGTGCCGGCGGTGCGGGCGCTGGTGGACGACCCTGACCCGGTGGTGGCGGAGGCCGCCCGCTGGGCGCTGGCGCGGCTTGAGGCGTAGCACGGCCTGGAGTTGCGCTCCCAAACTGCCACTCCATCGTCGTTGCGAGGAGCGTAGCGACGAAGCAATCCAGACCTGCCGTTTCGCCCGGGCCTCTGGGTTGCTTCGCTGCGCTCGCAACGACGTGCGGTTCGCCGAGCGCCCGGATCAGCGCCGCCGCAGCGCCGCGATACAGCTTGCCGGGTCGATCGGCGCGCCGTTGCGCTGGCGCGCGTCGACATAGGTGACGACCGGGTCGCGTTTGCCGCGCGGAACATAGAGATAGGCGTCGAGCACGCAGATGCCGTTGACGAACTGCAGCTTGCGGCCCGCGCCTTCCTGCACGTCCAGCACCGGGTCGCCGAAGCTTTGATACAGCCGCCGCGCATCCGCGCCCATGATGTTGCCGGGTGCGCCCGCCGCCGTGCCGGGCACGGGCACCGACCCCGCCGAACGCGGCACGACCGCGCCGCCGCTTCCCCCGGAAGCGCCGCAACCGGCAAGCGTGAGCGCGAGCAGGGACAGCGTGAACAGGGCCTTCATGTCTTCCTCCCACGATGGAACAAATGCGTCGCCATCGCGGCGCCCAGCACCGGCGCCGCCAGATTGAGTATCGGCACCAGAAACATGCCGGTACCCGCCGCGCCCAGCAGAAAGCGGCGAATGCCGGTTCGCCTGCGCCAGGCGGGCAATTTGTCGCCGGGCATATGCCGCGCCGCGACCATGTCGCCAAGGTCGCGGCCGAGCAGCCAGGCATTGACCAGGAAAAAGGCGGCGGCGGTTCCCACTCCGGTCAGCAGCAGCGCGAGGTACAGCGGCGACAGCAGCACATTGACCAGGATCGCGCGTCCCGCCGATCCCAGCCCCATCGCCACCGACCGCACGAACGAAACGTCGCGGCCGTGCGAATGCGCGTCGGGATAGTGGCGCCGCTCGACTGCGACGACGACTTCGTCGGCGAAGATGCCGATGACGGCAATCGCGATCGCGCGGAACAACAGCCATGCGGCGAGCAGGAACATCACCAGCGTCGCCAGGTCGGCCATGCTGCCGGTCGTCGCGGTCGTGCCGAAGAAATGCCCGGCGATCCAGTGCGTCGCGAACCACAGCCCCGCGAACGCCGCGGCGAAGACGAGCAGCGTGACGGCGAGCGATTTCAGGAACACGCGCGCGATCGGCTTGTCGCCCAACTGGCGGATCGACAGGAAAAAGGACTGGATCACGGCGCGCTGTTCCCCCCGGCCGGCCATCGGCCGTGTTGCACAAGGCCATGGGTGCCCCTAGGGCGCAAGAACAAGTTGACCAGGAGACCCGAGTGACCAACCCCGCCTTCGATGTTGTCGCGATCGGCAATGCGATTGTCGACGTGCTTTCCCAGGCCGAGGAAGAATTCATCCTTGCCGAAGGGATGACCAAGGGCAGCATGCAATTGATGTTTTCGCCCGAGGATGCCGACGCGCTCTACGCCAAAATGGGGCCGGGGCGCGAAGTTTCGGGCGGGTCGGCGGCGAACACCGTCGCGGGCATCGCGGCGCTGGGCGGCAAATGCGGCTTTATCGGCCAGGTCGCCGACGACCAGCTCGGCAAGGTATTCGCGCACGACATCCGCGCGGCGGGCGTGCATTTCGACACCGTCGCGCGCGAAGGCGAGCCGTCGACCGCGCGCTGCCTGATCTTCGTCACGCCCGACGGGCAGCGTACGATGAACACCTTCCTCGGCGCGTCGCAGTTCCTTCCCGCGACTGCGCTCGACCGCGATCTGATCGCCAGCGGCGCGATCCTGTATCTCGAAGGCTATCTGTGGGATCCCGAGGAACCGCGCGGTGCGATGCGCGAAGGCATCCGCATCGCGCGCGAAGCGGGGCGCAAGGTGGCGTTCACGCTGTCCGACGTGTTCTGCATCTCGCGCCACCGTGCCGATTTCCTGAAGCTGTTGGCCGATGGCGACATCGACATCCTGTTCGCGAATGAAAATGAGCTGCTCTCGCTGTGCGAGACCGACGATCTGGAAGCGGCGGTCGAAGCGACGGCCGCGAAGGTGCCGACGCTGGTGGTGACGCGCAGTGAGAAGGGCGCGATCGCGGTGCAGGACGGCACGCGCGTCGCGGTTCCGGCCGAACCGATCGACGCTGTCGTCGATACGACGGGCGCGGGCGACCTGTTCGCCGCCGGTTTCCTGCACGGCCAGGCGCAGGGGCGCGGGCTTGCGGAGTCGCTGCGGCTCGGCGCGATCTGCGCGGCGGAGATCATCTCGCACTATGGCGCGCGGTCGGAAGCCGACATGAAGGCGCTGGCGGCGGCGAAGCTGGGCTGACTGCGTCTCGCCTTACGCATTGAAATGGGCCTTGGGGAGCGATCCCCAAGGCCCTTTTTCGTTTGCACGACGGGATTTGCGCGTCGCGGACGCAAGGTCGCTGGCTTCCCCCCGGCCGTGACGGCGAGGTACGAAGCGGCGAAGCGGCGAAGCGCGCCGGGCGCCTGGCCGGCTTCGCGCCGACGCAGCCCGGTTCCATGCTTCGCTCGCCGGTTCGCGCGGCAACGCCGCCCGCTTTCCCGGTGCAAGGCGAGGGGGGAGGACGCGCGGGAACGCGCCGCAAGGGGAACGGCGGCGCGGCCGCCGTCCCCGTCTGCGCTGCCCTGCGCCGTGCCTGAACGCCTGAACCGGTGTCGCGCATGCAAAAAGGGCCGGGATCGCTCCCGGCCCTTTCGGATTTTCGGTCGTTCGGTGCGCCCGGATCAGGCGTCCTTATAGCCCGGCGTGTGCGCGTCGCCGATCGGCGGCACGCCCTGCGGCGGCGCGTCGGGATCGTCTTCGTGCACTTCGATGATGCCGCGGCCGACATGGCTCTTGCGGAAGCCATAGGCGAAATAGATCACCAGCCCGACACCGCCCCAGATCGGCAGCACCAGCATCGCATCGGTCGGCAGGTTGAAGTAGAGGCCCAGGCAGCCGATCGCCGCCAGCGGCGCGACCACCCACACCAGCGGCGTCCTGAACGGGCGCTTGCGGGTCGGGTCGGTGCGGCGCAGGATCAGCACCGCCAGCGCCACCATGAAGAAGGCGAACAACGTCCCCGAGTTGGAGATGTCGGCCAGCTTGCCGACCGGGAAGAACGCCGCTGCGATCGCCACGAACACGCCGGTGATGATCGTCACTACATGCGGCGTCTTGTACTTCGGGTGGATTGCCGCGAGGCCCTCGGGCAGCAGGCCGTCGCGCGCCATGACGAAGAAGATGCGCGTCTGGCCGAACAGCATCATCAGGATGACCGACGGCAGCGCCAGCCCGGCGGCGAGGCCCATGAAATAGCCGGGCCAGTCATAGCCCGCGACCTTCAGCACATGCGCCAGCGCTTCCTTCGAACACGACAGCGGCTCAACGCCACCCGCGCCGATGATTTCGGCACAGCGGTTGGCCAGTTCGGTGGTACCCGGCGACAACAGCTCTCCGTTGATGCCCGTGACCGGCTGCGCGCCGATCACACCGATCGCGCCGGCGGCGACGAGCAGGTAGAAGACGGTACAGATCAGCAGCGATCCGACCAGGCCGATCGGCACGTTGCGCTGCGGGTTCTTGGTTTCTTCCGCCGCGGTCGACACCGCGTCGAAGCCGACATAGGCGAAGAAGATCGACGCCGCCGCGCCGACTACGCCGATCTGGCCCCAGCCGTTGGGCAGGAAGGGCGTGAATTCCTTTTGTTGGATCAGCGGCAGCGTGATGATGATGAACAGCGTCAGCGCCGCGACCTTGATCGCGACCAGGATCGCATTGACGCGCGCGCTCTCGGTCGTGCCGATTACCAGCAGCCAGGTGACGAGCAGCGCGATCAGCAGCGCCGGCAGGTTGATGATGCCGCCGGCATAGGGGCCGGCGACGAATTGTTCGGGCAGGATGATCCCCACCGAATCCCGCAGCAGCCCGACGATATAGCCCGACCAGCCCACCGACACGGCGGACGCCGCCACCGCATATTCAAGCACCAGCGCCCAGCCGACCATCCACGCGAGCAATTCGCCCATGACGGCATAGGTATAGGTATAGGCGGAGCCGGAAACCGGCACCATCGACGCGAGCTCGGAGTAGCAGAGCGCCGCGACCGCGCAGACGAAACCGGCGATGATGAAGCTTATCATCATGCCCGGTCCGGCCTTTTGCGCGGCTTCCGCCGTCAGCACGAAAATGCCGGTGCCGATGATCGCGCCGACGCCGAGCAGCGTGAGCTGCACAGGTCCGAGCGTTCGCGTGAGTGATTTCTTCTCCGCCGTCGCCAATATGGCGTCGAGAGGCTTGATACGCCCAAAAATCATGAACGGGTCCCCCAGGTGGCGGCTCGTGCCGCCCGAATGAAAGAAGCGAGCCTAACCCGAAATTGACTCCGCGCAATCCCGTTTCGGTGATTCCTTGCGCGCAGGGCGGTGCGGACACGCGGTTGGTGTCGCGGTGCAGCGCGATGGCAACCATCGACGCCGCGCGGCCGGCACAGGCGTCAGCGCGCCAGCATCGGCCCCAGCGGACGGCCCGCGAACAAGTGAACGTGGAGGTGCGGCACCTCCTGATGCGCGTCCATGCCGATGTTGGCGAGCAGCCGGTATCCCGGTTCGACGAACCCCGCCGCGCGCGCGACATGGCCGACCGCGCGGACGAACCCGGCGATTTCGGCATCGGGTGCGCGCGCGCTGAAATCGTCCCAGGACACATAACGCCCCTTGGGGATCACCAGGATATGGTGCGGCGCCTGGGGATTGATGTCGTGGAACGCCAGCGCGAATTCATCTTCATAGACGCGCTTCGACGGGATCTCGTCGCGCAGAATCTTCGCGAAGATGTTGTTGTCGTCATAGGGCAGGGTGGCGTCGATGGGCATGCGGTCTCTCCACGGTCGAAGCGGCGCCGTGGCTAGGGCCGTGGCGGCGGCGGGGCAAGGGGGCTCAGCCGCCGCGCGCCGCCTTTTCGGTGATCCCCGACACGCCTTCGCGCCGAGTCAGTTCGGCACGCACATCGTCGAGGCTCAGCCCGCAGTCGGCAAGCAGGACGCAGAGGTGGAAGATCAGGTCGGCCGATTCCTTCACCAGCTCCTCTGTGTCGTCGCGCATCGCGGCGATGACGGTTTCGACGGCTTCCTCGCCCAGCTTCTGCGCGATCTTGGCGCGGCCGCGATGCGTCAGCTTCGCGACATAGGATGTATCGGGATCGCCCGCGCGGCGATCGCGGATCGTGGATTCCAGCCGCGTGAAGGTATCGTCGGTCATGCGTCCCGGCTGCGCCCGGCGCAGCGGGCTGTCAATCCTCGCGCGTCGGTGCGGCCTGCTTGCGGAACCGCGCGCGCATCGCCCGGCGGACGAACCACAGCGCCAACGCGGCAAAGACGAACAGCGCGATGTCCGACAATTCGGGCATCGACCGGCGCGCGGCCACATCGCCGGTATGCGCCGCGGCGAATGCGGGGGCGACGACGTACAGCGAGAGGATCAGCGCACGGATCATGCGCCGTCTTTTAGGCGGCGAAATGCCGACAAAGCGTTAAGCGCGCGCTTGCGTCACGCCGGGGTCGCGTCAGGGCGCCGCATCACGCCCGCCGCGCAATTCCTCCTCGATGATGCGTTCGCCATAGAGCTTCGCCATCGCCTCATGCGCGATGCGGGCGGGGGAGGAGGAGGCGGCTTTCGCCCGGGCAAGCGCGTCGGTCAGCCGGCGGGCAAGATAGTCGTTCGGCATCGAAATGCTCCCAACAACGTAAGCGGGAGCATGGAACCCTATCTCTCAGCCACCGGCGCTTACAGATAGAAAAGCCGGTGATGCCGTCCTTATACCATGGACCCGATGGTTCGCGGCACGAAATCGTCTGCCGGTTGGGGCTGCCGCTTTCGGGCGTCCCGGGCAGGGCGCGCGTTCAGTGGTCCCTGCGTGCGTCGGCTATGCGCTCGGCGCGCACCGCCATCGCGGTCCACGCTGCTTCCGCGCGCAAGGATCGGTCGCGAACATTTTCCAGCGTGCTTTCGGCTGCGCGCTGGCGTTCTTCGGCGGCGCGGATGCGATAAAAAACGGCGAGGTCGGCCATGCGCGAATCTCTCCCGGGATTGTGTCGGCGGCGCCATGGCCGGCGCCGCCGCGAATCATAGCTTACTCTGCGGGCTGGAGATTGACCGCCGAGGCCTTGCCCCGCCGATCCTGCTCAAGCTCGTAAGAGATGCGCTGGTTCTGATTCAGCACGGACATTCCCGCGCGTTCGACGGCGGTAATGTGCACGAACGCATCGGACCCGCCGTTGTCCGGCGCGATGAAGCCATAGCCCTTGTCGGCATTGAAAAATTTGACGGTACCGGTGATCGACATGAGATTTTCCTTCTTTGATCGGCGCGTGCGACGCGCACGAACCTCGAGCTGCGGAAGCGAGGAGAAGGAAAAAAGGAGCCGCAAAGCACCGAAAGACCGACTAATTGCGACTGTAGCTATGGTTACATAGGGAGCCGCGGCCTGTTTTCAATGCAGGCACGCCAAAATCACCGTCGAACCGGAATCCGGGCGGCGGCCAGCGCGGCATGCGCATCGGCGATGCTCGCTTCGCCGAAGTGGAAGATCGACGCGGCGAGCACCGCGCTGGCATGCCCGTGCACGATACCGTCGACCAGATGCTGCAACCCGCCGACACCGCCCGATGCGACCACCGGCACGTCGACCTGGTCGGCGATGGTGCGGATCAGTTGCAGGTCATAGCCGTCGCGCGTGCCGTCGCGATCCATCGACGTGACGAGCAGCTCGCCCGCGCCCAGCCGCGCCAGGTTGAGCGCATGCGCGACGGCGTCGATGCCGGTCGGGCGGCGGCCGCCGTGCGTGAAGACTTCCCAGCGCCCTTCGCCCACGCGGCGCGCGTCGACCGAAGCGACGACGCATTGCGCGCCCATCCGCTCGGCGATGTCGGACACGACTTCGGGCCTTGCGACGGCGGCGGAATTGACCGCGACCTTGTCCGCACCCGCAAGCAGCAGCGCACGCGCATCCTCCACCGTGCGCACGCCGCCGCCGACGGTCAGCGGCATGAAGCAGACTTCGGCGGTGCGACTCACTACGTCAAGGATCGTGCCGCGCGCCTCATGGCTGGCGGTGATGTCGAGGAAGCACAGCTCGTCCGCCCCGGCGGCGTCATAGGCGCGCGCCTGCTCCACCGGATCGCCCGCGTCGCGCAGGTCGACGAAATTGACGCCCTTCACCACGCGGCCGTTGGCGACGTCGAGGCAGGGGATGACGCGCGCGCGGACGGTCATGCGGCACTCCGGGGGCAAGGGGCCGGGGAGCGGTCTCTCGACTGCGGTCGGGACCAACGGAGCGGAGAGGCGAGGGAAGGGGAAATTCCCCCGTTCGTGCCGAGCGAAGTCGAGGCCGTTGAGCCGCTCATCCTTTCGCCACCTCCAGCGCCTCGACCAGGTCGAGCCGCCCGTCATACAGCGCGCGGCCGGTGATGACGCCCTGCACGCCGTCGCCGACATGCGGCACCAGCGCGTGAATGTCGGCAATGCCCGCCACGCCGCCGCTGGCGATCACGGGAATCGAGACGGCGCGCGCCAGCGCCACCGTCGCCTCGACATTGCACCCCTTCAGCAGCCCGTCGCGGCCGACATCGGTAAACAGCAGCGCGGCGACGCCCGCATCCTCGAACCGGCGGGCCAGATCGACCACCGACACGCTCGACACATCGGCCCAGCCGCGCGTCGCGACCATGCCGTCGCGCGCGTCGACCGCCACGACGATACGGCCGGGATTGTCGCGCGCGGCGTCGCGGACGAAATCGGGGTCTTCCAGCGCGGCGGTGCCGATTACCACGCGCTCGACGCCCAGGTCGAGCCAGCGCTCAACCGAATCGCGGTTCCGGATGCCGCCGCCAAGCTGGATATGTCCGCCGAACGTCTCCAGGATCGACGCGACCGCGCCGCCGTTGACCGACGCGCCGGCAAAGGCGCCGTCGAGGTCGACGACATGCAGCCACTGCGCGCCTTCGCGCTGGAACATCTCGGCCTGGTGCGTGGGGTTGTCGCCGTACACGGTCGCGCGGTCCATGTCGCCTTCGGCAAGGCGGACGACCTGACCGGCCTTCAGGTCGATGGCGGGGAAGACGATCAGGCGCATGACAGGCTCATGGATTCCATTCGAGAAAGCGTTCGAGCAGCGCGATGCCATAGCGCTGGCTCTTTTCGGGGTGGAACTGGACGCCCGCGATATTGTCGCGGCCGATGGCGGCGGTCACTGGCCCGCCATGGTCGGTAGTGGCGAGCACTGCCTCGCCCTCAAAGGCGAAGCTGTGGAGGAAATAGGCCTCGCCCGGTTCGATCAACGGATGCGGGCGCGTGGGGACCACGTCGTTCCACCCCATGTGCGGCACGCGCACGTCGGGGCCGGCGCGCAGGTGGCGGACGACGCCGGGAATCCAGCCGAGCCCGGCATGGCTGCCCATCTCCTCGCCCCGGTCGCCCAGCAACTGCATGCCCACGCATACGCCCAGGAACGGCGCGCCACCGTTGCGCGCGCGCTCTTCCATTGCGGCGACCATGCCCGCGATGCCGGTCAGGCCCGCCATGCACGCGCCATAGGCGCCGACGCCGGGCAGGACGATGCGGTCGGCGCGGCGCACCACATCGGGGTCGGCGGTGACGGCAACATGGCGCGCGCCCGCCGCCTTCAGGGCATTGTGGACCGAATGCAGGTTGCCCGCGCCATAATCGATCAGCGCGATCGTCATCCCATCAACCCTTCCAGCCCCGGCGCGGTCATCGTCGGGATCACGTCGATGAAGTGATAGTCGGCGATGCCTTCGCGCGCGAACGGGTCCGACTGGCATAGCACTTCCGCCTCGGCCAGCGTGCCGCGCATCAGCAGCACGCCCCCGGTCGGCGGCGTCTGGCGGCCCGACGCGAGCATCACGCCATCGGCATACAGGTCCTGCAGCCACGCGATATGCGCCGCGCGGTGCCGGTCGACGGTTTCCAGCGGCACCTTGTAGCTCAGCACGACGACGATCATTGGCGAACCCCTATTTCGAACGGATGCGGCGCGTCAGCCGCCCAGCGTGCCCTTGGTCGAGGGGATGGCGTCGGCCTTGCGCGGGTCGATTTCGACGGCGGTGCGCAGCGCGCGGGCCAGCCCCTTGAACGCGCTTTCGACGATATGGTGGTTGTTGCGGCCGTATAGCGTTTCGACGTGCAGCGTCAGCCCGGCCGATCCCGCGAAGCTGTGGAACCAATGTTCGAACAGCTCGCTGTCCATCTCGCCCAGCTTCGGTTGCGAAAAGGGGCAGGCCCAGACCAGATAGGGGCGGCCCGAGATGTCGAGCGCCACGCGCGTCAGCGTTTCGTCCATCGGCGACAATGCGTCGCCGTAGCGGCGGATGCCGCGCTTGTCGCCCAGCGCCTTGGCGACTGCCTCGCCGATCGCGATGCCGGTATCCTCGACTGTATGATGCTGGTCGATATGCAGGTCGCCTGCGGCCTTCACTGTCATGTCGATCAGCGAATGGCGCGAAAGCTGCTCGAGCATATGGTCGAAAAAACCGATGCCGGTCGCGATTTCATAGCTGCCGGTGCCGTCCAGGTTGACGGTCACGTCGATCGACGTTTCCTTGGTGGAACGCGAGATGCTGGCGGTACGCATTTGCTCCACATAGCGCCGATGCGCGCCCATGCAATCTTGACGCTATCTGCCGAGCCGCTAGCACAGGGCACCATGACCAACGGCGTTGCAGACAGTCTGATTCCGTATGACGAGATCGTCCAGGAGGCTTTGCGCGCCGTAGTCGGCCGTGTGCTGGGTTCGGTCGCGGAATCGGGTGGCCTTCCGGGCGCGCATCATTTCTATATCACCTTCCGGACGCAGGCGGCGGGCGTCGAAATTCCTTCCCGTCTGGTCGATCGTTTCCCGGATGAGATGACGATTGTCCTTCAGCGCCGGTTCTGGGATCTGAAGGTCGATGACGAGAAATTCTCGGTCGGGCTGACGTTCAACCAGGTGCCCGCCACGCTTGTGATCCCCTTCGCCGCGGTGACGGGGTTTCACGATCCCGCCGTCAATTTCGAACTGCGGTTTCAGTCGCACGACGAGCCGGAAGATCCCGAGCCGCATGACACGGCGGAAAACGATCAGCCTTCGGTCCGCGTGCCCGACGACGGTTCCAACGTCGTTTCGGTCGATTTCAAGCGGAAGAAGTAATTCGTCCGGGGGACGAATTACTCCGCCGGAGGCAGGCTGAAGGCCGACCGCCCCCCGCTTTGGTGTGGCACTCCGCCGGCAGGCTGAAGGCCGACCGCCCCCCGCTTTGGTGTGGCACTCCGTCGGCAGGCTGAAGCCCGACCGCCGCCCGCTTTGG
>JBMOOB010000050.1:32548-57428 GCA_049323815.1 Pseudomonadota bacterium | reverse complement strand
GGCAGGCTGAAGGCCGACCGCCCCCCGCTTTGGTGTGGCACTCCGCCGGCAGGCTGAAGGCCGACCGCCCCCCGCTTTGGTGTGGCACTCCGTCGGCAGGCTGAAGCCCGACCGCCGCCCGCTTTGGCGTGGCACTCCGCCAGGGCAGGCTGAAGGCCGACCGCCGCCTTCGCGCGCGTGGTCTCCAGCGGGCTGGCCCTGCGCAGGCGCATCGTCTCCCGCCGCAGCCGGCCGGACGCCGCACGCGTTCTTCGACCAAGGTACCATGTCCCGCCGCGCCGGTTCGGGGCTAGGGCGGCGGCGCGGGCCGGGGATGGCCGCCGGTCGACGAAGCGGCATCGCGGAAATCTCCGCTGCGCGCTTGTCGAAGCGCGGTTCCTGCTTCTAGAGCGCTCGCCGACGTGAAAGCATTCGCCCGCCGGGCATTGGCGGGCGCATCGGAGGAGCTGCCAGTGACCACCCGCACCGAAACCGACTCGATTGGCGCCATCGAGGTTCCGGCCGACGCCTATTGGGGCGCGCAGACTCAGCGCTCGATCGAAAATTTCCCGTTCGGCCCGCAGGAACGCATGCCCATCGGCATCGTCCATGCCCAGGCGATCGTGAAGCAGGCGGCGGCGCGCGTGAACGTGAAACACGGGCTTGACCCCGAAATCGCCAAGGTCATCGACCAGGTCGCGCAGGAAGTGATCGACGGCAAGCTGGACGACCAGTTCCCGCTGGTGATCTGGCAAACCGGCAGCGGCACCCAGACGAACATGAACGTCAATGAAGTGATCGCGGGCCGCGCCAACGAGATTCTGACCGGCAAGAAGGGCGGCAAGTCGCCCGTGCACCCGAACGACCATGTCAACATGGCGCAATCGTCGAACGACAGCTTCCCGACCGCGCTGCACATCGCCGCCGCGCGCGCCGTGACGATGAAGCTCTATCCGGCGCTCGACACGCTGCACGCCTCGCTGGAGGCGAAAGTCAAGGCGTGGGATCATATCGTCAAGATCGGTCGCACGCACCTTCAGGACGCGACGCCGCTGACGCTGGGCCAGGAATTCTCTGGCTATTCGGCGATGCTCGAATCGGCGAAGGCGCGCTTCGCCAGCGTGCTCGACCTCGACATCTTCAAGCTGGCGCTGGGTGGCACCGCCGTCGGCACCGGGCTCAACTCGCCGCCGCACTATGCCGAGGACGTGGCGGCCGAGATCGCGAAGATCACCGGCCTGCCGTTCGTCACTGCGCCGAACAAGTTCGAGGCGCTGGCGACCAAGGACCAGTTGGTCCAGCTTTCGGGCACCTGCAACACGCTGGCGGTATCGCTGACCAAGATCGCCAACGACATCCGCCTGTTGGGCAGCGGCCCACGCTCGGGGCTGGGCGAACTCGACCTGCCGGCGAACGAGCCGGGCAGCTCGATCATGCCGGGCAAGGTCAACCCGACGCAGAGCGAATCGCTGACGATGGTCGCGGCGCAGGTGATCGGCAACCACGCCGCCGTCACCGTCGGCGGCATGCAGGGGCATTTCGAACTGAACGTGTTCAAGCCGCTGATCGGTTCGAACGTGCTGCGTTCGATCGAGCTGATGTCGGTCGGCATGACCAGCTTTGCCGAACGCATGGTCGACGGCGCCACGGCGAACGAGGGGCGGATCAAGGAACTGGTCGACCGTTCGCTGATGCTGGTGACTGCGCTGGCGCCCGTCATCGGCTATGACGCGGCGGCGAAGATCGCCAAGAACGCGCATGAAAAGGGCCTGACGCTGAAGGAATCGGGGCTGGCGCTGGGGCTGGTCGATGAGGAAACCTTCGACCGCGTCGTCCGTCCGGAAACGATGGTCGGCCGCTGATTGCCGCATCGGCGCGAAATCGAAGGCGACTATATCGCCTGCAAATAGAGGCTGGCTTCGACACCCGAGGTCTCCCCGTCGTTGCGCGCGCAGCGAAGCAGTCCAGAGTCGCGCGCGCCGCCTCTGGGTTGCCCTGCTTCGCCCGCAGCGACGAGCCTCGGGTCGCTGCGTCTGCAATCGAGGCGATCGCAAAATCGAAAGGGCGCGCGGGAACCTTGCGCGCCCTTTTCGCGTCTAGATGCAACGGGTCGGCAGAAGACGAGGACACGATGGGCGCAACCGCCGTGGGTGCAGTGATAGGCGGCGCGATCGACGCGATGGACGGCGAGGATTCGGTCGCCGACGGCGCGATCGCGGGTGCCGTTGCGGCGACTATAGTGAAGGTCGCGGTGCCGCTGGCGGCGGCCGCCGCGCTGGGTTGGTGGCTGACGCATCGGATCGACGCGGCGCTGGCGCCCTTTACCGGTGACGACGGGGAGCGTGAGCCATGATGCTGGCGTGGCTTTCCGCCTGGACCCGTGCGCTGCCCGGGCTCGTGCTCGCGCGCATGGGGCTGCTCGGCTGGCTGATCGGCAACGGCGTCGCGCTGGCGGCGATCCTGCTGGGCCTGCGCCGCAGCCGGTTCGGGCGGACGGCGTGCGCGGACGATGCCGGGCTACGGCTCGGCTGACACCGGAAAGCGCCGCGCGCGGGGCGGATTTTGCACTGCACGCGCTTGACGCGGACCGCCGCCGCGCGGCACTAGCGCGCATGCCTCATACCACCGAACTCGATCCGCATGGCTTCAGACGGCGGGGCGTGCTGTTCGTCCTTTCCTCGCCTTCGGGCGCGGGCAAGTCGACGATTGCGCGCAAGCTGCTGGCCGCCGAGCCGCATCTGAAGATGTCGGTGTCCTATACGACGCGGCCGATGCGCCCCGGCGAAGTCGACGGCGTCGATTATCATTTCGTCGACGTCGAAACGTTCCGCCGGATGGTCGCCGACAATGAATTCCTGGAATGGGCGCATGTCTTCGGCAATCGCTACGGCACCCCGAAGAAGCCGGTGTATGACATGCTGTCGGTGGGCGAGGACGTGTTGTTCGACATCGACTGGCAGGGCGCGCAGCAACTGTTCCAGATCGCCGGCGGCGACGTGGTGCGCGTGTTCGTGCTGCCGCCGTCGATGGAGGAGCTGCACCAGCGGCTGATTTCGCGCGGGACCGACACCACCGAAGTCATCGACGCGCGCATGGCGCGTGCGGGCGCGGAAGTCAGCCACTGGGACGGCTATGACTATGTCCTGGTCAACGACGATGTCGAGCAGTGCTTCCTGTCGGTTCAGACGATCCTGGCGGCCGAGCGACTGAAGCGATCGCGCCAGACGGGGTTGATCGGATTCATCCGAAAGCTGATGAAATAGTCTCCTGACGGATGAGGAGGGGACAAGCGATGGCACGCGTGATGCTGAGTGGCCTGCTGGGCGGGCTGGCGATGTGGTTCGTGGGATTCATCTTCTGGGGGACGCCGCTGTCGGCGCTGGCGCTGCACGGCGTCGCCGATGCCGATGCGGGCGCGGTGCAGGCGGCGCTGGCGCAGCATCTGGGGGCGGGCGGCACCGGCACTTATTGGTTGCCGAGCCCCGGCACCGCGGCGGGGACCGAAATGGTCGGCCGCGGCCCCAACGCGCTGGTGCATTTCGTCAACAACGGGCTCGCGGTGCCTGACGGCGGATCGTTGATCGGCGGGCTGGTGCTCGGCATCGTCTGCGCGCTGCTGCTCGCCTTTGCGATGCGGGCGATGCCGACGCACGCGACGCCGGCCGCTCGGATGAAGCTCGTCGCGATGCTGGCGGTTGCCTTCACTGCGTACAGCGACCTGGGGCAGCCGATTTTCAACCAGCTCGGCTGGGGCTATTTCGTCTATCTGTGGATCAGCGAAGTCGCGTCGTGGATGGCGGCGGGCGCCGTCATCGCCTGGCTGCTGCCGCGCCCGACGCTGCCGCCGGCGGCCTGAACCGGGCGCTTGAACCCGCCCACACGCCGCCGGTGCGGCGCGCGGGCGGATCGCGTCACGGACAGGTGCCGTAGGACCGGTCGCCCCAGACGCATCCCGTCGACGTGTCGGGCTTGGGCGCGGGCGGCGGCGGGGGCGGCTGGTTCTGGCGGCGGTAGAAATCCTCGTCGGCAGCCGACCCACGCTGCGTCGAGGAATTGGGATAACCGCCGCGGTTCGAGCTGCCGCTGCGCGAATTGCCGCTGCCGCTGAGCGCAAGCGCGGCAACCCCCACTACCACCAATCCGACAACCGTGCCGGCACCGGGTTCGCTGCCCGTCAGCGTGCAGTTGGTGAAGCTGGTGTCATAGGAGATGCAGTCTACGCGGTCGCCGACGATGCGCACCGTCATCGTGCTCGATGTGCCGCGTTGATAGGTATAGTTGCCGCGCACCAGGATGCGCGACCCGTCGCTGCTCTGCGCAACGATGCGCGAATTGCGCATGCTGCCGCGATCATAGCTGTTGGTGTAGATCCAGTTGGCCGAGTCCTTCTGCGCGATGCTGTCCATCGCGGCATCCAGGCTCTGCGTGCTTTGCGCGGCCGCCGGCGCAGATCCGGCGAGCATGGCGACGAGTGCGAGTGAAGACGCCGAAGCGCGGAGTAACCGCATGTCCATCCCCCTTGTTACGAAAATATTTCAAGTGAAATTGCTTCGTTCAGGCGAACAGCGTGTCCATATTTTTTGACTCCGCAACTGTCGATCTTCAAGCCTATGAAAAATAATAATAACAATGCGGCCGGAAATCTATAGAAGCGCCGCGAATCGGGCGCCTGCGTCGAAATCGGCCCGGTGCGCGGCGCGCGTCGTCGCAGCGATGTCGTCCTCGCCCCATTGTTCGGCCTGCCAGTCTTCATCGACCTGCGCCGCGTGCCACACCGTGTCGCGGTCGGCGGCTCCCTCCAGCAGCGCCAGTGCGGCGACCAGCGAGCCCGTCACCGTGACGATCGGCGTCAGCGCAGCGAGCTCGAACGGCGATCGCGCCGCCACTGCGTCGGCCAGCCGCGCGACAGTGGCGGGGGGCTGCGGATGGTGCATCACGCCCGCCACCGGCTCGAACGCGACATCGTATCGGCCACGCGCCCAGTCGAGCAGCGGGTCCCACGCCGCCGCCTGGCGCGCGGCCAGCTCGGCGGGTTCATGCGCGCGATAATAGAGCAGGTCGGTCTCGCCATAGGCGGCCAGCCCCGCCGCAAATCGGTGCGTGTCGGGGGCGATGCGGTCGATCGCGGCATTGGCGAGCCCGGTCAGCGGCATCGTACGCGGGTCGATTTCGCCGTCGACTGCGCGCCATTCGTCGGCGATCGCCTCCGCCAGCGCGCGCGTCGGCAGCGCCAGCGGCACGCGCCCCGGCGTGCGGACCGGCCGCGCGTCGAGCGCGATGCCAAAGCCATCGCCTTCGGCCGCGACCGCCACTTCGGTCCAGAAGCGTTTCATGCCTCGGGCGGGGTGCGCCACCGCCGCGCCAGCGCCGCGGGCACCACGGCCATGAAATAGAGCGACGACAGGATGATCGCGCCGCCCAGGACCTTCGGCGCGGTGGCGTCCGCGCGTCCGATCAGCAACAGCCCCAGCGTCGCGCCCAGCGCGGCGACGATGCGCAACCCGGTCATCGCGAAATAGCGCCCGCGCGCCAGTTTTTCGGCATCCGTCATAGGTTCTCCATATGGCCGTGCAGCAGCGCGGCATCGTCGATCACGACGCGCGCGCCCGCCGCCAACAGTTCTTCGGCGTCATGATAGCCCCAGGCGACGCCGATGGCATGCGCGCCGACCGTGCGGGCCATTTCCATGTCGAAACTCGTGTCGCCGATCATGACTGTCGTCGCGGGCGATGCGCCGGCATCGGCCATTGCGGTTTCGATCATCGACGGATGCGGCTTCGACGGGTGGCGATCGGCGGTCTGCAAGGTGATGAAGCGGTGCCGCAGCCCGTGATGGTCGAGTAGGCGCAGCAGCCCGCGATCCGACTTGCCCGTCGCCACGCCCAGCATCCACCCCGATGCGTCGAGCGCCTCGATCGCGTCGGCGATGCCGTCGTACAGGGGCTCGTCGTCCATCTGGCCGCCGGTGCGCAGGCGGAAATAGGCGTTCTTGTAATCCTCCGCCATCACACGGTGCAGCGCGTCCTCGGCATCGGGCAGCAGCGCGGCGACCGCTTCGACCAGGCTGAGCCCGACGATGCGGCGGATGGCGAGCCGGGCGGGGGGCTCCAGCCGCTGGCGGGCGAATGCGTCTTCCATCGCCAGGCAGATATTCGCCTGCGAATCGACCAGCGTGCCATCGCAATCGAACAGTGCGAGCCGGTTCATGCCCCTCCCTCCCGCATCCAATGCGCCATCGCGCGCCTTCCCTGTGCCTCCAACGCGTCGGCCGCGGTGCGGGCGGCCTCCGGACGGTGCTGCCCCAGCTTGCGCGTCGCGCGCCACGCCTGCACTTCCAGGCGAAAACCGACAACGGCATCGAGCATGCGGTCGATCATCACCGGATTGGCCTTGTCGCGCGTCCATTCGGGCTTGGGCGCCAGCCGCGATTCCTGTTCGTGGCTCAACGCGTCGACCTGGGCGATCAGCGCCTCGCGCGACAGGCGTTCGACACGGCCTTCCAGCTCGACTGCGACATAGTTCCATGTCGGCACCTGATCCGGACCCATCTGATACCAGTCAGGGCTGATATAGGCGTCGGCGGCGATCAGCGTGAACAGCGCGGTTGCGCCGTCCAGGTGTCGCGTCAGCGCGTTGCCGCGCGCCAGGTGAAACGCCAGCGCCTCCGCGCCGTTCCAGACCACCGGCACATGCGCGACGCGCGGCCCGTCGGGGGTGGTGGCGAACAGCGCGCCGAAGCCGATCTCTCGCACCAGCGCGCGGATGGCGTCGCGGTCTTCCCAGCGAAAGGCGAGGTTGGGATGCATCGCGTCAGCGCTTGCCGCCGCCCTTCGCCCCGCCGCCGTCACTGCCGCCGCCGCGCGAACGCCGCTCGCCCCGGCGTTCCTTGCGCACCGTCTTGGCGTGCGCGCGCGCCTTGGCCTTTTGCTGTTCGCGCGTCATCGGCGGGGGGCCCTCGTCGAGCGGCAGCGCATTGCCTGCCGCTTCCTCGAACCCCAGCGTGTCGAAGCTGGCGGCGAGGTGCACGGGCAGCGGCGCGGTTACGTCCAGCCGTCCGCCATCGGGATGGTCGATGCGGATGCGCCGCGCGTGCAGGTGCATCTTGCGGCTGATCCCGCCGGTCAGGAATGCGTCGGGGCCGCCATATTTGCCGTCGCCGACGATCGGATGGCCGATCGCCGCCATGTGCACGCGCAACTGGTGCGTGCGGCCGGTGAAGGGCTGCAGCTCGACCCAGGCGGCGCGATTGCCCGCGCGTTCGACCACGCGATAACGCGACCGCGCGGGCTGGCCCTCTTCCTCGTCGACATGCATTTTTTCGCCGCCGGTACCCGGTTGCTTGGCGATCGGCAGGTCGATGATCCCGTCTTCGATATCGGGCACGCCGACGACCAGCGCCCAATAGACCTTGCGCGCGCTGCGTCCCGAAAAGCTTTTGGAAAAGAATGCCGCCGCGCGCGCCGACCGCGCGACCAGCAGCGCGCCCGACGTGTCCTTGTCCAGCCGGTGAACCAGCTTCGGCCGCCCCTCGGCCTCGAACTGGAGCGCGTCGAGCAGCGCGTCGACATGCTCGGTCGTCTTGGTGCCGCCCTGCGTTGCCAGCCCCGGCGGCTTGTTGAGCACGATCGCCTGCGAATCGCGATGGATGACCATGCTCTGCGCGAAATCGACTTGCTCGGGGGTCAGCGGCACGCGCTTCGGCCCCGGCTTGCCGGGCTTGGTCGCCGGTGCGGGCTCGGCCGGGGGCACGCGGATGACCTGCCCCTCGGTGATTCGGTCGCCCGGCTGCGCGCGCGCGCCGTCGACGCGGATCTGCCCCGTGCGCGCCCAGCGCGACACCATGTTGAAGCTGGTGTCGGGCAGGTGCCGCTTGAACCAGCGGTCCAGCCGGATGCCGTCGTCGTCGGCGCCGACAGTGAACTGGCGGACGTCGCCGCTGTCGCCCGCGCCGCTCATGCCAGCGCCCGCCCGGTGGCAAGGCCCAGCGCCAGCGCGACGATGGCGCCGCTGGCCGAGGCAAGGACATAGCCGAGCGCGAGCGCCCATTGCCCGCGCTCCGCCATCACCACGACTTCAAGCGAGAAGGACGAAAAAGTCGTGAACCCGCCCAGCACGCCGACGCCGAGCAGCAATCGAGCCTGTTCGCCCGCCAGATTGTCGAAGCGTGTCAGCGTGGCGGCGAGCACGCCCATCGCGAAGCCGCCGATCAGATTGACCGCCAGCGTACCCCAGGGATAGCCGTTGCCGAGCAGCGCAAGCGCAAGCCGGCCGACCAGATGGCGGCCGCCGGCGCCGATCGCGCCGCCGATCATGACGAGAAACAGGGAAGGCATGGCACCGGTTAGCGCGGATTCGCGCGCGTGGAAACTGCCCGTGATCGTTGCGGCGCGCGCACAGGCGGCGCGTGATGCGTCAATTGCCCCGGTTCGCCACCAGATCGACGTCGGTTCCGCCGTCGGCGCGCGGGTTGAGGAACAGGACATAGGCCGCGTCGTCGCGGTCGCGCGTGCCGCCCAGGATATGTTCCTGCCCGTCGACCTGATGCTCGGCCGAATATCCGGCGCGCACGGCCTTGGTATAATACCAGTCGAGCAAATTCTGCATCGGCTCGGCCACGGTGAAGCTGACGACGCGCAGCGCGCAGGTGCCGCCTTCGGTTCCCGCCGCTTCGGTTACGCGCGCGGTGGGATAGAGTGGAATGCCCGCGGGCAGGCGATTGGCCCAGCGCGCCGAATATTCGATCTGTGCCGCGCATCCCGCGACGCCCGCGTCGGGGCTGCGCGCGGCCAGCCCGCCCAGCGTCGCCGATTCGCGCGCCGCCTGGCATTCGCCGCAGCTCTTGTCGGCCGGGGTCGGCGGCGGGGCCTTCATCAGCCCCTTGGTGTCGACGGTGCCGCCCGCCGCGACACCGGCGTCGGGCAGGGCGCCGGTATAGGGTTTGCCCGGCGGGCGGATGGCGTCGCCGTTCGATTGCTGGCCCAGCGTCGGGTCGACCATGATCTGGTCCTGCAGCGCGCCGGCAAGCGCCGGGTCGACTGCATTGGCGGCGGCGGCATTCACTGCGCCGTCGTCCGAATCGCCACCGCCGCTGCATGCGATCAGCGCCAGCGGCAATGCGCCCGCGATCCAGAACTTGCCCTTGGCGATCATGCATTGCTCCCGCTTTGGGGTGCCGTTGTCGCATGCGAGGGTTAAGAAGCGGTTGGCGATGCCGAATCGCCGGCTTTGAGGCTTGGCGTGTTTTATCTTGCCAACACACCACTTTTGCGCGATGAGGGGTCCATGTTGAATCTGCTTTCCATCCTGGTGGGCGTTATCGCCCTTCCGCTGATGCTGGTCGCGCTGATCCCGCTGCTCGGCTGGCTCAACTATCTGGTCGTGCCGGTCGCGGTGGTCGGCATCGCGCTGGGCGCGCTGTCGGATTCGAACACCGGGCGCAATTTGAACATCGTCGTCGCGGTCGTCGGCGTCGCGCGCCTGTGGCTCGGCGGCTTCATCTTCTGATCGGCTGAACGCAAACGGGGTCCGGCACTTCCGGGCCCCGTTTGCGTCGCAGCGACCCGCCGTCAGCGGCAGATCACCTGCCCACGGTCGATCGCCGATCCCAGCGCCGCGCCGAACGCTGCACCCAGCAGCGTGCCAACCGTTTCATTCCCGCCGTTCGACAGCGAATTGCCCAACAGGCCGCCGGTGATCCCCCCGACAATCAGCCCCGTCGTCCCGTCCGACCGGCGGCAGTAATAGCGCCCGTCATAGCCGCGATAGATGCGGTCGCGTCGCGTCAGGCGGCGCGGCTTATAATAGCGGCCGTCGCGATAGTAGCGCGCGGGATCATAGTGCCGATGGCCTGGTTCGGGGCGATTCCAGTCATAGCGGCGGTACTGGCGCCAATCGCGGCGGTCGTCGCGACGGTCGTACCGGTTGTCGCGGCGGTCGTCGCGATTGTCGTATCGGTTGTCGCGGCGGTCCTGCCGGTCGTCATGAGGATGGTCCTGTACCGCTGCCGACGTGGCGACGGCGGCGGTCGGCGGCAGCACAAGGATGGCCAGCAATGCGGCAAGAAAATGCATACGCATGATCGTCGAAACTCCCTGGAAAAACTCGACCGGGCGATAACGAGCCGACCGGGTGCCGGGTTGCGATCGGTAAACCACCGGGGTTGCCGCGGTTGCGTGGCGCGCGCATGCTGTGCCTCCGGCGCGCCTGTGCCTCTCGGTTCAGATTCGCGCGTCGCCGGGATAGGCGAACAACAAGTCTGATCCCGCCGTCGCATCTATCTCCGCTGTGTCGCGCAGCGTCAGGCAATCGCCCGCGCGGAAATCCAGGCCGTCGACCACGCCTTCGCCGGTCACCGGGATCAACCAGCCGGTCACGCCTGCCGGCAACGCGACGCGGCGATGCCCGCCGGGCCAGCGTTCGAGCACGAATTTCGGTCCTTCGACCAGGATCGTGCGGTCGGCCGCGACCTGTCCCGGCATGGGGTGCGCGGCGAAGGGTACGGGGTTCGACACGGCTATGCCCTGGTCGAGGTGCAGTTCGCGCGGGCGGCCATAATCATACAGGCGATACGTCGTTTCGCTGTTCTGTTGCACTTCGATCAGCGTGATGCCCGCGCCGATGGCGTGGATGGTGCCCGATGCGGCGTAGAAAAAATCGCCGGCCTTCACGGGTTTCCAGTCGAGCAACTCCTCGATCGACCCGTCCAGCGCCGCCGCGCGCAGCGTGTCGCGATCGACCGGCTGCTTGGTCCCCAGCGCGATTGTCGAATCGGGTTCGGCGGCCAGAATTACCCAGCATTCGTCCTTCCCGCGCGGCAGGCCGGCGGCGTGCGCCTGTTCGTCGTTCGGATGAACCTGCACCGACAATTTTTCGCTGGTGAACAGATATTTGATGAGCAGGTCCGGCGCCGCGTCGCCGGGTGCTTGAAACCAGATTTCGCCGACCGGCTGCCCTTCGGGTGCGGGATCGGGAAAACCGGGCCACAAATGATGGCGCCCCCATGGCTTTTCCACTCGGTGCATGGTCAGCATCGTCGCAGTCATGGTCCCTCCGAAATCGTTCGGCCGATAGCGCAAAGAAGGACGTTTGTCGCGCGGTTGCGATCCGTGGGCGCCCCCCAGAAAATCGGTTGTTCGACGCCGCAAGCCTCGGCTAAGACAGCGCGCATGCGTATTCCTTCGTCCCGCACGCTCGCGCTGGTGCTGATCGCAGCCGTCGCCCCTTCCATCGCCGGCTGTGCGCGCACCGCCACGCGGGCCGACACGCCCTATGTCGCGCGCGACGTGGGGACGCTGTACAGTGCAGCGCGCGAGCGCCTGGATCGCAGGCAATATAAGATCGCGGCCGCGTTGTTCGACGAAGTCGAACGCCAGCACCCCTATTCGGTCTGGGCGCGTCGCGCGCAGTTGATGGGCGCGTTCAGCTATTATCTGGCGAAGGATTACACCAAGGCGATTGCGTCTGCGCAACGTTTTCTGTCGGTCCACCCGGGCAACCGCGACGCGCCCTATGCCTATTATCTGATCGGCCTCAGCTATTATGAGCAGATCAGCGACGTGACGCGCGACCAGAAGGTTACGCAGCAGGCGCTCGACGCGCTGGGTGAACTGTCGCGTCGTTATCCGACCACCAAATATGCCGCCGACGCGCGGCTGAAGATGGACTTGCTGCGCGATCACCTGGCGGGCAAGGAAATGGAAATCGGCCGTTTCTATGAAACGCGCGGCCAGTGGCTGGCGGCGATGCTTCGCTTCCGCACCGTGGTCGAGAAGTACCAGACCACGACTCATGCGCCCGAAGCGCTGATGCGACTGGTCGAAACCTATCTCGCGCTCGGCGTGCCCGACGAAGCGAAGAAGGCAGCCGCCGTGCTGGGCGCCAATTATCCCGGCACGAAATGGTACGAACACGCCTATGCGCTGATGCGTAAAAAGGCGCCTCAGGTTGCGAGCGTGGGCGAGAACTGAACGGGAACACTTCCCCCGTGACGGCGATGCTGTAATAGTCGCGCCGCATGTTGAACGCGCTGTCCATCCGCGATGTGGTGCTGATTGAGGCGCTGGACCTTGAGTTCGGCGCGGGGCTCGGTGTGCTTACGGGTGAGACGGGTGCGGGCAAGTCGATCCTGCTCGACGCGCTGGGGTTGGCGTTGGGTGCGCGCGGCGACAGCGGGCTGGTGCGCCAGGGCGCGGCACAGGCGGTGGTGACCGCCAGTTTCGATCCGCCGGCAAGCGACAGCGAACTCGCGAACCTGCTCGCACAGAACGGCATCGACCATGATCCGGGCGAGCCGCTGCTGATTCGCCGCATCGTCAAGGCGGACGGGGGCAGCCGCGCGTTCGTCGCGGACCAGCCGGCATCGGCCGGGCTGTTGCGCGAACTGGCGCAGCATCTGGTCGAAATCCACGGCCAGCATGACGACCGCGGGCTGCTCAATCCACGCGGGCACCGGCAGTTGCTCGACAGTTTCGCCCGGTGCGACACCGGCGCGGTTGCGATCGCGCATCGCGCGTGGCGCGAGGCAGAAGATGCGCTGGCGGTCGCGCGCGCCGAGCAGGAATTGGCGGAGCGCGACCGCGAGTGGCTGGAACATGCGGTCGGCGAACTGCGCGCGCTGGGGCCCGAGGAAGGCGAAGAGGAACGGCTGGCCGAACGCCGCGCGACGATGCAGCGGGGCGAGAAGATCGCCGGTGACTTGCAGGCGATCGCGCAACTGCTCGACGGATCGGACGGCGGGCTGGCGCAACTGCGCCAGGCGGCGCGCATCCTCGAGCGTGTGGCGGACGATCATGCGGCGCTGGCGGAGGCGCTGGCGGCGATCGACCGCGCGATCATCGAAGGCGCCGCCGCGCAGGAACGGATCGACGAGGCAGCCGATGCGCTGGCGTTCGATCCGGCCGCGCTGGAAGCGGACGAGGCCCGGCTGTTCGACCTGCGCGGGCTGGCGCGCAAACATCGTGTCCAGCCTGATGAACTGCCCGCGCTGGCGGAGGAACTGGCCGGGCGGCTGGAACGCGTGCAGGGTGGCGGCGCCGGGATTGCGCGGCTGGAAAAGGCAGTGGCGGCGGCGCACGGCACCTATCGCGCGGCGGCAGAGGCGCTGTCGGCGGCGCGGCGCGCGGCGGCGGCGCGGCTGGACGCGGCGGTCGCGGCGGAACTCGCGCCGTTGAAGCTCGACGCGGCGCGCTTTCGCACCATGGTGGCGCCGCTGGCCGAGGAACAATGGTCGGCGGCGGGCGCGGACCGTGTCGAATTCGAAGTGTCGACCAACCCCGGCGCGCCGTTCGCGCCGCTCATCAAGATCGCATCGGGCGGCGAATTGTCGCGCTTCATCCTCGCGATGAAAGTCGCGCTGGCGGAGGAAGCATCGGCGCGCACGCTGATCTTCGACGAAATCGACCGCGGCGTCGGCGGCGCGGTGGCGAGCGCGATCGGCGAGCGGCTGGCGCGGCTGGCGGGGGCGACGCAGGTGCTGGTGGTGACGCACAGCCCGCAGGTGGCGGCGCGCGGGCGGCATCACCTGCTGATCGCGAAGAGCCACGACGGCACGGTCACGCGCACCGGCGTCCGCCCGCTAGACGCCGACGAGCGGCGCGAGGAGATCGCGCGAATGCTGTCGGGCGCGCAGATCACCGACGAAGCGCGCGCGCAGGCCGAACGGCTGCTCGAAACCGCCTGAACCGCCAGTTGCCGGGGCGGGGGGCGCCGTCCGCGCGCCTTCGCTCAAGCGTGCCGCTTGCGCGATGAGCCCGCACCTGCGCCGCTGCGCCGCTCCCCGGAACGAGGGCGTCGCCCTCCTGTCGCCAGCGGGACGGCGGTATTTGCGAAAAATTCGGGCGCTGAAAATCCAGGCGCCAAAAATTCGCGCGCCCGGAATTCAGGGTCGAAATCGGAGTCGATCCAGGCGCGCCGGACCTGGCCGGGCGCCAGCGCGACGCGGGCGGCGTCGAACGGCTCCAGCAGGCTCAAAAAGCTGTCCAGATCGTCGGCGACCAGCGAATCACCGCCCTCGATTTCATGATCCCAGAACCGGACCGTGCCCTCCGCCGCGGCCATGTATAACAAATTGCCGCTGCCATCCTCCGCGATCGGAATGACGCGCGAGGGAAAGCCTTCCACATCGGGCAGGACCAACGGGGCGGCGCCGACGGCAACGAGCCGGCGGACGCCGGACTGATTGCCGTTCCCGACGCCAACCCCATTCGGGGGCGGCTCGGCCCCGTGATGCCGCCCAATGAACGACAGATAGGACGCGGGTAGAGCCTCCCCGACCGCATGCGCCAGCCTGTCCAGGTCCTGCGCTGAGGGCGCGGGCATGATCGGTATCTCAACGGCGATCGCGCACCTTGATACACGCTGTCATCGCTCGGATTTATCGTAAGACCGCGGGGGCACTCCGTTGCCAGGCAGCGCCCCGAAGACCCTCAACCCGGCAGGATCAGCTTCGCCAGCGCCTGCAGATAGTCGGCGAATGCCGCGCGCCCGGCGTCGGTCAGCCGCACCTCGGTCAGCGACTTGCGATCGCGAAAGCGCTTCTCCATCGCGATATATCCCGCTGCCTCCAGCTTGCCCAGATGGATCGACAAATTGCCCTGCGTGGCCTTCAGCACATGCTTCAATTCCGTAAATTCCGCCACATCGGCGTCGATCAGATAGGCCATGACGCCCAGCCGCATGCGGCCATGGATCACTTCGTCGATCTGATGGATGTCGAATCCGGCCATCGTTCAGCGTCCCCGCGGCAAGAAGGCGGATCGGATGGCGTGCGGGCGAACGAGCGAAGCGTGCATGCGCCGCTTCAAGCGCGGATCGCGCGAAAAGGAAAGGGCGCGGGCGATATTCCGCGTGGAGCGATTAACAAATCTGAACGGAACTTTCGCGCGTGCGACAGCTTGCGACACAATTCCGGGTTTTGCGGCACACCGCCGCGACACTCGCTCGCCATAACCGCAATCAGGCCAACGACGACGGCCCGGTTCAAATGAGGAGATTGGACATGAAGAAGTTTGCTATCCTGCTCGGCGGTCTGGCGATGACGGCCGCTGCGATCCCCGCCGCTGCGGTTGCGGCTCCCGCCCCGGCGCCGCGCTATGCGGTCCAGAAGTGGGAATCGATCAATGCCCGCCAGGCGCGACTGGAAGCGCGGATCAACCAGGGCATCCGCGCCGGCACGCTGACGCGCCGCGAGGCGGACAAGTTGCGCAGCGAATTCCGCGCGCTGGAAAAGCTTGAATATCGGTATCGCCGCAGCGGCGGTGGCCTGAGCCTGGCCGAACGCCGCGATCTGGATCGCCGCTTCGACGCGCTGTCGGCGAAGATCCGCATCCAGAAGCACGACCGCGACAATCGTCCGGTTCATCGCTGATCTACGGCAGTTTCGGGCAAAAAACGGGCCTCGCCGGCAACGGCGGGGCCTCTTGTCATCTGGTACAGGTCATGGTGTTGGCAAAGCCGCTCCAGCGCATCTGCGCGGTGCGGGTTTCGGGGTCGTGGATCACCGCCAGCGGTCGCGGCGTGAACCCTGGCTCGGTCGGACTTTTCACGTCGGCGTAGAGGATTTCCAGCCCACCCGACCGGCGGCTGAACCGGATGGCGCCCTCCCAGCACCCCGAATAGGCACAAAGCGACAGCTTCTTGCCTTCGCGGTGCAGCTCCATCGGCGTGAAGCCATCGGAAAGGACCTCGCACCGCCCCTCCGCGCATCGGATTTCCGCCGCTTCGTTGCGGCAGGCGAAATCATGGTCGTCCTTGGCCGCGGCGCCCGGAAGCGTCGGCAGGACAGCGAGCGCGAGAAGGCGTGCGATCATGCGCAGCATCATAGCCGCCCTATCGAGCGATGGAAGCCATGGTCGCCTATCGAATCGGGCGGCCGGTGTCCTTCCACTTGTCGAGGATCGTCGATTCGGGAAGCTGCGGATCGGCGGCATAGCGCGGCTGGACGGTGCCGCTCTGGCGCCATTCAGGCTGGATCTCGTCGGGCGGCGTGGCGTCGGTCTTCGCCGGACGCGTCGCGCCGTGCGCAGCCGGGGAGGGCGACGGACCCGCCGCGGGCGCGTTGGCCGCCGCGACCTGAGGGGCGACGACGGTCGGTTCGGCGGCCGGATGCGGGCCGGGCAGCGGCTCCTGCCCGCGATAGCGCTGGCTGAATGCGGCAGGGGTACCCCACCATCCCTTCCACCGGTGAAAGAAATGCGCGCCGAACACGCCGGTCATCACCAGGCTGCGGTTCCAAGCCGGCTTCACGGCATAAGTGTGGTAATGCGTCGCCAGCCCGACCGGCGCGAACACCGATCCTTGCAGCGCATCCGCCGCCACCTTGCGTGCGCGGTCCCACGCCGCGCGCGCCGGGGCACGCGCCATCGCGCCGTCGCAGGCGAAGCTGAACTGGCAACCGCGCCGTTCGGAGCCCTGGAACACCACGCCGCACACCGTCGCGGGAAAGGCGGGATGGCGCACGCGGTTCAGCACCACCTGCGCCACCGCGCGCTGGCCGGCGTCGGGCTCGTTCGCGGCTTCGTAATAAATGGCGTCGGTCAGGCATTGCAGCGCGCGATCGCGATCGGCGGCGCTGCCCGCCGGCGCGAAGGGGGCGGCGGCGTGGATCGACGTGTCGACGGGAATGTCGGGGACGTCGCCTTCGGGCAGCGGCGCGGTGCCGGTCGCGCCCGGCTGGTAGGCCGCGTCATCGTCGACGGCGGTGTAATAGAGCGCGCCGGGGAAATGGTCGTCGGCTTCATACCCCTGCGGGCGTGGGGCGGGCACCGCGCGGCGATCGTGCGGCGCCAGCGCCTGCGCGGAAAAGCCGGCACCGATCAGCGACACCAGCAAAGCCGCGCCGATTCCGCGCGCCTGCATCTTGGTGAACCGCCGCCAGACCACGTTCGAACCGCCCTTTTCCCGCTCGTCCTGCACGGGAGCACGATACCAGAGGGCGGTGCCGCGCGCGCCTGGGCATTTTCCACTGTCCCTGGACGAAACAGTTGATGGTAAAGGTAATTTTTACCCTGTTACCCCGTCGTGTTCGCCAGGATCAGCAACAGGATCACGCCCACCGCAGCGGCGGCGCTGGTCGCCCAGCCGGTCATGCGCGAGCGAATCCAGCCGCCGGCGCCCACGCTTTCGAGCAGCGACACCAGCCCGAGCAGGAACAACAGCGCCATCATCGCGCGCAGCAGCGACGGGTCGTGACCGGCGACGCTGACCGGCGCTTCGGGATGCATCGTCGCGATCAGCCCCGTGCTCGCCGCTACCGTCACGATGAAACAGATCGCGGCCACCGCCGACAGCGCGATCGTCGCCGTGGCGACCCGGCTGCGCCCGGACAAAGTGCGCAGCGCGGCCAGACAGGTCGCCGCAAGGCCGCCCGGAAAGGCCGCGATGCCGCCGACCTGAGAAGGCGAGCGCGGTCAGATTGGCGGGGGAGAGCCGGTCCCCCGCTGAAACCAAGCATTTCCGCGCGCGATGCACGCTCAGCCGCTGTAATAGCGCGCGCGAAAATCGTTCGCGAAGTCGCTCAGCCGCCCTTCGCCGATTGCCGCGCGCAAATCGCGCATCAGCGTTTGGTAGAACCAGAGGTTGTGTTCGGTCATCAGCATTGCCCCCAATATCTCGCCCGCGCGGACAAGGTGGTGGAGATAGGCGCGGCTGAACGTCGCGCAGACCGGGCAGGGGCAGGCAGAGTCGACGGGCGCCTTATCCTCGGCGAATTTCGCGTTGCGGATGTTGATCGGGCCGCTGCGCGTGAATGCCTGGCCGGTGCGGCCCGACCGCGTCGGCAGCACGCAATCGAACATGTCGATGCCGCGTTCTACCGCGCCGACGATGTCGTCGGGCTTGCCCACGCCCATCAGGTAGCGCGGCTTGGCTGGGTCGAGCTGGCCCGGCGCGTAGTCGAGCACGCCGAACATCGCCTCCTGCCCCTCGCCGACTGCCAGTCCGCCGACGGCATAGCCGTCGAAACCGATGTCGAGCAGCGCATCGGCCGACGCCTTGCGCAGCCCCTCGTCGAGCGCGCCCTGCTGGATGCCGAACAGCGCGGCGCGTTCGGCATGCGCGCCGCCGGCGTCGAAGGCCTCGCGGCTGCGGCGCGCCCAGCGCATCGACCGCTCCATCGCGGCGGCCTGAACCTCGCGCGTCGAGGTAGTGGGGACCAGTTCGTCGAACGCCATCACGATGTCCGAATCGAGCAGCCGCTGGATCTCCATCGACCGTTCGGGGCTGAGCAGGTGGCGCGACCCGTCGAGGTGCGATTTGAAGACGATGCCTTCCTCGCTGCGCTTGGTCAGGTCGGACAGGCTCATCACCTGATACCCGCCCGAATCGGTCAGGATCGGCCGTTCCCAGCGCATGAATTCGTGCAGCCCGCCCAGCCGGTGCACGCGCTCCGCCGTCGGGCGCAGCATCAGGTGATAGGTGTTGCCGAGCAGGATGTCGGCGCCGGTCGCACGCACGTCCTGCGGCTTCATCGCCTTGACGGTGGCGGCGGTGCCGACGGGCATGAACGCGGGCGTGCGGATTTCACCGCGCTGCATGGCGATGGTGCCCTGCCGGGCCTTGCCGTCGGTGGCATGGATGGTGAACTGGAAACGGGGCATCGCCGCCCCATGGCGCGTCGCGGCGGGATTGCCAAGGACAGGCTGGTCTTGCCCGCTTGCACGCTGTCTTTGCGAGGAGCGCGGCGACGAAGCGCTCCAGCCGCCGGCGCGATGGCCTGCCCTGGATTGCTTCGCACCGCTAGCAACGGCCATTCTCCTTGGGCCGGAGACGAAGCGTGCGGGGCACGGAGATGGGAGTATGGCAAGCGTGCACAGCGGAACCCTGACGGCGGACCTGCCGTCCGCGCGCGATGGCGAAGTTTTTACCGACCTGCTCGCACGGCCGGGCGTACGGATCGAACGCATCGTGTCGCAGGGGCAGGCGACGCCGCCCGACACGCCGATGGTGCAGGGGTGGGACGAATGGGTTCTGCTGGTCGACGGCGCGGCCGAACTGCGCATCGGCGACGCGCCGCCGGTCCGGATGCGGCCCGGCGACTATCGCTGGATCGGCGCAGGCGAACCGCATTGGGTGACATGGACTCCCGACGACCGCCCGACCGTCTGGCTGGCGGTGCATCTGGATCGCGTCGATCAGTCGGGCAGGGTGTAGCGCAAGCTGTAAAAGTGCGTGCCGCCTTCGACGCGGATCGTCATCGTGCCCGCAATGCCGGCCAGCGCGCCGGTGCCCGAATCGGGCACGACGGCGATCGACAGCGACTGCGCGCCGCGGTCCATCGTCCCGCTGTGCTGCAACGCGAAGCCGCCCTTGCGACTCGCCAGTGTCGCGGTGACGCGCTCCATCGCGACATAGCCTGCCGATCCGTCGATATCGGTCATCACCGCCAGCATCCGTCCGGTGCTGGTCCCGTCCAGGTCGCCGTGGAAGGTCTTGGCGATCCGCAGGGTGGCGATGCCCCCGTCCGCATCGGCTTCGGGCGTCAGGTCGACGTCGAAGGTGCCGGTTGCCGTCCGCTCCACTCGCGTGCGGCTGTCCGCCGCCGCCTGCGACGCGGCGATGCCGTGGACCGTCGCGCCGCCCGCGACGATCAGGCTCAGGAATGCGGCGCGCCATATCGTCATCGCGTCACCGATTCGCTTCGACGAACGACAGGATGTCGTCGGGGGTTGCGAACATCGCCTCGGGGTCGAGCGCGCCCAGCGCCTCATGGCTGGCATAGCCCCACAGGACTGCGGCCGACCGCATGCCGACTTCGCGCGCCGCTTCGATGTCGCGTGTCTCGTCCCCGATCGACAGCGCTTCGTGCGGCGCGACGCCCAGCCGTTTCAGCACGCGGCGGAACTTGGGCGCCTTGCCGAACAGCGAAGACCCGCATTCGAAGGTTTCGATATGCGGCAGGATTTCCGGGCCCAGGATGCGGCGGGCATTTTCCTCTGCATTCGAGGTGACGACCGCCAGCCGCATCCCGCTCGATGCGAGCCGCTCGACCAGCGCGCGGGTGCCCGGGAACAGCGAGATTTCATGCGTGCTGCGGCCGAACCGCGCACGCACGTGCCGGGCAATGAACGGCAGTTTCCAGCGCGGGATGCCAAGATAGTCGATCACTTCGCGGCTGGATCGCTTGCGCAGCATCTCCACCTCGGCATCGTCGCGGACCGTGCGGAACCGATAGCGCGCGGCAAGGTCGTCGATGATCGACAGGAACCAGTCTCCGCTGTCCGACAGCGTCCCGTCGAAGTCGAAGATAACGAGCTTGAGCGGCGCAGTCATCGGCGCGTCCGCGATGTCCAATGCGGGCTGGCTAGCCATATTGGCGTCCATGTCCATGCATGCGGCACTCGGTCCCTTCCCCCAACTCGATCTGTACCGTGCTATGGTCGATCGCGAAGTCATGCGCCAGCCGGTGTTGCAGTTCCGCCAGGAATGCGTCGCCGGGGTGCCCGCCGGGCATGACCAGATGCGCGGTCAGCGCCGATTCGGTCGTGCTCATCGGCCAGATATGCAGGTCGTGGACGCGCTCGACTCCCGGTAGCGCCGCCAGCGCGCGCGCGACGCGGTCGGCGTCGATCCCCGGCGGTACCGCCTGCAACGCCATGCCGACCGAATCGCGCAACAGGCCCCAGGTGCTCCACAAAATGACAGCGACGATCAGCAGGCTGACCGCCGGGTCGATCCATTCGGAGCCGGTCAGCAGGATCAACCCGCCGCCGATCACGACGCCCGCCGAAACCGCCGCGTCGGCCGCCATGTGCAGAAACGCGCCGCGCACATTGATGTCGCCCTTGCGCCCCGATGCGAACAGCAACGCCGTCGCGGTATTGACCAGGATGCCGACCCCCGCCACCGCCATTACCGCAACGCCGTTGATCGGTGGCGGGTCGGCAAGCCGTCCGATCGATTCCCACGCGATCGCGCCGACCGCAAACAGCAGGAGCAGTGCGTTGGCGAGCGCCGCCAGGATCGACGAACCGCGCAGGCCATAGGTGAACCGCTTCGACGCGGGGCGCTTCGCCAGCTCGGCCCCGCCCCAGGCGATCAGCAGCCCGAGTACGTCCGACAAATTATGCCCGGCATCGGCCAGCAACGCGACCGAGTCCGTCAGAAAGCCCGCCGTGCCTTCGATCGCGACAAAGCCAAGGTTCAGAACCGTGCCGATCGCGAACGCGCGCCCAAAATCGGCCGGCGCGTGGTCATGGTGGTGGTCGTGATTTCCGGCCATCGCCGTTCCTTAGCGCCGCTGGGCGAGGTGATACTAGGACCTGGTGCGTCGAATTGCGTGCCCGGTCACTTCGGCGGCCGTCCGCCGCGCCGACCGCCCTGCGCGGCCGGGTTGCGCACGGTCAACAACTCCGCGCGGGTGATCCGCCCGTCCTTGTCGACATCGAACCGCGTGAAGAACAAGTCGAGTCGCTGGGCCAGTTCGTCGAAAGTGATACGATTGTCGCCGTTGCGGTCGCTTTCGAACGGGCTGGGAAGTGCGTTTTCGCTGCCCAGCCATCGTTTTTGCCAGTCGGAAAAGCCCAGATAGCCGATGTCGCCCTTGTGTCCCGGGTCGACGGCGTCGAAACTGCGGCGTACCCCGGCATCGAATTCCGCGCGCGTCACCATGCCGTCGCCATCCGTGTCAAACCCCGCGATCATCAGCCCCACCGGTTCGGCGAAGATCGATGCCGATTCCGGCCGCCCTTGTTCCTGCGGGTTCGGTGCGGGGGGCGGGGCATTTTGTGCATGCGCGGACACGGCGCCCAGCACGGCGGGAATCAGAAGCGTCAGGCGCATGATGGTACGGACCCTCAAACAATAGGATTTCGCGCGATCATGACGGGGACCGGCGCGTTTTTCCATAAAAACCGCCGCGCTATCGTCGGGCCCGGCATCGGCGGCCGACGCGGCCGGCTTCCCAATCGACGCGGGATCGTTCACCGCGCCGCTTGTCCGGCTTCCCCGGTGCGCGCACCTCTAGTATGATGATGGAAGGGATCGGGTGGTTCCGGGGGGGCTAATCTGTGCGTCTACTTGATTCGTCGCTATCTGCGCTGCTGTGCGTCGGCGCCGCGGTCGCATGTGGTTCCGCGCAGGCGCAGCAGCAGGAAGCCGCGGAAGCACCGCAGGCACCCGGCGTTGCCGTGATCGAAGAGGCGGAGGCCGTACGCCTTGACGTCGCGCTCGACGAACGGGTTGAGGGGAGCGCGCAGGTCTCTACGCCGATGATCGCCGGCATGATCGTCGGGCCGTTCCGCAATACCCTCGATTTCTCCTTGCTGCGCTTTTACTTGCCTCAGGGCGCCCAGGCGGCGCAACTTTGCTTTTCCGCCGTCTCGCGCAACGGTGCCTATAGCGCGTCACCAGCGAGCCAGCCCGTGGCGGTGCCGGTCGGCGCCCGTGCGGTTTATCCAGGGTTTCGGGGCGCCGGGCTGGCCGCCGGATATCGCACCGAAGACGTTGCCGTTCGCGCGCGATACGGCGCGAAATGCCGGTACAGCGCGCAATCCCCCTATGTCCCGGCTGCCTATGGGCGTGTGTTCGAGACGCTGACGATCATGGTTCAGTCGCGGCGCTCGGCCAGCGTTTCGGTGCGCCTGCGCGACACGTCGGGCAAGATATCTGCGGTTTCCTGCGTGGCGGATTCGGATCGGTCGTCGGTTCGCTTTGACACGCTTTGCCGCATTCCTCTGAATGGGCTGAACCTGAGCGGCCGGTCATCGCTGACGCTGGAGATTGTGGACGACCGCGGCCGCACGGTGCGCGAGGCCGCCACGATCCTGTGGCCACTGTAACATGGGGGTTTTCGGTGTAGCGGCGCGCGCGGCGCACAGGTGGCGCGCGGTGGCCCCGTCGTATCGCTTTCTGGCCTATTCGGCGCTGTTGCTGCCCGCGATCCTGCTCGCATCGGCGTTGGTGCCGGCGCCCCGAACGCTGACGACTTTCGATGGGCGCAGCGAATATGTCCAGTTCGCCGTGCGCGAGCAGGACAGCATCGAGATACCGCGTGCGCGCATCTTTCGGGCGGAACGCGCAGAAGGCAGCCCGATCGAAAACCTCTGCGTCCAGGATCTGCTGATCCGCGGCATCCGGGGGCGGCTAACGCTTGCGCGTCCATTCGATATGGGTGGAACGGTGATTTTGTCGTCGGGCAGCGACAGTACGCTGGCAATCGACGCGACGCTGCCGGGAACGGGCGGCCGCAAAATCGCTGCCGTCGCGATTCGCGGACCCGCATTTTTCTACCTTGAGCCCGACGGCGGCGAATGCCCGGCGGCGGCGGCCACGCGGGTTCCGGTCAGCGGGCCGGTGCAGGTCGGCAAGGAAGGCGAGGACGGCACGGGGAAATTGTTGTCCGGAACGCTGGCTGTCTATGGCCGCGTGCGACCGGGCAATCTGCTGGCGTTCCTCGCCGGGCGGCCGCGCGAACGCGCGGACACGATCATTTATGCCGCCTCAAGCCTTGCGTTGCCCGCAGGCAGCCGTGTCGGCAATCTGATCGGCGAACAGAGCGGGACCGACGGCGGTTGGACCGGCTTTCTCCAGGCGGCGCCGAACGATCCCGAAGGTGGATTCCGCGCGATGTTGCAGACCGTCGCGAGCGACGTCTACGTCTGGAACCAGGCGGCCGATTCCGAACGACCCGACAAGATTTCGATTGGCCTGATCGCGCGGCTTGCGTCCGACCCCTATCTGCAATGGTTGATCGGCGTGTTCGGGTTGTTCATGGTTGTTCTGGCCATTGTCGCCCAACGAGTGCCGGGGACGCCCGAATAATGCGCGCGCCTTGTCTGATTCTGGCGGCGATGATGACGCTGGCGGCGGGTACCGCCCGGGCAGACCCCGTGCTGGTGATGACCGGCACCGACCAGATTGGCCAGGGGTGGCGTTTCCGACATGGCGAGCGCTGCCTGGTGGCTACTGCCCGACACGTGCTTCCACGCGGCGTCGGCAGCATCATCACGCAAAGCGGCGAATATGGCCAGATCGTGCTGACCGATGTCAGCGTCGACCCGGATGTCGACATCGCCGTCGCCGCGATCATGGGCAAGGCGGCGCAGACCTGTCCGCTCGAATCGTTGGGATTTCCCGATTCGCATCCCGCATTGCAGGAGGCGAACGAGGGGAATCGCACGTTGCGCATGTACGTCGTCTATTTGTGTGGCGTCCGGACGCGCGATTGCGGCGCGCGCGGCTTTGACGTGAAGGTCGATACCTTGTCGCCGGTCGATCCGATATTCTGGTTTCGATTGTCGAACACCTATGGCTTCGGCGTGCAGGGCGGCGATTCGGGAGCGATTTTGGTCCATACCGGATCCGATGGAACGCCTGCGGGCGAACCGCTGGGTATCGCAGTGGACGTCCAGACCGGCGGCGCGCGCAAGCCATCGGCGGTTGTGTTCAGCGAAGTGCGCGCGCTCCTGCCCACCATCCCCACTACGCCGATCGGATCGATCACGCGCGAACAGAAGCTGAAAAGCGGCAGGTTTCGGCTGGTCGATTTCGGCGGCAAGCTGCTCAACGCCGACTGCGGTCCCGTCAACGCGCTTTCGGGCAGCGGAATCTGCCCGTTTCAGGCGGCGCCCGACGATCAGGGGCGCCCGGTCGAACTGGTGGTCGCCGCGGCTGACGAGGCGAGCGTGCACGGCTTCCGCTTCGCGTTTGACCCAGAGGATCCCTTGCCGGATGGCGTCGAAATCGCGGTTGAAGACGGGCGGGCGGAGGACGGCGCCGCTGCGTGGCAAGTCGTCCGATATTGCGTGCCCGACGCTGCCGATTTCACCTGCCGCGTCGCCGGATTTCGCGCGGCGCGATATCGGATTCGGTTCAACGGGTCGGTTGTTATTCACGGAATTTCAGGGGGATAGGCTGATGCGGTGGGCAATGTGGATCCTGCTTGCGTTGATGGTGCCGGGCGTGGCGC
>JBMOOB010000050.1:0-32448 GCA_049323815.1 Pseudomonadota bacterium | reverse complement strand
GATTTCGCGCGGCGCGATATCGGATTCGGTTCAACGGGTCGGTTGTTATTCACGGAATTTCAGGGGGATAGGCTGATGCGGTGGGCAATGTGGATCCTGCTTGCGTTGATGGTGCCGGGCGTGGCGCAGGCACAAACCTCTCCCGCGCAGCGCGCGCAGCAGCTTGCGAAGCTGGAAGAGGATCTGAACAGCCCCGACCCGAACCTGCGCCTGGCGACGCTCGAATGGGCGATGGAATCCAAATCGATTGCGATCCGGACCAAGGCGATGGCCGTGGCGTTGTCGAGCAGCGACGCGCAGATGAATGCGGTCGGCCTGCGTTACAAGGTGTGCTCGGCGAGCGAGATTTTGATCCGCAACGGATATGACCCGAACGGCCGCCACAATTCCCTCTTCAATGGTTTCAGGGCGGGCCAGATTATCTTCCGTGTGAAATCCTGTAATCCGACCGCGGGATCGGCGAGTTTGTCCTATACCGATATCCACAACAGCCAGACCGGAGTCGCGACGATGCAGGTGCGCGACCGGTCGCTGTACATCAATTTCCTGACGGGCAAGGCAAATTGCGCGATCGGGCTGACGCTGCAAGCCGGGCAGCAGATGGTCGGGCGATTGTCGTGTCCCTATGGATCTGGCTCATTCGGTCCTGTCGAGGCGCGCTTCGATCTGAACTGAACTGAACTGAACCGCAGCGCGCGTCGCCCCGCCGCCGCACCGCGTCAGGGCAGCAGCAGCGATGCGTCGCCATAGGAATAGAAGCGATAGCCCCCGGCGATGGCATGCGCATAGGCCGCCTGCATCCGATCCAGCCCCATCAGTGCCGATACCAGCATGAACAGCGTCGATTTGGGCAAGTGGAAGTTGGTCATCAACCCGTCGATCCCGCGGAACCGATAGCCCGGCGTGATGAAGATCGACGTATCGCCTTCGAACGGACGGACCAGCCCGTCCTCGCCCGCCGCGCTTTCGATCAGGCGCAGGCTGGTCGTGCCCACGGCGATCACGCGTCCGCCGTTCGCGCGCACGGCGTTCAGCCGGTCGGCAGTCGCGGCGTCGATGCGGCCCCATTCGGCGTGCATGCGATGGTCGTCGGTATCCTCTGCCTTCACCGGCAGGAACGTGCCCGCGCCGACGTGCAGCGTGAGCGTCGCATGGCCGATGCCCGCGGTGTTGAGTGCCGCCATCAGTTCTGGCGTGAAATGCAGCGCGGCAGTGGGGGCGGCGACGGCTCCGGTCTCGCGCGCGAACATCGTCTGATAATCGCTGGCATCGCGTTCGTCGGTCGCGCGCTTGCTGGCGATATAGGGCGGCAGCGGCATGCGCCCTGCACGTTCGAGCAGCAGTTCGACCGGTTCGTCGCCCTGGAATTCCAGCGCGAAGCTGCCGTCGTCGGCGCGGTCGCGCGTCACGGCCGTCACGCCATGGCCAAAGTCCACTGCATCGCCCTCGCGCAACCGCTTGGCGTTGCGGATGAACGCGCGCCAGCGGCGCAACCCTTCGCGCTTGTGCAAGGTGGCGCCGATTCGCGCGTCGCCGCGCACGCCCTCCAACTGCGCGGGCAGGACGCGCGTGTCGTTGAACACCAGCATGTCGCCGCGGCGCAGGCACCCGGGTAGGTCGCGGACCACTGCGTCGCGCAGCGTGTCGCCATGCGCCACCAGCATGCGGGCGCTGTCGCGCGGCGATGCGGGGCGCAGCGCGATGCGATCGCTGGGAAGGTCGAAATCGAACAGGTCGACGAGCATCGCCGGACCCCCGGCCGCTTATTGCTTCGGCGCCGTTCCCGGCAGCGTCACTGCCGTCTCGCCCGGCGGCAGTTCGGTCTTCGGCGCTTCATACGGCGGGGGGTTGTCCGAACCGATCCAGGCGTGAACGATGCGCGCGGGTTGGGCAGGGGGCTCGCCACGCGGAATGGCGTCGACATATTCCATGCCGGAAATGACGCGTCCGAACACAGTATAATTGCGGTCGAGCCCGAAGCGCGGCGTGAACATGATGAAGAACTGGCTGTTCGCGCTGTTCTCCGCCTTTTTCTTGGTCGCTTCATCGGCTTCGGCGGGCGCGCCTTCGCGCGCGGCGGCCACGGCGCCGCGGACGTGCGGCAGGTGGCTGAATTCGGCCGGCACGTCGGGCAGGTCAGACCCGCCGGTGCCGTCGCCCTTCGGGTCGCCGCCCTGCGCCATGAATCCTTCGATCACGCGGTGAAAGATGGTGCCGTCATAAAAGTGCCGGCGCGTCAGGATCTTGATTCGTTCGACCATGTGCGGCGCCATGTCGGGGCGCAGCAGGATCGTCACGCGACCACCGGTCGAAAGATCGAGGATCCAGAGATTTTCCTTGTCGGTGGGGCTGGGCGCCGCCGTCGGCGCAAGGATGGTGTCGGTCGATTGGGCCTGGGCGGGCAGTACCCCCAAACCGGCCAGCATGGCGAACAGCACGACAAAGAAACGCATCAACTTCCCCACTCGAATCCCGGCAGGAAAAAGGGCTTAGAGCAAAGCCGCGGGAGCGCAAAGCCCCGCGGCGCGCCCGTTGGCCGGCGGGTCGATCAGGCGCTGCCTTTACGCCCGAGTTTTTCGACGCGCGCGACCATCTGCTCGCGCACCGCCGGGGTTACAAATTTACGGATTTCGCCACCGTACATCGCGATTTCCTTGACCAGGCGGCTCGCGATCGGTTGCAGCGAGACGTCCGCCATCAGGAAGACCGTTTCGATGCGCGGATTGATCTGCTGGTTCATGCCCGCCATCTGATACTCATATTCGAAATCGGCGACGGCGCGCAGGCCGCGCACGATCACGCTGGCGCCTTCGCGTTCGGCAAAGTCCATCAGCAGCGAATCAAAGCTGACGACATGGATCTCGCCGTCGATCCCCTCGACTTCGCGGCGCACCATTTCCATGCGCTCGCCGATCGTGAACATCGGCGACTTGGACGGGTTGGTGGTCACCCCTATTACCAGCCGGTCGACCAGCTTCGCTCCGCGCCGGATGATGTCCATATGGCCCAGCGTGATCGGGTCGAACGTGCCGGGATAGACGCCGGTTCGTATGGTCATGATGGTCTTCCTCCCCGAGAAGGTTCGTGGGCGCGGATTATCGGTCGCGTTCCAGCGTATAGCGCGCGATGTCGCGCAGCACGTCGGCTTCGGCGCCGAAGGCGTGCAGGTGGCGGATCGCCTGGTCGACCAGCAGCGCCGCCTGTTCGCGCGCGCGGTCGAGCCCCAGCAGCGACAGGAAGGTCTCCTTGCCCGCCGCGCCGTCCTTGCGAAGCCGCTTGCCGGCGACCTCCTCGTCCCCCTCGACGTCCAACAGGTCGTCGGCGATCTGGAAGGCGAGCCCCAGGTCGCGGGCATAGCCGCGCAGCCCCGTGCGCCCTTCCGGAGCGAGGCGGCCGAGGATCGCGCCGCATTCGACCGAGCACGCGATCAGCGCGCCCGTCTTCAACGCCTGCAACCGCGTGATGGTGGGCAAGTCGAAGCTGGTCTTTTCCGCCTTCAGGTCCATCATCTGACCGCCCGCCATGCCCGCGGGGCCGGCGGCACGCGCGAGTTCGCCCGTCAGTTCGATTCGCACGAACGGGTCCGGATGCGTCGTTTCGTCGGCCAGGATCTCGAACGCCAGCGCGTGCAGCGAATCGCCCGCCAGAATCGCCGTCGCCTCGTCGAACGCCTTATGCACCGTCGGCTTGCCGCGGCGCAGGTCGTCGTCGTCCATCGCGGGCAGGTCGTCGTGGATCAGCGAATAGACATGGATGCATTCGATGGCAGTCGCGACGCGCGTGGCGCTGATCGCGTCGACGCCGAACAGCCGCGCGGTGGCGCAGACGAGCAACGGGCGAAGCCGCTTGCCGCCGCCGATCGCGGCGTGGCGCATCGCCCGGTACAGGTCGGCGCGCGGATCCTCGGGCACCTGCAGCATCCGATCGAACTGGCGGTCGATGTCGGCCGAAATCTGCCGCATCGCGGTTTCCAGGGCGATCGATGTCTGCGGCATGCGCGTGCGGCCCGTCAGCCGGCGTTGAACGATTGCGTGGCGGCGGGGCGGCCATCGGCGTCGACGCGAATCGCCTCGATCCGCGCTTGCGCTGCATCAAGGCGCGCGCCGCACTGGCGGCGCAGACGGTCGCCGCGTTCGTACAGCGTGATCGCCTCGTCGAGCTGCGCCTCGCCGCTTTCCAGCCGCGCGACGATGCGTTCCAGTTCCTTCAGAGCTTCCTCGAACGAGAGCCCGGCGATATCCGCTTCCTCTGCCATGTCGCCGCTATGCGGCAGGGCGCGGGCCGAATGCAACTCCCCACCCGCCCGGCCGTTGTCCGGGCACGAGCGACACGAAAGGGCAGCGCCGATGTTCCACCCCGTCAATCCCGCGACCGGCGAGGCCGGCGATCCGATTCCCGAGCTGGAGGACGAAGGCATCGATTTCGCGCTCGATCGCGCGGCGACGGCCTATCGCTCATGGCGCGCGACCGGGTTCGCGCGGCGCACCGAATTGCTGGCGGCGATCGCCGACCAGTTCACCGCCAACCGCCGCCACCTGGCCGAAACGGCGGTGCGCGAAATGGGCAAGACGCTGACCGGCGCGCTGGCCGAAGTCGACAAATGCGCGGCGGGTTTCCGCTACTATGCCGAGCACGGCCCCGCGCTGCTGGAACCGGTGCGCGTGTCGACCGGCGTGGGCAGCGCGGTCGCGCACTGGTTGCCGATGGGGCCGGTGCTGGCGGTGATGCAGTGGAACTTCCCCTATTGGCAGGTGGTCCGCTTCCTTGCCCCGACGATCCTTGCGGGCAATGTCGGCCTGTTGAAGCATGCGTCGAGCGTGCAGGGCTGTGCCGCGCTGATTCAGCAGATGGTGCAGGCGGCGGGTGGGCCGGACGGGCTGTTCCAGAATCTCGCGATCAAGTCGGACAAGGTGTCGGGCATCCTTGCCGACCGCCGGGTGGTCGCCGCCACGCTGACGGGCAGCGAAGGCGCGGGCGCCAAGGTGGCCGAGGCGGCGGGGCGCCATCTGAAAAAAGTCGTGCTCGAACTTGGTGGCTCCGACCCGTTCGTCGTGATGCCGTCCGCCGACATCGCACGCGCGGCGCGCTCGGCGGCGATCGCGCGCATCCAGAATGCGGGCCAGTCGTGCATCTGCGCCAAGCGGATGATCGTCCACGCCGATGTGTGGGACGATTTCGTCGCGCGCTTTTCGGATGAGATGAAGGCCGTGCGCATCGGCGATCCGATGGACGAGCGCACCGAGATGGGGCCGCTGTCGAGCGTCGGCCAGCGCGACACCGTGCTCGACCAGGTGGCAAAGGCCCGCGCGGCGGGCGCAACGCTGATGTTCGGCGCGGAGAAAATCGAACGCGAGGGCGCGTGGATGACGCCGGGCGTTCTGACTGACCTGACGCCCGACAATCCGGTCGCGCAAGAGGAGCTGTTCGGCCCCGTCGCGATGCTGTTCCGCGCGAACGACATCGACGACGCCGTCCGGCTGGCGAACGACACGCCCTATGGGCTGGGGTCGAGCGTCTGGACCGAGGACGAAGGCGAAGTCGAGCGCTTCGCCCGCGACATCGAGGCGGGGATGACGGCGGTGAATGCGATGCTCGCCTCGACGCCCGAGGCGCCGTTCGGCGGGATCAAGCGCTCGGGCCACGGCCGCGAGCTGGGGCCGTGGGGGCTGCACGAATTCATGAACCTGAAGGCAGTGATGTACGGCGGCGGACGCCCGGGCGGCGATTGACGACGGGTTTCGCTTCAAACCGCCCGCGCAGTCGAGTACCGGTCGTTTCATGAGCGACATCAAGCTGTTCCGCACCGGCGGCGACGCGGTTTCCGAGCTTCAGGGTAGTGCCGTGGCGCTGGAGCGGTCGCTCCAGACATTGATCGAGCGGAATATGGAGGCGTTCCTGGGCGTCCGCTTCCTCGCATCGGAATTCGCGACGAGCAACGGCGGCCGCATGGACTCGCTCGGCATCGATGAGAACGGGTCGCCCGTTATCATCGAGTACAAGCGCGCGACGAACGAGAATGTCATCAACCAGGGGCTGTTCTATCTCGACTGGCTGATGGACCATCGCCGCGATTTCGAATGGCTGGTACTCAAGCGCTTCGGGCAGGAAATGGCCGAGGGCGTGGACTGGGATTCGCCGCGCCTGATCTGCATCGCCGGCGATTTCACCAAATATGACGCGCATGCGGTCAACCAGATGAACCGGAATATCGAACTGGTTCGCTATCGCCGGTTCACCGATGAGCTGCTGCTGCTCGAATTGCTGACGTCGACCAGTTCGTCGGGGAACGCGCGTCCGGCGGCGGACGGCGCCCCGGCCGTTTCAACGCCGGCCCGTGCAAGGGGGCGTCACAAGACCTTTACCGAACTGCTCGCCGATGCCGACCCTGCGCTTGTCGACCTGTACGAGGCAGTGAAGGACCATCTGGTCGCGCTGGGCGACGATGTGACGGTCAAGACGCTCGACAATTACATCGCTTTCCGCCGCCTCAAGAATTTCGCCTGCGTCGAAGTCAAGCCGCAGGCGCGGCACGTTAAGGTGTTTGTGAAAGTCGACCCGGACAGCATCGTCCTCGAATCCGGCTTCACGCGCGACGTGCGCGGAATCGGCCATTTCGGCACCGGCGACCTGGAAATCGTGATTACCGACGCCGCGGGTTTCGAAAAGGCCAAGCCGCTGATGGAGCGCAGCTACGACGCCGCCTGAGCGGCCAGCCTACCACCCTTCCTCCGCTTTCACCTCGGCGATCAGGTCCTTGCGGCTCAGCTTGCCGATCATCGTCTTGGGCAGGCTGTCGCGCACGACCACCGTGTCGACGCGCTCATGCTTGCCAAGCTGGGGGTTGAGCCAGTCGCGCAATTGTTCGCCGCTTTCGCCCGCGCCTTCGTTCAGCGTGACATAGGCGCGCGGATGTTCGCCGCGGTAGCTGTCGGGCACGCCGATCACCAGCGCTTCCTTGACCGACGGATGGCGATAGAGCGTGCCTTCGATCTGGCTGGGGAAGACCTTGAACCCGCCCACCGCCAGCATGTCCTTCAGCCGGTCGACGATGCGGATATAGCCGTCCTCGTCGATCACTCCGATGTCGCCCGTGCGCAGCCAGTGGCGCGCCTTGCCCTCGGCATCGAAATCGGCGTCGACGAATACGGCCGCGTCGGCGTCGGGGCGGTTCCAATAGCCCTTCATGATCTGCGGCCCCGCCACTACGATCTCGCCGGGTTCGCCGTCGGGCGCGGGGACCGACGGATCGCCCTTGTCGACCAGCCGGACGTCGGTGCCCTGGATAGGCTGGCCGATCGTGCCGTTCTTGTTGGCGCCGGTATAGGGATTGCTCGACACCACGCCCGAGCTTTCCGACAGGCCATAGCCTTCGATCAGTCGCGCGCCGGTAACCTGCTCGAACCGCGCCTTCAACTCGCCGTTGAGCGGCGCGCCGCCCGATATGCAAAAACGCAGCGACGAAAAGTCGGTGCGCGGCGTGCGCGGATGATCGAGCAGCGCCTGATACATGGTGGGCACGCCGGGCAGCGCGGTGGCGCGCGTGCGCTCCAGCGCGGCCAGCGCCTGCGCTGCGTTGAACCGCGGCAGCATCACGATCTCGCCGCCCGTCGCGACCGTGCGGTTGAGCACGCAGGTATTGGCGAAGACGTGGAAGAACGGCAGCACGCCCAGAATCACGTCGCGCACCTGTCCGACTTCCGGGTCCAGACGCGCGACCTGGCGCGCATTGGCGCTCAGATTCTGGTGCGTCAGCATCGCGCCCTTGGGGGTGCCCGTGGTGCCGCCGGTATATTGGATCAGCGCAAGATGGCTTTCGGGGTCGATATCGGGGGCAGTGCACGCGCCGTCATTGTGGATCAGCGCGGAAAAGGCAGTGACGCGCGGGTCCTGCGGCCGCTCGGCGATCTCCTTGCGGTTGAACAGGCGATAGAAAAGCGATTTGGCGGTCGGAAGCGCCCCCGCGATCGATCCCACCACCAGCCGTTCGAGCGCGCTTTTCTCCAGCACCTTGAGCGCGGTCGGCAACAGCGATGTCGCCGAAATGGTGAACAGCAGCCGCGTGCCCGAATCCTCCACCTGCGCGGCGAGTTCGTCGACCGTGTACAGCGGCGAGAAATTAACGGCGGTCGCCCCCAGCTTGAGGATGCCGTAATAGGCGGCGACATAATGCGGCACATTGGGCAGGAACAGGCCGATGCGGTCGCCCGGGCCAAAGCCCATCGCCTTCAACCCGCACGCGACCCGATTGGCCCCGTCCATCGTCTCGGCATAGCTGAATTTTCGCCCCAGGAAATCGAGCAGCGGGGCATCGCCCATCCGCCGCGCGCTGTCTTCGAACAGGTCGACCATCGACAACGGCTCGAACCGCTGATCCCAGGGGCCGGGGTGTTCGTATCTGGTATTCCAGATTCTTTCAGGTTTCCTCATTGACACGGCTGTAAGCACCGTGCGCGGCGCAGGCAAGCATCGGAAAAAGCCGGATTGCCGGAAGGTTGCACGCGCCTAGCGCGCCAGGCGGCTCGTCCAGGTCACGATCAGCGAGAAGCCGAGCCAGCCGAGGTCCAGCGCCGCCTGGAACCGATGCGGCGTCATGTCGCCCACATCATGCGTCAGTACGCGCAGGTCCGCGCGGTGCGGCGCCGTCGCGACGAAGCACAGCAGCGCGGCAAGGCCGGCGAAAAGGAAAAGACGTTTCCGGTTGGGCATGGCACACTCCCTCGGTGCCCGTCGTGTACCCGAACCGCGCCGTGTCGGCAATCGCCGGTCAGGCGGCGCGTGCGTGCGGCGCGGCACGCGCGCGATCGCGGCCGGAACTCTTTGCTTCGAACAAGGCAGCGTCGGCACCCCGATAGAGGCGCTTCCAGTCGACTTCGTCGGCTAACGGTCCGCTGCACGTCCCGATACTGGCAGTGACGGTCAGGTCGAACGGCATGCGTGTCGTCCGTAGCCGTTCCAGCACGGCGTCCGCCTCCACCGGTTCGGCGGTTGCAGTGACGATCGCGAATTCTTCGCCGCCCAGCCGCGCGACCAGCGCGCCAGCGGGAACGATCTGGCGCAGCGCGCGCGCGAAGACGCGCAGCACTTCGTCGCCGCCGTCGTGGCCCAAGGTTTCGTTGACGCGCTTGAAATGGTCGAGGTCGGCAATCAGAAGCATCTGTTCCCCCTGTCGTCCGATTGCCTTGGCCAGGAAGGCGCGGCGGTTCAGCAATCCGGTCAGCGGGTCGATGTCGGCCAGCCGCCGCGCGATCGCTTCGTTCGCCACCGCCTCGTCGCGTTCGCCGCGCAGGATATGGATGCGATAGGCGATCGCCAGGCTCGACATCATCGCTTCCGCCGCCATCGCAAGCAGCGTCGAATTGTCGAGCCAGAAGTTCCAGGCGATCAGGTTCATATTGCCCAGCGCGCGCAGCACCACCGTGGAGACCGGGCCGCTCCACGCGAGGCAGAACAGCCACAGATAGCTGCTGCGCCGGCTGATGATTCGCCAGAACATCGGGACGAACATGATGCTGACGACGACGAACGCGCCGGTGGCAATCTGGTCTAGCGGCCGGACTGCATAGGGCGAAAATAAGAAGAAACTGCCCCCAACCAGCACCAGCATGGCGGCGGTTGCGACCAGCATCTTGCCGACGATTCCTTCAAACACCCGCGGTTCGAAAAAGGTGCGTGCAAAGATGAACGCCGCCGCCGCCGAGCAGAACAGGGTCAGGTAATTGATCCGCAGCCGAAGATTGTTCGGTATGTCGGGAAACGCCCATGCCAGCGCCCCCGACGAGGAAAAGGCATAGACGAGCAACAGCGTGGCCATCGCGCAATAGGCGAGGTGGAACGAATGGCGCAGCGCCCCCCAAAGCGCGAAATTATAGACGATCAGCGCGAAGCACAGGCCCGCGAACCCAGCATAAATCGACCCCATCGCCAGGTTCGACAGCGCGCTCTGGCTCTCGTCGGCCAGTCGCGGCGCGAGGATGATGCCGCGCATGTTGGCCGAATCGCGCACATGCCAAAGCAGGCGCTCGACCGGTATGTCGGCCGTGGGGATGCGGCGTTCGATGATCGCGCCGAGCTGGATCAACCGCGTGGTCTCGACGCCGTCGGCGTACATGGATGCCACCGATCCGTCGCCATAAAGGACATGCAGGTCCAGCCCCTGCTGCCAGAGGCTGACGATGCGGACCGTCAACGGGTTGCCCGGACGGGACGGCTTGCCGATCCGCTGGGACATCACCCAATAGCTGCCTGGGCCGTAGGACTGCTGGGGCCGCGTGCAATCAAACCGCTCCGGGTGGCGCAGCAACGTCGCGACATTCATGCCGCCCGTATCCGGAAGGACGCAGACATTCAGCGGCGCGCCCGTCATCCCCGCCTGCGCGAACGCGTGCGCGGGCAGGATCAACAGCAAGGCGGCGAGGGCAATGCCCAGCACCGTCGACAATGATCGTCGGGTCCCCGTCATGGCGCGGTTTTGCCACGGGATGCCAAACAGGACGTAAACGCGCGGACAATCTTTTGATTCTTCCGCGAAATTGTCGTCGGTGCGAAAGGAAGGGGCCGGGGGGTGCCGGCCCCTTTCGGATTACTTCGCCTTGGCCTCGACGGGCTTTTTGCCGCCACCCTTGCGCGGCTTTTTCGGCGGCGCGGGCGTGATTTCGAACGTCAGTGCGCCATCCTTCAGATGGACATTCACTTCGCCGCCATGGACCAGCTTGCCGAACAGCAGTTCCTCGGCAAGCGGCTGCTTGATCTTTTCCTGAATCAGGCGGCCCATGGGACGCGCGCCATAGAGCTTGTCGTATCCGCGTTCGGTCAGCCAGCCACGCGCCGCGTCGTCCAGGCGGATGTGGACGTTGCGGTCGGCGAGCTGGAGTTCCAGCTGCAGGATGAACTTCTCGACCACGCGCTCGACCACTTCGGGCGGCAGATAGCCGAACGGCACGATCGCATCGAGGCGGTTGCGGAATTCCGGCGTGAAGAGGTTCTTCACCGCTTCTTCCTGCACGTCCTCGCGGCTGATGTTGCCGAAACCGACGCTTTCCTTCGCCATGTCCGACGCACCGGCGTTGGTGGTCAGGATGAGGATGGTGTTGCGGAAATCGACCGTCTTGCCGTGGTGATCGGTCAGCTTGCCGTTGTCCATCACTTGCAACAGGATGTTGAACAGGTCCGGATGCGCCTTTTCGATTTCGTCGAGCAGCAGCACCGAATGCGGATTCTGGTCGACGGCGTCGGTCAACAGGCCGCCCTGGTCGTAACCGACATAGCCCGGAGGCGCGCCGATCAGGCGCGAAACGCTGTGCCGTTCCATATATTCGGACATGTCGAACCGCTGGAGCGGGATGCCCAGGATCGTCGCCAGCTGGCGCGCGACTTCGGTCTTGCCGACGCCGGTGGGGCCGCTGAACAGATAGTTGCCGATCGGCTTGTCGGGATCGCGCAGGCCCGCACGGCTCAGCTTGATCGCCGACGACAGCACTTCGATCGCCTTGTCCTGGCCGAACACGACACGCTTCAGGTCGGTTTCCAGGTTCGCCAGCACCTTGGTATCGTCGTTCGACACGCTCTTCGGCGGGATGCGCGCCATGGTTGCGATGACCTGTTCGATCTCCTTGGTGGTGATTGTCTTTTTCCGGCGGCTGGGCGGGACCAGCATCTGCATCGCGCCGACTTCGTCGATCACGTCGATCGCCTTGTCGGGCAGCTTTCGATCGTTGATGTAGCGCGACGACAATTCCACCGCCGACTTGATCGCGTCGGGGGTGTATTTGACATTATGGTGATCCTCGAACGCCGAGCGCAGGCCCGCGAGGATCTTGATCGTATCCTCCACCGACGGTTCGTTGACGTCGATCTTCTGGAACCGGCGCAGCAGTGCGCGGTCCTTTTCGAAGTGGTTGCGGAATTCCTTGTACGTCGTCGAGCCGATGCAGCGGATCGTGCCACCCGACAGCGCGGGCTTGAGCAGGTTCGACGCGTCCATCGCGCCGCCGCTGGTAGCACCTGCACCGATGACGGTGTGGATCTCGTCGATGAACAGGATCGCGTGCGGCATCTTTTCGAGTTCGGATACGACCTGCTTCAGCCGTTCCTCGAAATCGCCGCGATAGCGCGTCCCGGCGAGCAGCGCCCCCATGTCGAGCGAATAGATCACCGCGGGTTTCAGCACCTCGGGCACGTCGCCTTCGATGATCTTGCGCGCCAGCCCCTCGGCGATCGCGGTCTTGCCGACGCCGGGGTCGCCCACGTACAGCGGGTTGTTCTTTGAACGACGGCACAGGATCTGCACCGTCCGGTCGACTTCGGCCGAACGGCCGATCAGCGGGTCGACCTTGCCGTTCCGGGCCTTCTCGTTCAGGTCGACGGTGAATTGCTTCAGCGCGCTTTCGCCCTTGCCGGACTTCTGATCCTGCTTCTGGTCCTTGGACTCGTCGGCCGAACCCTTGACTTCGCGCGTCTCGGCGGGTTGCGAGCCCTTGCCGACGCCGTGGCTGATGAAGCTGACTGCGTCGAGGCGGCTCATATCCTGCTGCTGCAGGAAATAGACGGCGTAGCTCTCGCGCTCGCTGAACAGCGCCACCAGCACATTGGCGCCGGTTACTTCGTCGCGACCCGACGACTGGACGTGCAGGATCGCGCGCTGGACGACGCGCTGGAACCCGCTGGTGGGCGAGGGATCGGTCGCGTTTTCGACTTTCAGCGCCTCAAGCTCGGTATCGAGATAGTGCGCCACGGTGTTCTTGAGTTCGCCCAGGTCGACGCCGCACGCATTCATCACCTTCGACGCATGTTCATCGTCGACGAGCGCGAGCAGCAGATGCTCCAGCGTCGCATATTCGTGCCGGCGCGAGGACGCAGCCTCGAGCGCCTTGTGGAGCGTCGATTCCAGGGCGGAAGCAAAGGATGGCATCAGATGGTTACTCCAGTCGGGCCTGCAGCACGCGCAAACCCCGCTACCCCTATGTCGGGTCGACGGGCCCTCGCATCAAGCATAGCGGCCCAGCACCGGAGATCGGGCGTATCGCCCCGCTCCGGTGCCGCTACGCTCATTTCTTAAATAGCGCGTCCGCGCCGGCGCGGTGGTTAACAGCGCGTTTTATTTTTTCGCGGGTGCGCTCGATCTCCGCTTCCAGCGCGGCGACGCGCGCTTCCAGTTCCGCGACCGACAACGGGTCGAGGTCCTGGCGCGCCGCCTGGACGACGGGGTCGTCGATGCGGCGCGGAAGATTCTCGTCGACGTCCATGTCGCCAGCGTTGACCCGGGCGGGGCCGATGTCAATAACGGGCCGGACATTTACGGGGCCCGGTAACCTACGGGCGCGGGGAGCGTTTCAAGAATGCAAGTGCCGCCGACGATGCTGGCGATCGACCCGGAAACGCCGGGCGGGCCCGAAGTGCTGATCCCGGTTGAACGGCCGGTGCCCGTGCCCGGTCCGGACGAAGTGCTGATTCGCGTTGCTGCCGCGGGCGTCAACCGCCCCGACCTGCTCCAGCGCCAGGGCGCCTATCCGCCCCCGCCCGGCGCGCCGTCGATCCTGGGCCTGGAGGTGGCGGGCACGATCGTTGCGGTGGGCGAGGGCGTTGCGCCCGAAGTGCTCGGCCAGCCGGTCTGCGCGCTGCTGTCTGGCGGCGGCTATGCCCAATATGCCGTCGCGCCGATGGGCCAGTGCCTGCACGTCCCGCACGCCTTGACGATGGTGGAGGCGGCGGCGATCCCCGAAACGCTGTTCACCGTGTGGACGAACCTGTTCGAGCGCGGATACGCCAGCGAAGGCGACACGGTTCTGGTCCACGGCGGCACCAGCGGCATCGGCACCATGGCGATCAGCCTTGCCAATCTGTTCGGGTTGACGATCCTGGTGACGGTCGGGTCCGATGAGAAAGCGGCGGCCGCGCTGGCGCATGGCGCGCATCACGCGATCAACTATCGCACGCAGGATTTCGTCGAGCGGGTGAAGGAAATAACCGGCGGCGCGGGCGTGGCCGTGGTGCTCGACATGGTCGGCGGCGACTATGTGGCGCGCAATCTGAAGTGCCTGGCCGACGACGGGCGCCATGTTTCGATCGCGGTGCAGCGCGGGGCGGAAGCGACGATCCCCGTGTGGCAAGTGATGCGCCGCCGGCTGACGCTGACCGGATCGACGCTGCGCCCACGCGATGCGGCGTTCAAGGCGCTGGTGGCGGACGAACTGGCGCGCACCGTGTGGCCGCATGTCGAGGCGGGACGGTTGAAGCCGGTCATCGACGCGACGTTCCCGCTGGCCGACGCGGCCGAGGCGCACCGGCGGATGGAAGCGGGCGATCATATGGGGAAGATCGTCCTGACGATGTGACGCGGCCGATGCGGCGACCGGGGAGTGCCAAAGGGGGGAGGGCGACAATGTTCCGGAATATTCTGGCCGGCCTGCTGGTGGCGGGTCTGGCAGTCATCCTGTTGATGTCGAACCGCGACTGGTTTCTGAGCGACCAGTTCCGCGCGGTCTCGCACATCGCCGACCTGCCGGCCGACGTGCCCGAGCCGACCATCGAGGAGCTGCGCGACTATGTCTACGCCGGCGGCGTGCACGTGCCCCGCCGGCCGATCAAGGCGGTCCAGCTGTACGAGGCGATGGCGCGCGCGGGGCGCGTGGCGCCGCCGCCCGTCGAGCGGTACGAGATCAAGCGACCCATGCTCGGCTATTCGGTGCGTGAAGTCAGCTTCCTCGGCATGCCGTTCGGGTGGTGGACCGAATTCGGATGGTCGCTCTATGCCGAAACCGATACGTTGCTGATCGCCGGGGTGTTGCAGGACGAAGGGCTGGCGCGGCTGGAGGAAAATCTCGGCAAGGACATCCACTCGGGCCATATTTTCCCGTTCTGGGAACATTGCTGGGGCTGGCTCTATCTGGCGGCGCTCGGTCTCTGGGGCTGGCTGCGGCTGCGCTGGGTGCGCGAACAGCGCGAGGCGGAAGGGCTGATCTGAGCCGCGCTTCCCGTTACGGGAAAGCCCGACGGAGCGCCCCGCCTGACGTCGCCGCACCGAAAATCGACATGGCCATGTCGTGTTTTGCTGGAATGGGACACCGACACCCCTTACCCTTGGGGCGAATCGAGGGAGGGTGACGTGTTCGCGTTCCTGCAGGCACCGGAAAATATCGCATTCGTATCGGCGATGGTGCTGGTGCTGATTATCGGCGTGGTCCAGGCGATTGGTCTTGGCGGGGACTTCGGCATGGATGCCGATGTCGACGCAGACCTTGACGTAGACATGGATGGCGGCGGTATTGACTTGCTCGGATGGCTGGGTGTCGGCCGTCTGCCGCTGCTGATGCTGCTTGTCGTCTTTCTGGGAATCTTTGGGATCGGCGGGCTGGTTTTGCAGCAGGTGGTGCTTAGCGCTACCGGCGCGATGCTGAGCGGCTGGATCGCCGCGCCCGCGATGGCCGTGGCGAGCGCGCCGCTGACCGGCGCCATCGCGCGCGGGCTGGCGCGCGTCCTTCCAAAAGATTTCACGACGGCCGTGCCGCTGGAGGTCCTGATCGGGCGCAGCGGACGGATCGTGACGGGGCGCGCCGTGCCTGGGTCGCCGGCGCGCGCGCGGGTCGAGGACCAATATGGCCAGGCTCATTATCTGATGGTCGAACCCGATACCTCGGGTGCCGCCTTTGAAGAAGGCGAGGCCATCCAGATCGTCCGGCGCGAGGGCGATGTCTTTCGCGCCATTTCACGCGGCGAACAGTATTTGCCGCGACTCTGACAGGGGTTGTCGAGATGAATGAACTGGTTCCCCAGGGCGGTGGCGTGCTGCTGCCTGTCCTCACCATTGCGGGTGGCGGGATTCTCGTCTTGCTCGTGCTCGGGCTGGTCCTGGCGCGGCTGTACAAGCGCGCGTCGAAGGAAATCGGCTTCGTCCGCACCGGCTTCGGCGGGGAAAAAGTAGTCATCAACGGCGGCGCGCTGGTGCTGCCCGTGTTCCATGAAACCATGCCGGTCAACATGAACACGGTCCGCCTGGCGGTCGAACGCAAGAACGCCGACGCGCTCATCACGCTCGACCGGCTGCGCATTGACGTGAAGGCCGAATTCTATGTCCGCGTGAAGCCCGACGCCCAGTCGATCGCGACCGCCGCGCAGACGCTGGGCCTGCGCACGATGCACCCGGATGCGCTGAAGGAACTGGTCGAGGGCAAGTTCGTCGACGCGCTGCGTTCGGTCGCGGCGGGGATGACGATGGCGCAGCTTCACGAGCAGCGCAGCGAATTCGTGCAAAAGGTGCAACAGGTGTCGTCAGCCGATCTGGCGATGAACGGGCTCGAGCTGGAAAGCGTGTCGCTGACCGGGCTCGACCAGACGTCGATCGAGCACTTCAATGCCAACAACGCCTTCGACGCCGAGGGCCTGACCAAGCTGACCGAGCAGATCGAGCTGCGCAAGAAAGCGCGCAACGACATCGAGCAGGACACCCGCGTCCAGATCGAGACGAAGAATCTGGAGGCGTCGCGCCAGTCGTTCCTGATCGCGCGCGACACCGAATATGCGCGCCTGGAGCAGGAACGCGAGCTGGAAGTGCGGCGCGCCGAGCAGTCGGCCGAGATCGCCCGCGAACAGGCCGCGCGCGAACGCGAGGCACAGCAGGCGCGGATCGAGGCGAAGAAGCAGATCGACAGCCAGCAGATCGAGGCCGACCGCGCGGTCAAGGAAGCGCGGATCGCGCAGGAACAGGCGGTCGAGCTTGCCCGGCAGGAACAGCAGATCGCGGTGCAGAACAAGAGCCGCGAGGAAAGCCAGGCGCGGGCCGAGGCCGATGCCGCGCGGGCGACCGCCGTTGCCGCCGAGGAGCAGGTGACGACCGCGCGCGACACCGAAGTCGCCGAGCGTACGAAGCGGATCGAACTGATCGACGCGGCGCGCGCCGCCGAACGCGCTGCGATCGCGATCAAGGTCCAGGCGGATGCCGAGAAACAGGCCGCCGCCGACCGCGCCGAAGCGCTGCGTCGCGAGGCAGAGGGCGAGGCCGAAGCCGTCAAGCTGAAGGCCGAGGCGGACCGGCTGCGCTATGAAGTCGAGGCGCAGGGGCAGCGCGCGATCAACGAGGCGGCGAACCTGCTGTCGTCGGACCAGGTGTCGATGACGATCAAGATGGCGCTGCTGAAGGCGCTGCCCGATGTCATCCGCGAGGCGGCGAAGCCGATGGAGGCGATCGATTCGATCAAGATCGTCCAGGTCGACGGGCTGACCGGCCAGGGCGCCGCCGCGAGTGTCGGCGATGGCGCGGCCGCCGGGCCGGGCGAAGGCAATCTCGCCAGTTCCGCCGTGGCGGCGGCGCTGCGCTATCGCGCGCAGGCCCCGGTGATCGACGGGTTGATGAAGGAACTGGGCTTCGACGGATCGACGCTCGATTCGCTCGTGCAGGGCGGCATGCGGGCGAGCAGCGGCGAGGCTCCGGACGGCGCAACCGAGGGCAAAGGCTGAGCGCTTTCCTTCAGGCGGCGCGCGTCCACAGCGCCCGGACGGCGGGAAAGATTTCGCGCTCTTCCCAGTCGATCCGGGCGTCGAGCCGCGCGATCCGCACGCGCAGCGCCTTGCGATAGCCGATCCAGTCCGCCTCGATGGCGACCGGCGACCATTCGCGATTGTGCGCGGCCCCCAGCATGCGCAGTTCGACCAGCTCGGCGGAATATCGTTCGGCCAATGCTCGCGCCGCTTCGCTGTTGCTGGCGGCGAGCGGCGCGCGGACGATGCGCTCCTCATGCGCCAGATGGCGCAGTATCAGTGCCGCCAATGCATAGCGCGCATCGGCGATTTGCTGACGTGGCGGCGGTGTTTCCTGGCGCGCCAGCTCAACCAGGCGATCCCCCAATTGGCGGATCATGCGATGTTCTTCGTACAACTGTTCCAAATCAGCCAATGGACGCGCCCCTTTTTCCATTCATTGTAGGCGCGACCGGTCAACGGCCAAACAACCCGGCACGAATTGTTTGCAATGGGGAACAATTGCCTGCGTCCGTATCGGCGACTGCGCCGTGCCGGATGGGCGGGAATGTGACAATTGCGTGAAGTCGCCGCGATTCGAACTGTAACATTTCCACGGCATAGCGCGCCGGATCAGAAGAACACCTTGGGAAACCACAGGACGATGGCGACGGTCACCAAGCTTCCGTTCGATGCTTCGCTTGCAGAGTTCACCGATTTCGCGAAATCCGAGCCGCTGATACCGGAGCGCACCATCGGCGGTCGCCGCAAATATCGCACGATCTGGATCTCCGACGTGCACCTGGGCACGCGCGGCTGCAACGCCGAGATGCTGATCGACTTCCTCGATCATGTCGACAGCGACACCATGTACCTTGTCGGAGACATCATCGACGGGTGGCAACTGAAGAAGAAATTCTACTGGCCCGCCACGCACAACGACATCGTCTGGCGCGTGCTGAAGCGCGCAAAGCGCGGTACGCGCATCATCTATATCCCGGGCAACCACGACGAAGTGTTCCGCCAGTTCACCGGGCTGAGCTTCGGCGGCGTCGAAATCCGGCGTCAGGCGATCCACAAGACGGCGGACGGCCGCCGCCTGCTGGTGCTGCACGGCGATGAATTCGACGCGATCACGCTGTCGCACCGCTGGCTCGCGCATCTGGGCGATGCGGCCTACACGTTCACGATGACGCTGAACCGGTGGGTCAACGCCTATCGTCGTGCGTTCAACAAGCCCTATTGGTCGCTCAGCAAATACGCCAAGCAGAAAGTGAAGAACGCCGTCGAATTCATCTCGAAGTTCGAAGAGATCGTCGCGCACGAAGCGGGCGTCCGCGGCGTCGACGGCGTCATCGCCGGGCACATCCACACTGCCGAAATCCGCACCATCGAAGGCGTCGAATATTATAACGACGGCGATTGGGTAGAGGGTTGCACTGCGCTGGTGGAGCATTACGACGGTCGCATGGAGATTCTCCACTGGGCCGAGGAAATGGCGGCGCGCGACGCGACTACCGCCGAATCCGAGGCGTCGGCTCTGGCAGCGGCGTGAGCGCGGCGGGGCCGATGCGGATCGCGATCGTCACCGACGCCTGGGAACCTCAGGTGAACGGAGTCGTTCGCACGCTGCAATCGGTGCGTGCGGTGCTTGAGGCGCAGGGCCATCAGGTGCTCGTTATCTCGCCCGACCGTTTCTATTCGCTGCCCTGTCCCACTTATCCCGAGATACGCCTGGCGTTCGCGCGCGTCGCCAGCGTCGGCGCGCTGCTGGAACAATTCGATCCACAGGCGATCCATCTGGCGACCGAAGGGCCGGTGTGCGTCGCGGCGCGGCGTTGGTGCCTGCGTCGCGGGTTGCCGTTCACTACGGCCTATCACACACAGTTCCCCGATTACGTCTCCGCGCGATCGGGCGTGCCGGTCGAATGGGTGTGGCGCTATATCCGCTGGTTCCATGCGCCGTCGTCGGCGATCCTGGCCTCGACGCCGTCGATCCGCCAGTCGCTGGTCGACCATGGGTTGCGCCATGTCCGCCACTGGGGTCGCGGAGTCGACCTGCAGAATTTCCGGCCCGGGCTCGATCCGCATCCGGCGATGCGCGGGTTGGAGGGACCGGTCCAGCTTTACGTCGGGCGAGTCGCAGTCGAGAAGAATCTTGAGGCGTTTCTGGCGTCCGGGCATCCCGGCACCAAGGTAGTGGTCGGCGACGGCCCCGCGCGCGCCGCGTTGGAGGCGAAATTCCCCGGCGCGCGTTTTCTGGGCGCGCTGTTCGGCGCCGATCTCGCCGCGGCCTATGCCGGGGCGGACGTGTTTGTGTTCCCCAGCCGCACCGATACCTTCGGTCTGGTGATGATCGAGGCGCTGGCGTGCGGGGTGCCGGTCGCCGCCTATCCAGTGACCGGGCCGGTCGACGTGCTGACCCGCGAAGTCGGCGCGATGGACGAGGATTTGACCAAAGCGATCGGAGAGGCGATGACTCGCGACCGCGCGGCGTGCGCCAGCTATGGGCGCGGGTTCACCTGGGAAGCCAGCGCCGCGCAGTTCCTCGATGCGCTGGTGCCGATTTCGGGTATTCGCGCCGCCGCCTGACCGGCCGCCAGGTCCCGGCGCACCCACCGTTTCGCGCTCCCGGCGCATCCACCGTTTCGCGCTCCCGGCGCGTTGCCGGAACTGCGGGCTTCGCGGCCGGATTGCCGCTTCGACGCTTGCTTGCATACCAACCGGACGGTAGGCATGCGCCATGCCCATTCCCCGCCGCCGTGCACCGCTGGAAACCCGCGCCGCGTTGATCGACGCGGCGTTCGATGTGATCGTCGACCATTCGACGGCGGATTTCACGCTCGACGCCGTGGCGGCGCGCGCTGGAGTCAGCAAGGGCGCGCTGCTGCACCATTTCCCGTCGAAGACCGCGTTGATCGAGGCGCTGTTCGACGTGACCGCCGACGCCTTCATCGCCGACGTGCGCGCGCAGGCGGCGCAGGACCATCGGCGCGAGGGGCGGTTTTCGCGTGCCTATCTGGTCGTGACGCTGCGCATGTCGGCAGAGGACGCAAAGCTGGGGCGCGTGCTGCTGGCGGCCAGTTTGATGGAACCCGCGCTGGTCGGCGGCTGGGCCCGGCGGTTGGCCGCGTTGGAGGAGGACGAACCCGTCGGCGGTGCGGCGGCGGATGATGCGCTGCTTCAGCGGCTGGTCGCGGATGGGCTGTGGCTGCGCGAAGTCGACGGCACGTTGCGCGTGCCGGCCGAGACGCGCCGGGCACTGGCGTCGATCCTGGGCGTCGGCGAATCCTGCCCGCTGCCGGAGTTCGTCGAGCCCGTCCCCTGATCCTTCCGTCCCGCGCGGGACGGGCGTTCGCACCACAAAAACTTGCCCTTGGCGCCGTTCCGCACTAAGTCGCTTCCATGACACGGCCACCCCGCGAGGGGTGGCCCTTATTGTTTCCGGAGACTGAAATCGTGGCCCAGCCGCTGATGCCGCACGCGACCGCTTCCTGGCTGGTCGACAATACCGCGCTTTCCTTTGACCAGATCGCCGACTTCTGCGGCCTGCATATTCTCGAGGTTCAGGCGATCGCGGACGATACCGCCGCGACGAAACTGACCGGGCGCGATCCGGTGCGCGCGCACGAACTGACGATGGACGAAATCGAAAAGGGCCAGAAGGACCCCGATTATCGGCTGAAGATGAGCAAGGGTCCCGAACAGGTCCGCCGGACCAAGGGGCCGCGCTACACGCCGGTGTCAAAGCGCCAGGACAAGCCGGACGGCATCGCGTGGATCCTGCGCAACCATCCCGAGATTTCCGACGGCGCCATTTCCAAGCTGATCGGCACCACGCGCACGACGATCGCGGCGATCCGCGACCGCACGCATTGGAACATCGCCAATATCGTGCCCAAGGACCCGGTGACGCTGGGCCTGTGTTCGCAGCGTGAGCTCGACGCCCTTGTCGCGCGCGCCGCCAAGGCGGCGGGCATCGAGGCACAGCCCGACAGCCGCCTGGAGGGCGACCGCGAGGCACTGATCGAACAGCTTCGCGCCGAGCGCGACCAGGCCGCACGCGAAGCCGAGGGTATTGTCGATACCGATGCGGTCAAGCCGTTGTTCGAGGACCCGTTCAAGCGCTGAACAGTCTCTATCGCTACGCATCCGGGGCCTCCGCGTTGCGGGGGCCCCTTTGCCATGGGTATGCCGCGCGTTCGCCGGGTTAGGGTGGTGTGTCTCGCCGGGGCGGGTTCAGTCCCGCCGCGCGGCGGTTTAGGCTGGCCCAGTCGCCGGGGGGCGATTCGGGAGCCGAAGATGACCGATATCCGCGCACGCGCCATTCAAATCTACGACGACTTCACGCACGAACACCGGGACCGGCGCCGCATGCTGCGCGCCATGGCCGCGCTGGCCGGTTCCATGGCGGCGGCGGAAACGCTGGTCGCCGCGATTGCGGCATCGCCCGCCGCTGCGCAGCAGGTGCCCGCCGACGATCCGCGCCTCACTGTCGATACCCGCGCGCTCGCGCTGCCACAGGGCGAACTGCGCTGCTATCAGGCGCGTCGCGCCGATGCCGCCGGGCCGGCACCCGCCGTGATGGTGATCCACGAAAATCGCGGGTTGAACGCGCACATCGAGGACGTGTGTCGTCGCGTTGCACTGGAAGGGTTTTTCGCGATCGCGCCCGATTTTCTATCCTTCGACGGGGGCACGCCTGCCGACGAGGATGTCGCGCGCGAACGGATCGGCGCGCTCGACCTGGGCGCCACGGTTGCCGCCGGAACCGCGGCGCTTGCGGCGTTTCGCGCGGACCCTCTGGCGAACGGCCACCTTGGCGCTGTCGGATTCTGCTGGGGTGGCGGGATGGTCAATCGACTCGCTGTCGCGGCCGGCCGCGGGCTGGATGCCGCCGTCGCCTATTACGGCCCCGCGCCCGACCCGGTCGAGGCCCGGCGGGTGGAAGCCGCAATGCTGCTCCATTACGCCGGCAATGACGCGCGCGTAAATGCGACCGGGGCGCCGTGGACCGACGCGCTGCAGGCGGCGGGCAAGGATGCGACTGCCTATCTCTATCCGGGCGTCGACCATGCGTTCAACAACGACACCTCGGCCGCGCGCTATGATGCCACGGCGGCGGCGCTGGCGTGGCGGCGGACGATCGATTTCCTCCACGCGCATCTTGACGGCCACGCGTAATTCGTTCCTGATATGTTCCAACGTGCACCGCGATTCGCGGCTTTGGGAGGGATCAACATGACGAGCGACCTGATCTTCTACACCAACCCCCAGTCGCGCGGGCGTATCGCCCGCTGGATGCTGGAGGAAGTCGGCGCGCCCTATGAGACCGTCGTGCTCGGCTATGCCGACACAATGAAGGGGGCGGACTATCTGGCAGTCAATCCGATGGGCAAGGTTCCCGCGATCCTGCACAAGGGCAAGGTCGTCACCGAATGCGCCGCGATCTGCGCTTATCTGGCGGACGTATTCCCCGAAGCCGGACTTGCGCCGACACCGGACGAGCGCGCCGATTATTATCGCTGGTTGTTCTTCGCGGCGGGACCGCTCGAACAGGCCGTGACGAACCAATACGCCAAGTTCATTCCGTCTGCGGAGCAGGGCCGGATGTTCGGCTATGGCTCATACGAAACTGCGGTCGACGTGCTCGAAAAGGCAGTGTCGGCGCACCCCTATATCGCCGGCGAACGCTTCACCGCGGCCGATGTCTATGTCGGATCGGCGGTCGGATGGGGAACGATGTTCGGCACGCTGCCCAAGCGCGACGCCTTTGCCGCCTATCTGCAGCGACTGCAGGGGCGTGACGCCTATCTTCGCGCGAATGCGCTGGACGACGCGGCGGCGGCGGAAGTGGCGACTGCCTGACGCTTCGCTGGCGGTTGCGTGCGGGCGTTGGTGGAACGGGCATGCCCCGGCAGGCCCCGCCGCCGGCTTTTTGCGCGCGGCCGCGGCGCTGCCTCTTGCGCCGGGCCGCAGTCGCGGGGATGAACGGCGGCATGGGGGTTGATAGGGGGGAGGTTCGCATGCTCGCGCGGCTGGAACGCTGGTTCGAAAACGCGCTGTTTGCGTCGCGCTGGTTGCTCGCGCCCTTTTACGTCGGGCTGATCGCGTCGCTGGTCATGCTGCTCATCGTTTTCCTGCGCGAATTCGTCCATGCGATCCCGGCCACGCTGACCATGTCGGTCGAGACGGCGATCCTGAAAGTGCTGACGTTGCTCGACCTCGCGCTGGCGGCCAACTTGATCCTGGTGGTCATCCTGGCGGGTTATGAAAGCTTTGTGTCGAAGATCGACACCGAAGGGCATGAGGACCGGCCGAGCTGGATGGGGACGACGACCTTCTCGGGGTTGAAGCTCAAGCTCTATGCCTCGATCGTTGCCATCTCGGGCATTCAGCTCCTCAAGAATTTCATGGGCATCGGTACCAAGCCGCTTACCTCGACCGACCTGATGTGGATGACCATCATCCATTTCGCCTTTGTAGTGACGGCGGTTCTTTCGGCGCTGACCGATTTCCTTTCGGCGCGCGGCAGCAAGCAATCGGCGAACTGAACATGCGGCGAGCGAGCAGGCGGCGACTGGGCAGGCGGCGAGCGAGCCCTCGCCGGCCGGGCGCGCGCTTGCTTGGCTTTTCTCGGGGTAGAGCGGCCTGTTCGGGGCGGCCCGCCGCGCGGTTACTTCGCGTTGTCCAGTCGCCGCATTCGTGCGGGCAGGGCCGCCATCACCGCGTCGCGATCGGCATCGTCGGTCGCTGTCCAGCGCGCGATTTCATCACCGGTGCGGCCGCATCCGACGCACCATCCGGTCGCGTGGTCGATCCGGCATATGCGCACGCACGGAGTGACCAATTGCACGGGCGGCACATAGTCGAACAGGTCGTCGTTTATCTCGTCCATTTACCCAGCCAGTCGGCAATCGCCTGGGGCCGCATGATCCGCGCGTCGCCCAGCGCCAGTTCCTCGCCCTTGTTCAACAGCTTGCCACTCTTGGGGTCGACCACCAGCACAGCCGAAATCGCGCGCAGCCTGGCGAGGCCATAGCGCGGCGCGATGTCCAGATTGGCGTCGAATTCACCGACATCGACTTGCACGATTTCGAAATGACGCGTGGTCCAGCCGCGTAGCTCGGGCAAGTCGAGCACGCCCGCCAGCACGCGGCAATCGGCACACCAGTTGGCACCGAAATCGATCAGCAACAGCTTGTGCGTGCGGCGGGCCCGCTTGCGCGCGGCCGCGACATCGGCGCGCGCGTCGCGCGCGGCGTCATAGGGTGTGGGAAGCGGTCGAGGAAGCTGGCGCACCGACCGAAGTGTAACCGTCGGCACGGGATCATTGGCCGGCCCGGCACCCGACGCGAGCAGCGCAAGCGGCAGAATAATCCACGAAATCAGCCGCATCCCGGATCCCCTGACCGATGCATGACGCCGGGGAATAGGCCAAACCGTGCGCGCGAGGGCAAGCCCTATTCGGTGCCGATGCTGAAATTCAGGAAGTCGGGCATCGGGCCGTTCCAGCCGTCATCGGGGCCGGTGTCGGCGGGTTCACGCTCGCGGCGGCGCGGCGCGGCATTGCGCGGCGCCTTTTCCGCGCGCGGTGCGGGCGCCGCCTCGACGGCTTCGGGTTGATCGTCACGGCGATTGCGACGACGCTGCTTCCTGGCCGGCGCTTCCGCCTCGCCTGCGTCGGCGACCTTGGGTTCGGCGCTTTTCTCGTGGCGGCCGGCGGGCTTGCGCTTGCCACGCCGCGGCGCCTCTTCGGGCAGGTCCTCGACCGCGCCGACACCCGGGATTTCCGCCAGCCGATCGATCTTTTGACCGGTCAGCTTCTCGATATTGGCGATATTCTCGGCATCGTCGGCAGTCGCGAGCGTGAATGCGGTCCCGGTCGCGCCGCCGCGGCCGGTGCGGCCGATGCGGTGGACGTAATCGTCCGGGTGCCAGGGCGCGTCGAAGTTGAAGACGTGGCTGACGCCCTTGATGTCCAGCCCGCGCGCCGCGACGTCCGACGCGACCAGGATGTTGACGTCGCCGGTCTTGAACCGCTCCAGCTCGGCCAGGCGCTGTGGCTGATCCATGTCGCCATGGATTTCCGCGGAGCGATAGCCGTGGCGCTGCAGGCTCTTGTTCAACTCGCGCACAGTCGTCTTGCGGTTGCTGAAGATGATCGCGGTCGTAACGTCGGGCTGGTCGAGCAGCGCGCGCAGGACGCGGCGCTTGGCCGGGCCGCCGCTGGGTGCCGGGACCAGCCACTGCGTGATGTTGATGTTGGTGCTGGCAGGGCGCGCGACTTCGATCGTCTTCGGATTTTCGAGAAACTTGTCCGCCAGCTTCTTGATCGGCGGCGGCATCGTTGCCGAGAACAGCAGTGTTTGGCGCTGTTTGGGCAGCTTGGTACAGATTTCCTCGATATCGGGGATGAACCCCATGTCGAGCATCCGGTCGGCCTCGTCGATGACGAGCAGGTTGCAACCGGTGAGCAGGATGTTGCCGCGCTGGAACAGGTCCATCAGCCGGCCGGGCGTGGCGATCAGCACGTCGACGCCCTTTTCGAGCGCCTTCACCTGGTCGCCCATCGACACGCCGCCGATCAGCAGCGCCATCGAAAGCTTGTGGTGACGGCCGTATTTCTCGAAATTCTCAGCGACCTGCGCCGCCAATTCGCGCGTCGGTTCCAGGATCAGGCTGCGCGGCATGCGCGCGCGGCTGCGTCCGTGCGCCAGAATGTCGATCATCGGCAGCACGAAGGACGCGGTCTTGCCCGTGCCGGTCTGCGCGATACCGATCAGGTCGCGCATCATCAGGACCGACGGGATCGCACTCGCCTGAATCGGCGTCGGTTCAGTGTAGCCCGCCTCTTCGACGGCGCGCAGCAATTCGTCAGAAAGGCCGAGATCGGCAAAGCTCATGCAATTGTCCGGAAAATGGGCGCAAAACGCGCCAGCAAGCCGCCAGTTGCGCTTGCGGATTTGTCCGACAATGTCAAGCGCGCTTCGCGCAAAACGGGTGGATCGAGCCTTCGCCCGTCGTGCTTTCGGGGCCCGCGGTCAGCGCGCAGGCACCAGCGCGCGGAACTGGCCGACCTTGCATTCCCGACCCGACCGCGTGCGAATGGCGTCGCGTTCGGCGCAAAGCTCGCCATCTTTCGACGGACGGATGTACATGCCCGAGTAGAAACCCAGCGCCGGGCAGTCGGCGCCCAGTTTCGCGCGTACGCGCGACCCATCGTCCAGCACAAAGTCGACGCTGTCGCTCTCGGTCACAGTTGCGCCAGCAATGTGTTTCATTTTCAGGCACTTGCGCATCTTGCGCTCGACATAGGTCATCGGCGCGCGCGCCATCACGGGCGCATCGGCGAATCCCATCCGCGACCGGGCGGACGAAATACGCGGCACCCGGATAACGACGCGTTCGCGAATGTGCACGTCCTGCCACCCGTCGGGCAACGGCGCGTCGGGGCGCGCGGCCGGGGCGACCACGAGCAGCAAGAGGCCAGAGGTGGCTACAAAAGGATTCAGCATGACTAATCGCGACTCTAGCCCATGGGATTGAACGGTGGATGAATTGCCGCCTGGACAGGCGCCATGATAGGCGCGCAGCATGAAGCCAGCACAGCGTCAGCTTGTCCAGTCCGTGCGCGACCGCTTCGGCGACCGCGCGGTTTCCACCGATGCCGAAATTCTGGCGCCGCTCTGTACGGACTGGCGCGGGCGCTTTCATGGCGCTGCGCCTGCGATGTTGCGCCCGGCCAATTGCGATGAAGCGGCGGCGATGGTCGCGCTGGCGGCGCAACTTGCGGTGCCGCTGGTGCCGCAAGGGGGCAATACATCAATGGTGGGCGGCGCGACGCCGCCCGTCGACGGTTCCGCGCTGATTGTGTCGACCGGGCGGATGAACCGCATTCGCGCCCTGTCGCCCGACGACAATCTGGTCGTGGCCGAAGCGGGGGTGATCCTTCAAACGCTGCACGACGCGGCGCTTGCCGTCGGGCGCCGTTTTCCGCTGACGCTCGCATCGCGGGGCAGCGCGACGATCGGCGGTCTGGTTTCGACCAACGCGGGCGGAACACAGGTGTTGCGTTTCGGCACGATGCGGCGGCTGGTCGCAGGTGTGGAGGCCGTGCTGCCCGACGGATCGGTGCACGAGGGGCTGGTCGCGCTGCCCAAGGACAATCGCGGATACGACCTGAACCAGTTGCTGGTCGGCGCGGAAGGCACGCTGGGGCTGGTCACGGCGGCGACGCTGCGGCTGGTACCGGCGATTGCCGCGCGCGCGGTCGCCTGGGTCGGGCTGGCGACACCCGCTGCCGCACTGGCGCTGCTGCGCGCGATGCAGGCGCGGACCGACGCGATCGAGAGTTTCGAGATCATCCCCGGCGATTCGCTGGCGCGCGTGCTGGCGCACATCCCGGGAACGCGCGCGCCGCTTTCGGGTGCGCATCGCTGGCATGTCCTGATAGAAGCGGTGGCGAGCGATCCGAGCGGCGAATCGCCCGCCGGGTTGCTCGAACGGCTGCTCGCCCCAGCGCTTGGCGCCGGACTGGCCGCCGACGCGGTGGTGGGGGCGAGCGAGGCGCAAGCAGATGCGTTCTGGCGCCTGCGCGATTCGCTGTCCGAGGCAGAGCGCGCGGCCGGGCCCGCGGTCCAGCACGATATTTCCGTCCCCGTTGCCGCGATGCCGCATTTCATGGTGGATGCCGCCGCCGCGGCCGAGGCGCGTTTCGCCGGTACGCATGCGACGGCATTCGGGCATCTGGGCGACGGCAATGTCCATTTTCACGTCCGCGCGCCGGTCGGCGCCGATCCGGCGCGCTGGTATGCCGACCAGGCGCCGGAAATCACGCGGTTCGTCCACGATCTGGTCGTCGCGGCAGGCGGTTCGATTTCCGCCGAACACGGTATCGGTCAGATGAAGCTGGCCGAGCTGGAGCGCCTGGGCCCGCCCGCGCGGCTGGCCGCGTTGCGCGCGATCAAACATGGCCTGGATCCGGACATGCTATGGAATCCGGGCAAGCTTGTCCGGCTTGCGCCAGCCGCGTGCGGGCAATAGAGCCGGACCCAGTATTGCCTCAGGGAGAATTTCATGGCCACCGCGCCGACGTCGCAGTCGCTTCCGCTCTTCTACAACCAGCTTGAGCCGCTTTCGAGCCAGCTGCACGCCGAATTTCGAGTCCGTCCGTCGGATCGCGCGCCGTTCCTGGCGAACCAGCATGCCATTCCGTTGACGGTCGAGGAATTTCCGATCGTTCAGCGTTTCATGCCGATCGTGTTTTCACAGGGCGACGAACCCGTTCCGCTGGGGCTGATGGGCCTGAACGAAGGCGTCAACGTGTTTTTCGACGGCGAAGGCAAGCTGGTGACAGAGGATTTCTATGTCCCGGCCTATATCCGTCGCTATCCCTATCTGCTGGCGCGGCTGCGTCCGGATACCGACGAGCTGTCGCTGTGTTTCGACCCCTCGTCGGACACGATCGGCGCGTTCGAGGACGGCGAGCCGCTGTTCGTCGACGGTCAGCCGAGCGATCTGACCAAGTCGATCCTGCAGTTCAACGAGCAGTTTGAGCAGGCGGGCCTGCGCACCGGCCAGTTCGTCCGCGAACTGAAGGACCTGGGCCTGCTGATGGACGGCGAAGTCACGATCCAGCCGGAAGGCATGGCGAATCCCTTCGTCTATCGCGGCTTCAAGATGATCGACGAAAACAAGCTGAACGAGATGCGCGGCGACCAGTTGCGCAAGATCGTTCAAAACGGGATGCTCCCGCTCATCTACGCGCATCTTTTCTCGCTTTCGCTGATGCGCGAGATCTTCGGCAAGCAGATGAAGCTCGGCAAGATGCCGAACCCCGAACTGGTGAGCTGACGCGATGAACGCACTGGCGCTGCATGACCGGTACAGCACGGGCGCAATCGTCCTGCACTGGACGATCGCCGCGCTGGTGCTGTTCAACCTGATCGTGGGCCTGTTCCACGAATCGCTGCTGAAGGGCCTGCCGCTGATGCCGGCGCACAAGGCCATCGGCATCATCGTACTGGTACTGACGCTCGCCCGGATCGCGTGGCGGCTGATGTACCGGCCGCCCGCGCTTCCCGCCGACATTCGCGGCTGGGAACGGGGCGCCGCGCATGGCGTGCATTGGGCACTCTATGCGCTGATGCTGCTGTTGCCGATCAGCGGCTGGGTGATGTCGTCGAACCCGGCGCGCCCCCGGCCGATCGATTTTTTCGGCCTGTTCGAAATCCCCGTCCTTCCCGCCAGCGGCGCGATGGCGGGCGGGGCGCATGAAGCGCATGAGATTCTGGGCCTGATGATGGCGGCGCTGGCCGTCCTGCACATCGCCGCTGCGCTGCGGCATCATTTTCTGCTCAAGGACAATGTCCTGCGCCGGATGATGCCGCACGGCTGATCGCGCGTCGGGCACAACCCCCCGACGCCCGCCCCGGCGCAGCTGACATTCGCGCATAGGGACTGTTGCGTAAGCCCTTGAAGGCCGGCGGCCCCCCGCATATATTGCGCTTGTACGGTCTCGTGTCCCCCCTTTCGCGGGGCCGTGCGGCACGCTCTCGGGCGTGTCTCCTCCCTGAACCTTGGCCACCTCGTGCCGCAGTGCACGAGGTGGTTTTTTTGTGCCCGCTATTCGGCGGCGACCGCCGGCGCCGCTGCGTCGGCCAACGCGCCGATCATCGCGCGCAGCAGCGCGACGGCGCGGCCGAGCCCCGGACCGGGCTGGTCCAGTTGCCCGTCGAGGTACAGGCCGCGGTCGAATTCGAGCTGGATCGCATGAACGCCCGCGGACGGGTTGCCGTGGCGTTCGAGGATGTGGCCGCCCGCATAAGGGGCGTTGCATGCCGCACGGATTCCGTGCGCGTGCGCGACCTGTTCCAGCAGGCCCGTCCACACCGACCCCGCCGACTTGCCGAATCGGTCGCCGATCACGATGCGCGGCGCGTTGTCGGGCGCGCCCAGCGGGGGCATCGAATGGACGTCGATCAGGATCGCGATGCCGAACCGCGCGCGCGCGGCGGCCAATGCGGCGGCAACGGCGTCATGATAGGGCCGATGGTCACGGACGATGCGCATCGCCACTTCCTCGCCCGACAGGCGGCGGCGCCAGATCGTGTCGGCGCGTCCTGCGCGGCGCGGGATCAGGCCCAGCCCGCCGCGCACTTTCGGCGACATCGGCGTGCCGGCGGCGGGCGGCCGGTCCTCGACCATCGGGTCGCGGTCGCGTTCGGAGCGGTTGAGGTCGATCCATGCGCGAGGTCGCCGTGCCACGAACATCGTTTCTTCGCGGCGCGCCCCCAGCGCGATCGCGTCGGCGTACCGGTCCTCAAGCACGCGCAGCGCCGACAGCGGTACGCGCAACGCGGCGCGCAACGCCAGCGGATAGTCGCGTCCGGCGTGCGGCACCGACAACAGGATCGGGCTGGCCGGTTCGACCGGACCATGGCGCAGAAAGGATGGCAGGGCCGTCACGGCGACAAGTGTATGCGGCGTATCGAAACGCAGCAATCGTCGCTGCGGCTGGAAAATTTTAAGCCATTGCGGCATAAGGTTCGCCCCGGAGCGAATGGGGTACAGATGATCCGGATTTTGCTGGCCGAAGACGACAAGGTCATGCGCGAATATCTCGCGCGGGCGCTGGAGCGTTCTGGCTATGCCGTCAGTGCAGTCGATTGCGGGACGGCGGCAATGCCGCTGCTCGAGACCGAGCGATTCGACCTGTTGCTGACCGATATTGTCATGCCGGGCATGGACGGCATCGAACTGGCGCAAAAGGCAAGCGAGATTGCGCCTGCCATGCGCGTCATGTTCATCACCGGCTTTGCGGCAGTGACGCTGAAGGCGGGGACTGCGGTGCCGCAGGCGCGCGTGCTTTCCAAGCCTTTCCACCTGCGCGACCTGGTGCTGGAAGTCGACCGCCTGTTCGAAACCGAACGAATTCCGAGCAGCAGTTGATTTCCTGTTCAAGGGTGCTTGCCAGCGGATGCGACTCCCGTTATTGCGCGCGGCTCCCGGAGGGCGTGTAGCTCAGTGGTAGAGCACTGTGTTGACATCGCAGGGGTCGCAAGTTCAATCCTTGCCACGCCCACCATCTTAAAACCCCGCCATCCCAGCCGGTTGGCGGGGTTTTGAATTTCCGGCCCGAACGGTCCCGCGCGCCGCTGCTTTCGGGGCGGGCGCCCGATGCTCAGTCGCACGACGGTTCGGCCGGATAGTCCGCTCCGAACCCTTTCTCCATCCAGAGCACGGCTTGTCCGTCGTGTGATGGACGCAGCGTGATATGCGTCCTCCCTTCCATCGGGTTCGCGCCGTGCCATTGGCGCTTGCCGGCCGGGCACAACGGGATGTCGGCGGGATGGACTCCGGTGCCTCGCCGCCTTCCATCTGCGTCCAGCCCACGCCCTCGGCGACGATCAGCATCCGGCCGCGCGAGTGCTTGCGCGCTGCAGCGCGCGCGGTTTCGAAATGCACGATCGCACCGGTCAGGTTCGGCGGCGCGCGGTGCTGAATATTGCCCATCACTGTGACTCTGCCGGTGAGTTGTTGCGACGATCCGTCGAGGCCCTTCATGGCTTGTTTGCGGAGGATTTCCATGTCGCTGCGCTAGTTCGCGTCTTCCGGGACACTCGCCGTGGCGAGCGCGAGCGGCGCAAAGGCGATCATCGGCGATACTCCCGTTGTCTCGCCGGCCCGAGCGACGGCCCCCGTGCGGCTGCGCGATTGGACGCGCACCCGTGCATGGCGCGGTGAAAGCGTGCGAGCGGCTTGGCATGATCGGCCGAGTGCGTCGGCGCGCGGGTGGGCCGGTGCCTCGATGCAAGATCCCCGAAGCTTCACGTCCGAAACGCAGCGGCCCTGCGGATTGCCTAATCCTGCGTGGCTGCCGTGGCAATTCCTCAGGCGGCGCGCAATTCTTCCAGAAATGCACCGAGTTCGCGCGACAGGCCGGCGGCGCCGTCCATCAGGCGTTCGGCGAGCAGGCGCATCTGGCGTGCGCTGTCC
>JBMOOB010000049.1:0-28472 GCA_049323815.1 Pseudomonadota bacterium | reverse complement strand
CTAGCGCCCCACCCAGTCGGCGACTTCGCCCGCGACCCGGTTGGCGGCGGTGTCGAGCGCCTGGCTGACCAGTAGCGGCGTCAGTTCCGCGACCGGCAGCCGCGCTTCGAACCGGCGCTTTTCATATCCCTTGGCGCCGGGCCGCTGAAGCGACGCGTCGTATGTGACCACGGCTTCGCTGGTCTGCGCGTCGATGCCAAAAGCGAGCAGTTCGCCGCCGAGCTGGACACCCGGATCGCTGATCGCCTGACGCGGCGTCAGCACCAGCCGGCCGGTGCGCGCGGCGATGGTGTCGCCCAGCACGCGGGCGAACAGCCGCGCCGGCTGTTCCACCCATTGCGCGTCCTTCAGATAGGCGACGGTATTCGCATCCGAATGCACCGGCACGCGCGTGGTCGCCAATTCCTGCGGCACGCCCGGAACCGCAATCACGATCGGCGAAGCGCCTTCGGCGGCGCGCCGTGTTTCGCCCACGGGTACTTTCGCCGCCGGTGCGAGCGTGAGCAGCGAGGGCGGCGGTTCGGACCCGAACTTGATGCACGCCGACAGCGGCAGCAACGCCAGCGCGAGCACGATCTTCCTGGTCATGGCGGCCCTCATTTCCTGCGCTTCTTGGGGTCATAATCGGGCAGCTTGGGCGGCCCGAGCAGCGACGACGCGCCGTCCGATTCCAGCCGCTCGGCAATATCGGCGAGCGCGCCGGCGGTCCGCCGAAGGTCCTGGACGAGCTGGTTCGCCTGCGGCACGGTGGTCTTCGAAAACGCCTGGAGCCCCGGGCGCGCGTCGCCGATGGCGGCGTTCAGATTTTCGACGCTCTTCTGTGCAGCCTTGATCGCCGAATTAAGACTGTCCACCGCCGGGCCGACATTGGTCTTCATCACGCCGTCTGTGCTATCGGCGAGCTTGGCAACCGATTGCGCCGCGCCCGCGACTTGTTGCACCGCAGTCTTCATTTCTGCGATGGTTGCCGCCATTTCGGGGCCGCGGTCGGCCAAGGCGTCGGTCAGGCGGTTGGTGTTGGCCAAAATTCCGGCGATCGACGCCTGGTTACGGTCGCTCAACAACTCGGTCAGTCGTTCCGTAAGAGTCGACAGCCGTTCCAGCAGCTTCGGCGCATTGTTCAGGATCGCGCCCAGCGCGCCCGTCTTGGTGGGGATGACCGGCACGTCGAGCGGGCAGGACGCGCGGCGGTTCTGGCGCGGGCACGTGATTTCCGGCGCGCCCTTTACCGCGCCGTCGAGCTGGATCTGGCTGACGCCGGTGAAACCGACGCCCTGGATGCTGGCGGTCGTCCCTTCAAGGATCGGTACGTCGCGCTTTACGCTGATGCGTACGCGGACAAGCTGGGGGTCGGGCGCCCAGAAGGCGATTTCCTTTACCTGACCGGCAGGCACGCCGGAAAAGGCAACCGGCGAGCCGGGGCTGATACCGTCGACCGATTGTTTGAAGAATATGTCATATTCGCGGTCGGTACCGTTGTTGATGCGCGCGATCCACACGGTGAACAGCGCAAGCATCGCGAGCAGGATCAGCACGACGGCGCCGACAAGCACATGATTCGATCGTGTTTCCATCAGCCCCTCACTCGTGTCGCGGCGCATGCGCTGCGCTGGCGACTGCCGCGCGACCGCGCGGCCCATTGAAATACTCCTGGATCCACGGGTGGTCCAACGCGAGCAGTTCGTCGATGGTACCAGTCGCGATCACGCGCTTGTCCGCCAGCACCGCCACGCGGTCGCAGATCGCGTAGAGCGTGTCGAGGTCGTGCGTGATGAGAAAGACCGTCAGCCCCAGCGTGCGCTGAAGCGAGCGCGTCAGATCGTCGAACGCGGCGGCGCCGATCGGGTCGAGCCCGGCGGTCGGCTCGTCGAGGAACAGCAATTCGGGATCGAGTGCCAGCGCGCGCGCCAGCCCGGCGCGCTTGCGCATCCCGCCCGACAACTCGGCCGGGTATTTCGGCCCTGCTTCCGGCGGCAGTCCGGTCATCACCACCTTGTACGCGGCGACTTCCTCGCGCATCGCGGGGTCGATGTCGGGATAGAATTCGCGCATCGGCACCTGGACATTTTCCGACACGGTCAGCGTCGAAAACAGCGCCCCGCCCTGAAACAGCACGCCCCAACGCTTGCGGATGTCGACCGTGTCGGTCTCTTCGCGCCCTACCGTCGATTCGCCGAACACTTCGACTTCGCCGGCGTCGGGCGTCTGGAGCCCGATGATCGAACGCATCAGCACCGACTTGCCCGTGCCCGAACCGCCGACCACGCCCAGGATCTCGCCCCGGCGCAAGTCGAGGTCGAGCCCTTCGTGCACGACCTGTTCGCCGAAGCTGTTGCGCAGGCCGCGCACGCGGATCAGGATGTCGCCGCCGCTCATATCCAGTCGATCTCGCTGAAAAATACGGCGAAAAAGGCGTCGAGCACGATCACCAGGAAAATCGCCTGGACGACGGCGGCGGTGGTGCGCGATCCCACCTGCTCGGCATCCGATTCGACTTGCATCCCCTGGAAACAACCCGCGATCGCAATGATCGCGCCGAATACCGGCGCCTTGATGAGCCCGACCCACAGGTCGGTCATCGGTACCACTTCGCGCAGTCGCTGGATGAAGGTGACCGGCGGAATATCGAGCGTGGCCCAGCACAAGAGCCCGCCGCCGATCATCGCGATCAGCGAGGAATAGAAACCGAGCAGCGGCAGCATCAACACCACCGCCAGTGTCCGCGGCACGACAAGCGCCTCCATCGGCGACACGCCGATCGTGCGCATCGCGTCGATTTCCTCGGTCAGCTTCATCGTGCCGATCTGCGCCGCAAAGGCCGAGCCCGAACGGCCCGCGACCATGATCGCCGTCATCAGGATGCCCAGTTCGCGCAGCGTCAGCCGGCCGAGCAGGTTGATGGTGTAGATTTCGGCACCGAACTGGCGAAGCTGCACCGCGCCTTGCTGGGCGATGACGATCCCGATCAGGAAGCTCATCAGCCCGATAATGCCCAGTGCCGATACGCCGACGACTTCGAACCGATGGATCGTCGCGTCGAAGCGGAAGCGGCGCGGGTGCCGCGCGACGTTCCAGAACGCGATCAGCGTCGCGCCCAGGAAGCCGAGCAGGCCATAGAGCGTGTGCGCGGCGGTAAGCACCGCCTCTCCCGTTTCGGCGAGCACGCGCGTGATCGTTCCCGCCGGGCGGGCGGGTAGCGCGATCGGCTGGTCGGCGGCGCGGGCAACCTGTTCCATCAATCGTTGTTCGTCGGGCGAAAGCCCCTCGACACGCGCATCCTTGTCGACCGCGAAACGGTGGATCAGCCAGGCGCCCACCGTGTCGACGCGATCCGCGCCTGCCAGGTCGAGCAGCGCGACCGGTCCGTCGACGGCGCGCAGCCGTTCGGGCAGGTCGCCCAGCCGGGCAAGCGACAAGTCGCCGGTGAAGCGAAGCGTGACGCCGCCGCCGGTGTCCAGTCGTTCGAAATCGGCGGCTTCGCTCATTCTCTCACTCTTCGGCGATTTGCAGTGGAACGGCAAGGTCGCTCGCGACTAAATGTCGCAATGCAGAAAATCGCATTTTATGACATGGACAAAACGATCACGCGGGCGCCGACCTGGACTCCGTTCCTGGTGCACGCCGCGAGGATGCGCGCGCCGTGGCGGCTGGCATTGCTGCCCGTCGCGGGGGTGATAACGCTCGGCTATGCCGCCGGGTTGCTCGACCGCGCCGGATTGAAGCAGGCGACGCAGCGGTTGATGCTCGGCCGCGCGCTGCCGCCCGCCGATATGTCGCGCGTCGCGGATGCCTTTGCCGACCGCGTCGCGCATACCGGAGTGTTCGAAGGTGCGGTCGCCCGCATCGCAGCAGACAGGCGGGCAGGATATCTGCTGGTGCTGGCGACGGCGTCGCACGGCTATTACGCGCGGGCGATCGCGCAACGGCTGGGGTTCGACGATGTCGTCGCGACCGTCGCGCGCCACGATGAGTCCGGCAATGTCGAATCGCGGATCGAAGGCGAAAATTGCTATGGCCCCGCGAAGCTGCGCATGGTCGAACACTGGATGGCAGGGCAGGGGATCGACCGCGCCGGTGCGCATGTCCGCGCCTATTCCGACCATGTCTCGGACGCGCCGCTGCTCGAATGGGCGGACGAGGCATTTGCCGTCAACCCGCACGGCACGCTGCGCGCGATGGCGATGCAGCGCGGCTGGCCGGTGCTCGACTGGCACGCGTGAAGCCGCGCCCGGCACCGCCGGGCCTGCCGGTCAGAGCAGCGTATCGGCGAGGTGGATGAGCACGCCGACCAGCCCGCCGACCAAGGTGCCGTTGACGCGGATATATTGCAGGTCGCGCCCTACCGCGCTTTCCAGCCGTCCGGTGATCGTGCGCGCGTCCCATCCCTGGATGGTGTCCGACACCAGCCGGACGATTCCGTCGCCATAATCCGCCGCCATGCCGACGGCGGTGCGCCGGACGAAGCGGTTGATCGTCGCGCGCAGCCGCGCGTCCTGGCGCAGCGTCTCGCCCAGTTGGCGCAGCGCATGGCCCAGTTCGCCCTTGATCGCGGCTTGCGGATCGCGCGCGACGCGGATCAGCGCGGCGCGGCTTTCTTCCCACACGCCCAGCCACCAGCGCGCGAGCGCCGGGTTGTCGAGCGCGTCGCCCTTGATCCGTTCGACCTTGGCCTGCGTTTCGGCGTCGAATTGCAGGTCGAAGGCGAATTTCGCCAGCGCCTCCTCGGCTTTCTGGCGCAACGGGTGGCCGGCGTCGGCGGCCATGTCGTCGATCAGGCGAGTCAGTCCGTCGATGATCGCGTTGGCGATGCGTTCGTCCAGCCCGGTCCAGCGCAGGATCGAGCCGGCGCGTTCATGGACCATGGCGCGGATCAGCGCTTCATTGGCGTCGAGGATACGCGCGCTGCCGCGAATCAGCGCGTCGAGCAGCGGGCGGTGCCGGTCCTCGCGCATCGCGGCTTCCATGGCGCGGCCGATCAGCGGCGACACCGGCGTTGCGCGGATGCGGTCGGCCAGCGCGTGCTGCACCATCCCGCCCAGCCGTTCCTGGTCGAGCGATTCGAGCAGGTCGGCGACGAGCCGCGACGCGCCCGCGCCGATGCGCCCGTTCAGGCTGCCCGGATGCGCCAGCCATTCGCCTGCTGCCGCGGCGACGTCGACGCGGCGCATGCGGCGCGCCACGACCGTGGGGGTCAGGAAATTGTCGCGCAGAAAGGCGGCGAGCGTCGCGCCGATCCGGTCCTTGTTGCGCGGAATGATGGCGGTGTGCGGGATGGGCAGGCCAAGCGGATGGCGGAACAGCGCAGTCACCGCGAACCAGTCGGCCAGTCCGCCGACCATCGCTGCCTCGGCAAAGGCACGCAGATAGCCGACAGCCGGGTGCACGCCTTCGAACGCACGCGCGGTCGCGAACAGCGCCGCCATCGCGACCAGCAGGCCGGTCGCGACCCAGCGCATGCGCCGCAGGCCGGGGGGCACCGGGGCGCGGGAAAAGGAAAGGGCGGACCGCATCACGGTCCGCCCAATGCCCGAAGGCGGTGTTGGTTCACTCTGCCGGCTGCGCCCCGTCATCATTGGGATTGTACCCCAAACGGCCGCCGGGTCGATGGTCGATCGTCGCCGGGCCGTGGCCATGGGCATGTTCCGGGCGATAGGTGAGCATGCGGCTCAACCGCCCGCCCAGCCGCCGCTCGGCGCCCAGCGCCAGCGAGAAGATGCCCGGCACGATCAGCAGCGTCAGCAGCGTCGACACCGTAAGGCCGCCGATCACCACCACGCCCATCGGCGCGCGCCACGAGGCGTCGCCGCTGATCGACAGCGCAGTGGGGACCATGCCCGCGACCATCGCGATGGTGGTCATCACGATCGGCTGCGCGCGCTTGTGCCCGGCGTCGAGGATCGCCGAGAACTTGTCGACGCCCTTCGCCATTTCCTCGAGCGCGAAGTCGATCAGCAGGATCGAGTTCTTCGCGACGATGCCCAGCAGCATCAGGATGCCGATGAACACCGGCATCGACAGCGGCATTCCCAGGATCTGGAGCGCGATCAGCCCGCCCAGCGGCGCGTTGAGCAGCGATCCCATGTTGACCAGCGGCGACATGAAGCGGCGATAGAGCAGCACCAGCACCGCGAAGACCAGGAACACGCCCGAGACGATCGCGACGAGGAAGTTGTTGATCATCTCCGCCTGCCACTTGGCCTGGCCGACCGTCATCTCGCCCACGCCGATCGGCAGGTTCTTCATCACCGGCAGCTCGTGGATCTTCTGCATCGCCTCGCTGGAGACATAGGGCTTGCCCGTCTTGGGATCGACGGCCAGGTCGGCGCCCACCACCAGACGGCGCTGGAGGTTCAGGCGTTCGATCTTTGTCGGTCCGGCGCCGAAGCCGATATCGGCGACGACGCTCAACGGCACCGTGCCGCCGCTCTGCGTCGAAACCGGCATGTTGCGGATCGTCGACAGGCGCGCGCGGGCATCCTCGTCCAACGCAACCCGGATCGGAATCTGGCGGTCCGACAGCGAGAATTTTGCGCTGTTCTGGTCGATGTCGCCCAGCGTCGCGACGCGGATCGCGCTGCTCAGCGCGGCGGTCGTCACGCCCAGGTTGGCGGCAAGGTCGAGCCGCGGGCGGATGACGATTTCCGGCCGCTGGAGGTCGCCCGAAATACGCGGCGCGACGACTTCGCCCAGCCCCTGCATTTCCTTGACGAGCTGGAGTGCGGTGCGGTTGAGCACCTCGGGGTCCTCGCCGCCCAGCGTGATCGTCAAGTCGCGCCCGCTCGATCCCCAGCCGAACTGCGAGCGGAACGACACGCGCGCGTCGGGAATAGCGAGCAGTTGCGGCGCGAGCCGCTTTTCGAACGAGGTACTCGCTTCCTTGCGGTCCTCGGCAAGCTGCGCCGTCACACGGCCGTTGCCGACGAAGCTGCGCGCATAGACATGCGTGACCAGCGGTTCCTTGGTCAGCATCGCGGCGACCTGGTTCACGACGCGATCGGTCTGTTCCAGCGTCGTGCCGGGCACCATTTCGATCGTCGCGGTGACGCTGTCCTGGTCCTGCGCGGGCTGGAAGGTCATCGGCGACATGGCGAACAGCGCGAAGGTCGCCACCAGCGAGATGACGTAGCCGAGCGCGGCGGCCCAGCGATGCCGCAGCGTCCAGCGCAGCGCCTTGACATAGGCGTTCATGACCGGGCCCTCGCCATGATTGGCGTGGCCGTGCGCCTTCAGGAAATAGGCGGCGATCATCGGCGTGACCATGCGCGCGACGGCCAGGCTCATCAGCACCGCCGCCACGACCGTCAGGCCGAAATTCTTGAAGAACTGGCCCGAAATCCCGGGCATCAGGCCGACGGGCAGAAACACCGCGACAATCGACATGGTGGTGGCGAGCACCGCGACGCCGATTTCGTCCGCGGCGTCGATCGACGCCTGATAGGCCGATTTGCCCATGCGCATGTGGCGTACGATATTCTCGATCTCCACGATCGCGTCGTCGACCAGCACGCCGGCCACCAGGCTGAGCGCGAGCAGCGTCATCTGGTTGAGCGTGAAACCCAGCATGTCCATGAACCAGAAGCTGGGGATGGCCGACAGCGGGATGGCGAGCGCGGAAATCACTGTCGCGCGCCAGTCGCGCAGGAACAGGAAGACGACGACGACGGCGAGCAGCGCGCCTTCGACCATCGCTTCCATCGCGGTCTCATACTGCTGCTCGGCATATTTCGAGTTGTTGTTGAGCAGTTCGAAACGGACCTTCGGATTGCGTTCCTGCAAGGCCTTCAGTCGCTTTTCGGCGTCGTGGAAGATGGTGACGTCGGACGCGCCCTTGGCGCGCTGGATATCGAACGACACCACGGGATGGCCGTCATAGCGCGCTAGGCTGCGCTGTTCGGCGTACAGATCCTTCACCGTCGCAATGTCGGCCAGCCGGACGGTGCGCCCGCCGCCGGTCGAAATCTGAGTTTGGCCGAGCGCATAGGCGTCCTTGGCGTTGCCGAGCACGCGCACCGCCTGCTCGAAGCCCGAGATTTCGGTGCGCCCGCCGGCGGCGTTCAGGTTCACCTGTCGCAGCTGCTGGTTCACCTGCGTCGCGGTGAGGCCGAACGACTGGAGCTTGGCGGGGTCCAGGATGACGCGGATCTCGCGGTCGACGCCGCCGTTGCGGTTGACCGCGGACATGCCGGGAATCGCCAGCAGTTCCTTGGACACCGTGTTGTCGATGTACCAGCTGAGCTCCTCCACCGTCATGTCGGTGGCGATGGCAGTGAAGCTGGCGATGTCGTTCCCGCTCGATGTGTCGACGCGGCCGATCTGCGGCTCCAGGATGCCGTCGGGCAAGTCGCTGCGAATCTGCTGGATGGCGCTGCGCACATCCTCGACCGCGCGGTCGATCGGCGTGCCGATGTCGAGCTGAACGACGGTCTGCGTGTTGCCTTCGCTGACCGTCGAGTTGATCTCGTCGATGCCCTGCAGGCTGCGCACCGCCGATTCGACGCGCTGGGTGATCTGGTTCTCCAGTTCGCTGGGCGCGGCGCCCGGCTGGCTGATCGAAACCCAGACGATCGGGAAGTCGATGTCGGGATCCTGGTTCACGTCCATGCGGTTGAAGCTGACCAGCCCCGCGATCGTCAGCGCCAGGAAAAGGACGATCGGCGGAACCGGGTTGCGGATTGACCAGGCGGAAAGGTTACGAAAGCTCATCGTGGCTCACCGCAGTTTCTGGACGTTGGGGATGACCTTCTGTCCGGGGTTCAGGAACGCGCCCGCCGTCAGCACCACGCGTTCGGTGCCGTTCAGGCCGGTGACGATCGTAACGCCTTCCTCGGTCACGTCGCCAGTCGTTACGTTGCGCCGTACCGTCTGGTTCTTGTCGTCGAGGATGAAGACGTAATTGCCTTTTTCGTCGCTCTGCACCGCCGACTGGGGCAACTGCGGCGCGACTGTCGCGCCCGCGACGATGCGCGCGGTGGCAAAGCCGCCCGGGCGCAGCGCGGGGTTGTAGGCGAGCGCGATGCGCGCGATGCCCTGGCGCGTCTGCGGGTCGATGACGGGCGAGACTTGCCACACTTCGCCGCGGAAGCTGTTGTCGGTGCCCACGGGCACCACATCGGCGACGGCGCCGACCGAAAGCTGTTGCAGGTCGCCTTCGGCAAGCTGCGCGCGCAGTTCCATCTGACCGCCCATCGCGACGCGGAACAGCGTGCCCGAACCCGAGCTGACGATCTGGCCCGGCTCGACACTGCGCGTCAGCACCAGTCCGGCCGCGGGCGCGCGAATGTCGAGCCGGCGGTTGCGCGCCTGCGTCTCGGCCAGTTGCGCTTCGGCCACGCGGACGCGGGCACGCGCCGAGTCGCGCGTGGCGCGACGGCGTTCCAGGTCGGCCTTGGAAATGAAGCCGCGCCCGACAAGCTGTTCGGCGCGATCCAGCTCCGACTGTGCCAGATCGGCATCGGCGCGCGCAACGCGCACCTGCGCCGCCAGCGATTCGGCGGTTTGCGACTGGACCGAGCGGTCGACGGTCGCGAGCACTTGACCCGCCTCTACCCAATCGCCCGGTTCGACGAGAACGCGCGTGACAAGACCGCCTTCGCCCGCGACGCCGACCGGCATTTCGCGTCGCGCGGCCAGCGAGCCGGTGCCGGATATGACGCGCGAAATGGTGTGCTTGCCGGGCACTGCGACTGTCACCGTGGGCATCTGGCCGTTGCCACCCTTCGTCGCAGCGGCGCCGGAAGCCTTCGCAGGCTCAGCCTGCTTATGCATCAAGCCATAGGAGACCGCGCCGACTGCGATAACCGCCACCACTATCAGAACGACGATCCACCAGCGCCGCCGGCGCACCGGTTCGTCGCCCGGCAACTCCAGACGCTCACGATCCCCTACCATCTTCGCTCCATAATTCATGTGCGACAAATCCCATGCGAACCGGCCGGATGCCCGTCACGCCGCTGCTGAATTTTGCTGTATTATATGAATAAGTCACCGGCCGCAATGGCCGTTCGCGCCCGTATGGGCGGATTGCCCTGAAACGCGCGCTTCCGCAAGCATTCGCACGCCGCGACACATGATTCGGGTTGCATTGCGACATCGTCGGCGCGAGGTTCCCGCGCGGGTCCGGGGGGTGGGCCCATCGACAGGAGGGAATCATGGAACAACGCACCCTGATCGGCTGGCTGCTGATCGGTCTCGTCGCCGGCGTGCTCGGAAAAATCATCATGCCGGGCAAGGATCCGGGCGGTATCATCGTCACCATCCTGATCGGCATCGTCGGCGCGCTGCTGGCGGGTTTCGTCGCCCAGTCGCTGGGCGTGGCGTTGCAGGGCGGATGGCAGAATTATGCGGCGGCGACCGGCGGGTCGATCGTCCTGCTCGCGCTGTATCGCCTCGTGATGGTTCGTCGCTCGCGCTGAGCGCAGGAACCGGACGTTCCGTTCAGCTTTGGTGATCCCGCGTGTGGCTATGGCTGCGCGCGGGATTGTCATTTCGTAAGGAGGGAGCCCGTGAAGAGAGCTTTTATTAGTGCCGCTGTTACTGCCGCCGCCCTGTCCGCATTCGCAGCGCCGGTGGCCGCGCATGCCCAGTCAATGCCGCCCATGGCACCTATGCACGACGGCACCATGCTGACGCTCGCGGTAGAGGGCAGCACGACGCGCGTGCCCGATGTCGCGATCCTTCGCGCAGGCGTCGTCACGCAGGCGCCGACTGCCGCGGCGGCGATGGCACAGAACGCGAAGCAGATGAGCGGGGTTCTCGCCGCGCTGCGCAAGGCGGGCGTCGCCGATCGGGATATCCAGACCGCGTCGGTCGGGCTGAGCCCGCAATATCGCTATCAGGAGGGGCAGCCGCCCGAACTGACCGGCTACCAGGCGACAAACAGCGTCACCGTCCGATTCCGCGACATCGCTAAGAGCGGCGGCATTCTCGACGCGCTGGTCGGCGCGGGAGCCAACAATATCTCCGGACCCGACCTGGTGATCGACAAGCCCGAAGCGGCAACGGACGAAGCGCGAGCCGATGCAATCGCCAAGGCGCGTGCGCGAGCGAAGCTTTATGCCGATGCCGCGGGAATGCGCGTGGTGCGGATCCTTTCGATCAGTGAGGGTGGGGAGGCGCCGGTCGGCCCCATGCCGGTCGCATTCCGCGCCGGCGTTCAGGCCGATGAAGCGACTCAAGTCATCGCCGGCGAGCGGGACGTTTCGGTTACGATTACCGTTCGCTTCCTGCTGCAATAAACAAAAGGGGGGCGCCATCCGGCTGCCCCCCTTTCCCTCTCCGGCTTTGCATTCGAACGGCTCAGCGCATCGCGCCGCGACGAACGAGATTGACCACCGCCAGCAGGATGATCGCGCCGACCAGCGACACCAGGAACGTGCCGATGGTTACGACGCCGTCGTTGATGTCCGCGCTCGAGAAGATCCAGCCGCCCAGGAACGCGCCGACGATCCCGACGACGATGTTGAGGAAGATGCCCTGCTGAGCATCGGTGCGCATTACGATAGACGCCAGCCAGCCGACGACACCGCCGACGACGAGCCAGACGAGCAGACCCACGAGATCCATTGTCCAGTCCTCCTGTTCCGTCCCGGCATGTCCGGGCGCTTCGAGGCAATAGACGCGCAACGACCGCTCCGGGTTCCTCAGACGGATTCAATCGAGTTCGGACAAGGGAAAAGATTTCGGCATATAGCAAAAGCCCCTCCGCCGGGTCCGGGAACGCGGCGAAGGGGCTTGCTGTCGTCTGTTTCGACCCGAACGGGGCCGATGGGTCAGTATTTCTGCTGCCGCTCGTAAAGCGAACGATAATGCTGGATGCGCGTGACGCGCAGGCCCGGCATGCCCGACCGGTCGATCGCGCGTTGCCAGCCGGCGAATTCCTCGACCGTGAGGCTGTAGCGTTCGCACACTTCGTCTACCGTCAGCAGGCCGCCGTTTACGGCCGCGACGACTTCCGCTTTGCGGCGGACGACCCAACGCGTGGTGTCGGGCGGGGGAAGCGTGTCGAGCGTCAGCGGCTCTCCCAGCGGGCCGATCACCTTGTCGGGGCGAATCTTCTGGTTCTCAATCATCTACTTACCTCGATCGGGGCGGGGGGCCCCCTCTCTTCAAACTCGGAAGCACTCAAATAGCCGGCCCGCTTGAACATCGGCTAAAATGGCACGGTAAATGGCGGCTTTACTCCCGTTGCCAACGCGTTAGCGCCAGTGCCGTCGCCCGGTGAAAGGCGCCGTGCACGGGGGCGAGCAGGTCCGCCTCGCCCGCCGACAGCGACAGCCGCATCTGCGCCGCGGCAGTCGGGCTCGCGGCCTGACGCGCGGCGATCCCGACGAGCAGCACCGCCAGCTCGGTCGGCATCGCGCGCACGGCGACGTCGCGTTCCGATCGGGCAAAGCTCAGGTCCACCAATCATCGTCCACCAAAAAAACTCCGGATGACGCTTTTAGCGCGGCAGTGCTGAAGGCGGGGTAAAGGCACGGAAATTTTTCCGATTTTGCAACGCACCGCCCGGCGTCCTATGTGCGGCGATGATGATTCCCGCCGATTTCCAGCTTGCCGGGCCGCTTTCAGGGCGGCGCATCGTCGTCGCCATGTCGGGCGGCGTCGACAGTTCGGTCGTCGCCGCGCTTGCCGCGCGCACCGGCGCGGAGACGATTGGAGTGACGCTCCAGCTCTACGACCATGGCGAGGCGGTCGGCCGCGCGGGAAGCTGTTGCGCGGGCCGCGACATCCGCGACGCACGCGCGGTGTGCGACCGGCTGGGCATCGCGCATTATGTCTTCGATCATGAATCGAGCTTTCGCCGCGATGTGATCGACGATTTCGCCGACGAATATCTGGCGGGGCGTACCCCCATCCCGTGCGTAAAGTGCAACATGGGGCCGAAATTCACTGACCTGTTCGCGCTGGCGCGCGACCTGGGCGCCGATTGCCTGGCAACGGGCCATTATGTCCGCCGCGTCGAGGGCACGCGCGGCCCCGAGCTGCACCGCGCCGCCGACCCCGCGCGCGACCAGAGCTATTTCCTGTTCGCCACCACCGGCGAGCAGCTCGATTTCCTGCGGTTTCCGCTGGGCGGCATGCCCAAGCCGCAAGTACGCGACCTGGCGGCCGAGCTGGGGCTGGGTGTCGCGGGCAAGCCCGACAGCCAGGACATCTGCTTCGTCCCCGACGGCGACTATGCCGCGCTGGTCAAGAAACTGCGCCCGGAGGCAGATGCAGGCGGCGAGATCGTCGACGAAGGCGGGCGCGTAATGGGCCTGCACCGCGGACTGATCCATTTCACCGTCGGCCAGCGCCGCGGGCTTGAAATCGGCGGCGCGCCCGAGCCCTATTATGTCCTGCGGCTGGACCCCGCGACGCGGCGCGTGGTCGTCGGCCCGCGCAGCGCGCTGGCGGTGCGCGCGGCGCGGATCGAGGGGATCAACTGGATCGGCGGCGATCATCGCGGACCGCTGACCGCCAAGGTGCGGTCGCTGGCGAAGCCGGTCCCCGCGCGGCTGGAAGGCGACCGGGTGCTGTTCGACGCGCCCGAATATGGCGTCGCGCCAGGGCAGGCGGCAGTGCTCTATGCCGGCGACCGGGTGCTGGGCGGCGGATGGATCGCCGAAACCGAGCGGGCGGAGCCGATCGCGGCCTGAAAGGGCTTGGGTCGCATCTGCGTTCGTGCCAGACACCTGCTCGCCATTTTCCAGCGGGGAGGGAAATATGATGCTGGCATTGTTGCCGATGATCGCAATGATCGCGCCGATTCAGGAAGAAAGCAGTTTCACGACCTTCGCGAGAGTCGACGGGTGGCACATCGCCCAGTCGCAAAAGGCGAAGAGCTGCGCCGCGATTACGCATTTCGACGGCGGGTCGGACCTGTCGGTCCATTGGCGTCCGCTCGACAACCGCGTCTTCTTCTTCGTGTCGGACGACTCGCTCGGCTGGGCGCAGGCGAATATGACCTATACGCTCAGCCCGATGATGCTGCGCGGCAAGGAACTGGACGCGAGCTGGGGCGACGTCGAAGGTCGCGGCAGCGAAGGCGGCGACAAGCCGGGTTTCTTCTTTGGCATCACCGGTGAAAAGGCGCTCGACGACTTCGCCACCGCCGAAATCTTCGGGGTGTTGCATGACGGCGAAGTCGCGATTTCGCTTCGCGTCGATGCTCCCGGGAAGCTGGTCGCCGAGATGAAGCGCTGCGGCGCGCAGATCAAGGCCGCGCAGTAGAGGCCGTCCGGGAAGGCGCGGCGGCGCGCCTTCCCGGACGCCGGCGTCACGACAGCAGGAAGCTGCCCTCCACTGTCGTCACGCACCGGCCGCCCAGGATTACTCGCTCGCCGTCGAGCGTGCACGCAAGCCGCCCGCCGCGTGCCGAGGCCTGATACGCCGTGAAGCGCGCGCGCCCCAGCCGTTTCGCCCAATAGGGCACCATCACCGCATGCGCCGACCCGGTTACCGGGTCCTCGTCGATCCCGGCGCCGGGGGCGAACACCCGGCTGATGACGTCGCTGTCATCGCCCGGCGCGGTCACGATGGTCAGCACATCGCCTTCGCCGCGCAACCGTGCGAAATCGGGCGCCAGCGCGCGGATGCGATCGGCGCCGTCGAGCACGACCAGCGCATAGCGGCCCGGATGCCACAAGGTTTCGACCACCCCGTCGGTGCCGAGCGCGGCGACCACGGCATCGAGCGCGCGCGGCGCCGGCGCCCAGGCGGGCAGTGCCATCGCATAGCCGTCGCCGTCGCGCCGCACCTCGAGCACGCCGGCGCGGCGCGTGCGGAACGTCACGCCATCGCGCGCCGGATCGGCCGACAGGACATAATGGCCGCTGGCCAGCGTCGCATGGCCGCACAATGCCACTTCGGTCGTCGGGGTGAACCAACGCAGTTCGAATGCCGCCGTGCCGGTCGCGTCGGGCAGGAAGAAGGCGGTTTCGGAAAGATTGTTCTCCATCGCGATCGCCTGAAGCGTCGCATCATCCAGCCAGGCGTCGAGCGGGATGACCGCCGCCGGATTGCCCGCAAACGGGCGGTCGGCAAAGGCGTCGATTTGGGCAAAGGGCAGTTTCACGCGTGTTTCTCCTGCGCGGCAATGCTGACATCGGCTTCGACCAGTGGATTGCCCGGCTGGTCGACATGGCCTTCGGGGTCGACGTGGATCAGCACTTCGACTTCGGGAAAGTCGCGCGCGATCCGCGCCTCCAGCGCGTCGGTGACGTCATGCGCGGCGGCGATGGTGGTGCCGGGCGCGAGCCAGATGTGGAACTGCGCGAAATCGGTCGTGCCGCTGGTACGCGTGCGCAGGTCGTGGATGCCCTTCAGCGCGGGGTGGCCGCTGCTGGCGACCGCCAGGAAGCGGCGGCGCTTTTCCTCGGGCCATTCGCGGTCCATCAACTCGTTGATCGCCTGTACCGCGGCGCGCCACGCCCCGCGCAGCAGCCACAGCGCGATGGCGATGCCGAACAGCGGATCGGCGCCATGCACGCCGGCATAGCCGTCGAGAGCCAGCGCGGCGATCACAGCCAGGTTCAAGAAGACATCGGACTGATAGTGGAGGTGGTCGGTCGCGACCGCGATCGACCGCGTGCGGCGCAGGACCGAGCGCTGATACGCCGTCAGGGCGACCGTGGCGACGATGGCGACCACAGAGACGCCGATTCCCTGCGCTGCCTGCTCACTCGCGCGCTGGTCGACCAGCCGTTCGATCGCGCGCAACAGGATCGCGAAGGCGGAAATCGCGATCATGGCGACCTGGAAGAGCGCGGCAAGCGCCTCTGCCTTGCCATGGCCGAAGCGGTGGTGGCGGTCGGCGGGCTGCGCGGCCCAATGGACGCCGCCCAGCGTGACGAGCGACGCGACGAGGTCGAGCAGGCTGTCGGCCAGCGACGCGAGCATCGCGACCGACTCGGTCCGCCAGGCGGCATATGCCTTCAACGCCCCCAGGAACACGGCCGTCACCACGCTGGCGATCGCGGCGCGGCGCGCCAGCGGGCTGTCGGCCGTCGGGATCACGGGTAGAGCAGCCCCGCGCTCCACCCGTCCGATTCGCGGACGAACAGCGTGCGTTCGTGCAGGCGGTGTGGCCGGTCCTGCCAGAATTCGATGCGTTCAGGCGCCACGCGCCAACCGCCCCAATGCGGCGGGCGGGGCACCGGTTGGCCGTCGAAGCGCGCGCGCACTTCCGCGAACTGCGCCTCGAACAGCGCGCGGCTGGCGAGCGGGTGCGACTGGTTCGACGCCCAGGCGCCGAGTTGCGAATCGCGCGCGCGGCTGGCGAAATAGGCATCCGCCTCTGCCTCGGTGACCGGCGACACCGGCCCTTCGATCCGGATCTGGCGGCGCAGCGACTTCCAGTGGAACAGCAAGGCGACGCGCGGGCATTCGCCGATGTCGGCGGCCTTGCGGCTGTTGCCGTTGGTATAGAAGACAAAGCCGTCGGGGCCGTGCCCCTTCAACAGCACGGTGCGCACCGCCGGCTGGCCCGCGCCGTCGACTGTTGCCAGCGCCATGGCGTTCGAATCGTTGATCTCGGACGCGCGCGCCTCGCCATACCATTGGTCGAACAGGGCGAAGGGATCCGAAGGAAGCGGCGTAGTCATGGGCCTGGCCTTTACGCGGGGTTGGCGACGGGTGTCGAGGAACGAGTCGCCTTGTCGGCCATTGAATCGCCCGTGCAACGAGGAGATTCCACAATGGCTGCGCGCGCCTATTGGCAAGGGCAAATTCGTCTCGCGCTCGTGTCGATCGCCGTCGAACTCTATAGCGCGACGAAATCAGGCGCGCAGTTGGCGTTCCACCAGATCCACGAACCCAGCGGCAAGCGCATTCGATACGAAAAGGTGGTGCCGGGCGTCGGCCCCGTCGACGCCGACGAAATCGTCAAGGGATATGAAGTCGAAAAGGGCAGCTATGTCCTGCTCGACCAGGACGAGATCGACGCGGTCAAGCTCGAATCGAAGAAGACGCTCGAACTGACGCAGTTCGTCGACGCGCACGAGATCGACGTGCTCTATTTCGAGCGGCCCTATTTCGTCGTCCCCGCCGATGACCTGGCGGAGGAAGCGTTCGTGGTGCTGCGCGAGGCGTTGCGCCGCGCGAAGAAAGTCGGGCTGGGCCAGCTGGCGTTGCGCGGGCGGGAATATGTCGTCAGCCTGAAGCCGTGCGGGCGCGGGATAGTGCTGGAAACGCTGCGCTATCCCGATGAAGTGAACAAGGCGCAGTCCTATTTCCGCGACATCGCCGACATAAGGCCCGATCCCGAGCTGCTCGACCTCGCCCAAACGCTGATCGAGAAGAAGGCCGCGCCTTTCGATCCCGGTGACTTCCACGATCGCTATGTCGATGCGCTGCGCGACCTGATCGCGCGCAAGCGCAAGGCGAAGGGCGGCAAGCTGGTCGAAGCCGAAGCGCCGGCACCCCCTGCCGGCGGGTCGAACGTCGTCGACCTGATGGCGGCGCTCAAGAAATCGCTCGAGAAGCCGGCCGCAAAGCCGCGCGCCTCGACTCGTGGCCGCAAGCGGGCCTGACGGCGATGGCACGCGCCGACACGCTCGCGGCCTATAACGCCAAGCGTGATTTCGCGAAGACCGCAGAGCCGCGCGGCACCGCGGCGGCGGCGGGCGGCAACCGCTTCGTCGTCCAGAAGCATGACGCGACGCGGCTCCATTGGGATTTCCGGCTGGAAATCGACGGTGTGCTCAAAAGCTGGGCAGTCACGCGTGGCCCCAGCCTGGACCCGGCGGAAAAGCGCCTGGCGGTGCGGACCGAGGACCATCCGCTATCCTACGCCGATTTCGAAGGCACGATCCCGCCGGGCGAGTATGGCGGCGGCACAGTGATGCTGTGGGACAGCGGCACCTGGGAACCGGTGCCGGGCAAGTCGGCAGGCGACCTGGCATCGGGGCATCTGCATTTCGTGCTGCACGGCACGCGGATGAAGGGCGAGTGGCTGCTGATCCGGCTGAAGCCGCGCGGGCGCGACAAGCGCGAGAACTGGTTGCTGCGCAAGATCGACGATGTGGAGGCGGGTGGAACCGACGCGCTGGTCGAAACGGGGCTGACCAGCGTGAAGACCGGGCGGACGATGCGCGAAATCGCCGAAGGCGCCAAGGCGGCGAAGGCCGATCCGCCGCCGACGCGCCGGGGCAGGCGCAAGGTGGCTGCGGATGCGCCGCCCGGATTCCGCCCGGTCCAGCTCGCGACGCTGGTCGACGACGTGCCGCGGGGCGACCAATGGCTGCACGAAGTCAAATATGACGGCTATCGCGCGCTGCTGGCGGTCGGCGGAGGCGCGGCGCGCGTCTATACGCGCTCGGGGCTCGACTGGAGCGAGCGATTTCCGGGCATCGTCCGCGCCGCGCGTGCACTGCCCGTCCCGTCGGCGCTGATCGACGGCGAGGTGGTCGCGTTCAAGCAGGGGCGGCCGGACTTCTCCACGCTGCAACAGGTGCTGCGCGAAGACGGCGAGGGGCTGACGTATTTCGCCTTCGACCTGCTGGCGCTCGACGGCGAGGACATGACGCGGCTGCCCAATGTCCAGCGCAAGGAACGGCTGCGGCCGCTGGTCGAAGGCGCCGGCGACGCCATCCGCTATGCCGAGCATGTGCTGGGCAACGGGGCGCGCCTGCTCGGCACGCTGTGCCACGAAGACTATGAAGGCGTGGTGTCGAAGCGCGTCGACGCGCCCTATCGCGGCGAGCGGACGCGCAACTGGCTGAAGAGCAAGTGCACGCGGCGGCAGGAATTCGTCGTCATCGGCTGGCTGCCGTCGCAGGCGAAGGGGCGGCCGCTGCGCTCGCTGTTGCTCGCGGTGCACGGCAGCGGCGGGCTGCGCTATGCCGGCCGCGTCGGCACAGGGTTCGATGCCGACACCATGCACGCGCTTCGCGACCGGTTGGAACGGATCGCGCGCAAGACTCCGCCCGCCGAGGTGCCGCCGGCCGCCGCGCGCGGCGCGCGCTGGGTGACGCCGAAGCTGGTCGCGGAGGTTGCCTTTGCCGAATTTACCGCCGACGATGTCGTCCGCCATGCCCGTTTCCTTGGCCTTCGCGAAGACAAGGACGCAAAGGATGTCGTGGCGGAGGAGCCCGCAGCCATGCCCGAGCCGGAGGAGCCGAAGGGAAGGATCACGCACCCCGACCGCGTCGTCTTTCCCGACGACGGCGTGACCAAGGGGATGCTCGCCGACTATTATGCGCGGCTGGCGCCCGCGATGCTGCCGTGGATCGCGCGGCGGCCGATCAGCCTGGTGCGCTGCCCCGACGGCATCGCCGGCCAGTGCTTTTTCCAGAAGCATGATTCGGGCAGCTTCGGCGCGGCCATCCACCATGTCGACATTCGCGAAAAGGATGGGGGTGTCGAACCCTATCTGTGGGTGGACAGCGCCGAGGGCATCCGCGCGTGCGTGCAGATGGGGACGATCGAATTCCATGGCTGGGGATCGCGGATCGACGATCTGGAACGGCCCGACCGGATGGTGTTCGACCTCGACCCCGACGCGGGGCTGGATTTCGAAGCGGTCAAGAAGGCCGCGGAGGAAATTCGCGGCCAGCTCGCCGACATCGGGCTGGCCAGCCACGCGATGCTGACCGGCGGCAAGGGCGTGCATGTCGTCGTGCCGCTGGTGCCCGACGCCGAATGGCCGGCGGTGAGGAGTTTCGCCGAGCGCTTCGCCCGCGCCTTGGCACAGGCGCAGCCCGAGCGCTACACGGCGCATCTGCAAAAGGCGAAGCGCACGGGGCGCGTGTTCATCGACTATCTGCGCAACCAGCGCGGATCGACGGCGGTGCTGCCCTATGTCGTGCGTGCACGGCCGGGCGCGGCGGTTGCAACGCCGGTCGGCTGGAGCGAGCTGCGCGACCTGGACAGTGCGCGCGCCTTTCGCCTTGGCGATGCCGATACGCTGATCGAACGCGCCGACAGCCGGGCGCTGCGCGGCTGGGGCGAAGCCGAGCAGCGGCTGCCCGACCTCTGATCCTTGTTGCACGGCAGCAGGCTTTCCCCCACTGTCGCTCGAATGGGGGGAGTTGGATGGCGAGCCGCGCGATGACCGATTTGTTCGACGCGGGCACGGTCGCGGATCGCTGGATGGCGGACTATCGCGCCCACGCCCCCGAAAGCGACGTATTGTGCGCGGGCGGCCCCGGCGACGCGGGGTGGCGCGCGTTGTTCGAGGAACTGGCGGGCGTGTCGGGCGAGGTGCTCGACCACGCGCGCGAACGCGCGCAGCGGCACGCCGACGACATCGGCACCGGCTTTCGCATCGCGGGCGAGGGCGAGGAACGGCCCTGGCCGCTGTCGCCGATCGCGCTGATGCTGCACGAAGGCGAATGGGCGGGCATCGCAGCGGGCGTGGTCCAGCGCGCCGAGTTGATGGAAGCCGTGCTCGCCGACCTGTACGGCCCGCGCCGGCTGGTCGCGGACGGCAGCCTGCCCGCCGCGCTGGTGACCGGCAGCCCCTATTTCCTGCGACCGATGGAGGGGCTGGCGCCGGTCGGTGGCTATCACCTGAACTTTGTCGGGTTCGACCTGTGCCGCGGCCCGACCGGCGAGTGGCGCGTGCTGGGCGACCAGCTGCGCAGCGCGACCGGCGCGGGCTATGCGCTGGAAAACCGGCTGGCGCTGTCGCGCATGCTCGACGGCATGCAGACGCGGCTCAATATCCAGCGGCACGCGCCGTTCTTCGCGGCGTTCCGCGAGGGGCTGGCCGCGCTGTGCCGCCGCGCCGAACCGCGCATCGGGCTGCTGACTCCGGGGCGGCTGAACCCCAGCTACGCCGAACAGGCGCATCTGGCGCGCTACCTGGGGTTCCTGCTGGTCGAAGGCGCCGACCTGGCGGTGATCGACGACCGCGTCTATGTCCGCACCATCGCGGGGATGAAGCGGATCGACGGGCTGTGGCGGCGCATCGACCCGCGTTTCCTCGACCCGCTGGCGTTCGACACGCATTCGACGATCGGCGTCGCCGGGCTGGTCGACGCGATGGCGGCGGGCAATGTCGTCGTCGCCAATGCGCCGGGGGCGGGCATGTTGGAGGATCGCGCGTTCGCCGCCTTCCTGCCCGCGCTCGCCGAGCGGATGACCGGCGCGCCGCTGCGCCTGCCCAATATCGCGACCTGGTGGTGCGGGCAGGAACTGGAATGCGCGCATGTCGCCCAATCGCTCGACGACCTGCTGATCGCGCCGGCATTCGGGGGACAGCCGCTCGGCCTGCCCGACGGCGCGCCGGTGCTGGGGGCCGCGCTCGACGCAGATGCGCGCGCGGCGCTGCTCGCCGATCTGGCGCGCCGGCCGCAGGACTATGTCGGGCAGGAAGTCGTGCGGCTGTCGACGATGCCGGTGGTGGCGGGCGACGGGTTGGCACCGCGCCCGTTCACGTTGCGCGTCTTTGCCGCGCGCGGGCCCGACGGCGCGTGGGAAGTGCTGCCCGGCGGGTTCGCGCGGATCGGCGAGCATCCCGATGTGCGCGCGGCGGTGATGGGCGGCGGAAGCTGGTCGGCCGACGTCTGCATCCATGGCGAGACGCCGGTGGCGCCGGTGACGCTGCTGCCGTCGGGCGACACGACGCAGTTGCGGCGCAACCCCGGCACACTGCCCAGCCGCGTCGCCGACAATCTGTTCTGGCTCGGCCGCTATCTGGAGCGCGGCGAGGCGTTGCTGGCAGTGGTCCGCGCGCTGCTCGGCCATTCGATCAGCGCCGATACCGGCGCGGCACTGGCGGCGGACACGGTCGAGCGGCTGGCGGGACTCGCCGTCGCATCGGGTGCCGCGCCGCAGGCGCGCGCGATGCGCCGCAGCGAGCTGACGCAGCTTGCCCGCACCGCGCTGGAGGGCGACGACGGCTGGTATTCGGTCCGCGCGATCAACCGCCAGGCGCAGGGCATCGGCGCGGTATCGCGTGAACGACTATCGGCCGATATGGTCCGCCTGCTCGACGCGCCGTTCCCGACGCATGGCGGGCCGCTTGACAAGGCGGGGTCGCTCCAGCGGCGCTATTCGGCGCTCGCCGGGCTGTCGGCCGAACATATGGCGCGCACCGATGCGTGGCGGTTCCACGACATGGGGCGCCGGATCGAGCGCGCGATGGCGACGCTGCGCTTTGCCCGCGCGTTCGGCGGCGCGGACGCGACCGGCGACGACCTGACCATCCTGCTCGACCTGGCGGACAGCCAGATCAGCTATCGCCAGCGCTATCTGACCGGCATCGCGCGCGTGCCGGTGCTCGACCTGGTGGTGCTCGACCCCGGCAACCCCCGCGCGCTGGCGTTCCAGCTTGCGGCGATCGACGAGCATCTGGCGAAGCTGCCCGTGCTGTCCGACGACGGGCTGGCCGAGGCGCAGCAGGAACAGGCGCGCGAAATCGCGGCGATCGTCGCGACGACGCGCGCGGCGAATATCGACTGGGCGGTCCTGAACGACATCGAACATCGCCTGTGCCGCCTGTCCGAAGCAGTCGCGCGGCGCTATTTCCTGCATGGCGCAGAGCCGCTGCGCGCCGCCGGACTGGTGCTGGCATGAGCGCGATGCACTATGCGATCCGCCATGTAACGCGGTTCGAATATGCCCAGCCGGTCGAATTCGCGCGGTGCAACCTGCGGCTTCAGCCGATCGACTGGCCGGGGCAGCGGCTGGAGGACTATCATCTGTCGGTACTGCCCGGCGGCCGCACCGCGCCGGCGCGCGCGCAGGCGGGGCTGGCGCATATCGTGCGGCTGGTGGTCGAACAGCCCGCGCGCACGCTGACGATCGAAAGCCGCGCGCGCGTGACGGTCGACCGGCTGATTCCGGTGCCCGATGCGAGCGACCCGACGCTGGGCGAAGTCGCGCGGATGGCGCGCGCCAGCAACGATGCCTCGCCCGCCGGACCTGCCGCGTACCTCTATCCCTCGCCGCTGATCCCGCTCGACCGCGCGATCGCCGACTGGTGCGGCGAGGAACTCGATCCGGAACGCGGCGCGCTGGAGGCGGGGATTGCGCTGGCGCAGCGCATCCAGCGCGAATTCGCGTTCGACCCCACTGCCACGCTGGTCGACACGCCCCCGCACGAGGCATTCGCGAAACGCGGCGGCGTGTGCCAGGATTTCGCGCAGATCATGATCTCGGGCCTGCGCGCGGCCGGGCTGCCCGCCGCTTATGCCTCGGGCTATCTGCGCACGCTGCCGCCGCCGGGCCAGCCGCGGCTGGTGGGTGCCGACGCGACGCATGCGTGGGTGCTGTTGTGGTGCGGGCCCGAACGCGGCTGGGTGGGGCTGGACCCCACCAACGGCATCTGGATGGCGAGCGACCATGTCATCATGGCGATCGGCCGCGACTATGCCGACATCGCGCCGATCGACGGCGTGATGCTGGGGTCGGGCGCGCAGAAGATGGACGTGTCGGTCGACGTCGAGCCGCTGGAAACCATCGCCGCGTGACCCGCACCCTTGCGAAGCGCGCCGCGCGCGCCGATGTTGGCGCGCGAGCAAACGGCAATATTGCCGGATAACGTCCAGAGCGGGATGGCATTGTGTTGATCCGTCATTGCGAGCGTAGCGAAGCAATCCACGAGTCCGCAGCCGGATTGCTTCGCTGCGTTCGCAATGACGAAGCGAATCAAGCCGATGTCATCCGACTCCAGGAATAGCGGAAACACAGGAAAGCAATGGCCGATCCATACGCAACCTTGGGCGTGTCGCGCACTGCCAGCGAGGCCGACATCAAGAAGGCGTACCGCAAGCTCGCCAAGGAGCTTCATCCCGACCGCAACCAGGACAATCCCAAGGCGGCGGAAAAATTCAGCCAGGTCACGCAGGCATATGACCTGCTGACCGACAAGGACAAGCGCGCGCGGTTCGACCGCGGCGAGATCGATGCCGACGGCAATCCGATGTCGCCGTTCGGCTTTGGCGGCGCGGGCGGTGGCGGCGGCGGCGGGTTCCGTCCCGGCGGCGCGCAGTTCGATTTCGGCGGCGAGGCGGCCGACCTGGGCGACATCTTCGAAGGGTTGTTCGGCGGCGGCGCGGCGGGGCGCGGCGGCGGCGGTGGGTTTTCCGGCGGGTTCGGCGGGTTCGGGCGCCGTCCGCAGCCGAAGGGGGCGAACATCGCCTATCGGCTGGCGGTGCCGTTCGAGGATGCGGTCACGCTCGCGCCGCAGCGGATCACGCTGGGCGACGGCAAGACGATCGACCTGAAGCTGCCCGCCGGCGTCGAGGAAGGAACGCAGATGCGCCTGTCGGGCAAGGGACAGCCCGGTCCCGGCGGTCCCGGCGACGCAATCGTCACGATCGAAATCAAGCCGCATCCCTTTTATACGCGCGACGGCGACGATGTGCGGCTCGACCTGCCGGTCACGCTGTCGGAGGCCGTGCTGGGCGGCAAGGTGCGCGTGCCGACGCCCGACGGCGCGGTGCAGCTGACCGTGCCCAGGGGCTCGACTTCGGGCAAGGTGCTGCGGCTGAAGGAGCGCGGATTCCACAAGAAGGGCGGCGGGCGCGGCGACCTGTTCGTCACGCTGATGGTCGACCTGCCCGCCGAAGATGCGGCGCTGAGCGCGTTCGTCGAAACGTGGAAGGACCAGGACAAGGCCGATCCGCGCGCCCGACTGGGCGTGTAGCGGCGTGGCGCCGGACGGCATCTCCCCCGAATCGCCCGAGGCACGGCGGCGGGGCCTTGGGGGGCATATCCGGCGACGTCTGGGCGAACTGGGCGTGTCCGACCGTGCGATTGAGGTGACTAGGCGCGTCGTCGTCGGCACGTTCAACGACGGGTTCACTTATGCCGGCAATCTGGCCTATCTGTCGCTCGTCACGCTGTTCCCCTTCTTCATCGTCGCCGCCGCGATCGCGCGGCTGTTCGGGCACAGCGGCGAGGGGGTGCGCGCGCTCAACGCGTTCCTGCGCACCATCCCGCCCGATGTCGCGGGCGTGCTGGCGCAGCCGATGCGCGACGTGCTCGAGGCGCGGTCGGGAAACCTGCTGTGGTTCGGCGCGATCGTCGGGCTGTGGACGACGGCGAGCTATATCGAGACGCTGCGCGGCATTTTGCGCCAGGCCTATGGCGTGCGGTCCGACCGCCCGTTCTGGGAATATCGGCTGGGGTCGATCGGGCTGATTATCGCCGCTGTGGTGCTCGCGCTGTCGGCGTTCGGGGTACAGTTCGCGCTGACCGGAGTCGAGCAGTTCCTTTATCGCGTGCTGCCCTTCGCATCCGACGCGCAGCGGATCGTGTCGTTCGGCCGCATCGCCCCCGCGCTGGCGCTGTTCGTCGCGCTGTACATCCTGTTCTTCTCGCTCACACCGCATCGCTACCGCAAGGCGGGGTGCCCGAAATGGCCCGGTGCGTTGTTCGTGACGGCGTGGTGGCTGGCGACGACGGCGCTGCTGCCGGTGGTGCTCGCCTCGGTCGGGCGCTACGACCTGACCTATGGCAGCCTGGCGGGTGTCATGATTGCATTGATCTTTTTCTTCATCATTGGTTTGGGCGTCGTGATCGGGGCCGAACTCAATGCCGCACTGGCCGAAGCGCCGGAAGACGGGTTAGACGAAGCCGTGGAACAGAAGGAATGAACGCGTGACGGGTTTGATGCAGGGCAAGCGGGGGCTGATCATGGGCCTGGCCAATGACCGGTCGCTGGCATGGGGCATCGCGAAGCAGTTGGCCGGGCAGGGCGCCGAACTGGCGTTCAGCTATCAGGGCGAGGCGCTGGAAAAGCGCGTGCGGCCGCTGGCGGCGGAACTGGGTTCGGACAAGCTGATCGATTGCGACGTGTCGGACATGGACGCGCTCGACGCCGCGTTCGACGCATTGGCGCAGGACTGGCCGACGATCGACTTCGTCGTCCACGCGATCGGGTTTTCGGACAAGAACGAGCTGCGCGGCCGTTATTACGACACCAGCCTCGACAATTTCCTGCACACGATGAACGTCTCGGTCTATTCGTTCACGGCGGTGGCGAAGCGCGCGCGCGCGATGATGCCGAACGGCGGCAGCCTGCTGACGCTCACCTACTATGGCGCCGAAAAGGTGACGCCGCACTATAATGTGATGGGCGTGGCCAAGGCGGCGCTGGAAGCCAGCGTCAAATATCTGGCGATGGACATGGGGCCGGAGGCGATCCGCGTGAACGCCATTTCGGCCGGACCGATCAAGACGCTGGCGGCGTCGGGCATCGGCGATTTCCGCTACATCCTGAAGTGGAACGAGCTGAATTCGCCGCTGCGACGCAATGTGACGATCGAGGATGTCGGCGGCGCGGGCGTCTATTTGTTGTCCGACCTGGCGAGCGGCGTGACGGGCGAGATCCACCATGTCGACGCCGGCTACAATGTCATCGGCATGAAGGCGGAGGACGCGCCGGACATCGCGCTGTCGTGACCATCGCCATCCGCCCCGCCGCGCCGAAGGACGCGGGCGACATCGACTTGTTGCTGCATCAATGCTTTCCCCGCCCTGCCGAAGCCGTGCTGGTGAAGCAGCTCGCCATCGACGGCGATCTGGTGCTGGTGCTGCTCGCGCGCGACGAGATCACGAACGAACTGACCGGCATGGTCGCGCTCAGCCGGATGGACGTCGAGGTCGGCGGCGAGCAGGTGCCGGCGGTGGCGCTGGCGCCGGTCGCGGTCGCGCCCGGCTTTCGCCGGACGGGCGTGGCCGACGTGCTGATCCAGGCGGCGATCCACTGGATGCGCGACGCGGGCGCGGCGTTGATGTTCGTGCTGGGCGAGCCGGGCTTCTATGGCCGCTTCGGCTTTTCGACCGAGCTGGCGGAAGGCTATGAATCGCCCTATGCCGGGCCGTTCCTGATGGCCGCCGCAGTGCAGGGCGTGGCGCCCGAAGGCGCGCGCGGGCGCGCCGAGCACGCGCCGGCCTTTGCCGCGCTGTCGGAGGACGCATGAGTTTCAACAGTTTCGGCCGCGTCTTCCGCTTCACCACCTGGGGCGAGAGCCATGGCCCGGCGCTGGGCGCGGTGGTCGACGGCTGCCCGCCGGGGCTGGAGCTGAGCGAAGCCGATATCCAGCCGTTCCTCGATCAGCGCCGCCCCGGCCAGTCGCGCTTCACGACGCAGCGGCAGGAGCCCGACCAGGTGCGTATCCTGTCGGGCGTGTTCGAAGGACGCACGACCGGCACGCCGATCAGCCTGATGATCGAGAATACCGACCAGCGGTCGAAGGATTATTCGGACGTCGCCAAGGCCTATCGTCCGGGCCACGCCGATTATGCCTATGACGCCAAATACGGCTTTCGCGATTATCGCGGCGGCGGGCGGTCGTCGGCGCGCGAAACCGCTGCGCGCGTCGCGGCGGGCGCGGTGGCGCGCCGCGTCATTCCCGAAGTGTCGATCCGCGCCTGGGTCGAAGCGATCGGCGGCGACGCGATCGACCATGCCCGGTTCGACGCGGGCGAAATGGCGAACAACGCGTTCTTCTGCCCCGATGCCGCGGCGGCGAAGCGCTGGGAAGCGCTGGTCGACGGCGCGCGCAAGGATGGGTCGTCGCTGGGCGCGGTCGTCGCATGCGAGGCGACGGGCGTGCCCGCCGGTTGGGGCGCGCCGCTCTACGCCAAGCTCGACAGCGAGCTGGCGGCGGCGTGCATGTCGATCAACGCCGTGAAGGGCGTCGAGATCGGCGACGGCTTCGCGGCGGCGGCGCTGCGCGGCGAACAGAATGCCGATCCGATGCGCCCCGGTGCCGACGGTGCGCCGGTGTTCCTTGCCAATCACGCCGGTGGCATCGCGGGCGGTATCGCGACCGGTCAGCCGGTGCGGCTGCGCATCGCGTTCAAGCCGACCAGCTCGATCCTGATCCCGGTCGAAACCGTGACGCGCGAAGGCGAGGCGACCGCGTTGTTCACCAAGGGGCGGCACGACCCGTGCGTCGGCATTCGCGGGGTGCCGGTGGTCGAGGCGATGGTGGCGCTGGTACTGGCCGACCAGAAGCTGCTGCACCGCGCCCAGATCGGCTGAAGCAGCGGCGCGGCGCGGCCGCCTGGTCATATTCGGTTTCAACTGGCCGCGAGATTCGGGCATTTTCGGGTCAAAACCGCCCGAAGCTGCGACCAGTTACAGAAAAACGATGCGCCCGGAAACGCCACCGGGCCGTTCATCGCACGCAGTATCCGAAATGGAGAGTATAATGCGTGCAAAGACTTTGGCCGGCCTGTTGGTCCTGTGCGGTTCGACCGCGGCATTCGCGCAGATTTCGTCCGCCCCGCCGGGGCAGGACATGGCGAATACCGTCAGCGACAATGCCTCGACCGATCTCGCCAACAACATGACGATCGAGGAGCCGGCGCCGATGCCCGATGCCACTCCGACGCCTGACGCCTCGCCCACGCCCGACATGTCGGACGAACCGGCGACCGGCACCGACGACGCTCCCCCCGCGCCGCAGCGCTGACGCGCGGCGGCGGTTCGCGGGAATGGCGGTTCCGCGAACCGCCGCCGGGCCCTGGAAAGCCGGTCCGTGCCCAGGCGCGGGCCGGCTTTTTCGCGTGCGTGCGCGAGAGCGCCGGTT
>JBMOOB010000048.1:0-149411 GCA_049323815.1 Pseudomonadota bacterium | reverse complement strand
CCGGTGGTCAGCGCGGTGCAGGGTCCGGCGGCGGGGATCGGGTGCAGCCTGGCGCTGTCGGCCGATTTCTGCATCGGCGCGCAATCCGCCTATTTCCTGCAGGCGTTCGTCAATATCGGACTGGTGCCCGACGGCGGGGCATCCTGGCTGTTGCCGCGCATCGTCGGTCGGTCGCGCGCGATGCAGATGATGATGCTGGGCGAGCGCGTGTCGGCCGAAACCGCGCTGGAATGGGGGTTGGTCTATCGCCTGGTGCCCGACGACCTGCTGGAACATGAGGCATGGGTGTTCGCCGACCGGCTGGCCAACGGACCGACGGTGGCCATGGGCCTCATGCGGCGCGGTTTGCGCCATGCCATGGAATCGTCGCTTGAGGACGCCATGCTGCGCGAGGCGGAAGACCAGCGGATCGCCAGCGGAACCGTCGATGCGCGCGAGGGCGCGGCGGCGTTTCTGGAAAAGCGGGATGCGGTGTTCGTCGGGAAATAAGCGAAGGGATCGAGGCTATGTTGATCGAAGCACTGTTTCTGCTCGCGGCGGCGCATGCGCCGGAAGACTGCGATAACGCAATCAGCCAGTCGGAAATGACGGCGTGCGCCCAGGCGGACTTTGCGCGCGCCGATGCCGCGCTCAACGCGCAGTGGAAAGTAACCATGGCGGCGATGAAGCGCCGCGACCGCGAGGACCAGCTCGGCTATGCCGACGCGCTGTTGACCGCGCAGCGGGCGTGGCTCGCCTATCGCGACGCGCAATGTGTGATCGAAGGCTATGAGATGCGCGACGGCAGTGCCCAGCCGATGCTGGTCGCCGGGTGCAAGGCGACGCTGACCCGCCAGCGGACGAAGCAACTGAAGGACCTGGTCTGGGATCAGTAATTTCCACAGGTCGGGGGCGAAATAGCCATCCCATCCGGTACAATACCGATGCTGTTGTTGCGCTGGATCAACAATTCGGGGGCAGGCGGGGCGTAGCCGGTGTGCATCGACAACAGGAGGTACATTCGATGCGTCCCGCACTTACTCTCGCGATTTTGGCTGCTTCTGCCGCCTTCGCCCTGCCCGCTCAGGCTCAGACCGCCGATACGTCGCGCGAAGCGGGCGACTGGCTGGTCCGTCTGCGCGCCATTATGGTTGCGCCCACCGAAGATTCGGGTGCCGTTACCCCGGCGTTTCCGGGCAGCGAGGTCGGCGTCGACAATGCCGTCATGCCCGAAATCGACTTTACCTATATGGTGACCAAGCACGTCGGCGCCGAGCTGATCCTGGCGACCACCAAGCACGACATCACCGGCCGCGGCACGCTGGGCGGCGTCGGCAAGCTCGCCGACACCTGGGTCCTGCCGCCGACGCTGACGCTGCAGTATCACTTCATGCCCGAAGGCAAGATCCACCCCTATGTGGGCGCCGGCGTGAACTACACGATCTTCTACTCGTCGAAGGCGAGCGGCGCGCTGGAAGACGCGATCGGCAACACCAGCGTCAAGCTGGACGACAGCTTCGGCTATGCGCTGCAGGCGGGTATCGACGTAGACGTCACGCCGAACATCTTCCTCAACGCCGACATCAAGTACATCGACATGAGCACCACGGCGCGCCTGAACACCGGCGGCGTCAAGAATACCGTCGATGTCGACCTGAACCCGATCGTTGCGGGCGTGGGTATCGGCTTCCGCTTCTGAGCCGCGACTGTTCCTCTTTCGGGGCACAGGCGGGGGAGGAACGGAACGGTCCAGCGGGAAGGGCGCGGCTGAAAATGCCGCGCCCTTTTTCGCGCCTGCGCCGGCGGCGCGCGGCAAAAGGAACAGGCCGCCCGGCGCGCGTGCCGGACAGCCTTTCGAAGAAATGTCGCCTCAGTGCGCCAGCAGCACCGGCAGGCGCGGCGCGGCGATCAGGTCGCGCGTGACGCCGCCCAATATGATTTCGCGGATGCGCGAGTGGCCGAAGCCGCCGGCGGCGATCAGATCCGCCCCCGTTTCGACGGCGAATTTCTGAATCAGGTCCGCCTCCACGCGGTCGCGGCATTCGAAATAGTGCATCCGCGGATCGAAACGGTGGAGCTTCAGGTGGCGCGCCACTTCGCGTGCGCTGGCGGTCTCCTCCTCGCACGGTTCGTGCGGGTCGCCGATCGTGACGACGTCGACGATCGCCCCCGGTTCGGCAATGGCGACCAGCGCGTGCAGCGCCCGCGCCGCTTCTGTCGACGGCTTCCAGGCCAAAACGGCGTGACGGACCGGGGGCAGCGCGCCGCCGTCGGGCAGCAGCAGCAATGGCGTGCCCGACCCCATCAGCACCGATTCCGCCACGCGGCGGCGCAGCCATTCGATCCGCCAGTCGGCCGACGCGCCGACGACGATCAGGTCGGCGAGCTGGCCGCTGTGGCGCAGGTCGCCCGCCAGCCAGGTCACGTCGTTGCACAGGCCGCGCACGCGCACCGGCACCTGGTGGCGGTCGAACTGCGCGCGGATCGCGTCGATCCCCGCGCGCGCTTCGCTGTCGAGCACGTCCTCGGGCACATAGACGCTGCCGAGCGGGGCCAGGTCGGGGGCCAGCACGGGTGCGGCGGTCAGCAGCGTGACAGATGCCTCGGCCTTCAACAGTCGCGCGCTTTCGGCAAAGCGCTCCAGCATGGGAGCCGCGCGGTCGGCATTGTCGACGATGGCGAGCAGGTCGCGAATCATCTCGATTCTCCTTTCGCCTGAGTCCAAGCGTATCGACGCGGCGGGCACACTTGGGGAACCTCCCATGGGGCAAGTCCCAATGGCGGGCGCGGCGCGCTTTGCCGAAGAAGCGCGCCATGACTCGCATCACGATCATCGACGGGCATCCCGACTGCGATCGCGCCCGCTTTGTCCATGCGTTGGCCGATGCCTATGCCAAGGGGGCGGTCGCGGGCGGCCATTCGGTGCGGCGCGTCGACGTGGCGACACTCGATTTCCCGATATTGCGCGCGCGCGACGATTGGGAAAAGGGCCGGCCGTCGGCAGACATCGCGGCGGCGCAGGCCGATATCGCCTGGGCGGAACATCTGGTGCTGCTCTATCCGCTGTGGCTGGGCGACATGCCCGCGCTGTTCAAGGCTTTCCTCGAACAAGTCGCGCGTCCGGGCTTCGCGATCCTTCAGGGCGCGACGGGGCCGAAGGGATTGTTGAAGGGGCGAACCGCGCGCGTCGTGGTGACGATGGGCATGCCGGGGTTGGTCTATCGGCTGTGGTACGGCGCGCACAGCCTGAAGAGCCTGGAGCGCAACATCCTGCGTCTCGCCGGCGTTCGCCCGGTTGCCGACACCGTCATCGGCATGGTCGAGGGCAACCGAAAGGCGGCATTCGAATGGCTGGAGAAGCTGGAAGCGTTCGGCGAAAAGGCGCGCTGACGCGCCGGTGCGCCGTCAGGTATCGCAACAGGGCTTGTTGCGCTTGCGATCGCCCTTCTGCCGCTCGCAAGTGATGGCGTGGCACGCGCCGGGGCAACTGTCCTTCTGCCGCAGCGGCGAATTGGCGGGCAGCGGAATCTGTACCGTACCGGCGCTGCCGCAGACCGTGATGTGCATCGCGTCTTCCGCCATCGCGGGCGCGGGCACGCCGAGCGCGAGCGGCGGCAGCAGCAACAGCATGCGATAGCGCGACTGGCGCGTCCGCGCGATCATCGGCGCTGCTCCGGTTCGTCGGCAATCGGCTCGTCGTCGATCAGGATGCGAACGGCGGCGCCGTCCAGATCCTCATATTGACCCGAATTGAGCGACCACAGGAACGCGCCGAGCCCCAGCAGGCCCAGGAACAGCGCGATCGGGATCAGCAGCGCGAGCCCGCTCATCGCGCGCATCCTCGCAGGCGCAGCGCGTTGGCGACGACGATCAGCGAAGAGCTGGACATGGCGAGCGCGGCGATCAGCGGCGTGACATGCCCCAGGATCGCCAGCGGCACGGCGCAGACATTATACGCGATCGCCATGCCGAAATTCTGGCGCACGATCGTGAGCGTGCGCCGCGCCGCGCGCACCGATATCGCGACCGGTGCCAGGCTGTCGCCCAGGAACACGACGTCGGACGCAGTCTGGCCGACGTCGCTCGCCGATGCAGGCGCGATCGAGACATGGCCGGCCGCCAGCGCGGGGCCGTCGTTCAGTCCGTCGCCGACCATCAGCACATGACGCCCGCCGTCCTGCAATGCCTGGACCGCCGCCAGCTTCTCTTCGGGCGTCAGCCCGGCCTGCGCGGGAATGTCCAGTGCGGCGGCAACCGGCGCCACGGCATCGGGGCGGTCGCCCGACAGGATCGCGCGGTCGAGGCCGATCGCGCGGAGCCCGGCCAGCGTTGCCGCGACGTCGGGGCGCAGCGCATCGGCGAAGCGCAGCAGGCGAGGGGGGGCGCCCTCCATCGCAAAGGCCGTCGCCATCGCTGCGTCCCCGGCATCGGCGCCCAGCCAGTCGGGACGGCCCAGCCGGGCGATACGCCCGTCGACGCTGGCCTCCATGCCCGCGCCGGCGATTTCGCGCAGCTTGTCGACGCTTGCCGCCGCGACGCCCGCCTGTTCGAGCGCCTGCGCCAGCGCGCGCGCGATCGGGTGGCGGCTGGCGCGTGCCATCGCCAGCGCTACCGACGCTTCCTGGTCATCGAGCGGCAGCACCGCTTCGACGCTCGGGCGACCGAGCGTCAATGTGCCGGTCTTGTCGAACCGCGCGCAATCGGCCTCTGCCAGCCGCTCCAGCGCGCTGCCGTCCTTGACCAGGATGCCGCGCCGCATCAGCGCCCCGGCCGTCACGACCTGCGCCGCGGGAACCGCAAGGCCGAGCGCGCAGGGGCAAGTGATGATGAGCACGGCGACGGCGATCAGCAGCGACTGGTGCCAGCCCGCGCCCGCGATCATCCACCCGGCAAAGCTCGCCGCCGCCAGCGTGTGCACGGCGGGCGCGTAAAGGCGCGCGGCACGATCGGCGATGCGGACGTAGCGCGAGCGGCTCTGCCCCGCGGCGTCCATCATCCGCGCGATATCGGCCAATGTCGTGCGGTCGCCCGCGGCGGTGACGCGGATCGTCAGCGGCGCATCCAGATTGAGCGTGCCCGCCACCGCGCGCATCCCCGCCGCCATCGGCTCGGGGCGGCTCTCGCCGGTGATGAGCGACAAGTCGACGGTGCTGCGCCCGTCCTCGACCACGCCGTCGGCGGCCATGCGCTCGCCCGCGGCGACGATCATCCGCATTCCCGGTTCGATGGCATCCGCCTTCAGCCATTGCGTGCCGCCGTCGGGCAGCAGCACCGTGCCGCCGGGCGCGGTCTGGCGCAGCAGCGCCTCTACCCCGGTGCGCGCGCGATCGCGCATCATGCTGTCGAGCACGCGGCCCGCGAGCAGGAAGAACAACAGCATGACCGCGCCGTCGAAATAGGCATGCGCCCCACCGGTCGCGGTTTCATACAGGCTGAGCCCGGTCGCCAGCAGCACGCCGATCGAAATCGGCACGTCCATATTGGTCCGTCCGCGCTTCAACGCGGCCCAGGCGGACTTGAAGAACGGCTGGCCAGCATAGACGATCGCGGGCATCGCGATCAGCGCCGAAAGCCAGTGGAACAGCGCGCGCGTTTCGCCCGTCGCGCCCGACCAGACCGACACCGACAGCAACATGACATTGGCGGCGGCAAAGCCCGCGACCGCCAGCGCGCGGAGCAGCGCGCGGGTCTCGCCCTTCGCCGCGTCCTTGGCCCCTGCAGCGGCGATTTCCTCGGCATCGAAGCCGATCCGCTGGATCGCCTGGCGCAGTTCGGCGGGCGAAACGCCCGCGTCATGATCGACGCTGACGCGCCGGTCGGTCAGGTTGACGCGCGCCGCCTGGACGCCGGGCAGCGGCGCCAGCCCGCGCTCGATCTTCGCGATGCACGCGGCGCAGCGCATGCCCGGCACGCTGAACACGCTATGTTCGGCGGCGTCGTGTCCGCCGCGTGCGCGGGGGGATGCCGCCGCGCGCGTCATGCCGCGATGTCGCGGATGAAGTCGGCGCGGTTCTTGCCGATGACGACCGACAGGTGCAGGCGCCAGCGCCCGGCGGGGAGCGGCGCGTGCGCGATGTAGCGGCCCGGCCCGATCTGGTCGAAGATCAGGTCGACGTCGGGCATGCGGCCCAGCGGGTGGCGCGCCGTGGCAGTCACGCGCGCGCCGTTCAGCGGTTCGGAGGAGTCGCGGGTGCTGCGAGTGAGTTCGACTTCGGCGCGCTGGCCCTTGGTCAGCGCGCGCGCCGTCCAGCCCAGCCGCGCCTGGTCGCGCGCTTCCTTCAGCCAGCCGTTGAATTCCTGGCTCGCGACATAGGAGTTTTCCACCACTACGCCGCCAAAGGTTCGCGTCGCCAGCGTCGCCATGGTCACGTTGACGGCAATGACGGTGCCGAAGAACAGGACCAGCGTGGCGAGCATGTGCCAGCCGGTGAAACGGAAGTTGCGCGTCATTGTCCGGGCTCCCTGCGATCAAAGCGCGCGGCGTCGCTGTCGCCGCCGGCCTGATCGTCCAGCGCGGTCACCTTGAACCGGAAATCCTGCGGCTCCGGCCCATCCTTCGACGCGCGGACATAGATACGGCGCTTTTCCACCTGGTCGGGCGCGACGGTGAAACTGAGCGACGTCGACGCGCTTTCCTCGGGCGCCAGCGAATCCCACATCACCGCGCCGGGCAGGCCTTCGATGTCGATGCGGACCGGGCGCGGGCGCGTTTCCATGTTGCGGACCTTGACCGAATAGGCGTTGCGCACCGTACCGTCGGAAAGCTGGACGAACAACGGATTGCGCTCCTGTCCTACCGACAGGTCAAGCCGCGTGCGCGCGCCGAGCGAGACGAGCATCGCCACGCCGACCGCCGCCCACAGGCCGAAATAGAGGAACGTGCGCGAACGTAGCAGCGTGCGGCTGACCGGGACGGGTTCGCCACCCTTGCGCTCGACTTCGCAGTCCTCGAACGTCGCATAGTCGATCAGCCCGCGCGGGCGGCCGACCTTGGCCATCATCTCGTCGCAGGCGTCGATGCACAGCGCGCAGGTAATGCAGCCGAGCTGAGGCCCGTTGCGGATGTCGATGCCGGTCGGGCACACCTGGACGCAGGCGTTGCAGTCGATGCAGTCGCCCGCCGGCTGGTCGCCGGTGCGTTTCAGGCCATGGGTGCGCGGCTCGCCGCGCCAGTCCTTGTAGGTGACGATCAGCGACTTTTCGTCGAGCATCGCCGACTGGATGCGCGGCCACGGGCACATGTAGATGCACACTTGTTCGCGCATCAGCCCGCCGAAGATATAGGTGGTCGCCGTCAGCACGCCGATGGTGGAGTAGGCGACGGCGGGAGCGGTGCCGGTGAACAGCTGGCCGAACAGCGTCGGCGCGTCGGCGAAATAGAAAATCCACGCGCCGCCGGTCAGCGCGCCGACCAGCAGCCAGCTCGCGTGCTTCGACACGCGCTTCGCCAGCTTGGTGATCCCCCACGGCGCCTTTTTCAGGCGGATTTGCGCGTTGCGGTCCCCGTCGATGAAGCGCTCGATATGGAGGAACAGGTCGGTCCACACGGTCTGCGGACACGCATAGCCGCACCAGGCGCGGCCAACCGTCGCAGTGATGAGGAACAGGCCGACGCCCGCCATCACCAGCAGGCCGGCGACATAGTAGAATTCGTGCGGCCAGATTTCGATTGAAAAGAAATAGAAGCGCCGATGGGCAAGATCGACGAGGACCGCCTGGTTCGGCGCATAGGGGCCGCGGTCCCAGCGGAGCCACGGCGTCACATAATAGATGGTCAGCGTGACTGCCATCACCACCCATTTTAACCGGCGGAAAAACCCGTCGATCGCCTTGGGGAAAATGTCGGGGCGGCGGGCATAAAGCCCGCCACCCTTGCCGGTGCGATTCTGATGATCGGACATGGCAGTCTCGCTAGACCAGAGTTTACTCGCCGCCGCCTAGTGAATGCACGTAGGCAGCCAGCATCTTGATGGTGACGGGGTCCAGACGACCGCTCCACGCGGGCATCACGCCCTGACGCGCGTTGGTGACCGTTTCGGTCAGCGTCGCGCGGTCGCCGCCATAGAGCCAGATCGGATCGGTCAGGTTGGGCGCACCCATTTCGCGCATCCCCTTGGCATCGGCGCCGTGGCAAACCGCGCAATTGTCGGCGAACAGCTTCGACCCGCGCTGGGCGGCGGCGCTTGCGTTCTCCTGGCGCGACGCGACGCGGACGAACGAGACCACGTCCTGGACCTGGTCAGGGGTCAGGATGCCGTCGCGGCCAAAGGCGGGCATCTGCGACTGGCGCGTCGCCGCGTCGCCGGGATGGCGCACGCCATGTTCCAGCGTCTGGTGGATCGCCGCCAGGTCGCCACCCCACAGCCAGTCGTCGTCGTTCAGGTTGGGATAGCCCTTGCTGCCTGTCGCGCCCGAACCGTGGCACTGGACGCAATTGACCTTGAACGCCGCGCGACCGCCCTCGATCGCCGCGCGCATCAGCGGCGAATTGGGGTCGAGCTTTTCGATGTCGGTCGACGCCAGCGCCTTGGTCAGCTCGGCACGTGCGGCGTCACCCGCCGCCATTTCTTCCTTGAGCTGGCCGCGGCTCGTCCACTTCAGGACGCCCGCGGTCGCGCGATCGGCGAGCGGGATCGCCGGATAGGCGACGCAATAGCCGATGGAGAACAGGATGCAGGCGTAGAAGGTCCACACCCACCACCGCGGCAGCGGGTTGTTGAGTTCCTGGATGCCGTCCCACTCATGCGCCTTGATCTCGGCGCCGGTCGCGGGATCGATCTTCTTGGTTTCTTCCGTCATTGACCGGGTTCCTCGTCGCGGAGGGGAATATTGCGCGCGTCTTCGAAATCGGCGCGGGCCGAGGGGCGGAGCGCCCTCCACACGGCAAATGTGAAAATGCCGAACATGAAGAGCAGGCCCCAGCTGTCGGCGAAATGCCGCATCACGTCATACGTGCTCATTTCGCCGTCTCCTTGGCTTCGGCGGCGCTGGTGTCGACCAACGTTCCCAGCATCTGGAGATAGGCGACCAGCGCATCCATTTCGGTCAGCTTGGTCGGGTCGCCGTCGAAGTCGCGAACCTGCGCCTTGGGATAGCGCTTGTTCAGCGCCGCCGCATCGCCGTCGGGCGACGCCTGAAGCTTCAGGTCGTCATAGGCCTTGGCGATGTCTTCATCGGAATAGGGCACGCCGACGAGGCGCAGCGCCTTCAGGTCCTGGCCGATGGTGTCGGCGCGCAGCTCACGCCCGGCCAGAAAGGCATAGCTGGGCATGATCGATTCCGGAACGACCGCGCGCGGGTCCTTCAGGTGCTGGATGTGCCATTCGTCCGAATAGCGGCCGCCGACGCGCGCCAGGTCGGGCCCGGTACGCTTCGACCCCCATTGGAACGGGTGGTCGTACATCGATTCCGCCGCCAGGCTGTAGTGGCCATAGCGTTCGACTTCGTCGCGGAACGGGCGGATCATCTGCGAATGGCAGTTGTAGCAGCCTTCGCGGATATAGATGTTGCGGCCCGCCTGTTCGAGCGGCGTGTAGGGACGCACTCCATCCACCTTCTCCACTGTCGAGTGGATCCAGAAGAGCGGCGCGATCTCCACGATGCCGCCGATCGACACGACGATCAGCGACAGCACGAACAGGAGCGTTATGTTCCGCTCGATGCGGCCGTGGTCAAAGAACTTGGTCTTGGTTGCCATGATCGTTGGTCCTTATTCGGCGGCCAGCACGGCGGGATCGGCGTGGCCAGGCGCGCCCTTGGGGAGCGGCTTGTCCTTGGCCGGATCGAACGCGGCGTCGGTGAGCGGCTTTTCGTCGCGGAGCTTGCCGGCGATCGTCATCCAGACGTTGTAGGTCATGAACACCGCGCCCAGCACATAGAGCAGGCCGCCCGCTGCGCGGATGAGGTAATAGGGGTGCATCGCAGCCACCACTTCGGCGAAGCTGTAGACCAGATAGCCGTCGGGCCCGTATTCACGCCACATCAGGCCCTGCATGATGCCCGCAACCCACATCGCCGATGCATAGAGGACGATGCCGGCGGTCGCGCACCAGAAGTGCCAGTTGATCATCCGCAGCGAGTACATGCGTTCGCGCTTCCACAGGCGCGGCGCCATGAAATAGACGGCGGCGAAGCTGATCATGCCGACCCAGCCCAGCGCACCCGAGTGCACGTGGCCGATCGTCCAGTCGGTATAGTGGCTCAGCGAGTTGACGCTCTTCACCGACATCAACGGACCTTCGAAGGTCGACATGCCATAGAAGGCGACGGCCAGAACCTGCATGCGGATGATCGGATCGGTGCGGATCTTGTCCCACGCGCCCGACAGCGTCATCAGGCCGTTGATCATGCCGCCCCAGCTCGGCATCCACAGCATGACCGAGAAGACCATGCCCAGCGTCTGCGCCCAGTCGGGCAGCGCGGTATAGTGAAGGTGGTGCGGACCGGCCCAGATGTAGAGGAAGATCAGCGCCCAGAAGTGCACGATCGACAGGCGATAGCTATAGATCGGGCGTTCGGCCTGCTTCGGCACGAAGTAATACATCATGCCGAGGAAGCCGGCGGTCAGGAAAAAGCCGACCGCGTTATGGCCGTACCACCACTGAGTCAGTGCATCCTGCACGCCCGAGAAGGCCGAATAGCTCTTCGAACCCAGGAAGCTGACCGGCACCGCCAGGTTATTGACCAGGTGCAGCATCGCCACCGTCACGATGAACGACAGGTAGAACCAGTTGGCGACATAGATATGCGGTTCGTGGCGCTTCACCAGCGTGCCGACGAAGACGGCCAGATAGGCCACCCAGACCAGCGTCAGCCAGATGTCGACATACCATTCGGGTTCGGCATATTCGCGACTCTCGGTGATGCCCAGCACATAGCCGGTGGCGGCCAGCACGATGAACAGCTGGTACCCCCAGAAGACAAAGCGGGCGAGCCACGGAAACGCGAGACGCGCGCGGCAGGTACGCTGCACCACGTAGAAGCTCGTCGCGATCAGCGCGTTACCGCCGAAGGCAAAGATCACCGCAGAGGTGTGCAGCGGGCGCAACCGCCCGAAGCTGGTATATTCCAGCCCCAGATTGAGCGCCGGAAAGGCAAGCTGAAGCGCGATGTACAGGCCGGCCAGAAAGCCGACCACGCCCCAGAAGACCGTGGCGATAGTACCCCAGCGAATGACATTGTCGTCATATTCGTTGGGGTTGACCACCGTCTTGCCGGCATCGCCGGCGCGCGACATGGCGACGAACGCCGCCAGCGCCGCCGCAGCGGCAAAAATTCCCATGTGAATGGCAAAGCCGGTATCGGCCGCCATTACAGCTCCCAGTACGGCGAGGATCGCAAGGAGGACCCATGCGAAACTCCTGGTTATGACTCCGTCCATATTCAGCCCCTGTTTCGAGACAGCACGTAAGCGTGCCATCGACGGTGGGGGCCGGGAACGTGTTGACCTGAATCAAGCCGCACGTCCGTAATTGCCCCAACCTGTTTTCCCACAACGACGCTGCGACTCACCACCGCCCCGGCTGAGCGGGGGCGGTGGTGAGTCGCAGCGAGAAAAACTCATTCCTTCAGTGGATCACACCGAACGATCCGAAAGGCATGCGCTTCCTCGTCCGCATCGGTAATCGTCACATATTCTCCCATGACGATCCGATGGGTTTCAAGATGATAAATGCCCTCATCATCGCCTTGTCCCGGCTCGTAAGAAAACGCCCAGCCAATATCGTTGCGGACAACATAGCCGGTTCTGTCGGGTTCTTCGGCCCATGCGCGTAATACTGTCGCGCGTGCGGGTTGGGCTGCGAACGCTTCGGTGTCGAAGCGCTGGCCCGCATCGAGCGGCAGGCGCAGCAGGTAGGAATGGGCAGGCGAGCCGTCCGGAAAGTCCGGAGAGCGTGCGAGGTCGAGGCGGATAGTATACCAAGGCATCGTCGGGTCTTCCCGCGTGCGCGCCGCGGGTGCCATCGGGATTGCACCCATCAGGGTTGCTACGGATATCCGCGCGGTCGGGCGCGTCGGGGGGAGGAGGCCGGGATTGGCTTGGGATCTGGGCGACCGGCCGCTGGCGGTGCTGGCGCTGCTGTTCATCGTGTCGGGCGCGGTCGTCTGGGTCGCCGGCGCGCTGCTTGCGCGGCTGGTCGACACGCTTGCCGACCGGACGGGCATCGGCAAGGCGTTCGCGGGGATGCTGCTGCTCGGCGGGATCACGTCGCTGCCCGAAGTCGCGACGGTCGCGACGGCGTCGGCCACCGGCAGCCCGTCGCTCGCGCTCAATAACCTGCTCGGCAGCGCGTCGATCAACGTCGCGCTGCTCGCGCTTGCCGACTTTCTTTACGGCCGTGCGGCGCTGACCTCGATGGTCGCGCGGCCGGCGACATTGTTGCAGGGCGTGCTGGGCATGACGCTGATGACCGGCGTGGCGATCGCCTGCGCGACCGGCGATGTGGAGATTCCCTATCTGGGTGTCGGCGCGGCGTCGCTCGTGCTGGGGCTGGGCTGCGTCCACGCGCTGCGCATCGCCGCGCGGTTCGAGCGCGCGCATGTATGGACCGTGGTGGAGCCGCCCGAATTGATCGAGGAGCCGCTGGACCCGGATCGCCGGCCGACCTGGATCGTGGTTGCACTGATCGTCGGTGCCGCCGCGTCGATCCTGGCGGCTGGATCGGTGCTTTCGCTCGCGGGCGATGGCATCGCCGCGGCGACGGGGCTGGGCGACAGTTTCGTCGGCTTCACGCTGGTCGGCTTCGCGACGTCGCTGCCCGAAATGAGCTCGGTCTTCGCGGCGATGAAGCTGCGGCGCTACGAACTGGCGATCGGCGACATCTTCGGCACCAACTTGTTCAATATCCAGTTGATCCTGCTCGCCGACATCGTCGGGCGCGGGCCGCCGGTGCTGGCGGGGGCGGGGCGTTTCGAGATCATCGCGGCGGCGCTGGCGGTGGCGATGACGGGGCTGTTCGTCATCGGCCTGCTCGAACGGCGCGACCGCACGATCCTGTGCATGGGCCGCGATTCCGCGCTGGTGCTGATTGCGTTCGCGGGTGGGGTGGCGATGCTGGCGCGGATCGCCTGAACACCGTCGCGCGGCTCAGCGCGCGATGCGGATGTCCACTGGCCGGCCGTTCGCGGGGATGTGCAGCTCGTCTTCGGCGAAGCGCGCGGGCTTGCCGTCGATCGTAACCGAACCCGGCGGTGTCGCGAGGGGCCAGGGCAGCACGAAGCCGCCCGGCGGTGCCGCCGTCCCCCCGATCCGCGCGACCAGCGTGTCGCCGTCGATCCGCATCGCGAAGTCGAGCGTGCCGAAGGTCGTGCGCAGCCCCGCGACCGACGACCCGCCGTCGGTCAGATAGCTTTCGGTCAGCCCGGCGCCGAGCACGATCGCCTGATCGTCCTGCCGTTCATAGGCGAACAGGTCGAGCGCCGAGCGGACATAGTCGGACGCCACCCACGCATGCGGCATGTCGCCGATGAAGCGGATTTCGCGCGGGTCGCGACCGACGACTTCGGCCCATTGGTTCCACCCCTGCGGCCGCTGGTCGGCAAAATAGAAGTCGAGCAGCGCCTGCGCCCGCTCGCGCCAGCCGAGCCGGGCAAAGGCCGACACGTTGCGCAGTTCGTAGGGCGTATAGTCGTTCCAGTCGGCGCCGGGGGCGCGGCGGCTTTGCACCCGCAGCCACTGGCGTTCGAAGGTGTTGCGCAGCCATTGCGGGTCCAGCCGCGCCGCTTCTCCGGCGGGGTCGAACGCCATGGTGGTCGACGTCGCGTCGAAATCGCCCAGGCTGGTCGCGCCGGGCACGAAATCGATGCCCCAATGCGCCACCGACGCGCGGATCGCCGCGTGCAGGTCGTGCTGGAATTCGTCGCGCGCGGCGGCGATGGCTCCGGCTTCGGTCTTGCCCAGCGTTCGCGCGGCGAAGGCGGCGTCCTTGTATCCGCGCAGCGCCCAGAAATCGTCCCACAGGCTGTACTGCGCCTTGGCCGAATAGCCTTCATGGCTGATCGACGGGGGCATCAGGCCGTAGGTCCAGGCGGGGTTGTCCGGCGTGCGTTCCGACTGGCGCAGCCCCTCCATATAGTTCCATGCCGCAATCAGGTGCGGCCATTGCCGGTCCAGCCGATTGCGATCGCCGGTGTAGCGATAGAGCTGGACGAGCAAGTGGATATATTCGCCGTGGCTGTCGTTTTCGGGTACCGGGTCGGCGCCGCGAAAATCGACGCAGCACGGCACCTTGCCGTTGGCGAACAGATAGTTCGAATACCAGTCGGCATAGTCGATCGCGGGCTGGTCGAGCCCCAGCCGCAACAGCCCGTCGGCGATCATCGCGCCGTCGCGGATCCAGCTTCGGTTGTACGATCGCGTGCCGGGTTTCAGCATCGGCCCGGCGCGACTCATCAGCATGTGCGCCGTCGCGGTACGGATTGTGTCGGGCACGCGCTGGTGTCGGGCCGGGACGCGGAAGGCGACGTGGTTCAGCGCCTGTCGCCAATAACCGGCGGTACGCGCATGCGCCTGTTCGACTGGCTCGGCCATGGGTATCGCCGCGTCCGCGCCACCGGCGGGGAGGGGGGCGAGCGGCACCGCGACTGGAATCTCGCGGCTCTCGCCGGGTTTCAGCGTCACGTCATAGACGATGGCGGCGGTCGCCATGTCGGTCGGATCGACGATGCGGGCCCGGTCGCGGCGGCGCCAGTGCGCGAAATCGACTGAATCGAACCTGCCCTGGAGCAACGCAGTCGGCGTCTGCGGTAGCTGGATCGCGCGGCGTTCGCGTTTGGTCGGGTCGGCGGAGGTGGGGCGCTCCACCCACAGGCCGCCGACCGCGGGCGCGATGGCGGAGATGGGGCTCACGCCGCCCTGCTGGCTGAGGAACTGCGCGGGCGGATTGACTTGATAGGGGCGCAGCGCGAGCACCAGCCGCATCGTGCGCGCGGTCGCCCCGCGGTTGGTCAGCCGGTATCGCGCGTGCAGCACGCCCTCTGGGCTGGCGAACAGCGAAGTGTCGAGCGACCATCCGGTCGCGCGCCACTGCACGTGCGGGATGGGGAGATAGCCGTCCTCCAGCCGCTGCGTCGCCTGCACATCGGCCCAGCCGAAGCGCTTGCCGTCGGCCAGTACGAAGGGTTCGATCGAAAAGCCGCCCTTGGCGACTTCGATCGCGCCATCCTCGCCGATCAGTCCGCTGTCGCTGCCCGCGTCGGGGCCGACGATCGTCCAATAGCTTTGTTCGGTGAATCCGCGCGGATAGGTGCCGCGCGGCGCCGCTTCTGCGAGCGCGGAGACCATCGCGGTCGGCGTCTCGCCCCAGCCTTGCGGCATCAGCTCGACTTCGGCGATGCGCCCGGTACCGCCGGTGGGGACGATGCGGATCGCGTCCGCCTCGACCGCGCCGAACGCGAGCGGTCGCGTGGCGGCGCCGTCGGGCGCCACGCGCGCGAGCGTGCGCCACCCCTGCGCACAGGCGCTGGCGCCCAGGTCGCATTCCGGGGCCCCGTCGCCGCGCACATTATGTCCCTCGACTCGGTATTCGCGGGTCGGTTGCGCCTGCCAGCGCAGCACGGCACCGCCCAGCCTGCGCGCCCCGCCGAAGTCGATCAGCAGCGGCCTCGACGCCGACAATCCGGCCGCCGTCGCGCCGTCGCCGTCGATCGCGCGCGCATCGGTCGCGCGCGGCGGCGGCAGTTGCGCGGGGGTGTCGGGCAGCGGGGCGATCCGCAGGTCGTCGATCTCGACATGGCCCGCGCCGCCTTCGCGTCCGCGAACCACCACCAGCTCGATCGACGCGGTGCGGCGCAGCGTCTTGTCCTCCGACGGCCCCCAGGCGAAGCGGAGCGCGTCGCGCGGCACGATGATCGTCTGCCATTCGGGGGAGGGGCGGAAATCCTTCTTCTGGTACCACCACACATTCTCGCCCGACGCGTCGACGAACTTGAGCTGCAGGTCGTTGACGCCGCCTGATCCGCGGATGCGGAAGCGCAGCTCGTAATTGCCGTCGAACGCCACCGGGACGGCGGCATGTGCGAAGGCATAGCCGGAGACCCTGTGGAAGTCATAGTCGAGCCGCAACGCCTGGCCGACCGCTCCCGGCACCGGCCGGATCGACGCGGACACGCCGTCCGACCCCTGCGCCTGCCATCCGTCGATGCTGTCGAAAGTCGCGATCACGCGGCCGTCGGACACAGGCGCGGCGGCGGTCAGCAACAGTGCGGCGAACCGCTTCACGCCAGCCAGCCCCCGGTGAAGCCCGCGCGTGTCAGCCCGTCGCGCAGGACCGGGCAGCCGCGCATGCGCGACCAGATGAAGTCGCTGCGCTGGTTCGCCCACATCGCCAGGATCGGGCCCTGGTCGATGCCCAGATAATCGTCGTCGACCCATCCGTGGCCGGGCACGACCGCGCCCTTGGTCGCGGCATCGGCCCAGACGAAACTGGGGTTGAACGAGTCGATGAAGCCGTATTTGCCGTAGATGCGGGCGCCATGTTCGGCGTGCATCGCGGCTGCGCAGGGCCCGACGATCTCCGGCGCGAACGCGACCGAGGCGATTGCTGCGGTAGGGGCAATCGTCCCGTCGTCGAATTCGTCGGGCTGCCCCAGCGGCCCGCGCGCCGAATAGCTGCGGAAAGTGCGTTCGGTGCCGTTCACCACGCGCCTGATGTCGCCCGGCCCGTCGCAGGCGGTCAGCCCCCATATATCGGCGGAATAGCCGGTCCAACCCATCGGGTTGGCGATGGCATAGGCGCGCTGGGCATAGGTCGCGCGGCGGCTGTTCTCGAAATAGTCGAGACCCTCGGCACGCATCACCGCGTCCCGGATGCCGCGGAAATCGACCCAGGTGTGGCTGTACTGATGGCCGAAGTGCGGGCCGAAGGCGAGGAAGCGGGTGTCGCCTTCGCCGCGCCAGCTATGGCCATAGCTGGCGGTCCAGCCCATCCAGGCATCGGCAGTCGCGCGCTTTGCCACATCCGGCGCGCCCAGCGCGAGGATATAGACGAGCATGCCTTCGTTATAGCCGCGCCAGTCGGACGGGATGAAGCCGCTCTCCGGCTTCCACCCCATGCAGATCAGCGGCGCGCGCGCCTGCATCCACCGCCAGTCGACGCGGGCATGGATGCGGTGGGCAAGGTCGCGGATCTCCGCTTCCTCGGGCGCGGCTCCGTCGAAATAGCGCGCGGCGAACAACATGCCGCCGAGCAGCAGTGTCGTGTCGACCGACGACAGCTCGGTATCGCGAAAGCGCGTGCCGGTGTCGGTGTGCAGGAAATGATAGAAAAAGCCCTTGTGGCCGGTCGTACCCTGCGGCGCGTCGCCTTGCGGCGCGTTCCAGAAGAAGCGCAGCGTGTTCAGCGTGCGCTCGATCGCCTGGTCGCGCGTGATCCATCCGCGATCGACGCCGATCGGATAGGCCGTCAGCGCAAAGCCGACCGCGGCGATGCTGCAGAAGCTGGGCGTGGGCCAGCGGTCGGGCGCCAGGCCGTTGTGGTGCGGCGTGGTGTCCCAGAAATAGCGGAAGGTGCGTTCGGCGATGTCGTCGAACAGCGCGGGCAGCGCGGGTGCGGGTGTCGCGCCGGTGCCCGGACGCGGCGCGGCGGCGCATGCCCCGGCGGCCGATCCGGCCAGCAGGATGGACGAGCGGGCGATCAGGCTGCGGCGGGAAAGCATGGGAGACACTCGCACTGGAGAAAAAAAGGGGGCGGGGCGGCCAAAGGGGAGCCGCCCCGCCAGGGGAGGGATTCTGTTTAGAAGCGATAGCCGACGCGGAACTGGATGCGCCGCGGCAGCGTCAGGGTGTTGTTACCGATGTTCGCCGGGTCGAGCGGATCGGTGGCGCTGAAGAACCCGTCAAAGTCCTTGAAATTCTTGTTGTTGAACAGGTTCAGGACATCGACTGCGGCGGTGAACTCGTCGCCGCCGAGCACCGTGAACTTCTTCGCCAGCGTGACATTGACTTCACAAAAGGCGAACAGGCCCTTGATGCAGTTCTTTTCGGGATAGGCCGACGTGATGCGCAACTGGCCCGCATCGAACCCATTCGTGGCGTCGGTGACCTGATAGGCCTGGCCGCTGCCCAGCGTGGTCAGCGTCGAGAACTGGAAGCCCAGCGGCAGGTCGACGATGCCCGAAATCACGACGCGGTGGCGTTCGTCGCCCGGACGGGCACGCCAGCCATAGGCATCCGGCGTGATACCATCGAGGCTGAACAGGTCGTTGCCGTTCTGCTCCGCCTTCGACAGCGTATAGGCGATGTTGACGCCCCATCCCGACGCCTTGGTATAGTCCTTGTCGAGCGTGAAATAGAGCGCCTTGTACCGCGTATCGAGCCCGTCATAGCCGATCAGCACGTTCGAATAGCCATAGGGCACGACCGTCGACGTGTCGCAGCAATTGCCCAGGCCGTCGTTCTGACGCGTCGCGAACAGGTTGGTATAGCCGTTGCGGCCGCGCTGGTACGACGCCGTGACCGACGCGCGCCAGTGACCGAATTTCTGGCGGACGCCCAGGCTGAACTGGTCGTTGACCGGCGGCTTCGCGTCGTTCTTGACCGCGAACAGCTCGGGGAGGCCGCTGGTCGACGACGCGCGCAGCGCCAGCAGCCCTTCCTTGGTCGCATAGGAGGGGTCCCAGGCGACCGTGGGCAGGCCGTTGCGCGGGCTGCCATCGGTGGAGAAGCGGAACACGCCGATCGGATTGATCGTGCGCGACAGCTCGTCGACGGTGTTGTTGAAATTGTTGCGGTCGTAATAGCGCCCCGCCCCGCCGAACAGCACCGTGCGTTCGTCGCCGAAGATGTCCCACGAGAAGCCGAAGCGCGGCGCGATCGCACCGGCGAACGGCGAACGGTCGTTGCCGTCGGTGATATAGTCTTCGGGATCGAAGTAATAGGTGCTCGGCAGCGAACGCAGCGCCGCCGCCGCCGTCTCGGGCGTGCGATAATGGTTGTTGAAGCCGTTGGTTTCATAATCCCAGCGGACGCCCAGGTTCAGTTGCAACCGGTCGGTCACGTCCCAGTCATCCTGGACGTACAGGCCGATCTGCGTGTTCGACGACTGGATCAGCGAGTTGCCGAGGCCCAGCCGCGCTTCCGCGGGGAACGAGAAGTCGAGGCCGTTCTTCTCATCATTGAAGAAGGTGTAGCGCGGCTGGACGAACGACTGGTTGTCGAAGCTGATGTCGGTCACTTCGACGCGTACACCCGCCTTGAATACATGTCCGGCCAGGCCGTTGTAGGTGAAATCGTCGCGCAGCGTATAGCCCTGCTGGATTTCCTTGCGCGTCGAATCCTTGCCGCCGAACGTGATGACGCCCTGATACTCATACTGCGGCAGCTCAGGGTGGAGCGACGTCGGGTTGAATTCGTAATAGAGGTAATTGGCGTTGAATTCGTTCAGGAACGTGTCGCCGTTGTACGTCCACTTGAACAGATAGGTGTCGACGGTGTTGCGCTTGTTCTCCGCCGATTCATAGGCGACGCGGTTGCCGAAACCCTGGATGTCGGTTTCCTGGCGGCGGCTGAACGACAGGTCGAAGACCTGGCGGTCGTCGGGGGTGAACGTCAGCTTGCCGAAGTAGAAATCGCCGCGGAACGGGCTGACGAACGACCCTTCCAGGTCGCTCAGCTTGCGACCCGAATTGGCCTCCACCGACGCCTGAAGCGTGGCGTCGCCGCCGGCGCTGACGTTGAACGAACGGTCCTGGTCGTTGCCTTCATAGGCGGCGAAGAAGAAGAGCTTGTCCTTGATGATCGGGCCGCCGAGCGAAATACCGTACTGCTTGCGTTCGAACGGCGGTTCGGGGTTGTTATTCCGCTTGTCGAGATACGCCTTCTCGCTCAGGCCCTTGTCGGTGTACTGTCCGAAGACTTCGCCGTGGAATTCGTTCGTGCCCGATTTGGTGATCGCCGTGATGATCGCGGCGCCAGCCTGTTCATATTCGGCCTTGTAGTTCTGCGTGGCGACTCGGAATTCCTGAACCGCCAACTGGCCGAACGGATTGCCGCGGCTGTTCTGCATGCCGGCGACGCCGCCTTCTCGAAGCTGGTTCTTCAAGCTGACGCCGTCGATGAAGACGTTGACCTGGCTCGCGGTCGACGCGCCCGAAGTGAAGCTCTTGTCGGTTTCGCTGTCGTTGTAGCGCACGCCCGGGGCGAGCGCGGCGAAGGACAGGAAGTTGCGATCGGTCTGCGGCAGGACGCGGATCTGCTCCTGGCTGACGTTGGTCGCGATTTCGCTGGTACGCGTTTCGACCAGCCGGTTGCCGCTGACGACAATCACATCGTCCGATGTGGTCACCGGGACGGCGGTGGCGCCGAAGGTGAGGTCGAGCGTGGCCGACTGGCCGATCGCGACCTGCACGACTTCCGACGTTTCCTCACCCGCCAGCGTGGCCGTGACCTGATAGGTGCCGGGGCGAAGACCGTTCAGCGTGTAGTTGCCGTTGTCGGCGGCGGTCGCAGTCAGCGTCTGGTTGGTACCGGTGTTGCGCGCGGAAATCGTCGCGCCTGCGGCGGGCGCGCCGTCGGCGGTGCGCACGGTGCCGCGCATCTGGCCGGTGGTGACCTGCGCCGATGCCTGGGCGGGCAGCAGCACGCCGCCCGCGGCCAATGCCGTCGCAGCGGCGAGATAGGCGCGGAACGCCTTGCCTCGGTTGTTCCTCATTGCGATATTTTCCTTTCCCCTATGCGAACGCGATACTGTCACTCTGCCGTCGTCGCGCGTTCGACGAGCTCCGGCGTATGAAGGTGAGTGATCGTCTCCACCGGTGCCCCTGAAAGCACCTGTGTGAGCTGGTTGACGGCGTGCGCGCCGACTTCGGCGATGCGCACGCGCATGGTCGTCAGCGCCAGGTAGCGTGCGACCGGAATATCATCGAAACCGGCGACGGCGACGCGGCCGGGCACGTCGACGCCCGCTTCGCGCAGCGGCATCAGCGCGCCGATCGCCATCATGTCGTTGCCGGCAAAGATCGCGTCGACGGGAAGCCCTTCGTCAAGCAGCGCGCGCGCCGCGTCGGCGCCGGTTTCTTCGTTGAAATCGCCTTGCAGAATGCGTGGCTCGGCCATGCCCGCGAAATCGCGCATCGCCTCGACAAAGGCGGCTCGGCGCTCGTCGGCATCCATATTGCCCACCGGGCCGGCGATATGGACGATGCGGCGACGCCCGGTATCGATCAGGTGGCGCACCATGGTTCGCGTTCCGGCAGCGTTGTCTATGCGCAGCGAGGGAAAACCCTCGATCGCGGTGCGACAGTTGATGAGCACCGCCGGCACTGCTTTGGGCAACGCTGTCATAAGAGCTTCGCGTTCAAGATGCGGCGCCATGATGAGCAGGCCGTCGACGCGGCCGCGCATCGCGCGCAGCGCCTGGGCGGCGGTTTCCACGTCGGCGTGCATGTTCGACAATAGAAGCTGAAGGCCGAGGCGAGTCGCCTCACGGTCCATGCCGCGGACGATTTCGGAGAAGAATTCGCCATGCAGGTCGGGCAACACCACGCCGATCGCCTGCGCTCGCGCCATGCTCAGGCTGCGCGCGCCCGCGTGCGGGACATAGCCGAGCTGTTCGACCGCGGCGAGCACGCGCGCACGGGTGTCGGACTGGACGTTGTTGTGCCCGTTAAGCACACGCGATACGGATGCGACCGAAACGGCCGCCTGGCGTGCGACATCTCTAATGGTGGCTTGCGCCATGTTCCGTTCGATCCTCCCACCCGTGGCGCAGTATTTTCTGCGCTTTGGGGTAAATCCGGCGGCGAAGATGGTTGCGCCGCTGCGCCGGATGCGTGCTATGTAACCGGTTACATGGCATAGCCCAAGCGAAAAATTTCGCTTGGGCTTGCAGAGCTTTGGGCGCGGAGCACCCGATGAGCCGCGCCCACGTACGACAGTGAGAGGAGATTTCGATGCTCGACACACGCATTTCGCGCCGCGCCGCGCTGATGGGCGCCGGCGCGATCGCCGCATGGCTGAACAGCCCGGCGCGCGCGCTGGCACGGGCAGTGGACGGCGCGCCGCAGTCGGCGGCGATCGAGTCGCTGGTCGCCCGCATGACGGTCGAGGAAAAGGCGGGACAGTTGACGCTGATGGCGGCTGCCTGGGCCGGATCGGCGGCGACGGCGCTCAATCCGCCGAGCGCGGGCGCCAGCTTCGACGAACAGCTCGACCAGGTGCGCAAGGGCCAGTTGACCGGGGTGTTCAACGGCAATGGCGCCGAAATGTCGCGTCGGATGCAGACGGTTGCGATGCGCGAGTCGCGGCTGAAGATCCCGCTGATCTTTGCCGCCGACATCATCCACGGCCATCGTACCGTATTCCCCGTGCCGCTGGGCGAGAGCGCCAGCTTTGAGCCGGAGCTGGCGCGCCGCACTGCGCGTGTGGCGGCGGTCGAGGCGGCGGCGGCCGGCATCGACTGGACCTTCGCGCCGATGGTCGACGTGGCGCGCGACCCGCGCTGGGGGCGCGGGGTTGAGGGCGCGGGCGAGGACGTCCTTCTCGGCAACCTGTTCGCGGCGGCGCGGGTGCGCGGATTTCAGGGCAAGGCGCTGACCGATTCGGACGCGGTGCTGGCGTGCGCCAAGCATTTTGCCGCCTATGGCGCGGCAGAGGCGGGACTGGACTATAACACGGTCGACGTGTCCGAACGCACGCTGCGCGAAATATATTTCCCGCCGTTCGAAGCGGCGCTGGACGCAGGCGCGCTGTCGCTGATGGCGGCGTTCAACGAGCTGTCGGGCATTCCCGCGACGGGCAACAAATGGCTCCTCGACGACGTACTGCACGGCGAGTGGAAGTTCGACGGGCTGGTGGTTTCCGATTATACCGGCGACGAAGAGATGATCGCCCATGGCTATGCCGCCGATGCGCGCGAGGCGACGAAGATCGCCTTCCTGGCGGGCGTCGACATGAGCATGCAGAGCGGTTTCTACAGGAAGCACCTGCCGGAACTGGTCGAATCGGGCCAGGTGCCGATGGCACGGCTGGACCAGGCGGTGCGCCGGGTGCTGGCGGTCAAGGCGCGGCTCGGCCTGTTCGACGATCCGTTCCGCCGGATCGATCCCAAGCGCGAAAGGACACTGGTGCTCGCCAAGCCGCACCGCGACCTGTCGCGCGAAGCCGCGCGCCGTTCGATCGTGCTGTTGAAGAACGACGGCGACTTGCTGCCGCTCAAGCCGACGGGCACGATCGCGCTGATCGGGCCGTTTGCCGAGGGAAAGCACGATCTGGTGGGGCCGTGGTGCGTCTATGGCGACGATGGCCAGGCGACCGATCTTGCCACCGGCGTCCGCGCCGCGGTGGGCAAGGGAGCGGTGGTAACGGTGACGCAGGGCGCCGGAGTCGAGGAGCCTCTGGCGGGCGGTATCGACGCCGCGGTCGCGGCGGCGAAGGCGGCCGATGTCGTCGTGCTGGCGATCGGTGAGGCGACCAACATGTCGGGCGAGGCGCAGTCGCGTACCGAAGTCGTCGTCCCCGCGCCGCAACAGGCGTTGGCGGAGGCTGTGGCGGCGACTGGCAAGCCGGTGGTGGTGGTGCTGAAACACGGTCGCGCGCTCGCGCTGGAAGGGGCGGTCGCCGATGCGCCCGCGATCCTGGCGACATGGTTCCTTGGGACCGAGACCGGGCCGGCGATCGCCGACGTGCTGTTCGGCGCCTACAGCCCGTCGGGCCGCCTGCCGGTCAGCTTCCCGCGCGCAGTCGGGCAGCAGCCCTATTTCTACGCGCACAAGACGACGGGACGTCCCAATCCGGAAGGACCGCTCCAGCCGTACAAGGCGCATTATCGTGGCATTCCCAACTCGGCGCTCTATCCGTTCGGGCACGGGCTCACCTATGGCAAGGTCGCCTATTCGGGGCTCGCGATCGGCAACGACGGCAAGCTTGCCGCCGATGGCGCGCTCAGCGTCGTCGCGACCGTTACCAACAACGGCGCGCGGGCGATCGAGGAAGTCGTCCAGCTCTATGTCCACGACCGCGCGGCGAGCATCACTCGCCCGGTTCAGGAACTGAAGGATTTCCGCAAGGTCGCGCTGGCGCCGGGCGAAAGCAAGCAGGTCAGCTTCACGCTGAAGCGCGCCGACCTGACGTTCATCGGCGTCGGATTGGAACGGACCGTCGAGCCGGGTGTTTTCGACCTGTGGGTCGCACCGTCGGCCGAAGTCGACGGACTGAAGGGCAGCTTCGAACTGCTCGCTTGAACACAAACCGGCGCGGGCGTCACTTCGGGTGGCGCCTGCGCTCGGCTTCCAGTTCCTCCACGATGGCGGCGTGCGCGTCGCGGGTCAGCGGATTGCGCGTCATCAGCCACATCGACAGCGCCAGGAACGCCATCGGCACCAATGCAACGATCCAGCGGATACCCGCCAGCGTCGCCGCGCTCTGGTCGCCATCGGCAACAAAGCCGACTGCATCCATCAACCCGCCCAACAGCCCGGTCGCCACGCCGATCGCCGTCCGCTGCAACAGCGCGGCAAGGCCGAACACCGTGCCTTCGACGCGCAACCCGGTCATCCGCTGGCCATATTCGATGGTGTTGGGCAGCATTGCCCAGAATACGATGTTCAGCCCGGTCATCGCGACCTGCATCGCCATCAGGAACGTCTGCATCACCCCAGCGCTGCGCACATTGCCCAGTCCGAACGCGAGCAGCAGCGCGATCCCCAGCGCGGCCGACGCGAACCAGGCGCTGCGCGCGCCGATCCACCGGCACCCCTGAATCCACAAGGGCACTGCGACCGCGCCCGCCACGCCCATCGCCGCCAATGCGACCTGGCTCGCCGGCTCGTCGCCCAGATAATATTTGTAGTAATAGAGCACCGACTTGGTCAGCACCGTCGCCGCCACGATCATCGCCATCGTCGCGGCGTTGAGCGTGACGAAGGCGCGGTTGCGCGCGAGGCTGGACAGGCACGCCGCAAGCGACGCCGGGGCATCCTGCACTGTCACCGGTATTTCGCGCACGCCCGCGCCGACCATCAGCAACAGCGCGGTTGCGACGCAGGCGAAGGCAATCGCGGCGGCAAGGAACACCGTTGCGCCTTGTCCGCCCGACAGCCATCCGCCGATCCGCGCGGTGCCCAGCGTGACGGCCACCAGCGCGGCGGTGCCGAACCACATGCGCAGCCCGGCGACCAGCGCGCGGTCGCCGCTGTCGACGCTGATCCGCGCGGACAGCGCCAGATAGGGCACGTTGACCGCGGCATAGGCGGTGCGGAACATCAGATGCGCGGCAAACACCGTCGCGACTGCCCATCCGCCCGCGCCCGGCGGCGGCAGATAGGCGAGCACGAAGCTGAGCCCGAGCGGGATCGCGCCGACCATCAGCACGCCGCGAAACCCGCCGCCACCGCGCCGCCGGTCGACCAGCACCCCCGCCACGAAATTGACGATCCCGTCCCAGATCGACGCGACCATATACGTCAGCGCGGCGACCTCCACCGGCAGGTGCAGCGCGTCGGTGTAATAGAACAGCAGGAAGAGCATGATGCTCTGCCAATAGAGATTGAACGCGAAGTCGCCCGACGCGAACAGGATCAGGCGCAGCTTGCCGGGGCGCGGGGGAACGGCGGCATCGGTCATCCGCCGCGCGATAGCGGGTTGCGGCGCGCGCGGCGAGGGGGCGTTACTCCCAGCTTCCCCCCAGCGCCTTGTATAGCGCGACCGCCGCCTGGCCCTTCGCCGCCGCCGCCTGGTCGTGGCGGTGCTGCGCGGCAAGCTGCGACTGGCGCGCGCGCGCCAGCGTGACGCGATCATCCTCGCCCGCGCGCACTCGCTGTTCGGCAAGCGCATAGGCGGCGTTTTCGCGGTCGCGGGCGGCGGCGGCGTCGCGTTCGGCGGCGCTGGCGTTGAGGAACCGATTGATCGCGCCCTCGCTGTCGGCCAGCGCGCCGCTGACTGCCTTCACATAGCGCGCGCCCGCGGCATCGGCGCGCGCATCGGCGCCGCGGATCTGCGCGCGGACGGTGCCGCCGGAAAAGATCGGCCAGGAAAAGCTCGGTCCGACCTGAAGCCGCGTGCTGTCACCGGAGAACAGGTCGCCCGGCTCGCGCGCCTGCTGGCCGATGCCGCCGACCAGGCTGAAGCGCGGGAACAGGTCGGCGGTGGCGACGCCGACATCGGCGGTGGCGGCGGCCAGTTCGCGTTCGGCTCGGCGCACGTCGGGACGCCGTTCGAGCAGGTCCGACCGCACGCCGACCAGGATCGCATCGGGGCTGGCGGGCAGCGGCTTGGGTTCCAGCAGCGCCGGGGCCACTTCCTCCGGCGGGACTCCCAGCAGCGCGGCGATGCGATAGGCGGCGGCGTGCGCGCGGGTGCGCGCGTCGGCGACGGCGGCGGCCGATGCCTTTGCCGCGCCCTCGGCCCGGTCGAGGTCGAGCCGCGAGGCAAGCCCGGCGTCGAAGCGCAGCCGGGTAAGCCGGGCGATGTCCGCGTCCGCCTGCGCCGTCGCCTCGCCCGATGCGACGTCGGCCTGTGCCGCGCGAAGGTCGAGGTAGTTGCGCGCGATTTCGGCGACCAGGCTCAGCATCATATCGCGGCGCGCATATTCGGCGGCTTCCACGCGCGCGGCGGCGCCCTGCACCTGCCGTGTGCGGCGGCCCCAAAGGTCGATTTCCCAGCTCGCGTCGAACCCGAGGTCGAACAAGTGGAAGTCGCGTTGGAAACCGGGGAAGTTGCCGATGGGGAGTTGGCCGTTCTCGCTCAGTACATTCTCGGTCGCAGAGCCTTGAACCTGCACCTGCGGGTCACGGCCGCCCGCCGCCGCGTCGCGATTGGCGCGCGCTTCGGCCAGCCGGGCGGTCGCCTCGGCGATGTCGGGGCTCGACGCCAGCGCGCGCTCGACCAGCGCGGTCAGTTGCGGATCGCCGAACTTCTCCCACCATTTCGCTTCGATCGGGCCGGGGGTGCCCGGTTCGACCCAGCCCGCGCCCGCGTCGAAGTCGGGCCGGTGATAGTCGGGGCCGACAGTGCAACCGGCCAGCGCGGTGGCGGCGAGTAAGGGGACGAGGATACGGGGCATCGCGACTACTCCATGCGCGCGCGGAACAGCCAGGTCGCGGCGCTTAACGTGATGAGCGCGATCAGCGACATGGGCCAAAGCTGGTGGAACACCGCGTCCAGCGGCATGGCCTTCAGGAACAGGCCCTGGACGATGATGATGAAATAGCGCGCCGGATCGGCATAGGTCACGACCTGCAACCATTCCGGCATATTGTCGATCGGCGTCGCATAGCCCGACAGGATGATGAGCGGCACCGTGACCAGGAACATGCCCAGAAACGCCTGTTGCTGCGTCTGCGACAGCGCCGAGATGAACATGCCCAGTCCGATCACGGCGAGCATGTAGGTCGCCAGCGACAGGAAGAAGAGCGCGATCGAACCCGTGAACGGCACGCCGAACACCAAGGGCGCGATGACGAGATAGGCACTGCCGTTGAGCACGCCGATGATGAAGGGGGGCACCATCTTGCCGATCAGGATCTCGTGCGGGCGCATCGGCGAGACCATCAGTTGGTCGAACGTGCCCAGCTCGCGTTCGCGCGCCACGCTTTGCGACGTGACCCCGAGCCCCGACACAGAGGTGATGAGCGCGACGAGCGACGGCAGCGTGAACCAGAAATAGCTGAGCGTCGGGTTGAACCAGTTGGTGACGATGCTGCCCTGCGCCGCCGCGCGCTGTTGCGGGGGCAGCAATTCGGCACCCATGCCGCCGACGATCTGCTGCAGATATCCGTTGATGATCTGCGCCGCGTTCGACCGGCGACCGTCGAGCACGACGCCGACCGTCGCGGGCTCGCCGCGTTCGACCTTGCGGTCGAAATCCTCGTCGATCACGACTGCCGCGATCACTTTCTGTCCGTCTATCGCCTCGCGCAGCGCCTGCGTGCTCGCCAGCGGGACGATTTCGCGGAACCAGGGGCTGCCCGCGATGCGCGATACCAGCTCGGCCGAATGCACGCCGTCGCTGCGGTCGAGCAGGCCGATGTCGATCCGCTTGACGTCCAGCGTCGTCGCATAGGCGAAGATGAACAGTTGGATCAGCGGCGGGACCACGAGCACGATCCGCGCCTTGGGGTCGCGCAGCACCGCCCACATTTCCTTGACGATCATCGCCCACAGCCGGCGCAGTCCGCCCGTTTCGAAAAGCCTGGGCATGTCAGTCGAGGCTCCGCCGCGTGACGTGGAAGGACAGGGCGAAGAACCCCGCGCCGAAACACAGCATGATGCCGATGTTGGGCAGGATAAGCTGCCACTGGTCGCCCGCAAGGAAGACGGTTTCCAGGCTGGGAATCAGGTACCGCGCGGGGACGAGGTAGGTCAGCGCCTGGATCGGCCAGGGCATCGAACTGATTTCGAACACGAACCCCGACAGGAGCATCGTCGGCAGGAACGCAGTCAGCAGCGCAAGCTGGCTGGCGACGAACTGGTTCTTCGTCGCCGCCGAGATGAACAGGCCGAGCCCCAGCGCGGGCGTCAGGAACGCCGCTGCGATCGCGAACAGCGCGAAGACCGACCCCCGGAACGGCACGCCGAAGATGAAGACCGCGATCAGCGTGCACAGCGCCATCGCGGCCATGGCGAGCAGGAAATAGGGAATAAGCTTGCTGGCGATGAATTCGGCCATGCTGATGGGCGTTGCCATCATCGCCTCCATCGTCCCGCGTTCCCATTCGCGCGCGACGACCAGCGCGGTCAGCAGCGTCCCGATCATCGTCATGACATTGGCGATCGAGCCGGGCACCAGGAAATACCGGCTCATCAGTTCGGGATTATACCAGTAGCGCGACGAAAGATCGATCGGCGGCGCGGTGGTGGCGGACGGGTTGCGCTCCAGCCCCTCGGCGACGGCCCATTGCCCGCGCACCCCCTCTGCGTATCCCGCCGCGAAGATGGCGGTGTTGGGTTGCGACCCGTCGGTGATGATCTGGATCGGCGGGGTGCGGCCCTGCGCGGCCCCCTTGCCGAAATCCTGCGGGATCACGACGATCGCGCGCAGCTTGCCCTCAACCATCCTCGACCGCAGGTCAGCGATGCTGCGGGCCATGGTGACATCGAAATATTGCGAGTGCTGGTACGCCTGCGCAAGCCGCAGGGCAGGGGCGCTCGAATCCTGCAGCACCACGCCCAGCCGTGTCCTGCTGCTGTCGAGCGAGACGGCATAGCCGAACAGGAACAACAGGATCATCGGCAGCACGAAGGCGATGAGGAAGGTAGAGGGGTCGCGCACGATCTGCGCCATTTCCTTGCGCACCAGCGCCGCGACGCGCCGGGGGCTGAACCGCAGGTCCACTGCCATCACGCGGCCTCCCTTTCTGCACGCAGACGGTCGTTCTCTTCGATCAGTGCGATGAAGCTGTCTTCCATCGTCGGGTCGTCATGCCCGGACAGCTTTGCCGCGCGCGCCTTCAGTTCGTCGGGCGTGCCGGTCGCGATCTGCTCGGCGCGGTAGATCAGCGTGACGCGGTCGCAATATTCGGCCTCGTCCATGAAGTGCGTCGTCACCAGCACCGTCACGCCGCGTTCGACCAGCCCGTTGATGTGCGTCCAGAACTCGCGGCGCGTCACCGGGTCGACGCCAGAGGTAGGCTCGTCGAGGAACAGCACCGGCGGTTCGTGCATCACTGCGCAGGCAAGCGCGAGCCGTTGCTTGAAACCGAGCGGCAGCGTGCCCGCGTTGACATCCAGCCGGCCGTGCAGCTCGAAAATCTCGATCATCGCGTCGATCGCGGCACGCGCGCGCCGGCGGTCGAGCGTATAGGCGCCGGCAAAAAAATCGAGGTTCTGGCGCACCGACAGGTCGCCGTAGAGCGAGAATTTCTGCGCCATATAGCCGAGCGATGCGCGGGCATGCGCCGCCGCACGCCGCAAGTCCTTGCCGTCGACCGACCCGCTGCCGCTGGTGGGAGTGAGCAGGCCGCACAGCATCTTGAACGTCGTCGACTTGCCCGCGCCGTTGGGGCCGAGTAGCCCGAAGATCTGTCCGCGCGGAATGGCGAAGTTCATGTCCTTCGCGGCGGTGAATTCGCCGAAGGTCTTGGTCAGCCCCTTCGCCTCGATCGCCATGCGACCGGTTTCGGGAATGACGCGATAGCGTTCGGCGAGCGCGCTGGTGCCCTTTGGCCCGCCGCCCAGGATTTCGATGAAGCCGTCCTCGAACCGCGCCGGCGCGGGCGCGACCTGGGTATCCGGCCCGGCGTTGAGCGCGGCGGCCCCCGGGGGCAGGGCGCCATCCTTTACCAGCAGGCGGACCGACCGGCCCTGGATCGTGCCGTCGATCACGTCGTCGCGGTCAAGCGCGCTGGTGAGGAACTGTCGCCGCCGATCGGCGAAGCCCGTGACGCGGATCACCCGGTCCCGCACGCGACCGGTCAAGTCGTCGGGCGGCCCTTCGAACAACAGCTTGCCGTCGTTGAGCAAGTAGACATGGTCGCACTTCTCCGCCTCGTCGAGATAGGCGGTGGACCACAGGACGCCGATCCCCTGGTCGGTCAGGTCGCCGACCATCGACCACAGCTCGCGCCGCGAAATCGGGTCGACGCCGACGCCCGGTTCGTCGAGCAACAACACGCGCGGCGTCTTCACCAGCGCGCAGGCGAGCCCCAGCTTCTGCTTCATCCCGCCAGACAGCCGCCCTGCCAGCCGGCCCTGGAAGCGCTTCAGGTCGGTGAAATGGAGCAGTCGGTCGAACGTCGCGTCCCGCTCGCGCGGGTCGAGCCCGCGCACTTCGGCATAGAGGTTGAGATTTTCGAGGACGCTCAGGTCTTCGTACAGCCCGAAGCGCTGGGGCATGTAGCCCAGATCTTCCAGCATCGCGCCGGGCGGCTTGCCGAGCACTTCCACGCGGCCCTCGGTCGGCGCCATCAGTCCGGCGAGGATGCGGATCAGCGTCGTCTTGCCCGCGCCGTCGGGACCGACCAGCCCGGTAATGCGTCCGGGCGCGATCGCGATGTGCACGCCGTCGAGCGCAGGCGCGGCGGCGCCGAAGCGCTTGAGGAGTCCGTCCGCCCGGGCGATCGGCTCGGCCACGCGATCAGTCCTTGTGCTTCGGACGCGCGGCCGGCACGCGCACCGTAACCGGCTGGCCCTGGCGCAGCGCGTCGTCGGGGTCGCTGACGATGATACGCAGGCGATAGACGAGGTCGGTGCGCAGGCTTTCGGTCTCGACGGTCTTGGGCGTGAATTCCGCGCGCGGCGAAATATAGCCGATGGTGCCGTGATAGACTTTCGGATTGCCGTCCGCGGTAACTTCCACGTTCATGCCGGGGGTGATGCGGCTGAGGTCGGATTCGGCGACATAGGCGCGCACGCGCATCGGCCGGTCGATCGACAGTGTCAGGATGGTCTGGCCGGGCTGAACGATCGCGCCCGGTTCCTGCGCGCGCGTGACGACAGTGCCGGCGGTCGCGGCGACCAGCCGCGTGTCGCCAAGGTCGGTGGCGGCGCTTTCACGCGTCGCGCGCGCGGCGGCAAGCTGCGCCTCGCCTGCGCGGACATCCTCGACGCGGCTGCCTTCCTGCAGCAGCGACAGGCCTTGCCGCGCCTCGGCAAGCTGCGCGCGCGCCTGGTCGCGCGCGGTCACGGTCTGGTCCCACACTTCCTTGCTGATCGCGCCGGGGGCGACGAGCGGCTGGCGGCGGCGGTAGTTTTCCTCCGCATTGTCGGCGACCGCTTGCGCGGCGGCGACGCGCGCGCGCGCCTGGGCGATGTCCTGGCGGCGGCTGCCGTTGCGCAGCTTGGCGAGTTGCGCCTGCGCCTGCGCGATCTGGGCGTCGGCCTGGTTGACGCGGGCGTCGAGCGTCGCGGTGTCGATCGTGGCGAGCAACTGGCCCTGCTTGACCTTGTCGCCTTCCTCGACACCGATTCCGTCGATACGGCCGCCGACGCGGAACGCCATGTCGACTTCGCGAATGTCGACGTTGCCGTTGAGCACGAGCTGCTCGCCGCGCGGGTCGGCCAACAGGCCGAAGCCGCGGGTGAATATTCCCGCCACCACCAGCACGGCGACCGCCAGCAGGATCAGAAGGGTGCGACGATTCATCGGGGATTCTCCGACAGGATGGCAAGGGCATTGGCGCGCAGGTGCGCGCGCATCAGGGCGATTTCGTCGGCGCCGAGCTGGTCCACGCCCAGCGCCCGGCAGACCGATGCACGGCCGGCGCGAAGGATCATCGCCTGGCCGATCAGGAGCAGGCCCTTCGCGGGCAAGTCGCGGCCCTGCAGGTCGGGGCGCAGGCGCGACATCAGCGTCAGCAATGCCGCGGCGATATGCTGCATGGCGACTTCATAGAGCCGTTCGAACGCCTCGGTCGGTTGCTGCTGTTCGCGGATCACGAACTGCGCCCAGCGTTCGGACCGGGGATCGAGCATCACGCCCGCCAGCCGGTCGATCAGCGCGAGCATCGCCTCAAGCGTTTCTTCGCGCGGGGCGTCTTCGCCGGGCAGCGTGTCGAGCAACGGTTGCAATGCCGCCAGCACCTGGGTGCCGATATGTTCGGCGGTGGCGAGGTACAGGCCGTGCTTGCCGCCGAAATGATAGGTGATCGAGGACATCGCGGTGCCGGAAGCACGGGCGATGTCACGCGTGCTCGCGCCTTCGAACCCCAGTCGGCCGAACTGGTCGACCGCCGATTCGAGAAGGGATGTGGATACCATGGCACATGCTCCTGTTCGTTCGAACGAACAAAGTCGAGTGTCAATATTGCATGTGCGAATAGGATTCGCGCCGTTTGCGGTTCCTGGCGCGCGGCGCGGCGCGCGCGCGGTGTCGGACCCTAGCCGGTCCGTCCGCGGTCGGGTGCCTGGGGATATTCCGCATTGCGACGAAACTACCCGAAAGAGTGGCGCGACGACGCCCGGCCGGAGGATGCCGTTCCGCGGCGGCGGCGATAGAGTTCACGCTGTTCCGGCCTGGTCCGGCGCCGCTTGCACGCACGCCGGGCGCGCCGTCCGGCCCTGACCCGCCGCCTGGGAGATCGAAATGTCCGTCACTGCCACGCCCACTGCCGCCAAATCGTTGCTGACGCCTGCCGACCATATGCTCATCCTGATCGACCATCAGTCGCAGATGGCGTTCGCCACGCGTTCGATCGACGCCGCGCTGCTGCGCACCAACACGGCGCTCGTGGCCAACGCCGCCGCGGGGTTCGGCGTGACGACGATCCTGACGACGGTTGCGGAGAAGAGCTTTTCCGGCCCGTTGTTCACTGAGATTACCGATGCGATGCCCGGCGCGGACGTCATCGACCGTACGACGATGAATTGCTGGGAAGACGCGAATGTCATCCGCGCCGTCAATGCGATCGGCAAGCCGCGCATCGTGCTCGCCGGGCTATGGACGGGCGTGTGCATCGTCGGCCCGGCGCTGTCGGCGATCGAACAGGGGTTCGACGTCTACGTCATTGCCGATGCCTGCGGCGACGTGTCGGACGAGGCGCATGAACGCGCGATGGCGCGCATGGTCCAGGCGGGTGCGCGGCCGATGACGTCGCTCCAATATCTGCTCGAACTGCAGCGCGACTGGGCGCGTGTCGAGACCTATGACATGACCACCGGCGTCGCGAAGGTGTTCGGCGGCGGGTACGGCCTCGGCATCATCTATGCGAAAACCATGTTCGGCGCACAGGAAGGCGGCGCGGCCCACGCCGCCTGACCTGAGGACGGGCCGGGCGGATGGCCCCACATCCCGATGCCCGGCCCGTTCGCTCCGATTGCGGCGAGGGGACGCGATGAAACCTTATCTGCTGGCGCTGGGCGCCGGAATGCTCGCGGGCGTGCTCTATTCGCTGCTGGGCGTGCGGTCGCCCGCGCCGCCGGCGATCGCGCTTGTCGGGCTGCTCGGCATGCTGTTGGGTGAGCAGATGGTGCCGGTCGCGCGGCGCGTCCTTGGCGGCGAGCCGGTGCTCGCCTTTCTTCGCAACGACTGCGCGGAAAAGGTGCTGGGGCCCCAGGCGCGGCCGGATGGCGACGGCCCGCGCCCATGACCCTCAATCGCCGCGAGACGCTCGCCGGACTCGCGGCGGCCGCCGTATTCCCCTCCCTCGCGCGTGCAGGAAACCCGCCGATGACCGACCTTCTTCTCGTCAATGCCAAGGTGACGACGCTCGATCGTGCCAATCCGGTGGCAGAGGCAGTCGCGATCCGCGACGGCCGCATCCTGGCGGTGGGCAGCGAGGGCGAAGCGCGCGCGGCGGCCGCGCCCGACGCGCATGTGATCGACGCGGGCAGGCGGCGGCTGATCCCCGGCCTGATCGACAGCCATATCCATGTCATTCGCGGCGGGCTCAATTACAACATGGAATTGCGCTGGGACGGCGTGCCCACGCTGGCCGACGCAATGGCGATGCTGAAGGCGCAGGTCGCGCGCACGCCCGCTCCGCAATGGGTGCGCGTCGTCGGTGGGTTTACCGAGCATCAATTCGCCGAAAAGCGGCTGCCGACGCTCGATGAGCTGAACGCCGCCGCGCCCGATACGCCGGTGTTCATCCTGCACCTCTATGACCGCGCGCTGCTCAATGCGGCGGCGCTGCGGTCGGTCGGCTATACCAAGGACACGCCCAATCCGCCGGGCGGCGAGATTCAGCGTGACGCGGCGGGCAACCCGACCGGATTGTTGCTGGCACAGCCCAATGCGACGATTCTGTACGCGACTCTGGCCAAGGGGCCGAAGCTGCCGCCGGAGGATCAAAAAAACTCGACGCGGCATTTCATGCGCGAGTTGAATGCGCTGGGCGTCACCAGCGTCGTCGACGCGGGCGGCGGGTTCCAGAACTATCCGGACGACTATGCGATCATCGAGGAACTGCACCGCGACGGTCAACTGACGCTGCGCATCGCGTACAACCTGTTCACGCAAAAGCCGAAGGAAGAGCTGAACGATTTCGCCACCTGGTCGAAACAGGTGACGCCGGGGCAGGGCGACGACCTGTACCGCCACAATGGCGCAGGCGAAATGCTCGTCTATTCCGCAGCCGATTTCGAGGATTTCCGAGTCGAGCGGCCAGAGATGCCCGCGAACATGGAAAGCGACCTGGAGCCGGTGATCCGCCTGCTCGCCGAACAGCGGTGGCCGTGGCGGCTCCACGCCACCTACGACCAGACGATCGGCCGCGCGCTGGATGTGTTCGAAAAAGTCGACCGCGACATCCCGCTCGCCGGGCTCAACTGGTTCTTCGACCATTGCGAGACGATCAGCGCGCGCAACATCGACCGGATTGCCGCGCTCGGCGGCGGCATCGCGGTCCAGCATCGCATGGCCTATCAGGGCGAATATTTCACCGAACGCTATGGCGCGCGCGCGGCTGAAGCGACGCCGCCGGTCGCCGCGATGCTGCGCGCAGGCGTGCCCGTCGGCGCCGGTACCGACGCGACGCGCGTGGCAAGCTATAACCCTTGGGTCTCGCTCGCCTGGCTGGTTACCGGCAAGACGGTGGGTGGCACGACGCTGTATCCGGTCGCCAACCGGCTGGACCGCGAAACGGCGCTTCGGCTGTGGACCGAGCGCAACACCTGGTTCTCGAACGAAGCGGGGAAGAAGGGGCAGGTGAAGGCGGGCCAGCTCGCCGACCTGGTGCTGCTTTCGGGCGACTATTTCTCGGTTCCGGAGGACGAGATTGCGCAGCTCCGTTCGGCGCTGACTCTGTTGGGCGGCGCCGTGGTCTATGGCGAAGGCGATTTCGCCGGGCTGGCACCCCCGCTGCCGCCGGCGATGCCCGACTGGTCGCCGGTCGCGCGGTTCGGCGGCTATCGCCGTTCCGAACCGCAGGCGCAGGCGCTGGCGCAGGCGTGCGAATGCCACGCGGGCTGCGCGGTCCATGGCCACGACCATGCCTTCGCGCTGGCATCGCAGGCACCGGCGGCCGATGCGCGTTCCTTCTGGGGCGTCATGGGCTGCAGTTGCTGGGCGGTCTGAGCGGTGCCGCGCTGGGTTGCCGCGATCCTGGCATGGCCGGGCTCCGGGTTCATCGCCCGGCTGGCGCTGGTCGGTGCCTATCTGGTCGGCGGCGTGGTAAAGCTGGCCGACTTCCCCGCCGCTGTTGCCGAGCAGGCGCATTTCGGCATGACGCCGCCCGCGCTGTGGGCCGCGCTGACGATTGCCGTGGAACTGGTCGGGTCCGCGCTGGTGCTGTCGGGTCGGCTGGTGTGGCTGGGCGCCGGGATGCTGGGCGTGTTCACGATCGCCGCCGCGCTGGTCGCCAACACCTTCTGGACAATGGCGGGGGCCGCGCGGTTCGCCGCGACCAATGCGTTTTTCGAACATCTCGGGCTCGCCGGCGGCTTTGTGCTGGTGGCGATGCTGTCCGTCAGGCGGGAACGTGCCGATGATTGAAGACCGTACGCGCGCGCTGGTGCCGCTGATGCTTGCGCTGTCGGCGACGACGGGGCTCGTCGATGCCGCCAGCGTGCTGGGCATGGGCAAGGTGTTTACCGCCAACATGACCGGCAATATCGTGTTCCTGGGTTTCGGCCTTGCCGGAGCGCCCGACTATTCGGTCCTGCCCGCGCTTGCCGCGCTTGCCTTTTTCGTTATCGGCGCGGCGGCGGGCGGGGGCATCGGCGCCTGGCTGGGGATGGAGCGGCTGCGCGGCTGGATTGTCGCGGCGGGGCTGGTGGAAGCGGGGTTGCTCGCCGCTGCCGCCGGGTTTGCCTCCGGGTATGACGAGGCGGCACTGCATCCGGTGTCGAGCCGCTATGCGATGATCGCGCTGACCGCGCTCGCGATGGGCGCGCGCAACGCGACGGTACGGCAGATGAAAGTCGCCGACCTGACGACGACGGTGCTGACGCTCACGATTGCGGGGCTGGCGGCGGATTCGCATTTCGCGGGCGGCGGCAATCCCAACTGGCTTCGGCGTATCGCGGCGATCCTTAGTATCCTGGCGGGCGCTGCGGTGGGCGCGTGGATGCTGATGCGGTACGGAATCGGCGCTCCGCTTCTCCTCGCCGCCGCGATCGCGCTGGTTGCCAGCCTGACGACGGCGAGCCGGCTGAAGTGACCCGCGGCGCGGCGCTGGGCCTGTACGCGTTGGCGTTGGCGATGGCGGGCACGGCGCACGCCCAGGACGCGCCGGTCGATCCGGTGAACTGGCGCTATGACGAAGATTGGTCGGTGCTGCGCGACCGCGACCTCGAGACCGAGCCGCGATGGATCCGCGCCAAATATCTGCCGCTGGACGACGACGGGCGCAGCTGGCTGAGCACAGGCGTTGAGGCGCGGGCGCGATATGAGGGGTATCGCGGTGACGAGTGGGGAAGCGCCGGTCGGCCCAACCGCGCGACGGTGTGGCTGCGGGTTATGCCGCACGCCGATCTTCACGCGGGCCCCGCGCGCGGCTTTGTGCAACTGATCGCCAGCCGCGCCACCGGACCGGGGCGCAGCAAGGGGCCTGCGGACGAAACCGGCATCGACCTGTTGCAGGGTTTCGGCGACCTGCGGCTGCCGCTTGGCAAGGCGGCGTTCACGCTGCGCGGGGGGCGGGAAATGGTCGCGCTGGGCTCCGAACGGCTGGTCGGCACCCGCTATGGCCCGAACGATCCGCGCGCGTTCGACGGCGCGCGCGCCATCGGCGACATCGGCCGCGTGCGCATCCAGTTTCTCGCATTGCGCCCGGTTCGCGTGGGTCCGCGCGATTTCGACGATGCGCCATCCTCTATGCAGCGGCTGTCGGGAATCTATGCCGGCATGCCGGTCGGACCGACCGGGCTCGACCTCTACCTGCTCGATTATCGCAACACGCAGGCGCTGTACGAACAGGGGGCGGGGGACGAACACCGGCGGACATGGGGCGCGCGCCTTTATGGGCATTCCGGCCGCTGGAGCTGGAACTGGGAAGCGATGCTTCAGCGCGGGCGTTTCGACGGCGCCCCGATCCGCGCCTGGTCGCTGGCGACGGAAACCAATGTGCGCCTGGCGCCCCTTACGCTGCGGTTGCGCGCCAATCTGGCAGGCGGCGACCACGACAGGGCGGACCCGGTGCTCCAGACATTCAATCCAATGTTCCCCAAAGGCAAATATTTCGGTGAATTGTCGCCATTGGGGCCGTACAATATAATCAACCTGCACCCGGCAATCGAAATGGAGTTGGGCCATGGCGTAAACCTTGGCCTGGTCGGCATCGCCTATTGGCGTGAAAGCCGGGGAGACGGCATCTATTCCGTCTCCGGCAGCCTGATCCGGGCGGGCAGCGGCGGCGATCCTGCCCATGTCGGCAACCAGGGCGAGCTGGTGCTGGAATGGCGGGCCGGGTCGTTCGTTTCGCTGACTGCATCCTATTCGATATTCGTGCCCGGCGCGTTCGTCCGCGCCACGGGGCCGTCGCGGACGATCCATATGGTCGGGCTGGAAGCGATGTTCCGGCTTTAGCGCGCCCGCCGGGCTGCGTGGCCGAGCGATCTGGCGAGCGCGGCGGGTGGTTGTGTCGGCGCGTTGCTCCGGCGTGATCCGGAGACGCGCTAGGCGCCCGGCGTTCGATGGTGGACGGCCCACGAAAGGGCGCGGTCGGCGACTTCCTCCCACCCTTCTTCGTTGCACAGCCAATGCGACCGGCCGGCGAACTCATAGAGCGCAGCGGGCGCGGGCGAGCGCAGATGCCGCCGATAGTTTGCCCGCACCATCGACGGCGGGACAATGCGGTCCTTTTCGCCGGCGATCAAAAGGATGGGGGGACGGCGCGGGTTCTTCCAGTCGACGCCGGGGCCGATGCCCAGCGCCGCCTGAAAAAAAGGCCGCCCCGGCGCGGGGACGACGAATTTGTCGTGCGCATAGGCTTTGTCGGCGTCGGTGAGCGCGTGGCCGAAAGTCGAGGAAAATCCGCGCTGCGTCACGCGCAGGACGCGGTTCCAGCCGTTCCATGCAGTCAGGACGGGCATCGCATTCCAGATCGCGACGGGAGCGGGCGCGACGCCACGAGGCGGTACCGCGCCGATCGACACGACGGCGGCGCCCAGCCCCCGGTCGGCGAGGCATTGCGCGATCAGCCCGCCGAACCCGTGGCCCATAACGATCGGCGCACGCGGCATTGCCGCGATGATTGCGGCATAATGGTCAACGATCGGTTTGACGCCGAGCTGCGCCAGTCGGGGGTCTGGCGCCCGGCGGAGGGTGTCCACCGGGCGGTCCAGGAACGGCCAGGGCGGGGCGGCCACTGTCATGCCGCTGGCTTCGAAGCGCTGGCGGAAGCGATCCCAGGAGCTAGGCGTCAGCCATGCCCCATGGATCAGCACGATGGTGTCGGCCACCCCTTGCTCTTTCCGGTGCGGGCGTGCGCGGTTCAGCCTTTCATGAACGCCAGCAGGTCGGGGTTCACGATGTCCGGGTGCGTGGTGCACATGCCGTGGGGCAGGCCGGGATAGGTCTTCAACGTGCCGTGTTTCACCAGCTTGATCGAAAGCAGCGCGGAGTCGGCGATCGGAACGATCTGATCGTCCTCGCCATGCAGTACCAGCACGGGGACGTCGATCCGCTTCAGGTCGTCGGTGAAGTCCGTCTCGCTGAAAGCCTTGATGCAGTCATAGTGCGCCTTGGTGCCGCCCATCATGCCCTGCCGCCACCAGTTCCAGATGACGCCCTGGTCGACCTTCGCGCCCGGCCGGTTGAAGCCATAGAAGGGACCGCTCGGCACATCGACATAGAATTGCGCGCGATTGTCGGCGAGCGCCTTGCGGAACCCGTCGAACACTTCGATCGGCAGGCCGCCGGGGTTCTTGTCCGACTTGACCATGATCGGCGGAACGGCGCCGATCAGTACTGCCTTGGCGACGCGGCCCGGTTTGGCGCGCGCGACATAATGGGCCACTTCGCCGCCGCCCGTCGAATGGCCGATATGGATCGCGCCTTTCAGGTCCAGATGGTCGGTCAGCGCCGCGACATCGGCGGCATAGGTGTCCATTTCGTTGCCGGTGTCGGTCTGGGTCGATCGTCCGTGGCCGCGGCGATCGTGGGCGATCACGCGATAGCCCTGCGCCAGAAAGAACAGCATCTGGTTGTCCCAATCGTCGGCGCTCAGCGGCCAGCCGTGGTGGAACAGGACCGGCTGCGCGTCCTTGGGGCCCCAGTCTTTGTAGAAAATCTCGGTACCGTCGGCGGTCGTGATCTTTGGCATGGGGTGTTCTCCTGGGTGCGGCGCAGTGGCCGCGAAGGCGCCGGGCACGGCTGCAAGCGCTGAAATGGCAGCGGTGCCGGCAAGAAAATCGCGTCGTGCGATCGCGTCGAGGAAGTGGGGTGTCCGGTCCATGGGCGTGATCCCTTCGCTCAGATCGCTTTTGCCGCCGCTGCTTACCACGGCGGCAAAGGTCGTCAGAACTCCCCTTCGTGCACGTTCCACCCCCTCTTTCGGGTAACTGCCCAGTCCAGCCGGAATTGTGATACGCTCACTGGCCGGGCCAATTTCCCGGGCGCCGGGTCGGGTGGGGGCAGCGAATGAGAGGTGAGCGCAGCGTGGCTGTTTGGCGCTTCAGGCGCGCGTGCGCCATCGCCGCGGCGGTCGCCCTGCCCCTGTTCGCGCCGCCGGGCCTTCGCGCGCAAGTGCCCGGCTATTCGCTCGACCATTTCCGGCACAGCCGCTGGACTCAAGACGATGGCGCGCCCCCTGGTATTTCCGGCCTGGCGCAGACGCCGGACGGCTATCTGTGGGTTGCCAGCCAGCGCGGTCTGTTCCGTTTCGACGGCGTCGCGTTCGAAGAGGTGGCGTCGGCGACACAATCCGACGCTGGCGGCGCAATCCCCACTGCGCTGCTGGTCACGCGCGCCGGCCAGTTGTGGGTCGGATATGGGCGCGGGCAGGGCGTGGCTACGCTGCGCGACGGTGCGCTGGTCGACGCGGCGATGCCCGATGCGCCCCCGCAGATCACGATGATGGTCGAAGGACCGGACGGCGCGATCTGGGCAGTGTGGGGCGGCATGGAAAATCGGCTGGCGCGCTTTCGCGACGGTCGATGGGAGAAAGTCGACTGGGCCGATGGGCTGCAGCCGGGGCTTATCGTGTCGTTGTTGCGCATGCCCGACGGTACGATACTGGCGTCGATGATCGAACGCGGGGGCGCGCGCAGCATGCTGCTCGCGCTACCGCCCGGCGCGCGCCGATTTCATGCGCTGGCCCTGCCGGTATCGACGACGCGCCTTGCCGTGGACGCGTCGGGCAACCTGTGGGGTGCCGACCGCGACACCACGCGAATGATGCTGGGTGCAGGCCGCGCGACGCTGCCGTCCTTCCCTGCGGTACCGGACCTTCGGCTGGCGACGCTGGTATTCGACCGCTGGGGCGGGTTGTGGGGTACGACGCGCTCGACCGGCCTTTTCCATATCGCCGCCCCCGATATGCCTGCCGCGCGTGCAACGGGCGCCGTGGAACGCATGCGTGCGACGGCGGGGCTGACGTCCGACGTCACCAGCCCGGCGCTGGTCGACCGTGAGGGCAACATCTGGATCGGCAGCGATCTGGGCCTGGACCAGTTCAGGCGCGTCAATATGGTGCGCGAATCGGCGATTCCGGCCGATCCGGTGGCCGGTCTCTGGCTCGCGTCGACGCCGGGCGGAACCGTCTATGTCGCCTCGTCGAACAGCTTGTTCGAAATCGCGCCGCACGCCGCGCCGCGCCGCGTACAGACCGGGATTCGCGACATTACGGCGCTTTGTCCGGCGCGCGATGGCGGCATCTGGCTGATTCAATACGACCATATCCTGAACCTTGGACCATCCGGGCGCCGTGAAGTGCCGTTGCCCGGCCGGCCGATGCTTGCCTATGGCTGCGCACAGGATCGCCACGGCAGGCTTTGGATCGCGAACCAGGGCGGCATGCACTGGCACGATGCGCGCGGATGGCATGCGGGCAAGGGGCGCATGGCGAGCGAGGAGATCTGGGATCTTGTTGCCGACCCGGACGGAGACATCGCCTTCACCATCAATTTGAAGACGCTGGTCAGAGTGCGCGGCAACCACGTCCGCTATTTGGCGCCCGCGCGGATCGGGATCGGCAATATCTCGACGCTGGCTTCGGTCGGCGGGCGCGATTTGCTGGTGAGCGGTGCGCGCGGGCTCGCGCGGCTGCGCGGCGACGAAATCCGCCGCATTTCCGGTACGCGGGCGCCCTGGTTGGCAAACGCTCGCGGGATCGTCCAGGCCGCCGACGGCAGTAGCTGGTTCCTGGGTGTCGAGGGGGTCTCGCGTGTATCAACCGCGGCGCTGAACCGCGCGTTCGAGGATGAGCACGCACCGCTGGATCGCCTGCTGTTCGACAATCGCGACGGGTTGCCGGGGTCTACGCAGCACCCCGGATTTCGCGGCGCGCAGGCGGGGGCGACCGGTGACGGCCGGATTTGGTTCCTCAACCGCGCGGGTGTCGTGTATGTCGATGGACGGCACCTGATCCGCAACCGGGTGCCGCCGCCCGTCACGATACGCGCGATCGCGACGCGCGATTCGCGATTTCAGGACCCGTCCTCGGTATCGCTGGCGGCGGGGACGCGGGCAGTGACGATCGCCTATTCGGCGCTATCGCTCGCGGTGCCCGACCGAGTGGCGTTCCGGTACCGCCTGGATGGCGTGGACGAGGATTGGGTCGACCCCGGTCCGCGGCGCGAAGCGAGCTATGCCAATCTGCGGCCGGGCAGCTATCGTTTCCGGGTGATCGCCGCGAACGATGCCGGCGTGTGGAACCGCACCGGTGCGACGCTGGATTTCGTCATTCGGCCGACTTTTTTCGAAAGCTGGCTGTTCAAGCTTCTGTGCGCGACGGCGATCCTCGCACTGCTTTGGTGTGGCTATGCGTTGCGGCTGCGCACCGCGGCATCGGGTATCCGGTCGAGGATGGCCGAGCGGATGGCCGAGCGCGAACGCATCGCACGGGAATTGCACGACACGTTGCTCCAGTCGATCCAGGCGCTGATCTTGCGGTTCCAGCTTGTGGCCGACGAAATACCGCCGTCCGAGCCGGCGCGAGTTGCGATGGAGGAGGCGCTCGACCAGGCTGACGCGCTGCTTGCCGAGGGGCGGGACCGCGTGCGCGGCCTGCGCCCGGTGGGCGCAGTGACCGATTTCGAAGCGCTCCTGCTGGGCATTGCGCGGCGGCAGGCATTCGACCTCGACGTCGATATCGTACTGACCAGCGAAGGCGAAATCCGAACGCTGGACCCGATGGCCGCGGACGAAGTCGTTCGTATCGCGAATGAGGCATTGTTCAATATTTGGCGCCACGCGCGGGCCACGCGTGTCGAAATCCGCATTGCGTATCGCCCCGGCGCGTTCCAGATATGCTTTTGCGACAACGGTGTCGGAATCGATCCCGCCATCGCCGCGGCGGGGCGCGACGGCCATTTCGGGTTGGCCGGAATGCGCGAACGCGCGCGAAAGCTTCAAGGAGACTTGCTGGTTGGGCCGTTGCGCGAAGGGGGGACGCAAGTGACGCTGACCGTTCCGGCTGCTATCGCCTATGCGGCCGGTAAGAATGCACCATAGGAGGTCATGATGCTGGATCGAACGTCGGTCGCCGCGCGGCCGATCCGGGTGCTGGTGGTGGACGACCATCCGATGATGCGCGAGGGCATTGCCGCCGTTGTCGATCGCCAGGACGATATGGCGATTTTGGGCGAGGCGCATGATGGAAAGGAAGCGCTTGCCAGCTACGCCGCGTTACGTCCCGATGTCACGTTGATGGACATTCAGATGCCGGGGATGGGCGGGATAGATGCGATCAAGGCTATTCGGGCAATCGACCCCGGCGCCGTCATCCTGGTACTGACCACCTATCCCGGCGACACCCAGGCCTTGCGTGCGCTGCGTGCCGGCGCGGCGGGGTATCTGTTGAAAAGCTGCATCCGCAAGGAATTGCTCGACGCGATACGCGCGGTGCACGCGGGGCGCCGCGCAATCTGCTCCGAAATCGCGCAGGACATCGCGCTCCATGCGCTCGACGAACGGCTGACCGACCGCGAGACCGACATCCTTGCGCTGGTGGCCGAAGGGCATCCGAACAAGCAGATCGCATGGCGGCTGTCGCTGTCGACCGACACGGTCAAGGCGCATTTGAAGAACATCTTCGCCAAGCTGGGCGTTTCGGACCGGACGCACGCCGTGATCCTGGCGGCGCGGCGCGGGTTTATTGACGTGTAACCGGCCGGTCGCGCCTCAATCGACCATTTCGTCGTACGAAAGACAGAATACCGGCCGACCATATTCGTGCATATGCTGTTCGAACACTGCGCGCGATACCCGACGCGTCTCGCAGACCGAAATCACCCGATCCTCGAAGACGTAAGGCGTGTCGAAATTCTGGAGGTAGACCGGGTCGCTGCCATCCAGTTGAAGCGCGAGCACCGTCAGCGTGAAGACGATGTTGCCAGTGAAGATGCCGCTGCGTTCCCAGCATTCGGTGGTCGCGTCGACGGCGTCGCCGAAATGTCCGTACACCAGTTGGCCGCGCAGACAGCCGGGGTCGGTGGTGGTCTCCGCTGCGAAACTGCGGCTGAAGTCGAGGAACCGCGCGCCGGGGCCGACCACGCTCATCGGCGCGGGGGCATAGCGCAGCCGCGCGCGCAACTGTTGCTCGAGTCGCGACGTGTCGGATGCGTTGAGCATGTCGCGCATGGTCCGCCGCAACCGCAGCGACGGCTGGTCTGTCCCGCTTTCCCAACGTGAAACCGAAGCCTGGGTGACGCCCAGCCGCTCGGCAAGCGCGCCCTGACTGACGCCCAGCCGCTCGCGCAGCCGCCGCACCAGCGCGGGCCAGCGCCGCGAGTCCGCGTCGGAGCGGGCGGCAAGCGGCCGCCATACGCTTTCATTCGTGGACGACTTTTCACCGTTATCGTCGCGAAACAGGGGAGTCATCGAGCCATCCTAGGGCGCCAGCACACAGGCATAAACCGGGGGTCGTTCCACCATGTCAGCAAATCGTTACATCTCAGCGATGTTCGCGCTTCCCTTGTCGGTTGCGATCGTCCAGCCCGCATCGGCGCAGCAGGGCCAGACCCAACCGCAGGACCGCCAGGACGACACGCCGATCGTCGTCACCGCGACGCGCGGCTCGACGCACGCCGACGATGTCGCCGCGCGCACCGATGTCGTCACGCGCGAAGACATTGAGGAAAAGGGCTATGTCACCGCCGTCGACGCGCTGAAGGCGATTCCGGGGCTGAGCGTCGTCCAGAGCGGCGGTGCGGGCACGCTGACGTCGGTCTTCTCGCGCGGAACCAATTCCAAGCATACGCTGGCGCTGTACGACGGCATCCGCCTGAACGATTCGTCGACTCCGAACGGCCAGTTCAACTTCGGGTCGGACACGCTGGGCGACCTCGACCGAGTCGAGGTGCTTCGCGGCCCCGCTTCGGCGGTCTACGGGTCGGATGCGATCGGCGGCGTCATCAACTTCATCCCGCGCATCGGCGGCGACCGGGCGTTCATTCCCTATGTCGAGGTGTCGGGCGGCAATCTGGATAGCTATCGCGGCATGGCGGGCGCGCGCGGCACGGCGGGGCCGCTCGCCTATGCCGTCACCGGCGAATATTTCGAAACCGGCGGGTTCGACAATGTGTCGGCGCGCATCGCAGACGATCTGGGCGAGCGCGACGGCAGCCGCTTCTTCACGCTTACCGGCAATGCCGAACTGTCGGTCGTCGACGGGCTGACGCTGCGCGGCCTGGCGCGCTATCGCAAGGCGAAGACCGATTTCGATGACGCCGCGCTCGATCGTCCGGGCCGGGGCGGTCGTGACCGTTATTTCCTGTGGCGCGTCGCGCCGCGCTATGTCGCGCTCGACGGCGCCTATCAGGGCGACCTTGAATTCGGACAGGTCGACAACAAGCGGTCCGAATGGAACGACCCCGATGTCAACAATCCCTATGGCGGGGTCGATACCAGCGCCACCGGCCTGCGCACCTTTGCCGCGTGGCGCAACCGGCTGGACCTGCGCCCGGCCGAAGGCGTGAAGACGACCTTGTCCGCCGGACTGGAGTGGCAGAAGGACAAGATCACGGCGTTCGACGGGTATAGCAACCCGCTCGCGCGGTCGGAAAAGCAGACCGCCGTCTATGGCCTGGCGCAGGTGTCGATCCTCGACCGAATCGAGCTGAACGGATCGCTGCGCTATGACGACCCGCAATATTTCGACGCGGTCACGACCTGGAACGGCGGCGCGGTGCTCCACCTCCCCGAAATCGGCGGGCGCGTCTATGCCGCCTATGGCACGTCGTTCAAGGCACCGTCGCTGAGCGAGCGTTTCGCCAGCAGCGTCTATACCAACCCCAATCCCGATCTGCGCCCGGAACACGGCAAGTCGTTCGAAATGGGCCTGGACGCGGGCACCGACATCGGGTCGTCGGGGCATATCGGCGTGTCCGCCACCTATTTCGACACGCGCATCCGCGACCTGATCGAATATGACGGCGCCACGTCGTCGAACCGCAACGTCGGACGGGCCAAGATCGACGGCTATGAACTCAGCGTGACGGCGAAGGCGGGCGACCTGATCGACCTGCGCGTCAACTACACGCGCACCAATGCGTTCAACGACACGACCGGCGCACGGTTGCTGCGCCGCCCGAAGCATAGCTGGTCGGGCAGCCTGACGGTCCGCCCGGTCGCGCCGCTGTCGCTCACCGCCGAATATCTGCGCCGGGGCGAGCGCGACGACGTGCTGTACGCGCCGACCAGCCCCTGGGGCCCCGGCGGCGGTTATCTGGGTAACGGCAGCGTCGATGCCTACAGCCTGGTCAACTTCACCGCGCGCTACAAGCTGGTCGACCAGGTCGAGCTGTTCACGACGCTGCGCAACGCCTTCGACGAGAAATATGAGGAACCCGACAGCTATCGCGGCGCGCCGCGCACCTGGCTGATCGGCGCGCGCGCGCACTTCTGATCGTCCCCTCGGGTCGCACCGAAACAAAGGAGCCGGGACCATGTCCAGCAAACTCGCCGTCGCGCTGATCGCGGCCACCACGCTTGCCGTCGCCGCGCCGATCGCGGCGCCGGTGGCCGCGCGCGACACTCGGCCGCTGCCCCAGCCGCGCGTGCCGATCGCCAATCCCTATGCGACGGTCGCGGACCTGTTCGCCTGCCTGCGCGGCAAGGGCACGCTGGCCAGCGCGCACCGCGGCGGCGTGGGGCCGGGCTATCCCGAGAACGCCATCGAAACCGCCGCGCATACCGTCAGCCAGGTGCCCGCGCTGATGGAAGTCGACATCCACCGCACGCGCGACGGCGTGCTGGTGTTGATGCACGACGACACGCTCGACCGCACCAGCACCGGCACCGGCCCGATCCGCGCGCAGGATTGGGCGACGATCCGCACCTATGAGCTGGAAGACGACGACGGCAAGCCGACCGGCTTCCACGTGCCGCGCCTGTCGGACATGATCGCGTGGTCGCGCGACCGCGCGCTGGTGCTGGCCGAGGTCAAGGAAAGCGACACGCTGCCGCAGGTGGTGGCGGAGATCCAGGCGGCGCATGCGCAGCCCTGGGTCATGCTGCTCATCAACAGCATCGACGACGCAGTCGCGCTGCAAAAGCTTGACCCGTCGATCACGATGACGCTCGATACGCCCGATGTCGCTGCGCTCGATCGCTATGCGGCGGCGGGGATCGACTTGAAGCGCGTCATTGCGTGGAACGGAATCGGCAAGCGCGACGTGGCGTTGTGGAAGGCGCTCCACGATCGCGGCATGACGGTCGCCTATGGCACGCTGTGGTATGTTGATACCACCATCGTCAATCTGGGGCTCAAGGGGATCTACGCCGAACTGGCGGGGCAGGGCGTCGACCTGCTCGCGACCGACCATCCAGTCGAGGCGGAGGCGGAAATCGCCGCGGTCCGCCCGATCATCCCGGCGCTGCGTCAATGCGGCGCGATCGCGCCGGTCCGCACCAATTGACGCGCGTGCGCCCGGCGCGCTGGCCGCGCATCCTTGTCGTGCTCCACTGGGCTACGGCATCGCTCGCGCTGGCGACGGCGGGCTATGCGCTCTACCTGCTGTCACCGCCCGACTGGAGCCAGCGCTATATCGATCGCTACATGGTGGGGATCGGCTGGCACCGGACGGGCGGGGCGGCAGTGCTGTTGCTGGCGCTTGTGTGGATGGCCGTGCGGCGGCGCCTGCCCCGGCCCGCGCCGCGTGGCGGGCCGGCGGCCAGGGCCGCGGCGCGCGTCGTGCATGGCGCCCTTGCGTTTCTCCTGATTGCGTTGCCGTTGAGCGGTTACCTCGCCGATAGCCTTTCGGGCAGCGACATGCGATGGCTGGGTGGCCTTCCCATGCCCGACTTGTTCGGCACTGCGCCGGGGTGGAGCATTCGCTTGAGCCAGCTTCACAAATGGGCGGGTTTCACGCTGTTGGGGTTGGCCATGGTGCATGTGGCGGGAGCGCTGCGGCATCGGTTCGGGGGTGGGGACCCTACGCTGTCGGGGATGATGCGGTAAGCGCTCGTGCGGCGGCCCTCCGGCGTGCACCAGTTCCTCAGCCGAGATCGAAGCGACGGGGGGCTTGCCGGTCGAGGCGTTGATCGAGGTGGGAGTAGCCCCTGGTCCTGTTTTGGCGGAAATCTGATTGTGGCTTTGCGCATCGCGTATCGGCTGGACGTGGATGAAAATGGAGCGGTCGCCGGGCGCCATAGCCTGGCACGCAAGCTGCGGTGAGAGGTGCCCGCATAGGCCGAACGGCGGCCGGCCCGGCCGGCCGCCGCCCGCGCGTCACATCCGCATCGTGCCGGTGTCGATGAACCGTTGGTGCCACGCCAGCGCCTCGCCGGGCAGCGTCGGCGTCTGCTGGCCATAGCTGCCCTTGCGCGCGCGTTCGTAATAGTCGCGCAGCATCGGGCGATAGTCGGGGTGCGCGCAGTTCTCGATCATCAACTCGGCGCGTGCGCGCGGTGCCAGCCCGCGCATGTCGGCCAGCCCCTGTTCGGTGACGATCACCTGCACGTCCTGGTTGATATGGTCGACATGCGACGCCTGCGGAACGATCGCCGAAATCGCGCCGCCCTTCGCGGTCGATGGTGTGACGAAGATCGAAATATATGCGTTGCGCGCGAAATCGCCCGACCCACCGATGCCGTTCTGGATGCGCGACCCCATCACATGCGTCGAATTGACGTTACCGTAAATGTCGGCTTCGATCAGCCCGTTCATCGCGATGCAGCCCAGGCGACGGACCAGTTCCGGGTGGTTGCTGATCTCCTGCGGGCGCAGGATCAGCCGGCCCTGAAACTTCGCCATGTCGCGGTTGATCCGCTCCGCCGCTTCGGGGCTGAGCGAAAAGGCGGTGGCCGACGCCATGCGCAATTTCCCGCTGTCGAGCAAGTCGAGCATCCCGTCCTGCAGCACTTCGGTGAACGCAGTCATCGGGTCGAACGGCGCGTCCATCAGCCCGGCGAGCACGGCGTTGGCGATATTGCCCACTCCCGACTGGATCGGCAGCAGCGCGGCGGGCAGGCGGCCCTTGCGCACCTCGTGCGTCAGGAATTCGATCAGATGCCCCGCAATCGCCAGCGCGCTTGCGTCGGGCGCGCTGAACGGTGCGTTGCGGTCGGGCGCGTCGGTTTCGACGATCGCGACGATCTTGTCGGGGTTGCACCGGAAATAGGGCTGGCCGATCCGGTCGTCAGGGCGGACCAGCGGGATCGGCACGCGCGCGGGCGGCAAGGCCGTGCCGTAATAGATGTCGTGCATCCCCTCCAGCGCGGCGCTCTGCCAGCGGTTGACTTCCAGGATCACGCGTTCGGCGCAATCGAGCCAGGTCTTGTTGTTGCCCACCGACGACGACGGGATCAGCGCCCCGTCCGCGGTGATGCCCGACACCTCGACGACCGCGGTGTCGAGCGGCCCCAGAAACCCCTGCCACGCCATCGGCGCGACCTGGCTCAGGTGCATGTCAAAATATTCCATCGTGCCGTTGTTGATCTTTTCGCGCGCGATCGGGTCGGAGTTATAGGGCAGGCGGAATTCGATCCCGTCCGCCCTGGCCAGCGCGCCGTCCAGTTCGGGCCCGGTCGACGCCCCGCTCCAGATCCGTACGGCGAACTTGTCGCCGGCGGCATGCGCCGCCTCGATCTGCTTCGCCAGTGCCAGCGGCACGGCCTTGGGATAGCCCGAACCGGTAAAGCCGCTCATGCCGATGGTGGAACCCGGGCGGATCAGCGCGGCCGCATCCTCCGCGCGCATCACGCGAGACTTCAATTCCACGCACCGGATACGATCGCCGCTCATCCAACTCCCCTGTCGATAGGAACTGCCGCCCTCCTAGCCTCGGTTGCAAAAGGTGCAATTGCGCGGGCCTTGGTCGTGCGTGTGGCTCGCGCAAGGTGCGGTGCAACATTCGATGTTGCGATGCATCATAAACATTCAAATAATTGAAATTTAACTGTAAAATAAGACAACATTGCCTGCCGGAATTAAAGGCCCTTCGCCGCCGCGGCCAGAACTACGACTTTTGGCGAATAGCATGCCCGCCGCGCTGGCCGGCGGCGGGGCAAGAGAAAGACGATTGTTTCGATTGCGACCGCGGCGACCCTGGGGTCGTGGTTGCGAGCGCAGCGACGCCAGGACCTGGGACGCCGCGCCCAGCCTCTCTTCGCAAGCGATAGAAGCGCCAAATGAAAAGGGGCGGCACGCCGCGCGCACCGCCCCCATTCCGTTTTGATTGCCACTCCCGCGCAGGGGAGCGGCAGGCCGATTACTTGACCTCGACGGTACCGCCGGCGGCTTCGATCTGCGCCTTGATCTTTTCGGCTTCGTCCTTGTTGACGCCTTCCTTGACCGGCTTCGGGGCGCCTTCGACCAGCGCCTTGGCTTCGGTCAGGCCCAGGCCGGTGATGGCGCGGACTTCCTTGATGACGTTGATCTTCTTGCCGCCGTCGCCGGTCAGGATCACGTCGAATTCGGTTTTTTCTTCGACCGGGGCGGCGCCACCGGCGGCGCCACCGGCGGCCGGGGCCACCGCAACCGCGGCAGCGGCCGAGACGCCCCACTTTTCTTCGAGCATCTTCGACAGTTCAGCAGCTTCCAGGACGGTCAGTTCCGACAGCTGGTCAACAAGAGCGTTCAGGTCAGCCATGTGAGTAACTCCAGTAAATAGTTTGATTCAGGGTAATTGGTCGCAAGGAGCCGCTTATGCGGCGTCCTTTTCGGCATAAGCCGAAAACACGCGCGCAAGCTGTGCGGCCGGGGCTTGGGCGATTTGCGCCAGCTTGGTCGCCGGGGCCTGGACCAGGCCGACGATCTTCGCACGCAGTTCATCCAGCGACGGCAGCGAGGCGAGCGCCTTCACGCCTTCCGCGTCGAGCAGCTGGCCCCCCATTGCGCCACCGACGATCTCGATCTTGTCGGTCGTCTTGGCGAAATCGACGATCACCTTGGCGGCAGCCACGGGATCGATCGAAGTGGAGAGCGCAGTCGGACCCGTAAGCAGGTCCCCGATCACCGAATAATCGGTGCCGTCGATCGCGATCTTGGCAAGGCGGTTCTTCGCGACCTTATAGCTCGCGCCGGCTTCACGCATCTTCGTACGCAGGTTCGTCGACTGCGCGACGGACATGCCGAGGTTGCGGGTGACAACCACCACGCCGACCTCGGAGAAGGTGCTGTTCAGCACGGCAACGGCTTCGGCCTTCTGGGAACGATCCATGCCGGTCTCCTCAGTTCATGCCTTCCCGTCGCCGGGAAAGCGGTTCACGAATGTCCGAGGGGCAATGATCGTCGCGGCCAGGCATATACCCTGGGCGAGACCCGAACGCCGGCCGCCGGAAATCCGGGGCAAAGCGCCGGTTGGAAATCAATCCCCGTCTAGGCGAGAAATCAAGCCGGGCATATTCCCGGCACTCGCTGTCTCGGACGGCACACGCGCGCTTGTGGGCGCCCGTGAAGCGTGGGCCTTTAGCGCGATCGGCGCAGGAGTCAAGTCTGGGGATTCGGCGCGCATCGGGCGTGGCGCCGTGACCTACTTTTAAGGACCGGCTGCATTCGATCTGCCCTTGCCTTTGCGAAATCCAGGTGCGACCGGTCGGCGGTCCCGGTTGATGGCTGCAAGCTTTCGAGGCAGTCTCCGTGCATGCGTACCGGTTACGAACCCGAATCCGATTTCCTGAAAGCCGTCGTAGCGGAAGAGATGCTGCTGTCCGGCAGCGAGAGAGCCGAAGAGAATCTTCGTCGCGTCATAGTTCTCACGCGCGATGACAATCTGTCAAATCGCGATTGGGCGACCTTTTTGCTCGCGCAAGAACCGGTGGATACGCCTCTCGTGCGAGCAGCATTGATAAGCGCCGCCGGGGACGATGACTCCATCGTCCGGGCCGAAGCGGTCCTGGGGCTGGCGAAGCGCGATGTGAAGCTTGCCCTTCCACTCGTGCAACAGGCGTTACGCGCCGATACTGTGGCTATTCCGATGCTCGAAGCCGCTGTCGTCTGCGCGCATCCATCTCTCATCCCTGATCTGCGCATCTGGGCGGAGCCGTCGGCTGACTGGTTTGCGGACGATGTTGCTGCCGAGGCTTTGGCCGCGTGTGAACGCGCAGCGCCTGACAGCCGGTGAAGGGGACTGGCCGACATCAGATCGGCTTGTTTCCGGTCGGAGTAGCGCCGCCGTTGCCTGACGAATCCTATCAATCCCCCCTGCGACAGGCAGCGAAACAACCCTCACCGTACACATCGCTGCAAATAGGGTGGCTTTTATGCCTAACTCGGGATCTTTCGGCCAGGCTTGCAACTTCACGCAAAGAGCGCCACGTGGGGTGGAGTGGCCTGTACGTGCCGCTGCGCCCGTACCGTCGCGTGGCCGGGTAAGCGGTTCCGCTTCGCGCGCTCGGCCTCTCCGCACAAATCCTAACGCGCCGTCGCCGCGTCCCGGGGCGAGACAGGGCAAAATCCCCCTCTAGCCAAGCGGCGCCCCGCCGCCACATATCGGGGCGTCATGCAATCACGAACCCTCTTCCGCCATGGTGCCGCCGCGCTGCGCCGCCTGTTCGGGTTGTGTGCGTTCGCGTTGCTGGCGGCGGGGCCCGCGCACGCCGTGGCGGCGCCCGGCGAAGGGCCGGTGGTGACGTCGGTGCTCGATGTCGACCGGCCGCTTCGGCCCGGCGAATATCTGTGGGAGCCCGAAGGCGCGCCCGCCGGCCCGCTGGAAATCGTCGTCGACCTGACGGCGGAGCAGATGTACGTCTATCGCGGCGGATCGGAAATCGGCCGATCGCTCATCATCCACGGCAACGACGGCATGGAAACGCCGGTCGGCTCCTTTCCCATCCTGGAAAAGGACATCGACCATGTCTCCAACATCTACCACGCGCCGATGCCGTACATGCTCCGCCTGACCTGGGGCGGCGTCGCAATTCACGGGAGCGGGGAGAGCGTCGACGGGCGCTACGCCACGCATGGCTGCATCGGCCTGCCCGACGAATTCGCCGCGCTTCTGTTCAAGGTCGCGCGCAGGGGCGACCGCGTCACCGTCACGCGCAACTGGATGCCGGGGGTGTACGGCCGCTGGCGGTGAGCGCGGCGTCATGGCCCGCGTGCGCGCGCAAGACGCAGACGCATTGGCCACGCTGCAGCGAAAGGCACTGCTGCCCGCCGACTTTGGCGTCTGCTCTGTTTGGATTGAAGCACGGCCGTCATCGCCGGCCAGCAATGCTGCCGTGGTGATCCGTGGAAACGCCGGTGTTCCTCGATTGCCTCGGTGCTTTGCGTCTCGCAAGGCCGACTAGGTCTGAAGCGGACCGCCTCCTTCACCGGCGGTCGAAGCGCGCCGTACAGGGATGACAAGGCGCGCGTAGCTTCCCGACGGCCACGGCAAGATTTGAATCAGCCAGGGTTCCTTCGTCATTGTCGATGCCTGAGCGCAGCTGAACCAAATGCCGCAGATAGAGCAGCAGGATGGTGGCTCCCGCGCCTGTCGCAGACGGGTTCTTCCCTGCCTCGGCGCCAACCGGGTCGGGAACCGCGGGTCGAAATGCAGCGGTCGCTTCCGAACCCCAAACGGAGGCCTGCGATGCTATCCCTCAGTACCGCCTATATCGCGCTTGCATTAGCCATCGCGCTGGAAGTGCCGCGATCGGCCTTTCTGCAGAAACCGGCGTAATGCACACGGCCTTGGCCGATGGCGGCGATGGCGCTCTGCTATGTGGGGTCGTTCCATACGCTGTCCCAGCCGCTGAAGCTTCTGCCGCTGGGAATCGCCCATGCGATCCGGGCGGGTCTTGGAAGTATGCGGACCGCCACGGTCGGCTTCCTCGCATTGCACCAGGCGCTCGATCCGGCGGCCTGGCTGGGCATAGGCCTCGTCGTCGCCGGCGTGATCGCGATGAACTTCTTCTCGCGCGCCGTGGGACATTGACGCCGTCTGCACCGGCTCGACGGGAGGTGCGCTGTCCGTCCCCGGCGGGATTGGCCGGTTTCCGGCGCGCCGGGGGATAAACGCCCGGGCGCGCAATGCGCAGGGGAAACAAGCGGGCGCTCGATTCAGGGCGCGCGCCCGGTGTCTTGCGAACCCCTTGCTCCGGTGCCGCGCATATCATGCCCGGCACCGGGGGTATCGTATCAATGCTGGCCTTCGGCGGGTGCCTCGGTCGGCGTGGCGGCCGGGGTGCTGCGGTCGACGCGCGCGGTCATGCCGACGGCGTCGGCATCGTCGATCGTCTGTTCGTCGGCGGTGACGTCGGCGATCGGCTTTGCGGGTGCCGCGGTCGGGCTTTCCGACGGCATGGGTTCGGGGTCGGCGAAATTGTCGATGCCGGTCATGTCGGGAACCGTCGTCTCGACCGGCTCGCCCATGTTCAGGATGTTGGTTTCGACCGGCGCGCTTTCCTGCCCGCCCGAACAGGCGGCGAGCGCCGTGGCGAGCGCGATGACGGCAGCGATAGCGCCGCGGCGGAAATTCTTGGTCATGATGGCTTCCCCCTTCATTTGCCCGCGCGTGCCTGAATGGCGGCGCGCGCTTCGATCTTCTGTGCCAGCTTCTTGTCCCAACCATAGGGATCGGAACGGAAATTCATGCCGCCGTCAGAGCTGGCATAGGCCGTCCAGTACAACAGGAACACCGCGACCTTGTTGGGCAGCGGCACGCGCTGTGTCACGCCGGTGTCGACGGCGGCCTGGATGGCCTCCTGCGTCCAGTTCGGATCGTCCTTCAACAGCAGCACCGCCAGCGCGCCGGGCTTTTCCAGCCGCACGCAGCCATGGCTCGCCAGCCGGTCAAAGCGCGAGAAAGTCGCCTGCGACGGCGTGTCGTGCAGGTAGACGGCATAGGGATTGTCGAAATCGAACTTGTATCGGCCCAGCGCGCTCTGCGGCCCCGCCTGCTGCTGCAACCGGCGGTTCGCGCCGGTGCCGATGACCTTGTACCCATTGCGCTTCAGATAGGCCGCGCCCTTGGGCCATAGTTCCTTGGCGGCGATGCCCGACGGCACGTTCCACGGCGGGTTGAGCACGACGCTGTGGATTGCGGAGACCAGCATCGGCGTCTCGTTGCCCGGCCGTCCGGTGACCGCGCGCATCGAAAACACGGGGCGGTCGCCTTCGAACACTGCCATCACCGCGGCGGCGACGTTCACCTGGATGCGCGTGGTCGGCAGTTCGCGCGGCAGCCAGCGCCAGCGTTCCATGTTCGCCATGATCTGGCGGACGCGGTCGGCGACCGGCACGTTGAGCGCGGCCAGCGTCTGTGCCGACACCAGTCCGCTGGGGTTGAGGCCATAGCGGCGCTGAACGCGCTTGACGGCTTCTTCCAGGTCGGCGTCGAAGCTGGCGCCGGTCGTCACGACGCTCGCGTCCTCGACCGCCAGCCGCTCGCGCAGCGCAACCACGCGCGCGCCGGTCGATCCCAGCTTCAGGTCGGGGCCGGCGGCCAGCGTTTTCCACCCGCCGTTCGCAGCGATCGTGCGATAGGTGGCAAGCTCGTCCTTCAGCCCCTCATATCCCGCATAGGGCGGGGGGAGCGCGGCGAACCACTGCGCCAGCCGGTCCTGCGCCGCCGCCGCCGCGAATTCGGGCAGCGGGTCATAGGCGGCGGGGCGCAGGCCCCAGTCCGCCTGGAAATCCTCGGGCGCCAGCCGCCCCGAGTGCACCGCGTGCGCATAGTCCAGAATCGCGCGGACCAGCCCGTCATTGTCGGTCGGGATCGGATATTCCTCGTCGATCCGCTGCAGTCCCTGCGCCACGCGCTCGGTACGCAGCAGGTCGGTCATCTGCGCCGCCTGGCGCGGCGTGAGCACGGGGAGGGGGATCGCCTGCCGGGCGGTGGGGGCGGCATCGCCGGGGATCGGCTGGACGACCGGGCTCGGCGACGCCATCGGCACCGGGGCGGGTGTCGGCGCCGGGCGCGGCGCATTCTGTCCGCGCGGCGCGGGGACGTTCTGCGCGAACAGCGGCGATGCGACCAGCCCGGCGCATGCCAGTGCCGCCACTGCGCCCGACACGGCGCCGCGATGCCCGCCGCGTGAATTCCGGTTGCTTGTCATTCCCGTGCCCTGCTCTTCAAATCCCATGTGCCGGCACCCTCTATGCCGGTCCGGGCTGCTCTAGCCTGAACGGCGGCGCAGCACGACCCCCTGGTGCGATTATTCATCGTTTCGCGGCATCGCTGCTCCGGGGCGGTCCCGGCACCTGCGCGCGACGAAAAAGGGGCCGCGAGCATGGCTCGCGACCCCCGATTTCCGAACCGGTGAATCAGGTTCAGGCGGTGCCGACTTCGGCGACGTCGACCTTCACGCCCGGGCCCATCGACGACGACAGCGCGATCTTCTTCAGATACTTGCCCTTCGCGCCCGACGGCTTGGCCTTGACCACTGCGTCGACCAGCGCGTCGAAGTTGCGACGCAGGTCTTCCTGCGCGAACGACGCCTTGCCGATGCCCGAATGGATGATGCCCGCCTTTTCGACGCGATATTCGACCTGGCCGCCCTTGGCTGCCTTGACCGCTTCGCCGACGTTCATCGTCACCGTGCCCAGCTTGGGGTTCGGCATCAGCCCCTTCGGGCCCAGGATCTTACCCAGGCGGCCGACCAGGCCCATCATGTCCGGGGTTGCGATGCAGCGATCGAAGTCGATCGTGCCGCCCTGGATGGCTTCCATCAGGTCTTCGGCACCGACCACATCGGCGCCGGCGGCCGTGGCTTCCTCGGCCTTGGCGCCGCGGGCGAACACGCCGACGCGCACGGTCTTGCCGGTGCCCGCGGGCAGCGTGACGACGCCGCGGACCATCTGGTCGGCGTGCCGCGGATCGACGCCCAGGTTCAGCGCGACTTCGACGGTTTCGTCGAACTTGGCGGTCGCGTTGGTCTTCACCAGGTTGATCGCTTCGTCGATGCCGTACAGCTTTTCGGCGTCAACGGCGGCGGCGAGCGCCTTCTGCTTCTTGCTCAGCTTGGCCATGGGTTCAGCCCTCCACCACTTCGAGGCCCATCGCGCGGGCCGAGCCTTCGATGATGCGGGTGGCCGCTTCGATATCGTTGGCGTTGAGATCCTTCATCTTCACCTGGGCGATTTCGCTCAGCTGCGAGCGCTTGATCTTGCCCGCGACCGTCTTGCCCGGCTCCTTCGAGCCCGACTTCAGGTTGATCGCCTTCTTGATGAGATAGGTCGCCGGCGGCGTCTTGGTCTCGAACGAGAAGGAACGGTCGGCATAGACCGTGATGATGGTCGGAATCGGCGAGCCCTTTTCAAGCTCGGTCGTCGCGGCGTTGAACGCCTTGCAGAATTCCATGATGTTCACGCCGCGCTGACCCAGCGCAGGGCCGATCGGCGGCGAGGGGTTGGCGGCGCCGGCGGGCACCTGCAGCTTGATATAGCCGGTAATTTTCTTTGCCATGTCACTCTCTTTCCGGGGCTTTTCCGGCAAAGCCGGGCGGCCCCAAATCAAGTCTAGCGGTCCGAATGGGCGTGGCCGAATGCCGCGCCCTCCCGCAAGTTTTCCAACGCTGTACGTGTGGAAGCGCGGGCGCATAGCCGAGATGCGCGCCAAAGGCAAGGCTGGCGCCTCGATTCCGAGTGACGCGCTTCGGTCGGCCGCTTCCGACCGCCGGCTTGCAAAATAGGATTTCGCGTAAAACCCCGTTGCCATGCCGCGCCCGCTCGATCGCCGCCAGTCGCTGGAGAACCAGGCACTCCTGCGCGAACTCGCTCGCACGGGCAATGCGCGGGAGGCGGCGCGCTGCCTGCGCTCGATCAGGTGACCGGCTGGTCCGCCGCCGGGCGTCGGCGCAAGCCGCGCCCGCGCGCATGATCGCCCTGGCGCGGGGCGGGATGGCGCTTCGCTTCGTGGACTAGCGGCGCCGATTGCCGCTATCGGTCGCCGGAAAGGAGTTTTCCCGCATGCGTACCGCCGCCCTTGCCGTCGTTCTCGCCGCGCTGCTTTCGTCTGCGGAGTCGACTGCGCCCGGGGGGCGGGCGGCGGCGGCGCAGACCGCCGACGGGATCGCCTCCGCGGGCGACACGCGCAAGCGCGGCGAGATGGCGGCGTTGCGCGCGCGCATTCGCGACGATGCGGGCGTGCCGTCGGTGGCGCCTGCGGGCTATGACGTCACGATTGTCTTCTTCTCCGACTATCAATGCCCCTATTGCCGGAAATTCCACCCGACGCTGCAGGCGCTGCTGCGCGAGGATCGCGGGGTGCGGGTGGTGTATCGCGACTGGCCGATTTTCGGCGACGTGTCGACACAGGCGGCGCGCGCGGCGATGGCGGCGCGCTATCAGGGGCGGCATGCGCAGATGCACGATGCGCTGATGGCGACCAAAGGGCGGCTCACGGTCGCCGGCATCCGCGCCGCCGCCGATCGCGCGGGCGTCAACTGGGCGCGGCTCCAGGCCGACCTGCAACGCCACGGCCGCGCCATCGACGCCGCGCTCGCGCGGACCGACGACTATGCGAAGCGGCTCGGCCTGCGCGGTACGCCGGGGATGATGATCGGCCGCTATCTGCTGCCGGGCGCGGTCGACCTGGGCGACCTGCGCCGCGCGGTCGCGCTGGCGCGCAAGCACCCGGAATAGGCGCTCCGGCCGGGGGCGGCCCGACGCAGCAGCGCCAACAACCACCCGATGCCATGAGCGGGCGCGCCGGAGGGGCAGTCCGGCCATGCGCGGGCTCAGTCATCCGCGCAGGCGCGGATGGGGCCGAGATTGCGTTGCGCCGACCAGTGGTTTCGCCGCCTTCGCGATCGCAAAGGCGGCCTTGCCGCGTTCATGTTCTTCCCGGCGGCGTCTGCGCGAAATCGGATCTGCCGCGCGCCGGAGGGACCGCGGCCGCGCGGGTTGCAAACGCGGCCTGCCAGAGCGTTTTCACCCTGGGTGAAGACGCTCCCTGTCCCTCGTCGCCGCATTTTCCGAGCCGTTGTCCGTTTCGTCATTGCGAGTGAACGAAAAGGCGATGACCGACGAAGCGCGGGCGGCATTTTCCGGGCCGCTGTCCGTTTCGTCATTGCGAGCGCAGCGAAGCAATCCAGAGGTGGAGCGCAAGGCGCTCGATTGCTTCGCCGCGCTCGCCACGACGATCCACTGGTCGCCGCGTTTGTGCGCGATACGATCGCCAGAAAGAAAAAACCCCGGAGCGTTCGGCTCCGGGGTTTTTCGTGTCTTTGCGATGCGGCCGACCGTTACTTGGTCCGCTCGACGTCCTCGAAACCCAGTTCCAGCGGCGTCGCGCGGCCGAAGATCGAAATCGAAACCTTCACGCGGTTGCGATCGAAATCCAGTTCCTCGACCACGCCCGTAAAGCTGGCGAAGTTGCCGCTGATGACGCGCACCGTGTCGCCGATGTCGAAATCCACCTTCAGCTTCTGCTTCGGCGCGGCGGCGGCCTCTTCCTTGGTATTCAGGATGCGCGCGGCCTCTGCCTCGGTGATCGGCTGGGGCTTGCCCGAAGCGCCCAGGAATCCGGTCACTTTCGGGGTGTTCTTGACGAGGTGGTATACGTCGTCGTTCATTTCCAGCTTGGCGAGGACATAGCCGGGGAAGAACTTGCGTTCCGACTGGATCTTCTTGCCGCGACGCACCTCGGTCACGGTTTCGGTCGGAACCTCGACCGCATCGACAAGTTGCTCAAGGCCCATGCGTTCGGCCTCGGCAAGGATTGCGTCGCGGACCTTGTTCTCGAAGCCGGAATAGGCGTGGATGATGTACCAGCGCGCCACGTGCAATCCTGTTCCTGTTACTGTGCGAGCGAGAGCAGCGTGCGGACGATCAGGTCAAAGATCGAATCGACGCCAAAGAAGAACAGGCCGAGCAGCCCGGTCATCACAAGAACCATGATACCGGTCATCACCGTTTCGCGGCGCGTCGGCCAGACGACTTTCTGCGTCTCGGCCTTCACCTGGTTCATGAATTCGATGGGAGAGGTCTTCGCCACTGTCCAGCTCGCTTTCAGACATGTTGTTCGCGGGGCACGGGTCCGCTGCCCGGTCCTTCCTCGAAGGAACCGGCGCTTCCCATCCACGCTGTCGGATTGGGCACGGTATCTAGCGACTCGCGCGGCGCGGCGCAAGCCGTCGCGCAAACAGGCGTAATGCGTCTGATATTCCGCGCGCGAGGGCGGGCGCCCGCCGCCGCGCAGCAATCGAAATCCCTGCAAATAGGCGTTTTCCTTGGTAAATGGTGGCGTGCCACCGGGCCTTGGCGCGCATGCTGACCGGGGTGCTGCGATCGGGCAGGGAGTCGTTTGGAAATCGCGCCGTTCGCCCCGACCAATGGCGCGAGCGAAGCGCGATGCCGCCACCAAGGCGGCGCATGGCGGATTTTGGGTCCGGCGGCAGGCAGAGGCGCCGAACCGTTCAACGCCGCTTTTACCCCGTGCCGTGTCTCGAAACGCTGCTTTGGCTTCGCTCAGGGCTGTTCGGCATCGCCCGAAGAGTCATGTTGAGTCACTGCGCGCTTGGCTGCGCCGTCGAGGGTTGCGTCGCGGCCCGGATTCGCCTCTCGCGCTGCGCTGAAATGCCTGGCGGTGCGACAGGTCACCGGATTCGCCGTCGCGCGGTCAGGGCGGTCGAGTGCGGATCGCCGGGGCCGGTGCGTAGATCGTCCGTCGAGGGCCGCTTCTTCTTGGCCACCGTCCTCTGGTGGATGCCGCGGCGCTTCGCCGGAACCCTCAGGCTCGCTCGACTATGCTGTATCGCTCGACGGACCGCCTCTGTCGTGCGGGCGCTGCCGTGCAGAACCTGGCCCCTGGCGCATGCTTCCACGCGCTTGCAATGCACCATCAATCACCGGGACCAGACACCTGGGCGGCCGTTTTTCGGGCGTCGCCCCGTCGGCGCCAGGACGCGGGCATCGGCGCGGTCGGTCTTGGCCAGCGTCCCGGTCCCCCACGCGAACTCGCGTGCCTGTCGAGGAGTGACGCGCGAGAAAGGATGGCCGCAGGCGGCAGGGGCGGCGATCAGGTCGCCGTCGCGGCCGCTGGTAGCCTCGAAGACCATGCGGACATCATGGTCGAGTGTGTCGAGCCAGGTGCCGATGGCATCTGGCATATTGTCGATCGGGCCAGCCTTCCCGGAAGGCGGATCGCAGGTGTCGATGAAAGCACGCGAGAGGTCGCCGCCGATGCCGGCTTGTCGCATGGTCAGGCTCCTGTCGATGTCGTGCGGGATCAACGGTCCCAGGCAACTGTTCAGGGTGATGACCAAGCCGAAGGGACCCTTGCTCCCTATCGGGCTCGAGACCCTTTGGGGGCGCACCCTCTTCATACCATCCTCGCATCGGACAGGGCGGCAACGCGGCGCCATCGGTTCGTGGGGCTACCCTCTGCGACGCGCGCCTGTCGGGTCGTGAGCGTTTTCGCCGGGATGGGGGATGCGGGCGACGCAAGTTCAAAATGGAACGCGCCCCATCGCGCCGTTTCGCGCGTTGCGTCGCTCGGCGATCTTCGCGGCACTGCGAGCCGCCCGCCTCGCGTTCCGTCCCGCTTCGCAATCCGCGCGCTTTCGGGATCCGCAGTGCGCTGCGCTCCGCACCGTTTCGCGGTCGCCGCCTGTTCGGCGCTGACCGGCTCGTACCCGCAGCGCAGTGTACGAGCAGCGCAGTATAAGAAAAGGCGCCGCAACCGGGTTGCGACGCCTTCCTTTGTGTTTTCGGCGAGCGCCGGACAGTTACGGGCTGTCGGGGCTGTCGTCGAAGATGTCGATGGCGCCGGTGATTTCCAAAACGCCGACCGAAGCGACGATGCCAGCGATGACAAGCAACGGTATCGGAACGATGCCGTTGGCGTTCTTCTTCGCCGTGCTGGCGCGCACATTGTTGAGGCTCAGCGAATTGACAGCAGCCGCCTGCGCCGCCGTGCCCGAAAGCACGAGGAGCGCCGAAGCCGCAATCGCCGAGAGTTTCTTAAAGGTCATATAACACCCCTCTCGATGCGAACGCACAGTGCGATCACAGTATTAAGATAGTCAAATTTTCGCTGCGCCGCAACGAAAAATGGCTAAATTTCCTTTTGTAACAATTGTCACAAAAGTGTCACGGCGCCAAAGCCCGCGACCAGAACCAGCAAAAAAGCCCATGCGAAAAAGTTCAAGCGTTTTTCGATGAATGCCTGCACCGGTTCGCCGAAGCGCTTGAGTAGTGCCGCGATCAGAAAGAAGCGCGCCGCGCGGGTAATCGCGGCCAGAATCACGAATAGCGGGAAGTTGAAGTGAAAGAATCCGCTGGCGATCGTGACCAGCTTGAAGGGAATCGGAGTAAGCCCTTTGAGCAGGATCACCGCGGCCCCCCATTCGGCGTATAATTGGCGCATGTCTTCCAGCTTGTTCTGCATGTGATAGACAGTGATGAGCCAATTCCCCACCGTATCGTACAAGAAATACCCTATGGCATAGCCCAGGATGCCGCCCGCGACCGACGCTCCCGCGCAGACGGCGGCGATCAGATAGGCCTGGTTGCGCCGCGCCAGCACCATCGGCACCAGCATCACATCGGGCGGAATCGGAAAGAACGAGCTTTCGGCAAAGGAAACGGCGGCCAGGCTGCGCAGCGCGTGGCGGTGATGCGCCATGCGCAGAACCCAGTCGTACATAGCGCGAAACATCGAAAACCCTCCCCAACGAACGGCGGCTTCCTTCGCAGCTTGGCGGTCGCGGATCAACGGTGCGCGCGCCGATCGCCAGGCGCCGCCGCACCGCTTCGCAACGCACCAGCCGCCGGGCGACTCTGCAACACTCCGCCCGCTTCGCGACACGGCCCCGCTTCGCGACACGGCCCCGCTTCGCGGCGCTGCACTGCGGCGCCGCGCGCATCGATTCTTTTCTCGCCGGCTGGAAATGGCAGGGGCGCTCGGACTCGAACCGAGGGCCTTCGGTTTTGGAGACCGACGCTCTAACCAACTGAGCTACGCCCCTCTGCGGCGTGTGGCTTTAACGATGGGTTTGGTGTCCCGCAAGCGGATTTGCCAGACTCATGTGCCATTCGGTTCACGATGCAGCGGATAGAACTGCGGGGTTTGCTTCAAATTGCCACGCGGCCGCCAGAATTCTCGGACCATCCGCGGCCGCTCGAGTCGATTCCGATCCCGCGCCATCCTTGTCCGGCTGCAAGCAAATTGGGCCGTGCCTCGCCGGTACCGGCGCGGCCCTGATTGGACAAAGAAGCAGCCGTCGCGAAGGTAACGGATAGAAAACCAAGCTGCTTCAACCGTTCGCCCCTCCCCCGGGGGCTCCGCACATGAGGAGGGGAGATGCCATTGCGCCGCGGCATCGACAAATAACGCAAATGTCAGCCGGTGGCGTAGGAATCGCGAGGCCGGCATGCCAGTGCTCGCGCTTCGTGCACCGGCAACGGGCGGCCAAAATAATAGCCCTGCACCTTTGAGCAACCGAGCTGTTGCACCATGTGGTGTTCGGCTTCTGTCTCTACGCCTTCGGCGGTGGTCGCCATGCCCAGGCTGTCGGCAAGCGCAACGACCGCGCGGATGATGGCGATGGCTTCCTTTTCACCGTGCGAAGCGCCTTGCACGAAGCTCCGATCGATTTTGATCGATGAGAAGCGCGTTCGGCTCAAATACCCCAGCGATGAATATCCGGTTCCGAAATCGTCGAGGCTAAGCCGAATCCCGAGGTCTAGGATCCGTTCGAGTACCTGGATGGCGACAGTCCCTTCGCGCATGAAGACGCTTTCCGTAACTTCCAGCTCAAGCCGTTCGGGAGGAAGCCCCGATTGCGCCAGCGCCTGCGCGACCAGGTTGACGAATTGCGGATTATATAATTGCTCCGGGCTGACGTTGACTGCGACGCGCACCGGATCGTCCCACCGCGCCGCTTCGGTACAGGCGGTGCGGAGCACCCATTCACCAATCGGCGCGATCAATCGCGCTTCTTCAGCAAGCGGCACGAACTTGGCCGGCGACACATTCCCGAATTCCGGGTGGCGCCAACGCACCAGCGCCTCGAATCCGGTCAAGGCACCCGTGGCAGCATTGACCACCGGTTGGTAGTCGAGATGCAACTGCTGGTTCTCGACTGCGCCGCGCAACGCGATTTCGAGCACCCGGCGTTCCTCGGCTGCGACGTGGAGCTGTGGCTCATACGCGTGGAAAACTCCGCCACCCGCATCTTTCGAGCGATATAGCGCAAGGTCGGCGGAACGGATCAGCATTTCAGCGGTGCGCCCGTCGCGTGGGCCGATGGCCAGGCCGACCGATGCGCCGATGTAAATGACGTTTTGGTCAACATCATAGGGTCGCGACAGGATGTCGATTATCATCCGCGCCAGCTTTTCGACTTGCGCGCTATCGGAAGCATCACGCACCACGACTGCGAATTCGTCCCCGCCCAGCCGGCCGATGATCTCGTTTTCGGTCATCAGCTGTTTCAGGCGTTCGGAAACCCGACCAAGCAGCCGGTCGCCGATCGGGTGCCCGAGCGTGTCGTTGACTGCCTTGAAACGATCAAGGTCGATCATCATGAACGCGCAACGGCTGCCCCATTTTTCTGCGTCGGCCATCGCGCCCGCCAGCGCTTCGTGAATGAGCAATCGGTTGGGCAGGCCGGTCAGCGTGTCGAAGCGCGCCATGCGATTGATCTTGTCCTGCGACGCGCGCTGTTCGGTCACGTCGGACCCGACGCCCCGAAAGCCCAGGAACACGCCGCGTTCGTCGACGCGCGGGCTGGCCGACATCTGCCACCAACGTTCGTCCCCGTCGACGGTGACCGGCAGCAGCAGGTCGTGAAACGGCTCGCGCAGCTTCATTTTTTCGGCAAGCGCCCGCAACCCCTGCGCGAAATCGCCGGTTTCCCACGCCGTACCGGACAGAACCTGAAGAAACGGCATGCCATTGATGCGCGACGGATCGACGCCGAGTGACACCGCGAAGCGTGGATTGGCGCGGATCACGCGGCGCTGCGCGTCGGTTTCCCAAAGCCAATCCGAGCCCGTTTCCTCCGATTCGCGCAACAACAGGCTCAGCGTCTCGTCGCGTTCCGAAAGCGCAATCTCGGACGCACGAATGACGACCAGCGCCTTGCCACGCTCAAACGCCGCCAGTGCGAGCAGCATTGCGAACAATAACGCGGCCGCAGCGAGCGGAGGCGAGGCAAAAACGAATAGCGCGATTGCAGTCGCACCGCCAAGGATCGCCACGAATGCGATCGTCGCAAGCGGCAGCGCCGCCGTGGCGACTGCCGATGCGGTCATGAGGATCGACAGGACGATCCATAAACCGAGCACCGCGTCCGAATCCGCCGCGGCGCCAAATGCCAGCGGCGGGATCGACCACACGGCGCCCAATGCGATGCCATCGAGCAGGGTGTCGCGCACGTCTTTCAGGCTGGCGTCATGCGCCGTATGCCCGCGCACCGCCAGTCGGCGGAACGTGACTGCGCTGGCGACTGCGGCGACGAGCGCGCCCCAGCTCGCAAGCTGCCAAGCCGCGATCAACGGTGCGAAAATGAGCGTCACCATCGCCGCGCCGATGACGTTGGCGCCCAGCATGAACAACGCCATCTGGCTGCCGGCGTGCATCTGGGCCGCGCGAATGGGCCCCCAGTCGGTGGTGTCCGCGGGGTCGTACAGGCCCAGCAAGGCGCGCGCGTCGATCCGCGGCTTTGCGAACTGGGAGGTCGTCTGGCTGTTCACCGGCGCATCGATAGCGCCTGGAAGTTAGCGATCGGTTAGAAGTAGGCCGCGAGCACTCAAAAAACAGGCGGCGGCGCAATCAAGTTGCGCCGCCATTATGAACTACGCGGCGATCTGATAGGGCTTTATTTCGCCTGCGAGATACAGATTGCGTGCCTTGGCGCGGCTGAGCTTGCCCGAACTGGTGCGCGGCAAGGTACGCGGCGGGACCAGTTCGATGACACAGTTCATGCCGGTGACTGACCGTACGCGTTCGCGAATCTCGTCGCGCAGGCGGACACGCTCCAATTCGTCCGATGTGCGGCATTGGACCAGCACCGCAGGCGTTTCCTCACCTCCCGGCGTGGTGATCGCGAAGGCGGCAATGTCGCCCTGCTTGAACCCCGGGAGCTGTTCCACGGCCCATTCGATGTCCTGCGGCCAGTGGTTGCGGCCGTTGACGATAATCATGTCCTTCGCACGGCCAACGATATAGATATAGCCTTCCGACATATATCCCATGTCGCCGGTGTCGAGCCACCCGTCCTTCATGCAGGCATCGGTCGAATCGGGGTCACGGAAATAACCGACCATCACCGACGGACCCTTGCACCAGACCTTGCCGATTGCTTTTTCGGGTAGCGGTGTTCCGTCTTCTTCGCGGATCTCGATGGCCATGTCCTTGACCGGACGACCGCAATTCACGATCGCGCGGAAACGTTGCGGACGGCCAGCGCCCCGGGATCCGCCCGAAAGCTGGGTTTCCTCGACCAGTTCGACCTGGATGCCTTCCCCGGGAGGCATGATCGACACGGCCAGCGTCGCTTCCGCCAGGCCATAGCTCGGCAGGAATGCCGATGCCTGAAAGCCCGCATCGGCGAAGGCGTCGACGAACGATTGCATCACGTCCGGGCGGATCATGTCGGCGCCGTTGCCCGCCACGCGCCAGCGCGACAGGTCGAAACGGTCGCTCGCCTTGGTCTGGCTCGAAATGCGGCGCGCGCAGATGTCGTAGCCGAAGGTCGGCGAGTAGGAGAGGGTGGTTCCCTGGTTGCGGCTGATGAGGTCGAGCCAGGCAAGCGGGCGCCGGGCGAAATCCTCGGTCTTCAGATAATCGGTCGACACCTGGTTGGCGACCGGCGAGAGGAAGCAGCCGACCAGCCCCATGTCGTGGTACCAGGGCAGCCAGGACACGCAACGGTCGCCCAACTGCACATGCATGCCGTGCGAATGGGCCGACAGGTTGTTCAGCAGCGCATGGTGCGTGATCGCGACGCCGTGCGGAAACCGCGTCGACCCGCTCGAATATTGCAGATAGGCGATGTCGTCGGCGCTTGCCGAGGGCAGCGGCACCTCTGCTGCGTCACGTTCGCCGAACGCCTGCCAGTCGATGCCCTCGACGCCGACGATGCGCGCGGCTTCGCCCGCCATCTGGCCGAGTTCGGCCGGATAGATCAGCATCCTGGGGTCGCAGCTTTCAAGCTGGACACGCAGCTGTTCGATGTACGAGCTGGCGCCCCCGAACGACGTCGGCAGCGGCAACGGCACCGGCCACGCGCCGGCATAGACCGCGCCGAAGAACAGCGAGGCGAATTCCGGACCGGTTTCGGCGACCAGCGCAATGCGGTCTTCCGGCTGGATTCCCGCTGCGATCAGGCGATAGGCCTGGTCGAGCGCGTCTCGCCGAAGCTCCGTGAAGCTGTAGGCGCGGACCAGATTGGCCCGCGCATCGTGGAAGTTCAGACCACGCAGACCCCGCGCCGCATAGTCGAGCGCGTCGCCCAAGGTGGCAAAATCGGCAAAGCGGCGCGGCAGCGTGTCATCCGTTGGCGTCGCGACCGGCGTAACCGGCTTTTCCGCAATGTTGTCGAGCGTTCCCGTAACGTCCAATTCCATTCTGTTCCCGTGCCCCTGACCGTAGCCAAGGCCTTTGCCCCACGGCGGTTGAAGAGGTAGCATACCCCCCAGTCCACCTCGCCTTGCTACGCACTATCGTTCAAAATCGGTTGCCAGTGTGGCACAATAATGGCGTATGCCGCGCGACCGCACCCCCCCGCCCCCTTTGGACACCCCCGCGTTGGAGCGTCTCGCGCTCCGCTATGTCGAACGCTATGCCACTACGCGTGCCCGGCTGGCGGCATATCTGACCCGCAAGATCCGCGAGCGAGGATGGGCCGAAGCGCGTGAGGCAGATACGCGCGCGCTGGCTGACCGCATGGCCACGCTCGGCTATGTCGACGATCTCTCTTTCGCGCAGGCGCGCGCAAGCGCGATGAACCGGCGCGGGCTTGGGTCCCGCCGGATCGACGAAGCGCTTCGGTTCGCCGGGGTGGAGGAAGCGGAGCGTGGATTGCTCGCCCCGGACCTTACCGAGCAGGCGGTGGAGAGCGCGCTTACCTTTGCGCGCCGCCGCAGGCTGGGTCCCTATGCCGTTGAGCGTGCCGACCGCGCGGCGCTCCAGCGTGCAATGGCGGCAATGATCCGCGCCGGTCATGCCCCCGGTCTTGCGCGGCGGATCGTCGAGATGGAACCCGGCGAGGACGTCGAGCCGTTACGGGCACGCGACCGATATTAGGGAATTCCCCTTTTGGGCAATGCTGTGTTAAGGTCGGACCCTTGGGGGGCAATGATAATGCGTGCTGATCGGCAGCTGGCGTCGAAGGATTATCAAGTCGAGACGCCGGATTCGGAAGATTTTGGGGTGGGTGCGGTCGAAGATGCGCAGGAATATGCCGGTGTCGTGAAATGGTTTGATGTCACCCGGGGCTTTGGCTTTGTGGTGGCGGACGACTCCGAAGTCGGCGACATCCTGATCCACTTCACGGTGCTGCAGGATCACGGGCGGCGCAGCCTTCCCGAAGGTGCGCGCGTGGTCTGCGCCGCGGTTAAGCGGCAGCGCGGGCTGCAAGCGCGCGAGATCCTGTCGATTGATCTGAGTGAGGCCGTGGAGCCGCCGAAGCGCCCCGCCGAGCGCGGCGACCGGCTGAAGCTGATTGCCAGTGCCGGTCCGTTCGAACCGGTTGAAGTGAAGTGGTTCAATCGCCTCAAGGGCTATGGCTTTCTGGTACGCAGCAACGAATCGCAGGACATATTCGTCCATATGGAGACGTTGCGCCGCGCCGAAATAGAGGAGGTTTCGCCCGGCCAGCCGCTGCTCGCCCGGATCGTTGATGGCGACAAGGGACCGCTGGCGGTCGAAGTCGAAAAGGGCGACTGACGCCGCGCCCACCGCGAGGCGGTTTCTCCTTTCCAGCCTTCGCTTGCGCCAACCCGGGTTCCGGGAGCTTTTCGCGAAAGCTCCCGGAAGGCCGCGCATCGGCGCGCCATGACCCGGCGGGCGCGAATGGGGAGCGCCCTGCACGTCCGGCACGCGCCTCCCTTGCGCGGGCGCCTCCGTCTGTGGTGCAAGGGCGCCCAAATCCGATGTCGAAAGGACGTTGCTAGCATGTATTCCTTCCGCCCGCTGGGTACGGCGATCGCCGCGACCACGTTGATGTTTTCCACGGCCTGCACCGGCGGATCGGGCGCCAACTCGTCCGAAACCGCTGCGCCCGCGAAGCTGGTCGATGTTACGGTCCAGACGACGGCGGGGCCGCATGTCTTTCATGTCGAAGTCGCTCGCACGCCCGAGGAGCAGGAGCGCGGGCTGATGTACCGCACCAACATTCCCGCCGACGGAGGCATGCTCTTTGCGCCTTATCCCGCCGAAGGCGGCGGCCCGCGCGAAGCGAGCTTCTGGATGCAGAACACGCCGAGCCCGCTCGACATCATCTTCATCCGCCCCGACGGCACGATCGCGCGAATCGCCGAGAACACGATCCCGTTTTCCACCGACCGCGTTCAGTCGGGCGAGCCGGTGAGTGCGGTGCTGGAAATCAACGGCGGCCGTGCGGCGGAAATCGGCATTTCGCCGGGCGACAAGGTGAGCTGGCCGGGCCAGGGCGGTCGCTGACGCGCGCCGCCGATTGCGCTTGCCGTTCCGATAAAGGTGATTTAAAAGTGATACCACTTTAATCGCCTGGAGCATCGTCATGCGTGCAATATCCCGCTGTGCCCTGCAGGTCGGGGCCTGCCTTGTGGCGGCCGTGCCGATCGCTCCCGTCATGGCGCAGCGGCATTCGCCCGCACCTTCATCCGAAACCACGATCGAGGCGCCCGGGCCGCAGGGGCCGCTTTCGGGCACGTTTCGCGATGCGGGGCCGGGTGCGCCGATAGTGCTGATGATCCCCGGATCGGGGCCGACCGATCGCGACGGGAACAGCCCCTATGGCATCCGTGCGGCGAGCCAGCGGCTGTTGGCGGAGGGGTTGGCGGATCGGCGCATTTCCAGCGTTCGCGTCGACAAGCGCGGCCTGTTCGGAAGCCGAACCGCCGTCGCCGACCCCAATGCCGTGACGATCGGTGACTATGCCGCCGACGTGCATGGCTGGGTCGAGGTGATCCGCGCGCGCACCGGCGCGCCGTGCGTCTGGGTGCTCGGGCATAGCGAGGGCGGGCTGGTGGCGCTCGCAGCAGCGCAGGCGCCGGAGGGGATTTGCGGGCTCGTGCTCGTCGCCGCGCCGGGACGGCCGCTCGACACGCTGATCCTGGAACAGATCGGCGGAAATCCGGCGACCGCGCCGCTGGTCGACGCGGCATCGGCGGCGATCGACGCCGTCAAGGCGGGCAAGGATCTTGATCCCGAAACGCTGCCGCCGGCGTTCCGCACGCTCTTCGCCCGGCCGATTCAGCCGTATCTGCGCGACATGTTCGCGCAAGACCCGGCGGCGTTGGCGCACGCGTACACGGGGCCGATCCTGATCGTGCAGGGCGGGCGCGACATTCAGGTGCGCGCGGCCGATGCGAATGCATTGCACGCCGCGGCGGTACGATCCCGCCTGCTGCTGATCCCGACGATGAACCACGTGCTGAAGACTGTCGACAGCGACGACCGCGGCGCGAATGTCGCTGCCTATGCGGACCCGGACCTGCCGCTGGCGCCGGGGGTGGTCGACGGCATCGCGGGGTTCATCGACGAAAAGGCGAACCGGCAATGATGCGCGGACGGTTGCCCCGCGACCGATCGCGGAGTATCGGCGGGCCATGGGAATCCTGAAGTCGATCTTCACCTGGTGGGAAGGCGCCACCATCGGCACGGCTCTTGCGCGGCGCGGCATGGCGTCGGTGGGCGAGGACGCACTCGGCAACACCTATTTCGAAGGTGGCAAGGACGTGCACGGCCGCCCGCGCCGCTGGGTGATCTACAAGGGCCAGAATGACGCAAGCCGCGTCCCGCCCGAATGGTTCAGCTGGCTGCATCATCAGATCGACGACGTTCCCGATCGCGCATTGCCGCCGCAGCGCGGATGGGAAAAGCCCGCGCTTGCCAACATGACCGGGTCGGGGCTCGCGTATCGCCCGTCGGGCGCGCTGGAACTCGGCGGGCACCGTGCCCGCGCGACCGGCGACTATGAGGCCTGGACCCCCGACGCATGATTGCCGTTTCGCGCCTGGGGGCCGGCAGCGCAGCCGCGCTGCTGCTGATGCTGGGCGCCTGTTCGGGCGGGAAGAGCGGCGATGCCGCCACCAATGAGGCGGGAATCGAGGATATTGTCGATACCGGCGCACAGAGTGGCCGCGGTGTCCCCGACGCCGATGTCGTGACGGTCGACGGCGATGGCCGTCTCGCCAATCAGGGCGCGACTCCCATGAAGGACCGCGTCGCGGTACTGGGCGTGCTGAACAAGCGCAACGGATCGTCGCGTGAGATCACACTGAAGCCGGGACAGGCGACGCGGGTCGGCGACGACCTGATCGTCCGGCTGCGCGCATGCGAACGGACCGCCCCTTGGGAGCCGGAAGAATATACCGGCGCCTTCGTCCAGGTCGATGTGCTCGAACTCGACAAGAAGTGGCACCGCGTCTTTTCGGGCTGGCTGTACAAGGAAAGGCCGTCGCTGAACGTCGTCCAGCACCCGATCTATGACGTCTGGCCCAAGAGCTGTACGATGAGTTTCCCCGAAAGCGGGCCTGAAACCGTGCCCGCGGGCAGCGTGGGGTCGACCGGCGAATCGCCCAAGGCGTCGAGCGCGAAAAAGTCGCCGGACGCGGAGGCTGCTCCCCAGCCCGCCGAAAAGCCCGCTACCATGTCGCCCAGCGCGGAACCCAGCAACCCGACATAGGCGTCGCGCGGGATTTCGACGGCGCCCATCGTTTCCAGGTGATCGGTCTGGAACTGGCAGTCGAGCAGCGTGTATCCACCGACCTTCAGCCGGGCGACCAGCCAGGCAAGCGCGACCTTCGACGCGTCGGTCGCACGGCTGACCATGCTTTCGCCGAAGAAGGCGCGGCCCAGCGACAGTCCGTACAGGCCGCCCACCAGCCGGTCGCCATCCCAGCATTCGATCGAATGCGCATGGCCCAGGCGGTGCAGTTCCAGGAACACTCGCTCGATCGGGCCGCTGATCCAGGTGTCGGGCCGGTCCTGCGCCGGCGCGGCGCAAAGCCGGATGATGTCTTCGAACGCGGCATCGGCGGTGACGCGGAACCGGTCGCGCGCGATCACCTTGCGCAGCGAGCGCGACAAGTGGAATCCGTTGAGCGGAAGAATGCCGCGCAGCTTCGGCTCGACCCAATAGACGCTCTTCGCCGTACGATGGTCCGACATCGGAAACACGCCCATCGCATAGGCCTTGAGCACCAGGTCGGGATCAATTTCATGTTTCGGTCGAATCGGCCGCGTCATGCGGGCATCATGCTCCCCTTGCCAGCCGCATCTCAATTGCCTGCCACAGGGCTGCGAATGCTTTTGTCGCCGGGTTTCGTGCGGCAAAGCTTCCCAATGCTGCGCGGCGCACGCTCATCGTCTCGACGATGCTCGCCATGGGTATGACTGGCCAACCAGATTCGCGCGCCAGCGCGTCGCAGTGCAGGCGCCGGCGCCGGTCGACCATCGAATGAACGGGCATCAGCGGCACCTGGGCGCGCATCCGCCCCAAATGTTCGGCGATTTCGGCATAGGCGCGCGACGCGAGCGGGGAGGGGATCACCGGCACGACGATCAGGTCCGCCGCGCGCATCACTTGCCCGCTCGTCTCGGTCAGCCCCGGCGGGCAATCGAGCAGGACATGGTCATAGGCCCTGTCGAGAAGACCGAGCAGCTTGGCGAGTCGCTTTTTCTTGTCGAGTTCGTGAAACAGGATGTCGAGCGAGCGGAGCGACGTGTCGGCGGCGATCAGGTCGAGCCTGTCGATGCCGGTCGGCTGCGCCAGGTCGGCGGGCTGCACGTCACCCGCGAAGATTGCCTGCGCGTCGCCGCGCCCGCGCTCGCCGAGCAAAAAGGTAGACGCCGCCTGGGGGTCGAGATCCCACAATAATGTTCGACGCGACGACAGCGTCGCCGAGCACCAGGCGAGATTCACCGCCAGCGTCGTTTTGCCGACGCCGCCCTTCAGGCTGTAAATCGCAATGGTCGCCAAAGCCGGTTTCCCTTCTCTCGCGGAGAATGCGTGACGGCAACGGCGCCCACATTCAACCCCGTCGCGGCCAGCCTGACCCATGAAAAAAAGGGCCGGTTTCGCACCGGCCCTTTGTTGAACGGATGTGCGACCCGGTTCTTGTCTTCAGGCGCGGCAGGTGATCGCCGATTTGCCGGGCAGTTCCAGCGTGATGGCCTTGGGATCGCCAGTAACCTTATAGCCGCCTTCGGCGACATAGGGCTCGCCTGCTGCCGGCGCCTTCAGCACCGTCGGCGTGCCGTCCTTTTCGGTCTTCAGCAGGACCTGCTTGTCACCCGAGAAGAAATCGACATAGACGAGGCTGTTGTCCTTGCAGCGGAAAGTGACCTGCGCGGCGATGGCCGGCGGCAGTTCGACCGGGGCTGCATTTGCAAGGTCGGAAGCCATAGGGTCCGGAGCGCGGGAATCGACTTCCTCGGGCTTGTTTTCACAGGCAGCCAGCGACAGCAGCGCCAGCGCGGCGACGGCGGGGAGAGAGAAGCTTTTCATAGCGAGCGCGTGCTTCGCGCATGCAATATGAATCGTCAAGCTCAACGAATCTCTGCGACATGAATCGTGTCGCATTGCGGAACGTTCTTGCCGGATATTGCGCGATCGACTTCGATATGTTCGCGCTACTCGTGAAACTCGCTTGTTTCGGGAATGCGGCCAAAGGCGATTCTGGCGCCGACCTGATCGATGCGGCTGGAATTCAGCGCGCCGACAATCACGGCATCGCGGCCGAATCGCTCGTTCAGCCGATCGATTGCGCGGCTGAGCGCCAGCGTCCGCGTTTCGCGCGCCAGCGCATCGCCGGGGGCGAGCGCGGCGAATAGCGATTGCTGTTCGTCGCCATCCCCGGCCGTCAATTCGCCGAGCGTCACGCCGATCAGGCGCAGCCGGAATCCGCCGGGCCGCGCACCTCCCGCGGCGACCAGTCGCGGAAACAGCGCCTCCAACGCGCGCAGGACCGTGAAACTGTCTTGCGTGTCGGGCAGGCGGACCGATGCGCGCCATTTTGATTTGTCGTCCTCGAATATTGCATGAAGCACTAGCAGGCGGGCGGAAAATCCTTTGCGGCGCAGCCGACTGGCGGCCTTGAGCGCGAGCCGCCGCGCGGTCAGCCGTGCGGGTTCGCACCCGCGTCGTCGGGGCGAAAGCACCTGGCTGTGGCCGATGCTGCGCGTCTGCATCGGCTTCTCGGGCAGCTCCACGCCGTGCAGCAGATACCAGAGCCGATCGCCGTCCGTTCCGCCCCAGGCAGAGCCCGCGTCGCGCGGACGCCGCGCGCACAACTGGCGGATGTCGAGCACGCCTTGCCGCGCGAGCCGTTGCTCCATTCGGGCGCCGACGCCGGCAATGTCGCGAAGTTTCAGGTCGAATAGAATGTGCGGCAAGTCGCGGTCTTCGAATACCACCAACCCGTCCGGCTTCTGCAGGTCGGACGCCAGTTTGGCCAGCAGGCGGTTCGGCGCGATCCCTATCGAGCTGGTAAGGCAGCCACCCACATTCGCGCAGATCCCGGCCTTGATTCGCCGCGCCAGTGCCACCGCCGCCTCGCGGCTGTTTTCGTTATCCATCAACCGGCAGGCAACTTCATCGATCGAACAGACGCGCGTGATCGGGATATGTCGCCATATCTCGGCTATGATTGCGTCGTGGAATTCGACATAACGCTTATGTCGCGCGGGGGTGACGATCAGGTCGCGACATTTCCGCCGCGCCTCCCAAACCGGCGTCCCCGTGCCGATGCCAAAGCGCTTTGCTTCCACCGATGCGGCAATTGCGACGGTGGTTTCGGTATCGACCGGCGCAACCACCACCGGCCGCCCGCGGAATTCTGGCTGAAGCTGCTGCTCCACACTTGCAAAATAACTGTTCAGATCGAGGAACAGCCAACGCAACGGTCGCTGAGGCAGGGCAGGCGTGTCAACCACGCGTTCGAACATAACAGGAACATTGCGAAATCACAGCCCGGAATTGCGGGGGTTGCCGGTGTTGATTAACGCAGCCCTCCGGACTTCTACGGAATAGTCGGATCGTGCGCAAAGGGAGATTATTGCGACCGATTATTAGCTTTTTTCCAGCGAAGGAGGCTGGCCTGTCCTCCAGCCTGTTCTTTCCGCCGACGCTTCCTTTGAACGAGGAAGAGCGTCAGGCCTTGCTGATCGCTTCCGGCGCTCTGGGTCTGAACGACAATCCAGTGCTGGTGGCGCTGGTCCGGCGCACGGCGGAATTGCTGGGCACTTCAATGGCCGCGCTGACCATCCTGGATGATGCGCGCCAATGGCTGCCGGCTACCTTTGGCATCGACGATGAAGAAACGCCGCGCGAGCATGCCATTTGCGGTTTCACGCTTTTGGAGGGCAAGTTGTTCTGCGTGCCGGATCTCACCAAGGACCCGCGTCTCAGCAACCACCCGCTGGTGGTGGGCGATCCGTATCTTCGATACTATGCCGGCGTGCCGGTGGTCATCGGCAATGGCGCCGTGATCGGTGCCTTGTGCGGTTTTGACACTGTCACGCATCCGATGGTCGACGAAGGCCGCGCGGTGGTTTTGCGCCAGTTGGCGGACGACGCGGCGGCCGAGATCAACCGCCCCGAACATGCCGTCGCCTATGCCCCGCGCGCGGCCGATCGTCTTGCCGACCTTATTCGCGGCGCGGCGCGGCGTGACGATGCGGAGGCGATCGACCTGCTTGATCGTATTCTTCGCCGCGTGGAACGGCGGGTTCCGCGCGCCGAACCGGTTCCCTGCGACCTGAGCGAATGGACTGCGATGCGCGCGCGCTGACGCGCAACCTTGGCGGCGCGGCGGTTTCGCGGTAGAATCAGACATGGTTGCCGCAATTACCCGCTATGATGAATTCTGGCCCTATTATCTCCGCGAACATGCGCGGCGGGAGACGCGCGTGCTGCACTATGTCGGAACTGCGCTGACCTTCGTGGCGCTCGTCGCCGCGATCGCTTGGTCGGCCTGGTGGGCGCTGGCGATTCCTCTTGCCGGCTATGGTTTCGCATGGGCAGCGCATTTCGGCGTCGAAAGGAATCGGCCGGCAACCTTTACCTATCCGCTCTGGTCGCTGGTCAGCGACTATCGCATGTTCCTCCTCGCGATGACCGGCGGGCTCAAACCGCATCTGCTGCGCGCGGGCTTGACGATCGGATGAGACGCGCCGACGACCCGGGCCGGGTATTGGACATCTTTGCACAACCCCATTTTCGCTTGCTTGCCGCGCCGGGTGCACTCGCCCTATCTGGCGCGCATGCATGTAACGACTGACACGCTCGCGCTTATCGGCAACACGCCGCTCGTCCGGCTGAAGGGGCCAAGCGCGGAAACCGGGTGCGACATCTTTGCGAAGTGCGAATTCGCCAACCCCGGCGGGTCGGTGAAGGACCGCGCGGCGCTGTTCATCGTTCGCGACGCCGAAGAGCGCGGCGCGCTCCAGCCTGGCGGTACGATCGTCGAGGGTACGGCGGGCAACACCGGCATCGGGCTGGCGCTGGTCGCCAATGCGCGCGGGTACAAGACGATCATCGTGATGCCCGAAACGCAGAGCCGCGAAAAAATGGACACGCTGCGCGCGCTGGGTGCGGAACTCGTCCTGGTGCCCGCCGCGCCCTATTGCAGCTCGGCGCATTTCGTCCACACTTCGCGCCGCATCGCCGAAGAGACGGGCGGCGCCATCTGGGCCAATCAGTTCGACAATATCGCCAACCGCCGCGCGCATATATGCGGCACGGCCGAGGAAATCTGGGATCAGATGGAGGGGCGCGTCGACGGCTTTACCTGCGCAGTCGGCACGGGCGGTACTTTCGCGGGGGTCGGGCTTGGCCTCAAGTCGCACGACGAGAAGGTCATGATCGCGCTCAGCGACCCGCACGGCGCCGCGCTCTACAATTATTACGCGAACGGCGAGTTGAAGGCTGAAGGAAGCTCGGTCGCCGAAGGCATCGGCCAGGGGCGGATTACCGCCAATCTGGAAGGGGCGCCGGTGGACGCGCAATTCCGCATCTCGGACGAGGAGGGGTTGGAATGGGTTCGCCGCCTGCTCGCGGAAGAGGGGTTGTGCCTGGGGCTTTCATCGGGAATCAACGTCGCTGGCGCGGTGCGGCTGGCAAAGCAACTGGGGCCGGGCAAGCGGATTGCGACGATCCTGTGCGACACTGGCTTTCGCTATCTGTCGACGCTGTATAATCGCCCGTGGCTGGAATCGAAGGGGCTGACCGTTCCGGCCTGGTTGGCCGGCGACTGACGGTCCGTCGACATTTCGGGCGCGCATGCCTATATTGCGCGTGCACATGAAACCGGCTTCGCACGATACCGCCCAGGCAATGCAGCGCGTCCGCGTCGGAATGACCGGGCTGGCGCTTGTCATCGTGCTGATTGGGCTTGCCAGTGCGATCTTCACTTCCGCCAATCGTGACGAACCGGTGGCGGCGGTCGGCGGGTCGAAGGCGGATGTAGTGGCGAATATGACCGCAGAAGACGAAGGCAACACCGTCGCTGCGAAATCCGACGAGCCGCTCGCCGAATTGGGCGCGGCCCCCAGCACTACTACAGACGGCGTGAGCGCGGCCGAGATCGCTCGTCGGATCGAGGCGCAGCGCCAGGCCGAAGCCGCGCAGCGCGCTGCGCGACCGCAGGCGCAGCAACAGCAGCAATAGCACCGCCGTCGCACAGCTTCGCGATACGCTGAGTCATATTCGCGCCGACTCGCGGAAAGAGCTCGATTCCTGACAAAGCAAGACCGCGCTATACTTGCGGCTGCACGCAGCAATCATGGCGTTGCCGCGCGATCTCGCTCGGAAATTCCCGCGCGTGTTGCGCGATTGGCCGGGAAAGACGGGGAAACGCCCCCAATCGTCCTGAAATTAAGGATTTACGTAAATGATCCGGAGCGGCCCATTTTGTACAAAATAAGAACAAACACAGAATAAATACTGTACAGTGGGGCTAGGTGGGGGTATTTCCCCTTAATTCCCCGAACTGCCCGTTGCCTCCTATGGTGCTTCTTGCTAAAGAGAAGTGGTTAAGGGGGCACGCCCTGATCGTCGGATTTCGGTTGCCGAAGGGTGCGTTTGGCGCGCTTTTCGGGGCGGACGGTCGCGTGCCCCGCTTTTCGGGGTAAGGCATTGTCGGAAAGGGAACTCTTCGAAGGCTTCGCGCTTCAGGCGGTCGACGACAAAGGGCGTGTCGCGATCCCCGCCGACCTGCGCTTTGCGGCCGAGAGAAATTCCGACATCCGCCAGATCGTCATCGGCCGCCACGCGGCCGACCCGTGCCTGGTCGCGCACGACATGTCCTGGTCCAAGGAAAAGCACGGTCGCCTCGACAAGAAGCAGCAGGTTGCGGAGCGCCGCGGTGAGGAGGGCGATTCCGGCGCGATGCGTCGCGCTTTCGGTACGGTCGAGCGCGCGCCGTTCGATGCGAGCGGCCGGTTCGTCCTGCCGCCCTTTTTTCGGATGAAGGCCAAGATCGGCAAATGGGCCTTTTTTGTCGGCAGCGGCGACACGTTTGAAATCTGGGCGCCGGAGCAGCTTGTCCAGGCCGACAGCGTCCACCCGGATGTGCGCGAAATCTGCGAATTTCTCTGTGCCGCCAAGGGGGTCGCGCTGTGACCGCCGCGCCGCACATTCCCGTGCTGCTCGCCGAAGTGGTCGACGCGCTCGCCATCGTGCCCGGCGAGCGCCACGTCGACGCGACCTTCGGCGCGGGCGGCTATACCAAAGCGATCCTCGAGCGGGGTGCCGAGGTGGCTGCCTTCGATCGCGATCCGGACGCGATCGAGGGCGGCCGAACCCTGGTCGCCGCATCGGACGGGCGGCTGGTGCTGATCGAGGCACCGTTTTCAGCGATGGCGGCGGAGCTTGCCGCGCGCGACCTGGTGCCGGTCGATGGCGTGGTGATGGATATCGGCGTGTCGTCGATGCAACTCGATCAGGCGGAGCGCGGCTTTTCGTTCCAGGCGGACGGGCCGCTCGACATGCGGATGAGCCAGTCGGGCATGACTGCCGCGGAATGGGTCAACGCCGCCGAAGAGAGCGAAATTGCCGAGGTGCTCTTTCGCTATGGAGAAGAGCCGCGATCGCGCCGCGTCGCGCGCGCGATCGTCGATGCCCGGCCGATCGAGCGGACGGGCGAGCTGGCCGCAGTGGTACGCCGCGCGCTCGGCTATCGCCCGCACGACAAGAAGGACCCGGCGACGCGGACCTTCCAGGCGATCCGCATCCACCTCAATCGCGAGCTGGATGAACTGGTCGAGGCGCTGGCGGCGGCGGAGCGGGTGCTGAAGCCGGGTGGCCGGCTGGCAGTGGTCACGTTCCACAGCCTTGAGGACCGGCTGGTCAAGCGGTTCCTGCGCGAACGCAGCGGGTCCGAACCCGCCGGCTCGCGCCATCGTCCGGCGGCGGGTCCGCGCGCCGAGCCGAGCTTCGAGGTGCCGGCCAAGGCGGTGCGCGCAGGCGAAGAGGAAATTGCCCGGAATCCCCGGGCGCGTTCGGCGACGTTGCGCGTCGCCCGTCGAACTGCGGCTGCGCCGTGGTTCCGTGAAGGAGTATCGTGACGTGGCGCTGTATGGCTTCAGGGGTTTGGGGTGGTTCCTTTGCTGCGCGATCGTGGCGCCGGGATGCTATATGGTGACGTCGCAGGTCGCCGGAGAGCGCGCCAAGCTGGCTTCAGTGGAGCGCGCGATCATCGAGGCGCGCAAGGAAATTCGCGGGTTCGACACCGAATTCAGTACGCGCGCGAACATGATGCAACTCCAGCAATGGAACGGCGAAGTGCTGACGATGTCGGCGCCTACTCCCGATCAGTATCTGTCGGGCGAGGCGGCGCTGGCCAGCCTGGATGCGACCGGCGCGGGCGCAGCAAGGCCGCAGCTTGCGTCGCTTACGATGGTGCCGTCGGGCGCCCCAGCGGTAGAAGCCGCGGTGCAGGCGGTCGACGCGTCCGCCTCGCGCCCTGAAACGCAGTCGCCGCGTCAGGCGTCGGCTCAGGCCGGCGCGGCTGCCCCTGCCGAGACCAGGCCTGCCGCGTCCAGGCCAGGCGTGGCTCGCACGGCGCAGGCGACGGCGCCGCGTGGCGAGCGGGTTGCGATGCTCGACGACCGCTTGCTGAGCAGCAACACGCTGTCGGACATCCAGCATCGCGCGCATAGTGAGAAACTGGCCGGGCGTTGATTGTTCTTGTCGCCCCGCCTGCGCAATCGAAACGCGCGACCGGTGCCCGCCAGGCGCTGATCGCGGTCGCGCAGGTGCGGCTGATGATCCTGCTGCTTCTCTTCGCCGCGGCCGTGCTGGTGGTGCTGGGACGGCTCGCGTTCCTCGCCTGGTCGGCGTCGCCCGCGACAAGCGTCGACGCCGCCGCCGCGCTGGTGCCGTTGCGCGGCGACATCGTCGACCGCAATGGCGCGCCGTTGGCGCGCACGATCGACGCATGGTCGATCGCGATCCACCCCGATCGCGTCATCAGCGACAAGGGCGAACTGGCGCGCAAGCTGGCGCAGTTGATGCCGGACAAGAGCGCCGCCGACTATCTGCGCATCCTGGAGTCGGGGTCGTCGTTCGCCTATCTGCAAAAGCGCGCGATGCCCGAACTGGTGCGCGACGTGAACGCGCTGGGCGAGCCGGCGATGGACTTTATCCGCGTGCCCGAGCGATTGTATCCGCAATCGTCGCTTGCCGCCTATGTGCTCGGCTTCCTTGGTGTTCCGCGTGCTGAGCGGGATGTGGTCAAGGGCGTACGCGGGATGGAGCGGTTTTTGGAACAGCGGCTGACTGATCCTGCAACGCGCGGCCAGCCGGCGGTGCTGTCGATTGACCTGCGCGTGCAGGCGGCGCTGGAAAATGAATTGGCGCAGGCGATGACGTCGTTCAAGGCCGAAGGCGCGGCCGGCGTCATCCTGGACGTGCGAACCGGGGAAGTGATGGCGATGGTGTCGCTGCCCAGCTTCAATCCCAATCGGCTTGCCGGGCCGCCGCCGCCCAATACCGTGACGCAAAATGTCTATGAACTCGGCTCTACCTTCAAGCCAATTGCGATGGCAGCGGCGATCGACAGCGGGACCGTTACGTCGATGTCGCGCCGGTTCGACGCGACCGAGCCTGTGAAAATCGGGCGTTTTACGATTCGCGACGATCATCCGCAGAAGCGTTGGCTCAACATCCCCGAAACGCTGATCTATTCGTCGAACATCGCAACAGCGAAGATCGCCGAGGCGATGGGGCGCGAGCCGCTGGAGTCGATGTTCCGCAAGCTGCACTTCGACCGTCGCATGCCGATCGAGATCGAGGCAGGCGGGACGATCTGGCCCGCCTATTGGGGCGACACGACGACGATGACGACGGCCTATGGCCATGGCATCGCCGTTACCCCGCTGCACCTCGCCTGCGCCTATGCCGCGCTGGTCAACGGCGGGCTGTGGCGCCCGGCGACGTTGATGAAGGTCACGGGCGATCCTGCCGCGGGCGAGCGAGTCATTTCGGAAGCGACCAGCGCGCGGGTGCGCCAGTTGATGCGGCTGGTCGTGCTCGACGGCACGGGCAAGCATGCCGATGCGCCGGGCTATCGCGTCGGCGGCAAGACGGGCACCGCCGAAAAGCCGGGAAAATCGGGTTATTCGGCGAATAAGAACGTCTCGACGTTCGCAGCGGCTTTCCCCATGGACGCACCGCGCTATGTGGTGATCGCCATGCTCGATTCTCCCATCGGAAATGCCGAATCGGCCGGCCAGCGTACCGCGGGCTGGACCGCCGCCCCCATTGTCTCGCGCGTTATCATGCGCACCGGCCCCATGCTGGGTGTCCGCCCCGATTCGGGCCGCGACATCGACGTTCGCGAGCTGTTGCCGCTGATATGGCACGCGCCGCACGAAACCGAGGTACAGGGGCAATGAGGCTGGGCCAACTGACCGGCGGCGGCGAGGATGCCGTCGTCACCGGCTTTGCGATCGACCATCGCAAGGTCGCGCCCGGCACCGTCTTCGGCGCCTTCCAGGGCACGCGCGTCAATGGCGAGGACTTCATCGCTGACGCAGTGAAAAGCGGTGCGATCGCCGTCGTCGCCCGGCCCGAGGCAGTGGTCGAGGGGGCCGTTCACATCGCCGACCAGAACCCGCGCGAGCTGTTCGCCCGGCTGGCGGCGAAGTTCTTCGCGCCGTTCCCGCCGGTCGCGGTTGCGGTGACGGGCACTAACGGCAAGACCTCGACGGTCGAAATGACGCGCCAACTATGGCGCATGGCAGGCCATCCCGCCGCGTCGATCGGCACGCTGGGCGTCACCACCGCGGACGAAAGCGTCTACACCGGCCTCACCACGCCCGACATCGTGACCTTCCTGTCGAATGTCGCCGGGCTGGCGCGCGAAGGCGTGACGCATGTTGCATTCGAGGCGTCGAGCCACGGGCTGTCGCAATATCGTACCGAAGGGCTTCCGGTGCGCGCGGCGGCGTTCACCAACCTCAGCCGCGACCACCTCGACTATCACGGCGACATGGCCGCCTATTTCTGTGCGAAGCAGCGGCTGTTTTCTGATGTGCTCGACCCCGACGGCACCGTCGTCCTGTGGGTCGACGACGCCAACAGCGAACGCATCGTCGACATCGCGCGCGTGCGCGGCAACCCGATGGTGACGGTCGGCGAACACGGCGACACGCTGCGCCTGGTCGAACGTCATCCGGGGCTGCTGGGGCAGAAGCTGGTGATCGAGGCCGAGGGCAAGCGCCACATCGTCAACCTGCCGCTGATCGGCGCGTATCAGGCGGCGAACGCACTGACGGCGGCCGGGCTGGTCATCGCCACCGGCGGCGATGTGACGCAGACGCTGGCGAATCTCGCGCGGCTGCAGCCGGTGCGCGGGCGGCTTGAGCGCGCGGTCATCACGCGCGCGGGCGCGCCGGTCTATGTCGATTATGCCCATACGCCCGACGCGCTCGAGGCCGCGATTGCTGCGTTGAAGCCGCATACCGAGGGGCGGCTGATCGTCGTATTCGGCGCGGGCGGCGACCGCGATACCGGCAAGCGCGAGCCGATGGGGCAGGCGGCGGCGGCCGGTGCCGACCTGGCCATCGTCACCGACGACAATCCGCGCACCGAGGACCCGGCGGCGATCCGCGCGATGGTGCTGAAGGGTGCGCCGAACGCGCGCGAGATCGGCGACCGCCGCGCGGCGATTGCCGCTGCGATTGGCGAGGCGGGGCCGCAGGATATCGTGCTGATTGCCGGCAAGGGGCATGAACAGGGGCAGATCGTCGGCGACATGGTGCTGCCTTTCGACGATGTCGCGGTCGCGCGGGAGGTGGCGGCGTGAGCCTGTGGACCTCGAGGGAGATCGCGGCGGCGACCGGCGGCACCGCATCGGCGGATTTCGCCGTCGACGGCGTCACTTTTGATTCGCGCGAAGTGGGGCCGGGCGACCTGTTCCTGGCGCTGAAGGGCGAAACGACCGACGGCCATCGCTTTGTTGACCAGGCGTTCGAGCGCGGTGCCGCGGGGACTGTGGTCAGCGCCGAAACCGCGCATCCGCATGTCTGCGTGGCCGATACGACCGCCGCATTGAACGCGCTGGGCGCGGCATCGCGTGTGCGCGCCACGACGACGACGGTGATCGGCGTTACCGGATCGGTCGGCAAGACCGGCACCAAGGAAGCGCTCTGGGCCGCGCTGGACCGCAGCGATCCCGGCCGCGCGCATCGATCGGTCAAAAGCTATAACAACCACACCGGCGTCCCGCTCAGCCTGGCGCGCATGCCCGCCGGATCGCGGTATGGCGTGTTCGAAATGGGAATGAACCATGCCGGTGAACTTGCTGAACTGACACGACTTGTTCGCCCGCACATCGCATTGGTGACGACGATCGCGCCCGCGCACATGGGCTTTTTCGCGAACGAAGAGGCAATCGCCGACGCCAAGGGCGAGATTTTTCAGGGGCTCGAACCCGGCGGTACGGCGATCGTGCCGTTCGACAGTCCGCACCGCGAGCGGCTGATCGCCGCCGCAAGGCCGCATGCGGCGCGGATAGTCACGTTCGGCCTTGATCGTTGCGCCGACGTGCATGCCGTCGAACAGATGCGCACGCGAACCGGCGGTACCTATGTCACCGCGCGACTGGGCGATCGCGAATTGAGCTTCACCATCGCGCAGCCGGGGCAGCATTGGGTGTCGAATGCACTGGCGGTGCTGGCGGCGGTCGATGCGGCGGGCGGCGATCTTGAACAGGCCGGGCTGGCCTTTGCCGAAATGGGCGGCCTGCCCGGGCGCGGTGCGCGTTTCCTGGCGCGGGTCGCCGGCGGCGAAGCGTTGGTGATCGACGAAAGCTATAATGCCAACCCCAGTTCGATGCGCGCGACGCTGGCGGTGCTGGGCGCCGAAAGCGCGCCGCGCAAGCTGGCGGTGCTGGGCGAAATGCGCGAACTGGGCAGCGGCAGCGCGGGGTTTCACGCCGCGCTGGCGGCGCCGGTAACGTCCGCGGGAGTGGGGTTCGCGATCCTGGTCGGCGAAGAGATGCAGCCGCTCGCAAAGGCGCTTGAGGGGCGGGTCGAATTCGTCCATGTGGCCGACGCCGCGACGGCGCGCGATCGTCTGAACGACGTGTTGTCGCCGGGTGACGCAGTTCTCATCAAGGGTTCCAACGGGGTCGGGCTGGCGAAGGTCGTCGACGCGCTGGCGGGAAGGGCATAATGCTGTATCTTCTGGCGGATTGGCTCGGTTTTCCGGGCATTCTCAATCTCTTCCGCTATCTGTCTTTCCGCACCGGCGGGGCAGTGGCGACTGCGCTGCTGATCGGGCTCATCATCGGGCCGCGCTTCATCGGCTGGCTGCGTGTGCGCCAGGGCAAGGGGCAGCCGATCCGGACCGACGGGCCGCAGTCGCACCTGGCCAAGCGGGGCACGCCGACGATGGGCGGGTTGATGATTATCACGTCGCTGATGGTCGCGCTGCTCTTGTGGATGGACCTTGGCAATCCGTTCGTCTGGGCGTGCATGTTCGTCACGTTCGGCTTCGGAATGATCGGGTTCCTCGACGACTATGACAAGGTACGCAAGCAGAAGACGGCGGGCGTGTCGGGTCGTGTCCGGCTGGCGGGCGAGTTCCTGATCGCCGGGCTGGCGAGCTGGATCATCGTCCAGCAGAACGGGACCGAGCTGTACGTGCCGTTCTTCAGCAATTTTCATCCCGACCTAGGCTATTTCTACATTCTGTTCGCCGCCTTTACGATCGTGGCGTTCGGCAATGCGGTCAACCTGACCGACGGGCTCGACGGCTTGGCGACGATGCCGGTGGTGATCGCCAGCCTGGCGTTCATGCTGATCGCCTATCTGGCGGGCAACAAGGTGTTCGCGACCTATCTGGGCATTCCGCATGTGCCGGGCGCGGGCGACCTGGCGATCTTTTGCGGCGCGATGGTGGGGGCGGGGCTCGCCTTCCTGTGGTTCAATGCGCCGCCGGCAGCGGTGTTCATGGGCGACACGGGCAGCCTCGCGCTCGGTGGCGCGCTGGGTACCATCGCGGTCGTCGCGCATCACGAGTTGGTGCTGGGCATCATCGGCGGGCTGTTCGTGATGGAGGCGTTGAGCGTCATCATCCAGGTCTTCTTTTACAAGCGGACGGGCAAGCGCGTCTTCAGGATGGCGCCGATCCATCATCATTTCGAACAGCTCGGCTGGTCGGAACCGACGGTTGTGATCCGGTTCTGGATCATTGCCTTCGTGCTCGCGCTGGCAGGGCTTGCGACGCTCAAGCTGCGATGATCGTCGCGCGCGCCTGGACCGGCAGGAAATTCGCCGTCCTGGGGCTCGCACGTTCGGGCATCGCGACCGTGCGGGCGCTGCTCGCCGGCGGCGCCGAAGTGGTGGCGTGGGACGGCAAGGACGCCGCGCGCGCCGCGCTCGACTCGCATCCGGCGCTGGCGTTCGCCGACCCGGCCGAAATCGACCTGAGCGGTTTCGCGGGCGTCGTCGTGTCGCCCGGCGTGCCGCTCAACCGCCACCCGATCGCGGCGCACGCCGCCGCCGCCGGTGTGCCGGTCATCGGCGATATCGAGCTGTTCGCGCAGGCGCGCGGCGACTTGCCGGGGCATCGCGTCGTCGGGATCACCGGCACCAACGGCAAGTCGACCACTACCGCGCTGATCCACCACATCCTCGAAACCGCCGGCATCCCGGCGCGGATGGGCGGCAACATCGGCCTGCCGATTTTGGGGCAGGACCCGCTGCGCGAAGGCGGCGTCTATGTGCTCGAACTGTCGAGCTACCAGATCGACCTGACGTTCAGCCTCGATTGCGACGTCGCTGTGCTGACCAACGTCACCCCCGACCATCTCGACCGCTATGACGGGTTCGACGCCTATGCCGCGTCCAAGGCGCGGCTGTTCGCGATGCAGTCGTCCGGCCATGCAGCGGTGATCGGCATCGGCGACCTCCCCTCGGCCGCTATCGCGCGCGATGTCGCGACATCGGGCCGCTTCGAGGATCTGACGAAGATCGCACCCGGCGTGTGCATGGACCAGTCGCGCTGGCCCGCGTTGCAGGGGCCGCACAATGCGCAGAACGCGCTTGCCGCCATTGCCGCGTGCGAGGCGCTGGGCATCGCCGCCGATACGATCGACCGGGGGCTGGAGAGCTTCCCCGGCCTGCCGCACCGCATGGAGCGTGTCGCGACAAGGGACGGCGTGCTGTTCGTCAACGACAGCAAGGCGACCAACGCCGATTCCACCGCGCCCGCCTTGTCGGCCTATCCGCGCGTCCACTGGATCCTCGGCGGGCTGGCGAAGACGAAGGATCTCGATGCGTGCCGCGCGGGCTTTGGCCATGTCGTGCGCGCCTATACCATCGGGGACGCCGGACCCATGTTCGCCGACTTGCTGAAGGACGTGCTGCCGGTCGAACCATGCGGCACGCTCGACGCTGCCGTTCGCGCCGCCGCCGCGGTGGCACAGCCGGGTGAGGTGGTGTTGCTGTCGCCCGCCTGCGCATCTTTCGACCAGTTCCGCGATTTCGAGGCGCGCGGCGATGCCTTTCGCCGTGCGGTGGAGGCGCTGTGATGGCGGGTACGGCAGAGCCCGGACGCGATCTTGTCGTCAAGGGCGTGCGCCCGCGCGTCGGCAAGAAGGCCGGGCCGGGCACGCGCACCCGCGCGGGCGTGTGGTTCTGGGAAATCGACCGCGTGCTGATGCTGCTTGCGTTTCTGTTGATCGCGATCGGGCTGGTCGCGGTCGCCGCCGCGTCGCCGGCGACGGCGCGCCGCTATTCGGGCGATACGCATCAAGTCGCCGCGATGTATTATTTCTGGCGTCAGGTCGGCTGGGTCGCGGTGTCGATACCCGTCATGGTCGCGGTGTCGATGCTGCCCGTCACGCTCGCGCGGCGGCTGTCGCTGATCGGCGCGGGGGTGTTCCTGTTCCTGCTCGTCCTGGTCCCGTTCGTGGGGCAGGAAGTCAATGGCGCGCGCCGTTGGATCAACTTCGGCATTTCCGACCTTCAGCCGTCGGAATTCCTGAAGCCGCTGTTTATCGTTTCCACCGCCTGGGTGCTGTCGTTCCGTGCGAAGGACCCGCAATTGCCGGTGCTGTTCGTCACCGGGGCGCTGACCGCGCTGATCGGCGCGCTGTTGATGATGCAGCCCGATTTCGGCCAGACGATCGTGTTCGGCACCGTCTGGGTGCTGTTGCTGGTTATTTCGGGGATTTCGGCGCGGTGGATCGGCACGCTGATGGGCATGGCGGTGGGCGGCGTGGTGGCGGCCTATCTGTTCTACGGCACCGCGCGAATCCGCATCAACAGCTATCTGTTTCCCGACAAGGAAAAGGCGCTGGCCGAGCATTACCAGACTGACATGGCGCATGCGACGCTGACCAGCGGCGGCGCGTTCGGCACCGGGCCGGGCGGCGGCACGATGAAGTTCCGGCTGCCCGAAGCGCATACTGACTATATCTTCTCGGTCGTGGGCGAGGAATTCGGGCTGATCGCCTGTGCCGCCATCGCGCTCCTCTATCTCGCCATCGTCGTGCGGGTGTTCCTGAAGCTGCTGGAAGAGGAAGATGCTTTCCGGCTGCTGGCGTCGGCCGGGCTGGTCGCGCAATTCGGCATCCAGGCGCTCATCAACATGGCGGTCAATACGGGACTCGCGCCGTCGAAGGGCATGACACTGCCCTTTATCAGCTATGGCGGATCGTCCATGATCGCGCTGTCGATGGGCATGGGGCTGCTGCTCGCCTTCACGCGCCGCAACCCCTATCTGTCGCGATCCTCCTACACCGTGCGCTGGAGCCGTACATGAGCGAACCCCGTCACTATGTTCTCGCCGCCGGGGGTACCGGCGGACACATGGTGCCCGCCGCCGCGCTGGCAGCCGAACTGATGCAGCGCGGACATCGCGTCGCGCTGGTCAGCGACGATCGCGGCGTGCGCTTTCCCGGATTGTTCGAGGATGTGGAGACGCATGTGCTGCCCGCCGGGCGGCTGGGCGGCGGGCCGCTCGGCTGGGTGCGCGCGGCGCGCAAGGTTCTGGCCGGCCGTGCGATGGCGGGGGAATTGTATCGCAGCTTCCGGCCGGCGGCGGTGATCGGCTTCGGCGGCTATCCCGCACTGCCCGCGCTGCTGGCCGCGTTCAAGGCGGGCATCCCGACCGTCATCCACGAACAGAACGCCGTGCTGGGCCGCGTCAACCGCTTTGTCGCGAAAAAGGTCGACGCGATCGCGACATCCTATGCCCAGGTCGAGCGGATGAAGCCCGGCTGGAACGGCAAGACGCACCTGGTCGGCAATCCGGTGCGCGAAAGCGTGCTGGCGCTGCGCCAGCGGCCGTACCCGCTGCTGGAGGAGGACGGCATCTTCCGCGTGCTGGTCACCGGCGGTAGCCAGGGCGCGTCGATCCTGAGCCAGGTGGTGCCCGACGGGCTCGCGCTGCTGCCGACGCATTTCCGTCGCCGGCTGCAAGTGACGCACCAGGCGCGGATCGAGGATATCGACCGTGTGCGCGCCAAATATGCCGAACACGGCATCGCGGCCGAAATCGCGACCTATCTGCCCGACCTGCCCGAACATCTCGCCTGGGCGCATATCGTCATCGCGCGCGCAGGCGCCTCGACTCTCTCGGAACTGACGGCGGCGGGGCGTCCGGCGATCCTGGTGCCGCTGCCCAGCGCGACCGACGACCACCAGACCGCCAATGCGCGCGAGATCACCGACGCGGGCGGCGCGCGCACGATCAACCAGCGCAATTTCACCGCGGGCGAGCTTGCCAAGCAGATCCAGAAGCTTGGCCTCGATACCGCGGGGCTGACGCTCGCCGCCGAGCGTGCCAAGAGCTGCGGGCGGCCATATGCCGCGCGCGACCTGGCCGATCTGGTCGAAAGCATCGGCGCCCCTTGGGAATCGGCCGGGCTCGGCCTCGCGCGTCCCACTGAACAAAGGCCAGCATTCGCATGAAGGGTGTCGCGACCGACATCGGTACCATTCACTTCGTCGGCATCGGCGGCATCGGCATGTCGGGCATCGCCGAAGTGATGCACAACCTGGGCTACAAGGTGCAGGGGTCGGACATCGCCGAGGGCTATGTCGTCCAGGGGCTGCGCGAACGCGGCATCCGCGTGCTGGTGGGGCATCGCGCCGAAAATCTGGGCGACGCCGCCGTGGTGGTGGTGTCGACGGCGATCCAGCGCGGCAATCCCGAAGTCGAATGCGCGCTGGAACGCCGCATCCCCGTCGTCCGCCGCGCCGAGATGCTGGCGGAGCTGATGCGGCTGAAGTCGACGGTCGCGGTCGCGGGCACGCACGGCAAGACGACGACGACGTCGATGGTCGCCGCATTGCTGGACGTGGGCGGCGTTGACCCGACGGTCATCAACGGCGGCATCATCAACAGCTATGGGTCGAACGCGCGGCTGGGCGCGTCGGACTGGATGGTGGTCGAGGCGGACGAGAGCGACGGCAGCTTCCTGCGGCTCGACGGCACGATCGCAGTCGTGACCAACATCGACCCCGAGCATCTGGACCATTACGGCAGCTTCGACCGAGTGAAGGACGCGTTTGTCGAATTCGTCGAGAATGTGCCCTTCTACGGCGCGGCGCTGCTGTGCCTCGACCATCCCGAGGTGCAGGCGATCATCCCGCGCGTGCGCGACCGGCGCATCGTCACCTATGGCTTCGCCGCCAGCGCCGACGTGCGCGGCGTCAACGTGACTCCGCATGCCGGCGGCAACCGGTTCGAGGCGATCATCCGCCATCGCGACGGCACCACCCGCTCGATCGAGAATATCGAGCTGCCGATGCCGGGCCGCCACAATGTCCAGAACGCTTTGGCGGCGATCGGCGTGGCGCTCGAGTTGGGCATTCCCGACGACACGATCCGTACCGGCTTTGCCCAGTTCGGCGGCGTGAAGCGGCGCTTCACCAAGGTGGGCGAGGCGAATGGCGCGACGGTGATCGACGATTATGGCCATCATCCGGTCGAGATCCGCGCGGTCCTGTCGGCGGCACGCGAAAGCGCGCAGGGGCGCGTGATCGCGGTGGTCCAGCCGCACCGCTACACGCGCCTCCATAATCTGATGGACGACTTCGCCCAGGCGTTCAACGACGCCGACATGGTGTTCGTCGCCCCCGTCTATGCCGCGGGCGAGGAGCCGATCGAAGGCGCCGACGCGCCCGCGCTGGCGGAAAAGCTGAAGCAGCGCGGGCATCGGTCGGTTGCCACCGTCGCCGATGCCGCCGCGCTGGCGGACCGGCTCGCGCCCGTGGTGCGGCCGGGCGATCTGGTGGTGTGCCTTGGCGCCGGCGACATCACGCGTTGGGCGGCGGGACTTGCCCCGGCGATTGAGGCGGCGCGCGAAGAGGTGCAGGCATGAGCGACTGGTTCTCCACCGCCGTCGAGATGCAGCGCGAGATATTGCGCGCCCAACGCGCGCAGATCGACGCCGCCGAGCAGATGCTCGACGGTGCGCGCAAGTTCGCGAGCCTGCAGGAAAGCGGGCAGAAGGCGGCGGAGGCGAACCTGAAGCTGTGGCGGCAATGGGCGCAGCTATGGGGGTGGAAATGACCGCCGCCGCCATGTTGCTCCCCGCCGTTCGCGGCAAGCTGACCGCCGACGCGCCGCTGGCGCCGCTGGTGTGGTTCAAGGCGGGTGGCCATGCCGAATGGCTGTTCGAGCCGAAGGATGCCGACGATCTCTCCGAATTCCTGCGCGCGCTCGATCCCGATATGCCGGTGATGGGGCTGGGGCTCGGCTCGAACCTGATCGTGCGCGACGGCGGCGTGGCCGGCGTGGTCGTGCGGCTGGGCAAGCCCTTCGCCCAGGTCGAGCCGATCGACGCCGTCACGCTGCGCTGCGGCGGCGGGGCGAGCGGCATATTGGTGTCGTCGACTGCGCGCGACGCGGGGATCGCGGGTGTTGAATTCCTGCGGTCGATCCCCGGCACCGTCGGCGGCTTCGTGCGGATGAACGGCGGCGCCTATGGCCGCGAGACGCGCGACATCCTGGTCGAATGCGATATCGTGCTGCGGTCGGGGGAGCGGCGGACGCTGTCGAACGACGCGCTTGGCTATCGCTATCGCCACAGCGCGCTGCCCGACGGCGCGATCGTTGTCAGCGCGACCTTTCGGGGCCAACCCGGCGATCCGGTCGCGATCCAGGCGGAAATGGACCGCATCGCCGCCGCGCGCGAGGAATCGCAGCCGCTGCGGTCGAAAACCGGCGGATCTACGTTCAAGAACCCCGATGGGCACAAGGCATGGGCGCTGGTCGACGCCGCCGGGTGCCGCGGGTTGCGCATCGGCGATGCGCAGGTGAGCGAGAAACATTGCAATTTCCTGCTCAACCTGGGTTCGGCGACCAGCGCCGATATCGAGGCGCTGGGCGAGGAAGTGCGCGCGCGCGTGAAGGCGCAGTCGGGCATCGAACTGGAATGGGAAATCCAGCGCGTGGGGATCGCCAAGTGACGGAATTCAAGCCGCTTCATATCGTCGTGCTGATGGGCGGATGGTCCGCCGAGCGCGAAGTGTCGCTGATGTCGGGCAACGGCGTCGCCGATGCGCTTGAAAGCAAGGGCCATCGCGTGACGCGGATCGACATGGACCGCGACGTGCCGCTGCGCATTGCCGAGGCAAGGCCCGACGTGGTGTTCAACGCGCTGCACGGATCGCCGGGCGAGGACGGCACGGTGCAGGGCATGCTCGACCTGATGGGCATCCGCTACACGCATTCGGGTCTGGTCACCTCGGTCATCGCGATCGACAAGCAGCTGACCAAGCAGGCGCTGGTGCCGCACGGTATTCCGATGCCCGGCGGCTATATCGTCCGCACCGAAACGCTGCACGAACGCGATCCCCTGCCGCGCCCCTATGTGCTCAAGCCGGTGAACGAAGGGTCGTCGGTCGGCGTCGCCATCGTCACTGACGAAGGCAATTACGGCAATCCGATCAGCCCCGATGCGCGCGGGCCGTGGCAGGAATTCGACGAATTGCTCGCCGAGCCGTTCATCCGCGGGCGCGAGCTGACCTGCGCGGTGTTGGGCGACACGGCGCTGGCAGTGACCGAGCTGAAGCCCAAGAGCGGATTTTATGATTATGACGCCAAATATACCGACGGGCTGACCGAGCATGTCTGCCCCGCGCAGATCCCCGAGGATATCGCAGACGCGTGCAAGCGCATCGCGTGCGAGGCGCATCGCCTGCTCGGTTGCAAGGGTGCGTCGCGGTCGGATTTCCGCTGGGACGACAGCCAGGGGGCGGAAGGATTGTTCCTGCTGGAAGTCAACACCCAGCCGGGGATGACGCCGCTCAGCCTGGTGCCCGAACAGGCGCGGTTCATCGGCATGAGCTATGCCGATCTGGTCCAGCGTATCGTCGAGGAAGCCCTGTGAGCCGACGGCCCGTCAGCCGCGCGACCACCCGCCGGGGAGCCAAGCCGCAGACCAAGCGGCGGGCACCGGCGAAGCGTGCGCGGCAGCCGGGCATGCTCGATCAGGCGATCGCCGCGCTGCCGGTCAGCGAGGCGGCGCTGCACCGCATCTTCACCTGGGGTATCGTCGGCGTGATAGCGCTGTTCGGGCTGGGCGTCGCGACCTGGCTGGGTGTGCCGCAGATGGCGGGCGTGGCGGTGGCGGAGGCGGTCGGCCGCGCGGGGTTTCGCGTCCAGGCAATCGAAATCACCGGCTTGAAGCGCACCGACCGCATGGCCGTCTATCGCCGCGCGCTTGACCAGCGTTCGCGCGCGATGCCGCTGGTCGATCTGGAGGCGGTGCGCGCGCGGCTGATCGAGAATCCGTGGATCAAGGACGCCCGTGTTTCCCGCAGGTTGCCGAACACGCTGATGATTCATATCGTCGAGCGCGAGCCGGCCGCGGTGTGGCAAAGCCACGGCCAGTTGATGCTGATCGACGCGAGTGGAGAATTGCTCGAACCCGTTTCGCCCGAGGCCATGCCCGACCTTCCGCTGCTGATCGGCGACGGCGCCGAGAAGCGCGAGGCCGACCGCCAGCGGCTGATGGAGGCGGCGCCCGCGCTGAAACCGCTGGTGCGCGCCGCGACCTGGGTGGGAAACCGCCGCTGGGACCTGACCTTCGACACGGGCGAGAAGCTTCAACTGCCCGAAGGCGAGGACGCAGCGAGCAAGGCGCTGTCGCGCTTTGCCAAGCTCGATGCCGAACAACGCTTGCTGGGCAAGGGATATGTTGCGTTCGACCTGCGCGACCCCACCAAGCTGGTGATCCGGCGACAGGACGGCGCGGCAGAGGCAAAGACGGCAGTGGCAAGCGCGACAGGCGATTGACAGGGGAAGACGGGGCAATGGCAAAGACAGCGCCGGAAGGACTGATTACCGCACTCGACGTCGGATCGTCGAAGGTATCGGCATTGATCGCGCAAAAGGGCGATGGCGGCGAACTGGTGGTGCTCGGCACCGGCCAGCGCGAGAGCAAGGGCGTGCGTCGCGGCTATATCGCCGACATGGACGCAACCGAGCTGGCGATCCGCGAGGCAGTGGAACAGGCGGAACGCATCGCCGGCACGAATATCGAAGACGTCTGGGTCAGCTTTTCGGCCGGCGGGCTGGTGTCCGACATCGTCAAGCTGGAAGTCGACCTGGGCGGCCATCGCGTCGAACAGGCGGATATCGACGCGCTGCTGCGCGCGGGCCGCGACGCGCTCGATCCCGGCGGGCGCATGGTGCTGCATGCCCAGCCGACGCGGTACACGGTCGATGGGCTGCCCGGCGTCAAGCGCCCGCTGGGGCTGCATGCCGATCGTCTGGGCGTCGACGTGCATGTCGTGACGACCGACGGCTCGCCGGTCCGTAACCTCGACCTCTGCGTCCGTTCGGCGCATCTGGACGTGCGCTCGATCATCGCCGCGCCGGTCGCGACGGGCATGGCCTGCCTGTCCGACGAAGAGCGCGAACTGGGCGTCGCGCTGGTCGAAATCGGTGCGGGCGTGACCAATGTGTCGGTGTTCCAGGGCGGCGCGCTGACTGGCCTGTCGTCGATCCCGATGGGTTCGGCGGACATCACCGACGACATCGCCTCTGCGTTCGGGTGCCCGCGCGCCTGGGCGGAGCGGACCAAATGCTACCACGGTTCGGCCAACATGAGCCCGCGCGACAACCATGACATGGTCGAACTGGCGTCGCCCGCGGGTGTCGACGGCAGCGAAGGCGCGCGTATTACGAAGGCGCAGTTGATCGCGGTCATTCGCCAGCGGCTCGACCGGTTGATGGTCGAGATCGCCAGGGAGCTGAAGCGGCTCAACTTCAACGATCCCGTCGGGCGTCAGATCGTGCTGACCGGCGGCGGAGCGGAACTGACCGGCATCGCCGACTACGCACAACAGGCGCTGGGCAGCGCGGTGCGCGTCGGCCGCCCGCGCGGGCTGACTGCGTTGCCCGAGGCGCATGCCGGCCCGGCGTTCGCGACGCTTGCCGGACTGGCGCGCTTTGCCGCCGACGATCCGGTCGACCTCAGATCCCTGGAGCCCGCCTATCAGTTGGTGGCACGAACCAGCCCGCGCGCGCTATTTCAGCGGCTGATCGCGGCATTCAGGGCGAATTATTAAACAAATACGACATACTGCCGTCTTTGCACTGGATGCTGTGGAGGCATTGGTGCAGAACGGCGCAGATAGCGCGTGCCGGAGCGTTCTTGCGGCACGAGGGGAGACTAGGCGATGAGTATCGAATTTCTTCCGCCCGACGTGGATGATCTGACGCCCAAGATCACGGTCATCGGTGTCGGCGGAGCGGGCGGCAACGCGATCGCGAACATGATCCGCGCCGATGTGCAGGGCGTGGAATTCCTGGTCGCCAACACCGATTCACAGGCGCTGAAAACCTCGACCGCGCCGAGCCGCATTCAGCTTGGCGCCAAGATCACCCAGGGCCTGGGTGCCGGTTCGCGCCCCGAAATCGGCCGTGCGGCCGCCGAGGAAACGATCGAGGCGGTGCAGCAGGCGCTTGAGGGTAGCCATATGTGCTTCCTTGCGGCCGGCATGGGCGGCGGCACCGGCACCGGTGCTGCCCCCGTCATCGCCAAGACGGCGCGCGACATGGGTATCCTGACCGTCGGCGTGGTGACCAAGCCGTTCGCGTTCGAAGGCAAGCGTCGCGCCCAGTCGGCCGAACGCGGCATCGAGGAACTGCAGAAGTACGTCGATACCCTGATCGTCATTCCGAACCAGAACCTGTTTCTGATCGCCAACGCGAACACGACCTTCAAGGAAGCGTTCGAAATGGCGGACGAGGTGCTGCAACAGGGCGTACGCGGCATCACGGACCTGATGGTCATGCCCGGCCTCATCAACCTCGACTTCGCCGACGTGCGGTCGGTGATGCAGGAAATGGGCAAGGCGATGATGGGTACGGGCGAAGCCGAAGGCGACGACCGCGCGCTGGTGGCGGCGCAGAAGGCGATCGCCAACCCGTTGCTCGACGGTGTGTCGATGAACGGCGCCAAGGGCGTGATCGTGTCGATCACCGGCGGCGAGGACATGCGCCTGCTTGAAGTCGACGAAGCCGCGAATCACATCCGCGAATTGGTCGATCCCGATGCGAACATCATCTGGGGGTCGGCGTTCAATCCGGAACTGGAAGGCAAGATCCGCGTATCGGTCGTCGCGACTGGTATCGAAGCCGAAGCGGAGGATGCCAAGACGGCCGCCGCCGCCGTACCCGAACAGCCGCGTGTCTTTTCGTTCACCACGCCGCGTCGCGCGGCGGAGCCTGCCGCGCCCGCCGCACCGGCTTCGGCGCCGCAGTCCGAGGCCGAGCAACCGGCCGCGCCGGGCTTTTCGGTCACCTTCGGTGACCTGAACCCGCCGGCGGAAGACGCGCCCGCCAATGCGCCGGTGCCTAGCGCGGCGGTTGCCGAGGAACCGGCATCCGATGAACTGCTGCTCGGTTCGGAAACGGCTGTTCCCCAACCGCCGAAGGAAGCCGAAGGCCTGTCGATGACTCCGCCGGGCGATTTCGGCAGCCGGCGTCGCTGGCTAACCGCTGAAGGCGACGAACCGGCGGCCCCGCCGGCGCAGCCCGAACCGCGCGCACCGCGTGCCAAGGCGGGCGGCACCTTGTTCGAACGCATGGCGTCGGCATCGCGTGGCCTCGGCAAGGGTGGGGACGGCGATGACGAGGATCCGTTGGATATCCCGCGATTCCTGCATCGCCAGAATAACCAGTAACCTATTCCGGGACAGAATGCGTTTACCGCCCGTGCGGCCCGGCTTGCCGAGCCCGCGGGCGTTTGCCATTGCAACGCGAGGCGCGTCAGCGTCTTAAGCTGCGGGGACGCATGAACCGGATTCGCATTCTTTCCCGTCCCCTGTTGCTGGCGGCACTTGTTGCCGCGGCACCTGCCCAGGCGCAGGACGCGGCGCAACCCGCGCCGTTGGAAGTGGTCGCACCCGCGACTCCCAATGCCGATCGGCTGGCCGAGCAGATGCGGATTCTGGCGGCCGATCCTCGCAATCTGGATGCATTGCTGACTGCCGGCGAATTGAGCGCAAAGCTGGACGATCCGGCCGCCGCCTTTGCCTTTTTCTATCGCGCCGAGGAAGTCGACCCCACCAACCCGCGAATCGCGGCGGGCCGGGCGCGCGTGCTGGTAAGAACCGAACGGCCAGGGGAGGCGCTGTCGCTGTTCGCCCAGGCGGAACGGGGGGGCATGCCGCCTGTCGCCTTTGCGGCGGATCGCGGTTTTGCATACGACCTGCTGGGCGCGCCGATGCTTGCGCAGATCGACTATCGCATGGCGCTGGCGAGCAATCCGACCGATGATGAAACGATGCGGCGTTACGCGCTGTCGCTGGGCATCACGGGGCAAGTCGATCAGGCAATGCAGGTGTTGGATCCGCTGTTACGCCGGAACGACCGGGCCGCCTGGCGCGCGCGCGCGTTCGTTCTGGCGATGAACGGAGATGTCGACACGGCCGAGCAGATTGCGTCGAACATGCTGCCGGGCAATATGGGGCTGGGGTTGCGCCCCTTCTTTCGGCGCCTGGAGAATATGACGCCGTCCGAACGCGCCTTTGCGGTGCATTTCGGCGAGTTGAAGGCGTCGCCGCAGCGGCTGGCCGACGCGCGGCTGGCGCCGCCCTTCCCCTCTGCCGCGCCGCCGGCGGTCGTCTCCGCCGCGCCTTCGACGGTGCCCAGCCGGCGGCGCAGTCGCCGCGAGCATGAGGAAGATAAAAAGCCGCCGACCAGCGTGGCCGCCGCCGTCGTGGTTCGGCCGATCGCGCAGCCGCTGCCGCCGCCTCCTTCACCTCCTCTGCAACCGCTCGTCCAGCCGATCCCGCAGCCGGCATCTCATCCTGTGACGGCGCCGGGCGCCCAACCCGTCCCCACGCGCGTACCCCCGGGCGTCGGCAACGAAGATGCGCGCATCGCGTCGGGCCGCGCCGATACGCCGCCTGCACCGAACCGCGAGCCTGCTGCAAAGCCTGTTCCGGCGAAGCCCGCTGCGTCGAAGGTCGATGCCGCCAAGCCCGAAACCCGGAAAGCAGATCCGAAAAAGGCCGAGGCGAAAAAGCCAGAGCTCAAGAAGCCGGAACCGAAGAAGCCCGACCCGAAGAAAGCGGAGCCCGCGCGTATCTGGGTCCAGGTCGCGGGCGGCGCGGACGAGGCGGCGCTGCCGGGCACCTGGCGCAAGCTGCTCAAGGCCGCGCCCGCCGCGTTCAAGGGGCGCGCACCGTGGACGACGCCGCTGCGCGCCACCAACCGCCTGCTGACCGGCCCGTTCAAGACCGCCGACGAAGCCCAGAACTTCGTCAACGCGCTCAAGAAGGAAGGCCTTTCCGCCTTCGTATTCACCAGCGAGGCCGGGCAGAAAATCACCAAATTGACTGTTAAGTGACGATGACGAAAACCTGGGCCAGCATCCCCGAACGCAACCGGGGTCGGCGCCATGCGGAACCGGGCGGCGAAGTGCGCGGCCCGCGCGACGCGTTTCAGCGTGACCGCGACCGCATCATCCATTCGATCAGCTTTCGCCGCCTGCGCCACAAGACGCAGGTGTTCATGGCGCCCGACGGCGACCATTTCCGCGTGCGGCTGACGCACAGCCTGGAAGTCGCGCAGATCGGCCGCACCGTCGCGCGCGCGCTGGCGCTGAACGAGGATCTGACCGAGGCGCTGTGCCTGGCGCACGACATCGGCCATCCGCCGTTCGGTCACGCGGGCGAACGCGCGCTGACGGCGGCGTTGCGCCACCATGGCGGCTTCGATCACAACGGCCATACGCTTCGCACGCTGACGCTGCTCGACAGCCCGTACCCGAATTGGGACGGGCTGAACCTGACCTGGGACATGCTGGAGGGGCTGGCGAAGCACAACGGCCCGATCCACGAACCGGGCTGGGCACTCGCGCAAGTCGACGCGGACTTTCCGTTGGAACTGACGAGCTGGCCGTCGCTGGAGGCGCAGGTCGCGGCGATCGCCGACGACATCGCTTATGACAACCACGACATCGACGACGGGCTTCGCGCCGGGCTGCTGACGCTCGACCAGTTGCTTGAAGTGCCGATGGTGGCGGAGGGATGGCGGCGCGTCGAAGGGCGATTCCCCGGTGTCGATCGCAAGCGGTTGGTGGGCGAACTGATCCGCTCGCAGATCGGCGCGATGGTCAACGACCTGATCGAATCGAGCCGCGCGCGGCTGGGGGATTCGGGTGTCGAGAGCGTCGACGATGTGCGCGCCGCCGGGCGGTGTCTCGCGATGTTTTCCGACTCGATGCGCGAGGCGGAACGCGGGCTGAAGCGTTTCATGTACGCCAATCTCTACTACCACCCCAGCCAGCTTGCCGCCGCCGATGCCGCGCACGATATCGTCGCCGGGTTGTTCGGCGCCTATGCCGACGATCCCGGCCGGATGCCCGAGGCGTGGCGCGCGCGCCTGCCCGACGAACAGCCCGCCCGCGCGCGGCACATCGCCGATTTCATCGCGGGGATGACCGACCGCTACGCCATCGCGCGCTATCGCGAGATTGTCGGCAGGCTCGATTTGCCCGAAGGCTTTTAGACGGCGGCCGCACCTGTCAGCCTTTGGTCAGTCGAGGGTGCGACAATCGCGGCTTTGGCGCGCGGAGCAGGGACACAGGCATGCGGCTGCTGATCGTCGAGGATAATGCCAGGCTGGCGGAACTGACCGCCGATGGGCTGCGCCGTCGCGGCTATTCGTGCGACCTGGCGGGCGACCTTGCCACGGCATCGGCGTCGCTCGACGCGGCGGTCTTCGATCTGCTGATCCTGGACCTGGGCCTGCCCGATGGTGACGGGCTGCAATGGCTGCGCGCGGAGCGCGGCCGCCGCGAAGTGCCGCCCGCGCTGATCCTGACCGCGCGCGATGCGCTGGAGGATCGCGTGGCCGGGCTCGACGCGGGCGGCGACGATTATGTGGTGAAGCCATTCGATCTGGACGAACTCGCCGCGCGATTGCGCGCGCTGTTGCGCCGGCCGGGGCGTCGCGCGCCGGTGGTGCTGGAGGTGGGCGCGCTGCGTTTCGACCCGGGAACACGCGTGACCCAGGCGCGCGGCCAAGCCATCGAGCTGTCGCGGCGCGAGACCAGCTTGCTCGAGTTGCTGATGCGCCGTGCGGGCACCGTCGTCCGCCGCGAGACGATCGAGGACGCGCTATACAGCTTTGACGAGGCCGTCACGCCCAACGCCGTCGAGGCCGTCGTATCGCGCCTGCGCCGGCATCTGGACGATGGCGGGGTGCCGGGGATGCTGCATACCGTGCGCGGCGTCGGCTATCTGATGCAGGACGGGCAATGACCGAACGCCGGTCGATCTCGCGACGGCTGACGCTGGGGCTGATGGCGGTCGGATCGGCGGGCACGCTGCTGCTCTTTCTGTTCGTCGCGATCGAATATGGCATGACGCTGTCGACGTTCCTCGACCCCGTCGACTTGCCGCGGGTTATCCATGAGCTTTCCGAACATGTACTGATGCCGGTACTGGTGCTGATCCTGCCGATGACGCTGGCGGGGCGCTGGGTGATCCGTCGCGCGCTGGCGCCGCTGGAGGATGCCGCCGCGCGCGTCGATGCGGCGCCGGGCATGGCGCGCGGCTTTCGCATCGACACTGTCCCGCTGCCGCTGGAGGCGCTGCCGTTCGCGCAGTCGGTCAATGCGCTGCTCGAAAGACTGGACCGTGCCGCCGCCGACCAGGAATCCTTCGCAGCCGATGTCGCGCATGAATTGCGGACGCCGCTGACGCTGCTTGCGCTTGAAGCCGACCGGGTCGATGCCGAGCCGGCACGGCGGATGCAGCAGGACATTGCGCAGATGCGGCGCCTGATCGACCAATTGATGCTGCTGGCGCAGCTTGACGCCGACCTGGCTGCGCATGTGCCGCAAACGCGCTTCGGCCTGGCCACGCTGGCGGCCGACGTCGCCGGGCACATGGCGCCGATCGCCGTCGCGCAGGGCCGCCGCATCGCGGTGGACGGCGATGGCGACCCCCAGATCGCGGGGCGACGCGAGGCTGTGGCGGCGGCATTGCGCAACCTGATCGAAAACGCGCTGCGGGTGACGCCCCCCGATGGGACGGTGACGCTGCGCGTCGGGCCGGGCGCGACGATTGCCGTCTGCGACGAGGGCGAGGGGCTGTCGGCCGAGCGACTGGCGCTGCTGATCCGGCGGCACCGGCGCGGCGATCATGCGAGCGCGGACGGCGCCGGTTTGGGGCTGGCGATCGTCGCGCGGATCATGGCGGCGCATGGCGGGCGCGTGTCGGCGGGACCGGAACGCGGCGTGCTGCGCCTGGAATTTGCCGCGCCGCAATAATCTGGCGTCTATTCGCTTGCGAGTACAGGCTGGTAGCAACGACGGTCCCCGGGGTGGCCGCGTTTGCAAGCTATACAATCGCCAATCGTTTCGGCGCGCCGTCAGCTTGGCGTCAGCTTGACGCCATAGCCCGGCTTCATGGCTCAGCAGCGAACGCGATGGATTGGCGGCGGCGTGGTCGTCGCTCTTCTGGCCGCCGGCGGATGGTGGTTCCTTTCGCCCCCTTCTACCCCGGAATCGCCTTCTCCGGCGGAGGCGCCCGCTGCTGGGCCAGCCGCTTCCGTGGCGGCGCTCGCTCTGGGTGCGGACCAGATCCGCGCGCTGGGCATCGCATGGGCGAGCGCGCAAGCCGCGACCGAGGCGCCGCTGGCGATGCTGCCCGGCACGGTCGCGCCGCCCGCCAATGCGCGCGTTGCAGTGACCGCGCTGTTCCCCGGCGTGATCGAGCGCAGCTTCGTCGTCGAAGGCGACGCGGTGCGCAAGGGGCAGGTGCTCGCGCAAGTGCGCAGCAGCGAAGTCCTGTCGCTCCATTCCGATCTGACGCGCGCCGAGGCGCGGCTGGGCGTTGCACGGTCGAGCGCGCGGCGGCTGGGCCAACTGGCACGCGACGGCGTGATCGCATCGGCGCGAGCGGAAGAGGCGCAGGCGATGCTGCGCGAGGCAGAGGCGGATGTCTCCGAGAAACGCCGCATTCTTGCGATGGCCGGTGCGTCGGGAACCGGTGGCGGCTATCGCCTGACAGCGCCGATTTCGGGTCGGGTGAGTAGCGCGACCGCCAAGACCGGCGACCGGCTGGACGGCACCGCCGCGCCGTTCGTGATCGACGCGGCGGGCGAATATGAAGTCGACGCGCAATTGCCCGAACGGCTGATCGATCGCGTGCGGCCGGGCATGGCGGTGCGACTGGGCGACCGGAGCGGCACGGTCACGTCGGTCGGCGCGACGGTGGCGCCCGACACGCGCTCGGTGCTGCTCAAGGCGCGCGTACCTGCCGGACCCGGCGTGATTTCCGGCGGATCGGCGACGCTGGTGCTGATGGCGCCGGCGCCCGCCGGCGCGGTGGTGGTGCCCGCCGGTGCCGTCACCAGCCTGAACGGCGCCGATGTCGTGTTCGTGCGATCGGGGCAGGGGGTGACAGTGCGTACCGTCCGCTTGGGCGCGGGCGAGGGCAGCGAAAGCGTGCTTGTCCTTTCGGGGCTGAAGCCCGGCGAGCAGGTGGTCAGGACGGGGACGAGCGAGCTGAAGGCGCTCGCGCTGGGACAGTAAGCCGATGCTGCGTTCTCTTGTCGCCGCGGCGCTATCCTATCGCCTGTTGGTCCTCGCGCTTGCGGCCGTCGTGGCGGGGCTGGGAAGCTGGGCGTTCGTCAGCCTGCCGGTCGACGCGTATCCCGAGATTGCGCAGACGCAGGTCAAGATCATCCTGAAGGCGCCCGGCATGACGCCGGAGGAAGTCGAAACGCGTGTCATCACGCCGATCGAAATGGAAATGCTGGGGCTGCCCAATCAGGCGGTGCTGCGTTCGACCGCCAAATATGCCATTGCCGACATAACCATCGACTTCACCGACGGCACCGACATCTACTGGGCGCGCCAGCAGGTGGCCGAGCGGCTGGCCGGGCTGATGGGCGATCTTCCCGCGTCGGTATCGGGCGGGATGGCGCCGATTTCGACGCCGCTGTCCGACGTGTACATGTTCACGATCGAAGGGCCGCTCAGTCTTCAGGAAAAGCGGACGCTGCTCGACTGGACGATCCGTCCGGCGCTGCGCACCGTGCCGGGCGTGGCGGACGTGAATGCGCTGGGCGGTTTTGCGCGCACGTTCGAAGTGCGTCCCGACCAGGTCGTCCTGGCGCAGGCGGGGATCAGCGCCGCCGAGCTGAAGGATGCGATTGAAAGCGGCAACCGCAATGACGGCGCCGGGCGATTGGCGACGGGCGAAGAGGCGCTGATCGTCCGCGCGGTAGGTGCGATCCAGTCGGCGGCGGACCTGGAAGCGGTAGTTGTCGCCAGCAGGCCCGGCGGCATCGTGCGCGTCGGCGACGTGGCGACTGTCGGCACGGGCAGCCTGACCCGCTACGGCGCCGTCACCAAGGACGGCAAGGGCGAGGCAGTCGAGGGGCTGGTCATCGCGCTGCGCGGCGCCGATGCGCGCACCGTCGTCGACGGCGTCAAGGCGCGCCTCGCCGAAATCGAGCAGACGCTGCCCAAAGGCACGCATCTGTCGGTCTTCTATGACCGGTCTGACCTCATCACCCATGCGGTCGGCACGGTCGAGGAAGCGCTGCTGGAAGCGACCGTCCTCGTCATCGTGCTGCTGATCCTGTTCCTGGGCGACTGGCGCGCGGCGGCGATCGTCGCGGTCACGCTGCCGATGGCGGCGCTTATAACCTTCCTGTTCATGAAGGGAATCGGGCTGTCGGCGAACCTGATGAGCCTGGGCGGGCTGGCGATCGCCATCGGCATGCTGGTCGACGGCGCGGTCGTGGTGGTCGAAAATATCGTCGAGCGGCTGAGCCATGCGAACGAAGGCAGCCACCCGCGCCTGAACCAGGTGTTCCGAGCGACCAGCGACGTGATCGTGCCGGTGTCGGCGGGCATCGTCATCATCGCGCTGGTGTTCCTGCCGCTGCTGTCGCTGCAGGGGCTGGAGGGCAAGCTGTTCGCGCCGGTCGCGCTGACGATCGTGTTCGCGCTGGCGGGCTCGCTGCTGCTTGCGCTGACGCTGGTGCCGGTGCTGTCGTCGTTCGGGCTGAAGGGGCATGCGGGAGACCCATGGATCATGCGCATGCTGACGCCGCGGTATCGCGCGCTGCTGCGCGGCGCCTTCGCGCGCAAGCCGGTGGTCTATGCGCTGTCGCTCGCCGGGCTCGCGCTCGCAGTGTTTGCCTATGGACAGGTAGGCAAGACCTTCATGCCGACGATGGACGAGGGGTCGGTCATTCTCCAGACCACCAAGCTGCCGACGGTCGGGCTCGATCGGTCGGTGGCGGGCGACCTGGCGGTGCAGCGCGCGGTGATGGCGGCGGTGCCCGAAGTCGACAGCATGATTACTCGCGTCGGCTCCGACGAAATCGGGCTCGACCCCATGGGGTTGAACGAAGCCGACGGTTTCGTGAAGCTGAAGCCGCGCGAACAATGGCGCCGCGACAAGGACCTTATCGTCGCCGACATGCGCAAGGCGATGGAGACGGTGCCGGGTATTGAACCGAGCTTTACCCAGCCGATCGAAATGCGCGTATCCGAAATGCTGACCGGCGCGCGCGGCGACCTGGCGGTCAAGATCTTCGGGCCGGATACCGCCGTGCTCGCCGACCTGGCGGGGCAGGTGCAGACCGCGTTGCAGGGCGTGCGCGGCGCGACCGAAGTGATGACGGTCGCCAACGACCAAGTCGATTACCTGCAACTCACCATCGATCGCATCGCGGCGGGGCGGTACGGCATGCCCGTCGACGTGCTGCAGGACGCGCTGCGCGCGCAGGTGGAGGGATTGCGCGCCGGCGTCGTGGCGGAGGGGCAAAAGCGCGTCCCGATCGTCATCCGCGGCGACGAGCGCCTGCGCACCGACGCCGGACGGTTCGCCGACATCCAGCTACGCACTCCCGCCGGCATCACCGCGCGCGCGAGCGACATGGCCCGGATCGAGCGAGTCGAGGGGCCGGTGAAGCTCGATCACGAAAACGGCTCGCGCTACGCGCTGGTGCAGGCGTTCGTGTCGGGCCGCGACCTGGTCGGCTATGTCGATGAAGCGAAGGCCGCCGTCGCCGCGCGGGTGACGCTGCCCGCCGGATACCGACTGGTCTGGGGCGGGCAGTTCGAGAATCAGCAACGCGCGTCGGCGCGGCTGATGCTGGTCATTCCGGGGGCGTTGCTGCTGATCTTCTTGGTTCTGTTCGCAACGCTGCGGTCGCTGCGCGCATCGGCGCTGATCCTGGCGAACATCCCGTTCGCCATGGTCGGCGGGATCGTGTCGCTGTGGATAGCCGGCGAATATCTGTCGGTGCCGGCGTCGGTGGGGTTCATCGCGCTGCTGGGCATCGCGGTCCTCAACGGCCTCGTGCTGGTCGCCTATTTCCGCCAGTTGCGCAACGAGGGCATGAGCCTGGCCCAGACGGTCCGGCTGGGCGCCGAGCGGCGACTGCGCCCGGTCATGATGACCGCCAGCATCACGGCGTTCGGTCTGGTCCCGCTGTTGTTCGCCAGCGGGCCGGGGTCGGAAATCCAGAAGCCGCTCGCGATCGTGGTGATCGGCGGGCTCATCACGTCGACGTTGCTCACGCTGGTGCTGCTGCCGATCCTGTACGAACGCTTTGGCGAAGGGCGTGGCGCGCGCGAGGAGGAGACGGTCGATGCCTGACGCCCTGCTGACGCTCCATTGCGCGCGCGCCGATGCGCAAGCGCTGGTCGAGGCGTTGCGCGATGTCGTGCGCGTGCCGATCCAGCAACTTGAGGAAGTCGCGCATGGGCACGATTATGGGGATGCCGATACGTCCGAACAGGTGGCGGGCGCGCTCCGGCGTGCCCTGCTGCAGATGGTGCTGCCCGAACAACAAGTCGCGGCGGCAGTCGAGGCCGCGCGCACGTCGCGCCGACGCCTGCCGTTCCGCTGGCATTCAGTGGCGGTGATCGCGAGCGGGAGATTCGAATGAAACGCGCGATATTCGTGGCGGCGCTGCTGTCGGCCGCGCCGGCGTGGGCGCAGCGGGCCGATTTGCCTCCCGAAGCGGTCGTCGGCGCGGTGCTCGACCAGCACCCGTCGGTCGAGGCGGCGTCACAGCGCGTCGCAGCGGCGCAGGCTGAGGCGGGCATGCTGCGCAAGGGGCCGCACGAAGTGACGGTGAGCGGCAGCTATATTCGCCGCAGCGTCGACCGCGAGGGCGGGTTCGACGAATTCGACGGCACCGTTTCGCGCGCCGTGCGGCTGCCGGGCAAGGCGGCGCTCGATCGCCGGGCGGGCAGCCTGGGCGTCGAAGTCGCGCAGAACCGGCAGGAGGATGCGCGCCATCAGGCCGCGCTGATGCTGTCCGACCGCTGGCACGACTGGCAGATCGCGGGCGAACTCGTCCGCGTCGACGCGCAGGCAGTCGACAACTACCGCGAGGAACGGCGCGCGATCCGCGACCGGGCAGAGGCGGGGGACGCATCCTGGCTCGACGTCGACCAGGTCGAATCGGCACTGGCGCTGGCGGAGGCGCGGCTGGCGGAATCGCGCGCGGCGGAGGCGCGCGCGCGGATCGCGCTTTCGAGCGGTTTTCCCGAGTTGCTGCTGCCGCCCGAGGCGCCGGCGATGGCGCTGCCCGAGCTGCCGCCCGAAAGCATCGAGCAATTGCGCCAGCTTGTGATCGCGCGCAGTCATGAAATCGGTGCCGCCGCGCGCGATGCCGAGCGGATGGATACGATGGCCGCGCGGGCGCAGCGCGACCGCCGCGCCGACCCTTCCGTCGGCGTCCGCATGTTCAGCGAGCGCAGCGGTGCGGAACGCGGCGCGGGCGTGGTGTTTTCGATGCCGCTCGGCGGCGGCTATCGTCGCGAGGCCGCCGAACGCGCGCGCGCGGAAGCCGGCGCGGCGCGCTTCGACGAGGCGCGCGTGCGTCGCGAGGTCGAGGAGGCCGCGCGGGCGGACGCCGTGGCCGTGACGACGCGGATGGACGCATGGGAAGCCGCCGGCCGCGCCGTGCAGGCGGCGGAATCGGCAGCGGCACGATCCGATCGCGGCTATCGGATGGGTGCGATCGACCTCGCCGATCGTCTGTACGTCCGCCGTCAGCAACTGGAGGCACGTCGCGCCGAGGTGCTGGCGCGCGGCGAGGCGCTGCGCGCGATCCTGAAGCTCCGCATCGATTCGCACACGGTCTGGGCGCCGGACGAGGACTGACGGGCCGGGCAGGCGAAAATAGGGCGATTATATCGCTTGCAAATACTGGCTGGTTTCGACGCCGAGGTCTTCTCGTCCTCAGGTTACCGCGTTTGCAATCAATCCAATTGCAAAGAAGACGGGCTCCGGAACCTGTCCGGAGCCCGTCTTCCTTCATCGTCGCGATCCCGCCCCTGTGGGCGGGACCGGTCGCGCGATCAGCGCTGCGCCACTTCGACCTGCGCCTTTTCCGGCGCGGGGAACGAGACATAGCGGTTGCCGACGGTGCCGCGCACCCAGCCGTTTTCGACCGTCAGGCGAAAGCGGCCGCCCTGCGACGCCTTGCCTTCCAGCACGCGGCCGGTTTCAGTCTGACTGACGGTATAGACATAGGTCACGCCGTCCTGCGTGAAGCTGCGCTCACCGTCCTTCGCAAGGGCGGGGGTGGCGATTGCGAGCGAGAGAAAAGCGGCGCCGGCCGCGAGAAGAGTACGAGACACGATCTTTCTCCTTGAACGAGTTTCAAGAGCCAGATCGGCATCCAATGTTGTTCTGTTATCGCTACCAAATAATGCTGCACTGCAACATATTTTTCAAACGCAAATGAATGTGGCGCGATTGCAATTTCTGCACGCGATGGGGCGAGCCTGGCATGCGTCCAGCGGAGGCGCTGACAAACTTCTGCGACAACCGCGCAGTACCTCAGTCAGACAGGCAGGAAAGGGTCGCGTCATGGCCGAAGCAAGCATCGCCCTGAATCGGTTCGGATTGGGATGTCGCCCCGGCGATGCTGTGGTAGACCGCCCGCGGCGCGCGCTCCTCGATCAGCTCGACCGTTATGACGCGCGTCCCGAACTGATCGCGACCTTACCGCCGTCGCAACAGATTGCTTCGGATCTTGCCGATTATCTTGCCGCGCAGCGCGAGATTCGGCGCGACGTCGACCGCCCGCAGCGTAGCGCGCCGCGCGCTCCCCAGACTGATCCGGCGATGCGCGAAGATGCGGCGATGCGCGACGCACCGGCCACGGCCGGCGCCGACGATGCCGACCCGGTTAAGCAAGCGCGGCAGTTCGCTCGGCAGCAAGCGCAGCGCTATTACGCGACCGGCGTTCAGGCGCGGATGCAGGTCGCCATCCTGTCCGACGCGCCGTTCGTAGAGCGGCTGGTGCATTTCTGGTCCAATCATTTCGCGGTCTCGATCGACAAGTTGACAACGGTCGGCCTTGCCGGCGCGTTCGAGTTCGAGGCGATCCGCCCGCACGTGCTGGGCCGGTTCCGCGACATGTTGCATGCCGCCGAACGCCATCCGGCGATGCTGCTGTACCTCGACCAGGTCCAGTCGATCGGTCCGAACAGCCGCGGCGGGCAACTCGCGCGCAGTCGTCAGGGGCGCCAGCCCGGCCTGAACGAAAATCTGGCGCGCGAGATTCTGGAACTGCACACGCTGGGCGTGCGGACCGGCTATAGTCAGGAAGACGTAACCGAATTCGCGCGCGCGATGACGGGGTGGTCGGTGTCGGGTCTCGGGCGCGGGCGCGGCGCGCGCTTTGCCGGGGCGGATGGGGAGCACGGACGATTTATGTTCGCGCCGGTGCTCCACGAACCCGGCGCCCGCATGATTCTGGGCCAGCGCTATGGTCAGGAAGGCGAGGCGCAGGCGTCGGCCGTTCTCGACATGCTGGCTGCGCATCCTGCGACCGCGCGGCACCTGGCGACCAAGCTGGCCCGGCATTTCGCCGGCGATGATCCGCCGCCCGCGCTCGTCGCCCGGCTGGAAAAGGCGTATCTTGCCTCGGACGGCGATTTGCCGACGCTGTATCGCACGCTGGTGGAGGCGCCCGAATGCTGGGTCGCGCGCCCCTTGAAATTCAAGACGCCGTGGGAATGGTCGGTGTCCGCGTTGCGCGCGCTGGGTGCGCGCGAGGTGCAGCCCCAGGTTTCGGTCGGACTGCTGCGACAGCTTGGCCAGCCGGTGTGGCAGCCGGGCTCGCCAGCCGGATGGGACGATATCGCGGCAAGCTGGGCCGGCCCCGACGCGATCCTGCGTCGAGTCGAGGCGGCGCAGCGGTTCGGCCAGCGGACGCGCGACACCATCGACGCGCGCGCGCGCGTCGAGGAATTGTTTCCCGCCGCGCTGAGCCCCGGCACTGCCCAGGCGATCGCGCGCGCCGAAAGCCCCGGCCAGGGCGTCGCGCTGATGCTCGTCGCCCCCGAATTCCTGCGGAGATAACCCATGCTCACGCGTCGCACTTTCGTACTCGCCGGCGGCACGGCGATTCTGGCTTCCGGCATGGGCACGTCCATGGCGTTCGCGCGCGCCGCGACCGCGCGGCGGTTCGTGTTCATCATCCAGCGTGGCGCGGCCGACGGCCTGTCGACGGTTGCGCCAACCGGCGACCCGGCGTTCGCACGGCAGCGCGGCGTGCTGGCGCAGGATTTCGACGGTTCCGCGCGGCGGCTGGACGGCATGTTCGCGCTGCACCCGGCGCTGGAGCGGGTCGGCGGCCTATATGCGGCCAATCAGGCGCTGTTCGTGCACGCCGTCGCCTCGCCCTATCGCGACCGGTCGCATTTCGATGGCCAGAATGTGCTCGAAACGGGCGGCAAGGCGGCCTATGCGGTAAAGGACGGGTGGATGAACCGCCTGCTGACGCTGCTCCCGTCGGACGAGGCGCGGGCAATCGCGCTCGCGGCGACGGTGCCGATGGCGCTGCGAGGCGGGGTGGAAGTGGCGAGCTACGCCCCCTCTGCGCTGCCCGACGCGTCGGACGACCTGCTCGCGCGCGTCAGCGATTTGTACCGCGACGATCCGATGCTCCATGCGGCATGGGAACAGGCAATGGCGACGCGCAGCCTTACCGGCGACCTGACCGCCGATAACGGCCGCAACGCCGCCGCGAACGGTGCATTGGCGGCGAAGCTGCTGGCGCCCGAAAACGGCGCGCGCATCGCGATGATCGAAACCGGCGGATGGGACACGCATGCGGGCCAGCGCGGCCGGCTGGCGGCGCAGCTTCGCGGGCTCGACGCGATGGTCGATGCCTTGCGTACCGGCATGGGGCCGTTGTGGGACGACACGCTGGTGCTGGTCGCGACCGAGTTCGGGCGGACCGTCAAAATCAACGGCACACAGGGGACCGACCATGGCACGGCTTCCGCCGCGATGCTGTTGGGCGGTGCGGTCAACGGTGGCCGCGTGGTCGCCGACTGGCCGGGGCTGGGCGACGCCGCGCTGTTCGAAGGCCGCGACCTGAAGCCCACGCTGTCGCTGCACACCGTGATCGGCAGCGCGTTGTCCCAGCATTTCGGTGTCGACCAGCCGCGCGTGATGCAGGCGTTGTTCCCCGTCACCCCCGACGCGCGGCGGATCGACGACCTTATGCGCACCTGACGCGGGGGCACTGCAGCGGGACTTTGCGGCGCGACAGTTTCGCTGCTTTGACGCGGGGAAGGGCGCTGCCATAGGGCGCGGCCATGCACGCACCAGCCGCTTCCGAATCCCGCACTATCCGCATCGGCCTGATTCAGGGGGTCGGCGCCTATGCGTCGTGGGGGCTGCTGCCGCTCTATTTCGCGCTGGTGCGCCGTGTCGGGCCGCTGGAAGTCGTCGCGCATCGCATCCTGTGGTCGCTGTTGCTGTTGGCGGCGCTGCTGACGGTTGCGCGGCGGTGGGGGCGAGTCGCGGAAGCCGTCGGCAACCGGCGCGCGATGGCGATGCTGGCGGCGAGCGCGGCGCTGATTTCGGGCAATTGGCTGATCTATATCTGGGCGGTGCAGCAGCATCATGTGCTCGAGGGCAGTCTCGGCTATTTCCTCAATCCGCTGCTCAATGTCGCCTTGGGCGTCGCGTTGTTGCGCGAACGGCTCAGCCGGGTCCAGGCGGCGGCGGTGGCGCTGGCGGCTCTGGGCGTGCTGGTGCTGGCGGTGGGCGCGCTCGGCGGATTGTGGATCAGCCTGTCGCTGGCGCTGACGTTCGCGCTGTACGGATTGGTCCGCAAGCTGGCGCCGGTGGAGGCGCTGGAGGGGTTGTCGATCGAAACCGCGCTGCTTGCACCGTTCGCGATCGGCTATCTCGCCTTTGCCGGGCCGGGGCTGGCGTTCGGCAGCACGGCCGGCATTTCAACGCTGCTCGCGCTGTCGGGTATCGTCACGGCGATCCCGCTGCTGCTGTTCGCCGCCGCCGCGCGGCGGCTGCGCTATTCGACGCTGGGGCTGCTGCAATATCTTGCGCCGACGCTGCAGTTCCTTTGCGCGGTCGTCGTGCTGGGCGAACATCTGACGGCGGCGCATATGGCGTGTTTCGCGCTGATCTGGTCGGGGCTCGCGCTCTATGTCGGCGAAGGGCTGGTGAAAGGCCGCCGCCGCGCAGCCTGAGCGCGCGCGCTTTGCTCGCCCGCGCAATCTGGTCTAAGGGCGCGCGCCATGACTCTTTATCACCGCTTTGCCGCGCATCTCGATGCCGCGCTCGACGCCCTGACCGCCGCGAATGTCCTGCCGCAGGGACTGGAACGACGCGCCGTCACCGTCGAGCCGCCGCGCGACGCGAGCCACGGCGATCTTGCCACCAACGCCGCGATGGTGCTGGCCAAGGGCGCGGGCGCCAAGCCGCGCGAGCTGGCGGACAAAATTGCAGCCGAGTTGGAGAAGCTCGACGAAGTCGCGAGCGTCTCGGTCGCCGGGCCGGGCTTCATCAACCTGACGCTGACCGACGATAGCTGGCGTGCCGAACTGAGCGCGATACTGGACGCAGGCGACGGCTATGGCCGGTCGACGATGGGCACGGGCACGACGGTCAACGTCGAATATGTCTCGGCCAATCCCACCGGCCCGATGCACATGGGCCATTGCCGCGGCGCGGTGGTGGGCGACGCGCTCGCCAGCCTGCTAGAAGCCGTCGGGCACAAGGTGATCCGCGAATATTATGTCAACGACGCGGGCGGGCAAGTCGATGTGCTCGCGCGGTCGGTGCACCTGCGCTATCGCGAGGCGCTGGGCGAGGATGTGGGCGAGATTCCCGAGGGGCTGTACCCGGGCGCCTATCTGGTGCCGGTCGGGCATCAGCTCGCGACGCATTATGGCGACAAGTTCGTCGGTGCGCCCGAAAGCGAATGGCTGGCGTTGTTCCGTCAGACTGCCGTTGCCGCGATGATGGAGATGATCAAGCGCGACCTGGCGCTGCTGGGCATCCGTCACGACGTGTTTTCGTCCGAGGCGGAACTGCAGGCTGCGGGCAAGCCCGAGGCGGCGGAAAAATGGTTGCGCGAGCAGGGGCTGGTCTACGACGGGGTGCTCGAAGCGCCCAAGGGCGAGACGCCGGAGGATTGGGAGCCGGTCGAGCTGCCGCTGTTCCGGTCGACGCAGTTCGGCGACGACCAGGATCGCCCGATCAAGAAGTCGAACGGCCAGTGGACCTATTTCGGCGCCGATCTCGCCTATCATTATCAAAAGGCGCAGGCGGCCGATCAACTGATCGACATCTGGGGCGCCGACCATGCCGGCACGGTCAAGCGCATCCAGGCGGCGGTCGCCGCGCTGACCGGCGGCAAAACGCGGTTCGACGTCAAGCTGGTGCAGATGGTCCGCCTGCTGCGCGCGGGCGAGCCGGTGAAGATGTCGAAGCGCGCAGGCAATTTCGTCACGCTGGCCGATGTCGTCAACGAAGTGGGCAAGGATGTCGTCCGCTTTACCATGCTGACTCGCAAGGCCGATGCCCAGATGGACTTCGATTTCGCCAAGGTGGTCGAAGCGTCGAAGGACAATCCGGTCTTCTATGTTCAGTACGCGCATGCGCGAATCGCGTCGCTGCATCGCAAGGCGGAAGAAGCGGGTGTCACCTGTTCTGTCGTGGACTTGTCTCTGCTTGATACAGAAGAGTTGGTACTGATGAAGCTGGCGGCGCAGTTCCCACGCGTGGTCGAAAGTGCCGCCACGGCACGCGAACCGCATCGGGTTGCCTTTTATCTCTATGACTTGGCCGCGGAGTTCCATTCGGCCTGGAATGCGGGCAACGACCGGCCGGAGCGCCGGTTCCTGATTGCGGACGATGCGGCGATCACTTGCGCACGGCTTTTCCTTGCCCGCGCGATCGGGCAGATTATCCGCAACGGCCTGCGCATCATGGGTGTGGAGGCAGTCGAGGAGCTGCATTGATGACCAATCGCGCGGGCGAGCCCGGCTATGGCGACGACGATCGTCTCCCCTGGCTGGAATCGGTCGAGGAAGATTATTCCGAAGGGCCGGGCTTCTGGCGCGTCGCGTTGCTGGTGGTGCTCGGGCTGGCAGTCATCGCGGCGGTGGTGTTCGGCTATTGGTGGTATCAGCGCCAGCGCGGCATTTCGGGCAATGGCGAGCTCATCACGGCGCCTGCGGGCGATTACAAGGTCAAGCCCGACCAGCCGGGCGGCATGAAAGTGGATGGCGAAGGCGACACGGTCTTCGCCACCAGCGAAGGCGAGACCGCCAACGCGTCGATCAATCTGGACGCCGCGCCGGAGGCGCCGGTGCAGGGGACCATCCTGCCGACGCCTACCGCGACCGCAACGGGTGCCAGCCGCGTAACGGTGCGTGTGCCGACGCCGGGTGCCGCGACGACAGCCTCGCCTGTGCCGGCGCCTTCCGGCCCGGCTGGGGGCGCGGTGATCCAGCTCGGCGCCTTTCCCGATGAAAGCGGCGCCAACGCCGCGTGGGGGCGGATGGCCAAGGCGTTCCCGGTGCTCGCGCCGCTGGGCCACAGCGTGCAGAAGAGCGAGAAGGACGGAAAGACCGTCTATCGCCTGCGCGTCAATGCGGGCAGCAACGGCCAGGCGCAGGACATTTGCGCGCGGATTACCGCGGCGGGACAGGGATGCTACGTCGCCAATTGACGGGCGTGGCGGGACGCCGCGCCTTCGGCTAGGACGGCGCGCATGAAGCCTGTCATCTTCGGCCTGTCGGGCCCTGCGATCACCGACGACGAACGCGCCTTTTTCGCCGAGGCTGATCCGCTCGGCTATATCCTGTTCAAGCGCAACTGCGTCGACCGCGCCCAGATGCGCGCGCTGACCGACAGCCTGCGCGCTTTGTCCGGCCGTGACGACCTGCCGATCCTGATCGACCAGGAGGGCGGACGCGTGGCGCGGATGCAGCCGCCCGAATGGCCTGGCTTTCCCGCCGGTGCGGCGTTCGCCCGGCTGTACGACATCGCGCCCGTTTCGGCGATCGAGGCGGCGCGCGCCAATGCGCACGCCATTGCGCTGACGCTGGCCGAGGTGGGCGTCAACGTCGACGCGCTGCCGCTGCTCGACGTCGTGCGTCCCGAAACCAGCACCGTCATCGGCGACCGCGCGCTGGGGGACGAACCGATGCGTGTCGCCGCGCTGGGCCGCGCGGTGATCGACGGCCTGCGCGACGGTGGCGTCGTCGGCATTGTCAAGCACATGCCGGGCCATGGCCGCGCGCTGGTCGACAGCCATCTGGAGCTGCCGCACGTCCGCGCCAGGGCCGACGAGCTCGAAGTCGACATTGCGCCGTTCGCCGCGCTGGCCGATGCGCCGATGGGCATGACCTGCCATGTGGTGTTCGACGCATGGGACGCAGAGCGCCCCGCGACGCTGTCGCCGACAGTGCTTGCCGACATCATCCGGGGCAAGATCGGCTTTCAGGGCCTGTTGATGACCGACGACATCGATATGAAGGCACTGAGCGGCACGGCGGGGGAGAAGGCCGCGCGCGCCATCGCCGCCGGGTGCGACGTCGTGCTCGACTGCTGGGCGCGGATGGACGAGATGGTCGACATCGCCGGACGGCTTGGTGCCGCGTCGCCCGAGGTGCTGGCGCGGCTAAACCGCGCGATGGCGACGGTGGCGCAGGCGACGCCGGGCGCCGCCTATGCCGACCTGGTCGAGAAGCGCGACGCGCTGCTCGCGCTCGCCTGAAAGTTCAGAAGAACATCAGCAGCGCGGGCAGGACGACGCCCGCCGCCAGCGGCAGCACCGATTTGCGCTTCGTCGCCGGATTGGTAAGCGCGATGACGACGCCGAGCAGCGTCAGCGCCGCCAGTGCGATCGACGTGAGCAGGGTGAACGGCTTCAGCGGCCGGAATTTCTCTTCCTCGCGCGGGCGCTGCGGCGCGGGCTGTGCCCTCTGCGTCTCGACGCCCGCCACCGGTGGCGGGCCCTGGGGGCGTTTTTGCCGGACTTCGGTAGTCTGGTGCTTGTGCAGCGCGGCCATCCACGCGATCCATCCCGGCGGCGAGCCGCCTTCGTGCAGCTCGGCGGTCTGGAGCGCGCCGCTGACCGCGAAGAACAGGATTGCGGGCGCGAAAAACAGCCCCAGATAGAGGTGGATCTGGCGGAGTTGGCGCATGGTTGCGGGTTTCATGACGACCTGCTTAGGCCGCCGCCTGCACGATTCAATGCGGAGTGTTCCGCATGGGAAATGATCGCGCGGAAAGACATGACAGACGGCCCCCTGGCTGCTTATCTGGCCCGATGGACGCCGACGATGCCTCTGGAAAGCTGACGCTCGATATCGACGGGTGGGAGGGTCCGCTCGACGTGCTGCTGGCGCTCGCGCGCAACCAGAAGGTCGACCTGAAGGCGATTTCGATCCTTCAGCTTGTCGAGCAATATCTCCAGTTCATCCACCAGGCGCATGCAGTGAAGCTGGAGCTGGCGGCCGACTATCTCGTGATGGCGGCGTGGCTCGCCTATCTGAAATCCGCGCTGCTGCTGCCGCGCGATCCGGAGGAGACTCCCAGCCCCGAGGAATTGGCGCTGCGGCTGCAACTGCGGCTCGAACGGCTGAATGCGATGCGCGAGGCGGGGGCGCGGCTGATGGCGCGCGACCGGTTGACGCGCGACGTGTTCGCGCGCGGTGCGCCGGAGGGGCTGCGCATCGTCCGCCAGGCGCGGTGGGAGGCGGAGATCTTCGACCTGATCGCCGCCTATGGCCGAATCAGCGCGCGCACGCGGCCGGTGATGCATGTCGTTGCCCAGCGCGACGTGATGACGCTGGAGGAAGCGATCGATCGGGTCGGGCGGCTGGTCGGCAGTCGCGTCGACTGGACGACGATCGAGAGCTTCCTGCCCGACGGCGCCAGCGGCGGTTATCGCAAGTCGGCGCTGGCATCCTCGTTCGTCGCCGCGCTCGAGCTGGCGCGGCAGGGGCGGCTGGAACTGCAGCAGAAATCGCCGTTCGCGCCACTGTATCTGAGGGCCAGCCAATGACCGATCCCGATGCGCTGGTCCGCGCGGTGGAAGCCGTGCTGTTCGCGTCCGAAACGCCGCTGACGGTCGCCGACATCAAGGCGCATGTCGGTGAGGAGGCGGAGGTGCGCACGGCGCTGGCGCAGCTGCAACAGGATTTTGCCGGGCGGGGCATCGAACTGGTCCGGCGCGGCGACCATTGGCATTTCCAGACTGCCGCCGACCTGGCCCATCTGCTGCGCCGCGACCGCGAGGAAAGCCGCAAGCTGAGCCGCGCGGGAATCGAGACGCTGGCGATCATCGCCTATCACGAGCCGGTGACTCGCGCCGAGATCGAGGCGATACGCGGCGTGCAGATTTCCAAAGGCACGCTCGACGTGCTGATGGAGGCAGGGTGGATCCGCCCCGCCGGTCGCCGCGAAGTGCCCGGCCGCCCGCTGACCTATGCGACGACACCAGGGTTTCTCACGCATTTCGGGCTGGCCAGCCGCCGCGACCTGCCTGGTATCGACGATCTGCGCGCCGCCGGATTGCTCGATCCGGTCGACCTGGCGTTCGAAACCGGCATGGCCGATCAGGCGGTGCTGGAAAATGTAACACAGGAAGACTAGATAGGTTCGGAATCAAGGAGATTTCTGATGGGTGGTTTTAGCCTGATGCACTGGCTGGTGCTCGGCGTGGTGGCGATCCTGCTGCTGGGCGGCGGTCGTTTCTCGAACATGATGGGTGACGTTGCCAAGGGCATCAAGAACTTCAAGAAGGGCATGGCCGAGGAAGACGAGGCTGCGAAGCCCGCGACGCGGATCGAGGCGCAGAAGGCGGAACCCGCCTATCAGCCCGATGCCGAGCGCACGCGCGAAGAGCAGCGCTGAACGCCGCTGAATTTGGGTTTGCGTGGCCGGTTCGCGGCCGCGCCTGCTAGGCAGTCCGGATGTTCGACGTCGCTCCGACGGAATTATTGTTGGTCGCCTTTGTGGCGTTGATCGTGATCGGTCCGAAGGACCTCCCGCGTGCGATGCGCGTGGTGGGCTATTGGGTCGGGCGCGCGCGTGGCGTGGCGCGACAGTTCCGTTCCGGCTTTGACGCGATGGTGCGCGAGGCCGAACTGGCGGAAATGGAAAAGAAGTGGGCAGAGGAAAACGCGCGGATCATGCGCGAGCATCCGCCGACTCCCAGCCTGCCCGCACCGGGGGGCGACGCCCCGACGGTTGCGGAAGTCGCCGCCCCTGCGCCAGCGACTGCCGTTTCGCACGCGGTTGAACCGGGCGAAGAACGCGCCCCGGTGATGGTCGAACAACCCGTTATTCGCGACGGGGTTCGTTCCGATTCGATGCCCGCGGCGCCTTCCGACGAAAAGGGCGTTTCGTGACGCTCATGAAAGATATTGACGATTCCCAGGCGCCGTTGCTCGATCACTTGATCGAACTGCGCCGGCGGTTGTTGTGGTGTGCAGCGGCGCTGGTCGTGGCGTTCGGCATCTCTTATTATTTCGCCGAACAGATTTTTGCCTTCCTGGTCCAGCCGCTGGTCGCGGCGGGACAGGGCAAGATCATTTTCACGCAGATTTTCGAGGCATTTTTTGTCCGCATCAAGGTGGCGTTCTTTGCTGCGATGATGCTGTCGTTCCCGGTCCTCGCGAACCAGCTTTGGCAATTCGTCGCGCCGGGGCTGTACCGCAGGGAAAAGCAGGCGCTGCTGCCGTTCATCATTGCCACGCCGATCCTGTTCCTCAGCGGGGCCGCGCTCGCCTATTACGTCACCGTGCCGGTGGCGCTGCATTTCCTGCTGAGTTTCCAGGGGAATCTCGGCGGGATCGAGCAAGAGGCGCTGCCTTCGGTCGGCAACTACCTCGATTTCATCACTCAGTTCCTGCTGGCGTTCGGCGTGTCTTTCCTGCTGCCGGTGCTGCTGATGCTGCTCGAACGCTCGGGCATCGTGACTTTTGAACAGCTCAAGTCGATCTGGCGCTACGCGATCGTCGCGGCGGTCGCGGTCGCCGCGGTGCTGACTCCGCCCGATGTCGGGTCGCAGCTGTTGCTGGCGGGTCCGCTGATCGGCCTGTACTTCCTGTCGCTCGGCGCGATCTGGATCACGCATAAGCGCCGTGCGCGCAAGTCTGCGATGCCGGAAGACGGGGGTACGCGCGAAAGCGAAGCCTGACGCCGCCGGGCCCGGGCGGGCGGCGCCGCCCGTGCCGCCCGCCACTTCATGTTATTTCGCGTCGTCTGCGGTCTTGGCGACCGTGTCGCCAGCGGACGCGACGTCCTTGCCAACGCCCTCGACCGTGTTGCACGCGGAAATCAACAGCGCGCCCGTCAGGGCGGCAATTCCAAACAGCTTACGCATCGCTTCGTCTCCAAGCATGACTTGCCGTCTCCGGCTGGTGGATCAATGCAGGAGGTGCGCGTTCGTTCCGACGTCCGGTTGCGACGTAAGTATCTGTTGTATTCGGGTGAAATAGATTTGGACCCGAACGCGCCACCGGGGGGGGGAGGGGGTCGACGCGTTCGGGCCCATGTCTTGGATAGCGAGAGCGGGGGGGGCAAAAAAGTCACTATCCGCCGATAAGAACGACCGGCCCGTTTCCCGGTTCCATGCACCGGCAAAATATTCGGGAATTTTATTGGCGGCGACCCGCGGCGATTGGCACCTCATACGCGCCGACCGCGGCGTCATAGTGCAGTTTCGACCGGAGCTGGCGCACCAGGCCCCCAATGACGCGGCCGTATCGCGCATCGAGCAGCGTGGTCAGAGCGGGCGTTTCGACCAGTGCGGACGCCACGACACGCAATATGGCGCGGCCGGCTTCCGCCCCGCTCTTTATCGAAATGCGGACATGCGCGGCCGGGCTGACATTCATCGCCAGTTCGACCAGTTCGGTCAGCAGGAACGCGACGGCGATGGCGCCGTCCTGGCCGATCAGCAACGGCTCGACGTCGATGACGATGTCGAGCCCCGAAGCCTCGGGCGCGGTGGCGCGCAAGTTTGCGGCGAGTTCGCCGATCACCGACCGTAGTTCGAGCCCCTGGTTTTCCTCCAGTTCGGCAAAATGGTGGCGGTGCACCACGGCCAGCGCGTCAACGCGCCGCTGGATCGAGGCATAGGCCTCGCTTGCCTCGGTCGACCGTGCGCTTCGGGCGTGCAGGTTGATAAGGCTCGCGATGACCTGAAGGTTGTTCTTGACTCGGTGATGGACTTCGCGAGTCAGCCGTGTCTGGCGAACCAGCCCTTCGGCCAGTTCCGCCTCATGCACGCGCACGGTACGGCTCAATTCGCGAAACGTGTCGCCAAGCTCGCGAATTTCCAGCGCCGGCAGCGCGCCAAGACGCGCGGGATCAATGATTTCGCCGGGGCGATACGCGCTGACCGACGCGCGTAGCCGGCGCAGTGGACGGATCAGCAGCCGGTCGACGACGAACCACCCGATCGCGGCGGCCGCCAGCCACATCAGCAAGGGGATCAGCGTCGCGATCATCATCGGGCCATTGATGGGCGCCCCGGGCATCGTCATCTGAAACGCGATGCCGCCGAGATCGAGGTCGACAGCGGTGGTTTCGTGCCGGGTCAGCGGGCTGTCGCCAGGCAGCGCGCGCAGCGACAGCGTATGCGCGCCGTCGCTCAATGCCGCCGCATAGGCGGGGACGAAACCGCTGGGGCGCGAAATCGCCTCCAACGCAGCGGCGGGATAAAAGGCCGTCGCCGTTCCCCCGCGTTCACCGCCCAGCCGGATCACGAGCCCGCCGCTGTCGATCGCGGCCGCGCGCTGGTTGCCCGGCGACAGCGTGACGGCATCCGCCGCGTCGAAGCGCGCGCCGCAAAGCACGCCGCCGCGCCGGTCGGCGATCACGAAACGCGCTCCGCTTTGCAGCAGCGCGGCGAAAGTACCCGATGCGCGCGCGCAGCTCGGCGCGTCGCGCGGATCGCGTTCGAGCGCGTCGAGCGCGCCATGCAGGTCGGAAAGCTGGCTGTCGACCGTCTTGCGCAGCAGCGTTGCGCTTTCTTCCGCGGTGATACGCAACCGCGTCTGTGCTTCGACATCGGCAAGCCGTGTCGTGCGCAGCGTCATGAACAACGCGATAAGCGCAAGGGGCAACAACCAGCCCAGCAGGATCAAAAAGACCTTCGCGCCCGTGGGCATGCGCGCCACAACCGCGTTGGGCAGGGCGCCACGCGGTTCGGTTTCGACCTTCGCCATGTACCTGCGCTAGTCGAGCTTCTTCAGAAGGTCGAGCATCTCGTCGGGAATGGGTTCGTCGACTGCCTCTTCATACGCATGACGCAGGGCCTCTCCCACATTTCCCTCCGTCCGGCCGGACTGATTGTCCTTTTCCGGTTTTGGAGGCTGTTTGGACCGATCACTTGCCGAATGCACCATTCCCCCCTCAGGCCCGGAACCCCGGCCGGGCTATAAGTCCTCGGGCTCGGGCGCAAGGCCCGGATTGCTCGCACACCGAACGCCGGTGCACGCGATGAAACTAAATAGTGTCTCGATTGTTCCGACGCAGATGCATTATCCGGTGCGCATTGTGAGCCGGGTATGCCGACACCGTTGCAAACCGTACGGGTCCCCCGCACAAGGCGGGGGCTGCGGGGAGGGAGATTGAAGTAAGATGTCGCTTGGTCAGCAACTTGCGCCGCACCTGCCGTTCCTGCGTCGCTACGCGCGCGCGCTAACGGGAAGCCAGCAGGAAGGCGATCGATATGTACGCGCCGCGCTGGAGGCGATCGTGGCCGCCCCGGACCAGTTCCCGCGTGATGTCGGACCCCGTTTGGGGCTGTACCGTACCTTCCAGGCGATCTGGCAGAGCGCCAATCCCCAGGGGCAGGAGATCGACGGCGCAGCCGACGGCGGCGATGAGGCGATCGCGCGTGCGCGGCTCGCCCGCGTTGCGCCGCTTTCGCGGCAAGCGCTGCTTCTGACGGCGATGGAGGGTTTCGGGCACGACGACGCGGCCTATCTGATCGGCGTCGATGCGGGTGAGGTCAGCCCGCTCGTGCGCGAAGCCGTGGCCGAAATCGAGCGTCAGACGCGGACCCGCGTGTTGATTATCGAGGACGAGCCGCTGATCGCGATGGACCTGGAAACGATCGTCCGCGACATGGGCCATGACGTGACCGGCGTGGCGGTGACGCGCGACGAGGCAGTGGCGCTGGCGATGGAGGATCGCCCGGGCCTCGTGCTTGCGGACATCCAGCTTGCCGACGACAGTTCGGGCATCGATGCCGTGAAGGACATACTGGCGGAATTCTCTGTCCCGGTGATTTTCATCACGGCGTTCCCCGAACGGCTGTTGACCGGCGAACGACCCGAACCGACGTTCCTGATTACCAAGCCGTTCCAGCGCGAAACGGTGAAGACGACGATCAGCCAGGCATTGTTCTTCGATCAGGCGACGGTCCCCGCGGCCGCCTGAGCCAGATCAGGGTCCGGGACAGAAAGTCATTCTGGAACGGACCCAAAATGGTTTTCGCGGGTTGAACGGATATGGCTGAGAACGAAAAACCCGTCACCATCGATGCCGAGCGTGCCCGCGCCGGCGCGACGCCGCGTATGACGCGATATATTCTGGCCGCTTCGTTGACGCTGGTTATCGTGATCTTCGCGATCATCCTCTGGGTCTGACGGATCGAAAGGGGCGTCATGTACCTGGCACCCGGCGACCGGGCACCTATTTCACAGTCTCGCCAACCGGCTGGGGCACCAATCGAGCGGACGCGCATGAATCATTCCGAACCGACAGGGGAACGGCACGATGCCGGGGACGGTGCGACCGAGCATGTCTCGCTCTCCGATCCCGAATTCAAGAAGCAACTCGCGCAGGTCATCCCGCATCTGCGCGCATTCGGCCGGTCGCTGTCGGGCAGCCGGGACGTCGCCGACGACCTGGTCCAGGAGACGCTGTTGAAGGCGTGGGCGGCCCGCAAGCGGTTTCAGGCGGGTACCAACATGCGCGCCTGGACCTTCATCATCCTGCGCAACCTGTACCTGTCGCAAATGCGGCGGTCGCGCTTTCGCGGCGAATGGGACGATCTGGTGGCCGACCGCCTGCTGGCCGCGCCCGCAAGCCAGGATCGCCACGTCGAGCTGTCGGACCTTCAGCGCGCATTGCTGCAGCTTCCCCAGCCGCAGCGTGAGGCATTGATCCTGGTCGGCGCGGGTGGCTTTGCCTATGAGGAGGCCGCCGAAATCTGCAATGTCGCGGTCGGAACGATCAAAAGCCGCGTTGCACGCGGGCGCGTCGCGCTCGAAACGCTGCTCGCCGACGGTCAGTTGCCGTCGCGACGGCAGGCGCTGCCCAATCCCGACGGCAAAAGCGCGCTCGACACGATCATGGATGAAGTCGACGACCTGAGCCGCGATCGCTGACGCTCGCGCCCGGCGAAGGATGCCCGCGCGCGACTCATATCCTTTCGCGGCAAAAGCTATCCGTCGCGCAGTGCGTCTGTCGGCACCGCGTACAGCGCGCGCAGCAGCATGGTCATATCTTCAGGAAGCTCCTGGTCTCGCGTATAGGCGTCGCGCAGCGCCAGGCCGATCGCATCGCCTTCGCGCGGAACCGCGACATGATAGGCGCTGGTCAAGGACTCGCCGTTGGTACGCATTGCATCGCTCATGCTGCCAATAACGAAGCAATGTGCGCTTTGTTGCTTGACATTCGTACGTTAACGACGGTTGCCGATTGAAACGGCGGAGCGAGGCCTTGGATTCTTCTTGCCTGGAACCCGTGATCGCCCGCGCGCGCGACCATGCTCCCTTTCTCGCGTTCCTGATGGATCGCGAACCGGAGTTGTTATCGGAACTTGACCAAGCGCTGGAAAATCCGCGGGCGGCGGCGCACGTGGGCGATGGCGTTTCGGTGGCGATCGCGCTGCGGCACGAAAGGCGGAAACTGGCCCTGCTCACTGCGATCGGCGACTTGTCGGGCCGGTACGACCTGACGCGCGTGACCGGCGTGCTCAGCGATTTTGCCGACGATGCGATGGAGCGCGCGATCGCGACTGCGATCCGCGAGCGCGTGCCCGATGCGGAGCCGCGCGGTTTCGTGGCGATCGCGCTCGGCAAGCTGGGCAGTCGCGAACTCAACTATTCGTCCGACATCGACCTGCTGTTCCTGTTCGACCCGCGAACGCTGCCGCATCGCGCGCGCGAGGCGCCGGAGGAGGCCGCGGTTCGGATCGCGCGGCGCGTCATCGAACTGGTGCAGACGCGCGATGGCGACGGCTATGTCTTCCGCATCGACTTGCGGCTGCGCCCGTCGCCCGAAGTAACGCCGATCGCGCTGCCGGTCGAGGCGGCGATTTCCTATTATGAGTCGCAGGCGCTCGCATGGGAGCGCGCGGCGTTCATTCGCACGCGGGTTTCAGCCGGCGACAGGATGGTCGGCGGCTATTTCCTCGACGCCATCCGCCCGTTCGTATGGCGCCGCGCGCTTGATTTCGGCGCGATCGGGGAAATTCGCGCAATTTCGCACCGCATTCGCGATCACCATGCCAGGGGGCAGGGATTTGGCCCCGGATACGACCTGAAGCGTGGACGCGGCGGTATTCGCGAGATCGAGTTTTTCGCTCAAATTCATCAACTTATTCATGGAGGGCGCGATCCGGCGCTGCGCACCCCCGCCACGCGAGACGCGCTGGCGGCGCTGGCGGCGGCGGGGTGGATCGACGCGGAAGAGGCACGGGTGCTGATCGACGCCTATGTCGACCTGCGTACGATCGAACACCGCGCGCAGATGGTGAACGACTTCCAGACGCATCGCCTGCCCGAGGATGCAGCGGGGCTCGACAATCTGGCGGCGCTCGACGGCATGGAGTCGGGCGCGGCGCTGCTCGACCGCTTGCGTCCGCAGGTCGAGCGCGTCGGCCGTGTCTATGACCGGCTGGCCGACGAAGGCGAAGGCCGCCTGCCGCTCGACGCTGACCGCGTCGAGGCGCAATTGGCCGAAGCGGGATTCGCCGATGCGGCGTCGGCGCGCCATCTGGTCGCGAAATGGCGCGACGGCGCCTATCCCGCACTGCGATCGCCCGCCGCGCGCGAGGCATTGGAGGCGGTGCTGCCGCAGATCATCGGCGCGCTGGCCGAAAGCCCCGACCCGGCTCCCGCGCTTGCGCGGTTCGATTCGATGCTCGCGCGGCTTCCCAGCGCGATCAATTTCTTCCGCCTGCTCGAAGCGCAACCGGCGCTCGCCCGGCTGTTGAGCGCCATCCTGGCGCAGGCACCGACGCTGGCGGAGGCGCTGGCGCGGCGCGCCGAGCTGCTCGATGGGCTGATCGACGCCAGCGCGCTGGAGGCGATGCCGTCGGTCGACGAACTTGTCCGTGAAATCGGGCGCCGCGAGGTTGGCGGCGACTATCAATGGCTGCTCGACCAGGTGCGCAAGCTGGTGGGGGAGAAGCGGTTCGCGCTCGGCGCGCAGATCGTCGCCGGGACGAGCGATCCGATTGATGTGTCGGCAGGCTATGCGCGCGTCGCCGAGGCGGCGATCCGCGTGCTCGCTGGCGCTGCGGCGGACGAATTCGTCCGGGCGCACGGCCGCGTTCCCGGCAGCGAGCTGGTGATTCTCGCGCTCGGGCGGCTGGGGGGCGGGGCGTTGACGCATGCTTCCGACCTCGACTTGATTTATTTGTTCACCGGCGACTATCGCGCGGAATCGGACGGGCCGCGGCCGTTGGGTGCCGTCACTTATTATAACCGGCTGGGCCAGCGCGTTACCGCCGCGCTGTCGGTGCCGACAGCGTCCGGGCCGCTATATGATGTCGACACGCGGCTGCGACCGTCGGGCACGCAGGGACCACTGGTCGTCTCGCTCGAAGGATTTCGCCGCTATCAGCAGGAAAGCGCCTGGACGTGGGAGCATATGGCACTGACGCGCGCGCGGCCGGTCTTTGGGTCGGCGGCGGCGCGGCAGGCGGTGTCGCACGTGGTCGACGCGGTGTTGCGCGGTGCCCGGCCGGATCGCGACATCGCCGCCGATGCCGCGCAGATGCGCGCCGAAATGGCGCGGCACAAGCCGCCCGCCGGACCGCTTGACGCCAAGCTGCTCGACGGCGGGCTGGTCGACCTGGAATTCACGGTCCATGTGCTTCAACTCGTTCACCGGACCGGGTTCGACTCGCATCTGGGCCATGCCATCGACGCGCTGGTGGGCGAGGGGTTTTTGCCGCCTGAAATGCGCGCCGCGCACGACTTGCTGGTGCGGCTGCTGGTGACGTTGCGGCTGGTGGCCCCCGACGCGAGCCCGCCGGGGGCGCCCGCCCGCGCACTGGTCGCGCGCGCGCTGGGCCTCTCCGACTGGGACGCAGTGGTTGCGTCGTTCGATCGGACCCGGCAACAGGTACGTGCATGCTGGGCGCGGGTCCGCCCGGCGGAGTAAACGGGAGAACAGGCATGGCAATCGAGGAAGGCGACAAGATTCCCGCGGTCTCGCTCGCGACGCCCGACGGCGGGACGGTGGCGTTGGACGCGCATTATGCCGGCCGGCCGTTCGTGCTCTATTTCTACCCGAAGGACGACACTTCGGGGTGCACGCGCGAGGCGCAGGATTTCAGTGCGATGATGGGCGAATTCGCGGCGCTGGGCGCCGAAGTGCTTGGCGTGTCGAAGGATCCGCCGTTCAAGCACCAGAAGTTCATCAACAAATATGACCTGACGGTACCGCTTGCCACCGACGAGGACGGCAAGGCGATGGAGGCGTTCGGCGTCTGGGTACAGAAGTCGATGTACGGCAAGACCTATATGGGCATCGACCGGTCGACCTTCCTGTTCTCGCCCGAGGGCAAGCTGGTGCGCGCATGGCGCAAGGTGCGCGTGCCGGGCCACGCCGTCGACGTGCTCGAGGCGGTCAAGGAACTGGTTCAGCACGCATGACCAGCGTGGCGGCGGCGGCGCGCGGCGTTTTGGAAAGCGCAGCGCCCGCCGACAAGGTGCGCGCAGCGCGCGCGGCGGCGCGTGCGTGGCGTCGCGGCGCGCTGATGCATGCATTCGACGTTGCGATGCCCGACCGCCCGGCGCGCCCCGCCGAACCCGAGCTTTTGCCACCCAACCGCATGCCCAAGCGCGGGCGGGGCGGGTCCGAGCGCGGGCGGATCGCGCTGATCCACGCGCTGGCGCATATTGAATTCGCGGCGATCGACCTGGCGTTCGATCTGATCGGTCGTTTCGGCGCGCAGTTTCCGCGCGCATTCGTCGATGACTGGATGCGCGTGGGCGCCGATGAGGCAATGCACTTCGCCTTGCTCGACCGGCGACTGCGATCGCTCGGCAGTTGGTATGGCGCGATGCCCGCGCACGATGGACTGTGGGAAGCAGCGGAGGCGACCGCGCACGACCCGCTCGCGCGGTTGGCGGTGGTGCCGATGGTGTTGGAGGCGCGCGGTCTGGACGTCACGCCGACCACGATCGAACGGTTCGCCGCGGCGGGGGACATGGCGTCCGCGCGCATACTCGGGCGCATCCTGTCGGACGAAATAGCGCATGTACGCGCGGGGACATTTTGGTTCGAATCGGCCTGCGCAAAGGAAAGTTTCGTTCCCGAAACACATTTCCGAACGTTGGTAGCCACCTATTTTCGGGGTGAGGTTAAGCCTCCGTTCAACGACTCGGCGCGCGACTCAGCCGGTCTGACGCGAGAATATTACCAAGGTCTTGCTCCCGCCTGATCGGTTCCGCACAAGGCCGGCCATCGGTTGGCGGAGGGGCTGCCTTTCCGATAGTGATAATGAAGCGGGCGCCAGCGGGTCGCAACCCGGCGCGTGCATCCACGGTTGCCGGGGAATTATGACCAAGACTTCGTCCGTCAAAAACGCCACGCTGCGTCACCGGTTCCGTCAGACTTTCACTACCCGCGATTTTATCTTTCACGACGGCCGCGACCTGAAGCGGTTCAGCGTTTCCGGGCGTACCCAGGCGGCACTTGCGGGTGTTGCCGCGATCACGGTCGCCTTCTCCGGCTATGGTGTGGCTCAGGCCGGTTTCGGCGCGATCGCAATGAGCGGTGTGGCCGGCGAAAGCGCTTCGCCGGAGGCGCAGATGGCGCAAATGCGCGCCAAGGTCGAAAAAATGCAGGCCGATGTGGCCGCCGCGAAGGAAGCCGCACGGCTCCACGCCGCGCGCGTCGAGCAGCGCCAGAAACTGATCCTGGCAGTGATGAGCGGCAAGGGCGACCGCAAGGCGCTGCTCGAACCGCTTCCCGATGCGCCGGATCAGACCAGCAGCGTCGCCAACGAAGTGCTGGCGCCGTTGCGCCGTGTCGAAGACCGGCAGGCGGCCTTTGCCAAGAAGGCGCAGGCAGTCGGTGAGGCGCGCTATGCCGCGACCGCCGAACACCTGCGCAAGCTGGGGTTGAGCCCGGAGCGCTTCACCGGCGTGGCGATGGGCGGCCCCTATGAGCCGGTCGACGAAAATGGCGAAACAGTTGCCGAAGCCGACGCGGATGCGCAGTTCCGCTCGCTTTTCGAAACCTGGAAGAAGCTCGACATGCTCGAACAGACGGTGATTGCGATCCCGTCGCTTCAGCCGGTCGACAAGGTCACTTTCACGTCGCGTTTCGGCGTACGGTCCGACCCGTTCCGCGGTACCGCGGCGATGCACGCGGGAGTCGATATTCCCGGCCCGGTCGGCACGCCGGTATATGCGACCGCCGACGGTGTCGTGTCGCGCGCGGGTCGCGCCGGCGGCTATGGCAATCTGGTTGAGATCAACCACGGCAAGGGCATTGAAACCCGGTACGGCCATTTGTCGAAGATCCTGGTCGCCGACAATACGCGGGTTCGCCGCGGCCAGATGATCGGCCTGATGGGATCGACCGGCCGCTCGACCGGCAGCCACCTCCATTACGAAGTCCGGATCGACGGCCACGCCGTCAATCCCGTCCCCTTCCTGCAGAATGGCCCATATATCGTGGCGCTGCAGAATCCGTCGGTCAGCGGCGGCGTGGGCGGCCCGGCGAATTAAGCGTTTCCGTTTACGGAGAGGATAAGGGGGCGTCCCGTGAGGGCGCCCCCATTTCGTTTTGACAGATGTGCTCGGTTTTGCGCGCGACGGTTGCCGCGAACCCGCCGACGCCCTATTTGCACCCTATCATGACGATGCTTTCTCACGCCGATATTTCGCTCACGCCTGCTGCGGCGGCGCGCGTCGCGGCGATTGCCGCCAAGCAGGACAAGCCCGCTTTGCTGCGCCTGTCGGTTGAAGGCGGCGGCTGTTCGGGCTTTCAGTATCGTTTTGGCTTCGCGGACAGCATCGACGCGGACGATGTCGTCGCCGAAACCGACGGGGTGCGTCTGGTCGTGGACAGCGTAAGCCTGGACCTCGTGCGCGGGGCCAGCGTCGATTATGTCGAATCGCTGGGCGGCGCGGCGTTCCGGGTCGAAAACCCCAATGCCGTTGCCGGCTGCGGCTGCGGCTCCAGCTTTGCCGTCTGACGCTCCGTTGAAGATCGTCACCTATAATATCAACGGCATCAAGGCGCGGCTGCCGCGCCTGATCGAATATCTGGACGAGCAGAAGCCGGATATCGTCTGCCTGCAGGAACTGAAGACATCGGACGACAGCTTTCCCGAGGTGGATATCCGCGCCGCGGGCTATGGCGCGGTGTGGCACGGCCAGAAGAGCTGGAACGGCGTGGCGGTGCTGGCGCGCGACACCGACCCGGTGGAGCGTCGGCGCGGGCTCGATGGCGAGCCCGACGATGAGCACAGCCGCTATCTGGAAGTCGAAGTCGGCGACCTGATCGTCGCGTCGATCTACCTGCCGAACGGCAACCCCCGGCCTGGCCCGAAATTCGACTATAAGCTGCGCTGGATGGACCGGCTGGCCGACCGCGCGCGGGCATTGCTCAGGGAGGAGCGGCCGGCGGTGTTGGCGGGCGACTATAATGTGATTCCGAACGACGACGATGTCTATTCGGTGCGCGCGATGGCCGATGACGCACTGATGCAGCCGGAATCGCGCCAGCGCTATCGCGCGCTGCTCGCGCAAGGGTGGACCGACGCGCTGCGCACGCGCTTTCCCGACGGCGGCGTCTGGACGTTCTGGGACTATCAGGCCGGCGCATGGCAGCGCGATGCCGGCTTTCGCATCGACCATTTACTGCTCAGCCCGCAGGCCGCCGACCGGATGACCGGCGCGGGCGTCGATCGGCAATATCGCGGGCGCGAAAAGGCCAGCGACCACGCCCCGACGTGGGTCGGCCTGCGTTAGATCATATTGGTTGGCATCCTGCGCCAAAACCTGGTGTGTATTGCTGTATTATTGCAATATATCACATGGCAGATTCCTGTTAAGACTCTGTAATATCTGACTTTTCCTGTATGGCATGCATAATGCACTGGGGAGGGCACGGGCGGTGTCCCCTTCATCGCTCGCACCGTACAGAGGAGCAGGTTCATGGGTTATCTCGCACTGTCGCGCGTCGCGTTTGCGACCGCAGCCGCCGGTTTGATCGCGGCCGCCGCCGCCCCGGCCGTCGCCGCGGTTGTCAGCGATCCGACCACTGCCGAAAAAGCCGTCAAGGAAGTATCCAAGCCGCGCGAAGAAGCGAAGCGCGATACCAAATATTGCGTCGACACCGCGATGACAGGGTCGCACATCGTCAAGCGCATCTGCAAGACGCGCGAAGAATGGATCAATCACGAAGGCTTCGATCCCGTACGGCGTTCGCGGCGCTGACGAGGGAGCGACGCCCGTGGCGCGGATCCCCCGTGTCCGTGCCGCGGGCGAGCCCCCGCCTCAGCCGAGCGGCCTTTGATAAATCAGATATTCGCGGTTGACACGGCTGTCGATCGCATCGGCGATCGCGACCATCCCCTGGTTGTCGTCGAGGATCCAGCCGATTTCGCCACGTTCGGCGTTATAGTTCGCAACTGCGGCGCGGCGGATATATTCGATCATCATGAAGGCGAGCTGGCTCGCCATCCGCGATGCCTGCAACCGCTTGACCACGCCCATCAACGGCACGCGCATGCTGCGCACCTTGGGCGCGCGCAGCCACCACAGCAGCCTGGCCCAGCCGAACGGCAGGATATTGCCGTTGAGCGGGCCGATCGCTTCGTTGAGGTCAGGCAGCGTAATCATGAACGCCACCGGTTCGCCGTCCAACTCGGCGACGCGGATCAGGTCCTCGAACACGATCGGCTTTAGCTTCTTGCCGACGTCGTCGATCTCGGGCTGAGTCAGCGGGACGAAGCCCCAGTTATCAGACCAGGCGTCGTTCAGGATCGCGAGGATCGTCGCGGCTTCCTCGGCAAAATTCGACTTGTCGACCTGACGGATGCGGATGCGCGGATTATTCTCACCCGACGCTATGATGCGCTGGATGATCGGCGGGAACTGCTTGCGCACGTCGAGTTCGTAGGTGAGCAGTTTCTTGGCGGGCAGATAGCCGGCGCCTTCGATCCACCCCTGATATTTGGCCGGGTGATGTCCCATCAGTACGACCGGCGGGTGGTCGTGACCGCGCACCAGCAGGCCGGGTTCTTCCCAGATCGACAGGCTGACCGGTCCCAGCGCGCGCGTCATGCCCTTGCCGCGCAACCAGTCTTCGGCCGTCGCGATCAGGGTTTTCGCGGCATCCTCGTCCTCGGCATCGAACATGCCCCAGAACCCCGTGCCGGGGCCGAAGCCCTTTTCCGCGGGCATTTCCAGCGCCAGCCGGTCGATATGCGCCGAAATGCGGCCCACGACCTTGCCTTCGCGCTCGGCGAGGAACAATTGTGCCTCGGCATGGCTGAACCAGCCGTTTTTCTTCGGATCGATCGTGCCCGCGACATCCATCTTCAGCGGCGGGACCCAATTCGGGTCGCCGCGGTTCAGGGTGTAGGCGATGTCGACGAATGCCTTGCGGTCGGCCCAGGTGGCGACCGGGCGAATCTGAACGGGGCTGGCCACGAATTCCCTCTCATTGACGGGGCGCAATGCAGTCCCGCTTTCGCCCGTGCTTGTCAAGCGACCGGGATCGGCAGGGGCCTTCGCACCTGCGGTGGATGCCACCATCTAGCCACTATCTCATGCAAATGGCCTGTATATGAGCAAATCAGTAGCCTTCGATGCCAAGGATGCCGAAGCACCCGCAACCGGCGGCGCGCGCATCCGCCTGTCGGGTATGCCCGACGATCGCGCGATGCTGCGCGCGGCGGCCGATATCACGCGCGATCTTTCGACGCCCAACCCGCGAATCTACTGGTTCGACATGCTGCTGTCGGCGGCGGTCGGTTATGGTGCGCTGGCGGCGACGATCCTGGCGCCGTCGCTCGGCTGGGGGCTGTTGTTCGGCGCGGTGGCAGTCCTGGCGCTTTATCGCGCGCTGCTGTTCATTCATGAAATCACGCATGTGAAGCATTCGCTGCTTCCCGGTTTCCGTGTCGTGTGGAACCTGTTGGTCGGCATTCCGATGATCCTGCCGTCGTTCATGTACGAGGGTATTCACAGCCTCCACCATGCGCGCACCCGCTATGGCACGGTGGAAGATCCCGAATATCTGCCGCTCGCGCTGATGAAGCCGTGGACGCTACCGTTGTTCCTGTTCGTGTCGTTGTTGCTGCCGGTCGGCCTTATTATCCGCTTCGGCCTGCTGACGCCGCTGTCGCTGTTGTCGCCGAAGCTGCGGCGCATCGTCGTCGGCCGCTATTCGGGGCTGCAGATCAATCCCAGGTACGAACGCCGCGCGCCCGAAGGCGAGTTTCGTCGCCAGTGGATGTGGCAGGAAGCCGGCGCGAGCATCTGGGCGATCACGATTGTCACGCTGACTGCGACCGGCGTGATCCCGCTGAAGGCGTTCCTGATCTATCTCGGCATCGTTGGCGCCGTCGCATTCCTCAACCAGATCCGCACGCTGGTCGCGCATCTGTGGGAGAACGAAGGCGAGCCGTTGACGGTCACCGCGCAGTATCTCGACAGCGTCAATGTGCCGACGCCGGGTGTGCTCCCCTATCTGTGGGCGCCGGTCGGCCTGCGCTATCATGCACTGCACCATCTGTTGCCGAGCGTTCCATATCATGCGTTGAACGAGGCGCATCGCCGGCTGATGGCAGTGCTCGACAGCGAGTCCGCCTATCACAAGGCGAATTATCCGACGCTGTCGGGGTTGATGTACCGCCTTGCCGCCGCGACGATGGGCAAGCGCGCGGCCTGAACGGCGCTGCCGTTGCGGGATCGGGGAGACAAGGCGGCGGGGCAGGGGCTCCGCCGCCATTTTTCACGCCGGTGCGGCGGCTTGCGGCGGCCGGCGGGAGGAGCCTGCGGTTGACGCGGCGCACCGGCCGTATCAACGTCGCCAAATGTTCGAAGGCCAGCCAACCGCGCGCGTCGACCTGAACGCCGGAGCGCTCTATGCGCTCGTGGGCGGGGAGGGCTGGATCTACTATGGCCAGGTCACGCCCGAGCGGAAGCTGGGCTTCTTCAGGCGGCGCGATCGCGAACCGGCTGACCCCGCTGCCGTGCTCCAATCGCCGATCCTGTCCGTCGTGCTTGTCGCATTCCCCTCGATCACTCGCGCGCTGCGGGCCGGACGCTGGAAGAAGCTGGGCCGGTTCGCGGTGGTGCCCGCGTTGGTCGCGCCGCGACCGGCGGTTCAATGGCCGGTCGGAACACTGGTCGTAACGGTCTTCTCCGGCGATTGGCCCGGGTACGAAACGCGCGTGGAGGATCCGTCGATCCAGGACATGGAACTGACGGCCGTGTGGGATGCCGAGCACCACATTCCTGCGCGCATGATCGCCGATTTCGGCGCGGAGGAAGCCCCATGGCATGTCGGAGGCCCCATCCGACGGGAGCGGCAGATCGCGGAGGAACGCGCGAGGCGATTCGCGGACCAACCGGGGCACCGCTTGCCGCCGGACTGGGTCGCGACGGATATCGTCCAGCGTCCGCCCGGCGGCGCGGGCTGATCCGCTATTCCTCGGTCCGGATCAGTACCGCTTCGCCGATCATCAGGAACAGCAGGAACGGTGCCCAGGCGGCAAGGATCGGCGGGTAGGCGCCAAGGTCGCCCATCGCGAGCGCGAAATTGTCGGCGACGAAATAGAGGAAGCCCAGCGCCATCCCCATCACCGCGCGGACGAACAGCTTGCCCGACCGCGCCAGCCCGAATGCGGCCACGGCGCCCAGCAACGGCATAAGCACCGACGACAACGGGCTCGCCAGCTTGTGCCAAAGTGCCCCTTCCAGCGCCTTGGTGGGGCGCCCGGCCTCTTTCAGGTCGTCGATCGCGCCGCGAAGCTGAAAGAAGGAAAGGCCGTCGGCATCGACGTGCGACAGCGTGAACTGGTCGGGTGCCACGCCGTCGGCGATATGGGTGGTGCCGACATCGGTCATGGCGCCGCTCGCCACGTCGAAGCGCTTGGCGCCTTCGACGCGCCAGCCCTTGCCGTCGCGCCGGCCCGTTTGCGCGGTCAGGATCGATTCGAGCTTGCCGTTCGCGCGCTCGTACACGGTGATGCCCGACAGTTGCGCCGCGTCGCCGCGCCCGCGAATCTGCCGCACCTGGATAAGGTGGTCGCCCTCGCGCACCCACACATTGGTGCGGTCGCCGCGGTCGACCGGCAGCGGGCCGTATTCGACTTTCTTCCACGCCGCCAGCGTTGCCGAAGCGCGCGTGACGACGCGTTCGTTGAACGCGAACGAAATCGCGGCGACGACCAGCCCGGTGACGATCAACGGCGCCAGCACCTGATGCGCCGACAGGCCCGACGCCTTCATCGCAATGACTTCGCTGTTCTGGTTGAGCGTGCTGAGCGTGATGATCGTTCCCAGCAGTACCGAGAACGGCAGAAACTGGCCCATGATCTCGGGCACGCGCAGGCTGACATAGCGCCACACTTCGGGCTCGCCATTCCCGGCGTGCGCCAGGATGCGGCCGGATTCGCTCAGCAGGTCGAGCGACTGGAGCACCAGCACCAGCCCCGCCAGGATGGCAAAGGTGCGGATCAGGAACATCCGGCCCATGTACAGGGTCATGGTGCGCGACGGGAAAAAGTCGGTGCCGCTCATTCGCCGTTTCCGTTCTGCTTGCGACGCATTCCGGGCAGATATTTGAAGATCAGCTTGATCCCCTTGGCGAATACGCGCTCCAGCGCGCCGATCGGCTGACCACCCGGCACATAGGCCACGGTATAATACATCCAAAGCACCAGCGCGGCGAAAGCACCGAACGGCACCCACAGCGCGACGATCGGGTCGATCCGCCCCAGGCTGCCGATCGATTCGCCGTATTCATTGATCTTGTGATACGTCACGATCATCACAATGGACAGAAAGACGCCCAGCCCCGACGTCGATCGCTTCGGCGGTACGCCCAGCGCCACTGCCAGCATCGGGAGCAGGAACATCGAGATCACCTCGGCCAGCCGAAAATGGAACGCCGCGCGGCTGGTATAGCGTTCCTCGCTTGTACGCGCCGGGTCGCTGCCGATTCGTACCAGCTCGGGCAGCGTCTGTTCCAGGTTCTTGCCGCCGCGCGCGCGGAACTGCTCATATTTGGGCAATGGTATGGGCAAGTCGTGTGACGTAAACGTCAGCACGCGCGGCACCGGCGAATTCTTTTCCTGGTGCACCAGCGTGCCGTTGGTCAGGCGAAAGATGATCGTGTCGGGATCGTCGGTGCGCAGGAACTGACCCTTTTCGGCCGTCACGGCGACGGGGGTGCCGTCCTTGGTCCGCATCTGGACGAAAATGCCCGACAGGTCGCGGCCTTCGTTCTGGCTGCTTTCGATGCGCAACGTCATCTTGCTGCCAAAGCTGGTGAATTCCCCGACCTTGATCGACGCGCCCAGCGCGCCCGAACGCAGTTCGAACCGCAGCCCTTCGTAATTGTAACGGGCATAGGGCTGGATAAAGCCGACGATCGCCAGATTGAGTGCCGCCAGCGCGATGGCGTAGAGAAACGGCACTTTCAGCAGCCGAGTATAGCTGATGCCGACGGCGCGCAGCGCGTCGAGCTCCGACGAAGTGGCGAGCTTTCGGAAGGCAAGCAGCACGCCCAGCATCAACCCGATCGGGATGCCGAGCCCCAGATATTCGGGCAGCAGGTTGGCGAGCATCCGCCATACGACGCTCACGGGACCGCCTTCTGTCGCGACGAAATCGAACAGGCGGCGAATGCGGTCGAGCACCAGCAGCATCGCCGAAATCAACAGAGTCGAAATCAGCGGAACCGCGATCAGCCGCGCCATATAGCGATCGATCGAATTCATGCGCGGGAACGGATACCTTCAGTCGTGGGCGCGGCCTTCGGGGCCTGGTCCCCGCGTGCGCAGTGGAAAAGCCTATACCGGGGCGGATGCGGGGCGTCAGCCGGAAAATGGCCCAAATGCGGCAAATCGTACTTTCGGCGGCTCAATCGGCACCCGCAGCGTCGACGACCGCACGCGCAAGCGCGGCGAGCGTGTAGGGCTTTCGCAAAACCGGATGCCCGCCGAAGGCATTCGCATCGGCCTCACCCGCGAACCCCGTGACGAACAAGACGGGCAACGGCGGATCGCGCGGGGGCAATGCCGCCACCATTTCCGGGCCGCTCCGCCCCGGCATCACCACGTCCGACAGAAGCAAGTCGACATGGTCGAGCGCGGCCAAAACCTCGGGCGCGCGCAGCGGATCGTCGCAGGCGACCGGGCGGTGCCCCAGTTCCACCAGTGCATTCACGGTCGCGTTAAGCACGCGCGGGTCGTCCTCGACCACCAGTATGTCCAGCCCGCGCGATTCGACGGGCTCGGTCGGGGCGGGGCGCTGCGTCGCGGCGCCGTGCGCGCCTTCGTGCCGCGGCAGGTAGAGGCGGACCGTTGTGCCTGTGCCGGGCGCGGTATCGATTGCGATTTCGCCGCCCGACTGGCGCACGAAGCCGAAGATCTGGCTGAGGCCCAGCCCGGTGCCCTTGCCGACCGGCTTGGTCGTGAAGAACGGCTCGAATACGCGTTCCAGCACCTCGGGCGTCATTCCCGCGCCGGTGTCGCGCACGGCGATAGTAACATATTCGCCCGCCGGATTCTCGCCCAGCGCGCGTTCGGCGAGCGTTTCGCCGCCCGTCTGAATGTGCAGCTTGCCGCGCCCGTCCATCGCGTCGCGCGCGTTGACCGCAAGATTGAGCAGCGCGTTCTCAAGCTGGTGGCGGTCGACCCAAATATGCCAGCCAAGCCCCGCATCACCCGTGGTGACTTCGATGCCATCGCCCAGGGTGCGGTCGAGCAGGTCGGCCATGCCCGCGATCAGTTGCCCCGCCTCGACCGACTCGGGCAGCAACGGTTCCGATCGTGCGAAGGCGAGCAGGCGCCGGGTCAGCGCGGCGGCGCGGTTGGCGCCTTCCATCGCGTGTTCGATATGGCGGTCGGCGGACGCGCCGCCAGTTGCGATGTGCCGCTTCGCCAGTTCCAGCCCACCGAGAACGACCGCCAGCATATTGTTGAAATCATGTGCTATTCCGCCGGTAAGCTGGCCTACGGCTTCCATCTTCTGCACCTGGCGTAGCTGTGCCTCGGCGATTTCGCGCTCGCGCGCTTCGGCGCGCAGCTTCTCAGTCGCCTCTTCAACTGCCCGCGCAAGTTCGCCCGATCGTTGTCGTTCCTCCGCCACCTCGCGGTCGGCGGCGGCGCGTTCGCCCTGTGCTTCGATCGTCAGCCAGCCGAGCAGCACGGCGCCAAGTACGATCAGCACGCCGAACACGGTCAGCACCCGAGTCATCGTGCGCGAATTGTCGACCAGCGCTTGTGCGGCCTGCTTGCGTTCGGCGAGCAGACTGCGTTCGCGGTCGATGACGCGCGTCAGCCGATTCTCGACGCGGCGCAGCGCATCGCTCTCGCTGATCGCGTAGTAAGTTCCCAGCGCGTCGCGGTTGCGCTTGTGCACGGTATAGAGCGCGGTCCGGCTCAGCTCCTTGCCGCGCTCGTCGAACGCGGCGCGTAGTTCGGTCACCTGTTTACGCTGGGTCGGCGAATGGTCCACGGCCTCGGCCAGCCGGTTGAGCTGGTCGGACGCGCGGTTCCACTGGTCGCTGAACATCTGGCCGATCTGCTTGTCGCCCGAAACGACATATCGGCCCAGCGCGGCCTCGGCATGCGCCATCATGCCCGACAGCGCGGTCGCGCGGATGATCGCCTCGTAGGTGTGCGCCTGAAGCCCCAGCGCGCGGTCGCGTTCGCGGTCGACATGCACCTGGATCGCGACGAGCGCGATCATCACGCCGGTGCCGAGCAGCGCCAGCGCGCCCAGCAGGATCAGGCGCCAGTTAACCGGGCGCGCCAATGGGGCAGGGGCGTCCGCGATTTCGTTCATGCCATCGCGGGTCTAGGCAATCGTGGCGGAAGATTGAAGCGGCAATGCGCCGCGTCACCCAATCACGCCGACCGCGCGGCCCGCCGCCTGGAACATGCCCAGCACCGTTTCGATCTGTTCGGCCGAATGTTCGGCGCACAGCGAACAACGCAGCAGGAACGTGCCGGCCGGCGTCGCCGGCGGGCGCGCCATGTTGACGTACAGCCCGTTTTCCAGCAGCGCCTGCCACATCATCACGGCCTGTTCCTGGTCGTTCAGGATTACCGCGACGATTGCCGAATCGGGCGTTTCGGTGCCGAGACGGAAGCCCATTTCCTTCAGCCCGCCGTGCAACCGCCGGGCATTTTCCCACAGGTGCGCGCGTTTGTTGTGCGCGTGCATCAGCTTGCGGATCGACGTGGCGGCGGTCGCGACTACCGACGGTGGCAGTGACGCAGTGAAGATGTAGGCGCGGCAGGCAAGGCGGATCGCCTCGAACTTCGGGTGGTCGGAAATGCAGAAGCCGCCGACCGTGCCGACCGACTTGGAGAAGGTGCCGACGACGAAATCGACCTGGCCTTCCAGCCCCTGATCCTCGTACACGCCGCGGCCGTTGGGGCCGAAAAAGCCCATCGAATGCGCCTCGTCGACCAGCACCATCGCGCCGTGCTTCTTCGCGACCGCGACCATTTCGCGCAGCGGCGCAATGTCGCCCATCATCGAATAGACGCCTTCGAGCACCACCAGCTTGCCCGCGTCGCCGGGCAGGCGCCCGAGGCGCTTGTCCAGATCGGCCACGTCATTGTGGCGGAACCGGACGATTTCGGCATAGCCCTGCTTGCACCCGTCATAGATCGACGCGTGGCTGTCGGCGTCGAGGATGACATATTCTCCCTTGCCGACCAGCGTGGAGATCATGCCCAGATTGGCCATATATCCGGTCGAAAAGACAATCGCGCCCGACACGCCGTAGAAGTCGCGCAGCGCCTGTTCGACTTCGATATGGTCGTGGAAGGTGCCGTTCAGCATGCGGCTGCCGTTGGTGCCCGAACCGAACTTCTGCAGCGCCTCGATACCCGACGCGATCACGTCCGGGTCGAACGTCATTCCCATATAGTTATAGGTGCCGAGGAGGATCGTCTCCTTGCCCTTGATGACGGCGACCGTAGGTGACTTCACTTCGTCCATCACGATGGCGAAGGGGTCGCGCACGCCGCTGTCGAGCAAGGCCTGTCGCTCCGCGATCAGGCCGTCGAACTTCGACATCAGGTCGCCTGCGGGCGCGGCCGGGGCAGTGTCGGCGATCCGGGCTGCTTCGGTCATGGCGTGGGTCAGCCCTTCAGCTTCTCGACGGCGTCGACCAACTGGCCGACCGTCTCGATTTCCGCCTGCATGTTCATGGTGATGAGGATGTCGAATTCATCCTCGATCGCGGCGACGAAATCCATCACGGTCAGGCTGTCCCATTCCAGGTCGCCGGCGAACGTGGTGGTTTCAGAGAGCGCCACGCCCTTTTTGTTGAAGGGGTCGACCAGGCGGGAGACGGTGGCGAAGATTTCGGGACGATCGCTCAACTTCGATTCCTTGAAGTAATGTGCCTCCGCGACGTGCCAAGCAAATGCGGCGGCTTTTCGGCCTATAGCAGGCCTTGCGTACGATACCATGCCGCGGTCGCGGCAAGCCCGTCGTCCGTCGGGACTTCGGGCGCCCATAGCTGCGACGGCGGGCGCCGCTCGGGATCGGAGGTCCAGTCCTGGTGACAGAAATAGGCGACGCGGTCCGGCGTCAGCTTGGCGCGCTTGCCGCGCACGATCCGATCCATCCATGCGCCCGCCAGCATCAGCGGCTGCGGCAGCGCGATCGCGGCGGTGAGCGGGCGTCCGCGCACCGCGCGGCCGATCGCCTGGGCGAAGTGGCGGTGGCTCCACCCGCCGGGTGCGCCGTCGTCCGGGTCGAGCTTCAGCCGCCCCGCATCCTCAAGCGCGAGGCGCAGCAGCAGCCGGCTCAGGTCGCCGACTTCGATCACCGACAGCCGCCCGCCGGGCGGCAGCAGCGCCAGTCCCTTCTTCGCCAGCCGGAACAGCTCGAGCAATTCCATGTCGCCGGGGCCGTAAATTGCCGGGGGACACACGATCGTCCACGCGCGGTCGCTCGCCTCGACCAGCTTGTCGGCCTCTGCCTTCGACCAGCCGTAGGCGGACAGTTCCGGCTCGCGCGCGGCGAGGGAGGAGACATGAATGAAGCGGTCGACGCCGGCGGTCCCGGCTGCCGCCAGCATGGCGCGCGTTCCCTGGATATTGCCGCGCGCAAAGCCGTCGCGAGTCGGCGCGTTCACCACGCCCGCGACATGGATGACGGCATCGGCGCCCGTCGCCATTTCGACCAGCGCCGCTTCATCCTCAAGCGACCCGCGTATCCAGGTCAGCCCGTCTTGCGCGGGCTGGTCGCGGCGCGTCAACGCGCGAACGGAATGTCCGGCATCGAGCGCGATGCGGATCAGCCGCGTGCCTACGAAGCCGGTGCCGCCCGTGATCGCCAGCGTACTCACAGCAGCGCCATGTGGTTGCGGTGGACCATCGCCGACCGCGGGGCATAACCCAGGATCGCCTCGATCTCCTCGCTGCGGTGGCCAGTGATTTTCGCGGCATCGGCGTGGCCATATTCGACCAGCCCGCGCGCCAGCGTCGCGCCGTCGGGGCCGACGATGACGACCAGGTCGCCGCGCTTGAACCGCCCCTCGATCCGCGTCGCCCCGGCGGCGAGCAGGCTGTTGCCGTTCTGGAGCGCGCGCGCCGCGCCCGCGTCGACATGGATGGTGCCGCGCGCAGTCACCCCGCCGCGCAGCCACGCCTTGCGCGCTGCCGCCGTGCCGCGCGCGACGAACAGCGTGCCGTGGCCGGTCTCGCTCAGCCGGGTTAGCGGATTGGCGACATGGCCGGTCGCGATCGCCAGGTTGGCGCCGCCCGACGTCGCGATCTTCGCGGCTTCGATCTTCGATGTCATGCCGCCCGACCCCATGCCCGAACCCGACCCGGAATCGGCCATGGCGGCGATCGTCGCGTCGACTTTCTCGACCTTGCCGATCAGCCTGGCATTGGGATTGGTCGTCGGGTTGCAGTCGTACAGCCCGTCGACGTCGGACAGCAGGATCACGCCGTCCGCGCTCGCCGCGCCGCCGATGCGCGCGGCCAGCCGGTCGTTGTCGCCGAACCGGATGACTTCGGTCGCGACGCTGTCGTTTTCGTTCACCACCGGCACCACGCCCAGCCGCAGCAGCCGGTCGAGCGTCGCCGACACGTTCAGATAGCGGCGGCGCACCTCCAGGTCGTACAGCGTGACGAGCATCTGCGCCGCGGTCAGCCCTTCTGCATGCAGCAGTTCCGCCCATGCGCCCGCCAGCGCGATCTGGCCGGTCGCGGCCGAGGCCTGTGCGTCCTCAAGGCTGGCGCGGCCGCCCTTGCCGAGCCCCAGCCGTCGCGCGCCGAGTGCGATCGACCCGGACGATACGACGGTGATCTGCTGTCCCGCGCGCACGCGCTGCGCGATGTCGGCGACCAGGCTGGCCAGCCATTCGCGGCGGATATAGCCATTGGGGTCGACCAGCAGCGACGACCCGACCTTCACCACCAGCCGCGGGCAGTTTTCCGGTGAAAAGGCGCGGATCAGTTCCAGGTTGGTGTCGGGTGCGATCAGATCGGGGACCATTCGACCGCGTCCTCCCCTTCGTCGTCGTCGGATACGGTGCGCGCGGGCTCCTCTGGCCCGATCGCTTCGATCAGCCGGTCGAGAACCCAGTCGACGCCGGTGCCGGACGCGCCCGAAATCGGGATGACCTCGGCGCCGCTCGCTTCCTCCAGTTCGGCCGACAGCGCGGCGATCAGTTCGTCGTCGAGCATGTCGATCTTGTTCAGCGCGACCACGACCTGCTTGTCGGTCAGCCCGGCGCCATAGGCCTCCAGCTCCTCGCGCACGACGCGATAGCTGGTCGCGACATCCTCGTCATTGGCGTCGACGAGGTGCAACAGCACGCGGCACCGTTCGATATGTCCCAGGAACCGGTCGCCGATTCCGGCGCCTTCCGCCGCACCCTCGATCAGTCCGGGAATATCGGCGAGCACGAATTCGCGCCCCTTGTGCCGCACGACGCCCAACTGGGGGCGGGTGGTGGTGAAGGCATATTCGCCCACTTTTGCCTGTGCATTGGTGACGGCGTTGATGAACGTCGACTTGCCCGCATTGGGCAGCCCGACGAGCCCCGCGTCGGCGAGCAGCTTCAGCCGCAGCCACACCCATGCCTCGTCGCCCGGCCATCCCGTGCCGTGCTGGCGCGGGGCGCGGTTGGTCGACGTCTTGTAGCTGGCGTTGCCGCGCCCGCCGTCGCCGCCGCGCAGGAACACCTCGCGCTGGCCGACGCGCGTGAAGTCGAGCAGGACATGTTCCTTGTCCTCGCTGATGATCTGGGTGCCCACCGGCACCTGGATCACCAGGTCGCGGCCGCCCGCGCCGGTCCTGTTCGACCCCGACCCGCCGGTGCCGCGCGGCGCACGGAAATGCTGGGTGTAGCGAAAGTCGATCAGCGTATTGAGCCCGGCGACCGCTTCGAAGATGATATCGCCGCCCTTGCCGCCGTCGCCGCCGTCGGGGCCACCATATTCGATGAACTTTTCGCGCCGGAAACTGACAGCGCCGGGGCCGCCATGTCCCGAGCGTACGTAAATCTTGGCCTGATCCAGAAAATGCATGGCGGAGCATATAGCGCATGTCGCGCTTGCGTCACCCCCGGCGACGAAAAGCGCGTGGCGTGCGCGAAACCGGCCTAGTCGTTCGCGCCGCTGGCCAGCGTGGATTCGGCCTCGTCGAGTGACTGGCGCAACTGGCGCGCCGCGATCTGGCGGGCAGTATCGCGCGGCAGTCCCAGCGCCCTGGCCATCGGCCCGCCGAGGAGTGCGTCGCCGAGCGCGGTCAGCACCAGCGACAGCGTGTCCTCATGAAAGCTGCGGCCCTTGTGGCCGGTTTCGGCCAGTTCGTCGACCAGCGTGTGGATCGCCTCCAGAATGGGGTCCAGCGCGTCCCGATTGCCCGACAGGATCATCCAGCTTGCCAGCGCGCCCGCGCCTTGCCGGTCGAACGCGTCGAACGTCAGGTCGACGACTTCGCGGGGGTCATGGTCGTCGTCGCGCGCCCGGATCACCGCATGGCTGATCTTCGCGCAAACCGCCTCGGCGATCATCTGCGCTAACGCCTTCTGCAATCCGGCGGCGGAGCCGAAATGATGGAGCAGATTGGCATGCGTGCGGCCGATGCGCGTGGCGACTGCCTTCAGCGTCACCGCCTGCGGCCCCGATTCCAACAGGATCGCGCGCGCGGCGTCGAGTGCGGCGTCCCGGGATTCTTCCGGGCTGAGGCGTTTGCGAACTATTGACATTGATGTAAGTAAAACTTAGCTCCGGGGAAACCGGCTTACTGGAGGAAACTCGTGCCGAAAGCAAAGACTCCCGCCGATCTCACGATCACGCCGCGCGATCGCCGCTTTGGACGTGACGGGCGACAGGCGCGGTGGTGGATGAACGGCGATCCGATCGCCAGCGCCTTCTTCAACGCGCTGTCAGTGACCTTTCCGAAGGGCGAGGCGTTCTTCATCGAAAGCGTCCGCGCGCATCGTGACGGTGCATCGCCGCGTCTGGCGCAGGAAATCCGCGCCTTCACGCAACAGGAAGTGATGCACAGCCGCGAACATGTCGCGTTCAACCGCGCGGTGGTGGACGCGGGATACGACATCGCCCCGCTCGATGCGCGCGTCGACCAAGTGCTGGCGATCGCGAATGCGCGGCCGCCGGTCGTGCGGCTCGCCGCGACGATGGCGCTGGAACATTATACGGCGATCCTCGCCGCGCTGATCCTGAAGCACCCCGAATTGTTCGGATCGACGGACCGCGAGCAGGCGGAGCTGTGGCGCTGGCACGCAATCGAAGAGATAGAGCATAAAGGCGTCGCCTATGACACCTGGATGCACGCCACCGCCGATTGGAACGGGTGGAAGCGCTGGCGGCTGCGCGCGCTGATAATGCTGGTCATCTCGATCCATTTCTGGCGGCACCGTATCGAGGGGACGCTGGAACTGCTGCGCCAGGACGGGATCACCGGGTGGCAGGCGCGGTGGCGTGTCGCGCGCTATCTGCTCGGCACGCCCGGCGTGGTGCGGCGGATAATCCCCGCCTGGGCGACCTATTTCCTGCCGGGATTCCATCCGTGGCGCCACGACGACCGGGCGCTGATCGCACGCGCCGACAGCGCATACCGCGACGCAGTCGCCGTACCGGCGGCCTGAATTCGGGGAACCGGGTTGAAGCGCAGGGACGGGCGGCATCCATCGGGTGCCGCCTGTCTTTTTCATGTCGGCGCCGTCAGGCCGCCATGCGCGCGTCGAGTTCGGGTTCCGGGTCGCCCGACGCAGGTGGCGGCGCCAGTTCGATTTCAAACTGCGCGCAGGCGGCTTCGGTCCCGCGTCCGCGCGAATGGCGCGAAACCACGTCGCCCGTCGGACGAAAGCCCAGCTTGCGCAGCACCCGGCCGGACGCCGGATTGTCGACGAAGTGTCCCGCCTCCAGCCGTCGAATACCAAGCGCGCGCGCGACCTGGAGCACTGCCTGACCGGCTTCGGTCGCATAACCGCGGCCCCAGGCGTCGGGCGTGATCCAATAGCCGAGTTCGGGGCACTGCCCGCCGTCGCGCGCTTCGATGCCGATGCACCCGATCAACCGCACCGTTAGGTCGCGATGTTCCGAAATCAGGAACCGCGTGGTCATCGGACCGTCGAAATTGGCAAGGAACGATTCCGCGTCGCTCAGCGCATAGGGCCACGGCGCGCGCGAAAGGTTGCGCACCACCGCTTCATGGCCGATCGCCAGCGCCAGTTCGGGGGCGTCCTCGATCCAGCCGGGACGCAGGGTCAATCGCTTCGTACGCACGAACATCACGACTCTCCTCGGTCGGTGCGGCCTGACTGGCGCGTCGAGATGACACGCCGACTACAGGTCGCGATGGAGGGAGCATGAAAAAAGGGAGACCGGGACGACCCGTCTCCCTTGTGCGTTGGTCCGTAGCGTACGGACCCGGGTCGCCCTGGTGGGCAACCCGGATGGTTGCCCGATGTTACTCGGCTGCCTCCGCAATCGCTTCTACCATGCAGAACTTACGGCCCAGCTTGCCTTCCTTGAAGGCTACGCGGCCATCGGTCAGCGCGAACAGGGTGTGGTCCTTGCCCATGCCGACGTTGGTTCCCGGATAGAATTTGGTGCCGCGCTGACGTACGAGGATGTTCCCCGCGATCACGGCCTGGCCGCCGAACTTCTTAACGCCGAGGCGCTTGCTTTCCGAATCGCGACCGTTGCGCGACGAGCCGCCTGCTTTCTTATGTGCCATTGCCTATACTCCTCGTCGCTCGCTTACGCTTCGGCTGCCGGTGCTTCCGCGTCGGCGGGAGCTGCGTCGGCCTTCTTGGCGCGCGTGGCCTTGTTTGCTTCCTGCGCACCGATGGCGGTGATCTTCAGGATCGTGTGCTGCTGGCGATGGCCGTTGCGGCGGCGATAGTTGTGCCGACGGCGCTTCTTGAAGACGATGACCTTCTCGCCCTTCGCCTGCGCAATGATTTCGGCCGACACGGTCAGACCGTCGGTCGGCTTCAGTTCGCTGCCTTCACCGGCAAGGAGCACGTCGCTCAACGTCACCGACGAACCGGCTTCGCCGTCGAGCTTCTCGACGACGATCTTGTCTCCTGCGGCAACGCGATACTGCTTGCCGCCCGTGCGCACGACTGCGAACATGGCTTCTTCTCGACTAAAAATGCATGTGCCCGCGCGAGGTGGCCTCACACGGGAAGGAAGGCGCCAGCTATGCGAAGCGCCGCTTCCTGTCAACTCTTCTTGGACGAAAAGCGATTGTTGCGCCGCGGCAACAGGGTCGGCGTAATGTGCGTCGCGCAATAATATTACACTTTCGTTGCGCGTCGGTGACTGCAAAGTTCCAAAACAGGGGAGGGAACATTCCGTTCAGGGGGTCCAATCTATGCAACGTCAGTTACTGTTCGCTCTCGCCACTTCGGTTTCGGTTCTCGCGTCGGCCACGTCGGCGCTCGCGCAGGACACGACTCAAACGGGAAGCGAGACCATTGTCGTAACGGGATCGCGAGCGAGCGAGCGCAGTATCACCGACAGCCCGGTGCCCGTCGACGTGATCGGCGGCGATCAGCTCCAGTCGTCGGGCTATACCGAAACGAACAAGGTGCTGAACCAGATCGTGCCTTCGTTCAACTTTCCGCAGCCGTCGCTGACGGACGGCACGGACTCGTTGCGTCCGGCGACGCTGCGCGGGCTTGCGCCGGACCAGACGCTGGTGCTGGTGAACGGCAAGCGGCGCCATCCGTCGGCATTGCTCAACCTGAACGGATCGGTCGGGCGCGGGTCCTCTGCAGTCGACCTGAACGAAATTCCCCCGATCGCGATCGAGCGGATCGAAGTGCTGCGCGATGGCGCCTCTTCGCTCTATGGTTCCGATGCGATCGCGGGCGTCATCAATCTTCAGCTCCGTCGCGATCCGGGCGTGCGCGCCACGGTCACCTGGGGCAAATATGTAACGACGATGGACGGCGTCCCCGATGTGACGGGCGTGGCCACCTCGGGGGGCCTGCCTGTCGTCGCGACGAACAACGGCGGCGCGAACGACCTGCTGGAAGTCACGACGACCGGCAAGGACCGAACCGTCCATGATGGCGAGACGCTGACGCTCGCCACCAACCTGGGCGTGCCGGTGGGCGAGGGTGCCTATCTGAACGTCACCGCGCAGTTCCGCGACCGTTCGCCGACCAATCGGTCTGGCGCGGACCGCCGGCGGCAATATCCGACGATCGGCGATCCGCGCGAACTGACCTTCGATCGCTACAACCACCGCTACGGCGATGGCGAGACGCAGGATTTCAACTTCCTGCTGAACACCGGCGCCGAAATCGGCGGCGGGTTCGAAATCTATGCGTTCGGCAGCTATGGCCTGCGCGACGGCAACGGCGCGGGCTTCTATCGTCGCGCCAATGACTCGCGCAATCGCGACTGGGCGGCGTCGGCTTCGACGTTCGTGCCATATTATCCCGATGGATTTTTGCCGCTGATCGTCAGCAAGATCGAAGACGTGTCGGTAGCCAGCGGGATCAAGGGCGAACTGGGCGGCTTCGACGTCGACCTGTCGGCAGTCTATGGCAGCAACACGCTCGACTATAGCGTCGAAAACAGCTTCAACGTGTCGCTGGGGGGCGTCGCCTCGCCGACCAAGTTCGACGCCGGCGGGCTTTCGGCGGGGCAGGGTGTCGTCAACCTCGACTTCAGCCGCCAGTTGCCGGTCACGTTTGCGAAGAGCCTGGGCGTTGCGTTCGGCGGCGAATATCGGCGCGAAACCTACAAGATACGCGCAGGCGAAACCGCTAGCTGGATCAACGGGCCATATTCGTTCTCGCCATACAGCGGCGCCGGCGGCGCGCAGGTGTTTCCGGGCTTTCGTCCCAACAACGCCACCGACGTGTCGCGCAGCAGCGTCGCCGGCTATGTCGAGCTCGACAGCGACCTGAACGACCTGTTCTCGGTCCAGCTGGCGGGCCGGTTCGAACATTTCACTGATTTCGGCGACACCGTGAACGGCAAGATCGCAGTGAAGTTCGAACCGGTGAAGGGGCTGGCGCTGCGCGGATCGGCATCCACGGGGTTCCGCGCGCCGTCGCTGGCGCAGCAGTATTTCGCCACTACCTCGACCAACAATGTCGCGGGGACGCTGATCGAAGTCGGCACCTTCCCGGTGTCCGACCCGGTGTCGGTCGCGCTCGGTTCGAAGCCGCTGAAGGCCGAGAAGTCGACCAATCTTGGCGGCGGCGTCATCTTCTCGATGATCCCGCGCGTCACGATCACGGCGGATTATTACAACATCAAGATCCGCGATCGGATCGTGCTGACGGAAAATCTCACCGGATCGTCGGTGGTGGCGCTGCTGACCGCGGCGGGTATCACCAATGCCAGCTCGGCGCGCTTCTTCGTCAACGGCGTCGATACGCGGACGCAGGGCGTAGACGTGGTCGCCAGCTACAGCCTGCCCGAAACGCCGATCGGCACGTTCAAGCTGAGCGCCGGCTATAACTACAACGACACCAAGATCACCGACCGCGCCACGCTGCCTTCGCTGCCCGGCCTGACGCTGTTCGGTCGCGCCGAATCCTTCCGCCTGACCGATGGGCAGCCACAGACCAAGCTCAACCTGGGCGTGGACTGGAGCCTGGGGCCGGTCGCCGCGACATTCCGAGGAAACCGCTATGGCGAAGTGTTCGTGCCGGGATCGTCGACCTCGCTTACCGTGGCCAAGGGCGACGGGCCGGGCGACTTCACGCTGACGCCGAAATGGGTGTTCGACGCCGAAGTGCGCGTGACGGTGGTTGACGGCGTCGAACTGGCCGTGGGTGCGGACAATCTGTTCGACGAATATCCCGACACGACTCCGGTCGGCGGCGCGTTCGGAACCAATGGCTATTTCCTGCCCTATTCCAGCTTCTCGCCGTTCGGTTTCAACGGCCGCTTCCTCTACTCGCGGCTCGCGCTGGATTTCTGAACGCATTTGCCGGGGAGGGGCCCCCCTTCCCGGCAACGGCCAGGGCGTCGCCAATATAAAAATGGGGCGATTGTATCGCGTGCAGATTAGGGCCGGCTTCGACGTAGAAGGGCCTTACGACCTCAAGGTCGCCGCGTTCGCAATTCCTATGATCGTCAAAAAAGGGGCGCCGGCCGCGCCGACGCCCCTTTTTGCCCGCGCGTCCGCGGATCGATCAATGCCGGTGCACGCGCTTCAAGTGATAGCGCCCGCGAGCGTCGGTATCGAACAACCCTTCGATCGCCGGATGGTCGACCGGTTCCTCGCTTTCGTCGGGGACCAGGTTTTGTTGGCCGACATAGGCGACGTAGCTCGATTCCGCGTTCTCGGCGAGGATATGATAGAACGGCTGGTCCTTGCGCGGGCGTACGTCTTCCGGGATCGCGTCATACCATTCCTGGCTGTTCGCGAAGACTGGGTCGACGTCGAACACGACACCGCGAAAATCGAACATGCGGTGGCGGACCACGTCGCCGATCGCGAATTCCGCGTGGCTGACAGGTGGCATGGGGACGCCTGCGTGAAGCATGTCCAAGGGGGGGAGAGGGCGAGGCATGGGTTCAATCTAGTGTCTTTGCACAAATGAACAAGCAGGTGCTTGTGCACCGCCAACCTTTCCGCTAATGGCCCCCGCTCTATCGACCGGCGCGCGGTATCCGAAACGGAAAACCCGGCGCGCTAATCCTGCGGAGAGGTGGCAGAGAGGTCGAATGCGCCGCACTCGAAATGCGGTTTACGGGCAACCGTAACGTGGGTTCGAATCCCACCCTCTCCGCCAC
>JBMOOB010000047.1:0-31410 GCA_049323815.1 Pseudomonadota bacterium | reverse complement strand
CGCGCGTCAGCGCCAGCTCGGCTCCGTCGTCGCTCGTCAGCCCGGCCAGCATCGTCGGGCGCAGCTTGATTGCGGCATCGGTCACCGCGCGGCGCAGCGTCGGCTGACAATCGATCGTCGCGACGCTCCCCTCCCACCACACGCGCCGCGCCAGATAGGGGTGCTCGCCGATGCCGAAAAACAATCCGGCCTGCAGCACCTTGCCATAGGTGCCGAAATCGACGGTGATCCGCCGCTGTCCCTGCACGCCCGACACCGTCACGCCAACAAGGTCGCTGGTCAGGTACAATGCACCGTCCGAAAACGACGTGCCGTCGCTATGCGTTACCGCGCCGGCGCCGATCTGCGCATCGGTCGCCTGGAACCACAGGTCGAACAACGGTACCCGCACGACATTCGCCCGGCCTTCGAACAGGCCCTCCATCGCGCGCCAGGCCAGCACTTCGCTGCCCCAGATTTCGCCGAACACCAGCTTCAGTCCAAACGGCGGCCGGATGACGGGTACCGCCTGTCCGAACCCCGACAGACTGCGGCTCAGGCCCACCGTCTTGCGCGGCGGCCGGATCACGACGTCGTTTGGAACCAGATTGCCTGGCCAATCGAAAATCATCCGCGCCTCGCCAGCTGGTCCTGCACGCGCTCGCTGACGACGCGGTCATAGGCGCCGATGCCGTCGCGCACATTGGCGGCGGCGATCTGCTGCACCCGTGCCCACAGGTCGTCGGTGATATAGCTGTTGCGCATGTCATAATAATCGCCGCCACGAACCGACGGCGCCGAACCCGGCCGCTCATATCCGGTTCCCGGCGGCTCGATGATGCCTGGCGTCAACGGCAGGAACAGCCCCGGCGCGCTGCTGCGTTCGTTGACTGCGTAGAACTTGCCCGGCGACACCGGCCCACCGCCCGCGCGCCCGCCGCCGAACGCGGCGGCAATGCTGCCGCCCAGGCTACCGATTCCGGTCAGTCCCTTTGCCGCGCCGCCGCCCAGCCCGAACAGGCCCAGGATACTTCCGAACAGACCGCCGCCCATGCCGCCGCCGCCCAACCCGAACAGCTGGCTCTCCGCCCAGCGCAGCTCCATTTCGATCAGGTCGGCGATGAACCGGCGCTTCACCTGGTCGAACACGTTTCCGAAGCTCTCGCCATTGGCGATCGCCTGCGCCAGCCCGCGATTGAAATCGTTGATCCCGCTGGCGGCCGCTTCGCCGAACGCTTCGTCGATCTCCGCCGCCGATCGCGGCAGCGAATCCAGGAACCGCTCCCACGGCGCCATCGTCGATCGCGCGATCGACGCCGCGCCGCGTTCGCGATCGGCGGGAAGCCGGTCGATCGCCGAACGCGCGCGGTCCTTTTCGGCTTCGGTTGCATCATGGCGTGCCACGATGGCCTCCAGCTGAGCGCGCTTTTCCGCGAGGTCCAGGTCCAGCAGCTCCAGCTGGATCGCCCGCCGCTGCGCCTGCGTCCGCGCGGCGGCAAGCCGATCCTGCGTTTCCTCTTTCTGGATCGCAATCGCTTCGCGCCGGGCTTCCAGTTCGGCGGCGGCGAGCGCTTCCGCCTTGCGGCGCGCCAGCGCTTCGCGCTGAAGGCTCTCCTTTCGTGCCAGCGCGGCAAGCAGCGCGGCCTTTTCCGCGTCGGAATAATCGACGTTTGCCTCAACCCGCCGCCGCTCTTCCGCGATGTTCTTTTCCAGCGTGTCGGATTCCAGCTGGTATTGCTCTTCGATCGTCGTTGCCAGTTGCTGACGCAGCTGCGCCGTGCCCTCCTCGACGCTCGCCAGAGCACGGTTAAAACGCTCGACCCGCTGGGCCTCTTTCTCACGCTCACGCGCTTCCTTTTCGGCAGCATCCTTCGCGCGCTTAGCGGCCTCTTCAGGGCTCGCGCTTCCCGTCCATGCGACGTGAAAATGATCGTCATGATCGCCCAGCTTGTTCGCCGATCGTCCAGGACCGAATATCTGCTTCGTACCGCGATCGTTCCGCCGGATGGTCACCCCGGCAGCTTCCAGGATCGCTTCGACCTGCGCAGTCGTATATTGCCCCATGCCACCGGCAGGAACGAAATCGATCGCCCGCCCTGCGTAATGATCGCTGCCCTTTTTGTGCCCGCCACCCGTCGTCGACGTAATCTGTACGCCCGGAAACAACGTCTTAAGCAGTGCGACCATATCTCCGACACTGGCATCGCGCGCGCTCGTATTCGATGATCGCGTCGACTCGCGAGCCGCATCACGGGCCTTTTTCAATTCCGAAGCTTCTTCGCGGTTTAGCTCGGCCAGTTTTTTGCGGAGTTCCTCGACATCCTTGATCGACGCGCGCGCTTCATCCCGGCGGCGTTTGTATCGATATTCGATGCGCTTCGCGGCATCGGTGTCGATTTGCGCCAGCTCATCGGCAAAATTCGCCTCTGCCTCACCCAAGTCGCGACGCAGCTTCGTAATCTCGACGTTGTTCTTGTCGATCTGCCCCTTCAGCCGCTCAGCCTCTGGATTTAGCGTTGTCCCCGTCATGCCACCGATCATGGGCTGGAGGGCGTTCTGACGCTCCAGTTCTGCCGCAAGTACTTCGCGCAGCCGAAGCGCCTCCTGTAACAACGCACTTGCGCGGTTCACCGAAGCCAGCGCCGCCTCGATCGTCAACTCGCGCGATTTCGCCTGCTCAGCATTATATTCGCGCAGAGCGGCAGTGACTTCCTCAACGCTATGCCGGTTCCGGTCGAGGCGCTGTGTCCAAGTTTCACTCGAACCCGATGCCGCATCCGATGCCGCCTTATTCTCCCACAACAGCCCGATGAACGGTCCCAGCGCCTGGATCGCGATCAGGATCGCGATGCCCCAGGGTCCGGCAAGGAAGGCAGCGAACTTGCTGCCTTCCCCCGCCATCAACTGGATGGACTGCGTCACCTGTCCGATCTGGCTCGCGAATATCTGCGCCGGCCGCGCGCCCAGATTGTACATCGTCGACATGTCGCCGATGTTCTGCGTCAGCTGCGTCAACCCGGCGCGCTGGGCGCCGCTCGCCGCCACCACGGTTCCCGATGCGCTTTTGAATTTCGCGCCCGCGTCCGCCGCAGCCGCGCCCGCGCCGGCCATATCCGCCGACGTGCGGCGCGCGCTGTCACTCGCCTTGTCGAAAGCCGTGCCGACGACCTGCGCGCCGGTCTCGGCCTTTTTCATCCCGGCATCCAGCCCGCGATCGTCGGTCCGCAGGACCAGAATGGCTTCGCCCAGCGTTTCAGCCATTGCTCACGCCTTTTTCAGCGGGCGCTGAGAAGCGCTAACCACGCGGATACCCATGCCCACCAGCACCGCCGGCGTCGCCTTCGCCGCCTTGTGGCGCGCGCCGTGCGCGGCTTGCTCCAGGCGGCGGATCACGCGCGTCCGCGCCGCGCCGTCCAGCATCCCCGCCGCCATCGCGCCGTCGGTGATCGCGTGCAGTCGCTCGGTCGCCTCGATGCGCGCCATCATCGTCACGTGCGCGTGCACCACCGCCACAGGCGTTTCAGCCAGCCATTCGCGCGCGCTCCCGCCGTAGAACCGCCGGAGCCGGGGGAGAAGAGCGCCCCAATCGGGCTCTCGGCCATCCCCATCGCCTTCGCCGCCGCTCCTGCCACGCGTCCGCGACCGCGCAGCAGGAGCACGGTAAAAACCTCGACCACTGCGATCTTGTTCGTGCCCGTCAGCCGCGCGAACACGTCGTCGGGCACGCCGACCAGCACCTTTCGCGCGATCGTATCGACCAGCGTCTCCAGCTCCGGGTCGATCGCGTCGCCTTGCTGCAACTGGTCCAGTTGCTGCGCCCATAAGGAGAAGCGGCGGTTGTCCAGCACCGACAGCTCGTCGATCGACAGGATTTCGTATCGCGTGCCGTCGATTTCCACCGTGGGACGATCGACCAGCGTATCGAGGTCAAGAAGGGGTTCGATCATGGTGTTCGGATCATCCGGTTCAGGGCCCGGCGCGCACCGCCGGGCCGTTGCATGCGTTATTCGGACAGCGCGGCCAGGTGCTGCGCGATCAGGCGGCCGAACCGTTCGTCCGCGCTTGCTGCATCGGGGTCTTCCAGCGCGTCGAACTGCAGCGCCAGCCCGGCAGGCTGGCCCTTGCGGAACACCGGCTGCGGACTGCCCGATTCGTAACAGCGCGGTACTTCGAACTGCGCATTCATCCCCGGCGCATAGGGCGACGGGCCGCGCACCAGCAATGCATACGTCGTGACTTCCTCGCCCCGGCTCAGCCCCAATGTCTTGTACCCGGCCGTGCCGATACCCGCCGCCGTCGTCTCGACCTCGTTGCCGTTCAGTGCCAGCGCATATTGCTCCAGCGTCATGTCGAGCAGCGTCAGCGAAACCATCATGTCCTCGCTGTCACGCAACGCCTTGCGCGCGCCGACGCTGCCGGCGGTGCGGACCTTGTTGATCGTCTGGCTGTGCTGGATCGTGACACCGTCCTCGGTGTAGTTTTCGTCGCCGTTGCTACCGACCAGTTTCCACGCGCCCCCCGGCGCCGCGTCGATCAGCGGAAACGCCGTCCCGACCGGCGCCAGCCACAGCGTGAACGGCGCTCCGATGATTTCATACGGTTCCATGATGATGCTCCTTCGCCATCACGCGACCGTCCGGATCGCGTGGAAAATCTGAAACGACTGAAATGCTCGCGGCCATGCCGCGTCCGGATCGCGCGCGCCCGTCGAACCGCCGGCGGGCTGCGCCCAATGGACCAGCACCTGCGCCCACACGCCGCGACGCAACCGGCGCAGTGCCATCGCCGCCACGTCGCGCAGCTGTTCGGCTGCGTGCGGCGTCGCGCCATAGGCGAACAGGTCGACGCGCTGCGTATCATGCTCGACATAGCTGCCGCCGGTCAGCGAGCTGCCGCCCGACGCCGTCAGCACGATCGCCGCGCGCGGCATCGCCGCCGCCTCCTCGGACGGCAGCTCGCCGCCGAACACCCGCGCGCCGACGATCGCCGCCGTCGCGGCATCCGCCGCCAGGAACGCCACCAGCGCGCCGACCACGTCAGCCATCGCCGCCACCACTTTTGTCATACGCCGCCCGGATCGCACCCGGCAGGTCGGGATAGTTCAGGTCCGCCGACGGGCGCAGATACGGGCGCGCGGGAATGACAATATCGTGCGGCTGGGTCTTCGGCAGATCGGCGGCCCCGGGCGCATCCTTGCGCACGAAAGTCGCCATGCCGTCTTCTTCTATAAAATAGGGCGTGCCGCCCGGATGTTTGATCGTGCCGCCCAGCTCATGGATGCGCGCATATTTGACGTCCTGCACGCCCCAGCTGCCGCGAACGCCCTGCCCATCGGGCGCGGCATAGTCGGCGATGCCGATGCCGCCTTCCAGCGCACCATTGCGATACTGCCATGCATGGCTGTTCTTCGACGTCACGACGCATTTTTCCATCGTCGCATTGACGCCGGCGATCTGTGCCTTGCGCATCCGTTCGGTCACCGCCGCGCCCTTCCAGACCAGCGACTTGCTCTGGGCCATCACCCGATCCTCTCAAGCGCAACTTCAAGGTGCGTGTGCACGGGCTCGATCGGGCCCAGCAGCCGCAACCGCCCCGCGATGATCGTCACGCCGCGCCGGTCGGTGATCGCCGAAATCTCGTCCCCGGCGATCAGGTCGGCGCCCAGCGCGAACAGCGCGCGATAATCGCCGATCCACGCGGTCTTGCGCCCGTCCTCGATCTTCGACGCGGCGGTCGACCAGGCAAAGCACGCCAGCGTGCCGACCGGCTGAAAATCGGGCGCGACCGGGTTTCCCCATGCATCCGTACCCGTCGCCTGGTCGCGTTCGACACGCGCGCGCATCGTCAGCCGCCCGGCGATCATCGCAACGCCTCGCGCGCTTCGGCCAGCGCCAGCAACGCCTCGTCGATCGCGGCGGCATTCGCCGACAACAGCGTGCGTCCCTTGACGTCGCGGCCCAGGAATGTCTCGATCGACCGCAGGTCGCGGCCGATGCTGCGTTCCAGCAACGGTACCGCGTCGTCGATCGCCAGCTCGCGCCCGGTCACCGGCTCGATCTGTGTGACCGATGCATAGGTCAGCGCCGCCATCGCGCGCTCGACGGCGTCCAGTGCGGCGCTCACGCCATCACCATCCCGCCCTTCGGCGCCAGGCCGGCGAATATCGCTTCGCGGTCCGCCGCGGGGTCGCCCGACAGCGCGAACTGATAATCGCCCGCGCGCTCGCTTTTCAGCAGCCCGCGGTACGACAGGTCGACCAGCATCAGCTTGATCGTCGCCTCGTCACGCACTGCCTGGTCGCTGATCGGGCTATAGGTGACGCGCACTATCGGCGCCCAGGTGGCCCGCCCGTTCGGCCCGCCGGTCAGCCGCGCCAGCGTCCTCCCGCCGTGCAGGATGGCATAATCGTCCGCCTGCAGGACGATATCGGCCGCGGCGTCGCCGCTGTTGCCGGGATCGCTTTCGACGATCGTCACCGGCTGCGCCTGGTCGATCGGTCGGCTCAGCCGCAGCGACCGGCGATAGCGCGTGTCCGGATCGCCGACGTCGCCCAGCGTAACCGTGATCGGACCGGCCGGGCCCATGCGCGCGGCGATCTCGCCGGCGATCGCGTCGATCATCGGCTGCAATTCGTCGTCGGGCAGGTCGCTGCCCGCGCGCGTACGGACCCGGTCGATCAATGCCATGGGTCAGGCCTCGCCCTTGTCCTCGCCGGCGGGCGCTTCCTTGTTCGCCGGCGCGGGCGCCTGCTTGCCGGCGGCGGCCCGGGCGGCCTTTGCCTTCGGCGGCTTTACCGGCACGGCCGCGCCGCTTTCCATTGCATTCGGTTTGATCGTGCCGTCGACCAGGCCGAACCGCTCGGCCGCGCTGTCGGGGATGGTGTCGCCCGGGACGGCATAGAGCGTCGCGGCGGCGGGATCGCCTTGGCGCACCAGCGCGCGGCGATCGGCGGTCAGATACAGGCGCTCCATCGCTTTCATGGCCCTGTCTCCTCAGCGCGGGTCGTACAGGTCGACGATCACCGCCGATCCGTTCAGCGCCGAATTGAGCGTGACACCGTTCGATTCCAGTGCCGACGCGCTGAAAGCGACGGTCGGCGCCGTGCCCTCGCGCACGCCGTTCAGGAATGCGTACAGCACGCTGTTGCGCGTCAGCTTGTACGGCAGGCCCAGCTTCGCGCCGGTGCCCACGCGCACACGCTCGGTATTGGCGGTGTCATAGGGCGGCAGCGTAATCGACGTGACCGTCGCGAACGCCTTTGCCCCGGCGACGACCGCCATGCCGCTCAGCGCGATCGTCTCGGTAATCGCCTCGCCGCCCATGTTGGTCCCGGCGATGACGACGTCGCCGGCCACATTGGCGTCGTTGCCCTTGACCGTCAGGACGCGCGGTACCGCGGGATCGGTGATCCCCGCGATCACGACCGTCGTCGCGCCGTTCGCCATCGCGGTGTCGGCCAACACGGCATTGTCGGCGCCCAGCGCCGGCGAGCCGAGCGTAATGCTGTAGATGCGGCTCTGCGCGCCTTCGATGATGCTCATGTCTTTCTCCCTGCCGGCGCTTAAATGCCGGTCACTTCACAGAAGGCGGCGGGGCGGGTCACTGTGAACGCCGCGCGCATGTCGGCGCGGACGGTGCGCAGCCCCTTGGTGAACTGAGTGCCGACATAGCCGACCTGCAGGTTCACTCCGCGCCGTTCGTGCAGCGCGATCCACTGCGGCTGGAACGACCCGACATAACCGGTGCCGGCTCCCTGCGCGTCCTGCTGGACCACGGGCAGGCCCCACAGCCGTTCGGGACCGGCATCGGTCGGCGCGCCGAAGATATAGATGCCGTCCGCCGTGCGCGTCAGGCGGATGTCCTGCCAGTCTTCGGGATGCATGACATGGTGCGTCGGCATTGCCCGGCCGGTCAGGCGGATTTTCGTCATCGCCTTGTAAAAGGCGTCCATGCGCGGATCGGCGCCGCGTGCCTGCGTCTGGATGCCGACCACATTCGCCAGGCCGCGCAGGTTCGATCCCGTCGCATCGCCGACCAGCACCTGGCGGTCGAGCCGCTGGCGCACGCCGAAGGTCAGCCGGCCGTTGATATAGCCGCTCATCAGCGCCACATCCTCCAGCTGCTCGTCGGTCACCGGCACGCTGTCGGTGATTTTCTTGACCGGGCTGGTTTTTTCGGCGAACTCGAATGCGCTTTCGGCATAGTCGCCGCCCTCGGCGGTCTCGGCCGCCGCATGCGTGCGCGTCGTCTCTTCCATATAGACATACTGGTCGCCGCCGATCGGAAAGACCGGGATGATGTCCAGCATCTGGATGGGGCGCGCCGCCGCCTCGACAAATCCCGGCGCGCGGATGTTATCCGGCGCCCAGCCTGCACTCGTCTGCAACAGCGCCTTGGTTCCGATCGTGTCGAACGCCGCGCCCTTCGCCAGCATGTCGGAAGGCAACAAATCGTCGAAGTTCAGGTCGATCCCGCCGCCGGCGCCGCCCTTTGCCCATGCCTGGAATGCCTTGGTCTCGGCCGCGCGCTCGCCCAGCGACTTCGCGCCGCCGCGATATTCGTCGCGGCCGCCATCGCCGGGCATCGGAAAGCGCCGGAACGCCTTCTCGCGCGCCGAATATTCGGCGGCCGCCTTTTCCGCCGAGTCCAGCGTTTCGACATGCGCGCCGATTTCGTTCAGCTCCGCATTCATCGCCTTGACCTTCTCGGCCACGGCGATCGAACCCTTCACATCACCGCCCAGGCAAGTGACGCGATTGAAGTCATACTGCTTCTCGCCGCTGTCGCCGGGGACGGCCGCTTCCTCGAACACCTTTCCCAGCGCCGCCTGCTTTTCGGCAAGCTTCTCGCGCGCCTGCTTCAGGGTCAAATTCTTCACATCGCTCATGCCCACGCTCCATGCTCTGGTGACCCCGACGTGCGGGGAACCGATGCAGGGCATGTGGCAGCAGCCGACACGCGGCCGCGCCCCGGACCACGGTCCGGTCGCGTAGACGACAGCGACATGGGGACAGGCAAACCTTAGCCCAGGACCGGCCGGCAGCACAACGGCGCGCCGGTCTTCGCCGGCGGCGCCACGATATTTGCAATGCCCTAGAGCCGCTGCCGCCGCTGGCTGGCGGCGCCCATGGAGCAATGATGGCGCGCGCAGAATTGTGCCAGCGTCATTGTCTCCAGGTCACGGGCCCGCGCCGCCCACCAGGCGTCCCAGTCAAATCGCAGGTCAAGGGTGCCGCGCAGCCGATTGATCGTGCCGCGCGCGATCGGTAGCGCGACGTCGCGCGGCCGCTCGACCGACTGCAGATATTCGGCCAGCGCGGCCGTCAGGATGACGCGTGGATTTCCGGGGCCGCGCCCATCCACCGGCCATCCGATCGCGATGTCAAATCCGTGCGCGGTTGGCCGGTACTCAGCGACCAGCCAGTCACCGTCGTGGATGTCGGTGATGCGGTCGACCGCGAGGCTCTCGCGCGTGGGGCGGGTCATTTTGGCCTTCTGGCCTCTGCTACGGCCAACGCGATCAGATTGAGATATGCTTTCGGTGGCGGATCATCCACACCTCCACCGCCGATTTTGATGATGAGCGTACCGAAGCGCAGGATCATGTGACATCCTCTGCATCCAGCATCGCCTGGGCCTTGCGTTGGTCAAGCGTGCCGATCGCCCCGCCCGGCAACTGGATCACCAGCGCGCCGGACCGCAGCCTCAGCATCCGGCCCTCATCGTCCCCGCGCCGGATATAGCCGAGCGGCTGCGCGCCTGCGGGCGTCACCCAGCGCAAAAGCCGGAGAGGGGTGCTCTCCGGCTCGATGCGAACGATGCGTGCGCGATGCCCGCTCAAAACTGAGTGATCTCTTCGCCGTCGATCCAGATCGACCGGATCTGGGCGTCCTCAGCCTCGCGGAGCGCCTTGTAAGTTTCGGTCTTGAAAGCCTCCTCGATGATCGCCTGCACAAGGCCATAGGCTCGCGCGAGCGCGCAGTCCGGATCTACCTCGACATTGATGTCGGTCTTGGCGGCGTCCGTGAGGGTGACGATATAGGTCATGTTTTTGCTCCGGCCCCTGATCCGGCGGGGCGCCCGTTCGGCGATCACCGCCGATGCACAGTATATACGCTTCATTTTTGGTCGTGTAAAGCGAGTAAACGCAAAAAATCAGATGCGACGCCGATATTGTCCCAGCAGATATTCGGCCAGCGCGGTGTCGACCGCGCGGCGTTCCTTGCCCGCCGCGTCGCGCATCGGCGCCAGCACCGCGCCGATCGCCGCCTCCACCTGTTCGAGTTGCTTGACGCCGGTCGCAGACAGCGCGGCGGGATCGTCGGGCAATGCCGCCGCCAGTTCGCCCAGCCCGGCGATCAGCGGCGCAAACGCCTGCGCCTTCAGCTCGGCGGACTTGATCGACAGCGTCGCCGTGCCGATACCCGCGCCGCGCACCACGGTCGACACCTCGTGGACGTCGACCTGCTTGATGACACGCACTTTCGCCTGGCCATAACCGCGAAATACGGCATCGAGCACTTCGTATCCATAGGACCATTCCTGCACCGGCTGGCCGGTCTCCAGATCGAATTTCAGCGCGGCGTGCCAGTCGCGTCCGGCCTGGGTGTCGAGGTTGAGACGCAGGTCGGCCAGCGCCTCATCACTTTGCTCGAACACCATTGCCTTTCCGAACGGCATCCGGCTGCGATTATGTGCCGCCAGCATCGGCGCCCACTGGCCGACGCCATCCTTCCAGGAAAAAGCGCCACGCTCATAGGTGTCGCCATCCGAATCGACTTCCGACAGCATTGCGATGCGCGCGCGCCCGGTGCCCGTATCGGTCATGTCGGTGATCGTCATCGCCTTGATCTGCATCGTCGTCACTCCCCGAAACTTGGCGCGAAAGACAGCGTCCCGTTCGGATGCTCGGTCTCCGCCATGGTCAGCGCTTCATCGGCGGGCACGATCGTGCCGTCGCGTTCGATGTGCGACAGCGTCGATCGCGGCAGCCCGAACCGCCCGTCGAACACAATGAATTTGGTGACACCAGCGGCGATGCCGCGCTGGATCGTCGAAAAATTCTGCGCGAACTTGGTTTCCGTCCGCGCGATGATCCGCGCGCGGATTTCCGCCGCGTTCCACGGGCCCGCCTCGGTATATTGCGCGATGCGGTCGGCCAGCTGCTGCACGCCTTCGCCTTCCGCGCGTCCTTCGGCCAATGCCTCGAAGATCGCGTCACGGCTCTGCTGGTCCAGGTCGATAAGCCCCGCGCGACGCCCGCCCGCCGCCACCACTGCGCGCGCCACCGGGTCGGGCAGGTTGATGCCCAACCCGGCGCGCTCGGCCGCGTCCTGCACCGCGTTCGCGACTTCCAGATACTGCGCGCCATAAACCTGCGTCAGCTCCGCCTGCCATCCCTCGATGCCCAACAGCTCCAGGATGCGCGCCAACAGGTCGTCGTCGGCCTTCTGCCCCGCCGCCTTGATGCCCGCATCGGCCAGCACGCGCGTCGCGGCCGCGCGGCTTTCGGCGGCCATCCGCGCGAACAGCGGCTTCAGGCCCGCCGCGAACGCCGCCTGCAGGCCCTTTTCCTGCCGCTGCAACATCTGGACATAGGCCAGGCCCCGGCGAAGCGCGGCTTCGTCCGGTACGTCGCGTGCCGCTTTCTGGCCGCGCATTTTCGCCGGCACCATCGTGTCGGGCCCGCGCCCGGCAGCGCCTTCTGGGACCTCGATGACGTTGATCGGGCGCAGGTAGATGCGGTGGCTGTCGTCGGCATCCATCCCCAGCGCCTGGCGCCAGTCATAGATGGTGATGCCGCCCGCCTTCAGCCGCTCGTTCCAGCGTTGCTCCTGCTTTTCTTCTTCTTCTTGCAGCGCCAGCACGTCGTCGGTGTCGAAATACAACTCCATCCCCGCCGTGTCGCCGAAATCGCCCAGCATCGACCGTTTCAGCTCGTCTGCCAGTGCGCGCGCCATCGGCAGCACGCCGTTGTGCCAGGCCAGCTTGCGCAGTTCCGCCATCGTGGCGCCGACCTTCGTCGACTGCAGCCCCGCGCCGAACCCGACCACGGCGGCGGGCACGCCCAGGCACGCGCACACGCGTTCCTCCGCGATGTCGCGCGCCTCGCTCATGTTCATCTGTTGGGGGTTGAAACCATAGGGCTGGACCTCGGTCGGTGCGCCCATCACCAGCGGGCCGCCGCGCTGGTCGCCGCCGAACGCCTCGCGGAACCATGCCTTCGTCGCCTCGACGTCGTCGCTGCTTGCGACCGCGCCGGTCTTGGGGCTGATGACGACGCCGGGCACACCCATATTGCGCAACAGCGCGGCCACGAAATTCGACGATTCCAGGTCCATGAATATTTCGCGGATCGCCCCGTCGATCGGCGACAGCCCTTTGCGCAGGTTGCGGGGATTGATGCCGTGGCGGAAATGCACGACGTCGGCCGGGTCGATCCGCATCGGTTCGACACCGCCGGCGGGACTGTACAGATAGTGCGACAGGAACGCGCTGCCGTCGTGCGGCGCCACCGGCTCCATCATCCACCACGGCACCCACCACAGCTCGACCGGGCGACCGGCGCCGTTTCTGACCTTCAGCCAATAGGCATTGCCGTCAACGCACCAGCTCAGCACCGTCCCGAACCACAGCGCGATATCGCCGTAATAGGGGTTCGGCGACTGGATCAGCGCAAGCATGGGATGATCGACCAGGTCGACCTTCTTGCCGCCGCGCTGGCGCCTGCGGATCGCCAGACGCGCCTCGGGCAACGACCGCTGCAGCCACTGCATCGGCGCCGTGACGACCGATGTATCCAGGCAGTCGCCGACTTCGCGGCGATAATCGAACCGTGTCCGCGCGAGCAGCTGGAAACCCAACATTCGCCCGGGATGGCGCATCGCATTCAGCGCCTTCGCACCGGCGGCCAGCATCGCCTTCCCCGCGCTCAACACGCCCATCGCGCCTCTCCTTCGATCGAAAATGCCGCGAGAAGCGGTTTGAGAAGGCCTGAGAAGCCATGCGCCCGCACTTTGCGCCCGATCACAGCGGATCGCCTCCCCACGGCGCTCACAGGCCACCTCCGCCGGGTATCCAGTCGCGGTCCAGCGATGGCCGGTCCTCGCCGTGTATCGGCCCGGCCATCGGCCGCCATTGCGCACTGTTCAGATTGGCGGCGGCATTGATGCCGAGGAACAGCGCCCAGGTGCGGTCGGCGTGGTCGTCGTCGCGCTCGGCAACGAAGCGCGGCACGCCGGTCGGCCCGGAAATCTTTCGCAGCTTGTGCAGGTCGGTGCGATACGGCACGTCGCCCATCGGGATACGCACGGTCCGGTCCTCGAACCGTTCCTTGCCCTGCGTCGCCATAATTAGCTTGCTCGCCGACGTGAACAATACGCCTTCGATCACGCCGCCATAGCGCCGCTGCGCATCCTCGACGACTTTTTCGCCCATGCCAGTCTGGTCGATGCATGCCCGCGCCACGTGATAGCGGCGCATCACTTCGTCGAACGCCGCGTCCATGTCCGCGAAGGTCGCGCGCTTCTGCTCGATACGCTCGCGCTCCCACAATACATCGCCGATCAGCTCAAGCACGGTGATGACGTGCAGGTCGTTTCGCCGGCCGATGTCGCGCCCGACGAAACACGCGCCCCCCTGATATCCGTCGCGCGAACCGGCGGCTTCGTCCTCGCATCCGGCAATCAGCTCATAGCTCAGCCAGGCGCTCGCTTCGTCGAGATATCTCAGCTCATATTCCTGCGCCCATGCATCGTCGTCGGCGATGCCTGCGCGAAGTTCGTCGATGTCTCGCGGCAGCCCGTCGGCCACGGCCTGATAGATGTCGACGACATGGCGCGACCAGGTCGTGTCGTCGGCGGTATCCAGCTCATAGAACTTTCCGCTCTTGCCGTTCGGCGTCGACGTGATGCGCAGTTTCCATCCTGCCGATATCACCGGGAACAACGCCTTCCAGATCGCCCCCGAATCCTTGTGGAACGCGAATTCGTCGAGAAAAACATTAGAGCTGAAACCGCGCGCCGTGTCCGGGTTCGCCGGCAAGGCGGTGATCCGCGTGCCGTGCGGCAGGGTGCATTCCAGCGCGCGATAGCTGCCCGATGCTCCCTGCCAGTCGAACTCCTGCGCTTCTATCGACAGGCCATAGGCCTTCGCATGCGGAAAGATGCCTTCGTTCATCGCCTCGCGCGCCTGGCGTTCGCCGCGCGACAGGATCACCCATCGCGTGCGTCGTTCCCGCAACGCATGCTCGAATCCGTCGTCGACGATTTCCAGGGTGGTCGTGAACGTCTTGCCGGTCTGGCGCGCGAATTTACCCAGCTTGAACCGCGACCGGTCCAGGAACCATCGGCGCTGATAGTGATACAGGGGGACCGCGGGCCCGCTCACTGGAGCATTCCCTGCGCATCCAGGTCTATGCAGTCGGTCAGCACCAGCTCGATGCGGCCCGCTTCCGCCTGCGCGATCAGCCTGTCGAACAGCAGCTGCGCCGCGCCGGCCTCGCCGCACGCCAGTTCGATCGCGACGATCCCGCGTGCCAGATCAAGCGTGACTGCGAAGTTCATGACGCGAAAATTCCGTACACATCTTCGCGGATGCGCTTCAGCACCGCCGCCGCATCGGCCCCGCCGCTTTCGGCGCCGGCCTTGTCGATCGCCTTGTCGACCTTGGCCAACATGTCCTCGCGCAGCTTTCGGCGATGCTCGGCCGATGCTTTCTGCGCACCGACCACCGACTGCAGCCCCTTGCCAAGTTCCATGAAGCTCTTCGAATCCAGCTTGCCTGTCTCCAGGATCTCCAGCGCGGCCACTTTGGCCATCTCGGCGACCATCACCGTCACTTCGTCGGCGCCTTCGCTGCCCAGCTGCGCGACCAGTTCGGCCGACATGCGCCGCGCCTCGTCATGCTTGCGGAACTGCACGGCCTTTCGCACCGAATAGCGGCCCCAGGCGCTCTTGCTGATCGCGCCGATGCCGCGGTCTGCCAGTCGCGCATTGAATTCCGCCAGGATCGCATTCGCCGGTTTTTCGCGCGCGCGCAGCTGCTCGTTGGCCCACAGGATATCGGGCTCGGCATCCTCGGGCAGCATGTCGATCGACGACAGCCGCCCGCGCCCCTCGGCCGCGTCAGTCACCGTCATACCCCAGCCGCTTTCCGGCCTTTTTGCAGGCGCCCTCGAAAGCGGCGAGATGGTTGGCGGTCGCACCAGCGATCGCGTCGCCTGGCGCGTCGCTCCTCCAACGTTCGCGGTCTAGCATCTTGCGATCAAGGCGCTCGGCCTCGGCGCGAAACCGATCCGCCTGCGCCTTGGTGCGAAGACCGCCATAGAAGACGTCGGCTGGATCGAATGGCCGACCTGCAATCGCAGCGATCAGATCGGTCACCTCCTCCTGCCACCGGAGGTGACGGATATGGACGAACCGCGAATACCGGCCCGCTGTGTCGGCACGCAGCCAGCAGTACCATTTGCCGTCGTATCCGGGCGCCAGTTCCAGGCCGACGTCTTCCAGGTCCGGCCCATCGTCCATTGCCGCGCCGAGCCAGAGCGTCCAATGCTTGGATGGCTGGCGATCGAACTGCGACCAGCGAAAGCCGCACTCTTTCAGCCACTCTTCGCAGATCGGACCCATTACCCGAAATCCGCCGGTCGCGTGACGCCTTCGATCACCGCGCGCTCGTCGACATGGTGGCGACCCAGCGGCGTGAGGCGCGCAACCAGGATGGCACCGCCCTGGATCAGCTCGATCGCGCCCAGCATCTCCAGCTTGCGCAACTGCGTCACGATCCAGTCGGGGTCGCGCCGGATCGAATAATCGTCCAGCAGGCGGCGGATCGACAATTGGTTCAGCCGCCCGTCGACCTGTTGTGTCAGCTCGCGCAGGATCACAAATCGCGCGTCGGCGGCAAGCGCGTCGGGATAGCTCATTTGCCGCTCAGCCCCTTCTCGATCAGGAAACGTTCGATCCGCTCGACCGAATGATTGGTACGCTGCGACAGCTGGTGATGCCCCTCGATCCGCTCCTCCAGCCGTTGGATATCCTTGACTGTCGCGGCCTCGCGCTCCAGCTCGTCGACTTTCACTTCGACATGGCGCAGCCGCCCGGTCAGCGTCGTCATCTGGTTGGAAAGGCCGCTTACCTTCACGCCCAAGTCCCCCGTGGTTTCCGGGTTGCGCGCGCCCGACCGAAAAACGTGCCAGACGATGAACAGCACGATGAAACAGACGATGGTCCACTGCAGCACATCGCTCACTTCGCCTTCCCCCCGAACTTGATCGCATCGACTGCCTGGGCCAGCACGCGCCTGACGAATGCCTCTATTTCCTTCCCGGCCACTTCGATCAGCGCGTATCCCGAAAAGCCCAGCCCGATCGAAACGACAAAGGTGAACAGCACGCCGGGCTTCGATTCCGATACCCACGCCAACGCCAGGATCAGCATCGCCAGCGTGACGGCCAGAAAATGCGACAGCGGCAGCGCTGCCTCTTTCTTTCGCGCCAGCGGGCGGGCGATCAGCACGCCGGCGATCGCCAGCACGCTCTGGATCAGCGGCAGGTCCAGCCCGGGCAGGTGCAGCACGATCGCCGCGATAGGGCCGGGCTCCGCCGCCGCGGCGGCCAGCGCGGCCGACCAGGGCAAATAGAAACCGCTCGCCGGATGCAGGCTCATTGCGCCGCTTCCTCCCCCGCGAAATCGACCGCCAGCGCCGCGCGCACCCAATCCTGCAGCGCGATCAGCTTTCCGGTATTGTCCTCTGCGGCGGCGAGGAGATCGGGTAGCGCGGCAAGAAGCGCGTCACAGTCGGCGGCTCCAAGAGCGCGGCAGCGGGCGGTGAGGGCCGCGGGCACACGCGCGCCGCCGGTGTCACTCGTATCTCGCGCGGCGATGTCGGCAAGGTCGCGGCGCACCCGCTCAAGAGCGCCGGCAGTATCGTCAAGACGGGCCTGATACGCATCTTCTGTCCTTTCGTTGATCGCCGCGAACTCGCGGCGCACCCGCGCGACATTGGCTTCGGCGGCGGCGGCGGCGGCGGCGCTGGCGGCGGCGGCATCGGCGACGAATTTCGCATGCGCGGCCGCGATCGCGTCACGCTCGCGCGTGCGCTCCGCGACTTGCTGTCGCATCCCGGCGATCGACACCGGCCACAGCTTCGCCCCCTCGATACGCACCGTCTGCACGGCCAGCGCGGCCAGCAGCAGCAACGCCGCGCCGCCGTACAGACGCGCCGCCAGCCCCGAAAACAGATTGACCGGCATCAGTCGGCGCCCAGCGCATCGGCGCGGGCAAGCCAGCCGTTCAGGAACCGTTTCTGCGACGGATCGCGCCGTACGATGTCGCGGTACCGCGCGCGCGCCGCATCGCGATAGGCATCGGCGATTTCACTCAGCCCGCATCGACTGGCCAGCACGTCGAACATCGCGCGCGTCTTCGCGCCCAGCGCGCCGTCGACGGCGATCGGGATACTGCGCAGGTGATTGCGCGCGATCACTCGGTTCAGCGCGTCCTGCAGCATCTTCTTCGCCGCTTTCGCGCCGCCGTTCACGGCCTGGTCGAACAGCATTTCGCCGATCGGCGCCGGCCAGCTGTCGCAGTCGATCCGTTCCCAGAAACAGCGATGAAACAGGAATATGGCGTCGCCGATCGTCAGCCGCCGCACATCGGCGCCGTCGATATCGCCGTCGATGTCCAGGTCGAAATCGGCGCGTCCGTCGCCGTCCAGGTCAACCTTGCCCTCGGCCACCAGGAAACGCAGCGATATGCCGAATTTCGTTTCGCCCCCGCGATCGACCGGGTCGTTGACATGACCGCCCTCGATGCCGATCAACCGGCGCGCGGCGCGGGCATAGCGTGGCGAAAACGCCTGCACGACGATTTCGGCGTCGGTCGGGGAAGTGGGGCCGCTCATGGCGCCGGTTGTGGCGGCGATGCCCCCATGCCGCGCCCCGGACCATGGTCCTGCTCCGCGTCAGAGCCGCATCAGAGCCGCGTCAGAACAGCGGCAGTTGCCGGTCGTCTTCGCCGGCGCGGACCTTCGCCGCGCGCCGGCGCACGCCGCGGATGGTGTATCCGGTGGCCAGCGCGATGTCACGCTCCGACCTTCCCGCGCGGATCAGCCGGTCCACTTCCGCGCGAATGCGCGCCGCATGGCCGCGCGGCCCCAGCGGCAGGTCCAGCCGCATGCCGCCTACGCCGCATGTCAGCTGCTGCGCGATCGCCGTCGCCGCATCATGCCCTACCAGCCGCGACATCCAGTGATCGGCGTCGGGCGCGGGCGGGATATAGATTTGCGTGCCCCCGCGCGCCTCGGCGATCGCCAGCGCGGCGTCGACACCGGCGATCGCGGCGATTTCGGCGAGCACGCCGGGCAAGGGGGCGGCGCCGGTGTTCATTTCGGTTGATGGTTCAGCGCCCCGGCGGCCGCGTGCTCGCCGCTGTCCTCGATCACCGTCGTCACCCGGTCGCCGCGCACGACGTACAACAGCCCGTCCACCTTTATCAGATAATCGCTGTCCGACACGCTGCGCGCCGCCGCATGCGCGCGCGCCAGCGATGCCGCCAGCCGCGCGCGCAGGTTTTCGATGTCCATCGCGCCCGCGCGGTCCAGGAACCGCACCAGCGCATGATCGGAAATCATCGGCCCGCTCACGGCCGCGTCGCCCAGGCGGGCAGGCGTTCGGCGGGCGCGCGTGGCCGTTCGACGGGGGCGAGCGGCAGCGCGGTGGCGCACGCCGCGCATTCGGCGCTCTGCCGCCCGACATGCCATGCCGTCCCGCCGCATCCGGGGCAGGCGGTGCCCGGACGATAGGCGATGCGATAGCCGCGCTGATGCGGCATCGCCGGCGCGGGGATCAGTCGGCGCATGACGTTTCTCCCATCATCGCGCGCGCCGCGCGCAGCTTGTCGCCCAGCGCCTTCGCCAGGACGTCCAGTTCCTCCGCCGATGCCAGCGCGGGTTCGCATTCGATCCCGGCCAGCCGCCACGCGGCCTGCGCGACGGTCCATTCGCGCGGCACGATGTCGATCGCGCGCAGCTTCGCGACGATGCTATCGACCAGCCGGCGGCGCAGCGCGAACGGCACCGCCGCGACCGACAGGCCTTCGGTCGACTGGCTCCATCCCTCTCGCTCCGCCACTGCCTTCAGCGCCTCGATCAACCGATATCCCAGCCGCTGGTCGGCCCATTGCAGGCGATCGCAGCCAAGCTGGCGCCGCGCGAACGCTTCCAGCGCGCGTTCGTCTGCGTTCCGGATCGCGCCCAGATGATACAGGCTGATCCACAGCGCGCGGGCCTTGGCGGCTATTTTGTGGTCGGCAGGGCGTGTGCCGGCGCGTCCCATGGGCCGCGTGCGTTTCCACCCCAGTGCAATCATGCGGTCGAGTATCTTGACCAGCTCGTCTTCATCGCAGTCGCCGGCGCTCGTCTTGCCCGTGGCGCCGAACAGCACGTCGCGATATGCATCGCCGTCAAGGCGACGATCTTTCTTGGCGATATGGACCAGTGCCAGCATCTGGCTGCGCCGTGTGTTGCCCGCGTCGGAACGCGCCGTCTTCGCCGGTTTGTTCATGTTATGCCTCCATGTTCCAGGAACTTCGCGACGCGCGCCACCAACGCCGCGAATGCCGGGTCGCGCGCTTCGAACGCAGCCGCGCGATCGATCTGGTGCAGGATCGTCGTGTGGTCGCGCTTGCCCATCGCCTGGCCGATCTGCCCGGTCGAATATCCGGTCATCCGCCGCGCCAGCAGTGTGACCGCGCACCGCGCGCGGAACAGCCGCGCCTCGCGCGATCGCCCGACGATTTCAGCGCGGCGCAACCCGGTTTCCCATGCGACGCGGCCGATGATTTCGCCGATCGACGGCGGTGCGAACACCACGGTCTCGCCCTGCGCCGCCAGCGCGGCCCGGATCGCCGCCATAGCCTCGGCGGTCGGTTGCCCTTCCAGGATCACTGCCTTGACGCGCATCACGCTGCCGCCCGACTGGACAGCTGGGCCCAGGCGTCCTGCAGATGATCGATCGCCAGCGCGGTCTGTTCGCTTGCCGCGATCATCGTCGCGAGTTCCACCATAAAGGTCGCACCGCGCAGTCCGCCGGGCAGCATGCATACCTTGCGGATATGCGCCAGCTCGGCCGCGCCGCCGATGCCCCATGCCGCGGCCAGCGCGTCGGCATCCGCCTGCAACGCCAGCGGGCGCGTCACCTTCATCCCGATGCGGCTATACAGCTGCGCGAACGCCGCCTTTCGGCTGCCACCCTCGATCCGCTGCATGACGCCGATATTGCCGAACAGCGCCAGGCCGCACCCTGTGGCATCGTGCCAGCTGCGCGCTTCGTCGATCGACTTTTCGGTCAGGTGCTGCGCTTCGTCCAGGATGATCAGCGGATTTCGCAGGTCCTTTACCCGCTCGCGGATGCGCCGCGACAGTTTTTGAGGCGTCCCGACCGCGTTCGGCTCGCCCAGTGCTTCCAGCACTTCGATCTGCATGTTGTTCACGCCAGCCGTCGACGGCGTCATCGTCGCAAGGAAGACGTTCGAATAACATGCCTGATACTGCCGGGCGGTGGTGGTCTTTCCCAATCCCGCCCCCATCGCGGCGACAACGATGCGCCCGCGCTGGCCAAGCGCGAGCAGCCGGGTCAGCTCAACGCTCGTTTCGGTCTGAAAATATCCCGGCACGTCGGGCATTTCCACGGCGATCGACGCCTGCGCGGCCAGCGTCTGGCGATACCGAAAGACTTTGTCCGCAAGCTGCTGTTCGTTGCCGGGGTACCCCCGCTCGCTCCCGAACTGGCTCAGCGTGCCCGTCGGGATGTCGATGCGCTTCGCCAGCTGCGACCAGCTCGCGCCGGTCCCGGTCTTGTGATCGATGAGCCACTGGCGCTGTTCGGCGATGTCGACGGGGTGGTTGGTCGGGTCGTTCATGCTATCAGTCTCCTGTTCCTTCGTTGGGACAAGGCGCGTGGGGGCGGTTTCCTAGGCGGCCCCCACGCGCCGCTTCATTCGCCGCCTTCGATCAGGCGAAGGGCGCCGAAGATTCGATTTTCTCGGTCTCGACTGGTCGCTATCTGCGGGGCCGGGTTCAGCGCCGCCGCGACTTGCCCACGATGGCGAATCGGGCGGATCGCCGCCGGTTCGGGCAGGTCGATCGGTACAGCGGGCGCCGCCTGCATCGCCGCCAGTTCCTCGGCCGCCAGCAACTGTTCCGCTTCCGCCGCGTCGCGGATGCGGCGGCGATAATCCGCCCAGCGCTTGGCGGTGGCCTTCGCGCCCGCCACATCGTCGAACCCGGTGTCGGCGATCAGCTGCGCTGCGGTCAGGAACACGCCCGCCTGATCGTACAGATAGACTTCGCCCTTCAGCTGTTCGGGATCGAATCGCACCGTCACGCGCTGCCCGTGCAGGCGCCCGCATTCTTCCGACCAGTACCGGTTGCCGAACAGCGCGATCTCGCCGGTCTGCGCGTTGACGCGCACCTGTTCGGCGGTCAGCAGCGCCTTGCGCAGATCTTCGTCGGTGGCCTTGCGGATCACCGAATCCGACCATGTCGCCGCAAACACCTGTTCGAAACTGCGCCCGTTATAGTCGCGACCGCGCCGGCCCAGCTTTGCATTATGCCGCGCGACCTGGATGGCCACATGCCGTTCAAAATCGTCCCATGCCATCGCCCGCGTGCCGTAGTTATGCGGCTTTTTGGTCGGGTCGCTGCCCGTATAGGCGCCGTCGCATTCCGGCGCGCGCGCGATGCGGTTAATCAGGTCGCCGAACGCACGCTCGATCGGCTTCGACTGGCCCCGATACGGAATCGTCGGGTGCACTTCGATGCCCAGCGCGACCAGCAACCCGGTCGGGTCGCTATCCTTGATCTTCCCGCGAAAACGAAACGGCGCGCCGCCGGTCAGCCATTTGCTGTTGAACGCGCGGCCATTGTCCATCACCGCCGACCGCGGGATGCCGTATTTGCGAAAGACGTCGGCGAACGCCAGCCGCGTCGAACAGGCATTTTCGCTCAGCGCCAGCCGCCATGCCAGCATCATGCTCGACCGCACGTCCTGGATGAAAATACCCATCGGCCGCACCGGCGCCCCGCCGTCCGGCGGGGTTACCCGCACGTCGAACAGGTGGCCGTCCAGGTTGACGATTTCCAGCGCGTGCAGATGCTCGACCGTGCGGCGCTGCGCGGGCAGCGAACGGCGCAGCGCCTCTTCGCCTTCGCGCAGCAATTTCATGATGCGCGGGTCAACTTCGGCTTCCAGGCGCCTTCTCATGGTGCGCTCAGACGGCAGTGAAAGGCCCATTTCGCGCGCCTTGTCGGCGGTGCGCTCGTAACAGCTCGCCAGCGACTGACCACTCGGGCGCAGGCAGTCGCTCTTGAAGTATGTCCACAGGAACGGGTCGATTGCCGCCTCGCATCCGCCACCCTTGCGGCGCGGCGCCAGTGCGGGCAGCCGGTTCTGCGCGGCCACGCCGTCAACCAAGCGCAGCCAGTTCCACAGCGTGGCCTTGGCCACGCCATGCCGGGCACTCGCTTCGGCGACTGCCGCCGTGCGCGTCATCCCGGCCTGTTCGAGCAGTTCGATCTCGCTGACGATGCGCAGGCGGCGCTCCGCCTCTGCGTGCACCTTCCCGGCCTGCGCCTCGTACCAGCGCCACCCGCCGATATCGTCGGCAACGGGCATGGGCGTGGGACGCTCCCCGGTCAGCCCGCGCCGCGCCAGTTCCAGCCTTGCCGCGGGCGGCAATAGCGACAGGTGGTATTCCACGCCGCCGCCGCGCCCGGCGCGCGGCCGCACCAGCAATGCGCCGTCGGCACCCGTCCGCATGGTCCATCGTTCTTCTTGGGCCCGCCGGTTGATCGACCGCTTGTCGCCGGGAAGTCCCGGCAGCGCCAGCTCGGCCAGCTCGCCTGCCGTCCACCACACACGGTGCGGCGCCTCGGCTTGCGGCAATCCGGCGATATTCATGTCAGCGGCCCGGCTTGCCATGCTTCCCCCCAACTCGAATTAGCGGCGCCGAACCGGCGATACGCGCGCGTTCGGCCTTCAATGTCGCGATCTGCCGCTCGATATGTCCCAGCCTGGCAGTGTGGACTTCCTCGCCCACCAGCAACGCCGCGCCGATTTCGCGCAGCCGTTCGTCCAACAGGTCGTGCCGATCGGTAACCGCGACCAACGCCAAGAACCTGCTCATCGGCACCTTGTGTTCGGTGCGCGCCGGACTAGCATAGGCATCCAGCATCGCTTTGGTGATCTCTTCGTCCAGCAGGACGCTCATCGCGGCCGCGACCACCTCGCGCGGTCGCCCTTGGGCCGCTTCGCTCGCCAATATCGTCGCCACTGTCCCCGAAATCCGGCGCTCCATACCGGCCAGCGCGGCAATTGCCGTCGCGCGCACAGGCGGGTCGAACGCGAATGCGATCTGTTCGGGATGCGCGCGGGCCTTCGCCATTCAGCCGCGCGCCCATATCGGCACATAGCGTGCTTCGCGGTCGTACCCGGTGCCCAGCCACCCATCGCGGCGCCAGCCCAGCTCGTTCAGCATCTTCGCGACGAACCGGCCGTCCTGCGCCCAGGGGTCGGTGGGAAGCTTCCAGGCAAGACGCCGCCGCAGATCGTTCAGGCCGATTTCGGTGCGGCCGCGCACGCAGGCCTCGATATGTGCCTTGATGGCTTTCTTCCGCGCGTCCATCAGCACACCTCGCGCGCAATCGGGCATCCGATGAGCGTGCACGATCCGCAGGCAGGATCGTCGACCGTACGATTGCATTGCCAGCACAGCGCCAGAGTCAATTCGCCCGCATGCGCGATCTGATCCTCGATAATGGCGCGCGCTTCGCGCGCGCTAAGTCGGCGGCTCAGGAAGTCATAGTCATCCCTAAATTCGTCCGGACACCAGGCGAGGGCGGCCTCATGACGTGCTTGCTGGCCTTTCGACATCCGCGCGCGGACCTCAGGATCGGCCAACGCGCGCTTACTCGCCTCCGACATCCGCGCGCGGACCTCAGGATCGGCCCACGCGCGCTTACTCGCCTCCGACATCCGCGCGCGGACCTCAGGATCGGCCCACGCGCGCTTCCTCGCCTCCGACATCCGCGCGCGGACCTCAGGATCGGCCAACGCGCGCTTACTCGCCTCCGACATCCGCGCGCGGACCTCAGGATCGGCCCACGCGCGCTTCCTCGCCTCCGACATCCGCGCGCGGACCTCAGGATCGGCCAACGCGCGCTTCCTCGCCTCCGACATCCGCGCGCGGACCTCAGGATCGGAATGTGTGCCGCATAGGCGACAAGGGCCACGCCGCCCCGCAACGCATGCGTCCGGATGACGGCAATTCTTGCGCGCCATGGTCACTCTCCCTCGGTATCGGACCTGTCGCGACCGGCCTCCACGGCCGCGACATGGGGGGATTGGACGTCGCCGGCGGTGCGACCCGAGGCGGCGACAGAGGCGTCCTGGGGGATTGAGTCTCGCGGATCGGGCAGCGTCGCGATCATCGCGGCGAGCACATCGACCTGCAGCGGATCGAGCCGCGCGGCGCGCAGGTTGTCCGCCATCACAATCGGGCGCGGCGGATCGAACCACAGCTGCGCGGAAAAGCGGCTGCGCGCATGCCGGCGCGCCATTGCCAGGTGCATCATGCCAGCTGCCCCCGCCGCCAATAGGGCGCGTCGGCATCGTCGCTGCCCGCATCCTCGACCAACGCCCGCATCGTCGGCACCGCGATCGGCGCGGCGCGCAGCGCGGCCAGCCGGGCGCGCCGCTCCTCGATCCGGCGCAGCCCTTCCTCGACCAGCATCCGTCGCTCGCCCTCGCGCACCGTCACGCCGTCGCGCTGGGCGCGGACGAACGCCATCCGGCACCGGCGCAGCCGCTCCGCCTCGCGTTCGCCGCGCGCGCTCATTGCCATGCCTCGGCCATCGCCGGGCGATGGCGGCAACCAATGTCGCCGCGCACACCGCACCGCGGGCACGGATCGCGGCTGATCGCCGGGCGGATCGCCGCGGTATCCTCCACCATCCGCGCACCCGGCGCATAGCGCCCGCCGCTGACAGACAGCGCCTGCAGATAGGCACGCGTGGCGCGCGCCGCCGCTTTCGCCCAGTCGTCGTCCGCAAACACCGGTGCCTGCCGCTGCGGCGGTCGCACCATCGGCGCCTGTTCGCTGGCCGCCGGCGTCCCGCGCTTCCACGCCGCGATTGCCTCCGCCAGGCGGTCGACTGTGGCCTGTTTCGGCGCGGCGGCGAGCCGAATGCTGTTGAGCGTCGTGGCCGGGAAGCCGGTGTAGCGGCAGAATTGCGCCACCGTGATCCCCTCGCGCGCCAGAAACGCGCGGAAATCGTCATAGAGGCTCATGCCGCGCACCCCGCATCGTCGCGGGGCCGGTCGCGGCGCTCGGCCTCGACCAGCGCCTGGTTGTACGCGGCCTGATAGGCCGTGAGTGCCATGTCGCGCGCACGCCCCGCACGCATGCGGCGCAGCTGCGCATGCTGGTCGAGGAAACGCTGCCGGGTTTGCGGCATAATCGCGCGCCAATGCGACAGGCAAAACGCGTGTCCCATCGGCACTTCCTCACCGCACCCGGCGACCGCGCAATGGTACGCCGGGCCGATCGCTACCCGCTCGGGCCGCTCCAATGCGGCGCCGGTGACACCGCGCCGCCCCAGCTCGGCCTTCAGCGCCTCGGTCGTCGCGGCGGCCAGGTCGGGCGCGTCGGCGAGCGACAGACCACGGCTGCGGTTGGGCGATCGCCGCAACCGCCCCTCCTCGATCAGGCGGCTCAGGCTGTTGTACACCCCGCGCATGCCGCGCTGCCCCACGGCCGCGCCGATCTCGCGGATCGTCGGCGCCACGCCGGTGCGCTCGATGTGCGTGCGGACATAGTCCAGCACCTGCAGGTCCAGCCGCGTCATTGGCCGCCCTCCGCGATCCATGCATCCAGACGGCGACGAAACGCCCGCTGGGACAGCATGGGCAGACCGATGGCGAGCGCCATTTCTGCGGCCTGTCGATAGCTGGCCGCGAAATAGGGCGCGCGGGCGCTGAAATAGTCCCACGCGAACGCGGCCCAGATTGTCGGGTGGATGTCCTCCGGCGCCGGCCGCCGCATCGCCTCTGCGCGCGTCATGCCAGTACCACCCAGGCGACCGTCGACCAGATTGCCCCGACGAACACCGCCGAGCCCCAGAAAAACGCCGAAATCAGCGCGCCGTTTCGCGCCACGGATTCGCGGGTGGAGGCGGTTTTTAGCTTGCAACCCAACGCCGCGCGAAGATGCCGCTCCACCCACGCATTCGACCGCCCGTCGCGAATATAGTGCGTCAGCCGGAACAGGCCCCCGAACCGCACAAACACTTCGGCGCGATCGGTGCTGATCGAATCCGGATATTCGGCGCAGCACGACAGCATCCGGTCGAACGTCGTCTCCACGTCGTAGCGCAGCGACCCCGCGCCGCGCTCGACGCGTCCGATCGCGACGATCGCGCCGCCATCGTCCAGCGCCGCCAGGAACAGCCCGTCGGGCTCGGCGTACAAATCCAGGTGCCAGGTCGTCATTTCGCGTTCCCTTCGATGATGTCGGCCGCGTCCGCGGCGCCGGTCAGCGGCGGCAGCCAGATCGTGCGGGTTTCGCCGCGAGTGCAGGGATTGTGGACGTCCCAGACGATCCAGCAGTAATCGACCATGCCGCCGCGAAACGCGCGCCCGCCCATCGCCGCGATCCGGTCGCCCGGCGGCATCGACGGCCGTTGCGTCAGGTGCAGCACGGCCGACGGCACATGGTCCTGCGCGAACAGGCGATATCGCCGCTGGCTCGCCAGCCATTTGGCAGGCAGCAACAGGCACACGCGCCTGCCGCCGCATTCGCGCACCAGCTTGATCGCATGCCGCGCGAACGCTTCGCTGATCGGCATGTCGGCATAGTCGCCGCCGCCCTTGCGATAACTATATGGCGGGTTGCAGACGATCGAGCAGCGCGCCGGCGCGCGTTCGACTTCCAGAAAGTCGGCGGAAAAGAACCGCGGCTTCGCCACGAAATTCGCGGCATCGACGCGGCGCACCACGTCGGACAGCCAGATGCGATGTTCGAAGCCATAGCCTTCGAACGCCGCACCGATATTGCCCAGCCCGGCCGCCGGGTCCCAGATCGCATCCCCGCCCGCACGTTCCGCGTCAAAGCCGATTGCGTCGATCAGCTGCCTGGTCACCCACTCCTGTTCGACATACCAGTCGTACGGATGCCGCTTGGCGAACTTGCCCGAGGAAAGCTCAGCGCGCGGCATCGGCGATCTCCGACCCGATCGAACCGCAAATCGCGGCCGCATGAAGATCGAAAAGCTGTCGCGAAAGCGACTGGTCTGGAACGCGCTTGGCAATGGCAAAAATCAGCTCAAGGCAAAGCGTGCGCTGCAATTGCTGGCGCTGCGCGCCGCTCTCTGCCCACTGCGAAGGTGACCGCCGCGCGATCCACTGTGCCACCAGTTGCCCGCCCGTCTTTCGGAGCCAGAGAGGGCGCTTACGCATCGCCCAGCTCCTCATTCAACCGGTCGCGAAGTTCGCGCTTCATGTTCGGCGTGAGCAGGTGCACGAAGTTCGGCAGGAACTGCCGCTGCTGCGCGACGCCCAGGCTCGACCAGCCATTGGTGATCGCGTTGTAGTGCTTCTGATACGGCGCGGGCGGCGGCCCCGCCGGGCGGTCCACGCCCGCAAGGATACGCGCGTCGTCGGAGCCGATTTCCTCGTCAGCCAGCAGCGCCTCGATCACCCGTCGGCGGTCGCTTTCGGCCTTTACCTGCGCGATCGCGCGCAGTTGCTTGGCGTTTTCGCCCACCACCGGATGCTTCGACAGCGCCTCGGCAAGGTCCGGGAACGGCTCGATGATGAGGCGGTAAAGCTCAATATCTCGATGGATTGTTCGGCGCGACATGTTCAGCGCGTCGCCGACTGATTCCTCCCAGCCATATACGCGTGCCACCGTGGCACACGTATCGACGACCTCTTCGGTCAAGGCATCGTCGGCGCGCGTTTCGCCGGCCTTCACACGGTCCCAGCGCGCCTTCACCGCCAGCTTCTGCTGTTTCAGCCCGCCATGCTCGCGCGCGATCCGTTCCTGCGCCGCCTGGACCAGCGCCGCCGTGAATTTCGCCCGCTCGATCGGCGCCAGCGGGCGCCGGTGCAGGTTCTCCGATGCCTCCAGCTCGGCCAGGTCCTCGGGCTTGCCCGAAACTTCGATCGCGAAAACGGATATGCCTTCCATCCGCGCACCGATCAGCCGGTGCATGCCGGTCACCAGTCGCCACGGCCGTTCCGGATTTTTCGGGTTCGCGACCACCTTGATCGGGTCGCGCTGGCCATCGACGGCCATCAACCGCCCCAGCGCTGACGCCTTGTCCGCGTGCAGGAACCCGATGCGCTCGCCTTCATCGATCGTGAACGGCGAAAGCTCGAGCAGGTTCGCGCCCTGCAGCAGGGAGGGGCGAGTGCTCAATTGGAAGCTCCTGCCATGAAGATGCGCTGATAGGCCATGAAGACGCGGATCAGCTGCTCGCGCACGTCCGCCGCGGCCGGCGTCTCGGAAAACATGCAGACCAGCAGCGCCTGCGCTTCGTTGAGATGATAGCCATACTGCGGACGCCAGCCCTTGCTGCCCGCGAGGGGTTTCGCGACGATACGGCGCGAAACCTCCCCATATCGGGCGAGCTCACCAAGGCGGGGTTGGATGATCTTGCGAACGTCGCGAGGCCGCCCAAACCCCAGCCGCTCGCCGATCAGCAGGTCGAGCACGCGCGGCTCGCCCTCGATCTCGCGCACGTCGCTGAGTGCCAGCGCGCTCATTTCTCACCGCCATTTAGACGATGCGAAGCGCGACGCTTGTCGCTATTATCCGCATTAGTGGATTGAAAGTCTGAATAGCGCGAGGAGATCAAATGCAGCGCCACGCCCAGTTCATTCGCGATGGCCTTTTCGGTCTGTCGTACCGCGCGACCGCGCAGCACGTCGGTTACCGATCGGCGTGGCAGCTGCCGAACCTCTTCGAACCGGCGCAGCGTCCCGAATTTCATCCTGATCCTTGCCCGGATTTCTTCCGGATGCAGAGTCGTCGCTGACATGGAGTCAAGAACCTCGTACCGTACGTCTTATAACGTGGACGATAGGTCCGAAAACGCGGACGGTCAACCGTCAGCGGAGAGTTTTGCGCGTCGTTTGCGCGACCGAGCAGAGGAACTGCATATCTCTCGGTCTAACCTTATGAATTGGCTGCAAATCAGGAAGCAGACCTTCGCGGGATACTGGAACGGCGAACGCCTTCCTCCGGCACATGTTTTGTTGCAAATGGCCGAACAATTGGACGCGGACCCTAGATGGTTGCTCACAGGGTCCGACGATTCGGACGGTCGGACGCGAAATCCTCTCCCTGAGTCTCGTCAGGATCGCGTTGCGGATAGAGGTGGCGATACCGTTGAGATCGTCGAGATCGACCTGCGCTACGGCATGGGCGCGACCTATTTCGATGAAGCACCGGACGTTCAGGCGAGGACATTTTCGCGCGCTTGGTTGCGCAATTTCACCGATAGCCCGCCGGAAGAACTGTTCTGGGCGCGCGGCCAGGGCAATTCGATGGAGCCGACGATAGGCGAGGGCGCGATTGTGCTGATTGATCGTCGCCAGCAATCGCCGCGCATGGCCGATCTGATATGGGCGTTCGCCTTCGGCGACATCGGAATGCTCAAGCGGCTTCGTCCCATGCCGGATGGGTCAGTTAAAATTTTGTCTGATAATCAATCGGTGCCTCCCGAAACCGCCCACGATGGTGAGCTGCACATCATCGGCCGCGTCGTCGCTGTGGTGAAGAAGCTGTGACAACCTCGCATCCCTTCGTGCATTTTCGCGAGGCGCCTTTGGAAGTAGGACCGGCTGTTCGTGATACAGTCAGTGCACTTGATTATGTTCGCGCTGATTGTGCTGAGCAGCTTATTGAGCTGTTTAAGGAGCTGTGGCCGAAAGGTATTTCTGCATTGATGCTATCAGGCCGTGACGTACGACCGAGATTTTTCTCGATGCTTAGCGATACTGGCGCTTCCGCCCCTTATGATGCTGCGCGCATTGTAGCGCTCCGTGTTATTTCTTCGGTGCGTCGTGCTGAATTTGACAGAGACGAGCCTAAATGGTCAGATTTTTCTAGCAAAGTTCGGTTTCGAGCTAATGGTAAATCTGAATATTACTGTCGCGATGCCATCGCGTTAGATGGAATGATGTTTTCGCGTGATAAGCGCTTTCCCGTTCCTCTTCCGTCCTGCGACAGGCAATGGTGCCCGTGCCGGTGGGATTTGGTCCCGGATGACAATTAGGGAGGTACCATTGGGACTGCAAAATGCCAGCCTTGGGGCGATCGCGCTGCTATGCATTTCTGCCGCCGAGGCAAGCGAACCGTTCAACCTGGTTTGCACGGGCACCCTATCATCGCGAAGCATCGATGGTGCGACGGAAAAGCCGTATCGTTCTGTCTACAGGATCGATCTTGATCGCGGGAAATGGTGTGAGGGGGATTGCGACGCCCTTCATGACATCGCCTCGGTTCAACCCACTCAGATTGCCTTGCAGGATAAGCGCGTCGACACGCCCAGCGAGCGGTCGATGATCGCTGACTTGATCGACCGCCGAACCGGTGAACACACGGTTACGGCCACCTCGGCCACACCAGGGCGGCGGGGATCGGTCCTCATCATGCAATGGCATGGGCAATGCGAACGCGCGCCCTTCACTGGCTTCCCATCGTTCGAGACCAAATTCTAGGCGTACCGGTTGCCATGCCCTGACCTGGCCGTGGTCGCCGCGCTTGCTGGCATCCTACATTGCAATGACTACTGATCCGACAGAATCTTGTCCCACTTCGCGGCGCGTAGGGGACATCTAAACCGCGCTATGGGCAGCGCTGAGAAGCGCGGATTTGCGCGGCCTATCCATATGTGGGGCACAAATTTCTAACTGGGCGCCGTTTTCCCCCACTTTCGTCTCGGTTCGACGACGTTGCGCGCCTCTTTTTGCGCCATGAGAAGCCTCTTATTACCCGGAAATCCTTGCTTGAGAGGCGGTCTTCTCAATTATCCCGGACTCTAACCGCTCTTGACCGATGGTCGTTTAAATTCACCATCACTCTAGACAGTCTTTCTTGACCACCCGATTTTCCCGCCCGCCGCAGGAACGACAGAAAACCGCCAATTTTTCCCCGCCTATCCCCGCCTAATCCCACATTTCCCCGCCATCACGGCACTCTAATTTCTTGTGTCAACTAACAACCGGCACGGGAAGCTGGTTCAGCGCCAGCAGCGCGGGATGATAATGTTCGGTCAGCGCCCGGTACGACGCTTCCTCCGACCGGACGGTCCGGGCGGAATCGGACACGTCCGCGCCCGAACAGAAACCGCGGCCGATTCCCATCA
>JBMOOB010000046.1:0-31690 GCA_049323815.1 Pseudomonadota bacterium | reverse complement strand
GCGGCGAACCTGTACGTCATCTTCTTCAACATGAGCTGGGGCCCGATCATGTGGGTCATGCTGGGCGAGATGTTCCCCAACCAGATCCGCGGTTCGGCGCTGGCGGTCTGCGGCTTTGCCCAGTGGTTCGCCAATTATCTGATCGCGCAAACCTTCCCGTTGATGGCGGCGGGGCTGGGACTGGCGACTAGCTATACCTTCTACGCCGTCTGCGCGGTCATCAGCTTCTTCCTGGTCCAGAAGTTCATTCATGAAACCAAGGGCAAGGAACTGGAGGCGATGGAAGGCTGAGCCCTTTCATCCGCAGTCGATTTGTTTCCGGGGGGTGCCGGGCCGCGCGCCCGGCACCCCCTTTTTTCATGAGAGGGGGAGGCCGTCCTCCCGACAAGGATTGTCCGATGACTCGCACGCCCGTCCGTCCGTTCCGATCGCGCGAATGGTTTGCCGCACCCGGCCGCGCCGACATGGCCGCGCTCTATCTTGAGCGGTTCATGAACTATGGCATCACGCCAGAGGAACTGACGTCGGGCAAGCCGATCATCGGCATCGCGCAATCGGGGTCTGACCTGGCGCCATGCAACCGCATCCACCTGGAAACCGTCAAGCGCGCGCGCGAGGGGATCATCGCGGCGGGCGGCATTCCGATGGAATTCCCGCTGCATCCGATCTTTGAAAATTGCCGGCGGCCGACCGCCGCGCTCGACCGCAATCTCGCCTATCTGGGGCTGGTCGAAATCCTGAACGGCTATCCGATCGACGCCGTCATCCTGACGACCGGGTGCGACAAGACGACGCCGTCGTCGCTGATGGCGGCATCGACAGTCGACATTCCCGCGATCGTCCTGTCGGGCGGGCCGATGCTCGACGGGTGGCATGACGGCGAGCTGGTCGGCAGCGGCACCGTGATCTGGCGCAGCCGCCGCAAACTTGCGGCCGGCGAGATCGACGAGGCGGAGTTCCTGCGCCGCGCGATGGAAAGCGCGCCGTCGTCGGGCCATTGCAACACCATGGGCACGGCATCGACGATGAATTCGCTGGCCGAAGGACTGGGGATGAGCCTGCCCGGGTGCGCGATGATCCCCGCGCCGTACCGCGAACGCGGCCAGATTTCGTACGAGACCGGGCGGCGCATCGTCGACATGGCGTATGAGGACCTGCGTCCGTCGAAGATCCTGACGCGCGCCAGCTTCCTAAACGCAATCAAGCTGCTGACGGCGATCGGCGGGTCGACCAATGCGCAGCCGCACCTGATCGCGATGGCGCGCCATGCGGGGATCGAGATCACGCCCGACGACTGGCGCACCGGATATGACCTGCCGCTGATCGTCAACATGCAGCCCGCGGGGCAATATCTGGGCGAGCGCTTCCACCGCGCGGGCGGCATTCCCGCTGTGCTGGGCGAAATGCTGCGCGCGGGTCAGATCGACGGCAGCGTGATGACGTGCACCGGCCGCACGCTTGCGGAAAATGTCGCGGATCGCGTGGCGACCGACCGCGACGTGATCCGCAGCGTCGACGCGCCGTTGATGGAACGCGCGGGTTTCCTGGTGCTGACCGGCAACCTGTTCGACATGGCGATCATGAAGACCAGCGTGATTTCCGACGATTTCCGCGCGCGGTACCTGTCGCGCCCCGGCAACGAAGGCGTGTTCGAGGGACGCGCGATCGTGTTCGACGGGTCGGACGACTATCACCACCGCATCAACGACCCCGCGCTGGAAATCGACGAGAATTGCATCCTCGTCATTCGCGGCGCGGGCGTGCTCGGCTGGCCCGGGTCGGCCGAGGTGGTCAACATGCAGCCGCCCGACGCGCTGTTGCGACGTGGCATCGAAAGCCTGCCGACGATCGGCGACGGGCGCCAGTCGGGCACGTCGGACAGCCCGTCGATCCTCAACGCCTCGCCTGAAAGTGCTGCGGGTGGCGGGCTGGCGTGGCTGCGCACCGGCGACACGATCCGCATCGACCTGAACGCGGGGCGTTGCGACATGCTGGTCGACGAGGAGGAGATCGCGCGACGCAAGGGCGACGGCATTCCGCCGGTCCCGCCCAGCAACACGCCGTGGGAAGAACTGTACCGCGAGAAGGTGGGGCAACTGGGCGAAGGCGGTGTGCTCGAATTCGCGCTCAAATATCGCGGGACCAGCGAAAAGCCGCCGCGCCACAACCACTGACGGGGACGCGGCTCAGCCGCCTCCCAGCGGTACCGGCTCGGTTCCCAGCACGGCGGGGACGCAGAAGGACTGGCCGATGGAGGCGATGCCGCGCGGCACCGTCACCATGCGCTCCGCGCCGCCGATCGCGCGGCATGCGGGGCCGGGGTCGACGGCATAATGGATGATGCGCGTCGTATAGTCGGGGCAGAGGTCGGAGCAGCGATAGTCGACGACGACGCGCGTGCCGTGGTGAATGCCCAGGAACGTCTTTGCCGAAGGATCGCGCTTGTCCCAGGGCGCGGCGGCAAAGGCAGCGATCTGTGCGTCGGTTACGGTGTCGGCGGGCGGCATCTCCTGCGTGGCGATCATCAGCGCGAAGGGGGCAAGCATCGGCGTCTCCGTTCCGCGCCGATGCCTGCCCTTGCCATGCTGTACCGGCGCTGAAGCGTTCAGCCCGCCAGTGCGATCAGGCCGAGGCTGAGCGCGCCGATCAGCACCAGCGACAACAGCACGGTGGCAACTACGCGCCCTCCGGCGCGCGCGACGCTGCGCACATCGACGCCCAGCCCCAGCCCCGCCATCGACACGACCGTCAGCAGCGTCGCGACATGGCCGACGGGGGGCAGCAACGCATCGGGCAGCGCGCCCAGGCTCCGCAGCGCAGCCAGGCCCAGGAAACCGAGGATGAACCATGGGACGAGCTGGCGCAGGCGCGGGCGGCCGCGCGTGCCCTCCGCCGCCTGCGGCGCATCGGGCAGGCGGCGCGCGGCGAACGCGAGCACGACGCACACCGGCCCCAGCATCAGCACGCGCATCAGCTTGACCAGCGTGCCCATGTGCACCGCCGCCGTGCCGAACGCCGCCGCCGCCGCCAGCACCTGCGGAACGGCATAGACTGTCAGCCCCGCAAGCTGGCCGTACCGCGCGGCGCTCATTCCCAGTGCGACGCCCAGGATCGGCAGGCCCAGCACCACCGCCACGCCCAGCACGGCAGTAAAGGCAATCGATGTCGCGACATCGTCGCCATCGGCGTCGATCACCGGCGCGACTGCCGCGATCGCGGAATTGCCGCAGATCGCATTGCCGCACGCGACCAGCAATGCGATGCGGTGCGGCAGGCCCAGCGCCCGTCCGATCGCAAAGCTACCCAATATCGCCAGCGCCACGACTCCTGCGATACCGAACAGCAACCCCGGCCCGACCGCCATTACCGTCACCGCGCTGACCGATGCGCCGAGCAGGACGACGGCGATTTCGAGCAACAGCTTGGCGCTCGTCTCGATCCCCGGCAGCCAGCGTTGCGACGGCGACCAGGCGGTGCGGATCGCCGTGCCGACCAGGATCGCGAGCACCAAGGCCTCGATCCATGCGCCGCCGGTCCAGCGGCGCTCTGCCGCCTCGATCAGATAGGCGATGCCAGTGACGCCAAGGCACAGTGCGATGCCCGGCAGATGCGGCAGCGCGACGTGATGCCGGCGGCGCGGACGGGAGAGAGTGGGGGAGGAGAGCGTGGCCATTGGGGCGGTTCCTTTCGGTCCCGGCAATGCGCCCAGCCGTCCGTTCAATCCAACCGATTGAAAATGTTATTTCAATCTAATTTGTAGATTGATAGGCTCGCTGCATGACGCTTGAACAGCTTCGCATCTTCGTCGCGGTTGCCGAACGCGAGCACGTCACGCGCGCGGCGCAGGCGCTGAACCTCACGCAATCCGCCGTATCGGGAGCCGTCGCCGCAATGGAGGACCAACACCAGGTCAAGCTGTTCGACCGTGTCGGGCGCGGAGTCGTGCTGAACGATGCCGGACGAATGTTCCTCGACGAAGCGCGCGGGGTGCTGGCGCGGGCGGGTGCCGCCACGCAGATGCTGGCGGAGATCGGCGGGCTGGCGCGTGGTACGCTGCGCATCGTCGCCAGCCAGACGATCGCCGGATATTGGCTGCCGCCGCTGCTCGCCGAATTCCGCCGCCGCCACCCCGGCATCCGCGTAGTCGCCGCCATCGCCAATACGCGCGACGCCGCGCGGCAGGTGCACGACGGTGCCGCCGAGCTGGGGTTCGTCGAGGGGCCGGTCGACGATCGCGCACTGGCGCGCTGGACCGTGGCGGAGGACCGGCTGATGCTGGTCGCGCGCGATGCGCCCGAACGCGTCGATGCGACATGGCTGAAGCGCGCGCGCTGGGTCGTGCGCGAGGAAGGATCCGGAACGCGCGCGATTTTCGAACAGGCGATACACGCGGCGGGTGTCGATCCCGCGACGCTCGACATCGCATTGGAACTGCCGTCGAACGAAGCGGTGCGCACTGCCGTCGGACATGGCGCGGGCGTCACGATGCTGTCGGCGCTGGTGGTCGCGGAAAGCCTGGCGGCGGGTACGCTGCGCGCGCTTCCCTTCGACGCGGTCGCGCGGCCCTTCTATGGCCTGCGGCACAAGGAGCGGTACCGGACGCGCGCCGCCGACGCGCTGTACGATCTGGCCCGGGAATGCGCCTAGCGTATTTTCAAGTCGACCGTTTACGGACCGCGGCTCGGAAAATGCGGCGACGAGGGACATGGAGCGTCTTCACCCAGGGTGAACGCGCTAGACGCCGATGCGTATCTCCGGCACCGGCAATCCCGGCACGTCGACGTCGAATGCGAACAGATCGCCTGCCAGCGGCTCCTTCTCCAGCGCCTCGGCCGATACGTGCTTGGCGGCGGTGGTGGCATAGACAGTGCGCAGGTCCGGCCCGCCGAACGCCAGCTTGGTCACCGCGCTCACCGGAAATTCGACGGTTTCGAGCAGCTCGCCGGCGGGCGAGTACCGCCGCGCACCCCAGCCCGCGTACAGGCCGACCCACAGGCACCCCTCGGCATCGACGCTGGGTCCGTCGGGATAGCCGTCGGTGCTGTCGATAGCGATCAGCAAGCGACGGCCGGTCAAGCTGCCGTCGGCGGCGATGGTACAGGCATAGATATGCCCCATAAGCGTATCATTATGATAGAGAGTGCGCCCATCCGGGCTGATCGCCGGGCCGTTGGTGATTGAGCATGGCGGGCTTTCGACCACGCAACCGCCGTTTTCCGCCAATCGGTAGATGGCGCCGGTTGGTTGCACTTCGCTATCGTCCATCGTTCCAAACCACAAGCGACCCTTGCCGTCGACGGTCGCGTCGTTCAGCCGGTTGTCGGGATGGCCCGGTTCGGGATCGACCATCGGCGTGAAGCTGCCATCCGCGGGGTCGAAACGTGCGAGGCCCGATTTCAGCCCCGCGATAAAGCCGCCGCCCGCGACCGGCAACACGAAACCGACCTGATCGGGCGCGTCCCACGCGCGCCTGTCACCGTTCGCCGGGTCATAGCGATAGATTTTGCGGCGCTTGATGTCGACGAACCACAGCGCGGCATCGCGCGCGACCCAGACGGGGCCTTCGAGCAGCGGGCCGCCGAGCGTCCACACGCTCTCAGGTGCGCCGCGAGCGACCGGCATCAGCGCCAGCCCGCGTCGACGAAATAGCTGTGCCCGGTAATCAGCCGCGCATCGTCCGATGCCAGGAACATCGCCATCGCCGCGATGTCGTCGGGAACCAGCCGTCCCTTCAGGCATTGCGCCGACACGATCTCTGCCTCGCCCTCTGGCGTGTACCATTTCATCTGGCGCGGCGTCTTCACATTGCCGGGGATGATGCAGGTCGAGCGGATGTTGTCGGGCCCCAGGTCGCGCGCCAGGCTGCGCGTCAGCCCCTCGATCGCGGCCTTGCACGTCTGATAGAGCGCCAGTTCAGGCAGCGCGAGGTGCCAGCTGATCGACCCGAGGTTGATGATCGCCCCGCCGCCGCGCGCGCGCATGCCCGGAACCACCGCCTGCGCGGCGAAGAACAGATGCTTCAGGTTCACTGCCATCCGGTCGTCGTAATAGGCCTCGGTCACTTGATCGATCGTATGGCGGTCGTCGTTCGCGGCATTGTTGATAAGCACATCGAACGCGCCATGTTCGTCGACCAGCCGCGCAATCGCCCCCTGCAGGCTGGCGATGTTCTTCAGGTCGACGCGTTCGAACACCGGTGGCTGCTGCGCGTCGGCCAGGCTGTCGACCAGCGCGCGCGAATCCGCCTCGGCGATGTCGAAAAAGGTCACATCCGCACCCTGGCGGACGAATCCTTCGACTACCCCCGCGCCGATGCCCGACCCGCCGCCGGTGACCAGAACCCGCTTGCCCTTCAGGCTGGGATAGTGCGCGCGCAGGTCGCGGGTGCTGGCGGCGGTCATGGGATCGGCTTCCGACATCGGGGCAGGGGTTCCGGTACAGGGCCGCACGGGCCGGGAGTCAGGGGCGCGGACGCAAATCCGCCGCGCGGGGTCAAGCGGGAACGCCTTCGCGCGAAAGCAGCCCGCGTTCGGCCAGGTTGCGCATCAGGTCGCGGATGCCGAACTGCCACGGCGCCGCCGCCTTCGATGTCGTCACGCGATTGACCAGCGTGCCTAGCCGCGGCGTCGAGATGCGGACGACATCGCCTTCCTTGTGCGTGAAACCGCGCCCTTCATGGTCGCGGTCCTGCACCGGCGCGAACAGCGTGCCGAGGAACAGCGCGAAGCCGTCGGGATATTGATGTTCCGACAACGCCTGACGGACAAGGTCCTCCGGATCGCGGCTGATCTCGCTCATCTTGTTGGTGCCTTCGAGACGGTAGTTGTCCGCGCCTTCGATCACCAGGTCGACGACGGCGGCGCGGATATCGTCCATCGTGAACGCCGCGTCGAACAGGCGGATGAACGGCCCGAGCGACGTCGAGGCGTTGTTGTCCTTCGCCTTGCCGAGCAGCAGTGCGCTGCGCCCCTCGAAATCGCGCAGGTTGACGTCGTTGCCCAGCGTGGCGCCACGCGGACGCCCCGTACGGTCGACGACCAGCACCACTTCGGGTTCGGGGTTGTTCCAGTCCGAATCCGACCGCACGCCGATGTCGCCGCCCGATCCGATGGCAGACAGCACCGGCGCCTTGGTGAAGACTTCGGCGTCGGGGCCGATTGCGACTTCCAGATATTGCGACCACATGCCCGCGTCGATCAGCGCGGCCTTCAGCTTCGCGGCATCTTCGGTTCCCGGCCGGACGGAGCGGATGCCCGATCCGACGCGCGCTTCCAGCGCACCGCGAACTTCGGCGGCCTTGGTCGCGTCGCCGCGCGCGCGTTCCTCGATTACCCGCTCGATCGCCGACAAGGCGAAAGTGACGCCGCATGCCTTGATGCATTGCAAGTCGACGGGCGCGAGCAGGCGCGGCGCGTCGGGCGCATCGAGTGCGTCGATGCCGAACAACGCGATGCCGGGCACCGACGCCGGATCGTCCATGTCGAGCAGATCGGCGATCGTCGGCGCGTCGCGCGACACGTCGAACATGGTGCCGTCGCGCACGACGACCGGAGTGGGACCGGCGGGCAGCGCGATGCGCCCTACCAGAACGGCACGGTCGTAATCGACCGGCAGCATTGCAGCGGTGGAAAGCCCGTCCAAGGTATCGCTCGCCTGTTACTATGGTTCTTGTTTGATAGCGCTACCATGGCGTCGTGCGACGGGGGCTGTCAAGCCACCTGGGGCGGTGCGTCCGGCAAGTTCGTCCGGGGAAGGCAGGCTGAGCGCCGTACTGCGCGAGCGCGCGCGTTCGCGGAACGGGCGGTTCAGTCCGGGAAGAGGCGGTCGATTTCGGCGCGAATCTCCGCCGTGATGTCGGCGGGCGGGCGCAGCGCGCCGTCGCGGCAGGAATGGACGACGTGCCACCTTCCGCCCAATCCTTCATCCGCCATCCGCGCATAGGCATCGCGCACGCGCAACTGGAGCTGGGCGTCGGCCTCATGCTCGTCATAGCTGCGGTCGGTATAGCTGCGCTGGCGCTTGCGCAGGATCAGCTCGCGCGCGACAACCCATGGCGTGTCGAGATAGATGGTCAGGTCGGCGGGCGGGAGCGCGAATTGCTCGCGTTCGAGTCGCAGGATCCAGTGCATCAGCGCGGACGCGTCTTCTCCTGTCACCTTCGCCGCCTGATAGGCCATGTTCGACGCCGTGTAGCGGTCGAACAGCACGATTTCATGCGCGGCCGCGGCGTCGGCGATCACCTGCGCCGATTCGAGCCGGTCGAGCGCATAGAGCACCGCCGCCGCCTCGGTTGTTACCGGCAGCGGCAACTCGCCTGCGAGGAACTTGCCCAACGTCAGCCCGGCGACAGTCTCGCCATAGCGCGGGAAGGCAATCACGGTCGCCCGGCGCCCGGCGGCGTTGAATTCGTCGCACAGCCGCGTCGCGGCGGAATTTTTGCCGGCGCCGTCCGCGCCTTCGATTGCGACGAGCATTGCCATGTGCGTCATCCTTTCCAGGGTCGATCGGTCGCCCAGGGGCAGGGCGCGGATGCGCCGGCCGTTCGAACAGGTCGCGCTAGCGGGGCGGAGCGCGCCTGCCAAGCCCGGAACTTTCTGCGAAAAAACGTACGATTGTGCTATGCACCACGCACCGGCAGTCACGACACAAACAGGGAGCGTTCGATGAAGGGACAGGTTCTCGGCTTTGACGGCACGACGGGTGCAATCACGACGGAGGGCGGGGAGCGCTTCAGCTTCACCCTCGCAGACTGGAAGGGTGAGCGGCCGCCGCAGCCTCGCGACCCGGTCGATTTCGTGGCGAAGGATGGTGTCGCGACCGAAGTGTATCTGACGCAATCGTCGATTTCCGCGGCCTTTTCCGGGCTGGGTGACGGCGTGAAGGGTGGCGCGGGTGCGCTTGCCTTCATCGCCACGCGGCCGCAGTTGATTGTCGAAGTCGTTGCGATCATCGCGGTGTTTCTCTTCCACTTCGTCGCCCTCCGGGGAGAGGGCGTGTCCGCGATTGGCCTGCCCGGCCGGCTGGACGACGCCGCCGACGGCCTGTCGATGTTCAGCGACCGCGGCGACGGGTTGGGCGCGGCGTCGGTTGTCGCTTATCTGTTGTGGCTGATCCCGGTGATCGGTGGTTTCGCGATCTATCGCGAAGTGATCGACAAGCGGCACCGGCTGGCCGAACTGTTGCTGGCGATTTTCTGCCTGTTGTCGATCCCGATTTACTGGATCACGCTGGCGGCGTTCTCGTCGCTGACCAACAACCGTTATGTGCGCCGGCTGATCGAGCTGGATTTCGGGCTGGGCGGTTATCTTCTGGTGATTTGCGGCGTGTTGCTGCTGCTGACGGTGACCAGCCGGATCAAACGCGTTCCGGGGCTGTAACGCCCGCATCGCCCGAATTTGTTACAAGGGGCCGCCGCGACCGGCTGGCGTTTCGTCGGCGGCCCCCTTATCTCTGCGCCCGTGGCCCGTTCGTCCCGATCCAATGACTGGGGTTTCCCCCGCTGGCGCGCCTATGGCGCGAGCCGTGAGGCGACACAGGTGCGCCTGTGCGACCGCCACGGATGCGAGGAGCCGGGCGATTGCCCCGCGCCCAAATCGCCGAACAGCCGCGAACGCTGGTATTTCTGCGAAAAGCACGCGGCCGAATACAATCGCAACTGGGACTATTTCCAGGGCCTGTCCGCCGAGGAAGCGGCCGAGCGCGAAGCCGGCGAACGGCGCGAATCGCGCGGCTATGCCGAGGCGAACCATTATGGCTGGGCCGGGCCGGGCGACGGCAGCCGTTCGCGCGACGAAATGCGCGCGCTGGAAGTGCTCGAACTGGAGGCCGACGCGGATTTCGACGCGGTGCGGCTTGCCTGGCGCCGGCTGGCCAAGGTTCATCACCCCGATGTGAAACCCGGCGATGCCGAGGCGGCGCAGAAGTTTCAGGCGATCCAGGCCGCCTATGACGTGTTGCGCGTGGCGGAGGAGCGGCGGCAATGGCGGCCGGACTGAAACAGCGCGTTCCCGCCAACTGGTCGAACGCCGTCCTTGTCTGCTCCAAATGCTCGAAAAAGCTGGGCGGCGGGTTCGGGCCAAAGGGTAAGCAGTCGCTCGGCAAGGCGCTGCGCAAGCATCTTCAGCTGAAAAAGGGGCGCAAGGCAGCGGCCGGGATCGTCGAGGTGAAATGCCTGGGCGTATGCCCGCGCGGCGCCGTCACCGCCGTCAATGCCGCGCAGGCGCGTGAATGGGTGCTGGTGCCCGCCGGCGCCGACCTGGACGAAGTGGCGCGAGAACTGGGGCTGGCCGATCCCACCCTATAGTTTCTCATAGCTGTTCGCGCCGGTGGATTATGCGCGAGGCTTCCTCTCGTGCGGCAGCGATGGCCGCAGGGGAGAAATGGTATGAAGCGTCCTGGTTTGAAATCGGTCCTGGCCTTTGCTGCGGCGGCGGCCATCGTGGTGGTCGCGCATGCGCAGACCGTCGAAACACACACCGGCTATGGCAAGACTTCCGCCGAAGCATGCTCGCGCGCCAAGCAGTGGATGAAGAAGCTCTATGGCTCGCGCGTCACGGGGTACAGCTCGTGCAGCTGCAGTACCAAGCGTGATGCAGGGCGCACCTATTACGCATGCACGGTCGACGCCTATCTGCGCGAACGCCGCTGAGGTCAGAGCAGGCCGAAACGATATCCCTTGGCCACGGCTTCGGCGATGGTCTGTGCCTTGAGCTTCCGGCGCAGATTCGCCGTGTGCAAGTCGACCGTGGGCAGGGTGATGCCCAGACGGTGCGCGATCCGGTCGCGCCGCATGCCCCTGGCGTGCAGCGCCAGGACGTCGCGTTCGCGCACCGTCAGCGGCGTGGTACACGCCTCCGCCAGCGCCGCATGATGCGGTTCGAGCGCATTCATGGCCGCGAATGCGCCGATCATCAGCTCATGGCTGCATTCGGCCGCCTTGCCGGCGCTGCCCGGGTCGCCGCCGAAGGCGAACCCGAAGAAGCGCTCCCTTTCGTCGCCCGGGGCGACGGGCGACCGGCCGATCAGCGCCAGCGCGTCGCGCAGTCCCGCGTCCGCCGCGCCGAGCAGTACGGGGCGGCTGATCGCATCGCGCTCGCTCAGACGGGGAACGGTCCACTCGCCGAATTCAAACGCCAGGAATGGCTGTTCGGGAGTCAGCAGCGTGCTCTGGCGCAACGTATAGTCGGCGCCATAGAGTTCATCGGACAGATATTCCTCGATCCACGGGTCCGGCATGTTGGTGTCGGTGAATCCGCCCGCCAGCGGCTTGCCGCCGTGGATTTCGAAGACGCCATAGTTGCAGAATTCCAGCCCCAGGCCGGTGGTGAAGCGCCGGAACGCAAGGATTACCGCGAGCGCGCTTAGCCGAGGCCCGGGCGAAAGCAGATGCGTGAGCAGGTCGCTGAGATGCGGCGACACCGGATGCGTCCCTTCTGGTTGATCGCGGCGAGCCTATCGGCCCGTCCCGCGCGAGGCAATCGGGCGAGCCTCAGCCCGCGTAGCGCGCGGCGGTCTCGCGGATCAGCGCGATCATGTTGGGAATGCCCTGCGTCCGGTTCGAGCTGAGCTGGTTGCGCAGGTCGAATGGTGCGAGTGCTGCGTCGATATCGGTCGCCACGATCTCAGCGGGGGACTTGTCCTGCACGCTCAGCAGCACCAGCGCGATGATGCCCTTGGTGATCGCCGCGTTCGAATCGGCCAGGAAATGCAGCCGTCCGTCCTCGCGCGTCGTGGGATAGACCCACACCGAAGCCGAACATCCGCGCACCAGCGTCGCATCGGTCTTCAGCGCGTCGGGCATGGGTTCCAGCCCTCGGCCCAGGTCGATCAGCAATCGGTAACGGTCATCGGCTTCCAGGAAGCCATATTCGTCGGCAAGGTCTTCGATCGTCGGCATATCGGGCCCTATAGGCGCGACTGCCGCCGGAAGGAACCGCGCCGCGCCGGTCGTGTTGCCGGCGCGGGCACCCCGCAGTTCAAAGGTCCACGCCGGCGGCAATCGCCTCCAGCTTGCGGATACGTTCCTTCAGGTCGGCGATTTCGATCCGCGACGCAGCGGACGGAGAAGCCGACAGCGGTTCGGCGGACCCGGTCGCGGTGACGCCGCGTGCGCCCAGTTCCTGACGCTTCAACGCCAGCCACCCGCGCCATCCGGTCAGCGCCGCCGTCGTCACCATGCCCAGGCCAGCCAGCGCCGACAACGACAGGGTAAGATAGAGATTGGGATCGGTGGTCATATCGAGTCCCTCCATCACAGGCTGTTCTTGTCGCGCAGCCGCTCGATCTCGCGATCCAGCTCGATGCTGCGATTGTTGTCGGTAATCACGCGTTCCAGCACCTGGATGCGGTCGCGCAGGCCGCGGATCTCGTCGCGCAGGCGGGCATTCTCGCGCTCGTCCTGCTGAGTCGGCACCTGATATTGGTTGCCGTCGCGGTCTCGGCGGACGCCATAGCGTGCCTGGAGTACTCGGCCGATGGTGATTACCACGATGATCGCAACGACCATTTCAAACGGATTCATTGTCTCATTCCCTTCCGAAACCCGGTCGCGCCGTCGCTCAGTTGAGCGGTTCGTCGCGGAGGCGTTCGATTTCGTCGGCGACGGCGATGCCGCGGTCGGTGACGATGCGTTCCAGCACGCGGACCCGCTGTTCCAGCCGTTCGACCTGCGACGCATATTGCGCGGCGCGTTCGGCGGTTTCGGCGGTGATCGCCTTGGCCATCGCCTGTTGATGCTTCAGCCACTTCTCAAAGGCCGCGAAGCCCAGTCCGCCCAGCACCGGGATGCCGACGACGATGAAGAAGAAGAAGAGTACCGATGCCGGCATGTCTGCCTCCCTTGTCCGTAAGTGATTGTCAGTTGGCCTTGCCGCGCAACGCTTCGATTTCGCGGTCGAGGATCGATCCGCTGTCGGTCACGATGCGTTCGACATTGGCCAGCCGGTCCTTGATCGATCCGATTTCGGCACGGAGCTGGGCATTTTCCTGGCTCAACAGGCGGATGCGTTCGATCGCCTCGTCATCCTTGCGCGGATAGATCGCCTGTCCCCAGGCCCCATCGAGCGGATAGCCGTTGCGGATGCGCATCCAGGTGGTCAGCACCCATCCGCCGATCGCCACCGAGACGATGATTGCGACGAGCGGGAAGATTCCCTGAAGGAACATCATTTTCTCGGTCATTTCTTGTCCCCTTTTGCCTGGCTCAGCGCAGCGCGTCGATGTCGCGGGCGGTGCGTTCGGCCGGGTCGGTGGCGATGCGTTCGAGCACCGCGATCCGTTCCTCCAGCCGTCCGGCCTTGTCGCTCAGCCGGGCATTTTCGGTGCTCAGCAATTCGATGCGGCGCTGGTCGTCCAGGTCGGAGCGGCCGGCCTGGCCGCCCCATTCATTTTCAATCGGATAGCCATGTCTGGCGCGGATCGCAGTGGTCAGCACCCATCCCAGTGTCGAGATGGCGATAATGCCGAGTACGAAGCCGGGGCCTCCCCATTCCATGGTAATACTCCCTGAATTCGCGAGTTCCGATCAGCGCAGGCTGTCGATTTCGTCAGCCAGGCGCGTGTTGCGGCTCGTATAGTACATCTCGATATCCGCCAGGCGGCGATCGATGTCGCGGAACTTGGAACGGACTTCGGCGGTGGTGCGGCGTGGGTTCGACCGTACGCCTTGCCAGAACTTGGCATCTTCGGCGCTGTCATAAAGATCGATCGGCTTGTTCTGTGCAAGCCAGGCGATCAGTACATAGGCGATCAGCGTCCAGGGAAAGCCCCCGGCGATGGTAAGAAGCACTGCGCCCACGCGGACCCAGAGCGCGTCGAGGCCTGTGTAATCGGCGATCCCGGCGCAAACCCCCGACCATTTCGCATTCTGCTTGTCGAGGTAGAATTTGGTACGGCTGGCGGACATTTCAGTTCCTCCGGCTATAGTCGAGCGGCTCGTGCCGCGGGGGCAGGGGGCGGAAGTCGGGGTTGTCGGCGGCGATGATCCGTTCGATCGTCTGCATCCGTTCCTCAAGCTGGCGGGCCGTGTAGTGCAGCTCGTCCAGCAGTTTCTCGTCCTCGCCGGTGATTGTCGCGGCCGTCTTCCACCGAGTGATATAGTGGAGGATGACCCAGGGGAGGCCGATGAACAGCATCCCAACGATGATGATCGGCAGGAATATGTCTTCCATCGGTTATTCCCCCTTGGCGACGCGGGCCTTCATCGCGGCCAGTTCGGCATCCACCTTCTCGGACGAGCGCAGCTCGGCGATTTCCTCTTCCAGCGTCTTCGGCGTGGCGCCCAGGTTGAGCGCATCCGCGCGGCCTTCGGCCATGTCGACGCGGCGCTCCAGCATGTCGAAGCGCGAGAAGGCGTCTTGCATGCGCGGGCCGTTGGTCATTTCGCGCATGCGGATGCGGTTGGTGGCGCTTTCCATGCGGGCCATGATCGAATTCTGGCGGGTGCGGGCCTCGCGCAGCTTCGACTGAAGCTTGGCGATGTCCTCTTCCGCAGCGCGCAGCGCGTCGTCCAGCACGGCGATTTCGCTTTCCAGCTGTTCGCACATGTCGGCAGCCTTCTGCTTTTCGACCAGCGCGGCCTTGGCCAGGTCCTCGCGACCCTTGGACAGCGCAAGTTCCGCCTTTTCGGTCCAGCTTTCCTGAAGCTTTTCCAGCTTGGCGATGTGGCGGCGCATTTCCTTCTGGTCGGCGATGGTGCGCGCGGCGGAGGCGCGGACCTCGACCAGCGTTTCCTCCATTTCGAGGATAATCATGCGGATCATCTTCGCCGGGTCTTCCGCCTTGTCGAGCAGGTCGGTGACGTTGGCGGCGATGATGTCCCGGGTTCGCGAAAAAATGCCCATCGAAACTTACTCCTTCGAAAATACGTGCCGCGGGGACATGCTAGGGGGGCCATGTCCCCGCGGCGGGTCCGGCCGCCGGGGCGGGCGGCCGGGCCGGGTCTTGTTGGTGCCTCAGGCCAGCGCCGGGCCCGTCGAACCAAGCAGGAAAGCCGTGCTGAAAACGAGCGTGCAGATTGCCGCCATCAGAGCGCTGCGAAGATCAATCGACCGGTTGGTCATAGCGGTTGTCCTGAACCTTGAAGTTGTATCCGTTGCCACCGCATCGGCGGCTTGTCCTAAGCTCTGCAGGAGCCGTGCCAATTCGCGAACTCCGCGGAAAATCGCGATTCTTGCGCCAGGATGAACACCGGTCGGCATTTTGCACTTGCTAAAAGTTGGGAAAAATTGCCAAGTGTTCGGGCTATGGAGCGAACCACGCAAGTCATCGGCCAATCGGGCGCGTTTCTGGATGCGCTGGAACGCGCCAGCCGGGCTGCCGCGCTCGATCGTCCGGTGCTGGTGATCGGCGAACGCGGGACCGGCAAGGAACTGGTGGCCGAACGTCTGCACCGCCTGTCGCCGCGGTGGGACCAGCCGCTGGTCGTGATGAACTGCGCCGCGCTGCCCGAAACGCTGATCGAAGCCGAATTGTTCGGGCATGAGGCAGGCGCGTTCACCGGCGCGACCAAGGCACGCGCAGGCCGGTTCGAGGAAGCCGATCGTGGCACGTTGTTCCTCGACGAACTCGGCACGCTGTCTATGCAGGCGCAGGACCGGCTGCTGCGCGCGGTGGAATATGGCGAGATCACGCGGATCGGCGCGTCGCGGCCGGTGCGCGTCGATGTCCGCATCGTCGCGGCGACCAACGAGCATTTGCCCGACCGCGTGGAAAAGGGCAGTTTCCGCGCCGACTTGCTCGACCGGCTGTCGTTCGAAGTCGTCACCCTGCCGCCGCTGCGCGCGCGGGCGGGCGACATCATGGTGCTCGCCGATTTCTTCGGGCGGCGCATGGCGGCGGAAATCGGGTGGGACGACTGGCCCGGCTTCGATGCCGAGGCGCAGGACCAGCTCACCACTTATGGCTGGCCGGGCAATGTCCGCGAATTGCGCAACGTCGTCGAACGCGCGGTCTATCGCTGGGAACGGGAAGGACCGATCGGCGCGATCCAGATCGATCCGTTCGATTCGCCCTACCGCCCGCGCACGCCGGCGGCCGGTGCGGGGACGACGACAGCGGCCGCGTCGCTGGACGGCGCCGATGCCGCGCCCGTTTCCGCATTCGCCCCCGACGACCTGGGGCTGGATTTCAAGAGCCGGGTGTCGCGTTTCGAACGCGAGTTGCTGTCGCGCGCGATGGCGGAAAATCGGTTCAACCAGCGCGCGACGGCGGAGGCGCTGGGGCTGTCGTACGACCAGTTGCGCCATGCGCTGAAGCGCCACGACCTGCTGAACGCAGGCGGCTGAATGCCGGCGGGCGGTCGGGTAGGGGGCGCCCCAACCCGGGCTGGAGCAGGCGGCCGGGCCCGGTTCCAACCCCCTCTCTTCGGGGGCGATTATCTCGCGTGCAAACGGGCGCTGGTTTCGAAGTCGATGGACGATCCATACGTCGGCACGTTCGCAATCTATACAATCACCCCTTCAGGCGAGCGGCGTGTCGCGCCCTGGAAACGATAGCGGGGGCACGCTTCCCCCGTGCTTTTTCGGCAATCGTTGCAGTCGATGAAGCGTGAAGAAATTTTGATGCGGCCAATCGCGCGCGGATGCGTTAGTCGGACGACCGCAAACCCAAACAGGAGGAGCCTCCCGATGGCTTTCGAACTTCCCGCGCTGCCCTATGCCCAGGACGCGCTCGCCCCGCATATGTCGGCCGAAACGCTGGAATTCCACCACGGCAAGCACCACAAGGCCTATGTCGACAATTGCAACAAGCTGGTCGCCGACATTCCCGAGCTGGCCGGCGCGAAGCTGACCGACGTCATCAAGTTCGCCGCTGAAAAGGGCAACAAGGGCCTGTTCAACAACAGCTCGCAGATCTGGAACCACAGCTTTTTCTGGCAGTGCCTGAGCCCTGAAAAGCAGGCCCCGTCGGGCAAGCTGGCCGAAATGATCGCGGCCGATTTCGGTAGCACCGAAGCGCTGATCGAAAAGCTGAAGGCGGAATCGGTCGGCCATTTCGCCAGCGGCTGGGGATGGCTGGTACTCGACGGCGATTCGTTGAAAGTGACCTCGTTCCACGACGGCGACTCGCCCGTCGCGCATGGCGTGACGCCGCTGTTCACCGTCGATGTGTGGGAACACGCCTATTACATCGACTATCGCAATGCGCGCCCGTCGTTCGTCGACACGCTGCTCAACAATCTGGTCAACTGGGATTTCGTGGCGCAGAACCTCGACGGCCAGGGGGCGTCGCGCGCCGACCAGGGCTGATTGCGCGCCGCGAACGCCATGAAAAGGGGGCGCCGGTCCGTTGATCGGCGCCCCATTTTTCGTGGCGACTGTATGGATTGCAAGCGCGGCATGGTTTCTAAGGCGGAGACTCTCCCGTCTTTGCGAGCGCAGCGAAGCAATCCAGAGTCCCGCGTGCCGCCTCTGGATTGCTTCGCTGCGCTCGCAAAGACGATCCTCAATCCGTGTGGTCGTCTCTTTCGCGGCGTTGCCGCGCGACTCACCCCTCGGGCGGCGTCGCGGCCTCGGTCGCTTCGACCGGGTCGGTGGTCTGGAGCCCGTGGCGCATCAGCATCGGCACATTGAGCGCGCCGAAGATCAGCGACAGCGGGATGACGCCCCACAGCTTGAACCCGACCCAGAAATCAGTGCTCATTGTCCGCCAGACGAATTCGTTCAGCACGGCCATCGCGACGAAGAATAGCGTCCAGTTGATCGTCAGCATCCGCCATCCGCGTTCGGACAGGCCGGGATAGGCGGTTTCCAGCAGCATCTGGAGCAGCGGCTTGCGCGCCGCCAGGCCATAGCCGAGCACGATCGCGAACATCGCATAGACGACGGTCGGCTTCATCTTGATCCACGTTTCGTCGTGGAAATAGAGCGTCAGGCTGCCGAACACGAGCACCAGCACACCCGAGATCCACAGCATCGGCGAGACATGGCGCGTCTTCCACCAGCTTATCGCCATTGCCGCCATCATCGCCAGCATGAACGCGACCGTCGCGGCCAGGATACGTTGCAGCGAATTGCCCGGCGCCAGCAGGTTGACCGCGAAAAAGGCGACAAGCGGGCCGAGGTCGATCGCCATGCGGAAGCCCGGCGAAACGCTGGGTCGGATGGTGTCAGCCATTGGTCAATTCCTCCACGCCCGCGATGATCCGGGCGACTTCCTGGGCGTCAAAGGGGCGAAGGTCGTCGACTTTTTCGCCGACGCCGATGGCATGGATGGGCAGGCCGTATTTTTCCGCCGCCGCGACCAGCACGCCGCCGCGCGCGGTGCCGTCCAGCTTGGTCATCACCAGTCCGGTCACGCCCGCGACTTCCTTGAACACTTCGATCTGGCTCAAGGCGTTCTGGCCGGTGGTGGCGTCGAGCACCAGCACCACGTCATGCGGCGCGGCGGCGTTGAGCCGGCCGAGCACGCGGCGGATCTTTGCCAGCTCGTCCATCAGTTCGCGCTTGTTCTGCAACCGCCCGGCGGTGTCGACGATCAGCACGTCGGTGCCGATCTCGGTCGCCTTCTTGACTGCTTCGAATACGATTCCCGCCGCGTCGCCGCCCTCCGCGCCCGATACGATCGGCACGCCGATGCGCTCGGCCCAGGTCTTCAACTGGCCGATGGCGGCGGCGCGGAACGTGTCGCCGGCCGCGAGCATGACGCTGTAATCCTGCTCCATCAGCCGCTTGGCCAGCTTGGCGATGGTAGTGGTTTTGCCCGATCCGTTGACGCCGATCACCAGGATCACCTGCGGGCGGGGAAATGCCTCGATTTCCAGCGGCTTGGCGACCGGCTCCAGCACCTTGGCGATTTCCTCGGCCACGACCAGACGGATGCCGAGTTCCTCCATCCCGCGCTCGTAATTGCCCTGCGCCAGCCGGTCGCGCACGCGCGCGGCGGTGGCGGGGCCGAGGTCCGAGGCGATCAGCGCCTCCTCGATCTCGTCGAGCGTTTCGGCGTCGAGCCGCGCGGCGGTGAGCCCGGCCAGATTGCCGAGCAACCGGTCCGACGTCTTGCGAAAGCCGCCCAGCAGCTTCTGATGCCATGCGCCGCCGCTCATGCGGGCACCCCCACCAGATGGTCGTCGGCAGCATGGTCGATGCGTAGCGTCACGATAGTCCCAACTTCGAAATTCAACGGCGGCGCCACGCGCACCTCGGCGAAATTGCCGGCATGGCCCCGGTCGCCCGGCCGCTCCACCAGCACCTCCTGCGCGGTCCCGACCAGCGCCGCAAGCCAGTTTCGCCGCCGCCGCGCCGCCGCCGCGCGCAACGCGGAGGCGCGGTCGCGGATCGCGGCACGGTCGACTTGCGGCATGCGCGCGGCGGGGGTGCCTTCGCGTGGGCTATAGGGAAAGACATGGCCGTGGACGATGTCGCAATCGTCGATCAGCGAGAGCGTGTTGGCCGCCATCGCCGCATCCTCGGTCGGGAATCCGGCGATCAGGTCGGCGCCGATCGCGATTTCCGGGCGCGCCGCCTTCAGCCGTTCGACCAGCCGCACCGATTGCGCGCGGCTGTGGCGGCGCTTCATGCGCTTCAGGATCATGTCGTCGCCGGCCTGTAGCGACAGGTGGACATGCGGCATCACGCGCGGTTCCTGCGTCAGCAGCGCGAACAGCCGGTCGTCGATCTCGATACCGTCGAGCGACGACAGCCGCAGCCGCCTGAGCCCCGGCACATGCACCAGAAGCCGTTCGACCAGCATCCCCAGGCTGGGCGCGCCGGGCAGGTCGGGGCCATAGCTGGTCAGGTCGACGCCGGTCAGGACGATTTCGGCATGCCCCGCGTCGACCAGTGCGCGGACACGGTCGATCGCCGCGCCGGCGGGAACCGACCGGCTGTTGCCGCGTCCGAAGGGGATGGCACAAAAAGTGCAGCGGTGGTCGCAGCCGTTCTGCACCTCCACGAACGCGCGGGCGTGCGTGGTAAAGCTGACGGCGAGATGCGGCGCGGTATCGCGCACGCGTGCGATGTCGGACACGAGCAGCGGCGCGTCGGTCGCCCAGCTTTCGGGTCGCAGTTTTTCCGCATTGCCGACGACGCGGTCGACTTCGGGCATGGCGGCGAATGCGGCGGGGTCGATCTGCGCGGCGCAGCCGGTGACGACCAGTTCCGCGTCGGGCGCCGTGCGCCGCGCGCGGCGGATTGCCTGGCGCGTCTGCTTGACCGCTTCGTTGGTCACGGCGCAACTGTTCACGACGATCGTATCGCGATTGCCCAAAAGCGTACGGATCGTCTCGCTCTCGGCTAGGTTGAGCCGGCAGCCAAGGCTTAGTACATTGGGCATCGTCACCTAAAGGCTGGGCAGGGAGAAACGCATGGCCGGTGATCTAGGGACGCTTTCGCCCGAAGTCCACGAAGAGGCACGCCATGTGCTGGCCTTTTGGTTCGACGGGCTTATGCCCGAACAGCATTTCGCGACGTCGGCGTCGGTCGACGAGGCGGTCGGGGCGCTGTTCGGTCCGTTGCGCGGCCGGTTGCTGGCGACCGGCGCGGCGGGGTGGCGCGACGATCCGGAAACGCTGGTCGCCGCCGTAATCGTGCTGGACCAGTTTTCGCGCAACCTGTTCCGCGGCAAGGCGGAAGCGTTCGCCGCCGACCCGCTCGCGCGCGAACTGACGGTGAGCGCGATCGACCGAGGATGGGACCGCGACATGAACCCCGATTGGCGGCATTTCCTGTATATGCCGCTGATGCATGCCGAGGACGCGGCGCTGCAGCGGCTGTCGGTCGAGAAATTCGCCGATCTGGGAAACGAGGAGTCGCTGGCATTCGCGCGCGACCATGCCGAGGCGATTCGCCGCTTCGGCCGTTTTCCGGGGCGCAATGCGGCGCTGGGCCGCGTCTCGACTCGCGACGAGCTCGACTGGCTCAGCCGGCCAGGCGCTGGCTGGTAGCGGTGTCGGCGGGCGGCGCCGACGCGTCGACCGGGCGGATCAGCCGGCGTTCCGCCAGCATGCGGCGGACATTGGCGATCGACATCGGGCGGCCATAGTACCAGCCCTGCGCCTTGGCGCATCCGATCACGCGCAGCCGCTCCTCGACTGCCGCGTTTTCGACACCTTCGGCGGTGACCGGCAGGTTCAGGCTCTCGCCCAGCCGCGCGATCGCGTTGACGATCGCCGCCGAATCCGCGCTTTCGTTGATCGACAGAATGAAGCTCTTGTCGATCTTTATCCGATCGAACGGTAGCGCGCGAAGGTGCGCAAGCGACGAATAGCCGGTGCCGAAATCGTCGAGCGCCAAGCGCACCCCCTGGTTCTTCAGGCTGCCGACGATCGATTGCGCCAGCGCCAGATTTTCGAACAACGAGCTTTCGGTGATTTCGATTTCCAGCCGCGTCGCCGGAAAACCGGTTTCGGTCAGCACCTTGATGATCTTCTGCGCAAGCCAGGCGTCGCGTAACTGGATCGGCGAGATGTTGATCGACAAGCTGAGCGACGAATCCCAATCGCGTGCCGCCAGGAACGCCTGGCGCATCAGCGACAGCGACAGTTCCGATATCATGCCGGTTTCCTCGGCGATCGGAATGAACAGCTCGGGGCTGATGATGCCGCGTTGCGGGTGCTCCCATCGCGCCAGCACTTCAAAACCGTTCAGCCGCCCGGTCGGCAGATCGATCTGCTGCTCGAAATAGGGAACGATCTCGTGCCGGGGAATGGCATTGCGCAGGCCGTTTTCCAGGTCGTTGCGCACCTGTAGTTCGCGTTCCATCGATTGGTCGAACCAGGCGTGGCGGTTCCGGCCCGAATTCTTCGCCGCGTACATCGCGATGTCCGCCGAACGCATCAGCGCGTCGATGCTGACGCAATCGAAATCCGACCGCGCAATGCCGATCGAGCAACTGACATGCAGGCGCAGCCCCTCCGCCTCGAACGGTTGCGCCATGCGACTGACCAGCCGTTCGGCGACGCGGTCGACGACGGCGGGCTGTGACGGTTCGAACTGGAACGCGCAGGCGAATTCGTCACCGCCGATGCGCGCGGTCAATGCCGTGGGCGGCAACGCCTCGGCGATTTCGGCGGCGACCGCGCGCAACAGCGCATCGCCTACCGCGTGGCCATGCATATCGTTGATCGTCTTGAAATGATCGAGGTCGAGCAGCAACAGCACCATCGCCTTGTGTCGCCTTTGCGTGCGCGCGAACATCGCTGCACCTTCCTCGGCCAGGCTGCGGCGGTTGAGGAAGCCGGTCAGCGGGTCGCGGCTTGCCAGATGCTGGGCGCGTTCTTCCGCCGCGGCGCGAATGCGGACTTCCTGCGACAGCCATTGGTGCCGGCGCCAGCCGAAAAGGATCAACGCGACATTGAGCAGCAGCGCGATCACCAGCGTTCGGTCGGCGGGCGCGCCGCCTGCGAAATAATGCTGAAGGCTTGCGGCCAGCACCGAACTGCCCGTGCCGATGAAAAGCAGGATCGCCGCGACGCTGATCGCGCCGGTCAGCAGCTCGCTGCTGCGCCGGGTGGTCTCGCTGCTGATGTCGACGTCGTTGTCCCGCGCCATTCCGGCAGGGCTCCCCATATGGCTCTGGCGACTCTCTTTTCGCGACTGACCGTATAGATCGCGTTAAACCGGCTGTTTCGGGCGCAAAAGAATTACGGGTTCGGGGCGGCCTGGGCGGCCGACTTGCGTTTTTTTGGCCACTGGGCTAGGTGCGCTGCCTGCCGTTCCCGTGGAACGCGATGCGAGCCACCCCAAGGGGTGACGCCGGCCGACGAGGTTTCGTCCGCCGGCGCGTTTTGCGTTTGGCGGAATACGGCTTGGTTTTTTGAGGGTTTTTGCCATGTTCGACAGTCTGAGCGAGCGGCTGGGCGGCGTATTTGAGCGCCTGCGTGGGCGTGGCGCGCTGACCGAGGCCGATGTCCGCACCGCCATGCGCGAAGTGCGAGTCGCGCTGCTCGAGGCTGACGTGGCCTTGCCGGTCGCGCGCAAGTTCGTCGATCAGGTGACCGATGCCGCAGTCGGCCAGAATGTGCTGCGGTCGATCACGCCGGGCCAGCAAGTCGTCAAGATCGTCCATGACGCGCTGGTCGACATGCTTGGCCCCGACACCGCCGAGCTGGAAATCGACGTCACGCCGCCCGCGGTCATCATGCTGGTGGGCCTGCAGGGTTCGGGCAAGACCACAACGACCGCCAAGCTGTCGAAGCTGTTGAAGAAGCAGGGCAAGAAGGTGCTGATGGCGTCGCTCGACGTTAATCGCCCGGCCGCGCAGGAACAGCTGGCGGTGCTTGGCACCCAGGCCGAAGTCGCGACGCTGCCGATCGTCGCCGGGCAGCAACCGGTCGATATCGCCCGGCGCGCGCTGCAGGCGTCGAAGCTGCAGGGCTATGACGTACTGATGCTCGACACCGCCGGCCGACTGCACGTCGACCAGGCGCTGATGGACGAGATGAAGGCCGTCGCCGATATTGCGACGCCGCAGGAGATCCTGCTCGTCGTCGACTCGCTCACCGGCCAGGACGCCGTCAATGTCGCGACCAGCTTCTCCGAACAGGTGCCGCTGACCGGCGTGGTGCTGACGCGGATGGACGGCGATGCGCGCGGGGGCGCCGCGCTGTCGATGCGCGCGGTCACCGGAAAGCCGATCAAGTTCGCCGGCATGGGCGAAAAGCTCGACCAGCTCGAACCGTTCCATCCGAAGCGCGTTGCGGGCCGCATCCTGGGCATGGGCGACGTCGTCTCGCTGGTCGAAAAGGCAGCGCAGGCGATCGAGCAGGAAGATGCCGAGCGCATGGCCGAACGGCTGGCCAAGGGCAAGTTCGACATGAACGACCTGCGCGCGCAACTGGCGCAGATGCGGCGCATGGGGGGGCTGGGCGCGCTGGCGGGCATGATGCCGGGGATGAAGAAGGCGCAACAGGCAATGGCCGCCAGCGGCACCGACGACCGGCTGCTGCTGCGCATGGACGCGATGATTACGTCGATGACGCCCAAGGAACGCGCCAAGCCCGAACTGATTAACGCCAAGCGCAAGATCCGCATCGCCAAGGGTAGCGGCACGACCGTGCAGGACATCAATAAGTTGCTGAAAATGCATATGGAAATGCAGACGGCAATGAAGAAGCTCAAGAAAATGGGCGGCATCAAGGGCATGATGGCGCTGTTGGGCAAGGGCGGCCTTGGCGGCGTCGGCAACGCGCTGGGCGGCCCGCAGATGGGCGATTTGATGAGCAAGGCGGGCGGTCCCGGCGGCGTGCTGCCGGGCCTTGGCGGCGATGCGCCGAAACTGCCCCCCGGCTTTGAGAATATTCTGAAGAAAAAGTAACGATCAACCGAATTAAGTAGAAGGAAAGAAACGGAAAATGGCTATCAGCATGCGTCTGTCGCGCGGCGGTTCGAAGAAGCGCCCCTATTACCGGATCGTGATCGCCGACGCGCGCAGCCCGCGTGACGGCAAGTTCATCGAGAAGATCGGCACCTACAATCCGCTGCTCGCCAAGGATGACGAGAAGCGCATCGTGATCGACGGTGAGCGCGCGAAGCATTGGCTGAGCGTCGGTGCGCAGCCGACCGACCGCGTCGCCCGCTTCCTTGATGCCGCCGGCCTGAAGGAGCGCGCCGCGCGTAACAACCCGAAGAAGGCCGAGCCGGGCGAAAAGGCCAAGGAACGCGCCGAAGAGCGTGCCGAGAAGCTGAAGGCGCAGCAGGAAGCCGAAGCGGAAGCCGTGATGGCCGCCGAAGTCGAAGCCGCGACCGAGACGCCGACCGCAGAGGCGGAAGCCGTCGCCGACGAGGTTTCGGAGCAGTAAACCGCTTGGCCGGCGCGCGGGCTCGCTGATCCCCCGCGCGCCGGAACCTGCGATCGGGGAGCGCGCATGGCGTCCGACAAATCCGTCACGCTGGCGGTGGTAATTGGCGCGCATGGCGTGACCGGCGAAGTGCGGCTGAAAGTCTTCGCCGAAGATCTGGACGCCTATCGCAGCTTCAACGGCGGCGCGCTGACGTTGAAGAGCCTGCGCGACGGGTCGAACGGTGCCATCGCGCGCTTCGCCGAAGTCGGCGATCGCAATGCGGCCGAGGCGCTGCGCGGAACCGAGCTGACGGTACCGCGCTCCGCTTTGCCGACGTTGGGCGAGGGCGAATATTATCACATCGACTTGCTCGGCCTGCCCGTCGTGTCGGAAGCTGGCGCGCCGCTGGGCACGATCGTCGCAGTCGACAATTACGGCGCGGGCGACGTGCTGGAAATCGAACGGCCGACCGGCAAACGGTTCATGGTGCCGATGGCGCCCGCCGCCGTGCCCGACTGGAACAGCGAGCGGCTGATCGTCGCCGACAGCTTCTCCGCCGAATAACGCTTTACTCGGCGCGCGGCGTGGCGCGTGCCGGTGTCATCGGGTTGTAATATCCCCTGTGTAACTGGGAATTGGATGCACGAGGCCCCCGGTCCTGCTCGATCCCCTGCCGACCACCCGGTCTGGACTGCGCTTTCCCATTATTCGATCGGTCCCGACGACGCGGCGCTCAGCTTTGCGCAGCGGCTGGCGCGCGAAAACGGCTGGAGCGCCGCCTACACTGCGCGCGTGATCGAGGAATATCGTCGCTTCTGCTTTTTGGCGGTCACCGCCGGCCATCCGGTGACGCCCAGCGACGCGGTGGACCAGGCATGGCACCTGCACCTAACCTATACGCGCGATTATTGGGAACGCTTTTGCCCCGACGTGCTCGGGCGCCCGCTGCACCATGGCCCGACGGCGGGCGGAGCGGCGGAGCAGCATCGCTATTTCCTGCAATATGCCGACACGCTGCGCAGTTATGAGCGCGCGTTCGGCACCCCGCCCGCGGATTTGTGGCCCGACGCGCGGCGGCGGTTGAACGAGGACCACAAGGCGCGACGCGTGCACCCGCGCGACGCCTTCATCCTGCCCAGACGCGCCACGATGCTGGCCGCCGCGATCGTCGCGGCGGGCATTGCGCACGCGTGCGGGCTTTTCGGGTAGAGGAGCATCGGAACATGCCACTTGGACCTCTGGACTGGACTGGCGGACCCTTTCTTCAACTCTATGCGGTGTTGTTCGTCGCAGCGTTCGCGGCGGGGATCATCGTGCCGCGCTGGTTGCGTGCCGACGGGCGCGCGGGGCGCCCGGTCGATGCCGATGCGCTCGCCTATTTGGCGGGCGGTCCGACGCGGATGGCGGAAAGCAGCGTCGCCGGCGCAATTGCGGCGGGACAGGTGACCGTGGAGGCGCGGTCGAAACTGGCGCTGTCGGACGCGCGGGCCGCGCGCGGCACGCTGCGCGCGCTTGCCGCGCTCGATCAGCCGATGCGATGGGGCGCGGTACAGCGCGCGCTGGCGCGCGACGCGGTCGCGATCGACCAGCGGCTGGTCGACGACGAATTGTTGATCGACATGGGCGCAACATGGCGGATGCGCGTGTGGCAGACACTGCCGTATCTGCTGCTGATCGGTTTCGGCCTGCTCAAATACCAGATCGGCGTCGAGCGCGACCGGCCGGTCGGCATCCTGACGGTATTTCTGGTCGCGACGGCAGTGGTTGCGCTGGTCCGCTTCGCTGTCGTCGACCGCCGGACGCGCGCGGGCCTGCGCGCGTTGCAGGACGCACGCACGGGCGCCGACCGGTTGCGCCGCGCACCCGCCGCCGATGAGGCTGCGCTGGCCGTCGCGCTGTTCGGAACGACAGTGCTGGCCGGGTCGGGTTGGGAGGATTTTCACCGCCTGCGAACCGACGGCACCGATGGGGGGAGTGGCGATAGCGGCAGCAGCGGGAGCGACGGTGGCAGCGGTTGCGGCGGGGGAGGCTGCGGCGGCTGCGGCAGTTGAGCGCCCGGCTGGCCATTGGCCGGCGATCGGCATAGGCAACGGCCGCCTGATACGGCGACGAACGAAAGGACGCGCGATGATCGAGCTGCTTGCGGTGGGCATGGTTGCGATTTCCGCGCTGATTGCGCTCCTTGCGCGCAGGGGTCTCGACCGCTGGAGGGTGCCGCTGCCGGGGGATGCCAGGCTGATCCTGTCCGGTCTGCTGCCGACAATCCTGATCGTGATCGCGCTGGTGGTCTGGCACTATCTTGCGCGCAGCGTTTATGAGCACGGGTTGCACCGGGGCTCCGTGAGCCCGTTGGTGATGCTGATATATGGATTTCCCGTGTTCGCTCTGAACCTGTTCCTGAACTTCTACGCCGCCCATTGGGCCGGGAAGCGCGCATGAGCTTCGCGGCGACGGTGCTGACGCTCTATCCGGAGATGTTTCCCGGGCCGCTCGGCGTCTCGCTGGCGGGCAGGGGGCTGCGCGAGGGGCTGTGGAGTCTGAACACCGTGCAGATCCGCGATTTCGCGACCGACAAGCACCGCTCTGTCGATGATACGCCGGCGGGCGGCGGCGCGGGCATGGTGCTGCGCCCCGACGTGCTTGCCGCCGCGATCGACAGCGTCGCCGACGACCGGCCCGTGCTGGCGATGACGCCGCGCGGGCGGCCGTTGGCGCAGGCGCGTGTGCGCGAATTGGCGGCTGGTCCGGGAGTCACCATCTTGTGCGGCCGGTTCGAAGGGTTCGACGAGCGGATTTTCGAAGGCCGCGCGATCGAACAGGTGTCTATCGGCGATTACGTACTTTCCGGTGGCGAAATGGGCGCTTTGGTGCTGCTCGACGCTTGCATTCGGCTGCTTCCCGGCGTAATGGGCGCGACCTTGAGCGGAGAGGATGAGAGCTTCGAAACGGGGCTGCTCGAATATCCGCAATATACCCGACCTGTCGAATGGGAAGGGCGCACGATCCCCGAAGTGCTGCGATCGGGGGATCATGCGAAGATCGCGGCATGGCGTAAAAGCCGGGCGGCGGACGATACACGGCTACGGAGGCCGGACCTTTGGGAGCGCCATGAGGGCGCTCGGGTCCAACCTCCCTCTGGCGCGCGGCAAAAGAATGGGAACGAATGAGATGAACCTCATCCAGACGCTCGAAGCCGAGCAGATCGCCAAGTTCAACGAGGCAAAGAAGATTCCGGAATTCCGCCCCGGCGACACGCTGAAGGTCGGCGTGAAGGTCGTCGAAGGCGAACGCACCCGCGTCCAGAACTTCGAAGGCGTTTGCATCGCCCGCGCCAACAAGGGCATGGGCTCCAACTTCACGGTCCGCAAGATTTCGTTCGGTGAGGGCGTCGAGCGCGTCTTCCCGCTCTATTCGCCGAATGTCGATTCGATCGAAGTCGTCCGCAAGGGCGTCGTCCGCCGCGCGAAGCTCTATTATCTGCGCGGCCGCACCGGCAAGTCGGCACGTATCGCCGAGCGCCGTGACGTGCGCAGCGAAGAGACGACGGCGGCCGAATAAGACTTTTCTTCCAGGGAAGAGCGGGGCGCGGGGGCATTGCTTCCGCGCCCCTTTTGCTGTGCTGCACCCGCCTGGCAAAAAGGCGCGCCTGATATAACGTCGCGTGGAGGATTGGGGGCGAAGCCGTTCGTGCTGCCCGGGTGCCGAGCGCGCTGTCGGTCTGTATCGCGCGGGCGCTTGCTCAGCCTCTGCGTCGGCGCCGCGGGCAGGCAGGGCTGGTGCCAGTCGAGGACCGTCGAACCCCGGCCTGCCGCTGCTCGCCGATGCGTCCGCGCGCTAGTGCTGGATCGGGCCGGTACAATGGTCGTGGCAATCGCTGATCGCGCGTCGGCGCCGTTGCGGTGCGGCGACGGCCCAGCCGCGCGATTGCCCGACTGTCCGGCTGTCCGACGGGCGCCTCGCGGGCGCGGACAAGCATCAAGGATCGACGGTCGCGCGGCTGGCGGCCCGCAACTGCGTCATTTGTCTTTGCCGGGTGGCGTCAGCCCTTCGGCTTCCAGAACACGAAGCTGGTCGTGCCGGTGGTCGCAACCGGCTTGCCGCTCGCGTCCTTGGCCGGGGCGAAGCGCGCACGCTTGCCGATGATGCGGCACCCGACCTTGTCGAGCGCGGGATAGCCGGTCGCGTGCGTGACGATGCAATTGCTCGGCCGGCCGTCGGCGCCGATATCGAACTGGACCGTGACATAGCCATGCTGCTCGCCCGACGCCGCCTCGGGCGGATAGTCGGCGGGGCCGAACCAGCCATCGGGGTCCTGTGGCTGCGCGCCGCCCCAATCCGACGCGGGAACCGTCCACGGCGCCTTCTGCGCGAATGCGGACGGGGCCGCGAGCGTCAGCACCGCCGCGCCCATTGCCACGGCCAGGCTGCGAAACTTCACCATCTTGTTCTCCATTGCCCCGACATAGGGCGGTCAACCCGTCCCGCAGGCCGCAAGTTCCCCCGCCTTCTGCACGGAGGCGCATGAACCGGCGCTTTCGGGGTCGTTCATCAGGGCATCGGGACATAGCCCTGTTGCTGGAGCAGCGCGCTGGCGGTCATCGCCGACAGCGACATTTTGACGCCGGGGACCAAGTCGCCCTTGGCGATACCGAAATGCGCAGCCGACTGGCCGCACAGATAGATGTCGATTCCGTGCGCCAGCAATTGCGCGACGGCATGGGCGCTGCTGTTCACCTTGCCCTCGGCCAGGCGGGGTGAGGCGTCGGCGTTGAGGACGTCGAGCGACGCCTTGCCATGCACCAGGATTGCGACATGGATATTCTCGATCGGGACGCCGGCGGCGACGTGCATGTTCACGAACCGCGCCGCGCTGTCGAACACGCGGTTGATCTGGCCCGGACCGGCGCCCGCGCTGGCATCGAACAGCACCTTGAACACCGTGCCCTTGGGGACGGGCAAGTCGGAATCGACTGCCGCAACCGCGCCGAAGTCAGTGAAGACCGGGCCCGCCTTGAACGCGTCATCGGCAAACGGTGCCGCGGCGATCAGCAGCGGCAGGGCGACGGGGATGAGGCGGCGGAACATCGGCGATCTCCGGCGAATGGCGGGCGACGCGCGCAGCCTAGCATCCGCGCCGCCCCTATGCGAGCCCCGTGCCCCCCTTTACCCCGGCGACGCCACGCGCAATACCCTTGCGCATCATCGCCCGCGGTTGCGGGCGTCGGGCTTTCCGGAGACAGGGAATATGCGTGCATGGGTGGCGGGATTGGCGTTGCTTGCAGTGGGAAGTCCGGCCATGGCGCAGGATGAACCGGTGAAGGACAGCCCGCCCGCGCTGACGCTGGAGCGCGTGTTCGCCAGCCCCGACCTGTCGGGCACCGCGCCACGCGCGATGAAACTGTCGCCCGACGGCAAATATCTGACGCTGCTGCGCAATCGCGCGGATGAAAAGGAACGCTATGACCTGTGGGCGATGGATACGACCACGGGCGAATGGCGGATGCTGGTCGATTCGAAGAAAGTCGGCACCGGCGCCGAACTGTCCGAGGCGGAAAAGATGCAGCGCGAGCGCGCGCGCATCGGCGGCATTCGCGGCATCGTCGCCTATGACTGGGCGCCCGACGGCAAGTCGATCCTCGTCCCGCTCGACGGCGACCTGTATCTTGCGACGCTCGACGGCGAGGTGCGTCGACTGACCGCCACCGACGCGAGCGAGTTGAACCCCGTGGTCAGCCCGGCGGGCGGCTTCGTCAGCTTCGTGCGCGGGCAAAACCTTGTCGTGCTCGACCTGGGCACGGGCAAGGAAACACAGGTCACGACCGATGGCGCGGGCACCGTCCATTGGGGCGAGGCGGAATTCGTCGCGCAGGAGGAAATGGACCGCTTCACCGGCTATTGGTGGGCGCCCGGCGACGCGATGGTTGCGGTCGAACGCTTTGACGAGGCGTCGGTCGGTATCGTCAGCCGCGCCGCGATCGGCGCCGAAGGCACCAGGATCTACGACCAGCGCTATCCCAAGGCGGGGACCGACAATGCGCTGGTCGAACTGTGGGTGATGCGTCCCGACGGTTCGGGCAAGGTCAAGGTCGACCTGGGCAGCGAAACCGACATCTACCTCGCGCGTGTCAACTGGAGCGCCGACGGCAAGGCGCTGTTCGTCCAGCGCGAAAACCGCGACCAGACCGTGCTCGACGTGCTGAAGGTCGATCCGGCGACCGGCAGGTCGGCGGTGCTGTTCAGCGAGAAGTCGGGCGAGAAGAGCTGGATCAACCTGTCGCACGCGCTGCGCCCGCTGAAGGACGGCAGCCTGATCTGGTGGTCCGAACGCGACGGCCACGGCCATCTCTATCGCTTCGCCAAGGGCAAATGGGCGCAGTTGACCCACGGCGACTGGGAAGTCGCGGGCGTCGCGGGCGTCGATGAAAAGGCCGGAAAGCTCTATTTCCTCGGCAATATGGACGGCGTGCTCGAGCGCCATCTCTATGTCGTCGACTATCGCAAGCCAGCTACGCCAAAGCGGCTGACCGAAACCGGCTGGTGGAACGGCGCGACGATGGACGACGGCGCCACGCGCGCGATCGTCACGCGGTCGAACACCGACCAGCCGGCCCAGGTCTATCTGGCCGACGCGACGGGCAAGCGGCTCGAATGGGTCAGCGAGAACTCGGTCCAGGCGGCGGACCATCCCTATCACCCCTATCTCGCCAGCCATGCCGAACGGAAATTCGGGACGATCAAGGCGAAGGACGGCACGACGCTTTATTGGGAAATGATCCTGCCCAAGAGGGAGCCGGGGAAGAAATACCCGGTGTTCTTCCAGCATTACGGCGGCCCGCACGTCCAGACGGTCAGCCGCGCATGGGGCGGCGCGCTTCAGCAATATATCGTCGATCGCGGCTATATCTGGTTCCAGATCGACAATCGCGGATCGGCCAATCGGGGCACGAAGTTCGAGGACGCGATCTATCACGC
>JBMOOB010000045.1:11341-32249 GCA_049323815.1 Pseudomonadota bacterium | reverse complement strand
AAAAAGGCGGGACCCACCGGCCCCGCCTCTTTTCACATTCCCCCAATCGCGCGCGCTTACCAGATGTGCACGCGCTGTTCGGGCGGCAGGTAGAGCTTGTCGCCCGGCTTCACGTTGAACGCGGCATACCAGGCGTCGACGTTGCGGACGATTCCGTTGACGCGGAACTTGGCCGGGCTGTGCGGATCGGTGAGCAGCCGCTGGCGCGCGGCGCCTTCGCGCACCTTCGTCCGCCACGCCTGTGCATAGGCGAGGAAGAAGCGCTGGTCCGCCGTCAGCCCGTCGATCACCGGCAGCTTGCCGTGGCTCGCCTCATAGCGCTTGAACGCGGCATAGGCCGCCTCGACGCCACCCAGGTCGCCGATATTCTCGCCCAACGTCAGCTCGCCGTTTACAAAGGTTTCCGGCAGCGCTTCATAGGCACCGTATTGCGCGGCCAGCGCGGCGGTGCGCTTCTGGAAGGCCTCCTTCGCCGCGTCGGTCCACCAATTTTCGAACTTGCCCGTCGGCCCGAACTGGCTGCCCTGGTCGTCGAAGCCATGGCCCATTTCATGGCCGATCACCGCGCCGATCGCGCCATAGTTCACTGCCGGGTCCGCCTTGGGATCGAAAAACGGCGGCTGCAGGATCGCGGCCGGGAAAGTGATCTGGTTCATCAACGGATTGTAATAGGCGTTGACCGTCTGCGGCGTCATTTCCCACAGCGTGCGGTCGACCGGCTTCTTGAAGCGATCGAGCTGGAGCCGGTGTTCGAATTCGCCCGCGCGCATCGCATTGCCCAGGATGTCGGCACGATCGACCTTCAGCGACGAATAGTCGATATAAGTCGCCGGGTGCCCGGTGCGCGGTTCGAACGCGGCCAGCTTGGCGAGTGCCGCCTTCTTGGTGTCCGCGTCCATCCAGGTCGATGCCTCGATCCGTTCCTGATAGGCATCGCGCAGATTTTCGATCAGTTCGGCCATCTGCTTCTCTGCCGCGGGCGGATAGTGACGCGCGACATAGATTTTGCCGACGGCCTCGCCCAGCGCGTTGTTCACCATCTGGACGCCGCGCTTCCAGCGCTCGCGCTGCGTTTCGACGCCCGCGAGCGTCTTCGAATAGAAATCGAACTTCGCGTCGTCGAACGCCTTGGGCAGGAATTCGGCGCCGTCGCTGACGAAATGGAACGCCAGATATTCCTGCCAGGTCTCCACCGGCGTTGCGGTGAAGATGCGGCCCAGTGCCGTCAACGCGGTGTTCTGCGCCATCAGGAACGTCGGCGCGCTGTCCAGCCCGGCGGTCTTGAGCATCAGCGCCCAGTCGAAATCGGGTGCCTTCCTGGTCAGGCCCTCGATCGTCTGCGGATCGTTCAGCTTGGCGATGTCGCGGCTTTCGGTCGGCGACCACATCACGCGCGCCATCGCCGATTCAAGCGCGAAGATGCGATCGGCCTTCGCGCTCGCATCCTCGATGCCCGCCAGTTCCTGGATTTGCTGGATGTACGCGCGGTACGCCTTGCGATAGCCGTCGTACTTCTCGCCCTTCAGCAGGTAATAGTCGCGCGGCATGCCCAGCCCGCTCTGGCCGACGGCGGCGGTATAGTGCGTCGGATCGACAAGGTCGGGCAGAATCTCTGCGCTGACCGGACCGGCATAGCCGGTGGTCGCGAACAACATCTGCAGCTTGGTCTTGTCATCCGCCGCCGCGATCTTGTCCAGATAGGGCTTCAGCGGCGCAGTACCGCGCGCCTCGATCCCCGCCGTGTCCATCCACGACGCATAGAAATCGCCGACCTGCTTGCCGATGGCGCCGTATTTCCCGGGATTCTTGGCCATGTCGTCCAAAATGGCGCGGACATTGACCTCCGCCTCGTCGACCAGCACGACACTGACGCCCGCCGACGACCGGTCGGCGGGGATGCTGGTGCGCGCGTCCCAGGCGCCGTTGGCATAGGACCAGAAATCGTCCCCCGGCTTCACCTCCAGGTTCCTGGCGGTCAGGTCGATCCCAAAGGTGCCGAAACGCGGCCCGCCGTCGGTCATCGCCGACAGCGCCGGAACGGCAAGCGCCAGCGCCGCAGCGCCCAGCACCAGGCGCACATTCTTGAACTTCATCGCAGGAACCCCGTTTTCCCTAACTGTATTAGCCAGAGATAACAGCGGGGAGCGGCGGCGGCAATCGCCCATGCGATGCCGCCGCCGCTCCCCGGCGCCGGTCAGGGCGCGCGCGCGTCGACGATCCAGCAGGCGGCGGCATAGCGGATGCCCGTGCCCGACCGATAGGGTTCGAACGCAGGCAATACCGCGTCGACCACACGCCGCCGCGTGTCCGCGTCGACATCGCGCAACGCGCGGCCGAGCGGGCCGAAATGCATCAGATAGTCGGGCAACGCCGCCGCCGGCATCGCGCAATCGATATCGGCCCCGACCACGCGCACGTCGCGCCAACCGGCCTGATCGAGGATCGCGCGAACCCGCGCTCCGTCGGCAAAGGCGAACTGGCCCGGCGCGTCGGGATCGCGCGGAGGCAGCGCCGGCATCAGTTGCGCCGCCGCGCGCTCGGCCGTGGTCATGAACCCGTTTTCCGCGACGCCACGCCATGCGACGAAGCGCAGCATCGCCCCCGACCGCGCGGCGCGGCGCAGATGCGCGAACGCGGCAACCGGATCGGCGAAGAACATGACACCGAATCGCGAAATCATCGCGTCGAAGCGCTGCGGCTCGAAACGGGCCGTCGCCGCATCGGCGGCGATGAAGTCTGCGTTGATCCCCTCCCATGCCGCGCGCTCGCGCGCCGCGGCGACCATCGGTTCGGATACATCGACGCCGGTGCAGACCGCCCCCGTGCCCAGTCGTCGCGCGGCAGCCAGCGTTGTCCCGCCGGTGCCGCACCCGATATCGAGCAGCCGTCCGCCGCCACCGGGCATCAGCGAATCGAGCAGCACCTGTTCGATCGGGCGGAACATCGTGTCGATCAACGCCTGGGCGTCGATCCAGGCGCGGGCGGCGGGGCCGTTCCACAATTGGGCCTGCTCGTCCTGAGCAGCGGAGGATTCGCGCATCTTCATCTCCTTTCGGATTGCCATCGCATGGCGGAGCGCGCACCTTGCCACTTCAAGTCAAGTTGAGGTCAATAGCATGCGTGACCTGGATATCGCTGAAGTGGCGGCGCGCACCGGCGTGCCGGCATCGGCGCTGCGCTATTATGAAGAACGCGGGCTGATCGCGTCGATCGGCAGGCGGGGATTGCGGCGGCTGTTCGACCCGAGTGTCGTCGACCGGCTGGCGCTGATCGCGCTCGGCCGCGCGGCGGGTTTCTCGCTCGACGAGATCGGCGGCATGTTCGCCGCCGACGGCGCGCCGCGCATCGACCGGGCGATGCTGGCGGGGAAGGCCGACGATCTCGACGCGACGATCCGCAAGCTGACTGCGATGCGCGACGGGCTGCGTCATGCCGCCGACTGCCCCGCGCCCAGCCATATGGAATGCCCGACCTTTCGCCGCATCCTTCGCGCGGCCAGCATCGGGGCGATCGCACCGCCAGCCGCCGCGCCCCGCCGCCGGTCGGCGAAGGCGGGCTGAAAAGCATGTTCGAATGCGATCTCGAGCAGCGATCTCGAGCAGCGATCGCGGAGTGCGGGCAGCCCCGGCGCGAAGCATCCGCGCCGGCGGGCCGGTCTCACGGCATCCCCTTAGCCAACGCGGGGCGCGGCCCGCGCGACGCCGGGCTGGGCAATCCTCGCGAAGGCCACGCCCCGGGGCGAAACCCCTGACCCACCCAATCCCCTCAAGAGGAACAGGTTGAAGCGCCGCCCCGACCGGCGGACGCGGCCATCGCGCGTTCCGGATGCGGCTTACGCCAGCGTCACGCGGTTCGCTACCAGATCGTCGACGACGGCCGGATCAGCGAGCGTCGAGGTATCACCCAGGCTCGACACCTCGCCCTCGGCGATCTTGCGCAGGATGCGGCGCATGATCTTGCCCGACCGCGTCTTGGGCAGCCCCGGCGCGAACTGCAGCGCGTCGGGGCTGGCGATCGGGCCGATTTCGGTGCGCACCCATTTCACCAGCTCCGCGCGCAGCGCCTCGCTCGGCTCCACGCCGGTGTTGAGCGTGACATAGGCATAGATGCCCTGCCCCTTGATGTCGTGCGGCATGCCGACGACCGCCGCCTCGGCCACGCTTTCGTGGAGCACCAGCGCGCTTTCGACTTCGGCGGTGCCCATGCGGTGGCCCGACACGTTGATGACGTCGTCGACGCGGCCGGTGATCCAGTAATAGCCGTCCGCGTCGCGGCGGCACCCGTCCCCGGTGAAATATTTGCCCGGATAGGTGCTGAAATATGTCTGGAAGAAGCGCGCATGGTCGCCCCACACCGTGCGCATCTGCCCCGGCCAACTGCGCGCGATGACCAGATTGCCCTCGGTCGCGCCGTGCAGCACCTTGCCCTCGGCATCGACGATCTGCGGGTCGACGCCGGGAAACGGCTTGGTCGCGCTGCCGGGTTTCAACGCCGTCGCGCCGGGCAGCGGCGTAATCATGTGGCCGCCGGTTTCGGTCTGCCACCAGGTGTCGACGATGGGGCAGCGTCCCTCGCCCACCACGTCGTGATACCAGCGCCATGCCTCGGGATTGATCGGCTCGCCGACCGAACCCAGCACGCGCAGGCTCTTGCGCGACGTGGCGGTCACATAGTCGTCGCCTTCGCGCATCAGCGCGCGCAGCGCCGTCGGCGCGGTATAGAGGATTTCCACCTTGTGCCGGTCGACCACCTGCCAGATGCGGCTGGCGTCGGGCCAGTTGGGCACGCCTTCGAACATCAGCGTCGTCGCGCCGTTCGCCAGCGGGCCGTAGACGATATAGCTGTGCCCGGTGACCCAGCCGATATCGGCCGCGCACCAATAGACCTGGCCGGGGCGATAATCGAACACGAGCTGGTGCGTCATCGACGCCCAGAGCAGGTACCCGCCGGTGGTGTGCAGCACGCCCTTGGGCTTGCCCGTCGATCCGGAAGTATAGAGGATGAACAGCGGATCCTCCGCCCCCATCGGCTCGGCGGGGCAGTCGGTGGACACAGTGGCGGCGAGGTCATGGTACCAGGCGTCGCGGCCGGGCGTCATCGCCACGTCGCCGCCGGTCGCCCGGACGACAATGACTTTCTTCAGCGCGGAGGCATGCGGCGCGGCGGCGTCGACATTGGCCTTCAGCGGCACGCGCTTGCCGCCGCGCCGCCCTTCGTCGGCGGTGATGCAGACGGCGCTGTCGCAATCGGTGATGCGACCCGCCAGCGCTTCAGGCGAGAAGCCGCCGAACACCACCGAATGGATCGCGCCGATCCGCGCGCAGGCGAGCAGCGCGAACGCCGCCTCGGGAATCATCGGCAAATAGATAGTGACGCGGTCGCCCTTCTTCACGCCCTCGGCCTTCAGCACATTGGCGAAGCGGCCGACCTCTTCATAGAGCTGGAGATAGGTATAGGCGCGCGGCGCTTCGGCGGGGTCGTCGGGTTCCCAAAGGATGGCAGTGTCGCCGCCGCGGCTGGCGAGATGGCGGTCGACGCAATTGGCGGCGGCGTTCAGCTTGCCGTCGGCGAACCAACGGATGTGGAAGTCCTTTTCGTCGAACGACCAGTCGCCGGCCAGTTCGGGCCGCTTGATCCAGTCGATCCGCTTCGCCTGTTCGAGCCAGAAGCTGCCCGGATCGGCGAGCGACATGCCATACAGCCGCTCATATCCCGCCGCGTCGACCAGCGCGTCGTCCGCCCAATCCGCCGGTACCGGGTAGCTGCCTTCGCTCATCCGCCGCTCCTCCAATTGCTTTTCTCCGGCCTTTCTGGGGAGCCGGAGCGCGCCGCGCAACCCGCAGATTCCGCAAGGGCGGGTTTCGCACGTTTACAATTTGCGACAATATTTGGGTGGCATTCGCTGCACCGCACCGTATCAACGCCGGCATGGCAAAGCGGAAGATAGTGCTGTTGCTCGGCCTCGCCCTGCCGTTGGCGGCATGTTCGGTCGGCCCCGAATACCGCCCGGCGAGCACCACCGAGCTTGGCGTACCCGACGAATTTTCGGTCGTTGCCGACCAGCGCGCGCAGGAAGATCTGGCGCGGTGGTGGGGCAAGTTCGACGACCCGATGCTCGCCGAACTGGTCGAGATGGGCCGCAAGGGCAATCTCGACGTCGGCCAGGCGATGGCGCGGCTGCGCCAGGCACGCGAATCGCTGGTCCAGGCACGCGGCGCGCTGCTGCCGACGGTCGGCGTATCGGGCAGCGTGTCGCATTCGGAATCGCTGCGCGGCGGCACTACCACCACGACCTTGCCCGACGGTACCGTCACCAGCTATTCGCAGGGCGGCAGCACCAGCTATTCGCTGGGCGGCGACGCCAGCTACACCATCGACCTGTTCGGCGGCAACGCGTCCAACGCGCGGGCCGCGCGCGCGGCCTATGAAGCAAGCGGCTATACTTATGCCGCGACGATGATTTCGATCGAGGCGGAGATCGCGCGCAACTATGTGCTCGCGCGGCTCTATCAGGCGCAGCTTGCCCATGCGAAGGCATCGCTGGCGATCCAGGACGACAATCTCCAGATCGCCGGATGGCGCGTGCAGGCGGGGCTCGTCTCGTCGCTCGACGTCGAGCAGGCACGGTCACAGCGCGCGCAGACCGCCGCGTCGATTCCGGGAATAGAGGCGAACTATAACGCCGCCGTGTCGCGGCTGGCGGTGCTGACCGGCCAGTCGCCGGGCGCGCTCAAGGCGCGGATGGCCGAAACCCGTCCCATCCCGCACGGGCCGGAAAGCGTTGCGGTGGGCATCCCCGCCGACACGCTGCGCCAGCGCCCCGACGTGCTGAGCGCCGAACGCAACCTGGCCGCCGCGACCGCGCGGATCGGCGTGTCCAAGGCGCAGCTCTATCCGTCGCTGTCGATCGGCGGCAGCATCGACACCGGCGCCGATTCGATCGGGTCGCTGGGCGACCTCATCACCGGCCGGCTGTTCGCCAACATCGCGCAGACGCTGTTCGACGGCGGCCGCCGCCAGAGCCAGGTCCGCGCGAGCGAGGCCGCGGCAGAGGGCGCGTTCCTTGCGTACAAGCAGACCGTGCTGACGTCGCTGGAGGACATCGAGAATGCGATCTTCGCGCTCGACGCCGCGCAGCGCCGCGAGCGCGAATATACCATCGCGCTCGATGCCGCGACCAACCAGGCGCTGTTGGCGCGCGACCAGTACCGGTCGGGCCTGACCGACTTCACTACGCTGAACACTGCGGAAAGCGCGTTGCTTTCCGCGCGCAACGGCCTGGCGCAGGCGCAGGCCGACAAGGCCAATGCGCTGATCCAGCTCTACACCGCGCTCGGCGGCGGCTGGAACAGCACTTCCGCTCCCGAGGCAACCTCTTCCACGACAGGCAGCACCGCCGATGGCAACTGATACCAACAACCTCGACCAATTCCTTGGCGCCAAACCGCGGCCATGGTGGCGCCGCTGGCTGAAATGGATCGTCATCGGCATCGTCGTCGTCGCGGCCGGGCTGTTGCTGTCGCGCTGCTTCGGCGGGGCTGAGAAGACCGAATATGCGACCGTGGCCGTCGAACGCGGCAACCTGACCATTACGGTGTCGGCAACGGGCAAGCTGGAGCCGACCAACCAGGTCGAAGTGGGTTCCGAATTGTCGGGCCTGGTCGAACAGGTGCTGGTCGACGTCAATGACCGCGTGACCAAGGGGCAGCCGCTGGCGATCCTCGACCCGTCGCGCCTCGACGATGCGATCCGCCAGTCGGAAGCAACGCTGGCGGCCAATCAGGCGTCGGTGGCGCAGGCCCGCGCGACGCTGCAGGAGGCGCGGGCGCAGCTTGCCCGCATGCAGGAAGTCAATCGCCTGTCGAACGGCCGCGTCCCCGCCAAGACCGAGATGGATTCGGCGCAGGCCGCCGTCGCGCGCGCCGTCGCCAACGTCCGCGCGGCGGAAGCGAATGTCGTGGCGGCGCGCGCCGCTTTGTCGTCGAACCAGACGCAGCGGTACAAGTCGGTCATTCGATCGCCCGTGAACGGCGTGGTACTCGCGCGCCAGATCGACGCGGGCCAGACGGTCGCGGCGTCGTTCAACACGCCGACGCTGTTCGTGATTGCTGAGGACCTGTCGCAGATGAAGCTGACAGTCGCGATCGACGAAGCCGATGTGGGCGAAGTGACAGAGGGGCAGAAGGCCAGCTTCACCGTGGACGCCTTCCCCGGCCGCACTTTCCCGGCGAGCATCACGCGCGTCGACCTGGGATCGAATCTTTCGGCGCTGTCGAGCAGCACTTCCACGACGACCACGTCGAACCAGGTGGTGTCCTATGGCGCCGACCTGACGGTCGCCAACCCGGACCTGAAACTGCGACCGGGCATGACCGCAACGGCCGAGATCGTGACGACTTCCAGGCCGAATGTCCTGTTGATCCCCAACGCCGCGCTCCGCTTCGCGCCGCAGGAGGCGCAGGCGGCCGGAGGGACGCAGCAGAGCGGCGGCATCGCCGGTGCGATCATCCCGCGTCGCCGCGGCGGCAGCCAGGGCGAGACGGCCGGCGCCGATGCCAACCGCGGCGCGAGCAAGAGCGTCTATGTGCTGGGCGCCGACGGCAAGCCGCAGGCGGTCAGCATCGTCACCGGCGAAAGCAACGGCACGCTGACCGAAGTTACCGGCGGCGCGCTGAAGCCGGGCATGAAGGTCATCACTGGCCAGCTTGCCGCGGGCAGCGCGAGCCGGTCGAGCTCGGGCAGCGCGTCGGGTGCGCGTCAGGGAGGACAGCGTGGCCAGTGAGGCCGCCCTCCCCCTGATCCGCCTGCGCGGCGTGACCAAGGTCTATGGCGAAGGCGCCACGGCGTTCCAGGCGCTGAAGGGCGTCGACCTGGACATCGAAGCGGGCGATTTCGTCGCGGTCATGGGCCCGTCGGGTTCGGGCAAGTCGACGACGATGAACATCCTCGGCTGTCTGGACGTGCCGACGGGGGGCCAATTCCTGTTCCGCGGCGTCCATGTCGAAACGCTGAGCCGCGACCAACGCGCGTTGCTGCGCCGCAAATATCTCGGCTTCGTGTTCCAGGGGTTCAACCTGCTGGCGCGCACGTCCGCGCTTGAGAATGTCGAACTGCCGCTCCTTTATCGCGGCGACGCGCGCAAGGAACGCCGCAAGACGGCGATGGCCGCGCTCGACAAGGTCGGGCTCGCCGAATGGTGGGACCATACCCCTGCCGAGCTGTCGGGCGGCCAGCAGCAGCGCGTGGCGATCGCGCGCGCCATTGCGACTCAACCCGATGTGCTGCTCGCCGACGAACCGACCGGCAACCTCGATTCGGAACGGTCGATCGAAATCATGAAGCTGCTGACCGAGCTCAATCGCGACAGCGGCATCACGGTGCTGATGGTCACGCATGAGCCCGACATGGCGGCCTTTGCCCACACCATCGTCCATTTCAAGGACGGGCTGGTCGAACGCACCGAAGCCGGTGCCCAGCATGCGGGAGCGCACGCGTAAATGTTCGGTACCACCTTCCTGCTCGCGATCCGGTCGATCGCGCGGCACAAGCTGCGTTCGTTCCTGACGACGCTGGGCATCATCATCGGCGTCGCGGCGGTGGTCGCGATGGTGACGCTGGGCAACGCCACCACGGCGGCGGTACAGCAGCAGATTTCCAGCCTGGGCAGCAACATGTTCCAGATCCGCCCCGGCCAGGGCTTCGGCCGCGGCGGCGGCGGCCCGCCCCCGGCGGCGTTCGACGAGGACGATGTCCAGGCGATCCGCGACCAGATCGCCGGCGTGACCGCCGTCGCACCGCAGGCGGGGGCGAGCGGCACCGCCATCTACAACGGCGCCAATTGGTCGACGACCGTCAACGGCACGACCAACGCGATCTTCACGGTGCAATCATGGCCGCTGGTGTCCGGGCGCTATTGGACGGCGGCCGAGGAACAGGCGGGCAAGTCTGTCTGCATCATCGGCAACACGGTGCGCCAGAACCTGTTCGCCAACACCGATCCGGTGGGCCAGCGGCTGCGCATCGCCGGTATTTCGTGCGACATCATCGGCCTGTTGTCGACGCGCGGCCAGGCGGGCTTCGGCGGCGACCAGGACGATACGGTCGTCATGCCGATCAAGACGGTGCAGCGCCGCCTGACCGGCAACCGCGACATCCGGCTGATGCTGGTGGGGCTCGACCCGGCGTATAATGCCGACCAGTTGAAGGCGTCGATCACCAAGCTGCTGCGCGAACGGCGCAACATCTCCGGTGGGAAGCAGGACGATTTCAACATCTTCGACACCGCGCAGATCACTCAGACGCTGACCGGCACGACGACGCTGTTGACCGGCATCGTCGCGGCGGTGGCGGGCATCAGCCTGGTCGTCGGCGGCATCGGCATCATGAACATCATGCTCGTGTCGGTGACCGAGCGCACGCGTGAGATCGGCATCCGCCTCGCCATCGGCGCAGTCGCCAGCGAAGTGCTGATGCAGTTCCTGGTCGAGGCGGTGGTGCTGTCGTGCCTCGGCGGGTTGATCGGGCTGATCCTGGCGCAGATCGTCGTGCTGCTGCTGGCGCCGGTAATGCAGGTGCAATGGATCTTCGTGCCCGAGATCAATCTGTTCGCCTTCCTGATCTCAGCGTTGATCGGCATCGTCTTCGGCTTTTTCCCGGCGCGGCGCGCGGCAAGCCTGAACCCCATCGACGCGCTGCGGCACGAATAGCGGCCCTCCCCGGCCGGCCCCCCGGCAGGGGGCAGGCCGGGGCCGCGACCGGTTCGGCGCGCGGGTCAGGATTCGAGCTGCGACCGGTCTCGCCGCGCGGCCGGCCGCTCCAGATCGTCGGGCGGGTCGCCGTCGGTCAGTTCGCCCGGCCCGGCCGGAACCAGCCGCGCGGCGCGGATCGGGTCACGCGCGCCCCGGTCGCCGTCGATCCGCATCCATGCGTGGAAGTGCGCCGCGCCGAACGGCGCGGGCGGCATCGCGCGCGTGCCCCATCGCTGGACGCGACCCGTGCATCCGCGCCCGCGTCCGGCACGCGGCCGAGATGCGCGGCGGTGACGCACGGCATGTCCGCCAGCGCGACCAGCACCGCGCGCGGCGCTTGCTCGCGCACCACCGCCATCCCAGCGCGAGCGAGCGCCCGTGTCCCGCCGCCGGGTCGGCGTTGCGGACGGTGCGCTAGCCGTGCGCGGCGAAATCGACTGCTGCTCCAGACACCACCGCGATCCGCACGGCAAAGCGACCCTGCGCCAGCGCGGCCACGGCATGTTCCGCCAACGGCCTGCCCCAGAGCGGCTGCGCCGGCTTGTACGCCGCGCCGAACCGCAGCGCCCGCCCCGCGGCGAGCAACGGCACGACGGTGTCCTCAGCCCGCATGGTGCAGCGTCTTCACCATCCCCGCCGCAATCGACAGCGCGATTTCCGATGGCCCGACCGCGCCGATGGCGAGCCCCGCGGGGCCCTCGATCCGGGCGAGATCCTGCGGCGCCGCACCCGCCGCCGCCGGCCGATCCGGCCGCGCAGCATGGCTGCGCCGCGATCCCAGTGCGGCGACATAGCCGGTCGGACGCGCCAGCGCGGCGATCAGCGCCGGGTCGGCCATCGAAACACACTCTTTTCTGTAACATGCAGCGGTTAGCCCGGGCGGCGGCATGGAGGACGGAACAATGAGATTGATGCGCGCGCGGCTGGTTGCAATGGGGCTGGCGATGCTGGCGGCGGCGTGCGCCCCGGTTCAGGAGAAGCCGATGACCGCCGCGACACCCGCCACGCCGCCCATTCTGGTCATCGCGCATCGCGGCGCAAGCGGCGAACGACCCGAACATACGATGCTGTCGTACAATCTGGCGATCGACCAGGGCGCCGATGTCATCGAGCCCGATCTGGTGCCGACCAAGGACGGCATTCTCGTCGCGCGGCATGAAAACAACATCGCCGATACCAGCGACGTCGCGGCGCACCCCGAATTCGCCGACCGCAGGACGACGAAAACGATCGACGGCGAAAAGATCACCGGCTGGTTCACCGAGGATTTCACGCTCGCCGAACTGAAGACGCTGCGCGCCAGGGAACGGCTGCCGCAGGTCCGCCGCGCCAACACCGCCTATGACGGCCAGGCGGAAATTCCGACGTTCGACGAAATCATCGCGCTCGCCAAGCGCCGCTCCGCCGAAACGGGGCGGGCGATCGGCATCTATCCCGAAACCAAGCACCCCAGCTATTTCCGATCGATCGGCCTGCCCGTCGAACCGGCACTGGTCGCGACGCTGAAGAAGGCCGGATGGGACCGCGCCGACGCGCCGGTGTTCATCCAGTCGTTCGAAGTCGACAATCTGAAGATGCTGGCGGGCATGACGCATGTCCGCCTGATTCAGCTGATGGCGGCGACGGGCGGCCCGGCCGACGGCGCCGCGCCCAGCTATGCCGCAATGGCGACGCCCGCCGGGCTGCGCGACATCGCAACCTATGCCTATGGCATCGGCCCCGAAAAAGCGATGATCTTTCCCGACAATGGCGACGGCGCGCCGACCAGCCTGGTGGCGGACGCGCATGCGGCGGGGCTGAAGGTCCATCCCTGGACATTCCGGGCGGAGAATTTCTTCCTGCCGCCGTCGCTGCGCATCGGCGCCGACATGACGGCGCGCGGCGATCTACATGCCGAAATCTTGCGCTATCTTAACCTTGGCGTCGACGGATTCTTCACCGATTTCCCGTATCTGGGGGTTCAGGCGCGCGCACGGTTCATGGCGAAGGCGTCGGGAAACTGAAGGAAGCCCAGATGCGCAAGATCGTCCTGCCGCTTATCGCCGCCCTGCCGCTCGTCACCGGCGGCTGCATTGCCAAGACTGCATTCGATGTCGTCACCCTGCCGGTGAAGGCGGGTTCGCAAGTGGTCGATTGGTCGACCACCAGCCAGGAAGAATCCGACCGCAACTACGGCAAGAAGATGCGCGAGAAGGAAGCGCGCGAAGGCAAGGAACGCCGCAAGGCGGAAAAGGAATGTCGCGAGCACCCGGAAAAATGCGACGATTACGACCGCCACGACGGCCGCTGATCGCACAGCTCTGATCGCTCAATACGACTGTACCGGGCACAAAGCTGTCACTTTCGGGAAAAGCACGGCCGCGCCCGCTATAATGCACGGGAAGCGGGCGCGATCGCCCGCTTTGCGAGGGGGGAAGCCATGCTTTGGGGCAAACGTGAGACGGAGACTAGCTTTGCGGACGCCGTTGGTGCCGCGCTGTTCCATTCGATGCCGGACCCGATCCACATCGTGGAAAACGGCATCATCGTAGAATGCAATCCGGCGTTCGAACGCGTGATCGGCTATCGCCGCTCCGAAATCATCGGCACTGCGCCCGAACGGCTCTCCCCCGAATTTCAGCCGTGCGGCCGCCGGTCGGACGAATATGCCGGAGAAGTCATCGGCAAGGTGCTGCGCGACGGATACAACCGGTTCGAATGGGTCCACCAGACGCGCGACGACACGCCGTTGCCGGTGATGGCCACGCTGATCCTGGCGCGCGCGCAGGGGCGTGACGTCATCATCTGCGTGCTTCAGGATCAGGGCAAGTTCGTCCAGGTCATCCAGAATCTGTCGGACGGGCTGAATGCGCTGGCGGCGGGCGACTTGTCGGTCCGCCTGACCGCGCCGATGCCGGAGGAATATGAGCCGCTGCGTAAAAGCTACAACGACGCGGCGGGCGGGCTGGCCGACCTGATCGGCGGCGTACGCGCCGCGACCGGCGCCATCCGGCTGCAAGCGGGCGAGATTGCCCAGGCATCGGACAGCCTGGCGCGCCGTACCGAAGCGAACGCCGCCAGCATCGAGGAAACTTCCGCCGCGATGTCGCAAATGGACGAAAGCGTGCGCTCGACTGCGCAAGCGGCCGCGAAAACAGTGACTCGCGCGGACAAGGCGCGCAACGCCGTCGCCGACGGGCGCAACATCACCTCCGACGCCGTCCTGGCGATGGAGCGCGTGTCGGAAAGCGCCAAGGGCATCGACACCGTGATCGAAGGGCTGGACAAAATTGCATTCCAGACGCGCGTCCTTGCCATGAATGCTGCAGTCGAAGCGGGTCGCGCCGGCGAGGCAGGGCGCGGCTTCGCCGTCGTCGCCGATCTGGTGTCGGCGCTCGCCATGCGCTCGGAAGAGGAAGCGAAGCGTGCCCGCGAACAGCTGACGACGACACAGTCCGAAGTAATCTCCGCCGTCGAAACCGTCCGCAAGGTCGACGGCGCGCTGGAAAGCATCACGACCGAAGTCGACGAGGTGCACCAGCTCCTCGACGGCATGGCACAGGACAATCGCGCGCAGGCCCAGTCGATCAGCGAAGTCGGCAATGCGATTTCCGAAATGGACCGCGCGGTCCAGCAGAACGCGGCGATGGTCGAGGAAACGACCGCCGCGGTGCGCAAGCTGTCGGGCGAGATCGAGGCTTTGGACGAGGAAGCGGCGCATTTCGTGCTCGACCAGGGCGCGCGCCATTCGGTGCGGGCCGACCGCGCGGGCGGCGTGCAGGCAACGCTCCATTAGAGTCTGTTTCGGCAAGGCTGAAACCGTTGCAGCACCGGTTCAGCATAGCTGAAAACGATTCTGGACGACCGAGCCGGGGGGCGGCACACTGGCCATCGCGTGCGCGCGCTACTCCATGCATGGGGGTTGGGCGAGCACCTCCGCCACCGCTGCCAGCACATCGGGGTGCATCTGGACCCAGAGGTGGCTCGACCGCACTTCGATCGACCGGGCGTCGCCGTTCAGGTCGCGGCAATTGACGCCGTTCACCAGCCCGTCGCTCGCGCTCCAGATCGCAGTGGCGCGCACCGGCGGCGGCGCGGCGGCCTCCGCCAGGAAGCGCCGGACCGAATCGTCGCCGATCTTCTCGCCCGTCAGCCATTCGAACGCGCGCCACACATTGGTCGCGGTCGGCGGTCCGGCAAAGGGCGAGCTGATGGTGACCACTTCGCGCACCGCATCGGGCATGCGGTGCGCGGCGATGCGCGCCATGATGCCGCCCAGCGACACGCCGACCAGCGTCACCGGCGCACCCGTTTCTTCGCGCACTGCGGCGACGCGCGCGAACAGCCGCTCGCCCTCCGCCCCGATCGCGCGCACGCCCAGGTTGCGACCCAGCTCCCAGCCATAGGGCCGATACCCCAGGTCGCGCAGATAGCGGCGCATCACCAGGAACGACCGATCCGAATTGACCAGCCCCGGCAGCAGCAACACCGGCCGCCCGTCGCCGCGCGGGGCGTTTTGCAGGTCGGCCCAGCGCGCAGCGAGCTGCGCCAGCGACCAGGCGGCGCGCGGCCCTTCCGCCAGCATTGTCAGCGGCGGCGGCGGATCACCAGGGCCCTTCGGGACGGGCAGGTCGAATTTTACAGCCACCACGTCACTCCGAACGAAAACGGCGTCCACACGCCCATGCGGACGCCCGCATGGCGCAACGCCCGGCCGGTCCATTCGTTGCAGGTCACGAAGACATTGTACCCGTCGGTGGCGGCATAAAAGGCATCATTGCCGTAATAGCCGGGCCAGGTGCCGCTGCCCGGCGCCGCGAAGCTGCCGCGGATATAGTCGGCAAGGCGGCGATATTCGTCGGGTCGCAACAGGATGCTGCGCACGCCGGGCTCCACCTCGGGCTCCATCAGATGCTCGACATGCATCACCGTGCCGCCCATCCCCGCCAGCGCCAGCAGCGTGCGACGCAGGTTCAGGTCGGCCCAGGTCGGCGTGTTGCGATAAAAATCGCGGTCGCCCCATCCGAACACCAGATATTCGCCCCATCCCCAGCGCGCGTCCTTCAGGTCGGCGACCGGAGCGAGCGGGCGCAGGTCGATGCCCGCCGCGTGCTTGGGCATGGCGATGCCGGTGTGGACGCCATTGTCGATCACATAGATGCGAATGCCGGATTCGGGCTGGCGCCACCCCGCGTGCACCGGGATCAGCGACCCCAGGATCGCGGCGGCGAAATAGCCGTAGACCGGAGTGGCGAGCGCCAGCAGCGCCGCCAGGGCAACTCCGAAGAATCGGCGCAACGTCTGGCTCCCTTTTTCCCCGGCGTCGGCGCATGCTATGATAGTCGCATGGGGAACGAAATGCACGCACTCGACCGCCCGCCCGAAGGCGCGGCGCCCGACTGGACGATTGCGCAGAACTGGGACGCCTATACGCCGGAGGAACATGGCGTGTGGGACACGCTGTTCGCGCGTCAGGCAAAGCTGCTGCCCGGCCGCGCCTCGGCCGCCTATCTGCGCGGGCTTGAGGCGCTGAAGCTGTCCGAATCGGGCATCCCGAATTTCGACGAACTGTCCGACCGGCTGATGAAGCTGACCGGATGGCGCGTGGTCGCGGTGCCGGGGCTGGTGCCCGACGACGTGTTCTTCGACCACATGGCCAACCGCCGCTTTGTAGCGGGCAATTTCATCCGGCGGGCGGACCAGCTCGACTATATCCAGGAACCCGATGTCTTCCACGACGTGTTCGGCCATGTGCCGATGCTCGCCGACCCGGTGTTTGCCGACTATCTGGAAGCCTATGGCCGCGGCGGGATGCGCGCGCTGGGGCTCGATGCACTGAAACAGCTCGGCCGGCTATACTGGTACACGGTCGAATTCGGGCTGGTCGCGGAAGAGGACGGGCTGCGCATCTATGGATCGGGGATCGTGTCGAGCTCGGCCGAAAGCGTCTATGCGCTGGAAAGCGACAGCCCCAATCGCATCGGTTTCGACATGAAGCGCGTGATGCGCACCGAATATCGGATCGACGATTTTCAGCAGAATTATTTCGTCATCCCCAGCTTCGAGGAACTGCTGCGCCAGACGGTCGAGACCGATTTCGCGCCGCTCTATGACGAAATCCGCGCGCTGCCCGATATTCCGATTGCCGCCATCCTGCCCGGCGACGATGTCCTGACGCATGGAACGCAGGAATATGCGCGAAGCCGAGTCGCCTGAGCCGCGCGCGACGTGCTGGCATCCGGGGGAGCATTGACGTTGGCAGGACTGTTCGGCGGGTTGTTCGGCGGCGACGCAGCGCGCGCGCAGGATGGCGCGGTGCTCCCCAACTACCCCGCGCAGATGGACGATGCCGCGATCGACGCGGTGTTCGAACGCGCGACGGCCGAAGTGGAGGCAAAGACCGCGGCGGCGGTCGCCGCATGGGCAATGAACCAGTCGCGCTGGGACGCCGATCTGGAAGCGGGCACGCTGACCTTCACCAATCCGCGCGGCTGGCGCATCGTCGCCCCGGTGCAGGTGGTGGGCACGCGCAACACCGCCGACGGCACCTTCCTGTGGGGATGGGACCATCCCTCGGTGCCCGTCCCCTTCGCGCCGACGCCGAGCGGGTCCGCGCGTTCGGCGCGGCGCAGGGGCTGGAGATGCTGACGACGCGCATGGTCGAGGCGAGCGAGGAAGACGCGTGGAACTTCACTGCGCTGGCGCTGCACGTCTCGGGCGCGCAGGGCGCCTATCGCGGGCCGTCGCGCGCGATACAGGTGTTCATGACCTTCGGCGCGGTCACGATCACCAAAGGCTAGCGACTACCAGCTCCCGTATCCCGGCGCCTCGCCGACGCCGCGCGGGCCGGGGCGCGTCACGCGGTCGGCGCCGTGACGCACCCGCTTCACCAGCCGCAGCGTCGGCCAGTCGCCCATCGGCAACCGCCCCGCCAGCCGCAATCCGTGGCGGCGATAGGCGCGCGCGACATTGTCCGCCTGCGTGTCGAGCAGCCCCGCGAGCACCAGCGTCCCGCCGGGCGCCAGCGCCTCGGCGATGCTCGGCGCCAGCTCGATCAGCGGCCCGGCCAGGATATTGGCGATGATGAGGTCATAGCGCGCGCGCGTGCGGATCAGCGGATGATCCATCCCCGCCGCCGCCGCCAGCGCAAGCCGCCCGGGCGTCAGGCCCAGCGGCACGCCGTTGATGTCCGCATTTTCCGCCGTCACGTCGATCGACACCGGGTCGATGTCGGTCGCGGTCGCATAGGCACGCGGCCACAGGTGCATCGCGGCAAAGGCGAGCAGCCCCGTGCCGGTGCCCAGGTCGAGCAGATTGTCGAACCGCGCCCCACGCCGTTTCAAGGCGTCGAGCGTGGTCAGGCACCCCGCCGTCGTCTGGTGCGTGCCGGTGCCGAAGGCGCGGCTCGCCTCGATCAGGAAGGTTTTCGCGCCCTCGGGCACGTCGCCGCGGTTGGTCGACGTGTGGACATAGAAGCGCCCCGCGCGCACCGGCTCGATCCCCGACTGGCTGAGCGTCACCCAATCCTCGTCGGGCACTTCCTCGGGCTTTGCCTTCGACGCCTTGCCGCCGGGCACCAGCGCCTTGACCGCCGCCACCACTGCCTTGTCGGGCTTGCCGTCGAAATAGGCTTCAAGCAACCAACGGTCGGGATCGTCCTCGACTTCCTCGCGCGCGAGCAGCACGGGCGGCGGGTCGAATCCCGCCAGCGCCTCATCGTCCATCTGCGCCGCCTCGGCCTGGGCGCGCGTGCACGACAGCGTCAGTTTCCAGCTCGCCATGGCGTTACCGGACAAAGCTGGCGCCGTTGACGTCGATCGCGGCCCCGGTCATCGACGCGGGCGCATCGAGCGCGCAGAAGCGCGCGACGCCGGCGATTTCTTCCGGGCTGGCGACTCGGCCGAGCGGGATGTCGGCGAGCAGCTTGTCGCCGCCGCGGCTCTCCAGATATTCCTCGGCCATGCCCGTCATCGTGAAGCCGGGGCAGATGGTGAAGGCCAATATGCCTTCGCGCGCAAAACCGCGCGCGATGCTCTTGGTCATGCCGACCATCCCCGCCTTCGACGCGGCATAATGCCAGTGCGCCGGGCTGTCGCCGCGATAGGCGGCGCGGCTGGCGATGTTGACGATGCGCCCGCCCGATCCGTGCGCCTGCCAGTGGAGCACCGCGAGCCGGCACAGCTCGGCCGACGCGGTCAGGTTGATCCGCATCGTGCGCTCCCACGACGCGACCCAGGCGTCATGGTCGAGGCTGAGCGCCGCCGCCTCGAACACGCCGGCGTTGTTGATGAGCACGTCGACTCGCCCGTCGAGCGCGTTCAGCGCCGCATCCCACAGCGCGCGCGGCGCGACGGGATCGGTGAAGTCGGCGGGAATGCCGCTGGCGGTGCCATGGCCGACCAGACGCACGCCGGGCCGTTCGCCCAGCGCGGCGGCGATCGCCGCGCCGATGCCCCGGCTGCTGCCGGTCAACAAGATGTGGGTGTCGTGCATCGCCATGCCCTAGCGCGCCCGACGCGCCGGGGCAAAGCCCCGTCAGCCGCAGACGCTGGCCGAAAACTGCTCGGCGGCACCGCGCAACTGCACCAGCCGTTCGTCGACATCGGCGACATCGCGGCCCAGCGCGTCGATTTCTTGCGTGACCGACTGCGTCTCTTTCCGAATGGCGCCGATGGTGGCGGACATCGAATCGGCGGCGAGCGCGGTTTCGTCGACTGCGGCGGTGATTGCCGTGACGGTCTGCGCCTGCATTTCCATCGCGCCGCGAATGCGGTTCGCGCTTTCCTGCACTTCGGCCACCGTCGCGCGGATCGACGCATTGGTATCGACCGTCGATCGCGTCGCCGCCTGGATCGCCGCGATCTTGGCGGCGATGTCGTCGGTCGCGCGCGCGGTCTGGTTCGCCAGGCTCTTCACTTCCTGCGCCACCACGGCAAAGCCGCGACCGGCGTCGCCCGCGCGCGCCGCTTCGATCGTCGCATTCAGCGCCAGCAAATTGGTCTGCCCGGCGATGTCGCGGATCAGCCCCAGGATCGATTCGATCGACTTGGCGTGTTCGGACAGCATCTCGGACATCGCGACCGCCTCGCCCGCCTGTCCCGAAGCGCGAGTCGCGATCACCGCCGCCGATTCGACTTCGCTGCGCGCATCCTCGATCGCGCGGATCAGCCCCGCCGCCGTATGCGCCGCTTCGCGCATCGCCACCGCCGACTGCTCCGCCGCCGCCGCCACTTCCGACGATTTGCCCAGCATCCCGCGCGCGGAATCGGCGACGCCTTGCGCCTGCACGCGAATGCGCGATCCGAGCGTGGTGGCACCTTCGATCGACGTCGCGATTTCGTCACGGAAACGCACCGACCGTTCGCGCTGCGCCTGATCGGCCATTGTCGCGTCGCTGGCACCCAGATGCGCGGCCATCAGGTCAGCCTCCGCCATCGCCAGCCGCTGCACCACGTCGCACAGCCTGCCAAGCCGCTCGCCATCATGCGGCAACGCTTCGCGCAGGACGCGCATCGTCGCGCTATGCGCGACCGAAAACGACGCGAGCACCATCGGTAGCGGCACGCCGAAACGATAGCTGCGTTCGGCATAGGCGCGCACCATCGCCGCCCATTCCTCGCTCAACGGTTTTTCGAACTTGGTCCGGCCGTAGCGCGCGCCAACGTCGATCTGTTCTTCGCGCTGGTCGGCACGGGCGAACAACTGGCGGAGCGGCTCGCCGGCGGGAAGCGCATGGAGGTGGATCCAGAAAATCTCCGCAATGTCGCGTTGGCGATCTCCGATCAGTGTCGCGATATCCCGGCACGCGGCATCGACGGTGCCGTCCCAGTCATAATCCCGGCGGCGGTCCTCGACGGAACGTGCGTCGCCCGTCCAACCCGCCAGCCTTTGCGTACCCTTCATGCCCGCCCCCGAACCCTTTTTCGGTCGCTATGCCGCGACCTTTGCGACAAATTCCCCGGCACTGCCTTTCAGGCTGCCCAGCCGCTGGTCGAGCGCGGCGAACCCCTGGCCCACTCGGTCGATTTCCGTTGCGACTGCCTCAGTCTCCTCGCGAATGGCGCCGATGGTGGCGGACATCGAATCGGCGGCGAGCGCGGTTTCGTCGACTGCGGCGGTGATTGCCGTGACGGTCTGCGCCTGCATTTCCATCGCGCCGCGAATGCGGTTCGCGCTTTCCT
>JBMOOB010000045.1:0-11241 GCA_049323815.1 Pseudomonadota bacterium | reverse complement strand
GCATCTCGGACATCGCGACCGCCTCGCCCGCCTGTCCCGAAGCGCGAGTCGCGATCACCGCCGCCGATTCGACTTCGCTGCGCGCATCCTCGATCGCGCGGATCAGCCCCGCCGCCGTATGCGCCGCCTCGCGCATCGCCACCGCCGACTGCTCCGCCGCCGCCGCCACTTCCGACGATTTGCCCAGCATCCCGCGCGTCGACGCAGAAGTGTGCAGCGCCTGCGCGCGCAGCGCGTCGCCTTCGCGCGATGCCTGCTCGACCGTGATCCCGATCGAGTCGCGGAATTCCGCCGCCAGCCGGTCGCGCGCCACCTGTGCGCTATGTTCGCGGTACATATTGTAGAGTTCGACCGTAATGTCGCTTTCCAGTGCCGACAGCCGCATCAGCGTGTCGATGAGCGACGGCAGGCGGGCGTCGTCCTGCGCGATGGTGCGCATCAGCACTTCCAGCGCGGCGCGATCGCTGGCGTTGATCATCGACAAAAGCGCCATCGGCGGAACGCCCTGCGCATATGCGGCAGAAACCGAGCGCTCGATCGATTCGACCCACGCGCGCCCCTGCGTGTCGAGGAATCGCGCCTTCAGGAACACGATGCCGATGTCGATCATCTTTTCGGTGTCGGCGGGCGCCCAGATGCGTTCGTCGGCGAAGCAGCGCAGCCATTGCTGCCAATAGGCTTCGGACACATAGCGGATTTCGGGCTCGAGCGTTTCCCAGGCGTCGCGCGCCGAAGCGATCAAGGAGCCGTCGAAATCGAAAATCCGCAACCGCGCGCGAATGTCGATCCGCGCGGTCATCGTTCCCGGTGCGGGCAGGTCGCTGGGGCTGGTCGCATTGGTCACGAAACGGATTCCCTGGTCGTTGGCCGCGATCGGACGCAGGCCGGTTCCGTCCGGTGCTACGCGTCTATTGGTTAAGAGCGGGTTAGCCAAAGGTAGCATTCGCGAAACGACAAGGGTGAAGCGGCTTGCATCGCCCGGCGTGCCGTCTAAGTAGGCGCGTCGACCGAAAGGAACCGGACTTGGCTAACGTTCGCAATCCCGCGCGCCCGCTCTCGCCCCACCTCTCCATCTGGAAATGGGGGCCCAACATGACTGTCTCCATTCTCCATCGTGCCACGGGTTCGGGCATGGCGGTGGTGGGAACCATCCTGCTGGTGTGGTGGCTCGCCGCGCTGGCCGCCGGTGAGGCGGTTTATGCCGATTTCCTCGACCTTTTCACGGTCAAGTCGGGCGCACTCAACATCGTCGGCTGGGTGCTGGCCGTGGGGCTGACGCTGTCGCTCTTCCAGCACATGGCGAGCGGGCTTCGTCACCTGTTCATGGACCAGGGCGCCAATTTCGAGCTGAAGGGCAACAAGACGACCGCGAACCTGACGTTCGTCGTGTCGATCGTCGCCACCGCCGCCTTCTGGTCGTTCATCCTGCTGGGGAAGTAAGCATATGGGCAACGGAACGAGCATCGGTCGCGTCCGCGGCCTGGGATCCGCCAAGGAAGGCACGCACCACTGGTGGCACCAGCGGCTGACCGCGGGCGCCAACTTCCTGCTGCTGTTGTGGTTCATCGTGTCGGTCGCGCTGCTGCCGGCCTATGATTATGCCACCGTCGCCGCATGGCTGGGCAGCCCCTGGGCCGCCGTCCCCATGATCCTGCTGATCGTCAGCACCTTCTATCACTTCCGCCTTGGCCTGCAGGTGGTGATCGAGGATTATCAGCACGACGAAACGCATATCGTGCTGATGGTGCTGCTCAACTTCTTCACCATCGCGGCGGGCACGCTCGCCGTCTTCTCGATCCTCAAGATCGCCTTCACTGCGGGAGCCGCCGCCTGATGTCCGCCTACAAGATCATCGATCACACCTATGACGCCGTCGTCGTGGGCGCGGGCGGTTCGGGCCTGCGCGCGACCATGGGCATCGCCGAGGCCGGGCTTAAGACCGCCTGCATCACCAAGGTGTTCCCGACGCGCAGCCACACCGTCGCCGCGCAGGGCGGCATCGCCGCGTCGCTGGGCAACAACACCCCCGACCATTGGTCGTGGCACATGTTCGACACCGTCAAGGGCTCCGACTGGCTCGGCGACCAGGACGCGATCGAATATATGGTGCGCGAAGCGCCTGCCGCGGTCTATGAGCTGGAGCACGCGGGCGTCCCGTTCAGCCGCAACGAAGACGGCACCATCTATCAGCGCCCGTTCGGCGGCCACATGCAGAACATGGGTAACGGCCCGCCCGTGCAGCGCACCTGTGCCGCGGCGGACCGCACCGGCCATGCCATGCTGCACGCGCTGTACCAGCAGAGCCTGAAATATTCGGCCGACTTCTATGTCGAATATTTCGCGCTCGACCTCATCATGGAAAACGGCGCGTGCCGGGGCGTGATCGCGCTGTGCATGGATGACGGCTCGATCCATCGCTTCCGCAGCCATGCCGTCGTACTGGCGACCGGCGGCGGTGGCCGCGTATACCAGTCGGCGACGTCGGCGCACACCTGCACCGGCGACGGCAACGGCATGGCGCTGCGCGCGGGCATCGCGTTGCAGGACATGGAGTTCGTCCAGTTCCACCCGACCGGCATCTACGGCGCGGGCGTCCTGATTACCGAGGGCGCGCGCGGTGAAGGCGGCTACCTCACCAATTCCGAGGGCGAGCGGTTCATGGAACGCTATGCCCCCTCGGCCAAGGACCTGGCGAGCCGCGACGTCGTCGCGCGGTCGATGGCGATGGAAATCCGCGAAGGCCGCGGCGTGGGCAAGGAGCACGACCATATCTGGCTGCACCTCGACCATATCGACCCCAAGGTGCTGCACGAGCGCCTGCCCGGCATCACCGAGACGGGCAAGATCTTCGCCGGCGTCGACCTGACCAAGGGCCCGCTGCCCGTCGTGCCGACTGTCCACTACAACATGGGCGGCGTGCCGACCAATTATCACGGCGAAGTCGTCCACCTGAAGGACGGCAACCCGGATGCGGTCATCCCCGGCCTGTTCGCGGTGGGCGAGGCCGCCTGCGTGTCGGTGCACGGCGCCAACCGCCTCGGCTCGAATTCGCTGATCGACCTGGTCGTGTTCGGCCGCGCGACGGGCCTGCGCCTCAAGGAGACGCTGAAGCCCAACACGCCGCACGCGCCGCTGCCCGCCGGTTCGGAAGAAATGGCGCTCGGCCGTCTCGACCATTTCCGCAATGCCAAGGGCGGTACGCCGACCGCGAAGATCCGCGCCGAGATGCAGAAGACGATGCAGCGCCATTGCGCCGTGTTCCGCGACAGCGCGCTGCTTGCCGAAGGCGTGCAGAAGATCGACGCCGTCTATGCGGGCATGCAGGACATCGGCGTGACCGACCGCTCGCTGATCTGGAACACCGACCTGATCGAGACGATGGAACTCGACAATCTGATCGGCCAGGCAGTGGTGACGATGCACAGCGCGGAAAACCGCAAGGAAAGCCGCGGCGCGCACATGCACGAGGATTATCCGAACCGCGACGATGCGAACTGGATGAAGCACACCGTCACCACCATCGACGGCTGGGGCGGCAAGGGCGGCAAGGTTTCGATCGATTACCGTCCGGTGCACGACTATACCCTGACCGACGAGATCCAGTACATCGAACCCAAGAAACGCGTGTACTGACGCGAAGCGCGCGGAATGAGGGATGTGTGGCAATCGCGCGGCCCCCTCTTCCACGGCACATCGCCGGATCATCGCCGCAACGGCGAGGAGACTTTGCGGGCTGTGTCTCCTGCTTTGGGCAGAGGCGCAGCCCGTTTTTCGTGACGCGGCACCGGCGAACCGCCTCTGTTCCCGCGGGTGCGATGGCGCGCGGCGGGTTCCCGCGACCGGCGCGCGCCATGCGGCGCGGTTCACCCGGCACCCCGCCGCCAATCTGGCCGTGTTGCCGATGGCATCGGACGCGACCTTCGCCACGCTGTTTGCGGGCCGGCGCGATTCGCGCGCGATGGCGAGCCGTTGCCGCACGCTGCCTATCCCACGTACGTCGAGGGGGTTCCCGACGATTGGCAACGGCTTGTTGCCCGGGATCGCAGCAGCGACGGCAATCGCACTCGATACAGTCGCGCTCCGCCAGCAGTTCGTTACCTGCGCGGACAGCATCAGCATCCCGATGTCAGGCATGTTCCCCTCGCTGCGCGTGTCGATATCCCTCCTTTCGATGCTCGGACCGGCAGTGGCGCGCGGCTTCGGCGCATTGCCTGTTTCGAGGCTGCGGCGGGACAGGAGCCGGCCGCTTCTGTCGGCGGTGGGGGATTGCCCCCGGCGTGCTGCTGATGCGCGCCCGGGTGGCCGGAGCGGCGTTGACTGCGTTCACGGCCGGCTCGCTCGCTACCCACGCGACGTTGTTGGCACTTCCCCCGCGCATGCAGGCCCGCCTTCGCGCTTGACTTGGCGCAATGCGGCGCGAGACTGACCCCAAGGATCGGAAAGGCGGAGATGCAGCGACTATGCCCAGCCTGTTAACGCGCGTTTTCGGGGTTCGGACGGTGCTGATCGGCATCGCCGCCGCGCTGGCGGCCCCCGCGATCGCGCAGGCGCAGCGCGCACCGGGGGAACAAAGCTTCACGCCGCCCGAGCACACGGCCGATTGGCCGCAGCTTGTCTCGGGCAACACGCGCGAGGAACTGGTCGGCAGCCTCGACGCCGGCCCGCAGTTCGAACGCGGGCGCTCACCGCAATATCTGCTGGGCGAACATCGCAAGCTCGACCGCGCGCTCAGTGGATTGAAGCCGCAGCGCAAGGGCGTGGTCGACGCCTATGTCGTGTCGATCGCGATGGACAGCGACCCCGTCTTCGGGCGGGAGGCACGCGAAGCGGGCAAGGTGCTGCAATATCGCTATGATGCCGTCGGGCGGACCATCGTGCTCGCGGGCACCACCGGCCGCGCGCCCAGCGAACTGGCCGCCGGCACCCCTGAAACGCTCGCGCTCGCGCTCGCGCGCGTGGCCGAAGTGATGGACAAGGACGAAGACGTGCTCGTCCTCTACACCACCAGCCACGGCGCCAAGGTGGGGCTTGCCTATCACGACGGCGACGATGGCTACGGCATCGTCTCTCCCGCGCGGCTGGCGTCGATCCTCGACGGGCTGGGCATCAAGAATCGCGTGCTGCTCATCAGCGCCTGTTATTCGGGCATTTTCGTACCCGCGCTGGCAAGCGACACTACCGTGCTGTTCACCGCCGCTTCGTCGGAACGCCCGTCGTTCGGGTGTCTGGCGGAGAATGACTGGACCTTTTTCGGCGACGCGCTCATCAACCATGCGCTGCGCAAGCCGCAGCCGCTGGAGGCCGCGGGCGAAGAGGCGCGCGGCATGATCGGCGGCTGGGAGCTGTCCAACCGGCTGCGACCCTCGCAGCCGCAGGCGAGCGTCGGCGCCAAGGTGTCGACCTGGCTCAAGCCGCTGGAGGCGCGCATGCCCAGGACTGCGACCAAGCCGGTCGGCAAGCCCGCGACCGAGGCATTGTCCGACCTGAGGCCGCACTGACGCAGGAGAAGCGATCTTGGCCGCCGCGCCCATGCTCCCCAAATGGCTGACGCGGCATTTGCCGAACGGGATGGTGCGCATCGCGCTGGGCGTGCTGATCGCGTTCGGCTTTGCCTTTGTGGTCCGCCGCCTGCTCGTCCGGCGCGAGCGTAAACGGGCTGCGATCGCCGCACGGCGCCCGGCCCCTGCGCTGGCCGGCGGCGATGCCGGCGCTGGCGTTGGCGAGGCCATCCCCGCGCTCGCAACGGCGGAACCGACGCCGCTGCCGTTGGTTGCGCCCCCCATGGACAGGATCGACACGAACGACGCCGCGCATTCAGCCGACGGCGGCCCCTATCCGCTGCTCGCGCGGCCGCACGTCCATCTGTCGGGACCGGTCGACCAGGCAATGTACCGGAGTTTCCGCGAGCAACTGGCGCAAGCACCCGCATCGGGCGCGCTGGTGATTGCGTTGTCGACGCTGGGCGGCGATCCCGAAATCGCGCGGCTGATGGGCGACGAGGTGCGGCTGATGCGCGACTATGGCGGGCGCGAGCTGCTGTTCCTGGGCAAGGTCGCAGTCTATTCGGCGGGCGCCACCTTCATGGCCGCCTTCCCCGCCGACAAGCGGTTCCTGACGCGCGGTACCCGCGTGATGGTGCACGAACGCATCCTGACCAAGACCGTCGAGCTGTCGGGTCCGTTGCGCACGCTCACTGCGACGCTGCGCGCCAATCTGCACGAGATCGAGCATTCGATCGCGATCGAGGAAGAGGGGTTCCGCGACCTGGTGGCGGGCACGCGCATCGACTTTGACGCACTGCGCGCCAGGGCGCCCGACAATTGGTACATCGAGGCGGACGAGGCACGCGAGCTGGGGCTGGTGCTCGACGTCATCTGACGGCGGACGCGCGGCACCGCAGCGATGCGCATCGTGCATTCCATCTACCTTCGTCCAAGCTTGCGCCGCGCCGCCAGCGCGTTAGGGACTGTCGCATATGCCGGCGACCGCGCTTCGCGTTTGCGGCACAGCCCCGGCTTATGTATCGGGGATCGGACTCCGCCGCCTGGGCGGGCGGCACATGACGAACGGGAAGCACGATGGCTGAATTTCTCCTGCCGAAGAACAGCAAGATCAAGTCGGGCAAGCATTATGAAGCCGCCCCCGATGCCGGCCGGACCCGCAAGTTCAAAATCTATCGGTACGACCCCGACTCGGGCGACAATCCGCGCTACGACACGTTCCGCGTCGACCTGGACAACTGCGGCCCGATGGTCCTCGACGCGCTTATCAAGATCAAGTCGGAACAGGACCCGTCGCTGACCTTCCGCCGTTCGTGCCGCGAAGGCATCTGCGGATCGTGCGCGATGAACATCGACGGGCGCAACGGACTCGCCTGCACCACCGCGATTGAGGATATCAGCGGTGACGTGCGCATCACGCCGCTGCCGCACATGGACGTCATCAAGGACCTGGTTCCCGATTTCACCCATTTCTATGCGCAATATGCGTCGATCAAGCCGTGGCTGCAGACCGTGTCGACCACGCCGGGCAAGGAACGGCTCCAGTCGCCGGAGGATCGCAACAAGCTCGACGGGCTGTACGAATGCATCCTGTGCGCCTGCTGCTCGACCAGCTGCCCCAGCTATTGGTGGAACAGCGACAAGTTCCTCGGCCCGGCGATCCTGCTCCAGGCCTATCGCTGGCTGGCCGACAGCCGCGACGAAATGACCGGCGAGCGGCTCGACGATCTTGAAGATCCGTTCCGCCTCTATCGCTGCCACACGATCATGAACTGCTCGAATGTGTGCCCCAAGGGCCTGTCGCCCGCCAAGGCGATCGCCGAGATCAAGAAGATGCAGGCCGAGCGCACGCTCTGAACGGCGGCACGCGAAACGGGGGAGCGAGGCTTTTCGGGCGATGACCGACGCGACTCCCATGCGCTTCCGGTACGAGGACGATCCCGACGCACCGGGCTGGATGCGCTGGTCGCTGAGCGATCCCACGCTGTACAACGGCTTTCTGGGTCCGTTGTCGGTGCGGCTGGACGGCGAAATCGCGCGCGTGCGGATGACGCCGGAACGGCGGCACGCCAATCTGCGCGGTCATGTGCACGGCGGCGCGCTGCTCGGCTTCATGGACGTGTCGCTTTTTGCTGCTAGCCGCGCGTTCGACGTGCTGCATGTCGGCGCGGCGGCGACGGTCGATTTGTCGGCGCAGTTCCTGGCGGGCGCGTCGCTCGACGAACCGGTCGAGGCGCGGATCGAGTTGTTGCGCGAAACGGGAAGGCTGTTGTTCCTGCGCGGGCTGGTGGTGCAGGAAGCGGGCGCCGTCGCCAGCTTCAGCGGCACGGTCCGCAAGCCGTCGACGCGCTGAAATTGGGGGGAACCGACAAGTGAGTATAGTGCTTGAGCGCTATCACGCGCTGGTGGCGGCCGGCGAACTTCGCCCCGATATCGATCAGGAAGGCGCGGCCGAGCGGCTCGACCGCCTGGCGCAGGAGCTTGAGAAACGCGCCCGGCGCGGCGTGTTCGGGCGGCTGTTCGGCGGCAGGAGCAAGGGTGCGGCCCCGCGCGGCGTCTATCTGTGGGGTAGCGTCGGGCGCGGCAAGTCGATGCTGATGGACCTGTTCTACGATCAGGTCCGCATCGAATCGAAACGCCGCGCGCATTTTCACGAATTCATGCTCGAGGTGCACGAACGCCTCGCCTATCACCGCCGTATCGCCGCGGCGGGCAGCCCGCTGGAACGCGTGGCGGCGGAAATGAGCAAGGTCGACGTGCTCGCCTTCGACGAGTTGATCGTCACCAACCCCGCTGATGCGACGATCCTGTCGCGGCTGTTTGGCGCGATGATGGCGAACGACGTGGCGATCGTTGCGACGTCGAACCGGCCGCCGCGCGACCTGTATCTGAACGGGATCAACCGCGACCAGTTCCTGCCGTTCATCGACTTGATCGAACGCGACCTGGACGTGATGACGCTCGACGGGCCGACCGATTATCGGCTCGACCGGCTGGGCAGCGTCAAGACGTGGCTGGTACCGAACGGCGCGCAAGCGACGCAGGTGCTGTCGGAGGCGTTCTTCCGCCTGACCGACTATCCGGTCGAGGATCGTGCGCATGTGCCGTCGTTCGAACTGGACGTCCCCGGCGGCCGCACGCTGCACGTGCCCAAGGCGCTGAAGGGCGTTGCGGTGTTCTCGTTCAAGCGGCTGTGCGGCGAACCGCGCGGCGCCGCCGACTATCTGGCGATCGCGCACCGGTTTCACACGGTCATCCTGGTCGGCATTCCCCGACTGGGGCCGGAGAACCGCAACGAGGCGGCGCGCTTCGTCACGCTGATCGACGCGCTGTACAATTGTCATGTCAAGCTGCTCGCGGCGGCGGATGCCGAGCCCGATGCTCTGTATCCCGCAGGCGACGGTGCGTTCGAATTCCAGCGCACGGCCAGCCGTTTGCACGAAATGGGTTCGGACAGTTACCTCGCAAAAGGGCACGGCAGCGAAAGCTGACGCCACGCTTCCGCCACTTCGCGCCCCGCTCCGGACGCGCTGCGGAACAACTGTCCGCTCGACCGGATCGCAAACGACTATGCTGCACCGCACCCCCTGCGCCACGGGGAAACCGCCGCGAAACCCGGTTTATTGCAGTTGCGAATTAGTTGCAAAGATAATCTGATTTCAGCGAGTTGGCGGGTTGCGGACATTCTATAAAGCGCCTAAGCCCTGCTCGCTTCCGGTCGCGCCCGCGGGTGAGTGTTACCCCGCGCCCGCGATCCCAAGCAGGCTGACGAAGGAGATTCCATGGCCCGCAAGAAGATCGCGCTGATCGGCTCCGGCATGATCGGCGGCACGCTCGCTCATCTCGCCGCAATGAAGGAACTGGGCGACATCGTCCTGTTCGACATCGCTGAAGGCACCCCGCAGGGCAAGGCGCTCGACCTCGCCCAGTCCGGCCCGGTCGAAGGGTTCGACGCCAATCTTAAGGGCGCGAACAGCTATGAAGACATTGCGGGCGCCGACGTCTGCATCGTCACCGCCGGCGTGCCGCGCAAGCCGGGCATGAGCCGCGACGACCTGCTCGGCATCAACCTCAAGGTCATGAAGTCGGTCGGCGAGGGCATTGCCCAGTACGCGCCCGACGCTTTCGTCATCTGCATCACCAACCCGCTCGACGCGATGGTGTGGGCGCTGCGCGAATTTTCGGGCCTGCCGCATGCCAAGGTGGTCGGCATGGCCGGCGTGCTCGACAGCGCGCGTTTCCGTCACTTCCTGGCCGAAGAATTCGCGGTGTCGGTCGAGGACGTGACGGCATTCGTGCTGGGCGGCCATGGCGACACGATGGTGCCCGTCGTCGAATATTCGACGGTCGCGGGCATTCCGATCCCCGATCTCATCAAGATGGGCTGGTCGACGCAGGAACGCATCGACGCAATCGTCCAGCGCACGCGTTCGGGCGGCGGCGAAATCGTCGGCCTGCTCAAGACCGGTTCGGCCTATTATGCCCCCGCCACCAGCGCGATCGCGATGGCCGAAAGCTATCTGAAGGACAAGAAGCGGCTGTTGCCCTGCGCCGCGCATCTGACCGGCCAATATGGCGTCGACAACATGTATGTCGGCGTGCCGATCATCATCGGGTCGAACGGCGTCGAGCGCATCGTCGAAATCGAACTGAATGAAACCGCCAGGGCGAACTTCAACGTGTCGGTCGACGCGGTGAAGGAACTGGTCGCTGCCTGCAAGGGCATCGACGGCTCGCTCGCCTGAGGACGACGAACCGGCCATGCGACCGTCGGGCGCATTCCCGCTGATCCTGCTCCTCGCCGGCGCCTGCTCGCAGCAGGCGCCGCACGAGCCGGTCGGCGCGAATAGCGCGACGGCAGCGGCCGATGCGGCGGAAGCGACGCCCGTGGCCGACGCCGAACCGGCGCCGCCCGCACTCGCACCGACGCCCTCGCCCGCCGAGACGGCGGCGGCGTCCGGCCCGCCCTATCCGGGCGCGGAAGTGCTGGCCGCGTTCAATCAGGCGTGCGGCGCGCTGCGTTCGCCCGCCGCGACGCGCAAGGCGATCGCCGACGGCGGCTGGTCGGCGATGGCGAAGACCGACGCGACACCGATCGGCGACCTGGTCGCCTTCGGCAAGCGCGCGGGCGCAGCCTTGGCAAGAAAGGCCGGCGGCGAAGTCGCGCGCACCGACGCCTATCGCCGCACCGTTGCGGGCGAGGCGCTGTTCCTTGTCCTTTCCGAAGCGAAGGTGGACGGCCGGACGCTGCTCGGCTGTCGCGTCTATGATCCGGGCGAAACGCGCCGGATCACGGCGACCGACGCCCAGGCGTTGGCCGGGCGTCCGCCGCTGGCGATCACCGACCAGCCGGAAATCCAGCGTGCGCGCTGGGAACCCGGACTGGCCGGTCCGCATTCGCGTTTCGAAGTCTATTTCGTGCCGGAGGGCAGTCCCGCCGTCCGGCTGACCAGGATCGCCGGAATCGCGCTCGCCGCGGACCGGGCGATCGAACCATGACCGGCAACGGCCGACGCGGCCCGATTCAGAGGTACTGAATGAGCATTCTCGTCGACAAGAACACGAAGGTCATCGTTCAGGGGATGACGGGAGCGACCGGCACGTTCCACACGGAACAGGCGCTGGCGTACGGGACCGCGATGGTCGGCGGGGTGACGCCTGGCAAGGGCGGCAGCGCGCATATCGGCCTGCCGGTGTTCGACACGGTGGGCGAAGCGGTTGCGGCGACCGGCGCGGATGC
>JBMOOB010000044.1:118219-156392 GCA_049323815.1 Pseudomonadota bacterium | reverse complement strand
GACGATGGCGACGCAGGCGGATGTCACGGCATTCCTGAACGCGGCCGAGCCCGCGCAACGCGCCGCCGACGGACACGCGCTGGCCGCGATGATGGCGCGCGTGTCGGGCGAGGCGCCGCATATGTGGGGACCATCGATCGTCGGCTTCGGCAGCTATGCCTATCGCTACGACAGCGGCCATGGCGGCACGATGTGCCGGATCGGCTTTTCGCCGCGCAAGGCGCAGCTGGTGCTTTACTTCCCGCTCGACGCAGAGGGGCAGGACGAGCGCCTGGCGCGGCTGGGCAAGCACAAGCGCGGCAAGGGCTGCCTCTATGTGGGAAAGCTTGCCGATGTCGACCAGGCGATACTCGAGGAAATGGTCGACGCCGGCTGGCGCGACATGGCGCGGCGCTATCCTCCCGTGGAATGACGCGCTCCGGTCAGGCGACGCGCAACCGCTGCTCCTCGGCGAGCATATAGTCGCGCGTCATCGGCAGGGCGTCGCGCGATCGCGAGAATTGGAGCTGATAATTGACCAGCCCGCCGTTCATGAAGCTGACCTGCGACCCCGCCAGATAATAGGTCCACATGCGATAGAAACGTTCGTCGTACATATCGACGATTGCCTCCTTCACTGCGACGGTACGGTCGTACCAATGGCCGAGTGTATAGCCATAGTGCATCCGCAGCACTTCAACATCGGTCATGAAGTAGCGCAGCCCTTCATAACCGCGCGCGATTTCGGACAGCGCGGGGATATAGCCGCCGGGGAAGATATATTTCGACGTAAATTTGTCCGTCACGCCCGGCCCACCGGCACGACCGATGGTGTGGAGCAGCATTACGCCCTCCGCCGTCATCAGTTCGCGCGCCTTGGCGAAGAAGGCGCGGTAGAAGGCCGGGCCGACATGTTCGAACATGCCGACCGACACGATCCGGTCGAACCGGCCGGTAACGTTGCGATAGTCGATCAGCTCGAATTTCACCTTGTCGGCGACGCCCGCTGCGGCCGCACGGCGGCGCGCGACTTTCAACTGTTCTTCGCTCAGCGTGACGCCGAGCACTTCGGCACCGCATTTGGCGTTGAGGTAGAGCGCCATGCCGCCCCAGCCGCAGCCGATGTCGAGCACCTTCATCCCCGGCTCGATCGCCAACTTAGCGGCGATGTGCGCCTTTTTGTCCGCCTGCGCCTGTTCCAGGCTGTTGGCGGGATCGGTGAAATAGGCGCAGCTATATTGGCGGTCGGCATCGAGGAAGAGGTCGTACAGCCGGTCCGACAGGTCATAGTGGTGCGCGACATTGCGCTTGGACCGGCGTTCCATGTTGAACCGGCCGATGCGGTGCGTGATGCCGTGGACGAACTGGCGCGCTTTGCCGGGCAACAGAATATGGTCGCCCGACTCCCAGCGGTTGTTCGCGGTCATCAGCCACAACAAATCGCGGATGTCACCCTGTTCGGTCTCGATGAGCCCATCCATATAGGCTTCCGCCGCGCCCAGGCTGGGGTCGCGCAGGATGCGCGCCGCAGCGCCCTTCCGCAGGCGCATCGTGACCGGCGACAAGCTAGGGTCGGGTTCGCCGTACACGCGGCTGGAGCCATCCGGCTGAATCACGGTGAGGGGACCGCGCTTTGTTGCGCGCGCGAGGAAACTGTCGATCAACGCCATGGGGGGAGTGCTAGCCGCTCATGCTGCATCGCGCCATCCCCCAGGCGGGCACAATGCGACCAGCTTCAGATTCCGGCGAACCAATCGTAGTTGTTCGTGTCTTCCCAGAGGCCGCCCTTGCCGCCGCCGACCGACGCCAGGCTTTCGACGGCCTCGATTCGCATGACATATTTCGCCTGCTTGTAGCCGAGCTGGCGTTCGACACGCAGGCGAATGGGTGCACCATGGCCGACCGGCAACAGCGCGTCGTTCATTGCCCAGGCGAGTATCGTCTGCGGGTGGAACGCGTCGACCAGATCGATCGATTCGTAATAGTTCATCGAGCCATAGACGTCGGCGCAATGGAAGACGAGGTAGCGCGCGCGGTCGCGCAGTCCCGCCGCGTCGAGGATCGCCGAAAGCTGCGGCCCCTGCCACTTGGCGATCGCACTCCAGCCCTCGACGCAGTCGTGGCGCGTCGTCTGCGCGCGCTGGGGCATATGTTGCAACTGACGCAGCGAGAGCTTCATGGGGCGCGCGACCAACCCGTCGACCACCAGGCGCCAGTCGGCGAAGCGATTCGCAGCCAGCGCATTATATTCGGTCGTGTTCGGATTGGCGGTGCCGTTGGTGCGGAACCGCGGACTGCGCTGATCGGCGCGATATTCGCGCGCCAACGCATCGCGGCTGGTCAACGTCCGCTGCAAGGTGCGGTGCAGATCCTCGCCCTTGAACAACAACGAGCGGACGCTTTCGTTGCTCGAGAGCGAGTCGCAGCCAGACAGGAGAAGGCCGCCCCCTGCAGTCATGCCGGACAACATCGTGCGACGGGTAATCAGGCGCGACATTATTCAGACTCCTCGGGCACGCGCCAGCGGCCGGTAATCATTGACCGCACTTCGTTGAACGGCCCGGCCAGGATCACGAGTGCGAGGTGGACGACGATAAACGCGCACAGCAATACCATGGCGATGAAATGCACCGACCGCGCCGACTGGCGCCCGCCGAACAGGTCAAGAAGCACCGGCCACGCAGCGTCCATCCCGGGCGAAAGCGTCAGCCCGGACAGGATCAGCACCGGGATCAGCCCGAACAGAACCGATACATACGACAGCTTCTGGAAGATATTGTACGCGCGCGGATTTTTCGGATCGTGGAAGCGGAACGCCAGATGGTCCTTCAGGTCGGCCCACAGGTGACGCGGCGCCAGTTCCGACGTGCGGACGCGCAGGTCGCGTTGGAAATGGCGGTTCACCAGACTGGCGACCATGAACACCAGCAGCCCGAACGCCAGCACCAGCGCAAAAAACAGGTGCCACCGGCGCCCCATCGACAAGGAATAATGCGACGGCAGGGTCAACCAGCCGGGAAAGCGCGACAGCGTCAGCCAGGGCGTGTCATAGTTCGCGCCATAGCTGCCCCAATAGAGGCGCGGATGCGCGTTGAAGATCATCAGACCGCTGCCGATCATGATGAAGATGCTGACTGCATTCAACCAATGCCAGATGCGAGTCACCAGCGCATGGCGGGCAATCACCGTGCCGGCAGGCACAGCGTCGTCGGCGGCGGGCGCGGCAACGGGAACCGATTTTTCCATCACCCTCATTTTAGTCTATCGGAGGCGCGCCGATAAGGGCCCATGCGTCCTGATACCGTGCCGGACTTGACCGCGCCGAAATTCGGGCCGAGCCGGCGCGCATGAACCGCTATCATTTCTATCGTCCGGCCGACGGCCATGGCCTTCCGCACGACCCGCTGGGCTCGATTATCGCGCCGCGACCGATCGGGTGGATTTCGACGGTGTCCGAACAAGGCGTGCGCAACCTTGCACCCTACAGCTTTTCCAATCTGTTCAACTATCGTCCGCCAATCCTTGGCTTTGCCTCGGTCGGGCGCAAGGACAGCCTCGCGAATGTCGAAGCGACGGGCGAGTTCGTGTGGAATCTGGCGACGCGGCCGCTGGCCGACGCAATGAACGCCACGTCGACGATGGAGCGCGTCGACGAATTCGATCGTGCGGGACTGGCCGAGGCGCCGTCACAGTTGGTTCGTCCCCCGCGCGTGGCGGCAAGCCCGGTCCATTTCGAATGCAAGGTAACGCAGATCTTGCGGTTGCAAGGGTTGAACGGCGTACCGGTGGACACCTGGCTGGTGCTGGGCGAGGCAGTCGGTATCCACATCGATTCGGCGATGCTGGAAGACGGCATCTACCGCACCGAACGCGCGCGCCCGATCCTGCGCGCGGGCGGACCCGCCGATTATTTTGAAATCGGCGAGGACGCGCTGTTCCGCATGAGCCGCCCGGCTCAATAGCGGTCGAATACCACCGAATAGTCCATCGCGCGCAGGTCCTCGATCAAGCCGGGGCCGGTCGGGTTCCAGTCGAGTTCGGCGCGCGTCCAGGCGCTCGATGCGGCGATGTCGAGCGACGCGAACATCGCCATCCAGCCGAAATAGTCGGGCGCCTGATCGGGCGTGATCGACAGCGCGGGGATGCCCAGACCCTCGGCAATCGCCTCGGCGATGGCGCGTGCGGCAACGCCTTCTTCGGCAACCGCGTGGTAGCGCGCGCCCGGCACGGCCCGGTCGATCGCGCGCGCGTAAAGCGTCGCGACATCGCTGACATGCGCCGCCGCCCAGCGATTGGCGCCTTCGCCGATATAAGCCATCGCACCCTTTTCGCGCGCCATCGTTACCAATGGAGAGACCAGCCCCTGCCGTTCGGTATCATGCACCTGCGGCAGCCGCACCACCGCGACATGGACGCCGGCGTCGAGCAACGCCGCGCCTGCGATCTCCGACGCGGCGCGCGGATTGGGGTGCGTGCGATCGAACACCCGCTCGGTGGCAAGAACCCCGGGCGCCGATCCGCCCATGCCGACGCCCGAGGTAATCAGCAGCGGCCGGTTCGACCCGCGCAGTACCTCGCCCATCGCCGCGATGACGCGCGCGTCCTTTTCGCAATTGGCGACGAAGTTCGAGAAATCATGGTCGAACGCCGTATGGATCACGGCATCGGCGTGTTCGACGCCGGCGCGGATGCTGTCGAGGTCCTCCAACGTGGCATGATGCGCCTCGGCGCCCACATCGGCCAGCGCCCGCGCGCCGCTTTCGGATCGAGTCATGCCCAATAGCTGATGACCGCCGGCAATCAATTCGGGGACGATCCGTGATCCGATGAATCCGGTCGCGCCGGTAAGGAAGATACGCATTCGAAACGCTCCTGGGTTGTTCCGAAACGCGCCTTGCCGCATAGCTATTCCCGGTAAAGTAGTGACTTTATCCCGGTATAATGACCAACAGGATTGCCATGCCGAACGGCTACGGCGCCGGCCTGGGCGCTTTTCTGCGCGACCGACGCGCGCGGCTCGACCCGGCAAGCTTCGGCTTCGCGGCGGGCCGCCGCCGCACGCCGGGGCTGCGGCGCGAGGAAGTCGCGCAACGCGCGAACATCAGCGCCACCTGGTATACCTGGCTCGAACAGGGACGCGGCGGCGCGCCCTCGCCCGACGTGCTCGACCGGATTGCGGCGGGCCTGATGCTGACCGAGTTGGAGCGCGAGCATCTCTTCCTGCTCGCTTTCGGCCACCCGCCCGAGGCGCGCTATCGGGTTACCGAGGGGATCAGCCCTCGCCTGCAACGCGTGCTCGATGCGTTCGGCGACGTGCCGGCGATGATCCGCACCGCCACCTGGGACGTCATCGCGTGGAACGACGCGGCGGCGTTGCTGCTGACCGACTATGCCGCGCTGGCGCCGCGCGACCGCAACGTGCTGCGCTTGATGTTCTCGAACAGCCGCGTCCGTGCGGCGCAGGAGGATTGGATGAGCGTCGCGCGCTATGTCGTCGCGTCGTTCCGCGCCGACGCGGCGCGCGCGGGTGCGAGCACCAGCGCCGAAGTCGCCGGTCTGGTCGAGGAATTGTCGCGGACGAGCCCGGAATTCGCGGCCTTGTGGCGCGACAACGACGTCGCGGGGCACGGCGACGGCGTGAAACGCCTGGTCCATCCCGAACTGGGCGTGATCGCGCTCGAATTTTCGACCTTCGCAGTCGAGGGGCGGCCGGACCTCAATCTGCTCGTCTATAATCCCGCCACGCCAGAGGATGGTACGCGTATCCGCACGCTGATCGCGGCGCGTCGACGCGAAAGGGCGGGCGGCTGAGAAGCTGCGCGGAAATTCGCGTTCCGGCGCATGGCCGCACCAGCATCGAACTGCGTTACGCGGCGCATTTCCGAACAGATTCCTAACCCAGCGCCGCCAGCTTTTCCTCCGCCTGCCGGTCCAGTTCGGCGCGGCTCTTCTTCTCCGCCGCGGTCTTCAACTGACCGCACGCCGCGTCGATATCGCGCCCGCGCGGAGTGCGCACCGGGGCAGAGATACCCGCTTCGAACACGATGTTGCTGAACGCCTTCACCCGTTCGGGGGTTGAGGTGTCATATGGCGCGCCGGGCCACGGGTTGAACGGAATCAGATTGACCTTGGCGGGCAGGCGATATTTGCGCAGCAGCCGCACCAGCTCGCGCGCATGTTCGTCGCTGTCGTTCTTGTCCTTCAGCATCACATATTCGAAGGTGATGCGCCGCGCATTGTTGGCGCCGGGATAGTCGGCGCACGCCTGCAACAACGCCTCGATGCCGTATTTGCGATTGAGCGGGACGATCTCGTCGCGGATTTCCTTGGTCACCGCGTGCAGCGACACCGCCAGGTTGACGCCGATCTCCTCGCCCGCGCGCGCCATCATCGGCACGACGCCGCTGGTCGACAGCGTGATGCGCCGCTTGCTGAGCGCCAGACCGTCGCCGTCCATCACCAGCTTCAGCGCGTCGCGGACATTCTCGAAATTATACAGCGGCTCGCCCATGCCCATCATGACGATGTTGGTAAGCAACCGTCCCTCGGGCTGGCTGGGCCATTCGCCGAGCGAATCGCGCGCGAGCATCACCTGGCCGACGATCTCGCCCGCGGTCAGGTTGCGCACCAGCCGCATCGTACCGGTGTGGCAGAAACGGCAGTTGAGCGTGCAGCCGACCTGGCTTGACACGCACAGCGTTCCCCGGTCGGCGTCGGGAATGAACACCATTTCATAATCCTGCCCGTCGGGCGAGCGCAGCAGCCATTTGCGCGTCCCGTCGGTCGACACCTGCGCCTCGACCACTTCGGGGCGGCCGATGACGAAGCGTTCGGCGAGCCACGGATGCTGCGCCTTGGCAATGTCGGTCATCGCCGAAAATTCGGTGGCGCCGCGATTGTAGATCCAGTGCCACAATTGCTTGGCGCGCAATTTCGCCTGCTTCGGCTCCATCCCTGCCGATTCAAGCGCAGCGCGAATGCCGTCCTTGGGCAGTCCGATCAGGTCGACGCGACCGTCCTCACGCTGTGCCTCGGCACGCGGAACGGGCACGGGGTCGATGTGCCCGGGGATGGGCATGGGGGCGGCCGATGCTGTCTGCATCGGCCGCATATAGTCGATTGCGCGCGAAGTTTCTACTGCTGCGCGAGCGCGCCGCGCACCGCCCCTGCGTCTAGGCACCCCAGCCCCGCCAGCGCCTCGCGTACCGCCCGGTCAATCGGCGTGCGCGGCTCCTCGCCCAGCAGCGCCACCAGCGCGCCATTGTCGAGCGCCAGCGGATGGTGCCAGAAGGGGCGGATTTCGATCATCTCGCGCATCGTCGCGTTGAACGGCGCGATCATCGGCAGCAAACCCCAGGGCATTTTCCGCCGCCGCATGTCGGGATTCCCCGCAGCCGCGGCAATCGCGTCGACCATCGCGCTTCCGCTCGCGTCCCAATGCCCGGCGAAATGATAGCGGGCGAAGCGCGGCAATTCCGCCTCCCGATCCATCAATCGCGCGAAGGTCTCGGCCAGGTCGGGCAGATAGGCCCAGGCATGGCCCACGCCCTTCGTGCCGGGCGCGAGTATCGACCGCACCGGGCGGCCCGGCGTGACCATCCCCTGCGAAAACCAGCTGTTGCCGGGGCGCGGGCCGAAGAAATCGCCCGCGCGCACGATCAGCGCGCGCACGCCCTCCCATGCGGCGTGCTCGATCCGCCGCTCCATCTCGACACGGATCGCACCCTTGCGAGTACGCGCGCGCTGGGGCGCATCCTCCGCCACCAGATGCTGGCGCGCGGGGTCATAATTATAGAGCGTACCGGGCAGCACCAGCCGCGCCCCCACCGCGCGCGCAGCGGCGATGCTGTTGTCGAGCATCGGCAGCACCAGCCGGTGCCAGCCGCGATAGCCCGGCGGGTTGACCGCGTGCAGCAGCGCATCGGCGCCTTCCGCCGCCGCGCGCACCGCATCGACATCGAGCGCATCGCCGCGCCGCCATTCGAAACCATCGGCGCCCCCGCGCGGATGGCGCGCCAGCGCACGCACGCGCCACCCATGCCGCCGCAATGCCCGCGCGGTCTCCCCACCCACGCCGCCGGTGGCGCCCAGCACCAGCACTGTCTTTTCCATCACAACCTCCATCCTTGCCGATGGCGGAAAAATCGCACGCGACGCGGATGAACGAAATTGTCCAGCAGTGTTCATCAGCCTATACAAAATATATGAGCGATATTGATCCGCGCGACGATTGGGACGGCTATCGCGCGCTGCTGGCGGTGCTGCGCGAAGGCAGCCTGTCGGCGGCGGCGCGCGTGCTCGACGTGGCGCAACCGACGGTACGGCGGCGAATCGAGGCGTTGGAAAGGGCGCTTGGCACTGCGCTGTTCACGCGCGCGCCCGGTGGCTTGCAACCGACCGAAACGGCAGAGGCGCTGCGCGGCCATGCCGAGGCGATGGCACTCGCCGCCGAGGCATTGGTGCGTGCGGCGTCCGGCCCCGCCGGCCGAGTCGCGGGCACGGTACGCATCTCCGCCAGCGAAGTAATCGCCGTCGAGGTGCTGCCGCCGATTCTCGCCACGCTGACGGCGGCACATCCCGAGCTGACGATCGAGTTGTCCCCCAGCAACCGGCGCGAGGACGTGCTGCGGCGCGAAGCCGATGTCGCGGTGCGCATGGTCCGCCCCGATCAGGAAGCACTGGTCGCGCGGCGAATCGGCGTGATACCGCTCGGGCTGCACGCGCATCGTGACTATCTGGCGCGCAGGGGCGTGCCCAGGTCGCTGGAGGAAGCCGCCAGCCACACGCTGATCGGCGTCGAGCATGGCAATCCGGTACTCGACGCGTTGCGCAAGATCGGCTTCGACTTGCCGCTGCGTGCCTTTCACCTGCGCACCGACAGCGACCTGGCCCAACTGGCCGCGATCCGCGCCGGCGTGGGGATCGGCGTCTGCCAAATCGGCCTTGCCCGGCGCGACCCGGCGCTGGTGCGCGTGCTGCCCGGCTTTCGTCACGACCTTGCAACCTGGGTCGTGTGCCATGGGGACCTGCGCCATGTCGCGCGTATCCGCACGGTGTTCGACGCGTTAGTCACAGGGTTGCACGCCTATGCCGCGACGACTCCGGAATCCGGTTGAGCCCTGCCGAACCGTTCTGCCGCCGAAGCCGACTCTAGCCCCGGACGCAGCCGATCGCGGCGGCGTCGATCGCACTGGCGGCGCCCTTCAACGAATAGACATCGGCGAAAGGCGCGCCATTCGCCGCCAGTGTCTCCACACTCATGCTGCGGCCCGACCGCATCGCTTCGACAATCGCGGCATCGGTCCGCGCGTCGGGCGCCCAGGCATCGGCATCGCCCGCCGTCAGCTCGAATCGCCGCTCGCCGATCGACAGCGTGACGCGCGCCTGGACGCTGCGCGGACGGCTGAGCCGTACATGCAACTGGTTGCGCACGCCCTGTCCGGGCCAGGTGGCGATGCTGGCGAACGGGCGCGCGTCGCCGTTGCGCTTTCGCACCGGCTCGGCGATGGCGAAGCAATGCGCAGGCGAGGGATCGCGAAACGCGCCCCAACTGTCGAACACGCCCAACGCCTCGCGCCCGGCGCCCGCCTGCGGGGCGAGCATCAGCGCGGCGGCTGCCAGGGCAAACAAGGGCATCATGCCGGCGCGGCTCCGCGCCCTGTACCCAGATGGACGACGGTTTCGACACCGCGTTCGATCATCACCACCGATCCCTGCGGCAAATCGCGCGCGACCGGGGCGTCGAACTGCGGCAGCACGTCGGCGCCGGTCATCACGCCGCGCAGCACACGGCTCGACATGCCGTGCATGATGACCAGCCGATCGCCAGGATCCCCGTCGGTATCGGCGAGCCAGGCGGAGACGCGCGCGGCGATCTCGTCATACCATTCGCCGCCGGGCGGGCGCTGGACGTACAGGAAATGCTTCGAGTCGAGCACTTCGACACCCTCCGCCATCAGGTCGGCGTAATAGCGCCCGCTCCAATCGCCCATGCCGATTTCGACCAGCCGGTCGTCGGTATGCGCGCCGTGCCAGTCGAGTTCCAGGTGCTCGGCGATCACCGCCAGCGTCTGCAGCGCGCGTCCGGCCGACGACGACCAGAGCGTCAGCGGCGGATGCGCGCCGAGCAGGTCGCGCAACGCCGCGCCCATTTCGTCGGCCTGCGCGAACCCCGCGCGCGTCAGCGGCGTGTGCGGATGATGCCCCTGCATCCGCCGCGCCTTGTTGAATACCGTCTCGCCGTGACGGGCGATGAAGTCGCGACCCTTGCGATGCGTCGATCCAGCCATGGCGAGCACCATGTCGAGGATCGCGGCAAAGGCAAGGCAATATGCCGCAACGCCGCAATTGCGCCTCGTTTCGTTCATCAAACGATAAGGTGCGTTATTCGAATAGAGCACCCGCCCCGTTCGGGGCTGGTTTCAAGGAGTTTGTAACATGCGTACCCTCATCCTCGCCGCCGCCGCGGCGACTGCCTTCGCGACTCCGGCATTCGCGCAGGATGCCCCGTTCAGCGGCCCGCGCGCCGAAGGCGTGATCGGCTATGATTCGGTCAACGGCAGCGGCGACAGCCGCGACGGCTTCCTCTACGGCGGCGCGATCGGTTATGACATTCAGAAGGGCAAGGCCGTCTTCGGGATCGAAGGCGAGGTCACCGGGTCGACCACCAAGGGCACCGAGACCGACGCCCTGACCACGGGCGACAGCCTGCGCGTCAGCGCGGGCCGCGACTTCTATGTCGGCGCGCGCGTCGGCTATACCGTCACGCCGAGCACGCTGCTCTATGCGAAGGGCGGCTACACCAATGCGCGCTACAACGTCGACTATACGTCGCCGTCGCTGAACATCTCGGACGGCCAGAATGCCGATGGCTTCCGCGTCGGCGCAGGCCTTGAGCAGAAGCTGACCGGCAATGTCTATGCCAAGGCCGAATATCGCTACAGCCACTATAGCGACGGCGATCAGCTCGGCGACAACATCGACCGGCACCAGGTGCTGGCGGGCGTCGGCCTCCGCTTCTGACGGCATGGGCACCGGCGCGGGCGGCGTTCCGCGCCGGTGTTGCCAAAATGCAACATTTTCGGTTGTTTATCTGGCGTTCATGAAACTTGTCGGCACGCCAACCGCTTCAACCATCCGCCCGCACGGCCGGGCCTGTATGTTGTGTTCAAGGAGTTCATGATGCGTATCGCTCTTATCGGCGCCGCCGCCTTCGCGGCCACCACGGCGCTTGTCGCCCCCGCCCATGCCCAGGACAGCGGCGACCGGTTCACCGGTCCGCGCGTCGGCGTCATCGCGGGCTATGACACGGTTCGTCCCGGCAGCACCGAGGATTCGGACGTCGACGGCGACAACCAGAATGTTGACGGCTTCCTCTATGGTTTCGATGTCGGCTATGACTTCCGCACCGGCCCGGCGGTGATCGGAGTCGAGGCGGAATTGTCCGATTCGACCGGCAAGGTGAACGCCAACACCAGCGATCCGAATTTCTTCGGCTATGGCGAAGTAGGCACGGGCCGCGACATCTATGTCGGCGCGCGCGCCGGTTTCCTGGCATCGCCCAGCACGCTGATCTACGCCAAGGGCGGCTATACCAATTCGCGGCTGAACGTGCTTGCCGGCGACGGCACCACCGAAACCGACGATCACTTCAACCTGGACGGATGGCGCGTCGGCGCGGGCGTCGAACGCGCGATCGGCACCAACAGCTATGTGAAGCTGGAATATCGCTACTCGAACTACACCGACGCCGATTTCGAATGGAGCGATGGCGCGACGACCAATCGCTTCGAAGTCGACACCGACCGGCATCAGGTGGTCGCGGGCGTCGGTTTCCGCTTCTAACCAAACCGCAACGCAGCATTTCCGTGCACGCAAAGGGTCGGAGCGACTTGCTCCGGCCCTTTTTCGCGCTAAGGATGATGAACGGCGAATTGCCACCGGCCGCACGGCGCTGGGTGGAAGTGTTGGGCGGCGGCCCGGGGGTTATGCAATGAAGGCGACGATCGAACGAGCAACTCTTCTGAGGGGCCTTAGCCACGTCCAGTCCGTGGTCGAGCGGCGCAATACCATTCCGATCCTGTCCAACGTGCTGATCGAGGCGCAAGCCGACGGCGCGCTCCGCCTGATGGCGACCGACCTGGACTTGCAGATCAATGAAACCATCTCGGCGGCGGTCGATCAAACGGGTGCGACAACCGTCCCCGCGCACACGCTGTTCGACATTGTCCGCAAGCTGCCCGAAGGGTCGCAGGTGGAACTCACCGCCGGCGACGGCACGATCCAGGTGACTGCGGGCCGCGCGCGGTTCAAGCTGCAGACGCTGCCGCGCGACGATTTCCCGGTGATCGCCGAAGGCGAACTGCCGACCACGTTCGAGCTGTCGGCCGAACTACTGAAGCAGATCATCGACAAGACGCGGTTCGCGATCTCGACCGAGGAAACGCGCTATTATCTGAACGGCATTTTCCTGCACGTCACCGACGACGCCCAGCCGATGCTGCGCGCCGCGGCGACCGACGGCCACCGCCTGGCGCGTGTCACCGTGGCCCGCCCCGAGGGCGCCGAATCGATGCCCGGCGTAATCGTGCCGCGCAAATGCGTAACCGAACTGCGCAAGCTGCTCGACGAAGTCGACGGGTCGGTCGGTGTGTCGTTGTCGGCAACCAAGATCCGGTTCGACCTGGGCACTGCGTTGCTGACGTCGAAACTGATCGACGGCACGTTCCCCGATTACACGCGCGTCATTCCGACCGGCAACGACAAGATCCTGAAGATCGACCCGAAGAGCTTCATGCAGGGCGTCGACCGCGTGTCGACCATCGCCACCGAAAAGACCCGAGCGGTCAAGATGTCGCTCGAACGCGACAAGATCGTGCTGTCGGTGACCAGCCCCGAAAACGGCACCGCGGCCGAGGAAGTGCCTGGCGAATATGTCGCCTTGCCGTTCGAAATCGGATTCAACAGCCGCTATCTGCTCGACATACTCGGGCAGGTGGAAGGCGACACAGTCGAAGTGCATCTGGCCGATGCAGCCGCGCCGACGCTGATCCGCGAAAACGACAGATCCGCCGCGCTTTACGTCCTGATGCCGATGCGCGTGTAATGCGCCGCGCAAGCGGCAGCGCAGTCAATCGGGCAGCATGCCGCGGCGAATCTGCAGCGTGACCGAGCAGACTAGCGAACACACCGTAAAGGCCAGCATCACGGCCCAGCTTCCCAGATCGGGCAGCAGTGCCATTTTCGCGGCGCTCGCCCAAAGGAACAGCGCGGTTCCGGCAAGGAAATAGGTCGCCGCGCCGGCGCTGACGATGACGGCGCGCGCGAGCTCGTCGCTGGCGCGCCATAAAGCAAACGTCTGCCATCCGCTGAACAGCGTCAACGCAACGATGCCGGCCAGCCCCGCCTGGCGAATCGTGTCGGACCAGCCCAGTTCCTGCGCCAACGGCGGAATGGCAAGTGCCACGCCGGTCGCAAGCAAAACCAGCGCCTGCTTGCGGGCCTGAAGCAGCGCATTGGCGTCGAGCGGTTCGGCGGCATCGCGCGGACCCGCCAGGCGGCGCATCCGTGCCGGGCTGGTCCCCGCCCAGCCGACGATCAGCGCCGTCGCCAGCATCAGCGCGGCGAGCAGCATTCCGGCAAGATTTTCCGGCGACCAATGTTTGAATCCGTCGAGCGCGTGGGTCCATCCGAGCAGATACCCGATCGGCGCCCCGCACGCGGCGCCGATCACCATGCGCACCCCCAGGCGGCGCAGCGGACGCGGAATCGGTTCAGAATCCATCGGGCGGGCACCAGTCGTCGAGGAAAATCGCATCTACCGACACTCCAAAAATTCGGGCCATTCGCAGCGCCAGCGGCAGGCTGGGGTCATATTTGTCCGTTTCGACAGCGTTGATCGTCTGGCGAGACACGCCCAGCAGCCGGGCAAGCTCGCCCTGGCTCCACCCCGCCTCGGCGCGAAGCACCCGCAACCGGTTCTTCACGCGGCGAATCCGACGAAAAGCTGACAAGACATATGGACCATATGACAAGAGTTCTTGTCATATTCTCCTGCGAAGTGTCAAGAGCTCTGGACAGTACCCGCGGTTCCCCGGCGTCCGGTGTCAGCCCGGAAAGTGCGGGTCCGGATTGAAGTTTCGCACGCCGCATGCTATTAACATATTTGTCAATTAACGATCGGCGAACCATGGCGACGCACCCTGCCCCTGCTCCCGCTTTCAATCCCGGCGTTCCGATGAAGCGCGACTGGAGGACCGCATTCTCCGCGCTCCGCAAGCTGCTCGCCAACGGCGACGATACGACGCAGGTGTTCCGCATCATGCGCGCGCTGAACGGCGATGTGTCGCAGCGCAGCTATCGCAGGCTGTTGACCGTGCCCGATGGCGGGCGGCTGGCCTATGAACATGTCGAACTCGCCGAACGGTTGACCGACCGTGCGTGGATCGACGGGTTCGCCGACGGCACCGTCGGCGCCGCCTATCGCGACTTCCTCGATTCGACAGGCTATTCGGCGCAGGGGCTGGCGGACATCAGCATGTCGGTCAGCGAATTTCAGGGGACGATGCCGCACCCCTATGCCTGGATGGGTCGGCGCGAACGCGACATCCACGACCTGTGGCATGTCATCACCGGGTACAAGGCCGACGAGCATCTGGGCGAAGCGTGCCTGGTCGCCTTTTCCTATGCGCAGACGGGCGGGCTCGGCTGGGCGTTCATCGGCGCCGGCGCCGCATTGAAAAGCATTCGCGTGACCGGGCGGCTCGACTTCTTCCGCGCAGTGATCGAGGGATATCGCCACGGCAAGCGTGCCGCATGGCTGCACGGCGAGGATTATGAGCGGTTGATGGACGAACCGCTCGACGCCGCGCGCCGCCGGCTGAAGATCGCCGACCCCGTGCGCTATCGCATCGCGCAGGCCAGCCTGGATGCGGCGGGACTGAAGGGCATCTGACCGCGCCGTCGAAGCAGCGAAGAATAAAGTAAAGGGGGCGTCCAGCGCCCCCTTTTCCGTCTGCCTTACTTCGCCGGCGCCTTGGCGGGCGTGGCGCCCGCCTCGGGCTTGGCGGGCGGGGCCGGCGGCGGCATCATGCTCGCGCGCAGCTTGTTCGCGCGTTCGCGCAGCGCCTTCTGGTCAAGCACCGTCTCGGGCAAGGCGAAGTCGCTGTCCGGGATCGGATCGGTCTTCACGTCGGTGAGCTTGTAGAAGTCACCCATGCGCAGCACCGTGCCCTTTTCGAACAGCGCCAATGTCTGCTTCTGCAGGCTGGTGGTCGCGCCCATCGCCGCGCTCAGGCTGTCGTTGCTTGCCTTGGCGCGCAGCGCCATCGCATGACCGACCGGCGCAATCGTCCTGTCGTCGCTCAGCACGCCGACCACGCCCGGGATCTGGGCCTTGGCGTCGCCCTTGGGCTGGAGCGTCCAGACCGTGCCCTTGTACGCGCCCACGGTTTCCTCGCCGCCCTTGACCAGCTCATATTCCGGACCTTCCGGCGGCTTCGGCGGAGTGTAGCCGGTTTCGCGCATCAGTTCGAGCGAAACGGCGGTAAGATCATCCTGCTTCGCGGCAAAGGTGCCCATCGGATCGGTGATGATCGAATACATCACGCCGTCTTTCGTCAGCAGCACATCCTTATCCATTTCGATGCGCGAATCGCCGTTGCCGTCGACCTTGATGACCAGCGCGCCATTGCGTCCCGCGATCGAATAGCGCGCGGTGACATCGGGCTGAGGCTGGCCGCACGCGGCAAGCAGCAAGGCGCCGGCAACGGCCAGGCAAGTGCGGATCATGAACAAGTTCCTCTTGGAAATGGTAGCCGCCTTCATCGGGGATGGCGCGCGCGCGGGCAAGCGCAATGTCGCTAGGCGCCGGGCGCGCAGCCATTTCAGTTTTGCCCGAACTGGGGCTAGGGACGACCCATGGCCGTCGACCGCCTGATCCTCACCGATTTCCGCAACCATGCCGCCGCCACGCTGGACGCAGGGCCCGGGCTGGTGGTGCTGACCGGCGAAAATGGCGCGGGCAAGACCAATGTGCTCGAAGCGCTGTCGCTGCTGGCGCCCGGTCGCGGGCTGCGTCGCGTGCCGCTCACCGAAATGGCGCGCCAGGGCGGCAGCGGCGGTTTCGGCGTCGCGGCACGACTGGCCGCGGTCGAACTGGGCACGGGAGTGGAGCCGGGGGCGCCCGAACGCCGGATAGTCCGCATCAACGGCGCCCCGGCATCGGCCAACGCGCTGGCCGAATGGGTGACGATGCTGTGGCTGACGCCCGCGATGGACCGGCTGTTCGTCGAAGCGCCGGGCGAGCGGCGGCGGTTTCTCGACCGGCTGGCGCTGGCGCTGGCACCGCAGCATGGCCGCCATGCCCAGCGCTATGAAACCGCGATGCGCGAGCGCAACCGGTTGCTGGCGGAGGAGGCCGCACCCGACCCCGCATGGCTGGGCGCGCTGGAGGCGCGGATGGCCGAACATGGCGCCGCATTGCATGCCGCGCGGCGCGAGACAGTGGCGGCGCTGTCGAAGCGGCTGGCCGACCAGCCGCCCGGCCCGTTCGCGCGCGCGTCGCTGTCGATCGAGGCATGGGACGGCGACGCCGATAATCTTGCGCGCGCGCTCGCCGAGGGGCGGCGCCGCGATGCCGCCGCCGGACGGACGCTGGCGGGGCCGCATCGCGCCGACCTGTCGGTCCTGCACCTCGACAAGCGGCAGGCGGCGCATCTGTGCTCGACCGGCGAGCAAAAGGCGCTGCTGCTCGGCATCGTGCTGGCCCATGCCGAGCTGGTCGCCGACCGGATCGGGCGGGCGCCGGTGCTGTTGCTCGATGAAGTCGCCGCCCACCTCGACCCGTTGCGCCGCGCCGCGCTGTTCGAACGGCTGACCGGGCGCGGCCAGACCTGGATGACGGGAACCGAGCCCGCGTTGTTCGCCGAGGTGCCCGAACCCGCGACGCGGTTCCGCGTTGATGCGGAAGCGATCGCACCGACCTGAATCAAAGGAGAAAATGCCTTGCTGGGATCGCATCGCGACTATGCGCCGCTGGCGTCGCTGAAGCCGGTGGCGCAGGACATCTGGATTGTCGACGGCGCGTCGATCGGGTTCGGGATCGCCGGGCTTCGCTTTCCCTTTCCCACGCGGATGACGGTGGTACGGTTGCCCGACGGCGGATTGTGGCTGCATTCGCCCATCGCCTGGGATGCGGCGCTGGACGCCGCGCTGGACGCGCTGGGGCCGGTCCGCCACCTGATCGCGCCGAACACGTTGCATTACTGGTATCTGCCCGAATGGGCCGAACGCCATCCCGGCGCGACGGTCCATCTCGTCCCCGGCCTGCCGGAAAAGGCCAGGCGGCCCCTGCCCGACGGCCGGACGCTTGGGGACTCGCCACCGCCCGAATGGAGCGGCGCACTCGAACAGATCCTGCTGTGCGGGGATGTCCTGAACGAAGCGGACTTCTTTCACCGCGCCAGCGGCACGCTGATCCTGACCGACCTGATCGAGAATTTCGAACCGCGCCGGCTGCGCCCCTGGCCGCTGCGGATGCTGATCCGCTGGGCGGGCGCGGCGGACCCGGACGGCAGCGCGCCGATCGACATGCGCCTCACCTTCCGGCGGCATCGCGCGGCGGTGCGCGCGGCGGTGGAGCGAATGGTCGGCTGGGCGCCCGAACGCGTGCTGGTGGCGCACGGCCGATGCTATCTGGAAAACGGGACCGCGGAACTGACGCGCGCCTTTCGCTGGGCGTTGTGACGCGCGTCGTCCCCGGCGCCGTTACGGGCGGCGCCAGGTCTTGCTTTTGCCCTGGCCGGTCGTGACGGTGGCAGAACCGTTGCCCGCAGTGCCGCTGACCGAGCCCGAATTACCGTTCGGCCCGGTCGAGCTGACCGTGCCCGACGCGGTGCCGGTGCTGGCATCATAGCTGCCCGAGCCGCTGGCGGTCGCTGTGCCGCCCTGCGGACCGGTGACCGATCCGTTGGCATCGACGCCGCCGGTGCGCGGGTGGTAGGTGACAGTGCCGGTCGCGCTGCCGGTTTGGCCGTTGGCGGTCGTCACGTCGACGGTGCCGGTCGCCGACGTCCCTTGTTGCGACGTCGAAACAGTCGCGCTGCCGCCGCGCGGCGACGTGGCGACCCGCTGCGCATTCGCCACGCCGGGAAGCGCGACGCCGGCAGCAGCGCCGACCAGGACCAGGGCAAGCTTGCGTGAAAACACCCGTGATTCTCCTCGAAATCCCTCGATGCTCGCTTCTGGCCGCGCAGCGGTAAGCGCGGAGTTTCGATGGCGTAACGAAGTGTAACCCGCCCCGCTGCCGCCCCCGCCGCCGGGCATGTCCATTTTTCTTCCGTTTTGTGACGCCCGACCCTATATGCTTGGCATGGCTTCCGACGAAACGAACATCCCCAACGGCAATGAATATGGCGCGGATTCGATCAAGGTCCTGAAGGGCCTGGACGCGGTTCGCAAGCGCCCCGGCATGTATATCGGCGATACCGATGATGGATCGGGCCTGCACCACATGGTGTTCGAAGTGTCCGACAACGCCATCGACGAGGCGCTGGCCGGACATTGCGACCTGATCCTCATCACGCTCAATCCCGACGGATCGGTGTCGGTCGAGGATAACGGCCGCGGCATTCCCACCGGCATCCACGCCGAAGAAGGCGTGTCGGCGGCCGAAGTCATCATGACTCAACTGCACGCGGGCGGAAAGTTCGAGAACACGTCGGATACCAATGCATACAAGGTTTCCGGCGGCCTGCACGGCGTCGGCGTGTCGGTGGTCAATGCGCTGTCCGAATGGCTGGACCTCAACATCTGGCGCGATGGCGAGGAGCATTACATGCGCTTCCGCCACGGCGATGCCGAAGCGCCGTTGCGCGTCATCGGCCCGGCGAACGGCAAAAAGGGCACGCGCGTGACTTTCCTCGCCAGCCCCGCGACGTTCAAGATCACCGAATATGACTTCGACAAGCTGGAACATCGCTATCGCGAACTGGCGTTCCTCAATTCGGGAGTCCGCCTTGTCCTGCGCGACGCGCGCAGCGAGGAGCCGAAGGAAGTCGAACTGTTCTACGAAGGCGGCATCGCCGCGTTCGTGAAGTGGCTGGACCGGAACAAGACCGCGCTGATGCCCGATCCGATCGCCATCGCCGGCACGCGCGACGACGTGACGATCGACGTCGCGCTGGAATGGAACGACAGCTATTACGAAAACGTCCTCTGCTTCACCAACAATATCCCCCAGCGCGACGGCGGCACGCACCTGGCCGCGTTCCGCGCCGCGCTGACGCGCACGCTGAACGCCTATGCCGACAAGTCAGGCGCGCTGAAGAAGGAGAAGGTCAGCCTTACCGGCGACGACATGCGCGAGGGGCTGACCGCGATCGTCTCGGTCAAGCTGCCCGACCCGAAATTCTCGTCGCAGACCAAGGACAAGCTGGTCAGCTCCGAAGTGCGTCAGCCGCTCGAAAGCCTGATGGCCGACAAGCTGGCCGAATGGCTTGAGGAAAATCCCGCGCCTGCGCGCATGATTATTCAGAAAGTGATAGATGCCGCCGCCGCGCGCGAGGCGGCACGCAAGGCGCGCGAGCTGACGCGGCGCAAGGGCGCGATGGACATCGCCAGCCTGCCCGGCAAGCTGGCCGATTGCCAGGAACGCGACCCCGCCAAGTCCGAACTCTTCCTGGTCGAAGGCGATTCGGCCGGCGGGTCGGCGAAGCAGGGCCGCGACCGGCATTTCCAGGCGATCCTGCCGTTGCGCGGCAAGATTTTGAACGTCGAACGCGCGCGGTTCGACCGCATGCTGTCCAGCCGCGAAATCGGCACGCTGATCCAGGCAATGGGCACCGGCATCGGCCGCGACGATTTCAACCTTGAGAAGCTGCGCTATCACAAGGTCGTCATCATGACCGACGCCGATGTCGACGGCGCGCATATCCGCACGCTGCTGCTGACGTTCTTCTATCGCCAGATGCCCGAGATCATCCAGGCCGGGCACCTCTACATCGCCCAGCCGCCGCTGTACAAAGCGACCAAGGGCCGGTCCGAAGTCTATCTGAAGGACGACGCCGCGCTGGACCAGTATCTGGTCGAGGCGGGCGTGGCGACGGTGCGGCTGGAGACGAGCGAAGGCACGCGCAGCGGCACCGACCTGACCGCGCTTGTCGACCACGCCCGGCGCATGCGCACGCTGATGCGCTATGTCCCGCGCCGCTATGATCCGGCGATCATCGAGGCGCTGGCGCTGGCCGGCACGCTCGACCCCCTCGCCACCCCCGGGCAGCGCGCCGAACGGCTGCAGCGCGTGGTGCAACAACTCGATTCGACCGACGCCGACGCGCGGTGGAGCGCGCGCGTGACCGAGGACGGCGGTTTTCACTTCGAACGTCTGTGGCGCGGCGTGACCGACCATTACCCCATCGAGCCGGCGTTCCTGGCGTCGGCCGAGGCGCGCAAGCTCCATGGCCTGACCGAGGAACAGGCCCACAGCTATGCGACCACCGCCAAGCTGGTCCCGTTGAAGGCCGCGAACGCCGATGCGGAAGCCGAGGACGATGGCGAAACGACGCTGACCGCCGCCAAGGGCGAAACTTTGGTCGCGCGGCCCAGCCAGCTGCTCGACGCGGTGCTGACGGCGGGGCGCAAGGGCCTGTCGATCCAGCGCTACAAGGGGCTGGGCGAAATGAACGCGGAACAGCTTTGGGAAACCACGCTCGACCCGCAGAACCGCTCGATGCTCAAGGTCGCGATCGACCAGGCCGATGTCGCCGACGAGATTTTCACGCGGCTGATGGGCGATGTGGTCGAACCGCGCCGCGAGTTCATTCAGGAAAACGCGCTGAGCGTGGCCAACCTGGACGTATAACGCGGGACCCGCGCGGCCGCGCCCCCCTTCGCCGCCGCGCCGCGACCCGTGGCCGCGCTGGTTCGCGATGCATCCTGTGCCTTGCGGTATCGCGGTGCGCGCGATGGCGCCGGCCGATCCGCACCATTGGCCGCGCAGTGTAACCGCGCGGCTCGACGCGACGAACTCCCTTGCAACGGCGGCAGGCGCCCTGCCCCCCGCCCGTGCAGGAGACCGAAGTCCATGTCGAAGATCTTTCCGGTCGCGTTCGCGGCCTTTGCGGGCATCGCCGCCTTTGCAGTTGCGGGCCATGCTGCGACACTGAACGTCCAGCCCTATTCGGACGCCGCCTTCGCTGCCGCGCAAAAGGCGAATCGCAAGATCATTGTCGAAGTTCACGCTCCCTGGTGCCCGGTTTGCGCCGCGCAGGGTCGCGCGCTGGCCAAGCTGAGCGAAAACCCTGCCAACCGCGACATCATCATCTTCCGCATCGATTTCGATACCCAGAAGCCGCTGTGGCAGAAGTTCGGCGCGCAAAAGCAATCGACGCTGATTGCCTTCCGCGGCAAGCGCGAGACCGGCCGTATCGTCTATGTCGCCGACGAGGCGTCGGTGGCGAAGCTGCTGGCGTCGGTGAACGGCTGATCCCGCGGTGACATCGGCGTTGAATCCCGCGCTCGGCTTTGTCGCCGGCGCGCTGACCATCCTGTCGCCTTGCGTGCTGCCGCTTGTCCCGATCGTATTGGGCAGCGCCGCGCAGCGCGGCAAATGGGGTCCGGCGGTGCTGGCTGCCGGTCTGGTAGCCAGCTTCACTGCCACCGGCTTCGCGCTCGCCACACTCGGAACGGGCGCGGGGCTGGACGGGCAGGCGCTACGCCTGTTCGCGGCGGTGATGCTGGCGCTGATCGGCATGACGTTGCTCATTCCCGCCGCCCAGCACGCGTTTGAACGCGCCGCGGCGCCACTGGCGGGATGGGCCGGCGAACGCCAGGCGGCGCTCGACCGCTTCGGCCTGTGGGGCCAGGCGGGTATCGGCGTGCTGCTGGGACTCGTGTGGAGCCCTTGCGTCGGGCCGACTTTGGGTGCCGCGACGCTGCTCGCCGCGCAGGGTGAGAATCTGGCACAGGTCGCCTTCGTCATGCTCGCCTTCGGTTCGGGCATTGCGTCCGTATTGCTGGCGATTGCGATGGCGGGGCGCACCGCCATGCGCCGCTGGAACGCCCGGCTGCTCTCGGCGGGCAATGGCGGTCGCCGCGTGCTGGGCGCGCTGCTGCTCGCGACCGGGGTGATGATCGGCCTGGGCATCGATAAATGGATCGAAGCGATAGCGGTCGCCAATTCGCCAGACTGGCTGATCGCGCTGACCACTTCCATCTGACCGACGAATCGGAGGCGCGTCGACGGCGCGCTTACGAGCGACACCGGCCCACCCCTTTGTCCCCCGGCGCCCGCGTATCCTGGGTCTTGCCTTGGGAACGGGCCGGTGTCGCGCTTTTCCCCGGCCACCACCCCCAATCGAGCAGTGGTAAATTTGCTCCGCGCATGCTAGGGCCATTTCGATGACGTCATGACGTCGAAACCCGAGGGGGGACCGCCATGCGCCTGTTTGCCGGCCGCCGCCGCGCGATTTTCCTTGCCGCCGCCGTCTGCACGCTCGCTTCGGCTTCCTGGGCGGGAATGAAGCCGTTGACGGGGGGCAGCGTGATGCAGGCCGTCACCAGCCTGAACGCCGGCGATTTCATCTGGGCGCCGCAACTGGCGCCACAGGGGCCGGTGCTGGTCGTCGTCAATATCGCGACGCAGCGGCTGGTCGCCTATCGCAACGGCGTGCCGATCGCGGTTTCCACTGTGTCGACCGGGCGCGCGGGCCACCGCACGCCGATGGGTGTGTTCACGATCCTGCAAAAGCGCGTGAACCACCGGTCGAGCACCTATAACAACGCGCCGATGCCGTACATGCAGCGACTGACCTGGCGCGGCATCGCGCTGCATGGCGGCAGCCTGCCCGGCTATCCCGCCTCGCACGGCTGTATTCGCCTGCCGCATGAATTTGCGCGGTTGCTGTTCGGCGAAACCTCGCTCGGCATGACCGTGGTGGTTGTCAACCAGCCGGGCCGGCTCCGCGTCGGCCCGACCGTCGCCGCAGTGCGCGCCAATCTGCCCACCCCCGACCGTCCGGACGGCGCGGTGCTGTGGCGGCCCGAGCTGGCGCCGACGGGGCCGGTGTCGATCGTGGTAAGCGCCGCCGACCGCCGCATGGTCGTGCTGCGCAACGGCGTGATGATCGGGTCGGCGCCGGTATCGTTCAACGGCGCGATCGCCACCTCGCAGGCGTTCACGCTGCAAAGCATCCGGGGCGACGAATATCGCTGGGTCCGCGTGGCGCTGCCGGGCGACGGTGGCGCCGGACCGGCGAGCGCGCCGGTCGAAAGCCAGCATTTCGACGGGCCGGAGATGTTCCGCGCCGCGCTGACTTCTGTAGTGGCGCCGGGCACGACGATGGTTGTTATCCCCGATTCGCTTGGACTGGGCAGTGCGCTTCCCACCGTCGCCCCCGCCCCCGATGCGCTGACCGTCATCGACAAGAACGCGCCCGACGATGCGGAGGATATCGCGCAGCGGCTTATCGTCGACGGGACCGTTCCCGACGCGGCTTTGCGGCCGCCCGGCGCGCGCGGGCGTTGACCGCGCGGCTTTCGCGTTGCAGCAAAGGCGAATGGCCACGCTTCCCCCGATCACGAATAACCCGGACATTCGCTTTCTGGGGCGCCTGTTGGGCGATGTCATCCGCAGCTATGGCGGCGAGGCGCTGTTCAAGCGAATCGAATATATCCGGTCGACGTCGGTGGACCGGCATCGCGGCGTCGCCGGCGCCGACGCGATCGACCCGGGGCTAGACCGGCTGACGCTGGATGAGACGCTCGATTTCGTCCGTGGCTTCATGCTGTTCTCGATGCTCGCCAATCTGGCCGAGGACCGACAGGGCATTGCCGTCGAGCCCGAAGCGGACGTCGAAAGCGCGTTGCAGCGATTGCGCGAACACGGCATCGGCGGCGATGCGGTGATGGCGCTGCTCGATCATGCGCTGATCGTGCCGGTGCTCACCGCGCACCCGACCGAAGTGCGCCGCAAGAGCATGATCGACCATCGCAATCGCGTGGCCGAACTGATGGCGCTCAAGGATCGCGGGCTGACCGAAACCGATGACGGCGACACCATCGACGCTGCGATCCTCCGCCAGATTGCGCTTTTGTGGCAAACGCGCGTGTTGCGCCGCGAAAAGCTGGGCGTGCCCGACGAAGTCGAAACCGCGCTGTCCTATCTGCGCGACGTGTTCCTGCCCGCGCTGCCCGCGCTCTATTCACGCTGGGACCGCGCGCTGGGCGATCGCGTGCCAAGCTTCGTCCGGCCGGGGAGCTGGATCGGCGGCGATCGCGACGGCAATCCGTTCGTCACGGCGCAGTCGATGCGCTTCGCATTGTCGCGCGCGGCGGAGACGGTGCTCGGCCATTATCTCGACTCGGTCCATGCACTGGGCGCCGAACTGTCGATCTCGACCCGCCACGCCGATGTCGACGATGCGGTGCTGGAACTGGCCGACACCAGCGGCGACACCGCGCCGAGCCGCGCCGACGAGCCCTATCGCCGCGCCTTGTCCGGCATCTATGCCCGGCTGGCGGCCACGCATCTCAGGCTGACCGGCAAGGCGCCACCACGCCCCGGCGCGTTGCATGGCGAACCCTATGCCGACCCGTCGGCATTCCGCGACGAACTGGTCGCCATCGCGCATGCGCTGGCCGCGCGCGGCGGGGCGATCATGGCGTCGGGCGGAGCGCTGGGCCGACTGATCCGCGCAGTGGAGACGTTCGGATTTCACCTCGCCACGCTCGACATGCGCCAGAACAGCGCGGTGCACGAACGCGTCGTGAGCGAGCTGTTGCGCAAGGCGGGTGTCGAATCCGACTATGCCGCGCTCGACGAGGAAGCGCGCGTCGCGCTGCTTCGCCGCGAACTCGCCAGCCCGCGGCTGCTGACCAGCCCCTATGCCGACTATTCGGACGAAACCGCGTCCGAACTGGCGATCGTGCGCGAAGCGGCGGCCAGCCACGCGAAATACGGCCGCGCGTGCATCACCAACTATATCGTCTCGATGACGCAGTCGGTTTCCGACCTGCTGGAAGTCCATGTGATGCTGCGCGAGGCGGGGCTCTACGTCCCCGGCGAACCCGCGCAGGCACACATCATGGCGGTGCCGCTGTTCGAAACCGTCGCCGACCTGGAAAGCGCGCCGGCGATCATGGAACAATGGCTGGCGATTCCCGAAGTCGCCGCGATCGCCGGTGCGCGCGGCCATCAGGAAGTGATGATCGGCTATTCCGATTCGAACAAGGACGGCGGCTATCTGACCTCGACATGGCAATTGTCGCGCGGGTCGACCGCGCTGGCGCCGGTGTTCGCGAGGGCCAATGTCGGCATGCAGTTGTTCCACGGGCGCGGCGGCGCAGTGGGCCGCGGCGGCGGCTCCGCCTTTTCCGCGATCCAGGCGCAGCCGCCGGGCACGGTGCAGGGGCGCATCCGCATCACCGAACAGGGCGAAGTCATTGCCGCCAAATATGGCACGCGGGCGAGTGCGATGACCAACCTTGAGGCGATTGCATCGGCGACCCTGCTCGCCAGCCTCGAACCCGAAAAGCTGAGCAACGGCGACTATGCCCGGTTTTCGGCGGCAATGGACACGCTGTCGGACACGGCGTTTCGCGCCTATCGCGGGCTGGTCTACGAAACCGACGGCTTCACCACCTTCTTCCGCCAGATGACGCCGATTTCCGAAATCGCCGGGTTGAAGATCGGGTCGCGCCCGGCCAGCCGCAAGAAATCGGACGCGATCGAGGATCTGCGCGCCATTCCCTGGGTGTTCAGCTGGGCACAGGCGCGCGTGATGCTGCCGGGCTGGTACGGAGTCGGTGCCGCGATCCAGGCGTTTGCGGACAAGGGACTGCTGCGCGAAATGGCCGCCGGCTGGCCGCTGTTCGCCGCGACACTCGACAATATGGAACAGGTGCTGGCCAAGTCCGACATGGGCATCGCCACGCGCTATGCCCAGCTGGTCGAGGACCAGGCGATGGCCGATGCGATCTTCGGCCGCATCCGCGACGGGTGGCAGGCAACGCATGACGGGCTGTTGACGATCACCCGCCAGACGCGACTGCTCGACCGGCATCCGAAGCTCGACGCATCGATCCGCCTGCGCCTGCCCTATATCGAGCCGCTCAACCTGCTCCAGATCGAGCTGCTGAAGCGGCATCGCGCGGGCGAAAGCGACCCCCAGATCGGCGAAGGCATCCTGTTGTCGATCAACGCTATCGCGACTGCGCTGCGCAACAGCGGCTGAGGCCGTGCACATGGTTGCGCGCCAGGGCGGTCGCGACGCCGTGCCGCGCGTGGGTCGCTGACGCTGGCTCAGTCGACCAGGAACGGCGCGGCGATGTCGTCGCGCACGCGCAACAGGCGGCCGGTCGCACGGTCGATCAGCGCCCAGGTCGTCTTCGCCTCGACCAGCAGCTTGCCGTCGTCGCCGATGAAGCGGACATGACGGTCGAACCGCGCGCCGCGCAGCGCCTCCGCCACCCAGGTCTCGCCGGTCACGCCTTCGCCGACCGAGAGGTTGCCGCGATAGTCAATCTCGTGCCGCGTCACGACCCAGATATAGGCCGCCACCTGATCGGCCGGCGCCACCGCCCGCCAGTGCGACACGGCGATATCCTGAATCCAGCGGACCCAGACGGCGTTGTTGACGTGCCCCAGTTCGTCGATGTCGACGGGCTGGGCGGTGAAATGCAGCGTGAAACGAGCCATCGCGCCAGCCTAGGCCATGCGCCGCCGCGACAGAAGCGCGATCGCCGCGATCAGTCGCGCGCGGTGCACTCGACCGCGTGGCCGCGCGGCCCGGTCCACGTCATGGCGTTGCCCTTTCCGCGCAGTTCATACCCCTGCCCCTTGTACCATATACCCGAACCGGCGCGCTGTTCGTCCAGCACGGCGATCCGACGCCCATTGCCGCTGACGACCGCGCGGTCGCGGCGATTGTCGAATACCACCGACAGGCGGATGCCGCCGTCGCAGCGATATTCGGCGGTGACCGACGCCGGACGGTCGGGGGCACCGGCCTGCGTGTCGTCATCGGGGCGCGAGTCGATGTCGCTGCGATACAAATGCCAGCGCCGTTGCTCCTCGGTCGCGCCGTCGATCGGCCCGGTGCGGTGCAGCGTCACCTCACCCTGCATCGCGAAGGGGCGATTGCCGTCCTTCAACCGGCCCGACACCTGCACCGGAATCGTGACGTAGCGCTGGCCTGCGCCCGCATCGACGCGGCCGGGCGTACCGGTGCGCACTGCGATGCTGGCATATTTGCCCTGCGCGTCGGCAAAGGCGCGCGCGCTCATTCCCGACGCGGCGCCGCGATTGTCCCACAACAGCCACGCCTGGCGATACCGGCCCCGGTCGATCAAGTCGTAGTAGCGCGTGACCACTGCGACGGCATCCTGCACCGTGGGTTCGGCCATCGTCGGCAAAGGAGTTGGGGCGGGCGTCGGCGAAGGCGCTGCCGTGGCGGCAGGCGTGGGCGTGAGGATGGGCGCGGGTGCTGGCGTTTCGGCCGACGGCGCGGGCTGGTCATCTGGGTTCGGCGTCGCCGGCTCCGTGGCCGCCGGCGACGGTGCAAGGGCGGTATCGGGTTGGTCGCTGTTGCCCGGCACGCCGGGGTTGCACGCGGCGAGCGTGGAGGACAGCAGCAAAAGCGGCAGACGGCGCATCGGGACCTCGACTCGTTCGAAAGGGGGATAGGCGTTGGAACAACCCTGCCCGCGCAGGGGCGTTCCCTCAATCGGGCAACAGTCGATTGCCGATGCGGCCGAGCCGGTCGCTTCCCGCGCGCATCACGCTCGCCAATATCCGGCCGAGCCGGTCGCAGCGCGCCGCGGGATCGTTCTGGAGACGCGGCACGCTGCTGCTCCCGGCCCGTGCGTCGCTGGGCAGCCCCGGCGGATCAGGATCGTCAGAATATCCATGAACAACAGCAAGAGCATCACGACGATCAGCGGCATGGGTTCGTCGCGGGACGCGGCTGGGTTTCAGGGATCGGGGGATAAACGGACGCGTCTTGGAGACTCTCCCGATTTACGTGAAGGTGCAAAACACCTTTATCAGCCGGAGCGGCAATCGCGCGAAGGTGCAGCCGCATTGCGCCTAGCGATCTTCGTATTTCCAGTTTCGCCGTTTGCCCTCACGCATCCAGCCAATGGCATCGGCGACGCGCCGTGCACGGGTTTCGGGTCGCTTCGCCTCGGCAATCCACTCGCAATATTCGCGGCGACAGCTTGGCGGGAAGGCATCAAAGGCCGCCCGCGCCGCGTCATCGTGCGCCAGCGCCTCGGCAAGCTCGGCGGGGACATCCGCCTCGTGCCGCGGCGCGCGCGTCGGCCGCTTCGGCGCGCTTCCGCCTGCAAGCAGCGCGGCGGCGGCGGCGCGGATCTGCGCCTCGATCTGCGGTGCGTCGGGCAGGTCGGCAATCGCTGTGATGCGCCCGAACTGGCCCATCGCCTCGCCCTCGCGCCCGCTGGCCATCGCATCGCGATTCCAGAAGCCAAAGCTCGCATGCGCCTTGAACGCCGCCATGTTGCACAAAGGCCTGCCGCCCAGCGTGAAGAAGGGATGCGACCATTTGATCGCCTCCTCGACTTCCGGGCAGGCGGCGTGAACGCGCGCGCGCAGCCATTCGAGGATCGGCCGCGCGAATTCGGCCCGGGCGGCGATATAGGCGTCGACGCGTACGTCGGTAGTCATGGCGCAAGGCTCCGGCTGGCCCGGCCATGCTGGGCCAGTCGTCGGGCACGGGTCAAGCGCGACGCCGTTCAGGGCTCGAGCGCGGCCTCATCATCATCGTCGAGTTCGGCGTCGAGTTCGTCGGGCGTTACCGCGTCATTGTCGAAATCGTCCTGTATTTCGTCTTCGTCGCGGTCCTTGACATCCAGATCGGCATCGTCATCCTCTTCGCCGACATCGTCGGAAAGCATGTCGATCTCGTCCTCATCCTCATCGTCGTCGTCGCCCAGATCGGGGTCCAGATCGGTGACGAGCGTGTCGTCGTGCGGGCCCTGGCGCGTCACTTCCAGAATTTCGGCGCGCTGGCTTTCGTCATAGCCCTCGTCGTCATAGCCGTCGTCGTTGGGCCCGCGTTCGGGAACCTGATGACCACCCATCGGCATTTCCTCCACCTTGGCGGCGCCAGCGGAATGCGTGGCGGCGCTGCGGACGAACGGCGGGCACCCACCGGCGGTTCCCGACGCGCGGGTTTGCCGTTCAGCTGGGGCGAAACAACCGTCCGCGCTCGGCAATCGCTATCACGACCAGCGCGATCAGACCCATGAGGAGAAATCCGGTGTAGAGCGGCACCGTGGTCCCGTCGAACGCCTGGCCGATCACCGCGCCGATTACTGCACCGCCCATCGTCGCGGTAAAGCCCTGAAGGCTGGAGGCAGTGCCAGCGATATGCCCCATCTTCTCCATCGCCATCGACGAGAAATTGGAATTGGCGAGGCCGAAGCACGCCATCATCAGCGCCTGCAGAACAAAGAAGATCGCCAGCGTTTCGAAACCGGCCAGCGACAGCGACAGGTGCAGCGCGGCGATGACGATCAGCCCGGCCAGCGCCGAATGCGAAATGCGCCGCGTGCCCAGCCGCATGACGATGCGCGAGTTGACGAACGATCCGACGGCCATCGTCCCCGCGACGCCCGCGAACAGCACCGTCAGCAAATCAGGCCGGTGGAACACGCCATCCATCACCTGCTGGATCGACCCGATGAACCCAAACAGCCCGCCCGACAGCGCCGCCGCCGCGAGCGTATAGCCGACGGCATAGCGGTCGCGCAGTACCTCGCCATAGCCGCGCAGGATACGCCGCGCGTCGAGCGGCTGCTGGTCCTCGGGCTTGAGTGTTTCGGGCATGCGCAACACGAACCAGACCAGAATGATCGTCGAGACGAACGCGATTCCCGCGAAGATCAGCCGCCACGAACCCACCATCAGCACGAGCTGGCCAAAGCTGGGCGCGAGCACCGGCGCGGCCATGAACACGATGAACGCCAGGCTCATCACGCGCGCCATCGCGCGGCCGGCATAGCAATCGCGTACCAGCGCGATTGTCACCACGCGCGCGCCGGCGACTGCCGCACCGCTGGCAAAGCGCGCGATCAGCAGCAGCTCGAAACTGCCTGCAAGCGCGGCGACGATGTTGGTAAGGACATAGAAGACCAGCGCGACCACCAGCACCCGGCGGCGACCATAGCGGTCGGACAAGGGGCCATAGGCAAGCTGCGCGATCGAAAAGCCGAGCAGGAACGCAGTAATGACGAACTGCCGCTCATTCCCCTCGGCCACGCCCAGCGATTCGGCGATCGAATGCAGCGCAGGCAGCATCGAATCGATGCCCAGCGCGGTCAGCGCCATCATCGCCGCGATCAGGCCGACGAATTCGCGGAAGCCCAGCGGCGACTGGTTCGCCCGTTCATTGGCGGAAAGGCTGGTCTGCTGGTCCATGATGCTTGTCCCCATGCCGCATCGCGGCGCCCGCGTCACTTGCTTTGCTTGACGGCAAGCGATGCCCGAAGTAGTGTGTTGCTATACTAATACGCAAAAGAGGTAGCGCATGACCCGCCTTGCATGGATTCCGCTTGCTGCCCTGACGCTCGCCGGATGTGGCGAAGGAGAAGGGAACGGCACGAGCTTTTCCATCACCGCTCAGTCGGATGAAGGGAATACGGCGATCGCCTCGACGGAAAACGGCAGCGTATCGGTGAAGGCGCCGGGTTTCGAAGGCTCCTTCAAACTGCCGAAAGTGGCCATAAAGGCGGAGGATTTCGACGTCAACGGCGTCAAGCTCTACCCCGGATCGACCGTCACCGGCTTCAACGTTTCTTCGAATAACCGCATGGGCGAGCGCGACAAGGGGTCGGTCACGATCAGCTTCGACACGCCGCTCGATGCCCCCGCGCTGCGCGAATGGTATGCGAAGGAACTGGCGCGCCACGGCTTTCGCGTCGAAGCGACCGGCGACGGGTTCGCGGGCACGACCGACGAAGGCGAGCCCTTCACGCTGCACATCACCCCGCGCGAGGACGGGACGTCGAAGGGGCGGATGATGGTCGGCGCCTGAGCCGCGCCGGGCGGCGCGGCGCGCGGCGACCGAACGACGCTGGCCCCTGTTCGGCGCGCGTGGCAGGCGCTATCCTGGACGATCACCAGTGAATCCTCCGGAGTCCCGATGCCCGAAAGCCTGCTCGCCCAAGTTCCGCTCGTCTCGCTGGCGCAGGCCGAAACCGATCCCGACGGTTTCGCGGCGGCTTTCGGCGGATCGTTCGCGCGTTTCGGCTTCGCAATGGTGCGCGACCATGGCATCGACCAGGGACTGATCGACCGCGCCTGGGCGATGACTCAGGCTTTCTTCGACCTGCCCGAGTCGGAAAAGCGCGGCTATTTCGTCGAAGGCGGCGGCGGCGCGCGCGGATATACGCCGTACAAGACCGAAATCGCCAAGGGTGCCGACCATGTCGACTTGAAGGAATTCTGGCACATCGGCCGCGAGCTGCCCGCCGGGCATCGCTATGGCGAGGTGATGACGGCGAACGTCTGGCCCTCCCGGCCCGAGGGGTTCCGCGACACGTTCCTCGAGCTGTTCGCGGCATTCGACCGTGCGGGCGACCGGCTGTTGTCGGCGATCGCGCGCTACCTCGGGCTGGCGCCGAACTGGTTCGACCCGGCGGTGAAGGACGGCAATTCCGTGCTGCGCCTGCTCCACTATCCGCCCGTATCCGCCGACGCGCCTGAAGTCCGCGCGGGCGCGCATGAGGACATCAACCTCATCACGCTGCTGCTCGGCGCCGAGGAAGCCGGGCTGGAACTGCTCGACAAGGACGGCCGCTGGCTGCCGGTCAAGCCGCCGCAGGGCGCGCTGGTGGTCAACGTCGGTGACATGCTCCAGCGGCTGACCAATCACGTCCTGCCCTCGACTACGCACCGCGTCGTCAACCCGGCGCCCGAACGGCGCGGCCATTCGCGCTATTCGATGCCGTTCTTCCTGCACCCCGCGCCCGATTTCCTGATCGAGACGCTCCCCGGTTGCATGGGCGAGGAACGCCCGAACCGCTACCCCACGCCGATTACCGCGCATGACTATCTGCACGAGCGGCTCGTTGAGATCGGGCTGCTCAAGGCTTGACGTCACGCCGATGGCGCAATCGCAAGGCAAGGCGCGGCGGAATATTACATTTTTGTTCCATATATTATTCTATTCTTGCTCGCGTCGCATGCTTCCGTTAGCGGGTGCGCGGCAAAGGAGATTGTAATGAGTGAAGCGTTGCGCGTGGCCTTGGCGGGACTGGGCACCGTGGGTGCCGGTGTCATTCGCCTGCTCGACGCCAATGGCGCGCTGATCGCGCGGCGCGCCGGGCGACCGATCGAAGTCGTCGCGGTATCCGCGCGCGACCGGACCAAGGATCGCGGCCTCGATATCACCCGTTTCGACTGGGTCGACGATCCCGCCGAACTGGCGCGCCATGCCGGGGCCGATGTGGTGGTCGAACTGATCGGCGGGTCGGACGGCCCCGCGCTTGCGCTGGCGCGCGCGACGCTGGCGTCCGGCAAGAGCCTGGTCACCGCCAACAAGGCGATGATCGCGCACCATGGCCTGGAACTCGCGGGGGCCGCCGAATCCGCGCGCGTCGCGCTGAAGTTCGAGGCGGCGGTGGCGGGCGGGGTTCCGGTCATCAAGGGGCTGCGTGAGGGCGCCGCCGCGAACGACATCGGCCGCGTCTACGGCATTCTGAACGGCACGTGCAATTTCATCCTGTCGAAGATGGAGGCAGAGGGCCGCGACTTCGCCGAGGTGCTGAGCGAGGCGCAGACGCTGGGCTATGCCGAGGCGGACCCCAGCTTCGACATCGACGGCGTCGACGCCGCGCACAAGCTGTCGATCCTCGCCAGCCTCGCCTTCGGCACACAACCCGCGTTCGACGATGTCGCAGTGACCGGCGTGCGCCATATACTCGGCGCCGACATCGCCGAAGCCGCTGCGCTCGGCTATCGCGTGCGGCTGGTCGGCATGGCCGAATCGGGGAGCGACGGGCTGTTCCAGCGCGTCCACCCGCATCTGGTGCCGCTGTCGCATCCGCTGGCGCATGTGGTCGGATCGCTCAACGCCGTCGTCGCGGAAGGAAATTTTGTCGGGCGCCTGTTCTTTCAGGGCGCCGGCGCGGGCGACGGCCCGACCGCCAGCGCCGTCGTCGCCGACCTGATCGACATCGCGCGCGGCGAATTCGGCCCGCCCTATGCGATGCCGGCCGATGCGCTGGCACCGTTGCCGCCCGCCGACAGCGGCGAGCGGCGCGGGCGCGCCTATGTCCGCTTTACGGTCGCCGATCGCGTCGGCGTGCTGGCGGAAATCGCCGCGGCGATGCGCGACGCGGGCGTTTCTATCGAACAGTTGATGCAGCGGGGCGCCATCGCCGACGGCAGCGTGCTGGTCGCGATCGTGACGCATGAGGGGCCCGAGCGCGCAGTCGCCCAGGCGCTCGACAGGCTGCGCGGATCGCAGAGCCTGGTCGGCGAGCCGATGTGGATGCACATTCTGGAGAATTGATCGTGCGCGAGCCCGACGCCGCCGACCTGATTGCGATGACCGACGCGCTCGATCGCGCAGTCGACGCAAAGGATTTCGCCGCCGCGCGCGCGATGTTCGCCGACACGATCTGGTTCTCGGCAGAGGCGCTGGGTGCGGCGGGCGGCGACATGCCCGCCGATGCGCTGATCGCCGCCTGGGCGCGCAACCTCAATCGACACAAGCACAGCTTTCACATGCGCACCAACCATCAGGTGGCGTTCGACGGCGACGGGCGCGCCACGGTCCGGTCGGCGGGCTATGCCTGGAACCGGCTGGACAGCCTGGGCGACGCCCTTTGGGAAGTGTGGGGCGACTATGTCCATCGCTTCGCGCGCATCGACGGTAGGTGGCGGATTGTCGGCTTCGACCTCGTCGTGCGACACCAGCGCGGCGATTTCGCCGTTCGCGACACGCTTCCGCCCGAGGATTGATCGCAGGCTTCGGTTATTTCGCGAGTTCGCGGCGGTTCCAGCGGACACCCGTCGCGCCGACCGTGACGCTGACCCCCACCGACCCGCAATTCACGATGAACGCCCCCTGCCCGCATTCGACCGCCGCATAGTCGCGCGTCAACCGCTCGGTCTGGAGCGGGATCGAATCGCGCGCGCTGCCCGACAGGACGAACGGAACGCGATAGCGATCGGCATCGCGCGCCGCGCAGACCACGATTTCGTCGGGATCGGCGGAGCGGCGGCAGGCGACATCGCCGCGCGTGCGTTCGCGGTATTGCGCGAGAGCATCCTCGACGGCGTCAGGGTCCTGAACGGCGGCAAGCATCAGCATGGACAACAGCATCGGGACGGCACCTCCCCCTTCGCATACGCACCGTAGCGGTGGCGGCTGCATAGCAAATTAACAGCGGTGCGACCACGGTCGCCTTGCTCCCGATGGCTCCCTATCCTATCGGCCGAATTGAAATTTTGAGAGGCCGATTCATGCAGACTGCCAGCCAAGTTCTCGACCGGGTCCTGGTGCTCGAAATGGTGCGTGTGACCGAAGCAGCCGCGATCGCGGCATCGAGCCTGGTGGGTCGCGGCGACGAAAAGGCCGCCGACCATGTCGCGGTCGAGGCGATGCGCGACGCGTTGAACAAGCTTTACCTCGACGGCACCGTAGTGATCGGCGAAGGCGAGCGCGACGAAGCCCCGATGCTGTACATCGGCGAAAAGGTCGGCGCGGCGCAGGGCAAGGGCCCCAAGATCGACATCGCGCTCGATCCGCTCGAAGGCACGACCATCACTGCGAAGGCCGGCCCCAACGCGCTGGCCGTGTTGGCGATCGCCGAGGAAGGCTGCCTGCTGAACGCGCCAGACGTCTACATGGAAAAGCTCGCGGTCGGCCCCGGCTATCCCGCCGGCATCATCGACCTGAACAAAACGCCGACCGAAAATGTCCAGGCCGTTGCGGCGGCCAAGGGCGTAGACCCGCGCGACATCATCGTCTGCGTGCTCGACCGTCCGCGCCACGAAAAGCTGATCGCCGAGCTGCGCGCGATCGGCTGCGGCATCATGCTGATCCCCGACGGCGACGTCGCGGGGGTGATCGCGACCAGCGACCCCGACACGACGATCGACCTGTACATGGGGTCGGGCGGCGCACCCGAAGGCGTGCTGGCGTGCGCGGCGCTGCGCTGCGTCGGCGGCCAGTTCAAGGGCCGGCTGATCTTCCGCAACGACGACGAGCGCGCCCGCGCGCACAAATGGGGGATCGAGGATCTCGACAAGATCTACGATCTTGACGATCTGGCGAAGGGCGATTGCATTTTCGCGGCGACCGGCGTGACCGACGGGTCGTTGCTGGAAGGCGTCAAGCGCGTCCGCGGCAAGATGACCACTGACAGCGTGGTGATGCGCGCCAGCTCGGGTACGGTCCGCTGGGTAAAGGGCGAACATCGCCTCTGACATGCAGCAGTTCGCCGCGCTCGCGCTGTTGCTCGCAACGGCGGCGGGGGCGGCGTGGTATCTGCGGAAGAACGTCCGCGGTCATGAGCGACCGACCGGGACACAGCGGCGCAGCGACCGCTATTGCCGTTGGATCGCCAGGGCCGCGCTGCTGTTCCTCGGCATTCCGCTTGCCGGGCTGGCGCTGCTCGGCCGCATCGACACGCTGTGGCATTTTCCACCGGAGTTCGAACCCACCGTGCGGCAACTCGTCGGCGGAACGGCGAGCGCGCAGGAAATCGGCACCTTGTTGCCGATCTTGGTGGGCGCGATGCTGGGCGGCGGACTGACCGGCGGCATCGTCGCCGCGCTGCGCAAGAGCCGCAAGCCGTTCACGCTCGGCAAGATCGGCTCGCTGCTGCCGCGCAACCGGACCGAACTGGCATACGCCGCCGCGCTGTCCGTGAATGCGGGCGTGACCGAGGAAGTCTTCTTTCGCCTTTACCTGCCGCTCCTTGCGGTGCTGGCAGGCGCGCCACCGCTGGCCGCGTTCGCGGCGGCCGCGCTGTTGTTCGGCGCGGCGCATTTCTATCAGGGCTGGGCGGGCGTGCTGGCAACCACCGTGGTCGGCGGGGTCATGACCTTCGTCTATCTGTGGAGCGGCGCCCTGTGGGTGCCGGTGCTGCTCCATGTCCTGCTCGACCTGATCGGGCTGGTGCTGCGCCCCGCGATGGCGGGGGTTTGGCGCGAACCGGGTAATGGGTCAATCTGAAGCGCTCGCTCGTGCTGAGCACGCCTTGAGCGACGTCGCGGGGCATATCCAGACAGCGCGTGGGCCGTGCCCGTCGATATGGAGCTTCAACCGGGAATGCCGCTACCTACTCAGCGCGAACGGGTCGATTTCAAGCCGCCCAACTGTCACAAGCCGCGCAGCGGTTGACAAGCGCGACCGGCAGGCGGCACCCCGGTGGGGCAATCGGAAACAAGCGAGGTGGCGATGCGCAAGCTGTTGACTCTATTGGCCCTGGGAACGGCGCTGTTGCCCGGCGGAACCGCCCTTGCGCGCGTGGCGGCACCGGCCCCGGTCCAATCGGCCGCGCCCTTCACCTTTGAAAAGCTGATGGTTCCGATGCGCGACGGCGCGAAGCTGGAGACCGTCATCCTCCGCCCGCGCGACCAGAAGGGGCCGCTCCCCATCCTGCTCAGCCGCACCCCCTATGGCGTGCCGGAGGAAGCGCCGCGCGGCGTGCCGGGAAGCTGGGCGGCGCTGGCGAAGGACGGCTATATCTTTGTCCAGCAGTCGATGCGCGGCCGCTTCGGCTCCGACGGCACCTTCACGCTGTCGAACGCGATCACGCCGGGCAAGGGCGTCGACGAGGCGAGCGACGCCTATGACACGATCGACTGGCTGGTGAAGCACGTCGCCGACAACAACGGCCGCGTCGGCATGTGGGGCGTCAGCTATCCCGGCCTGACCGCCGCAATCGCGCTCGCCAAGCCGCATCCCGCGCTGAAGGCCGTCAGCCCGCAGGCGGCGTGGACCGATTACTGGATGAACGACGACCTGCATCGCAACGGGGCGATGCGGCTGACCTATGCGACCGACTGGCTGTACATGCTCCAGTGGGACAAGACCGACGATGCTACCTTCGAATACGACCGCTACGACACCTACGACTGGTTCCTGAACGCGGGCTCGCCCGCCGATATCGAGGCGAAGTATCTGAAGGGCCGCGTGCCGATGTTCTCGGCGATGCTCGACCATCCCGACTATGACGATTTCTGGAAGAAGCAGGTTTGGACCGACCATCTGCCCCGGGGCGCGACCAAGGTCGCGACGCTGAACGTCGCGGGTTTCTGGGACCAGGAGGACCCGTGGGGAAGCTGGCAGATCTATGCCGCGCAGGAAGCGCACGATCCCGGCGGGCTGAACTTCATGGTCTCGGGTCCCTGGAACCACGGCAGTTGGCGCGGGCCGGGCAATGCGCTGGGCCGCATCCCCATTCCCGCGCAGAGCGGCACCGAGTTCCGCGAGCAGATCGAGGCGCCGTTCTTCGCGCATTTCCTGCACGGCACCGGCAAGGCGCCGGGGTTCGAGGCGGCGATGTTCCAGTCGGGGTCGTGGCAGTGGAAACGCTATGCCAAATGGCCGGTGCCCTCGACGCCGCGCAGCCTGTACCTCCACGCCGACGGCAGCCTGTCGTTCGACGCCCCGGCCGAGGGCGAGGCGTGCCGCGACTATCTGTCCGATCCGAACAATCCGGTGCCGTTCCGCGAACGGCCGATCTCGCCCACCTATCCCGCGCCCGAATGGCAATGGTGGGAAGCCGCCGACCAGCGCTTCGTCGCCGGGCGCCCCGACGTGCTGAGCTGGGTCAGCGCGCCGCTTGCCGCCGACCTGACGATCACCGGCGAGCCGGTCGCGCATCTGTTCGCGTCGACGACCGGCACCGACAGCGACTTTGTCGTCAAGCTGATCGACGTGTATCCGGAAGACTATGAAGCCGTGCCGCGCGGGCCGCTGGGCGCCTATACCAACAGCCTCAACGGCTATCAGTTGCCGATCGGCATGCAGGTGAAGCGCGGCCGCTATCTGAAGGACCGCAGCCATGCGGCGCCGCTGACCCCCGGCAAGGTCGAGGAATGGCCGATTCCGCTCAACCAGAAGGACCATGTGTTCAAGGCGGGCCACCGCATCATGGTGCAGGTCCAGTCGAGCTGGTTCCCGATGATCGACCGCAACCCGCAGACGTTCGTGCC
>JBMOOB010000044.1:32132-118119 GCA_049323815.1 Pseudomonadota bacterium | reverse complement strand
AGGTCGAGGAATGGCCGATTCCGCTCAACCAGAAGGACCATGTGTTCAAGGCGGGCCACCGCATCATGGTGCAGGTCCAGTCGAGCTGGTTCCCGATGATCGACCGCAACCCGCAGACGTTCGTGCCCAACCTCTACAAGGCGAAGCCGGGCGACTATCAGAAAGCGACGCAGCGCGTCTGTCGCGGGTCGCAGGTCACGCTGCCCGTCGTCGGGTGACGCGGTGGCCGGGCGTGCGCGAACCGCGTCCGCCCGGCCACCGGCCGTCAGTTCTTGAGCCGCCAGCCGGTGCGGAAGATGACGGCGATGATCGTCAGGCAGATCGTCAGGAACAGCGCGGTGAACCCCAGGCTCCACAGCACCGGGAAATCGCCCTTGCCGAAGAAGCTCCAGCGGAACCCGCTGACCAGATAGACGACCGGGTTGAACAGGCTGACCGTCTGCCACGGTTCGGGCAGCATGCGGATCGAGTAAAAGGCGCCGCCCAGGAACGTCAGCGGCGTGACCAGCAGCGCGGGGACGAAGCTCAGTTGCTCGAACCCCTTCGCCCAGATGCCGATGATGAAGCCGAACAGGCTGAACGTCACCGACGTCAGGATCAGGAACGCGACCATCGCCAGCGGATGCGCGATCGGCAAGTCGACGAACAGCGCCGCCGTCGCCAGGATGATAAGGCCGATCACCACCGACTTGGTCGCCGCCGCGCCGACGAAGCCGAGCACCATTTCCATCGACGAAACCGGCGCCGACAGCAGCTCGAACACCGTGCCGGTGAACTTGGGGAAGTAGATGCCGATCGACGCGTTCGAAATGCTTTGCGTCAGCAGCGACAGCATGACCAGACCCGGCACGATGAAGCTGCCATAGGGCACGTCGTCGACCGTCTGGATGCGCGATCCCAGCGCGCCGCCGAACACGACGAAATAGAGCGAGGTGGTGATGACCGGGGTCGCCACGCTCTGCCAGATGGTGCGCAGCGCGCGCGCCATTTCGAAGTGATAGATCGCCATCACACCGCGTGCGTTGATGCCCTTCATGCCGCGGCTCCCTCTTGCTTGGCTTCGACCAGCCCGACGAAGATGTCCTCCAGGCTGGATTTGGAAGTGTCGAGATCCTTGAAGCCGATGTCGAGATCGGCGAGCTTGCGCAGCAGCGACGGGATGCCGGTCCGTTCCGCCTGCGCGTCGAACGTGTAGCGTAGCCGGTGCCCGTCATCCTCCAGCACCAGATGCCATTCGGCGAGTTCGGGCGGAAGCGCGGCCAGGGGCTCGACCAGCGCGATTTCCATTTCGCGCTTGCCCATTTTCTTCATCAGCTCGGTCTTTTCCTCGACCAGCAGCAATTGCCCCTTGTCGATCACGCCAACGCGGTCGGCCATTTCCTCGGCCTCTTCGATATAATGCGTGGTCAAAATGATCGTGGTGCCGCGTTCGCGCAGCCGCGCGATCAATTTCCACATGTCGCGCCGCAACGCCACATCGACGCCCGCGGTGGGTTCGTCGAGGAACAGCAGCTCGGGTTCGTGGCTGAGCGCCTTGGCGATCAGCACGCGACGCTTCATCCCGCCCGAAAGCTCGCGGATCTTGGCTTTGCGCTTGTCCCACAGGCTCAGGTCGCGCAGCACCTGTTCGACATGCGCATCGTCGGGCGCCTTGCCGAACAGCCCGCGGCTGTAGCGTACCGTCGCCCAGACGGTTTCGAACATGTCGACCGACAGTTCCTGCGGCACCAGCCCGATCTTCATCCGCGCCGCGCGCGCGTCGCGGATCGCGTCGTGCCCGTCGACCAGGATGGTGCCGGTGCTGGGCGTCACGATGCCGCAGATGATCGAGATGAGCGTCGTCTTGCCCGCGCCATTGGGGCCGAGCAGCGCGAATATTTCGCCACGCCGGATGGTCAGGTCGACGGAATGCAGCGCGCGGTGGCCGGACGCATAGGTCTTGCTGACGCCGGAAACGGAAAGGACGACGCCGGAATCGGATTGGATGGGATGCATGGGTCCCCCAGGGGCAGGCTTGGGACCCGCTAGGTAGGGCGCGCACGCGCCCCCCGCAACCGGTGGCGCCCTCCATATTTTTCGCGGTGCGGCGTTATTTTGCCTTGCGCGCGTCGGCGATCGCGGCGCGGAGCTGGTCGAGCCCGACGGCGCCCGGAATCATCCGGTCGCCGATCACGAACGACGGCGTGCCGCCGATGCCCAGCTTTTCGGCCAGTTCGCGGTTCGTCGCGATTTCCTTGCTCACGCGCGGCTCGTCGATCACGCCGCGCGCGCGCGCCTTGTCGACTCCCGCCTTGTCGAGCGCCGCCTGTATCGCTGCGTCGGACAAGCGGTCGCCCGAATAGAGCGCCACGTGGAACGGCACGAACTTGCCCTGTTCCGCCGCCGCCAGCGCCCAGCGCGCGGCAACGATGCTCTCGTCGCTCAGCACCGGATATTCGCGATAGACGATGCGCAGATTGGAGTCCTCCGCCACCAGTTGCGCCAGGATCGGCACGCTGGCGCGGCAATATCCGCAGGCATAGTCCATGAAGGCGACCAGCGTAACGTCGCCGTTGGGGTTGCCCGCGAACGCGCCGGGATAGGGCGCGACGATGCGGTCGCGATTGGCGGCGATTTCCTTCCCTGCCTGCTGGTCGCGCTGCTGCGCCTCGCGCGCCTGCAACCGCTCCATCGCCTGCGGCAGGATTTCAGGATGCTCGAGCAGATAGTCGCGCACAATCGATTCGATCCGCGCGCGGTCGGTACTGGCGACGGCGGCGGGAAGCATTCGCTGCACCGCCGCGAACAGCGCGGCACCGACGAATCCGGAAATGACAAGCGCCAGCACCAGCCATAGCGGATTGCGCAACATGCGTTCGATCACGGGAGTTATCGCCTCTTCTGGTCGCGGACCGCGTTCTGCGAAACGAGAAAAATGTCCTGCGCGCGCAGCCAGTCGGGCGAGCCGGTCGGCAATCCCGCCATGGCGGTGCGCGCGCTGACCATCGCCAGCCCGGCATCGCCCGTCAGATTGGCGCGCTCCGCCGTCGCCAGCGCGGTGCGCGGCTGATCCCCCTTGCGTTCGTAGACGACGCCGAGCTGATACCAGGCGAACGGATTTTCATCGTCGCGTGCGACTGCCTGGCGCAGTACCTTTTCCGCTTCGGGCAGATATTGCGGGTCTTCGGTCGCGATCAGCGCGTGGCCGAACGTGGTGGCGATGAGCGGCTGGAAACTGGTTTCCTCGGTCGCCCGGCGCAGCGGCCCCAGCGCCTCGAGCGGCTTGCCCGATTCGAGCAGGATCTGTCCCTGGAGTTCCAGGAAATAGGGGTCGTTCGGCTCCGCCTTTACCAACGCCGCCGTCTCCGCCGCCGCCTGATCGGGATAGCCCGACTTATGATAGGCATAGGCGCGCGCATAATGCGCCGGAATCGACTGGTCCGTCATCGGATAGATGCGCAGCGTCGCCTGCGGATCGTTGACATAGCCGCGCAGCTTTGCCTGCACGCGCTTGAACCGGCGTTCGATATCGGGATCTGCAGGCTTGTTCCACGCAGGCGAATCTTTCAGGTCCGCCGTCAGGTTCTGGATGCGCTCTCCCGACAGCGGGTGGCTGCGGTCAAAACTGTTCTCCTGCGGAATCGCCAGGCGATATTCCAAATTCTGGAGCTTCTTGAAGAACTCCAGCATCCCCTTGCCGCTGATCCCGGCGGTATTGAGAAAACGCACGCCCGCGGCGTCGGCCGAAGATTCCTGGACGCGGCTGAACGCCAGATATTTGCCGATCGCCGCGCGCTGGCCCGCCAGAAGAATTCCGGTCCCCGCGTCGGGAGCGCCCGCCGCAATCGCGGCAACGCCCAGAACCAGGCTGAGGATCGAGATATTGCCGGCGTTGCCGTCGCCCGCCAGCGGCACATGCCCGCCGACGACGTGCCCCAGTTCGTGCGCGATGACGCCCTGGACTTCGTTGGCGTTGTCGGCCGCGTCGATCAGGCCGGAATGGATGTAGACGATCTGGCCGCCCGCCACGAAGGCATTGATCGACGGATCGTTTATCAGAACCACCTTGACATTGTTCGGCGCCAGACCGGCGGCGGCGATGATCGGCCGCGAGATGTCGGCGAACAACGATTCCGTCTCGGCGTCGCGCAGGATGGACTGGGCCATCGCGGGCCGGGCCGCGAAGCCGAACAGGCATACAAAGGCCAACAGAGCCGCGAAGCGCTTCATCGTCCGCATCATCGTCGCGATCTCCCCTGTCGGCAATGCGTCTCGCGTGCCCTGTCGTTCAGCCGAGATGAATGGCCGGTGAAGCGCGCCCCGCGCGCCCGGCCCCGGCCGGACACGCGGGTACGCAGTGGTTCAGCCGCCGAACGTGCGCTGCCACCAGCCGCGGCGCGGCTGGGCGGAGTCGTCGCCATCGTCGGTGGCCTCGACCGCCGCTGTCGCCGGCGCCTCAACAGCCGTCGGCGCCTCCGCGACGACGGGTTCGGGCGGCATCGGCGCAACCAATGCTTCGTCGGCAAGCGGTTCGGCGACCGGTTCGGCGGTCGCTGCGGGTTCCACCACAACCGGCTCGGCCACCGTCACGGTCTCCGCCGCTTCCCCCTCGGCCGCGGGGGCTGCTGCCTCGGCCGCGGGTGCGGCCTCCGGCGCGACATCGGCTTCGACTGCCTTTTTGGCGCGCGTCCGGCGGCGCGGCTTCGGCGCGGGCGTGTCTTCCGCGGCGCCGGAGACGGATTCGGCGCCGGGCTGCTCAGCCGGAACCTCGGCGGCTACCGCCTCGGCGTCGACCTTCTTCTTGCGCGTCCGGCGCGGCTTGGCCGCCGGCTCCTCAGCGGGGGCCTCCACCACCGGCTCGACGGACGGTTCGCCCTCGGCAGCGACCGCCGCTTCGGCATCGACATCGGCCTTCTTCTTGCGCGCGCGGCGGCGCGGCTTGGGTGCGTCCTCGGCTTCGACCGGGGCCTCGGCAACGGGCTCGGCAGCAGCGGCCTCGATCGGCTCTGCGGCCGGCGCTTCGTCGGCAGCCGCCTCGGCGTCGCCCGCGCTGGCCCCGCCCTCGCCGGCCTCGACCGACCCGCCGTTTCCGCGGCGCCCACCGCGGCGGCCACGACGCCGGCGCTTGCGCGGAGCGTCGCCCTCTTCCGACGGGGCAGCGGCTTCGGCCACGGCTTCGTCATCGGCGTCCTCGGCGCCCTCGCCCTCCGCGGCGTCCCCGCCATCGGCTTCGCGCGATTCCTCGCCGGCCTCCTCGGTGCCGTCACCGGCGCGACCGCGGCGACCACGGCGCCGACGACGGCGCTTGCGTCCGTTGCCGCCTTCGTCCGTTTCACGGCGTTCGTCGGTTTCCTCGGCCTCGACTTCGTCTTCCTCGAGCTCGTCGGGAATATCCTCGTCGATTTCCTCGATCGGGGCGGCGATGCGCGGCGTGAACGCAGGCGGCGGGCCCGACGCCTCGACCGCCATCCGCGCGCCCTCAAGCTCGCCGTCGGGGGCGACTTCGACCGACACGCCATAGCGTTCCTCGATCTCGGCGATATCGGCGCGCTTGCGGTTCAGGACATAGAAGGCCGCTTCCTGGCTGCACCGCAGCAACAGGTGCGAACCGCGGCCGCGCGCCGCCTCGTCCTCGATCATGCGCAACGCCGACAGCCCCGCCGACGACGCGGTGCGGACCAGCCCGGTGCCCTCGCAATGCGGGCAGGTGCGTGTCGATGCCTCCAACACGCCGGTACGCAGCCGCTGGCGGCTCATTTCCATCAGCCCGAACGCGCTGATCCGCCCCACCTGGATACGCGCGCGGTCGTTCTTAAGCGCTTCCTTCATCGCCTTCTCGACCTTCCGGACATTCGACGAATGATCCATGTCGATGAAGTCGATGACGACCAGCCCGGCCATGTCGCGCAAACGAAGCTGGCGGGCGATTTCCTGCGCGGCTTCCAGATTGGTCGCGGTCGCGGTCTGCTCGATATTGTGCTCGCGCGTCGACCGGCCCGAGTTGATGTCGATCGACACCAGTGCCTCGGTCGGGTTGATGACCAGATAGCCGCCCGATTTAAGCTGGACGACCGGGTGGTACATCGCCGCGAGCTGATCCTCGACATGGAAGCGCTGGAACAGCGGCACCGCGTCCGAATAATGCTTCACCCGCCGCGCATGGCTGGGCATCAGCAGCTTCATGAAGTCCTTCGCCTGGCGATAGCCGTCCTCGCCTTCGACGATCACTTCCTCGATGTCGCGATTATAGATGTCGCGAATCGCGCGCTTGATAAGGTCGCTGTCGCCATAGATCAGCGCCGGCGCGCTGGATTTCAGCGTGTTGTCGCGGATTTCATCCCATAGTCGGGCAAGATAGTCGAAATCGCGCTTGATCTCGGTCTTGGTGCGCTGAAGCCCGGCGGTGCGGACGATGCAGCCCATCGTCGGCGGCAGCTTCAGGTCCGACATGATCGTCTTCAACCGCTTGCGGTCCGAAGCGTTCGAAATCTTGCGGCTGATCCCCCCGCCGTGCGCGGTGTTGGGCATCAGCACGCAATAGCGGCCGGCGAGCGACAGATAGGTGGTCAGCGCCGCGCCCTTGTTGCCGCGCTCTTCCTTGACGACCTGGACGAGCAGCACCTGGCGGCGCTTGATGACGTCCTGAATCTTGTAGCGCTTGCGCAGCGCCATGCGCCGCTGGCGCAGCGCTTCGGCCGGACTGTCGTCACCATCGCCGCCGCGCTTGCCGCGACGACGGCGGCCGCCGCCCGATTCCTCGGCGCCGCCGTCTGCCTCGGCAGCTTCGGCGTCGGCCTCTTCCTCGTCCGAAGGGCGCTCGAGCACTTCGACGTCGCCTTCGGCGCCATCCTCATCGTCCTCGGCGTCTTCTTCGGCACGCAGCGCGGCTTCCTCGGCCGCATGCTCCGCTTCCTCGCGCAGCAACGCCTCGCGGTCCTCGCGCGGGATCTGGTAATAATCGGGGTGGATTTCGCTGAACGCCAGGAAACCGTGGCGATTGCCGCCATAATCGACGAAGGCGGCCTGCAACGACGGTTCTACGCGCGTTACCTTGGCCAGATAGATGTTCCCCTTGAGCTGCTTGCGCTCGGCGGATTCGAAATCAAACTCCTCGATTCGGTTTCCATTGACGACCGCCACCCGGGTTTCCTCCCGGTGGCGAGCGTCGATCAGCATACGCGTAGTCATGTAAAATTCTCCGGGCGCGCCGGCCCTTGGGCCCGGCTGCGCCGACGATTGGGCTGACAGCGGCGGCCGTGCCGGCGCTGGTCATGCAGCTTGCAACGAAGGACTCTGCTGCCAGGGCACGCCCGAACTCTCGGTCCGGATGCTCCGCCGCCGTCGCGGCAATGCCGGCCGAAATGGCCTGGCGGTGCCGACGGGGGGGAAAGTGCCTCATGCAGCGTCAACCTGAAACGGTGCGCCGGAGGGGTCCGGCGCAAACCCGGCACGAGCAGAAAAGCCGACCGGTCCTCAAGTGCCTAGCACTGTCGGCCGAATGCGGCAACTCTTGTGCCGAACCCGCCTACGGCAACTACCCCATGGGCAAATCCCGGTTGGGGAAACGCCCGCCCGCGCAAGTCCTGGGGCCCCGGTCAAGGCGGCGTTTATGGATGATGGGGCATTAACTGCGTCGCTTCACCGCGACTTGATACGCGGGCGGCTACCTGGGTCGCGTCAGGGCAGACGTGTACAGAGTATTATAGCATGAAATTGGGCTGGACCCCCCACAGCTCGACGCGGCATATCGCGCGAGTGCTATCTTTTCTTGCCCTTCTGACCCTCTGGCTGGGCGGCGTGCCCAGCTGGGCGGCGTCGGTGCAGGAAGTTCAGGTGCGCGGCGACCGGATCACGGTTCGCTTCGACGATCGTGTCGGCGAGGCGTCCGCCTTTTTGCTGACCGGTCCGCGACGCATCGCCATCGACGTGCAGGGCGCAGCGCCCGGCGCGCGGACGCGGACGGGCGGCGTTGTCGCCAACATCCGCCAGGGGCGGCAGGAAGGCGGCACGGCGCGGATCGTGCTCGACCTTTCCCGCCCGGCCATCGTGACCGAAGGCGATTTCTCGTCCGACGGCCGCACGCTCACGCTGCAACTGCGCACGGTCGACGACAATCGTTTCGCGCGCGCCGCGGCCGAAGGGCAGCTTCGCATCCTGCCACCCTTTTCCTACGCGCGCGGCGAACCGCGCCCGAACTACAGCGTCAGCTTGCCGGTGCCGCCGCGCCCCCGCGCCGCGCACCTGCCGCGCGTCTATGGCGAGGACGCATCGCTGCCGCTGGTGGTGATCGACGCCGGGCACGGCGGACACGATCCCGGCGCCATCGCGCCGGGAAGCGGCCTGCGCGAAAAGGACATCACGCTCAAGATCGCGCTGCGAATCCGCGACGCGTTGCTGGCGACGGGGCGCGTCCGCGTGGCGCTGACGCGCGAGGACGACCGCTTCCTGGTACTCCAGGAACGCTATGGCATTGCGCGCAAGCTGGGCGCCGACCTGTTTATCTCGATTCACTGCGACAGCGCCGAAAATGACGGCGCGTCGGGCGCGACGGTCTACACTCTGTCCGAAGTGGCTTCGGACAAGGAAGCCGCCCGGCTCGCCGCGCGCGAGAACAAGGCCGACATCATCGCCGGCGTCGACCTGGGCGCGACCAGTGCCGACATCTCGACTATCCTGATCGACTTGACGCAACGCGAGACGATGAACACCTCGGCGCGGTTCGCGCGCCTGCTGGGGCGCGAGGCGGACGGGCTGATCCCGGTCAAGCCCAACTTCCACCGCATGGCGTCACTGGTGGTGTTGAAGGCCCCCGACATGCCGTCGATCCTGTTTGAAACGGGCTATATCTCGAATCCGTCCGACTCGCGCTTCCTTTCGTCGGCCGAAGGCCAGGACCGCGTCGCGCAGAGCGTGACGCGCGCAGTGGGCATTCATTTCGCCACGCGGATGGCGGCACGCTGACCGCGCGGTGCGGGCGGGACCTGTTCCAGGGCATGTCCCGTTTGCGCCGCGCGGCGCTGGCATCCGCCGCGAAACTTGCTAAACCGCGCGCGTCATGGCGGATACGGAAAGCACCAGCCTCAGGCTGCGGATCAAACGCGACATGGGCGGATTCCGGAACGGATTCGCCCGGATTCGCCGTCGTTGGTGGTTTCGCGTGCTGGCGTGGCTAGCGCTGCTCGCCGCCCTTGCGGTCTTTCTGCTCTGGCTGTTCGTCGCGCGGCACCTGCCGTCGGTCGAGACGCTGCGCACCTATGAGCCGCCGCTGCCCACCTATGTCCGCTCGTACGACGGCCTGCCGATCCACAGCTATGCGCGCGAACGCCGCGTCCAGCTGAGCTTCGCCGAATATCCGCCGCTGCTCGTCAAGGCCTATATGGCCGCCGAGGACCGCACCTTCTTCGAACATCACGGGCTGGATTTCCCCGGCCTGGTCCGCGCCGCGGCGCAGGGACTGCTGACCGGATCGACGCCGCGCGGCACGTCGACGATCACGCAGCAGGTGGCGAAGAACCTGGTCGTCGGCAACGAAGCCAGCTACATGCGCAAGCTGAAGGAGGCGATCCTCGCCTGGCGTATCGAGGATACGCTGACCAAGCAGCAGATCATGGAACTCTACCTCAATTCGATCGAATTGGGGCGCAACGCCGGCGGCGTCGAGGCGGCGGCGCATGCCTATTTCGGCAAGGAGCTGAACCAGCTCACGCTGCCGCAGATGGCGTATCTGGCGATCCTGCCCAAGGGGCCGGCCAATTACGACCCCGAACGGCATGAAAAGCGCGCGCTGGAGCGCCGCGACTGGGTGCTGGGCGAAATGCTGCGCAACGGCTTCATCGACCAGGCGCAGCACGACGCCGCCGTTGCCGCCCCGCTGGGCACCATCCCGCGCCAGACGCCCAAGTTCGAGCGCGTCGGCGGCTATTTCGTCGAGGAAGTCCGCCGCCAGCTGATCGACAAGTTCGGCGAGACCGACAAGGACGGTCCGTACAGCGTCTATTCGGGCGGCCTGTGGGTCCGCACCTCGCTCAACCCCGATCTGCAGCAATATGCGCAGGAAGCGCTGCGCGAGGGGCTGGTGCGGTTCGAACGCGGGCGCGGATGGAACGGCCCGATCGCGCATCAGGATATCGGCGGCGGCAACTGGCTGCAGACGCTGCTCAACACCAACATCGGCATCGACTACAGCGACTGGCGCGCGGCGATCGTGGTGTCGGTCGCGGGTAAATCGGCCGAAATCGGCTTCGACAACGGTCAGACGGGAACGCTGCCCAAGTCGTTGGCGTCGATGCCGGTGCGCAACAAGGGCGGCACCGCCTTCGCCGCGCTGAAGCCGGGTGACATCATCGCGGTCGCGCCCGAAGGCGGCGCGTTCGCGCTGCGCAGTATCCCGCGCATCTCCGGCGGCATGGTGGTCGAGGATCCGCGCACGGGCCGCGTGCTGGCGATGCAGGGCGGCTTTGATTCGCGTATCCAGGCGTTCAACCGCGCCACCCAGGCGAACCGCCAGCCCGGATCGACGATCAAGCCAATTGTCTATTCGGCGGCGCTGGAACAGGGGATGACGCCCGCGACGATCATCGTCGACGGCCCCTATTGCGTGTATCAGGGCGCGCAGCTCGGTCAGAAATGCTTCCGCAACTTCGGCAACAGCCGGGGCGCGGGGCCGCACACGATGCGCTGGGGCATCGAACAGTCGCGCAACCTGATGACGGTGCAGGCCGCCGACAAGGCGGGCATGGACCATGTCGTCGAGTTCATCCAGCGCATCGGCGTGACCAAGGACCGGCTGCCGCCCTATCTCAGCTATGCGCTGGGCGCAGGCGAGACGACTGTGATCCGTATGGTCAACGCGTACTCGATCCTGGTCAACCATGGCCAGGCGCTCAATCCGACGCTGATCGACTATGTCCAGGACCGCCACGGCAAGGTGATCTGGCCTGAGAACTGGCGCGCGTGCGACCGGTGCAACGCGCCCGATTGGGACGGCAAGGCGATGCCGCGCCCCGTCACCCGTGCGCGCCAGATCGTCGATCCGATGACCGCCTATCAGATGGTCCACATTACCGAGGGCGTCGTCCAGCGCGGCACCGCGACCGTGCTGCGCGACCTCGGCCGCCCGCTGATGGGCAAGACCGGCACCACCACCGGCCCGACCGACGTGTGGTTTGTCGGCGGGTCGCCTCAGATGATCGGCGGCCTCTATCTCGGCTATGACACGCCGTCGAACCTGGGCGGCTATGCACAGGGCGGGTCGATCGCCGCGCCGATCTTCAAGCAGTTCGCCAAAAAGGCATTCGACGGGATGGAAGTCGTCCCATTCCGCGCGCCCGCCGGCATCCGCATGGTGCGGATCGACCGCGCGACCGGCAAGCCGGTCAGCGGAGTCTGGCCCTCGAACGACCCCAAGTCGCCCGTGATCTGGGAAGCGTTCAAGCCCGTGTCCGACGAGCCGCGCCGCCGCGGCGCGCGCGACGAGGAGCAGGACACCGCCAAGACCGTCGAGAAGAAGCCCGAACGCAGGAACGAAGCGCCGCGCGACAGCGAGTTCTTGCAAAGAGAGGGCGGTATCTACTAGCGCCGTCGGCCGACCCTTATATCGCGCGTACGCCAACGTTCGGCGTTTTTTCTCCGGCCGCTTTTCCGCCATCACGCGGACAGGAAGTGCCCGGAACGATGATTTGATTTTTGGAGTATAGGAATGCGCGCCGAAGCGCAGGCACATGTGGACAAGATCAACGCCGCGCTGGCTCTGCTGCGCCGCTCCCTCGACTGGGACCGGGCGCTGCGCCGCCTTGACGAGTTGAATGCGCGCGTCGAGGACCCCACGCTGTGGAACGACGCCAAGAGGGCGCAGGACGTGATGCGCGAACGCCGTCGTCTGGACGAGGCGATCGGCGCGACGCGCGCGATCGAAAGCGAACTGTCCGACACCGTCGAACTGATCGAGATGGCCGAGGCGGAAGGCGACGAGGAAATGGCGTCCGAAGGGACCGCCAGCCTGGGCCAGCTTGCCGAACGCGCCGACGAGGACAAGGTCAAGGCGCTGCTGTCGGGGGAGGCGGACGCCAACGACACCTATCTGGAAATCAACGCGGGCGCGGGCGGCACCGAATCGAACGACTGGGCCGAAATGCTCCAGCGCATGTACACGCGATGGGCCGAACGCCACGGTTACAAGGTCGAACTGGTCGACTATCATGCCGGCGAACAGGCAGGCATCAAGTCGGCGACGTTGCTGATAAAGGGCGAAAACGCCTATGGCTATGCCAAGACCGAAAGCGGCGTCCACCGCCTGGTCCGCATCAGCCCGTTCGATTCGAACGCGCGCCGCCAGACCAGTTTCGCCAGCATCTGGGTCTATCCGGTGATCGACGATTCGATCGAGATCGAGATCAACGACAGCGAGCTGCGCATCGACACCTATCGTTCGTCGGGCGCGGGCGGCCAGCACATCAACACGACCGATTCGGCGGTCCGCATCACCCACTTGCCGACCGGCATCGTCGTCGCGTGCCAGAACCAGCGTTCGCAGCACAAGAACCGCGCCGAAGCCTATAACCAGCTTCGCGCGCGCCTGTACGAACACGAACTGCGCAAGCGCGAGGAAGAAGCGAACGCAATCAACGCGACCAAGACCGACATCGGTTGGGGGCACCAGATTCGCTCCTACGTCCTTCAGCCGTATCAACAGGTGAAGGACCTGCGCACCGGCGTCGTATCGACCAGCCCCGACGACGTGCTCGACGGCGATCTGGACAGCTTCATGGCGGCGGCGCTGGCGCAACGGGTGACCGGCGAGACCGTCGAAGTGGAGGACGTCGATTGATCCCGCCGCGGCGCGCCTCGATGCTGATCCTGGCGGGCGCGCTGTGGCTGGGCGCGTGCAACGGCGACGTCTTTTCGCCGTCCGAGGGCAACCGCGGCTCCACACCTGCATTTCCCGCCGCCGACCGCCCCGTCGCGACTATTGTGTCGAGCCGCTGGTCGGACGAGGAATCGCGCGACCGCCTGCGCGAGGCGGAGCAGGTAATGAACCTGTCGGGGATCAAACCCGGAATGACCGTCGCCGATATCGGCGCGGGCGAAGGCTATTACACCGTCCGCCTCGCGCAACGCGTGGGCAAGAACGGACGCGTGCTGGCGGAGGACATCGTGCCCGGCGTCCGCGATGCACTGGCGACGCGCGTAGCCCGCGAACGGTTGGACAATGTCAGCGTGCGGCTGGGCGAACCCGCCAATCCCAAGCTTCCCGATAACAGCTTCGATCGCGTGCTGATGGTGCACATGTATCACGAGATCGAATCGCCGTACGAATTTCTGTGGCGCATGCGTCCGTCGCTCCGGCACGACGGGCTGGTGATTGTCGTCGACGCCGATCGCCCGACTCAGCAGCATGGAACGCCGCATGCGCTGCTGCGCTGCGAATTCGAAGCAGTCGGCTATGCGCTGGTATCGCAGCGCAGCCTGCCGTCGGCGGGCGGCTATATCGCCACCTTCCGCCCCCTGGGGCCACGCCCGGACGTCACGTCAATCACGCCCTGCCGCCTGCGCACCGACAATTAGAGTCGTTCTCAACAACGCTGAATCGGTACCGGCCCGGTCGCGGTTTCAGCGTTGCCGAAACAGATACTGGGTGCCGCCTACAACAGCCCCAGGTCGCGGAAACTGGCACTGGCACCGCACGACAGCACCAGATGGTCGAGCAGCCGCACCCCCAGCGGATCGAGCGCGCGCAGCAAGAGGCGCGTCGCATCATGGTCGGCGACGCTCGGTGTCGGATCGCCGCTCGGATGATTATGCGCCATCACCAGCGCGGCGGCGTCGAACGCCAGTGCGTCCGCCGCCACGTCGCGTACCGGCAAGTCGATAAGGTCGCGGCAACATGACCGCGCGTGCCGCATCCCGATCAGCCGCCGGTCGGCGTCCAGATACGCAAAAGCCGCCGTCTCTACCCGCTCCCCCGCCAGCGCGCCGAACAGTGCGAGCGCGGCGGCCGGATCGGCGATGCGTTCAGGACGCGAGGCAAGGCGGACCATCGGGGGCACGCGCGCATCGTGCCAGCGGACGGGCGTACCGCGAATCGCTAGCGCATCCGCTCCGGAGCGGCTTTGGTCCGTTCCGGAGCGATCGCGACCGCTTGGCGGCCGGGCGATGGAAGGCTAGGTTCGCGCGATGCGGCAATATCTCGACCTGATGGCACGCGCGCTCAACGACGGCGCGGAGACGATGGACCGGACCGGCACCGGCACGCGCGGCGTTTTCGGCCACCAGATGCGATTCGACCTGCGACAGGGCTTTCCGCTGCTGACCACCAAGAAGCTGCACCTGCGCTCGATCCTGATCGAGCTGCTGTGGTTCCTGCGCGGCGACACCAATGTCCGCTGGCTGCAGGACCGCCGCGTCAGCATCTGGGACGAATGGGCCGATGAGAACGGCGATCTCGGCCCGGTCTACGGCAAGCAATGGCGCGACTGGGAATCCGCCGACGGGCGCCATGTCGACCAGATCGCCGCGCTGATCGCGACGCTGAAAACCGATCCGGCGTCGCGCCGCATGGTCGTATCGGCCTGGAACCCGGGCGAGCTGGGCGCAATGGCGCTCGCGCCTTGCCATTGCCTGTTCCAGTGCCATGTCGCCAACGGACGGCTGAGCCTGCAGCTCTATCAACGCTCCGCCGACATCTTCCTTGGCGTGCCGTTCAATATCGCCAGCTATGCGCTGCTCACGCATCTGCTGGCGCAGCAGGCGGGGCTGGACGTCGGCGATTTCGTCTGGACCGGCGGGGACTGCCACCTCTACCTCAACCACCTCGACCAGGCGCGCGAACAGCTTTCCCGGACACCCGGCCCGCTTCCCCGGCTGGAAATCCTGCGCCACCCGCCGTCGATCGACGGATATGAATATGAGGATTTCGTCTTTCACGACTATATGGCCCAGCCGCATATCAAGGCGCCGGTCGCGGTCTGAGCCGGCATAACCGACAGGATGTTTCGATGAAGCGCTGGCCCCTCTTCGCCCTTGTCGCGCTGGCGCTCGTCGCCATGGTCGCCTGGCTTGCGCTCGCGCCCGGCAGCGCCAAAGGACCGCGCGTCTATGCGGTCGACATCGTTACTTCGGCCCCGCACGATCGCGAGGCATTTACCGAGGGTCTCTTCTATCGCGACGGCGTGCTGTACGAAGGCACCGGCAAGGTGGGTGAGTCGCGCATCCGCAAGATCCACGCGCAAAGCGGGCGCGAGCTGGCGGCGGCCGACCTGCCCGCCCCCTATTTCGGCGAAGGCATCGCGGCGCTGGGCGATTCGCTCTACCAGTTGAGCTGGCAGCACGGGACGGGCTTCGTCTATCGCCTGTCCGACCTGAGCGAACAGCGCCGCTTCACCTACACCGGCGAAGGCTGGGGCCTTACCGAAAACGGCCGCGAGCTCATCATGAGCGACGGGACGCCGGTGCTGCGCTTCCTCGATCCGAAGACGCTGCAGCCGGTCCGCACGCTCACCGTCACCGCCGGCGGATGCCCGGTGCAGCAGCTCAACGAGCTCGAATGGGTCGACGGGCTGATCTATGCGAATATCTGGCAGACCAACCTGATCGCGCGCATCGACCCGCAGAGCGGCGACGTGAAAAGCTTCCTCGACGTCTCGACTCTCGGTCCGTCGGCGCGCGGCGTCGACGATGTCGCCAACGGCATCGCCTGGGACGCGGGCGCGAAGCAGCTTTATATCACCGGCAAGCGCTGGCCGCTCGTCTATCAGGTGCGCGAAGGATCGCAGGTCTATGATTCGCCCGAGGCGAAGGCGCTGATGACCTGCGCCAAATGACGCGGCAGCGCGTCACTTTTCACCTGGCGCGCGCCGACAATGGCGTGATCGGCGTCGACGGCGATTTGCCGTGGCGACTGCCCGCCGACCTGAAGCGGTTCAAGGCGCAGACGATGGGGCGGCCGATGGTGATGGGCCGCAAGACGTTCGAGAGTTTCCCCAGCCCGCTGCCCGGCCGCCGCCACATCGTGCTGACGCGCGACTGCGCCTGGACGGCGCCGGGCGCCGAAGTGGCGCACAGCGTCGAAGCCGCGCTCGCGCTGGCGGGCGACGATGTCGCGGTGATCGGCGGGGCGGAGATATTCGCGCTGTTCCTCCCGCTCGCCGACCGCATCGAATTGACTGAAGTGCATGCCGCGCCCCCGGGCGACGCCGTCGTCGCCGCATTCGATCCGCTTGCATGGCGCGAAGTCGCGCGCGAGGATCACGGACAAGAAGCGGGGCGTCCTGCCTATAGCTTCGTGACGCTGGAGCGGATGCGATGAGGAAATGGCTTTGGGGGGCGCTGGCGGTGCTGGCGCTGGGGGCGGTCGGGTTCTTCGGCTTCGCCCCCGCGATTGTCGAAAGCGGCATGAACAAGGTGGAACCCGGCCCTATGCCGCCGGTGACGCCCGAAACGCGTGCGTTGCACCAGTCGCTGGAAATCGCCGACATGCACGGCGATACGCTGATGTGGCGGCGCAGCCTGCTCGACCGCGCGGGGCGAGGCCAGGTCGATTTGCCGCGGCTGATCGCGGGCAATGTCGCGCTGCAGGTCTTTTCGTCGGTGACCAAGACGCCGAAGGGCCAGAATTACGACGCGAACGACAGCGACAGCGACAATATCACGCTGCTGGCCATCGCGCAGTTGCAGCCGTTGCGCACGTGGAACTCGCTGCTCGAACGCTCGCTGTGGCACGCGCAGAAGCTCGACCGCGCGGCGGCGGCGTCGAACGGCCAGCTCCGCGTTATCCGCACGCCCGCCGATCTCGACCGGCTGCTCGCCGACCGCCGGCGCGGCGTGCGCGTCGTCGGCGGGCTGCTTTCGATTGAGGGACTGCAGGATATGGAGGGGCGGATCGAAAATCTCGACCGCCTCTATGGCTCGGGGTTCCGCATGGCGGGACTGGCGCATTTCTTCGACAATGAAGTCGCGGGCTCGATGCACGGGGTGCACAAAGGCGGGCTGACTCCGCTCGGCCGCCAGGTGGTGCGCCGGATGGAGGCGCTGGGCATGATCGTCGATGTCGCGCATTCCAGCCACCAGAGCGTCGCCGAAGTGCTGGCGATGGCGCGCCGCCCGGTGGTGTCGAGCCATGGCGGCGTGCAGGCGACATGCAAGGTCAACCGCAACCTGACCGATGACGAGATTCGCGGCATCGCGCGGACCGGCGGCGTCGTCGGCATCGGCTATTGGGACGGCGCGGTATGTTCGACGGCACCGGCCGATATTGCCAAGGCCATCGCCTATGTCCGCGACCTGGTGGGAATCGACCATGTCGGGCTGGGCAGCGATTTCGACGGCGCGGTGACGACGCGATTCGACGCAAGCCAGCTCGCCGAAGTCACCCAGGCGCTGGTCGACCGCGGATTCACGCGCGAAGAGATCGCCAAGGTCATGGGCGGCAATGTGCTGCGCGTGCTCCGCCAGGGGTTGGTACCCGGCGGGCCGGCCAACCGCTGATACGCAACCATTGGGCACAAACGCGTGCACGAATTTGTGCCCAATGGTCCCGGCGGGGATAGGGCGATTGCCCAACCATTTCACCTCGCGATTTGGGTAACCGCGCCGCCGGGGTATTGCGCGGCGATTATTGGCCTGTCGGCGCCGCCGGGTGGGTACGGCCCAGAAAATCGCGCATCAACGCCGCAATTTCATTACCCTTATCCTCCAGCGCGAAATGACCGCTGTCGAGCAAATGCAATTCGGCGTCGGGTAAATCGCGCAGATACGCTTGGCCCCCCGCGGCCGGGAATATCGGGTCGTTGGCACCCCAGGCAATCAATGTCGGCGGGCGCCGGTTGCGAAAGAACGCCTGAAATTCAGGATATAGCGCGACATTGGTGCGATAGTCGTAAAATAGATCCAGCATGATACCGTCCGCACCCGGCCGGTCGAGCCCGTGCTGATCCGCCTGCCACACTTCCGGGTCGATCCGCGTCGCATCCGCCACACCGCCATAATATTGCGATTGCGTCGCCGCCGGCGTCAGCCCGGCGCGCAGCGCGTTGCGGTGCGCCTCGCTGCCGTCGGCCCAATAGGCGCGGATCGGGTCCCAAAACGGGCTGAGCCCGGCAGTATAGGCATTGCCGTTCTGGACAATCAGCGCCGTCACGCGTTCGGGGTGGCGCAGCGCCAACCGATAGCCGACCGGCGCGCCATAATCCTGAACGAACAGCGCATAGCGGTCGAGCTTGAGGTTGGTCATCAGCGTGTCGACCATTTCGGCGAAATGGGCAAAGCTATAGGCAAAATCGGCCGGGGCCTCGCTCTGGCCAAAACCCGGATAATCGGGCGCGATAATGTGATAGCGGTCGGCAAGCGCGGGAATAAGGTTGCGAAACATCCGCGACGACGTGGGAAAACCGTGGAGCAGCAACAACACCGGCGCATTTTGCGGCCCGGCTTCCCGATAAAACATCTTGGCGCCGTCGATCCTCATCGACCGATAATGGACAGTGGTTTGATCGGCAGCGGCGGTGCTGGCGGTGGCGGCCGGCCGCGCGCCCGCATGCGCAGGCACCCCAAGCGTGGCAAGCGGCAGTGCGGCGAAAATGACAGCCGCCCGGCGCGAATATCGACGAATCATCCTTGGTTCCTTCACCAGGGGGCCGGTGCGCGATTGGCGCTTTGCCCGGCCCGAATTGAACAGCGTCAGGATCGCAAGTTCCGAATATCGGTGGAATTGCCGTTGGCCGAAATCCATTGTTGCGATATTTGAAATACTATGGACCGGTTGGAAGCGATGCAGGCGTTTATCGCCGCGCTGGACGACGGCAGCTTGGCGGCGGCCGGGCGGCGGCTGGGCAAATCCGCCGCCGCGATGACGCGCGCCATCGCGGCGTTGGAGGCCGATGTCGGCGGGCGATTGTTCGAACGCACGACGCGGTTGGTGCGGTTGACCGAAATCGGCACGCGCTACGCCGCGACCGCGCGGCGCATTTTGGCCGAATATGAAGAAATTCGGACATTGGGTGCCGGCGCGTCCAGCGCACCGCGCGGCGTCTTGCGCATAACCGCGCCGATTACCGCGGGCGTATTGTTGGTGCGCCCGGTGGTCGACGCATTTTTGGCGGCACATCCCGATGTGTCGATACGCCTGTTGTTGTTCGATCGGCCGGCGAACCTGGTTGAAGAGGGGTTGGACGTGGCGTTGCGCATCGCCCATTTGCCCGATTCCGACTTGGTGGCCATGCCGGTGGGCGCGGTGCGCCGCGTTGTGTGCGCGTCACCCGGCTATTTGGCGGCCACCCCCATGCCGATGCGCCCGGGCGATTTGACGGGCCATCGCACCATTACACTGGCCGAAAGCCGGCAAGCCGAACATTGGGTCTTTCCCGCGCACCCGGGCCGCGCGGGCGGGCGCACTGTGCGGTTGACGCCGCGGTTATCGGTCAACAATGTCGATGCCGCGCGGGCATCGGCAATCGACGGGGCGGGGATTACCCGGCTGTTTTCCTATCAGATTGCCGATGACGTGCGCGCCGGGCGGTTGCGCATTTTGTTGGCGCCGTTCGAACCCGCGCCGTTGCCCGTCCACCTGGTCATGCCGCGCGAACGCCTGGCGATTGCCCGCACGCGGGCATTTGTCGATTTTGCCATCCCCCGGCTGCGCAGCGCATTCACAGCCGCAGCGCTTGAATCGCCCTAAGCGCCCGTTTGGAAATGCGGGGCACGCGCATTTCGCGGGCGGCACCGGCCCGCCCTCCCGCCCCCCCCCGGCGCCGCGACACCCCAGCCAAAGGCCAGACAGTGCCTGACGCCCTTCCCCCGGGCGCGCCTGGATCCACACCTGCCAACTCGCTTTTTTAAAATAACCCGACCGCGGCCTGGAGCATGGCCAGCGTATATGCCGGGGCGCGGCGCTGCCCCGCGCCCGCCCCGGTTCCTGCCTCGACGCTGCACCCGCTTGGTCCTTGGCAAATGCCCCGGCGCGTGTTCGGGGACGCGCCGGCCGTTGCCCAACCCAAAAAATAGGTCAGGTCGACTCACTGCACCGGTGCCCCCCCCCCCGCCGCGCGCAGTCCGGCAATGTCGCAACGCGTCCCCACTTGTCGCCGCGCCCCGCCCCCCCTTATAGCGCGGGGCCATGGAGCGGCTGGACGGCGGCTCGGCGGTCCCGCCTGCCTTTCGCGGCGGCATCGTCGCGCTCGGCAATTTCGATGGGTTTCACCTGGGGCACCAGGCCGTGGTCGGTCGGGCCGTCGCGCGCGCACGCGCCGAGCGACGCCCGGCGATCGTCGCAACCTTCGACCCGCATCCCGTGCGCCATTTCAAGCCCGACGCGCCACCGTTCCGCCTGACCACGCTCGACCAGCGCCAGCGGCTGTTCGGCGAAGCGGGCGCCGACGCGATGCTCGTCTTCCATTTCGACGATGCCCTCGCCGGGCTGCACGCGCGCGACTTCGTGGCGCAGCAACTGGTGGATCGGATCGGCGCGGGCGGAGTAGTGACCGGCGCCGACTTCACCTTCGGCAAGGGTCGTGACGGCAATGTGGCGGTGCTGCATGCGCTCGGCGCCGAATCGGGGTTTTCGGTCGATACCGTCGACCCGGTGATGCTCGACGGCGAGGCCGTGTCCTCCAGCCGTATCCGCGACTTGCTCCACGCTGCGCGCCCGCGCGATGCCGCGCGGCTGCTGTCGCGCCCCTTCGCGATCGAAGGCGTGGTGGAGGATGGCGCGAAGCTGGGCCGCGACCTCGGCTATCCGACTGCCAACCTGCGGCTCGGCACCTATCTGCGCCCCGCCTATGGCATCTATGCCGTGCGCGGGCGGCTGGACGACGGGCGCGTCATCGACGGCGTGGCCAGCCTGGGCATCCGCCCGACCTTTCAGCCGCCGGTCGAGTTGCTCGAACCCTATTTATTCGATTTTGCGGGCGACCTTTATGGCCGCACGGTCGAAGTCGCGCTGATCGACTATCTGCGGCCCGAGGCGAAGTTCGATTCGCTCGACGCGCTCAAGGTGCAGATCGCCGCCGACTGCGACGCGGCGCGCGCCGCGCTGGCGCAGGGCTGACCGCCCGCGCGGACTCCGGCACCAACAAGCACTTTGAAAGCTCGCGCGCATGGCTTAATCGGCGGCCATCCATGACTGACGCAACCGACACCAAGCGCGACTGGCGCGACACCGTCTTCCTGCCGAAGACCGAGTTTCCGATGAAGGCCGGATTGGCGGCCAAGGAACCGGCGATTCTCGATCGCTGGGCGCGCATCAACCTCTACCGGAAGCTGCGCGAACAGCGCGCGGGGCGCGAACGCTTCCTCCTGCACGACGGCCCGCCCTATGCGAATGGCGACATTCACATGGGCCATGCGATGAACAAGATCCTGAAGGACATCATCGTCCGGTCGCAAACGCTGATGGGCAAGGACGCGCCCTATGTTCCCGGCTGGGACTGCCACGGCCTGCCGATCGAATGGAAGGTCGAGGAAGCGTATCGCGCGAAAAAGCTGAACAAGGACGAAGTCGACCCCGTTGCGTTCCGCGCCGAATGCCGCGCGTACGCCGAAAAATGGGTGGCGGTGCAGCGCGGCCAGTTCGAACGGCTGGGCATCCTGGGCGACTGGGACGACCCCTATCTGACCATGAAGTTCGCGGCCGAGGCGACGATCGCAGGCGAATTGCTTAAATTCGCCGAGGCGGGCCAGCTCTACCGCGGCGCCAAGCCAGTGATGTGGAGCCCGGTGGAGAAGACCGCGCTGGCCGAAGCCGAGGTTGAGTATGAGGACATCACCTCGACACAGATCGACGTGGCGTTCGAGATCACGGACGCGCCCAACGCGCCGAAGCTTGAAGGCGCCTATGCGGTAATCTGGACGACCACGCCGTGGACGATTCCGGTCAACCAGGCGCTCGCCTATGGGCCGGACGTTGAATATGTCCTGGCAAGCTTCCGCAGCGCGCAAGGCGAACAAATCCCAGATTCAGTGCAAGGCAAGAAATTCCTTATCGCCGAACCGCTGGTTGGCGCCTTCTTGAACCGCATCTTGAAGGAGCATCGTCTCGAAGTGCCGCGAGTGGCGCTTGAAACCGAGCCGGCTATCAAAGGCTCCGACCTCGCCGGCGCCGTCGCCCGCCACCCCATGCACGCGCTCGGCGGGTTCTTTGCCACCCCGCGCCCCTTCCTGCCGGGCGATTTCGTCACCACCGACGCGGGTACCGGCCTTGTCCATATGGCGCCCGACCATGGCGAGGACGATTTCCTGCTGTGCAAGGCGCATGGCATCGATCCCGTCTTCGCAGTCGACGCGGGCGGCATGTACCGGCCCGACTGGCGGTGGCTGGGCGGCCAGGGCAGCGTCATCAACAAGAAATTCACCGCCAGCGACGGGCCGATCTGCACTGACCTGCGCGCGGCCGGTGCATTGCTCGCCGCGTCGGACGATTTCGTCCACAGCTATCCGCACAGCTGGCGGTCGAAGGCCAAGATCATCTTCCGCTGCACGCCGCAATGGTTCATCCCGATGGATAAGCCCGCGGGCGAAGTCGTCGTCGACGCGCCGCCGACGCCGTTCGGCATCGATTTGCCGATTTCGACCGGCAATGGCCCGACGCTGCGCGAGCTGGCCATCGACGCAATCGAACATACCCGCTGGGTCCCGTCGCGGTCGCAAAACCGCATCCGTTCGATGGTCGACGGGCGGCCCGACTGGGTCATCAGCCGCCAGCGCGCCTGGGGGGTGCCGATCGCGCTCTATGTCCATCGCCAGACCGGCGACTATCTGCGCGATCGCACCGTCAACGCGCGCATCCTGGCGGCGTTTGCCGAACGCGGGGCGGATGCATGGTACGACGCCGACCATCAGGCGCTGCTTGGGCCCGACTATATGCTCGCCGACTATGAAGTCGTCACCGACATCCTCGACGTGTGGTTCGATTCGGGATCGACGCACAGCTTTGTCGTCGAAGCGCGCTATGGCGCGGGCGTGCGCGCGAACCTGTATCTCGAAGGATCGGACCAGCATCGCGGCTGGTTCCAATCCTCGCTGCTCGAAAGCTGCGGTACGCGCGGCCGCGCGCCCTATGACGCGGTGCTGACGCACGGCTTCGCGCTCGATGGTACCGGGCGCAAGATGTCGAAATCGCTCGGTAATGTCGTCGACCCGTTGAAGGTCATCGACGAATCGGGGGCCGATATCCTGCGGCTGTGGGTCGCGCAGACTGATTATTTCGAAGATGTACGCATCGGCAAGGAAGTGCTGGCGGGCACCGGCGATGCCTATCGCAAGCTGCGCAACACCTTCCGCTATCTGCTCGGCGCGCTCGACGGCTTCAGCGAGGAAGAGCGGTTGCCCGTCGCCGACATGCCCGAACTGGAACGGCATATTCTGGCCGAACTGCATGCGCTCGACCAGGAACTGCGCGCCGCCGCCGACGCGTTCGAATTCAATCGCTACGCCCGCGCGCTGAGCGATTTCGCGAACGAGGATCTGTCGGCGTTCTTCTTCGATATTCGCAAGGACAGCCTTTATTGCGATGCGCCGGGCGATGTACGCCGGCGGGCCTATCGCACGGTCCTTGACGTGCTGTTCCACGCGCTCGTCCGCTATGCCGCGCCGATCCTGGCGTTCACGGCCGAGGAAGTGTGGCAGGCGCGCTATCCGAGCGAGGACGAATCGGTCCACATGCTCGAATGGCCCGAATTGCCCGACCTGGCGGGCCATGCGCCGACCGCCGACTGGCAGGCGATCCGCGCGCTGCGCACGCGCGTGACCGAGGCGATTGAGCCCTATCGCCGCGAAAAGACCATCCGTTCCAGCCTGGAAGCCGATGTAACGGTGCCCGACATGCCGCTCGACGCGGACGCGCTGGCCGAGCTGTTCATCGTGGCGTCGGTGACGCAGGGCGACGAACTGACCATTGCCCGCACCGACAAGCATAAATGCGGCCGGTGCTGGCGCCTGTTGCCGGAAGTTGCCGAAGACGGCGCTCTGTGCCACCGCTGTAGCGAGGTGATCGCGCAATGACCGTTTCCCGTATGACTGGCCTGCTGCTCGCGGTGCTTGTGTTTCTGGTCGACCAGGGCACGAAATTTTACGTCACCAATACGCTCGGCCTGTCCTATCGCGGGGCGCAGATGGAACTGCTGCCCTTTTTCGACCTGCGGTTCGTCCCCAATAACGGCGTGTCGCTCGGACTGCTGCCCGCCGACGGCGACGTGATGCGCTGGGCGCTGGTCGCGCTGACCGGCGCGATCGCCGCGGGCGTGCTGTGGTGGATGACGCGCGAGAAGAGCGCACCCGACCTCGCCGCGCTTGGCATGGTGCTGGGCGGCGCGCTCGGCAACATCCTCGATCGCGTGCGCTTCGGCCATGTCGTCGACTTCGCGGACCTGCATATTGGCGAATGGCGCCCTTTTTTGGTCTTCAATGTCGCCGATGCCGCGATTACGGTCGGTGTATTGATCCTGTTGATCCGTGCACTGCTGGTGCGTGACAAGCCGTCCGCGCGGCGGACCCGAGTGGAGAAGAACGTCAATGCGTAAATTGCTGCCCATCGTGCTGGGCCTCGCCACTGCGGGTCTGTTGAGCGCCTGCGGATCGAACGGCGTCAACCGTCAGCGTCCCGACGAATTCGCCGTCGCGCGCCAGGCGCCGCTGGTGATCCCGCCCGATTTCTCGCTGGTCCCGCCACAGCCGGGCGCCGTGCGCGCGCAGGACAATAATCCCGCCGACCAGGCGCTCGACGCGCTGTTCGGCGGCACCGCGCCGCGAAGCGCAAGCGAATCGGGCGCGCTCAGCAACGCCGGCCGCGACACCGTCGCGCCGGGCGTTCGTTCGGAAGCGGGCAGCCCGAACACCCAGGTCGTCGACAAGGGCGCCACGACTCGCGACGTCGTCGCCGCGCCGGAAGGCGACGGCCGCGATGCGCGAGTGACCACGCCGAACTGACCGGCCGGACGACCGCGCGATCATGCGCGCGATCCTGTTGCGCAGGCTGGCGACGGCAGTGCCGACGCTGTTCGCGGTCGTCCTTCTTTCCTTCGTCCTGATGCGCGCGGCGCCGGGCAGCCCCTTCGACGGGGAACGCCCGCTCGACGCCGCGACGCGCGCCGCGCTCGACCGCGCCTATGGCCTCGACCGGCCGGTGGTCGAGCAGCTCGGCCGCTATCTCGCGCGGATCGCCCATGGCGATTTCGGCCCCTCGCTGGTCTATAAGGATTTCACGGTCAGCCAGTTGATCGCGCAGGGCCTGCCCGTGTCGCTGACGCTCGGCGGGCTGGCGCTGCTGCTCGCGGCGCTGTTGGGGGTAAGCGGCGGCATCGTCGCGGCACAGCACCCCGACCGATGGAGCGGCCGCGCGATCGATACCGCCGCCGCGATAGCAATCGCATTGCCCGGATTCGTCACCGGCCCGCTCCTCGCGCTCGTCTTCGCGCTCTGGCTTGCCTGGTTGCCGGTATCGGGGCTGGACGGCGCTGCGTCGCTCGTCTTGCCGGTGGTGGCGCTGGCTTTCCCGGTTGCGGGGGCAGTCGCCCGCTTGACGCGATCCGGCCTTTCAGAAGTGCTGGCGCGCGAACACATCCGCATGGCGCGCGCGCGCGGCCTGTCGCCGCGCGCGATCCTGTTCCGCCACGCATTGCCCCCCGCGCTGATCCCGGTGGTCAGCTATCTTGGTCCCGCCGCGGCCGGGCTGTTGACGGGCGCGGTCGTCATCGAAACGGTGTTCGGGCTGCCCGGGCTGGGCCGCTATTTTGTGCAGGGCGCGCTCAACCGCGACTATCCGCTCGTGATGGGGGTAGTGGTGCTCTACGCGGTGCTGATCCTCGCCTTCAATCTGCTCGCCGATCTGTTGTATGGCTGGCTAGACCCGCGCGTGCGCGGATGAAGCGCGCCGCATGGACCCTCGCGGCCATCCTCGGCTCGGCGCTGCTGCTGCCGTGGATGCTGCATTGGGGCTATGCCGATATCGACTGGAACGCCGTGCGCGCGCCGGCATTTTCGCCGGGCCACGTGCTCGGCACCGACAGCGTCGGGCGCGACCTGCTCGCGCGCACGCTGGCCGGAACCCGCGTGACGCTGGCAGTCGCAACCGCCGCCGCGTTGGTCGCGCTAGTGCTCGGCACGGCGTGGGGGATGGTCGCCGGATGGTTCGGCGGTCGCATCGACGAGGCAATGATGCGCGTCGTCGATGCGCTTTATGCGTTGCCGTTCATGTTTGTCGTGATCGTGCTGATGGTGGTGTTCGGCCGGTCGATCCTGCTGGTCTTTGTGGGCATCGGTGCAGTCGAGTGGCTCACCATGGCGCGCGTCGTGCGCGGGCAGGTGCTGGCGATCCGGCATCGCCCCTTCCTGCTGGCGAGCGAGGCGGCGGGCGCGCGTCCGCGAGCGATGCTGTTGCGGCACGTGCTGCCCAATGTCGCCCCGATCGCGCTCGCCTATCTGATGCTCACCGTGCCGCAGGTCGTGATGGTGGAAAGTTTCCTGTCTTTCCTCGGGCTTGGCGTGCAAGAGCCGCTGACCTCGCTCGGCGTGCTGGTCCATGACGGCGCCGACGATATGGAAATCGCGCCGCTGACGCTGATCGTCCCCGGACTGGTGCTCGTCACGCTGATCGTCGCGTTGAACCGGCTGGGCGACGCGCTGCGCGTTCGGGCGGCGGCATGACCCTCTACTGCGTCGAGCGGCTGGGGTTGCAGATCGGCAACCACAGGGTGCTGAGCCATATCGACTTCGCCGTGGCCGCGGGTGGGTGCACCGCATTGGTCGGCGCATCGGGTTCGGGCAAGAGCATGAGCTGCTTCGCGCCGTTCGGTCTTGCCCGCGGTGTCGCGAGCGGTTCGGTGCGGCTCGCAGGCGAGGAGCTGATCGGCCGCGACGAAGGCGATCTGCGCCGGTTGCGACGGAACGTCGGCTTTGTCTTTCAACAACCGCTGTCTGCCCTGACTCCGCATCTGACCATCGGCGCGCAACTGGCCGAGGCGGCGATGGCGGCCGGTGCCGCGCGTCCCGACCGACGCGCCCTGGCCGCCATGCTCGACCGAGTCGGGCTCACCGCGCCCGAATCGAAGCTCGACGCCTGGCCGCACCGCCTGTCGGGGGGCGAGCGCCAGCGCGCGCTCATCGCGATGGCGACGGCGCACCGCCCGACGCTGCTGGTCGCCGACGAACCCACCAGCGCACTCGACGCCAGCCTGCGCCACGCGATCCTCGACGTGCTTGACCGCCTGCGCGACGATGGATTGGGGCTGCTGCTGGTCAGCCACGACTTGCCGCTGGTGGCACGGCATGCCGACCGCGTGGTGGTGCTCGACCATGGCACCGTTGTTGAGCAGGGCCCGGCGGCCACGTTACTGACCAGGCCGGTGAGCGAGGTCGCGCGCGCGCTGATCGCCGCAAGCCCACGGCTCGACACCCCACTCTCGCCGCGCGGCGCGACCGGCGCCCCCCTGCTGACCGCACAGGGCGTGTGCGTCGACTATCCGACCGGCGGCTGGCGCATCCGCACACGGCGCGTGGTCGCCGATGCCAATTTCGCGATAGCGCAGGGCGAGGCGCTGGCGCTGGTCGGGGAATCGGGGTCGGGCAAGTCGACACTCGCGCGCGCCGTCGCGCGGCTGGGGCCATGCAGCGGCGGTGCAGTGACCTGGCGGGGCAACCCCTTGCCGCCGCGCGCGCGCATGGGCGTGCTTGAGCGGCGGCGGATGCAGCCTGTTTTCCAGGACCCGGTCGCCAGTTTGGACCCGCAATGGACAGTCGCCGACAGCGTCGCCGAGCCGCTGGAGCATCTTTTTCCCGAGATGGGCATCGGCCAGCGCCGTCGCCGCGCACGTGCCGCACTGGACGAAGTGGAGTTGGGGGCGGCGTTCGAACAACGCCACCCTTCAGACCTGTCGGGCGGGCAGGCGCAGCGCGTGGCGATCGCACGCGCGCTGGTCGCGGCGCCGGAACTCTTGCTGCTCGACGAAGCGACGTCGGCGCTCGACGTTCTGGTCGCCGGCCGCATCCTCGACTTGCTCGAAACGCTCCAGCAACGGCGAAAACTGGCGATTCTGGCGATCACCCATGACCTGGCGGTCGCGCGCCGGTTGTGCCACCGGATCGCCGTGATGGAGGCAGGGCGAATTGTGGAAACGGGCGATTCCGAAACAATCCTCGCCAATCCGCGCCATCCCGCAACACAGCGGTTGGTCTACGCCGCGCGCAAATAGGGCCGCCCCGCAGTCGCGCGACGGCCCCTTTTGCTACGTAAGCTTCAACAGCCGGATCAGAACGCCGCGCTGAGCGAGAAGATCGCCGCGCCGTCGGCGCCGATGCCTTCCTTCCAACCGCCGGTCGTCGTCTCGTCGGTGTTCACATAGGCGACACCGAGCGTGAGCGCCTTCCAGCTGGCCGACACGCCGATCGAATAGTCAAAGACTTCGCCGTCGAGGCCGCCGAGGAAGCTGTCGCTCTTCGCCCAGCCCGCGTGGCCGGTCACCGAGAGCGGCGTGCCGGGCACGCTGAGACCCAGGTCGCCCGAAACATAAACGCCGCTGTCGCCGCCCAGCGAATCCTGACCGCCCGGCGCCCAGGCGATGCCCGTGGTCAACGAAGCCGGGCCAATGCTGGTCTTCAGCTTGGCATAGGGTTCGATGATCGTGCTGTTGCTGGCACCCGGATACAGATAGACGGTCGCGCCGACGTCAATGCCCACGCCATCGGTGATGTCCGTCGAATAGCCGCCGTACAAGTCGATTTCGGTGCCGTTGGCAAAACCGATGCCCGAACCCCAGGTGCCGACATACAGGCCGCTCTCGTGCGAGATAGTGAACGTGCCCTGGATCGTCGCTTCTTCATTGGTCTGCGAGAAACCGCGGAAGCGATAATCGCTGACGACAGTGGCGCCACCGCTGATCGTGACCGGCTCCGGCGGCGAGGTTTCTTCCTGAGCAAAAGCAGGAGTTGCAGTGGCGAGCATCAGCGCGCCAAGGCTGATCATCGAAAAGCGCATGGAATCCCTTTCAAACTATGTTCTCTGCAATGGGTTCCCGCCTGCCGCCGACGGCGCTGCATCATTGTCGGCGCCCCCGCGCCGCCGCAGCTTTCATCGGCACAATAAGATTGCAGTAATACGCTGCATTGCACAACATTATTTGCCAGGGCGATTGTGCAATACCATGACACTGTTGCGACACCGCAACAGGCAGCGATGTCAGGCGGCGCGCACCGCGACGATCGCGTCCACCTCTACCGCCGCGCCCAGCGGCAGGACCGTGACGCCCACCGCGCTGCGCGCATGCCGGCCCGCATCGCCGAACAGCGCGACCATCAATTCCGACGCGCCATTGGCAACCTTCGGCTGGTCCGTGAAATCGGCGGTGCTGTTGACGAACACGCCCAGCTTCACGACGCGCTCGACACGCGACAGATCGCCGCCCAGCGCCTTGGCGATCTGCGCGACCAACATCAGGCCGCAGCGCCGCGCCGCCTCGATACCGAAATCGAGCGCGCGGTCCTCGCCCAGCCGGCCGGTCATCAGCGCGCCGTCCAAAAACGGAAGCTGACCGGAAATGTGAAGCATGCCGCCCGTTTCGACCACGGGAACATAGGCTGCCACGGGCGCGGCGGCTTCGGGGAGGGTCAGGCCGAGTTCGGCCAGCTTCGCATCGATGGCGGCGGTCATGCCCACGCCTCAACCACCGTGCGCGCGGGCGGTCAACCCTCCGCCGGCAATCCGGCGTCGAATCGCGCGACAATCCATTCCTCCGCCGCGCGCCAATCGTCGATCCGCGCATGGGCGGCAGGCGCCGGCGCGACATGCGGGGCAAGGTCGGGTTCGGAAATCAAGTGCAACCGATGTGCACTTGGCGCATGGCGCGAAACCGAATCATGGTGCACCGCCAGATCGTCGACAAACACCGTCACGCCGGCCGCATATTCCTCCATCAATCGCGCAACCGGGCCGCCCTTGCCGCCCTGGTTGCATTCGACGCGGTGAACAATGCCGTGCGTCGCAAGCTGGGCGATGCGATGGTCGCGGCAGTGGTCGCCCAGGTTGGTCAAAATGACGATGTCGGCGCGTTCCGACAGGCGTTCCAACGCCTCGCGCGCATGGGGAACCAACGTCTGGCGCGCCATTTCGCCAGGGAAAAACCCGTCGAGCAGCGCCCACATTTCCTCGCGAGGCACGCGGCTGCCGTCGATACGGCGCTTCATCGACGTGGCGAAGTCGCCGCCGCTCGGCGAGAAATCGATGTCGTGCGCCTCGCTCAGCCAAACGCCAAAGTGGCGGACCATGTGCAGCAATACTTCGTCGCAGTCGCAGATCAGTAGCGGTTTCATGGCGTCTCCAGCGCATCGCGCGCGGCCACCAGCGCCGACGGATCGACATCGAGCGCATGGGCACAGGCAACCAGATCGGGTTCGTGCGCTTCCAGAAACCCGAGGGTCGCGGCGAGCAGCTCGGGGGTTCCGGCGCGCGCGCGCAACCCCGCCGGGTCAAGCCCGGTCAGGTCGAGCAATCGCCCGGCGCGCCCTCCCTCTTCCAGCGTCCAGACCAGCGCGCGCAGCGCAAGCGCGGAAGCATCCTCATTTGTGTCGCGCCGCGGCATCGCCTAGACCGTCCGAAACTTCATGGGTGCGGGCGTGGCAAAAAGAGTCCTGGTTGTCGAGGACAACGAGCTCAATCTGAAGCTCTTCTGCGACTTGCTGCGCGCGCATGAGTTCGTGGCGGAACCGGTGCGCGACGGGCGAGAGGCCGTCGCGCGCGCACGCGAATTCGTTCCCGACCTGGTCATCATGGACATTCAGATGCCGCATGTATCCGGCCTGGACCTCATTCAGCAAATGAAGCGCGACTCGGCGTTGCGCGCAATCCCGATCATGGCAGTCACCGCCTATGCCGGGCGCGAGGACGAGGAGCGTATCCGCGCGGCGGGGGCCAATGCCTATGTGTCCAAGCCGATCTCGCTCGCGCGTTTCATCGAGGAAGTGCGCGGGCTGCTCTGAGCGCGGCCGCACAGCAAAACGCCCGGCACCATGGGTACCGGGCGGATCGTTTCGCCAGCGAAGGCAGCGGGCGGCGCGGACGCCGACGGCTGGCTTACTTGATCTTCGCTTCCTTGAAATCGACGTGCTTGCGCGCAACCGGGTCATACTTGCGGAACGACAGCTTCTCGGTCTGCGTGCGCGGGTTCTTCTTGGTGACGTAGAAATAGCCCGTGTCCGCCGAGCTGACGAGCTTGATCTTGACAGTGGTCGGCTTGGCCATGACCCATTCCTCGAAATAGCAAATGAAAAAGGCGGCACGCACGGGCGCGCCGCTGTCAGACGCGGGCGCATGCTCCAATGGGTGGCCGATGTCAAGGCTTGGGCACGACGCCGCTGCCGGGAAACCGCTAAAATCCGCGAATTCGCGCCTGGACGGGCTGCGACCTCGCGGCGGGTTCACGTCGCCTTTCGGGACTTCGCGCGCCACCGTCTGCGAATCGGCAGGCGCGCCGGCCCCCGGGACGGCGGCCAAAGCCGAATTGCGCCCTGGGCGCGGCAAGGGCTATGCCGGACCGACATCGCATCGGGGTCGGAGAAGAATGGAAGCACTGGTTCCCGCCCTGATCGCGGCGATCGTGACGCAATTGGGCGATCGCGCTCCCTGGCTGACTGCAATACTGGCCGACCGGTTCGGCCGCCCGCTGGCGGTCGCGCTGGCTGCGGGGATCGCGCACGCGGCGGGCAACACCGTCGCGGCGCTGGGCGGGATGTGGGTGGCGCCGATGCTGACTCCGCGCGCATGGTCGGTGCTGCTCGCCGTCGCCTTCGCCTTTGCCACGTTCGACATGCTGCGGCCCGTGCGCGCGCCCGATCGACTGGACGGGTGGCGCATGGGGTCGGTGCTGACTCCCCTGTTCGGCATCGGCATATTGGCGGCCGGCAACACGGCGCAGCTCTTCACTTTCGCCATCGCCGCGCGCAGCCTGCCTTGGTTCGCCGCGGCGGGCGCGACCCTGGGTTGCTTCGCGGTCGCATTCGTCGCAGCGGTGCTGGGCGAACAGCTCTGGCGTCGCGCGCGTTTCGGCGCTTGGCGCATTCTTGTCGGGGTTCTCTTCGCGTTGGCGGGCGCAGTCACCGGGCTCGGCGCCGCAGGGCTGATTTGAACGACGCCCCGCGCATTCGGGCAATCGCCCGGTGCGATCACGATGATAGAGAGAATCGCATGTAACGACGCGGACCCAATCCGCTATGTATTCGTTACAACCTCGAACCAAGATTTTTGGAGGACCCCATGGCAGACAGCGCCGCACTCGACACCCCTACCGACCTGAACAGCAATGCCGCAAAGTCGGTCGCGGAAGCGCTGAACGGCATTCTGGCGAACAGCTATGCGCTGTACCTGAAGACCAAGAATTTCCACTGGCACGTGTCGGGTCCGCATTTCCGCGACTATCACCTGCTGCTCGACGATCAGGCGACGCAGATTCTCGGCACCACAGACGCGATTGCGGAACGCGTGCGCAAGACCGGCAACACCACGCTGCGGTCGATCGGCGACATCGCGCGCCATCAGACGGTCAAGGACAATGACGCTGATTTCGTGAACGCGGCCGACATGTTGGCCGAACTGCGCGACGACAATCTGAGGCTGGTCGAGCAGCTTCGCGAGGCGAAGGATATCGCCGACGAGGCAAAGGACAATGCGACCAGCGCAGTCATCGACGAATGGACCGATGCGGCCGAGGAGCGCGCCTGGTTCCTGTTCGAGGCCAGCCGAAAGGGCTGAACAACCCGGCGCAGCTTTGCCGCAGTGCAAACGGGGGCCGGTTTCGGCCCCCGTTTTCGTGTCAGTGTTACTTGACCACCGCGAGGTCGCTTTCGACTTTCGCCATCATCTCATCCGTCAGCAGACCGCCGGAAAACGGCTGGAGTTGACGGAGCGTCATGCCTTTGAACTGGTCGTAGCTGGGATGCGCCGTCAGGCCGGGAATGTCGCTGTCGAGCACGGATTTCGCCTTTTCATCGGCGACGATCGTTTCGATGGGCGTGTCGAGCGAGAATTTCACCGCCGCGGTCTGCGCGGGCGCATCCTGCGTCGGCGCTTCCTGCGCGAACACTGCCGCGGGAAGCAAAAGGCTGACGGCAGCGACCGTCATCAGGGCAATCTTCATACAACCACTCTCCCCAAGGTTCGCCGGAGACGGCGATCCGCGAATCGCACCCGGAACGGGCGCGGTGCATGTGCATATCGCGCGCGATATGCCGCGGCGAGCGCGATAACGGCGTCGCGCATCCGTTTTCGCCGCGCGGGGGGAACCACCCGGCGCCCAACCCGGTTCAACGCACGGCATCCAAAAATACGGAGTTAGTCGCATGTTGCGTTGGGCGTTGATCTTTCTGGTCTTGGGCGTGGTGCTTGGGGCGTTGGGCTTCGGCGGCATCGGCGGCGCTTTTGTCGGCATCGCCAAATTCCTGTTCTTTGTCGCGATTGCGTTGTTTGTCCTGCTTCTGGTGCTCGGCCTGTCGGCCGGCCGGGCAGTCGGCAGCGCGCTCGACTGAACCAATCCGTGCCAGTGCGGTGCGGCGGCCAGTCCAGGCGACCGCCCCCGCTTGTTGTTTGCAACGGCGCGTGGATAGGATATCGAGGCGGCAATGCATGCCGCCGCCAAGCCAGCTCGCATATCTCTGGTTCTGTTGCTGGTCGCTACGGTCGGCGGTGCGCTTCTCGCGGCGCTGGTGGCCAGTCTGCTGATCGCGTTTCTGGTAACTGCGGGAGATCCGGCCGCGGAACCGGTGTTGAGCTGGGCGCCCCGGATGATGATGTTTTTTCTGACTACGCACGGATCGCTCGCGTTGCTGTGCGGCGTGCCCTGGACCTATCTTCTGTTGCGCGAACCGAACGCGCCGCGTTGGCGATGGGGAGCGACAGGCGCAAGCGCCGGGCTGACGGGCGCCGCGCTATTGTATCTGTTTTTCCGCCTTACCAGCCCGCAGGGTCCAGTCGCGACTGCCGGCGCGGTCGGTGTCATGTTTTTCTTCGGCTGGGCGGCGGGGGCCGGATTGCTTTCGGCGACGTTCGCGCGGCTGATCCTGAGGTGGCAACTGAACCGCCGCGGCGGCGCCAGTCGCGCTGCCTGACTCGCGCAGTGGCCGATTCGGCTGCAGGCGCGCGATTCGCAAACCCGCCGTATCTTTTCTTCTTTCGTGCCATCGGCCGCTCGCACGACCCGACCAAAGGGTGCGACGTAACGAAGCGCGCATTTTTGCGCGGATCGACCCCCGCGCTTTTGCGAGCGGGGGCGAGGTTTCAACGCGGGGCGATCACGCTCCGCCGCCTGGTGGATCGCCTTGCCGAGCCGCGCTTGATGATCCGCGACCGCGATTCGACTCAACCGTAGCAGGCGTCGCCGCCCGGCTCGGCAAGGCCAGCATGCCGCCCGCCGGAAGCAAAGGGGCCCGACGTTTCCGCCGAGCCCCGAAGCCGTTTGCAATGAGGGTCGCTCAGCCCTGCGGCGTGAGGTTCACAGCCGCATATTTACCGCGACGGTCGACTTCCAGTTCGAATTCGAGCCGGTCACCTTCGTTGAGCGTCGGCATTCCCGCACGCTCGACCGCCGAAATATGCACGAATGCATCCGGCTGGCCATCATCGCGCTGGATAAAGCCAAAACCCTTCATCGCGTTGAAGAACTTGACCGTACCGGTCGCCTTCTCCCCGGTCAGCTGACGCTGCGGGCCGCCGCGCGGCGCACCACCGGCCGCCGCAGGCGCGGGACCGCGATCCTGCACCGGCATCGGTTCACCGTCGATCTTCAGATCGGTTGCCGAAATGCGGCCGCCGCGATCGACAAGCGTGAACCCCAACGGCTGACCCTCGGCCAGACCGGTAAGGCCCGCCTGTTCGACCGCCGAAATGTGTACGAACACATCTTCGCCGCCGTCATCGCGAACGATAAAGCCGAAGCCTTTCTGGCCATTGAAGAATTTTACGACACCCGTGGCTTCGCCAACGACCTGGGGCGGCATGCCGCGCCCACCGCCGAAGCCACCGCCACCACCGCCGCCGCCGCGAAATCCGCCGCCGCCGCCGCGATCGCCGAAGCCGCCGCGGTCGCCGAAGCCACCACCGCCGCCGCCGAAGCCGCCGCGGTCACCGAAACCACCGCCGCTGAAACCGCCACGATCACCAAAGCCACCGCGGTCACCAAAGCCGCCGAAACCCTCGTCTCCGAAGCCGTCGCGCTTATCCCTGCCGCGTCCGCCGCGCTCTCCGCGGCGCCCTCGATCGAAACCCATGCCTTATTCGTCTTCCCGGTTCGCCCCTTCAACCACTACAAAACCCAAGCGCCGGACGAAAGACGCAGGACTTCGGACACAAGAAATTCCGTGTCGCTGACTCTTCATACCCTAAAAGCGTCCAACCTGCGAACGAAATTCGACGCAATATCCGATCTTAGGCCGCACGCGACCACTTGCGTCCGCTGGCGGAGCACGGCACAGCCGGTTTCATGGACGCCATTCTCGCGCTCGCAGCCAACCCCGCGGCCTGGGCCGCGCTCATCACGCTGATCGTGATGGAAGTCGTTCTTGGCATCGACAACCTGATCTTCATCTCGATCCTGTCGAACAAGCTGCCCGAATCGCAGCGCCAGCGCGCCCGGCGGCTCGGCATCTTGCTCGCGCTCGGGCTGCGGCTTGCGTTGCTGTCGATGATCGCCTGGATCGCCCAGCTTACCACGCCGGTATTCGACCTGGGGTGGACCGGCGCGGCAGGGCCGCACGGCGAACCAAGCTATGAAACCGCCTTCTCCTGGCGCGACCTGATCCTGATCGCGGGCGGCCTTTTCCTGGTTTGGAAGGCGACGACCGAAATCCATCACAATGTCGATGTCGAGGAATCCGGCGAAGCGCTCGACAAAAAGGGACGCATGGCGATCGGTTTCGGCGCGGCCATCGCCCAGATCCTGTTGCTCGATATGGTGTTTTCGATCGATTCGATCCTGACTGCGATCGGCATGACCGACGACCTGCCCGTGATGATCGTCGCGGTTGTCGTGGCGGTCGCCGTGATGTTGTTCGCCGCCGATCCGCTCGCCAACTTCATCCACCGCAATCCGACGGTGGTGATGCTGGCGCTGGGTTTCCTGTTGATGATCGGCGTCGTCCTGATCGCCGACGGCTTCGGCGTGCACGTTCCCAAGGGGTATATTTACACGGCGATGGCGTTTTCGGCGGGAGTCGAGTTCCTCAACATTGTCGCGCGGCGCAACCGCACGCGCCGCGCCGAAGCGAGGGACGGAACCACTCCGACCGAATCGGCCCATTGAGCGGAAGCGCGAACGCGTCTAACCGAGCGCGATGACCGTGCATTTCCATGAAGAGGACCTGCCCGAGGGCGTATTTGCCCCCGGCGCTTCCATCGCCGTCGACACCGAAACCATGGGCCTGATTACGCCGCGCGACCGATTGTGCGTCATCCAGCTTTCCGATGGCGGCGGCGACGAACATCTGGTGCGATTCGCGCCCGGTTCCGATTACGCCGCGCCCAATCTGCGCGCGCTGCTCGCCGACCCGGATCGTATCAAGCTTTATCATTTCGCGCGGTTCGACCTGGCGGCGATCCGCCATTATCTGAATGTGGTTGCCGCGCCGGTCTATTGCACCAAGATCGCGTCGCGGCTGGTCCGCACCTATACCGACCGCCACGGGCTGAAGGATCTGGTCCGCGAACTGCTGGGCGCGGAAATATCCAAGGCACAGCAGTCGTCCGATTGGGGCGGCCCGGTCATCACCGATGCCCAGCGCGACTATGCGGCATCCGACGTGCGCTATCTGCACGCGTTGAAGGTGGAACTCGACCGGCGGCTCGTGCGTGAAGGGCGCATGGCGCTTGCCCAGTCCTGTTTCGACTTCCTGCCTGCGCGCGCCGCGCTCGATTTGGCGGGCTGGCCCGAAATCGACATTTTTTCGCATGTCTGAAATCGCGCGCCGGCTCCGGTCCCAACGCCGCGCCTGGGCACATCCGGGCAGCGGGCATGATCGAGTCGTGCGCATCGCGCTGTTCGGCCTGCCGGCGGGAATCGGTGTCCTGGCCGCGTTTCTGGTGTTCTCGCCGCTATATATGGGCGGCGATGTGTCGTTCGTGCTCGACAAGAACAAGGTCGATGTGGCGCGCGAAAGGCTGCGCATCCAGTCGGCGTTGTACCGTGGCGAAGATGCGAAGGGCCAGCCGTTCGAACTGAGCGCCGGTTCGGCGGTTCAGAAAAGTTCGGCGGAACCCGTGGTGCAGCTCAACGACCTGTCGGCACGGATCACGCTTGCCGAGGGCCCGGCGACGCTCCAGGCACAACGCGGGCGATACGACATGGACAAGGACCAGGTGGCGGTGGAAGGGCCGATCCAGTTCCAGACGGCGGACGGCTATACGCTCGAAACGCACGACGCGACGGTCGATCTTAAGGCGCGAAAGCTGCAAAGCGGCGGCCGCGTCAGCGGCACGACTCCGATGGGCACGTTCAGCGGGGACAGGCTTACTGCAGACCTAGAACAGCGAACTGTTGCGCTAGACGGCAATGCGCGCTTGCGGATTGTGCCGAAGCGCGCAAATAGGCGCTAATGATCCGCGCGCCTTTCCTGCTTTCGCTTGGCGTCGCGCTGGCGTGTGCCGCGCCCGCGCACGCACAGTCGCGCCATGACACCAACGCCCCGATCGACTTCAGCGCCGAACACGGCGAACTGCAGGATCGCGAGGGGCGCGCGGTGCTGAACGGCAATGTCCGTATCTCGCAGGCGGAAATGACGCTTACCGCCGCGCGCGTCACCGTCAGTTTCACCGGCCAGGTGATCGAGGGTTCGCCGCAGGTTTCGCGCCTCGACGCGGCGGGTGGCGTCACGCTGACGCGGCCGGACCAGAATGCGCGCGCCGATTTCGCCACCTATGACCTCAATCGCCGCGTCATCACGCTGATCGGCGGCGTGACGCTGCGTCAGGGCGTCAACACGCTGCAGGGCGGCCGCGTGACGATCGACCTCGACACCGGACGCGCCACGATGGACGGTTCGTCGGTTCGCGGCAGCACCGACGGGACCACGCGCCAGAACGGGCGCGTCAGCGGCCGATTCTCCGTCCCCAAGCGGAACGACGACTAGCCGCGCTTTCGCATCGCCCCGCCGCGTCCCGGCTGGTATAGTCACGCGGCTTGCGCGACCCCGCCCGCGGGATCAGGCAGGAAGCTTGCCAAACCCGGCGCCGCTGCCCAATTTGGCCCGACCGCAAGGTGCCCGTATCATTGCCCCGTGCGAGGGAGTTGCCCGGAATGAACGACGTCACGACCCTGGAAACACCCGTCGCCGACCCCATCCCGGAGCCCGTGCCCGATCGCGGGCTGGCGGTGGTTTCGATTGCCAAGGCCTATGACAAGCGCGTCGTGCTGTCGGACGTGTCGCTGACCGTCGGGCGCGGCGAAGTCGTCGGCCTGCTCGGCCCCAACGGCGCAGGCAAGACGACGTGCTTCTATTCGGTCATGGGACTGGTGAAGCCCGATTCGGGCCGCATCATGCTCGACCGTGAGGATATCACGTCGCTCCCCATGTATCGCCGCGCGATCCTGGGGCTCGGCTATCTGCCGCAGGAAACGTCGATTTTTCGCGGCATGACCGTCGAGGGAAATATCCTTGCGGTGCTGGAGCTGTCCGAACCCGACAAGGCGGCGCGTCAACGGCGGCTCGACCAGCTTCTCGAAGAATTCGGGCTGACGCGGCTGCGCGATTCGAATGCGATGGCGCTGTCAGGCGGCGAGCGCCGTCGTGCCGAAATCGCCCGCGCGCTGGCGGCCGACCCGACGATCATGCTGCTCGACGAACCGTTCGCGGGCATCGACCCGATTTCGATCGCCGACATCCGCGACCTGGTGAAGGATCTGAAGCAGCGCGACATCGGCGTGCTCATCACTGACCATAATGTGCGCGAAACGCTCGACATCGTCGACCGGGCCTACATCATCTACGATGGCCGCGTGCTGTTCGCGGGATCGCCAGAAGAACTGGTCGCCGACGCCAATGTCCGCCGCCTGTACCTGGGCGAGGGCTTCTCGCTCTAGTATCATGGCGGCGCGCCCTCTCCCCACCGGGCCGGATGGTACGCCGCGCGCGCGTCGTTCCGGCGCTGTCCGGGCAGAGGGAGCCGCATGAGCCTCGCCCCGCGCCTCGACCTCCGCCAGTCGCAATCGCTGGTGATGACGCCGCAATTGCAGCAGGCGATCAAGCTGCTCGCGCTGTCGAACCTGGAAATCGAGACCTTCATCGCCGAGGAGCTGGAGAAGAACCCGCTGCTCGATACCGGCGGCGGCGAGTCGGAAGGGAGTGCCGGCGACGCGCCCGACATGCCCGATGAGCCCGCCGTCGAACGCGACGGACCCGCCGATGCGCGCGAGCTGATCGAATCGGGTGGCGGCGACAGCGGCGAGGCGTCGCTCGACGTCGATTTCGACGCAGAAACCTTTCACCATGACAGCGCCGCCGATTCGATCGGCGGCATGGACGGGTCGCTCGGCATTTCGGGCAGCAGCGGCGGCGCGCCCGAGGATGGGCCCGATTTCGACAATTTCACCAGCGCCAGCCTGTCGCTCGCCGACCATCTGACGGCGCAGGCGGGGGCCGCGATCGACGGGCCCGACTGGTTCATCGCGCAGCATCTGATCGACCAGATCGACGAGACGGGGTATTTGACGGCCCCGCTGCTCGACATCGCCAATCGGCTGGGCGTGCCGCTGGCGCGCGTCGAATCGGTGCTGGCAGTGATCCAGACATTCGACCCCACCGGCGTCGGCGCGCGCAACCTAGCCGAATGCCTGGCACTTCAGGCGAAGGAGGCGGACCGATACGACCCGTGCATGGCGCGGTTGATCGACAACCTCGACTTGCTGGCCAAGGGGGACCGCGCGCGGTTGAAGCGCATCTGCGAAGTCGACGACGAAGACCTGGCAGACATGATTCGCGAGCTGCGCAACTATGACCCCAAGCCGGGGTGCCGCTACGGCGGCGATCCGGTACCCGCGGTCGTCCCCGACCTGTTCGTCGCGCGGCGCGGCGAGGGATGGGCCGTCGAGATAAATTCGGCGACGCTGCCCCGCCTGCTGGTCAACCGCAGCTATTATGCCGAACTGTCGACCGGCAAGCGCGACAAGGCGTCCAAAAGCTGGCTGTCCGACTGCCTGGCCAACGCCAATTGGCTGGTGAAGGCGCTCGACCAGCGGCAGCGTACGATCATCAAGGTGGCGAGCGAGATCGTGAAGCAGCAGGAGGCGTTCTTCCTGCACGGTGTCGCGCACCTGAAGCCGATGACGCTGGCGCGCGTCGCCGAAGCGATCGAAATGCACGAATCGACGGTCAGCCGCGTCACCAGCAACAAATATCTGAGCTGCGCGCGCGGGCTGTTCGAACTCAAATATTTCTTCACCTCCGCCATCCAGTCGGCCGACGGCGGCGAGGCGGTGTCGGCGGAGGCGGTGAAGAGCGCGATCAAGGCGATGATCGCGGCGGAAGACCCCAAGAAGATCCTGTCCGACGATACGCTGGTCGAAATGCTGAAGGAAAAGGGATTCGACATCGCGCGGCGCACCGTCGCCAAATATCGCGAGGCGTTGGGCATCGGTTCGTCGGTGCAGCGGCGGCGCCAAAAGGCATTGGAAGGCGCCGGCTGAACGCCGCGCGGGCCGCGCGCATTTCGCGATCGGCTTTCGTGCGATTCGCCCTGGCGCTGGTCGTTAGGAACCGGCTGCGCGCGCCCGCAATGCTGCGATTGCGGTTCCCCGCCGCTGCGCTGCTGCCCGGCATCGGTGCCGACGACGCAATCGTTTCGTCGCCGTGGCGGCGGCGGCAGGCCACCGGAATTGCCGGAGGAGGATCGCGCCCGGCGCGACCGAGCGCGTCCCCTCCCATCGCTGGCCCAGCGTCATGGAGTTCGATATGGCCCGGCCGATCGCGTATATCCCCCGTGCACTGGCTATCTCCCGGGCGCCGGTCGGCGGTGCGCCGGTGGAGATCGGCCGAGTCGACGCCCCGGCCGAAGCGATGGGCGGGGCGCAGTCCGTCGGCCCCGAAGCGCCGCGCGCCGTGCGCAACCCCGGTATCGCGCGCTGCGCCGCGACTCGCATCGACTCCAAGCACGGCGTGGTCGCGGACCGAATGCACGCCGCGCAGGAGCCTCCGTGCCCGCTGCGCGGCTAATCCCCGCTAAATTGCCCTTTTTTCCCGATTAGCGGTTGGGTTGCCCGGCGTTTTCCGACAAAGACGGCGCATGCACCGCATTTCGAACAGCCTGTTGCGCCGTGCGCGCGTGCTGTGGCGGCGTCGTGCGCAGCGCGGGGCGACCGAACAGCTTCATCATTTCCAGCGGCGCATCGCGACATTGGCGGGCGCGGTGCTGCTCGGCCTGATCGCGCTCGCCTTCGCCGCGGTCGCCGATTCGGCGCAGCAGCTATTCGACGCGATCGTCGCGCAATGGCCCTATGCACCGCTGGTCCTGACCCCGCTGACCTTTGCCGGCATCGTCTGGGCGACGCGCGCCTGGGCGTCGGAAGCGCGCGGATCGGGCATTCCCCAGGTGATCGCGGCCGGGCGCATGCTCGGCTCGCCAGCCACACAGCCGCTGGTGTCGATGGCGACTGCGGCGAAGAAGCTGGTGCTGACCGTCGGCATGTTGCTGGGCGGCGCGTCGGTCGGTCGCGAGGGGCCGACGGTTCAGGTCAGCGCCGCGATCATGGTGTGGGTGCACAAGCTGCTGCGCGTGCCGATCACGGCGGGGGTGCTGATCGCGGGCGGCGGCGCAGGCGTCGCGGCGGCGTTCAACACCCCGCTCGCCGGAGTCGCCTTTGCAATCGAGGAACTGGCGGCCGCCTATGAACAGCGCGTCGCGATTCTGGTGATGGGAGCGGTGATGATTGCGGGCATGGTCAGCCTGGGCGTCGCGGGCGACTATGTCTATTTCGGCGTCATCCACCAGTCGCTGCCGATCGGCTCCGTCCTGGTGCTGGCACCGGTGATGGGCGTGCTCGGCGGGCTTTCGGGCGGGTTGTTCAGTCGCGCCGTGCTGCGCTTCCTGACGCCCGACCGGCCGTGGATCGCGCTGGCGCACCGCCGCCCGGTACTGTTCGCCGCCGGGTGCGGCCTGACGGTCGCAGTGCTTGGCGTGGCGACGGTCGGCGCGACCTGGGGCACCGGCTATGGCGCCACCAAGGCGTTGGTCGAAGGCGGGCACCAGTCGCTCTGGTTCGGCCCGGCCAAGTTCGTCGCGACGTTGGCGACGACGTTGAGCGGCGCACCGGGCGGCGTGTTCGCGCCGTCGCTGGCGGTCGGGGCGGGGCTCGGCAATCTCGTCAAGGGGATGTTCCCGCACGATCCGGCAGGGGCGATCGTCGTGCTGGGCATGGTCGCCTATTTCGTAGGCGTCGTCCGCGCGCCCTTCACCGCCGTCATCATCGTCAGCGAGGCGACAGCGGGGCGGGGCATGATCCTGCCGATGTTCGCCACCGCGATCATCGCCGACGCAGTCAGCGCGCTGGTGTGCCGCGAGCGGCTGTACCACGGCCTGTCGCGCCCGTTCCTCGACGCTGCGCGCCAGCCGCGCCCGGCCAACGCGGCGTCCGCTATGCCCCCGCCGGCTCCGGCGGCGCCCTAGCGTCTAGCTCAGGGTTTCTTCGCCTCGAGCATCAGGGTGGTTAGTGCACCGAGATCCATGTTGCCGATCAGCTTGCCCAGCTCGGTCGCGACTGCAGGCGCCGTCATCAGGTCGTTCATCGCGACTTCGCCGAGAACGCCGAACGACGCCTTGAGCCCGTCCACACCCCTGCTGCGCAATATCGCGAGCGTTTCGGCGCGGCAATCCTGCGTCAGCAGCCGCGTGTAAAGCGCGCCCGCCTGCTTCGCCAGCGCGTCGCGCTGGCTTTGCGTCGTCGTCGTCAGGTCGGTGATCGCGGGGCTGGCCGACATCGCGCCGAATACCCAGCGTATCATCGCCTTTCGATCGTCGGGCGAGGTTTTCGAGACCAGACAGCGCGTCAAGGGGTCGGACGCCTGCTGCGCCGCCGCCGGTACCGCAGCGATCATTGCGCACGCCCCGATGGCGACGTGATGCCAGAACCCCAGACGCATGCAAAACCCTCCCCGAAATCACGAGGGCCACAATATCGCTCACGCCCGTGCGGTGCAATCGCCGCCCTTGCACAGCGGCGGGGTCGGTCCCTAGCTTGGGGCAGGCAAACCGGACCGTTCCGGCACCACTGGACCCAGCTTGGACACGCGCTTTCCCGACGATTTGCCAGAACCGGTCGCGCAATGGTTTCGCGCGCGCGGATGGGCGCCCCGACGGCATCAGCTCGACATGCTGGCCGCCGGGCGGCGCAGCGAACACGCGCTGCTCGTCGCGCCCACCGGCGCGGGCAAGACGCTGGCGGGGTTCCTGCCGACGCTGACCGAACTGATCGAACACCCCGCCGAGGGCCTGCACACGCTCTACATCTCGCCGCTCAAGGCGCTGGCAGTCGATGTGCAGCGCAACCTGTTGACGCCGATCGCCGAAATGAGCCTGCCGATCCGCGTCGAGACACGCAGCGGCGACACGCCGTCCGACCGCAAGGCGCGCCAGCGGGTGCGCCCGCCCCAGATCCTGCTGACCACCCCCGAATCGCTCAGCCTGCTGCTCAGCCATGAAGACAGCTTCACGCTGTTCGCAGCGTTGCGCACCGTCGTGATCGACGAAGTCCATGCCTTCGCCACCGGCAAGCGCGGCGACCTGCTCGCGCTCGCGCTCGCGCGGCTTCAGGCGATCGCGCCCGGCCTGCGGCGCGTCGCGCTGTCGGCGACGCTCGCCGATCCCGACGCCTATCGCGCGTGGCTGGCGCCCGACGGCGACATCGACCGCGTGACGCTGGTACACGGAGAGCCCGGCGCCGACCCGAACATCGCAATCCTGCTGCCGCAGGGCCGCGTCCCCTGGTCGGGGCATTCGGGGCGCTATGCCGCCGAGCAAGTGATCGCGGAAATCGCCGCGCATCGCACCACCATCGTCTTCTGCAACACGCGCGGTCTGGCCGAGCTGATCTTCCAGGACCTGTGGAAGGCGAACAGCGACCAGTTGCCGATCGCTATCCACCACGGCAGCCTGAGCCTGGAGGCCCGCCGCAAGGCCGAGGCGGCGATGGCCGACGGGCGGCTGCGCGCGCTGGTCGCGACGGCCAGCCTCGACATGGGGCTCGACTGGGGCGACGTCGACTGCGTGATCCAGATGGGCGCGCCCAAGGGGTCGTCGCGGATGCTGCAACGCATCGGCCGCGCCAACCACCGGCTCGACGAACCGTCGCAGGCGATCCTGGTCCCCGGCAACCGGTTCGAATATCTGGAGGCGCGCGCGTGCCTCGACGCGGTAGAGGCGGGCGAACTGGATACCGACAGCTTCCGCGCGGGCGCGCTCGACGTGCTGGCGCAGCATCTGATGGGCTGCGCCTGCGCCCGCCCCTTCACGGCGGACGCGATGCTGCGCGAAGTGCAGGCGGCGCTTCCCTATTCCGCGCTCGATGCTGCGACCTTCGACCGCGTGCTGCACTTCATCGCCGACGGCGGCTATGCGCTGCGCGCCTATGACCGGTTCAAGCGGCTGGTGCGCGACCGCGACGGGACATGGCGTGTCAGCCACCCGAAGTTCGTCGCGCAACACCGGTTGAACGCGGGAATCATTGTCGAATCGCCGATGCTCGACGTGCGGTTCAAGAACGGGCGGATGCTGGGCAAGGTCGAGGAAGGGTTCGCCGCCACGCTGTCGCCCGGCGACACCTTCTTCTTCGCGGGGCTCAGCCTGGAGGTCGAGCGCGTCGACGTGACCGACCTGGTCGTGCGTGCGACTGCACGGCCCGCGCGCATCCCCAGCTATGCCGGCACGCGCATGGCGCTGACCACGCATTTGTCGGCGCGAGTGCGCGGGTTCCTGGCCGACCGCAGCCAGTGGCGCCGATTCCCCGACGAAGTGCGCGAATGGCTGGAGATACAGGCGCTGCGATCGGCCCTGCCCCAGCCCGGGCAGCTACTCGTCGAAACCTTCCCGCACGAAGGGTTGCACCATATGGTCGCCTACAGCTTCGAAGGGTGGAACGCGCATCAGTCGCTGGGCATGCTGCTCACCCGGCGAATGGAGGCGCAGGGGCTGAAGCCGGTCGGGTTCGTGTCGAACGACTATGCGCTCGCCGTGTACGGGCTGGAGAAAGTGGCCGATCCCGCCGCGCTCTTCTCGCCCGACATCCTCGAACATGAATTCGTCGAGTGGGTGCAGCAATCGGCGTTGCTGAAACGCGCCTTCCGCGACGTGGCGATCATCGGCGGGCTGGTCGAGCGCCAGCATCCCGGCAAGCGCAAGACGGGGCGGCAGGTCACTTTCTCGACCGACCTGATCTACGACGTGCTGCGCAAATACGAACCCGACCATCTGCTGCTGCGCGCGGCATGGGAGGACGCGCGCGCGCGGATGACCGATGTCGGGCGGCTTGGTGACCTGCTCGACCGTGCCGGCGCGACGATGCTGCACCTCGACTTGCCGCGCGTCAGCCCGCTCGCGGTGCCGGTGCTGGTGATGATCGGCCGCGAAAGCGTCGCGCAGCGCGGGACCGAGGACAGCCTGCTGATGGAAGCGGAGGAGCTGGCGGCAGAGGCGATGCGGCTCGACTAGCCGGCATTGCTGCACTATGCTGCAGGTCCATGGACGCCATGCTGCGCCTCTTTATTCCCCTCACGCTGCCGCTCGCGCTGGCGGCGGCGGGGCAGGACGCGACGCCGGCGCCCGCCGCGCCGACGGTTCAGGACGCGCCGGCTGCGACTGACATCGCTATTCAGGATGCGGGCAACCGGCTGACCGTACCGGTGGCGATCGGCGCCAGCGGCCCCTTTCGCTTCATCATCGACACCGGCGCCGAACGGACCGTCGTTTCGCGGGAACTGGCGACCAGCCTGTCGCTGCCGCCGGGGCGCCGGTTGAAGCTGGTTTCGATGACCGAGCAGAGCCAGGTCGAAACGGTCCAGGTCCGCGACCTTTCCGTGCAACCGCTCGGCCCGCGCCATCATCTGGAAGCGCCGATGCTCGAATCGCGCCATTTGGGCGCGCAGGGGCTGTTGGGTATCGACACCCTTGCCGAGCATCGCGTGACTATTGATTTCGAAGCAGGCCAGATGCGTGTCGAGCCGTCGCGCAAACGCAGCGCGCGACGCGCACGCGACGATGAAATCGTCGTGACCGCGCGTTCCAGGTTCGGGCAGTTGATCGTCACCGACGCGCGCGTCGACAATATTCCGGTGCGGGTCGTCATCGACACCGGATCGCAGGTGACCATGGGCAATTCCGCGCTGCGGCGGCTGGCGCGCGTGCGCAAGGAAGGCGTTCAGGCGATTCGGCTGACCAGCGTAACCGGCGGCACCACCACGGCCGACTATACTGTCCTGCCGCTGGTGCGCATCGGCAGCGTCCGGCTCGACCAGATGCCGGTCGCCTTCGCCGATGTCGAACCGTTCCGCCAGTTCGGGCTGATGCGACGGCCCGCCCTGTTGCTCGGCATGGACACGCTGCGCCTGTTCCGCCGAGTCGAAATCGACTTCCCCAACCGACAGGTACGCCTGCTGCTGCCCGACGGCGTGCGTGGCGCGGAAAGCCCCTGGCGCCTTTTGTAACCTGGCGCGACGCGGCGCCGATTCCGTCGCGCGGCCGTTTGCGTTGGTTGACAATGGCGCTGCACGCGTGTCGACGGGCACGATGGTATCGCTAACGCCTGCTCGCCTCGCCGACCTGCCCGACGCCGTCGCGCGGCCCCGCCACGCCATCGGCGACATCGCCACGGGAATCGTCCATTTCGGGCCGGGCGCGTTCCACCGCGCGCATCAGGCCGACTATATCGACCGGCTGCTCGACAGCGACCCGCGCTGGGGCATCGCTGCGGTTTCGCTGCGCACACCGGGAACCGTCGACGCATTGAAGGCGCAGGGCGGACTCTACACGCTCGCGGTGCTCGACCACCTGCCGTCAAAGCGCATCCTCGCCGCGCACCGCGATGCGATCGGCCCGGGCGAAGGCGCGCGCCTCGCCGCGCTGCTCGCCGATCCGCGCGTCCGCATCGCCAGCAGCACCGTGACGGAAAAAGGCTATTGCCTCGCCGCCGACGGCACAGTCGACTTCGCGCACCCCGACATCGTACACGACCGCGCGAACCCCGGCGATCCGCGCAGCGTGCTCGGGTGGATCGTCGCGGGGCTCGCCGCGCGCCGCGCCGCCCGAACGCCGCCGTTCGCGATGCTGTGCTGCGACAATATGACCGGCAACGGCGCGAAGCTGCGCGCCGCCTGCGTCGCGCTCGCGCGCGAACAGGATGCGGGGCTGGCCGACTGGATCGCCGGCGAAGTCGCCTTTCCCAATTCGATGGTCGATTCGATCACCCCCGCCAGCGACAGCGCCTTCCTTGCCGACATCGAATCGGCGCTGGGCCTGCGCGACGATGCCGCCGTCCAGCGTGAAGCGTTTACGCAATGGGTACTCGAACGCTTCGACCTTGCCGACGGCCCCGACTTCGCCAGCGTCGGCGTGACGCTGACCGGCGATGTGCGCGGCTATGAGCAGGTGAAGCTGCGCCTCCTGAACGGCACGCACTCCAGCCTCGCCTACATCGGCCTCGCGCTGGGGCATGAAACCGTGTTCGAGGCGATGTCCGACGCCGCGCTGGGTGGTTTCATTACCCGGCTGGCGCACCACGACATCGCGCCCACCGTCGGCGTGGTCGAGGGGATGGCGATCGGCGGCTATGCCGATGCGGTGCTGAACCGCTATCGCAACCCGGCCATCCGCCACCTTTTGTCGCAGATCGCCTGGGACGGATCACAGAAGCTGCCGTATCGCCTGCTCGACACCGTCGTCGACGCGCTGGGCGCCGGTCGATCGGTCGATCGGCTGGCGGTGCCGGTCGCGGCGTGGATGGCGTTCGTGCGCGGCAAGGCGATGGCCGGCGACAAGATCACCGACCCGATCGCCGATACGCTGGCCGCCGCCGCCACGGGTGCCGGCGATGCCCCCGGTATCGCGCGCGCGATGCTGGCGCTCGACCGCGTCTTCCCGGCGCGGCTGGCGCAGGACCCGCGCTTTGCCGACGCTGTCGAACGCGCGCTGGGCGGGTTCCTGTCGGGCGATATCGCGGCGTTGCTGACCCGCTGACAGCGGGGGCTGCGGCACGGGCACGCCAGCGGAAGTATCTTATGGGAGGGTACGGCCGGGGTGCCCCGGCGTGACTCGAGCTTCGCGGGACACTGCGCACCGCCGACGCAGTGGAGGCGCGGCGCGACGGCGCGCCAGGTTCAGCGACGCGGAACCGGGGTCTAGCTTCTGTCCGCTTCAGACGCGCGCGCCATTGCGAGACGGAAAGCGCCGAAGCAATCCAGGAACCGCAGCGCTTCCATGGATCGCCATGGCAGCATTGCGGCCTCGCGACGGCGGATGTGCTTCAATCCAAACAGGACAACCCCTAAAGCACTTTCGCGTCGGCCACTTCATAGAGCATCAGATCGCGTTCGCCGACGCCAAGCGCCGCGCCCGCCGCGCGCCATTCGGCCATGTGCGCCGATGCCGCGTGCGCCGCCAGCGCCGCCATGTCGCGCCAACGCTCGCTCACGCGGATCAGCCCGGGATCGAGCAGGTCCTCGGCAAAGGCATAGAAGTCGCAGCCATCCTCCGCCCGCGTCGCGGCGATCATGCGCGCCATCGCGGGCCGCGCCTGTGCCATACGGTCGGCGGGGAAGCGGAAGGTGCCGACGATCAGCAGCATCTTATGCCTCCTCCGGTCCGTTCGCGCCCAGCACATGCGTGCACAGCTGCGCCTGGGGCGTATCGTCCTGCTCCAGCGCGGCGACCGTGACCCAACCCTCGGCACGCAACGCGGCGCCGGCTTCAACCGGCGTGCCGAACGGCAGGAACAGCCGCCGCCTGCCGCCGCCCGCAAGGCCCGCGTCGAGAATCGGGTCGGCGTAAAGCGAGAATCCGACTGCAGCCTCGTCCTGCCCGTCGTCATGCACGACGACATAGCTGCCCCCGCGCCCGATCTCGCCGCGCACGCCGCGCGCGAAGACCGAGAAGCCCAGCCAGCTTTGATATTCGAATCCGTGTCGCTCGGTCGGGTCGAGCGTCAGCGCGGCGTCGCCGGCGATGCTGTCCGCGATTGCCTGCAGCCCGTCGAGGCGGTTGGTCAGCGCGCCGGTGTCGATCGCGCGCAGCCGCGCCATCGCCTTGTCGAACGGCCCAGCCGCTTCGATCAGCGGCAGGTAGCGCGCGTCGATCTCTGCTACGCCGCCCGCATCCTTGGCGTCGAGCCGCGCGCGCAATGCCGCCAGCGTCGCGGTATCGAGCGTATCGCCCGCGAGCGTATCGACCAGGTCGGGCAGCGTGAAGTCGACCGCCAGCGCGCCGATCCCCGCCGCCTGAAGCGATTCGACTGCGACGCGCACGATTTCGCGCGCCGCCGCGACGCTGTCGAGCCCGATCAGCTCGGCGCCGATCTGGCGCAGCGCACGTTCGGGGCGCAACTCGGAGGCGCGCAGCTTGAGGATCTGCCCGGCGTAGCAGAGCCGCACCGGGCGCGGATGGTGCGCCATGCGCGTCGCCGCGATGCGCCCGACCTGCGCGGTCAGGTCGGGCCGGATCGCCAGCGTTCGCTGCGACGCCGGATCGACGAAGCGCACCGCATCGCGCAACTGCCCGGCCTTCAGCCGCGTCGCGAGTTCGTCGGCGAATTCGGCGAGCGGCGGGTCGACCTGCTCATAGCCATAGCTGCGCGCCACGCGCAGCACATGCCCCTCCAGCCGCGCAGCCGCATCGGCCTCCGGCGGCAGGCGGTCGTGAAATCCCTCGGGTAGAAGTCCGGTCATCGTTCCGTGCGGCTCTCGGTCTGGTTCAGCGAAGCGGAACCGGTTGCGGCGCCGGCCGCTTCCTCACTCGACCGCCCGACGGCAATATCATGGGGCTGGCCGCGTGGGAGGACCGGTACGGTACCGCGCAGGGCTAGCCGAGTAAAAGAACCCCGCGCTTTCGACAAGGCTCGACAGCGAAAACGGCCGGTCGCGCCCGCGCCCCGGCCGTTTCACGAAGGGTCAGAACTTCAGCGCCATCGCCGTCTTGACGCCGGGCAGCGCGCGGACGCGCTGGATCAGCTCGGGCAGCACTTGCTCGTCGACCGACAGCAACAGCACTGCCTCGCCGCCCGCGTCGCGGCGCCCCAGGTGGAACGTGCCGATGTTGACGCCCGCCTCGCCCAGCGTGGTGCCCAGGCGACCGATAAAGCCCGGGCGATCCTCATTGACGATATAGAGCATGTATCCAGCCAGATCGGCCTCGACCTTGATGCCGAACAGCTCGACCAGCCGCGGCGCGGCATTGCCGAACAATGTGCCCGCGACCGAGCGGTCGCCCGCGTCGGTGCCGACCGTCACGCGCACCAGCGTGTGATAGTCGCCTTCGCGGTCGTGGCGCACTTCGCGCACGTCCAGCCCGCGTTCCTTCGCCAGGAACGGCGCATTGACCATGTTCACCGTGTCCGAATGGACGCGCATCAGCCCCGCGAGCACCGCGCCGGTGATCGGCTTCTGGTTCAGCTCGGCGGCGGCGCCTTCGACTTCGATGGCGATGTTCCTCAGCTCGCCATGCGCGAGCTGGCCGACCAGCGAGCCGAGCTTTTCGGCGAGCGCCATATAGGGCTTCACGCGCGGCGCTTCCTCGGCCGACAGGCTGGGCATATTGAGCGCGTTGGTGACGCCGCCCGACACCAGATAATCGGCCATCTGCTCGGCCACCTGGATCGCGACATTGACTTGCGCCTCGCTGGTCGACGCGCCCAGGTGCGGCGTCGATACGAAGTTCGGCGTGCCGAACAGCGGCGATTCCTTCGCCGGTTCGGTAACGAACACGTCGAGCGCGGCACCCGCGACATGGCCCGAATCGAGCATGTCCTTCAGCGCCGCCTCGTCGATCAGCCCGCCGCGCGCGCAGTTGATGATCCGCACGCCCTTCTTGGTCTTGGCCAGATTCTCGCGGCTCATGATGTTGCGCGTCTGATCGGTCAGCGGCGTGTGCAGCGTGATGAAGTCGGCGCGCGCCAGCAGGTCGTCGAGCGTCACTTTCTCGACACCCATTTCGACCGCGCGTTCGGGCGTCAGGAACGGGTCATAGGCAATGACCTTCATCTTCAGCCCCTGCGCGCGATCGGCGACGATCGAGCCGATGTTGCCCGCGCCGATCAGGCCGAGCGTCTTCGACGTCAGCTCGACGCCCATGAAGCGGTTCTTTTCCCACTTGCCCGCCTGAGTCGAGGCATCCGCCTCGGGCAGTTGGCGCGCGAGCGCGAACATCAGCGCGATGGCATGTTCGGCGGTGGTGATCGAATTGCCGAACGGCGTGTTCATGACGACGACGCCCTTGGCCGATGCGGCGGGGATGTCGACATTGTCGACGCCGATGCCGGCGCGGCCGACGACCTTCAGATTGGTCGCAGCATCCAGAATGTCCTTGGTCACCTTGGTCGAGCTGCGGATGGCGAGGCCGTCATACTGGCCGATGATCGCCTTCAGCTCGTCGGGCGTCTTGCCGGTGATTTCGTCGACCTCGACACCGCGCGCGCGAAAGATCTCGGCGGCCTTGGGGTCCATTTTGTCGCTGATGAGTACCTTGGGCATTGGAAGGTTCCTTTCCTCCCTCTCCGCTCCGGGCTGGGGCCGGGAAGAGGGGCAGTTGGTCCGGGAATGAGGAAGGCGTTCGATAAGGCGGCGTCCGCGCCCTATCCCGAACCCTCCCCCCATTGCGGGGAGAGGGCGAGAAGCGGTTCAGCCCGCCCTGGCGGTGGCGTAGGCCCAGTCGAGCCAGGGACCGAGCGCTTCGATATCGGCGGTGTCGACCGTGGCGCCGCACCAGATGCGCAGCCCCGGCGGCGCGTCGCGATAGCCCGCGACGTCGAACGCCGCGCCTTCCTTTTCGAGCAGCGACGCCATCTTCTTGATGAAGTCATTGTCGGCGCCTTCGACAGTCAGGCACACGCTGGTCTTCGACCGGATGCCGTGCAGCTCGGCAAGATGGCCCAGCCAGTCGCGTTCGCCCACGATCTTGTCGAGCGCGGCGGCGTTGGCATTCGACCGCGCGATCAGGCCGTGCAGCCCGCCGACCGACTTCGCCCATTCGAGCGCGAAGATCGCATCCTCGACCGCCAGCATCGACGGCGTGTTGATCGTTTCGCCCTTGAACACGCCTTCGACCAGCTTTCCGCCTTTGGTCAGGCGAAACACCTTGGGCAGCGGCCATGCCGGCGTGTAGCTTTCCAGCCGCTCGACCGCGCGCGGGCCCAGGATCAGCACGCCGTGCGCGCCTTCGCCGCCCAGCACCTTCTGCCAGCTGAACGTAGCGACGTCGATCTTGTCCCACGGCAGGTCATACGCGAACACCGCGCTGGTCGCGTCGGCGAAGCACAACCCCTCGCGATCGTCGGCGATCCATTCGCCGTCGGGCACGCGCACGCCGCTGGTCGTGCCGTTCCAGGTGAACAGCACGTCGTCCGACCAGTCGACCTTGTCCAGGTCGGGAAGCTGGCCGTAATCGGCGCGCATAACGTTCGGTTCCAGCTTGAGCTGCTTGACTGCGTCGGTCACCCAGCCTTCGCCGAAGCTTTCCCAGGCAAGCGTCGTCACGCCGCGCGCGCCCAGCATCGTCCACATCGCCATTTCGAAGGCGCCGGTGTCCGAGCCGGGCACGATGCCGATGCGGTGCGTGTCGGGCAGCGCCAGCATCTCGCGCATCAGGTCGATGCAATATTGCAGGCGTGCCTTGCCGAGCTTCGAACGGTGCGAACGGCCGAGCGCGTCGGTCGCCAGCTTTTCAGGCGACCAGCCGGGCGGCTTCGCGCAGGGACCGGAGGAGAAATAAGGGCGTGCCGGCTTTGCGGCGGGTTTCGCGGACGCAAGCGTGGCGTCGGCGGCAACGGGATCAGTCATGTCAGTCTCTCCTTGCAGAGAGCACGCGCGGCGTTGGGACCGCGTGGCCCGTCGGCCGCACTAGCGCCGTTCCGCCGCCAGTCAAGCGGCGAATTGTTCCTCGACGCAGGCAACATGCCATAGCGGGCAGCCAGCGGGGACGTAGATACGGGAATCGGCAAGGTTGCCCTGGCGGCGTTGCTGGTGCGGCCGGAATGCGCGGGCTCGGCGCGCCGCCCTCGGCGAACCCGCGCTTGCACGCACCGCGTTGATCGAATGACCGGTTCATGCGCCGCAGGCGGTGCATGCGACCATTGCCGACACTGGAGCTTAGCGTGCGGACCATGCCTGAGCACGGAAATCTGCCGGAAAACGCGATTCGTTAGCATTGCGGTAACCATGTGGCGGTACAATCGTCGCCATGCGTAGCTGGATTCGCCTTGGATCGACGCTGGTCGCGCCGGTGCTGCTTTCGGGGTGCATCTTCGGCGGCGGCGGCAATGACCGGGCGGCGCCGCCCATCCGGCCGCGCGCCGACGGGCCGGTCACGCTCAATCAACCCACCTCGCGCGAGACGCAGCAGTGCTTTGCCGAGCTGTCGCGCGAACAGGTGCGGTTCAGCCCGCTGCCCGACCGCGATTTCGGCGGCGGGTGCCTGGTCATCGGCGCGGTGCAACTGCTCGACATCGGCATTCCGGTGACGGGGCTGAAATCCATGCGTTGCCCGCTTGCGCGCACATTCACGGCCTGGGTCCGCAACGGCGTCGCCCCCGCCGCGCGCGAAATCCTGGGCAGCGACGTCGTTCGCGTCGAAAGCTTCGGCACCTATGCCTGCCGCGGCATCGTCGGCAACGGCGCCGAAGCGGCGAGGAAAATCTCGCAGCACGCGCTGGCCAATGCCGTCGACGTTTCCGGCTTCGTGCTGGCCGACGGACGGCGGATCACCGTCGCAGGCGGATGGAATTCGCCCGACCCGGCAGTGCGCGATTTCCTGCAGGTCATCCGGTCGTCGGCGTGCAAGCGGTTCCAGACGGTGCTCAGCCCCGATTACAACGCCGCGCACCATGACCATCTGCACCTCGACATGGGCAAGGGCCCGTTCTGTAGCTAGGTTGGGGACAGGCGCCGGCGCCCGCAACCGCCACGGAACCGAACTCCCCGTGCGCGCCGAAACAGGGCATTTCCAGCCGCGCGCGGATGCATTATGGGACCGTGATGAGTGAAACCCGCGTCCCTTCGCGCGTCTTCCGTCGCGCCCAGCAGGATGCCGAAACCGCCAAGACAGCGGTAAGCACCCCGCAAACCGAACATTCCGCCTATCGCCTTGCGTTCCAGGACATGGATTTCCTGTTGCGCGAGGATTTGCGCCCGGTGCGCTTCCAGCTCGAGCTACTGAAGCCGCAGCTTCTGTTCGACGAGGCGAATATCGGATCGACTTTGGTCGTTTACGGATCGGCACGCATTCCCGAACCGTCGAAGGCGCAGGCGCTGCTCGACCTGGCCGACGACGACCGGTCGCGCGCGATCGCCGAACGGTTGATCGCCAAGTCGAAATATTATGATGTGGCGCGCACGCTAGCCCAGCTCGCGTCGAGCTTCCCGCAGGACGAGAGCGGCAAGCGCCAGTTCGTCGTCTGCTCGGGCGGCGGGCCGTCGATCATGGAAGCCGCCAATCGCGGCGCCGCCGACATGGGGGCCGAATCGGTCGGGCTGAACATCGTGCTGCCGCACGAACAGGCGCCCAATCCCTATGTCACGCCGTCGCTGAGCATGCAGTTCCACTATTTCGCGCTGCGCAAGATGCACTTCCTGCTGCACGCGCGCGCGGTGGCGGTATTCCCGGGCGGCTTCGGCACGTTCGACGAATCGTTCGAACTGCTGACGCTGATCCAGACCGGCAAGATCGAGCCGATCCCGGTGCTGTTCTACGGCAAGGAATTCTGGAACCGAGTCGTGAATTTCGAAGCGCTGTGCGACGAAGGCGTCATCAGCCCACGCGACCTGAAGCTGTTCCACTTTGTCGAAACGGCCGAGGAAGGCTGGGAAATCGTCCAGGACTTCTATCGCCAAAAGGAAGCGCGCGCCGCCTGAGGGCCAGCGCGCGCGAATTCGCTTTCCGAACAGCGGGGCGGGCGAACTCCGCCGCCCCGCCACCTGTTATTCGGCGGCGGTCGTGTTGGTTTCGGCCGCGTTGTCTGCTTCCGCCGGCGCCGCTTCGGTGGCATTGCCCTCGGCAGCGGCGGGCGCATCGGCCGCCGGCGCGGCGGGCAGCGGCAGGTTCGAACCCTGCTGGTTCAGATAGACGATCACATTGGCGCGATCTTCCGGCTTCGACAGGCCCGCGAACGTCATCTTGGTGCCGGGCGCGAATTTGCGCGGGCTGGTGAGCCACGCGTCCATCTTGTCGAAATCCCAGTTGCCGCCGACGCCCTTCAGCGCGTCGGAGAAGGCGAAGCCGCCCTTACCCTGAGCGATCGGCTCACCCATCGTGCCGTAAAGGTTCGGGCCGACGCCGTTCGCGCCGCCCTGGTTCACGGTGTGGCACGCGCCGCATTTCGCCGTCACGATCGCTTCGCCCTTGGCGGCATCGGCCTGCGCGAGCAGCACGGGCAGCGGCACCGCGGCCGCGCCGCCTTCTCCGCCTTCTTCCGCGCCTTCAATCGGATAGCCCATCTTTTCAGGACGCTCGGCGTGGAAGATCATGCCGCTGGCGATCGAAAGACCCAGCGCGGCGATTCCTCCAGCCAGCACCCAGCCTGCGATCGTATTCGTCCGATTGTCCATCAGTCACCGCCCCTGCGCAAAATCCGGCTTCCTTTATAGCTGCAAATTCGTGACCGCAAGCCGCGCTTGCCCACAGGCTGCGGCGGGGATAAGCGCGCCTTCCCATGGAAAATTTCGCCGCGCCCGCGCGCCCCGTCGTCGAACGCATGCAACAGGCCGCCCTGGCCGACCCCGAACGCGCCGTCGCGTTCCAGGGCGCCCCGGGCGCGAATTCGCACGTCGCCGCGGCAGAAGCCTTTCCCGACGGGCTGCCGCTGCCGTGCTTCGGTTTCGAAGACGCGATCGACGCCGTGAAGGAAGGGCGCGCCGATTGCGCGATCATCCCAATCGAAAATTCGTTGCACGGCCGCGTCGCCGACATCCACTTCCTGCTGCCCGAATCGGGGCTGGTCATCACCGGCGAGCATTTCCTGCCGATCCGCCACACGCTGCTGGGCGTCGGCACGCGCGACCAGGTCGCGGAAGTGATGAGCCATCCGCAGGCGCTGGGCCAGTGCCGCCACTGGCTGCGCGCGCACGGCATCCACCCGGTCGCCTATCCCGACACCGCGGGCGCGGCGGCGGTGGTGGCCGATCTGAACGACCCCAGGGTTGCGGCGCTGGCGCCGGCGGGTGCGGCCGCGCTGTACGGCCTGAATGTGCTGGCCGAGGATATCGCCGATGCCGAGCATAACACCACGCGTTTCGTCGTGCTGGCGCGCGGCGCGCGGCCGCTGACAGGCAGCGGGCCGTTCATGACCACGCTGGTATTCGAAGTGAAAAATGTCCCCGCCGCGCTGTACAAGGCGCTGGGCGGATTCGCGACCAACGGCGTCAACATGACCAAGCTGGAAAGCTATCAGCGCGGGGGCAGCTTCGCCGCCAGCGAATTCTATGCCGATATCGAAGGGCGCCCCGGCGATACGGCGGTCGACCGCGCGCTGGAGGAACTGGCGTTCCATTCCAAATGGGTGCGGCTGCTGGGCAGCTATCCCCAGGCGCGTCGGCGGGGTTGATCGCACCGCGCGGCCAGGGCAGCCGTGCGCCATTGCGGGTTTGGTTGGGCAGGCGCTCGAACCCGCGCGACAATATCGTACGGCTGCACTCCGCGGCCGCCGTCGCCCGTGACGCCGGGACGACTCTTGCCGTTGAGGCGGGCGTGCCCCATTCCGACCGGAGGCGGAAGCAGGCGGTTGCGAGGGCGTACTGCACCGGCTCGCCTTGCGGGTACCCGGCGCCAATGCGGCGTCGCACCGCCAAGCGATACGCGCTTGCCAATGCGTCGGACGATTTCCGGTCTTGCCGCGCAAAGACCGCTGGCGAGCGGCGGACTGGCCAAGCCACGGCTCTTCACCATGTACCAGACGGTGGAGGCGCGGCTGTCGCCGGATCGCGGCGGAGGCGCAGTGGTTCTGCGTCGCGATGGTCCGCGCTGCCGCCGCGAAGCGGACGGCTCAATCCGCCGCCCAGACGCTCAGCAGCGTGTGCGCGATGGCATAGGGCGGCGGCGCGCCGAACGGCGCGGCCGGATCGCGCGCCAGCGCCAGCCGCACCTCGTCGCGCGTGAACCAGCGCGCGTCCTCCAGCTCATGCACGTCGATCGTCAGCGCGTCGTCGGTCGCCCGCGCGATGCACGCGATCATCAGCGACGACGGGAACGGCCAGGGCTGGCTGGCGACATAGCGCACGTCGGCCACGCGGATGCCGGCTTCCTCCAATGTCTCGCGCGCGACGGCTTCCTCGATCGATTCGCCGGGCTCCAGAAAGCCTGCCAGCGCCGAATAGCGCCCGGCGGGGAACATCGGCTGGCGACCCAGCAGCGCGCGACCGTCATGTTCGGCCAGCATGATGACTACGGGATCGACACGCGGGAAATGCTCGGCGCCGCAATCCGGGCACTTGCGGCCCCATCCGGCGCGAAACGGCGTAGTGGCGGTGCCGCACACCGCGCAGAAACGGTGCCGCATGTGCCAGTCGACGACGCTGCGCGCGCCGCCGTACAGCGCGGCTTCCTCCGCCGGCAGCACGTTGAGCGCGGCGAACACGGCGGGCGACCGGCCCCGGATCGGCGCTGCCGTGGCATCGGCCGCGGCGAAATGCGGCACGCCGTCGCCGAAGCCGAGGAACACCATGTCGGCATCGTCGGGCGCCATCGCGACCGAATCCCAGACGAGCCGCCCGTCCGCGCCGACTTCGGGGTCGAGCCCATGGAGCCGCAACAACCGCGCACGCGGGTCCGCCATCTGCGCCGCGAAGGCATCGGCGTCGTGGCGCAGATAGTCGGCGCGATCCAGCGCCGCGCCGGTGAACCCCGGCGTCACTTGGCGGTGGCGGCGTAGATGGCGGTCACCGCTTCGGCGCGCAGCGGCCATTTGTCGCTGGGGAAATAATTGACCATGCCGACGATGCGCACATGGTTGGTCGGATCGACCGAGGCGAAGGTACCCGCCGCGCCGCCCCAGCCATAGGTGCCCTTGCCCGGCCCGCCGGGCACACTTTCCAGATAGACCGATCCGCCCGCGCCAAAGCCGAGCTTCGTCCCCGACATGCCGCCGGTCGCCCCGGCGACGCCGCCATAGTCGACGCCGTCGGGCAACAGGTTCGACATGGCGAGCCGCGCCGTTTCGGGTTTCATCACGCGCGCGCCGTCGAGCGTGCCAAGGTTGAGCAGCATGTGCAGGAACCGGTCATAGTCGCGCGCCGACATCACCAGCCCCGCGCCGCCATAGGGAAAGGCGGGCGGCGACAGCCACACCGAAGTGGCGCCGGGGTCGATCGGCACGCGATTTTCACCGACGAACGTATAGTTGGTGGCGAGCCGCCCCGCCTCTGAAGCGGGGACGGTCCAGTAGGTCGACGTCATCTTGAGCGGATCGAGCAGCCGCGTCTGGACAAAGGTGTCGAACGCCATCCCGCTCGCCACTTCGATCACGCGACCCAACACGTCGAGGCCGATCGAATAGCTCCATTTCGTCCCCGGTTCGGCGATCAGCGGCAATTCGGCGACTTTGTTCGCGAACGCCTCCAGGCTGGTCGGGCGCACCTTGGCGAATTGCTGTTCCATCGCGACGTTCACGGTCGCGGGGTTGATTCCCATGCGGTTGTACGCGTCGAGCAGCGGCCCCTTGGTGATGATGTTGTACCCCAGCCCGGCGGTGTGCGTCAGCAGGTTGCGCACCGTGATCGGCCGCGTCGCCGGGCGGCTGGCCAGCCCCTCGGTCGCCGCGGGATCGACCAGCACGGTCATGTCCTTGAACGCCGGGATGAAGTCCGAAATCGGCTGGTCCAGGCCGATCTTGCCTTCCTCGATCAGGATCATCGCCGCCATTGCCGTGATCGGCTTGGTCATCGAATAGACGCGCCACAGCGAATCGGGTCCGGCAAGCGGCGCGTCGGGGCCGTCGGCGATACGACCAGCGGAAACGAATGTCGGCGCGACATCGCCGCTGGCATAGGCCAGCACGACGCCGGGCAGCTTGTTCGCCGCGACATAGCCGTCGACGAGCGCCTGCGGCCCGCTCTGTTCCGCGCGCACCGGCACGGACGCGGACACCGCCGCCGATCCGGCCTGCACGCTGACCACCGCCATCGCGAGCGCGCCCAGCGCGGCGCCCGACCGGATCCAAAGCTTCAGCATGTCTCTCTCCCTATTTCCGCAGCCTTGGCGAACACCGTCGGCAGGCCCGCCGAATCGAGATCGGCGATCGGCCACCATTCGCCGCCCGAAGGCGTTGTCTGCGCCGCGATCGTTGCAGTCGCAAGGCTGCATTCAAGACGAAAATGCGTGAATACGTGCCGCACGGCCGTTGGCGCCACACGCCAGTCGGCGTCGACCGGCGCGCCCCCCAGGCCCGGCGGCTGCGCCTCCCACGGCCCGGTCGGCAGCGCGCGCATGCCGCCCAACAGCCCGTGTTCCGGACGACGGACCACCAGCACCCGATCGTCGCGGCGCGCCCAGAAGATCGTGCCGTACCGCTGCGGCTTTTCGCGCTTCGGCGCCCTGCGCGGCCAGGCGCCGGGCGTTCCGGAGGCAAATCCCGCGCACGCCGCTCGCAAGGGGCAGAGCATGCAGCGCGGATCGCGCGCGGTGCACACCATGCTCCCCAAATCCATCATCGCCTGCGCGAAATCGCCCGCGCGCGCGTCGGGCGTGATCGCATCGGTCAGTTCGCGGATACGCGGCCGCGCGGCGGGCAGCGGCGTGTCGAGCGCAAACAGCCGCGCGACGACTCGCTCGACATTCGCGTCGACCACTACCGCGCGCCGCCCGAACGCAATCGCCGCGACCGCCGCCGCAGTATAGGCGCCGACGCCGGGCAGCGCGCGCAGCCCCTCTTCGGTATCGGGAAGCACGCCGCCGTGATCGGCCACCACCGCGCGCGCGCAGGCAAGCAGGTTGCGCGCACGCGCATAATAGCCAAGCCCGGCCCAGGCGGCCATCAGTTCGGCATCGGGCGCGGCGGCCAGGCTTTCGAAGTCGGGCCACTGGGCGCGGAATTTCGCGAAATAGGGTTTCACCGTCGCGACCTGCGTCTGCTGGAGCATGACCTCGGACAGCCAGACGGCATAGGGGTCGGTCGCATTGCTTCCCGGCGGCGCGCGCCACGGCAAGTCGCGCGCATGGGCGTCGTACCAGGCGATCAGCAGGGGGGCGATATCGCGCGGGGCGTTGTCGGGCACACCCCGCCTATGGCATGGACGGATGCGATGACCAATGCCTCAACCCCTCGCCGGCGCCAGCCGCGGACCGAACCGAAGCGCAGCAACCGTGCGCGCGCGGTGTCGGACCTGCTGCCCGACGTCGGCCGCGCGGCGTTTCGCAAGTTCGGTTTCGTCCAGCACGCGGTGGTCAGCCGCTGGGCGGAAATCGTCGGCGATCGCTATGCCCAGGTATCGGTCCCCGAATCGATTCGCTTTCCGCAGGGCGAGCGCGCGCAGGGCGTGCTGTCGCTGATCGTGTCCGGCGCGCACGCGCCGATGATGCAGCATATCGCGCCCGAGATCGTCGAACGCGTCAATCGCTTCTTCGGCTATCCCGCCGTTGCCAGCGTGCGGTTCCGTCATGGCGAAGTAAAGCGCCGCAAGGCCGCGCCGCCGCGCCCGGCACCCGCGCCGGTGCCGGAAGAACTGGGCGAGAGCCTGCGCGGCATCGCCGACCTCGAACTGCGTTCGGTCCTCGAAGCGCTGGCCGCAGGCGTCAGCGCCAAGGAAGGCATTCCCAAGCTGGGCCGGATCGACTGATCGCCCGCCCCATCCCCGTTGGAGAAAAACGATGCGTCTAGCCCTGTTCCTCGTTCCCCTGCTGATGCTCGCCGGTTGCGGCGGCGGCAATGGCGGCGAGATTGCCGCCGATGCCACCGGCACGCCCGCCGCACCGGTCGCCGCCGTCGCGCCGCCGGCCGGCAAGCAGTGGACCGACATCGTCGCGAAGACCCCCGAAGGCGGCTATCTGATGGGCAACCCAGACGCGCCGATCAAGCTGCTGGAATATGGCTCGCGTAGCTGCCCGGTGTGCGGTCGCTTCAGTGTCGAAGCCATGGAGCCGCTCAAGGAAAAATACATCAAGACCGGCAAGGTCTCGCTCGAATTCCGCGACTTCCCGGTCCACCCGCAGGATCCGGGCATCACGCTGCTCGGCCGCTGCGTCGACAAGGACCGCTATTTCCCGATTCTGGAGGCGATGTTTGCAGCACAGCCGGAAATCTTCGAACGCCAGCAGAAAATTCCCGAAGCGGCCTATGCCCAGCTCGAAGGCCTGCCGCGCCCCAAGCAGGCGGCGGCGCTCGCCGACATGCTCGGCTATGTCGATTTCATGAAGCAGCGCGGCGTGCCCGAAGCAAAGGCGCGCCAGTGCCTGAACGACCCGAAGATGCTCGAAGAGCTTACCGGCGAGATGAAGGCCACGGCGGAACGCGGCGTCAACGGCACGCCGACCTTCTACATCAACGGTCGCCAGGTGAAGGATGTCGTCAGCTGGTCGCAACTGGAACCGGTGCTGAAGGGCGCCGGCGCCTGATGCCGGCCTGACGACGCACGGGACGCGCGGGACGCGATGCAGATCAAGCGGCTCCGCCTGTCGGGGTTCAAGAGCTTCGTCGATCCCGCCGACCTGCGCATCGAGCCGGGGTTGACCGGCGTCGTTGGCCCCAACGGCTGCGGCAAATCGAACCTGCTGGAGGCGCTGCGCTGGGCGATGGGGGAAAACTCCCCCAAGTCGATGCGCGGCGCCGGCATGGAAGACGTCATCTTCGCGGGCACCGAAACGCGCCCGCAGCGCGACTTCGCCGAAGTTTCGATTCTCGCCGAGGAAATCGACGGCGAGGGCGACAGCGAAGTCGAAGTCGTCCGGCGCATCGAGCGCGGCGCGGGATCCGCCTATCGCGTCAACGGCCGCGACGTACGCGCGAAGGACGTGGCGTTGCTGTTCGCCGACGCCGCCACCGGCGCGCATTCGCCCGCGCTGGTCAGCCAGGGGCGGATCGGCGCCGTCATCGCCGCCAAGCCGGTCGAACGTCGCGCGATGCTGGAGGAAGCGGCCGGAATCGCCGGGCTGCACGTCCGCCGCAGGGACGCCGAACAACGGCTGCGCGCGACCGAGGCCAATCTGGCGCGGCTCGACGAAATCATGGCGGATCAGGACGGCCGCGCCGCCGCGCTGCGCCGCCAGGCGCGCCAGGCCGAGCGCTATCGCGAGCTTTCGGGCCGCATCCGCGTCGCCGAGGGGCGGATGATCTTCGCGCGCTGGCGCGATGCCGCGACCGCCGCCGACGCCGCCAAGTCAGACGCCCGCGCGGCCGAGGCGCTGGTCGCGCAACGCGCCGAGGCACAGGAAGCCGCCGTCGCCGCGCAACAAGCCGCCACCGACGCGCTGGCCGGCATTCGCGCCGACGCGCTTGCCGCGCGCGACCGCGCGACCGAGGCGATGCACCGGCTGGCGACGCTGCGCAGCGACCGCGCGGCGGCACAGCGCCGCATCGACGAACTGACCGACGCCGCCCGCCGTCTGGAGGCGGACCGCAGCCGCGAAGGCGCGCTTGCCCGCGACGCCGCCGACGCGCTGGCGCGGCTGGAGGAAGAAAGTGCAACACTCATGCGGCGAGTCGAGGATGCCGTTGCGCGGCTGCCCCGGCTCGATGCCGCGCTCGCCGATGCCGAACGCGATTCGCGCGATGCCGAAGTCGCGCTGGCGCAGGCGCTCGCCGCACAGGCTGCCGAAGCGGCGGAGGCGCGCGTGGCGGAAGCCGCGCTGGCCGCCGCGCGCGCGCGGCTCGACCGCGCAACGCGCGACCGCGCGCGAGTCGAGGCGGAGCTGAACGCGCTCGCCGACGTTGCCCCGCTGCATGCCGAGCGCGACCGCGCCCGCGCCGCACGCGAACAGGCGGTGCGGCAGGGCGAAACGGCACGCACCGCGCTCGCCCGCGCCGATGCGGAGGAACGCGAGGCGATCGGCGGGCGCGACCGTGCACAGTCGACGCGCGCCGCCGCGCATGCCGAACTGGCGCAGCTCGACAGCGAGGCCGCCGCGCTGGCCAAGGCAACGCGGCCGAGCGGCAAGGACCGCCTGCTCGACCGGCTCTCCGTCGCGCCGGGATATGAGCGCGCGCTCGCCGCCGCGCTGGGCGACGATCTGGAGGCCGGGCTCGACCAGTCGGCCGAACGCTATTGGGCGGGGGCGGCACCGCGTTCCGACGATCCGCCGATACCCGCAGCTACTGCACCGCTCGCCGATCATGTCGACGCGCCGCCCGCGCTTGCGCGACGGCTGCGGCAGGTGCTGGTGGCAGAGAGCGACGCCGGTCAGCCGCTCGCGGTCGGCCAGCGGCTGGTGACTCTGGCCGGGGTGCTGCGCCGCTGGGACGGCTATGTCGCGCGCTCGGGTGGCGCGGCGGCGGCGGAACGGCTGGAACGGCTCAATCGCCTGCGCGAGATCGAACGGCTGCGCCCCGCCGCGCTGCGCGCGGTGGAAACGGCCGACGTCGAGCTGGCGCGGATCGCCGAAGCGATTACCGAGGCGAGGCGCGCCGCCGCCGACTCCCGTCGCGTGCTCGACCATGCCGAACAGGCCGGTCGGGAGGCGCAACGCACCGAGGATCGCGCCGCCAGCCAGATCGAGCGACTGGAGGCGCAGCGCGGCGACCTGGACCAGCGGCTGCGCCGCGCCGGTGCCGATGTCGAAGAGGCCGAAGGCGAGCACGACCGCACGCGCGCGGCGGTCGCCGCACTCCCCGATGGCGCCGCGACTCGTGCGCGCGTCACCGAACTGACCGCCGACGCCGAACGCCGCCGGGCGACATCCGCGACGGTGCGCGCCGAACGCGCGACGCTCGACCGCGAAATCGCGCAGGCGCGCGAACGTCACGCCGCCGCCCAGGCCGAAATGCGTAGTTGGAAAAGCCGCGCGGGCGACGCGGCGCGACGCCGCGCCGAAATGGACGCGCGCGAGGCAGAGCTGGCCGCCGAGGTGGAGATACTGGCGGGCCGCCCCGCGCAACTCGACGCCCAGATCGCCGAGGCCGAGCGCGACAGCGAAGGCGCGCGCGGACTGGCCGCAACGACTCAAGCCGCCGAGCGCGAAGCCGAGGGCACGCTACGCGATGCCGAAGTGCTGGTCCGCCAGGCCGCCGAGGCGCTGTCGCAGGCGCGCGAGGCGCGAGCGGGCGCCACCGCCCGCGCCGAAAGCCAGGACCTGCGCCGCGTCGAAATGGGGCGGCTTTCGGGCGAGCGATTCGAATGCCCACCGCCGCTCTTGCCGCAAAAGCTGGGCTTTGCCGAAGAAAGCGTGCGCGCGCCCGGCGATGAATCGGGGGCGCACGACCGGCTGATCGCCGAACGTGAACGGATCGGCCCGGTCAATCTGGTGGCCGAGAGCGAGCTGGCCGAACTCGACGCCACGCGCGAAGCGAATGCGAAGGAGCGCGAGGAACTGGGCATCGCGGTCAACCGGCTGCGCGGATCGATCGGGCTGCTCAATCGCGAGGGGCGGCAGCGGCTGCTGGCGGCGTTCGAGGCGGTCGACCAGCATTTCCGGCGGCTGTTCACCACCTTGTTCAACGGCGGGCAGGCGCATCTGGAACTGGTCGATTCGGACGATCCGCTAGAGGCCGGGCTGGAAATCATGGCGCAGCCGCCGGGCAAGAAGCTCCAGTCGCTGACGTTGCTATCGGGTGGTGAGCAGGCGCTGACGGCGGTCGCCCTGATCTTCGCGCTGTTCCTGACCAAGCCCGCGCCGATCTGTGTCCTCGACGAAGTCGACGCGCCGTTGGACGATGCCAATGTCGACCGGTTCTGCGACCTGCTCGAACGCATGGCGCAGGAAACGCGCACGCGTTACCTGATCGTCACGCACAATGCCGCAACGATGAGTCGGATGCACCGGCTGTTCGGCGTGACGATGGTCGAACGCGGCGTCAGCCGGCTGGTGTCGGTCGACCTGGGCGGCGCGGAAAAGCTGCTCGCGGCCGAATAGGCCCGCCGTCTTCGAACCGGGTCCGGCGCTGGCGACCCGTCCCCGCCGGGCCGTCCCCACAGGGTACAGCTCGGCTTTGCGGAACTCCACCCGGCACCGCAGTTGCGCGCCGGCGCCCAGATCGCGGGGCCGGCGGACGTCATCGCTCTGTCCGGCGCCGCAGGCGCCTGCCCGATCAATAGGCGCGCGCGACTGCGAACTCGACGGCCTGTACCATCGCGTCGCGCGCGGCGCCGGGGGCAAAAATGCCCAGCGCGTCGATCGCCCGCTGACCGTAATGGCGCGCACGCGCCAGCGTGTCGTCGACGGCGCGCGTCGCCTGGACAAGGCGAATCGCCTCAACGAAATCCGCGTCGCTGCTGCGGTCGCCCGCCACGGCCGCGCGCCAGAACGCGCGTTCGGTATCGCTGCCGCGCGCATGCGCCAGGATGACGGGCAACGTCATCTTGCCTTCGCGGAAGTCGTCGCCCGCATCCTTGCCCATCGTAGTCGCGTCCGAGATATAGTCGATCGCATCGTCGACGAGCTGGAACGCGATGCCCAGGTTGCGGCCATAGGCGTCGAGTGCCAGTTCCTCCGCCTCGGGCCGTTCGGCGACCACGGCGGCGATGCGGCACGCGGCGGCGAACAGCGCGGCGGTCTTGGCGCCGATGATGTCGAGGTAGCGTTCCTCGGAAATGTCGATCCGGCGCGCAGCAGTCAGCTGATTCACTTCGCCCTCGGCGATCACCGCGCTGGCGTTCGACAGGATCTTGAGCACCTTCAGGCTGCCGTCCTCGACCATCAGTTCGAACGATCGGCTGAACAGAAAGTCGCCCACCAGCACGCTGGCGGGGTTGCCCCAGATGATATTGGCGGTGCGCCGGCCACGGCGCAGGTCGCTGTTGTCTACGACATCGTCGTGGAGCAGCGTGGCAGTGTGGATGAACTCCACCGCCGCCGCCAGCTTGTGATGGCGCGCGCCCGAATAATCGAGCAGCCGCGCACTGGCGAGCGTCAGCATCGGGCGCATCCGCTTGCCCCCCCCGGCGATCAGATGACCGGCGAGTTCCGGAATCAGCGGGATTTCCGACTGCATCCGGTCCAGGATGACCGCATTGACCAGATTGAGGTCATTGGCGACCAGCGCCATCATCGGTTCGAGCGAGGGTTCGGCGCGCGTGCCGAGGCGGTGGATGGTGGCGCTCATCGACCCGGCGTGTGGCGCCAGTTTGCCGCAAACGCAAGCCTTGTGGACTTGCCTGGGACGAAAGGGCGCGCGAAAGGGCTCCTATCCGAATTCGCGAGGGACATCATGCCGGACGAAACGCTGCAGCGATATCGCAAGAGCATCGACAATATCGACGCCGCGCTGGTCTTTCTGCTCGCGGAACGATTCAAGATCACGCAGGCGGTCGGCCGGTACAAGGCGGAAACCGGCATGCCGCCCGCCGATCCGGGTCGGGAGGACGACCAGATCGCCCGCCTGCGCGCGCTTGCGCATGAAGCCGAGCTGGACCCCGAATTCTCCGAAAAATTCCTGCGCTTCGTGATCGACGAAGTCATTCGGCACCACGAAAGGATGCGCGACGGCGCATGAATCCTCTCACGGTTCGTCGCAATTCGTGCGCACCCGTCTTGTCGCCTTTCGCCCTTAGCCTCTAACCGAGGGATCGCGCGAACGGGGGGTGGGTTGTGAGCGGCGACGATTATCTGATTTTCCGGCCCGACGACGTCGACCTGGCGCGGTCGCCGCTACGCGGATCGCTCGACGAGCCGACCTTTGTGCTGGGCGCGTTCAACCCCGGATTTTCGCGGCTTCCCAACGGCAACCTGTTGCTGATGGTGCGCGTCGCGGAGGCGCTGGCGAACCCGGTGGTGGGCGACCATGCGCGCACCATTCGCTGGACGCCCGACGGCTATGTGGTCGATTCGCACGCGCTCGCCGATGTCGACATGGGCGACCCGCGCTGGTTCGCATTGAAGCAGCGCCAGCCGCCGCTGCTCGGCCTCACCTCGCTGTCATGGCTGCTGCCGGTCGAAATCTCGCGCGACGCGCGCGAGGTGGTGAAAGTCCATTACGACCACGCGATCGCGCCCACCGCCGAATATCAGCACTATGGCATCGAGGATGCACGCATCAGCCTGGTCGGCGGCAGTTGGTGGATGACAGTCTGCTCGGTATCGGCGGAACGGCATTGCACCGCGATGTACCATTCGGTGAACGGCATCGAATACAAGCCGCTGGGCGTGGTCCTGGACCACCAGAACAAGGACATGCTGCTGTTCGAGGGCAAGATCGGCGGCAAGTTCGTGGCGCTCACCCGACCGATCGGCGAAGTCTATTTCGCCTATCCCCCCGACAGCCCCTGGGCAGGCGGGCCGTCGATCCACCTGGCCCAGTCGCCCGACGCCCTGCACTGGAAACCGATGGACGCGCCGGGCCTGCGCGCGCGCAAGGGCTCCAGTTCGGCATCGCGCATCGGCGGCGGCAGCCAGCCGATCCTGACGCCCGAGGGCTGGCTGGTCCTCTATCACGGCGTCGAACGACGCGAGGCAGTCGGCGTCTATCGCACCTTCTGGGCGCTGCTTGACAAGGACGACCCGTCGCGGGTGCTGCGGCAGGAGGACGAAGTGCCGCTGCTGGAGGCGAACCCGGCGCTGACTGCGCCGATCGCCGCCCAGATGTACCTGCCGACGCCGGTGGTGTTCACGACCGGCATCCTGGACGCGGGCGACAGCTATATCGTCGCATCGGGCGAAGCCGACCTGGCGTGCCGGATCACGCACCTGCCGAAGGATCGGTTCCGATAGGGGGCGTGTCGATCAGCCGGTCGAGATAGCCGCAGACCATGTCGGCCAGCGCATCGGACCAGGCGGCGATCTCCGCATCGCTGCGCGCGGTCTCTGAAAAGGCGGCACCCACTCCGCTGAGCGTCATCTTTATCAGTCCCCCCGCGCGCCTCCGCGCGTCGTCGGGCAGTTCCGGCAGCGCCTCGCGCAGAAAAGTCGCGAAGATCTGCGCGTTTTCCGCCTTGGCCTCGACGGCTTCGGGCGCATCGCGATACAGCGGTGCGGCGTCGTTCAGCGCGGTGCGGATCGCCGCCTCCTCGCATTCCGACAGGAGGAATGCGTGGATCAGTCGGCGCAGCCGCGCCGTCGGGGGCGTGGAACGGTCTTCAAGGATGCTCTGCAACAGCGCCGAGGTCCGCTGCCATTCGTCCCGTTGCAGCCGGAACAGGATCGCCGCCTTGTTCGGGAAATATTGGTAGAGCGAGCCGACGCTGACGCCCGCGCGCTCCGCGACTCGCGCGGTGGTGAAACGGTGTGCGCCTTCCTTCATCAAAACCTGAACAGCCGCGTCGAGAACCGCCTCGACCAGCTGGTTCGAACGCGCCTGCCTGGGGCTTTTCCGTGAGGCGATGCGGGGGGTGCGGGCAGTCATCATGCGGGTTCCCGGCCAATGCGAATAGGCGAAACTGACGAATTAGTCGTATTTTCCGGGTCGGCAAGCACTCGCCTGCCGATCAATGGAGAAACCCCATCATGACCACGCTTTCGAGCGCCCCCGTGGCGCCGCTGCTCGCGCGCCTGTTCGCCGAGTCCGACGCCAACCCGCCGGCCGCCAGCCCGGCCTTTGCCGGCATGACCGCCGAGGACCATCGCGCGATGATGCGCAGCAAGACCGACTATCGCGCCTTCTATGCGAAGCTGAGCGATTTCGCCCTGCCGGTGACGCGCGACGTCGGCACCCTGCTCTATATGCTCGCGCGGGCAACCCGCGCGACGTCGATCGTCGAATTCGGCACATCGTTCGGCCTGTCGACGCTCCACCTCGCGGCGGCATTGCGCGACAACGGCGGAGGGCGGATCATCACCAGCGAGTTCGAGCCAGCGAAGCTTGCCCGCGCCAAGGCGCATCTTGCCGAGGGCGGGCTGGCGGACCTGGTCGAGTTCCGCGAAGGCGATGCGCTGGAGACGCTCGCGACTGACTTGCCGCCGACGATCGACCTGCTGCTCCTCGACGGAGCAAAGGCGCTCTATTCGGACATTCTCGACCGCGTCGAGAGCCGCCTGCGGCCCGGCGCGATCCTGGTCGCCGACAATGCCGACTATTGCCCCGAATATCTGGAGCGCGTCGGCACTGTCGCGAACGGCTATATGTCGATGCCGTTCAGCGACGAAGTCGAACTGTCGATCCGGCTCGGCTGATCCTGCATCGCGCGCGCCCGGCGGCCCGGTTCCCATCGCGGCACCGGGCCGTCCGCCTATTCCTCGACTGCGTCTTCCGCCTCGTCATCGACATCGAGCAAGTCGTCCTCCGCCTCGATCTGCTCGGTCACGGCGTCGAGGATCAGGTCGAGCTGGTCGATGGTGGCGACGAATTCGATCGTCTCGCCATCCTCGTCCTCGATCAGCAGCGTATAGTCATCCCCCGTGCGGCTGACGGCGAAATGTGCCAAGGCGCGTGCCATATGCTGTCTCCATCGCTCCTGTCGGTTGTCGAACCCGGTCCCGCAGCGACGACCCGGTCACGGCCCGGCGATCCGCGCGAACTCAAGCGCCAAACCCCGGCCGGCGGAATTGGTTGCGCGGCCGCCGCCGAACGATGACCGACGCGCTGCCGATTCACGCGGTCCTGCCCGACCTGCTCGCCGCGCTGCGTGTGCGATCCGGCGCGGTGCTCGTCGCCCCGCCCGGCGCGGGCAAGACGACCGCCGTTGCCCCCGCGCTGCTCGCCGAGCGCTGGTGCACCGGCGAAGTGCTGTTGCTGTCGCCGCGCCGCCTTGCCGCGCGCGCGGCGGCGGAGCGGATGGCGGCGATGGCGGGCGAACCGGTCGGCCGCACTTTCGGCTATGCCACGCGCATGGACAGCAAGCGTTCGGCGGCGACGCGGGTGACGGTCGTGACCGAGGGGATTTTCGTCAATCGCATCCAGGCCGACCCCGAACTGGCGGGTGTGTCCGCCGTGCTGTTCGACGAAGTGCACGAACGCAGCCTCGACAGCGACTTCGGCCTCGCGCTCGCGCTCGACGCACAGGCGGCGCTGCGCGAGGACCTGCGCATCGTGCCGATGTCGGCGACGCTCGACGGCGCGCGTTTCGCCGCGCTGATGGGCGACGCGCCGGTCATCGAAAGCGAAGGGCGAAGCCATCGACTCACGCTGCGCTATCTGGGTCGCGCGGCGGAGGCGCGAATCGAGGATTCGGTCGCCTCCGCGATCCGCACCGCGCTGCGCGAGCAGGAAGGCGGCATCCTCGCCTTCCTGCCCGGCGTCGCGGAGATCGAGCGCACCGCCGAGCGGCTCGACACGATCGGGCCGGACATTGCGCTCCACCGGCTGCACGGCAGTCTCGACCCGGCCGCGCAACGCGCCGCGATCGCGCCCGACCGCGATGGGCGGCGCAAGATCGTGCTGGCGACGTCGATCGCCGAGACCTCGCTGACGCTCGACGGCATTCGCGTGGTCGTCGACAGCGGGCTCGCGCGCCGCCCGCGCTACGACCGCGCGGCGGGGATGACGCGGCTGGTCACCGAACGCGCGAGCCAGGCCGCAGTGACACAGCGCGCCGGCCGTGCCGCGCGCCAGGGGCCGGGCACGGCCTATCGCCTGTGGGAGGAAGCCGCGACCGCCGGCCTGCCCCGGTTCGACACGCCCGAGATATTGGAGGCCGACCTGTCGGCGCTGCTGCTCGACTGCGCCTTGTGGGGCGTTGGCGATCCGCGCGACCTGCGCTGGATCGACGCCCCGCCCGAAGCGGCGATTGGCGAGGCGCGCGCGCGGTTGCAGGCGCTCGACGCGCTCGACGCCGACGGGCGACCGACACCGCATGGCAAGGCGATCGCCGACCTGCCGTTGCCGCCGCGGCTGGGCCATATGCTGGTGCGCGCGGGCGAGCGCGGCATGGCGCGCACGGCAGCCGAAGTCGCGGTGTTGTTGGGCGAACGCGGGCTGGGCGGCAATGACGCCGACCTGGAGCTGCGGATACGCCGCTGGCGCAACGAACGCGGCCAGCGCGCCGAGGGCGCACGGCGGCTGGCGCAGCGCTGGGCGCGGCTCGTCGACGACGGGACGGGCGATGCGGGCGGCAATATGGTCGCGCAATGCGTTGCGCTCGCCTTTCCCGACCGCGTGGCGCGGCGGCGCGATGCCTCGGGCGAACACTGGATCTCGACGGGCGGGCGCGGGTTCCGGCTCGACCCCGCCTCACCGCTCGCCAGCGCCGAGTGGCTGGCGGTTGCCGAAACGCAGGGCATGGCGGCGGGCGCGCGCATCGTGTCGGCCGCGCCGATGACGCTTGCCGATGTCGAAGCGGATTTCGGCGACCGGATCGAAACGCGCCGCACCGTCGAATTCGATCCCGCGACCGGCGCGGTGGCCGCGCTGCGCGAACGCCGCCTTGGCGCGATCCGCCTGTCGAGCGGCAGCGACGCGGCGGCGAGCGCGGCGGAGATCGAGACGGCACTGCTGGAGGGGGTGCGCGCGCATGGCCTCGCCCTGCTTCCCTGGTCCGATACCGCGCTGGCGTTGCGCACGCGGTCGGCGTTCGCGGCCGCGCATGGCGGCGGTGACGATCCGCTCGCCGATGCTGCGCTGATAGAACGGCTCGACGAATGGCTGCCCCCGTTGCTGTCGGGCAAGCGGCGGCTGGAGGCTGTGGCGGCGGAGGGGTTGACGCAGGCACTGCAGAACCTGCTCGGCTGGGACGCGTTGCGCGCGCTCGACCGGCTGGCGCCCGCGCGGTTCGAAAGCCCGGCGGGGTCGAGCCACGCGATCGACTATGCCGCCGAAGGCGGCCCGCGCGTCGAATTGCGCGTGCAGGCGCTGTTCGGGCTCGCCATGCATCCGACGATCGCCGGCGGCGCAGTGCCGCTGGTGCTCAGCCTCACCTCGCCCGCCGGGCGGCCGATCCAGACGACCCGCGACCTGCCGGGCTTCTGGTCGGGCAGTTGGAACGCGGTGGCAAAGGAAATGCGCGGGCGCTATCCCAAGCACCCCTGGCCCGACGACCCCGCGGCCGCCTCCGCTACGCTGCGCACCAAAAAGGCGGATGCAAGAGGCGCTTCGCCGCGCTAAATACTCCTTTTCGTTTTCAGGAGGAACGACGTTGCACGCCGCCCGCATCTATCAGCGCCCCAAGAACGCCATGCAGTCCGGCCGCGCGCGTACCGACCAGTGGGTGCTGGAATATGAACCCGCCGAGCCGCAGCGCGCCGACCCGCTGACCGGATGGGCGGGATCGGGCGATACGCGCAACCAGCTTCGCCTGCGCTTCGCGACGCTCGACGCCGCGCGCGCCTATGCCGAGCAACAGGGTATCGCCTATCACGTCGTCCCCGCACCGGAACGCACGCTGAAGCTCCAGGCCTACGCCGACAATTTCCGGTAAGGATATGGGGGCGCTGCTGACCGCCGCGCTCCTTCTTGTCGCCGAGGCGCCCGCCCCGGCAGTCGTGCCGCAGGACCGGCCGAGGCCGCAGGCGACGCGGCGCGCGACGACACGCCGCCCGGCCGCCTCGGCCCCGCGCGGCGACGTCTATTATCCCAATTGCGATGCCGTACGCGCGGCGGGCGCGGCGCCGATCCGGCGCGGGCAACCCGGCTATCGCGCGGGCCTGGACCGCGACGGCGACGGGATCGCCTGCGAACCGTGGCGCGGTCGGCGATAGCGGAGCCGGTATCCTTTCACCGCGCCATTCCTGTCCTCAATCCCGGCGAAAGCGGGGATCCAGCTTCCCGCTTCCCCCCGGTCGGCGATCCTGGGCATTCAATGTCTCGAACAGGTCATGCCACTCGGGATTCGCTTGCTCGATCAGCGTGATTTTCCAGTCTCGCCGCCAATTCTTGATCGCCTTCTCGCGTGCGATTGTTTCCGGCATGGAATCGTGCGGCTCAAGGCTCAATATAGCCGAGCCGGTTGACACCATAGCGCCGCGCGAACGTCGAACCCGCCCCAAGGCCGATGCGCATTCGCGCGATGCGAGCGGTGCGCCGTCCCCCCTGTATAGAGCATGCCGCGGCAGCGGTTCGCGAGAATTAGAGCCAGGCTCCGGCCATTGTCGCTCCTTGGAAGCTGGCCCTCCGGCTTTGGCGCGGATGACGGACGGGGGACCGATAAGCCGCGCGCTTACCCCGCCAGGCGCTTACCCCGCCAGGATCGTCGGCCCCAGCAATGTCAGGATCTTGACGTCGATCGCCAGCCCCTCGGCGCGCTTCGCCGCGACAAAGTCGGGGATTTTCGTCAGCGGAACACGGTGGACCACGATGTCCTCATCGCCGATCCCGCCGCCGTCGCCCACCCGCGTCAGCCCGGTGGCGCGGACGAGCGTGAAGCCTTCGCTGACCATCCCCGGCGAGGAATGGAATTCGCCCAGGCTTTCCACGCGCTCGGCGCGAAAGCCGGTCTCCTCCTCCAGTTCGCGCGCGGCGGCGAAAAAGGGCGTGTCGCCCTCATGCTCATCGCCGATCAGCCCGGCGGGCAGCTCAAGGCACCGCCGGCCGAGCGGGACGCGATACTGGTCGACCAGCAGCACGCAGCCGTCCTCATCGACCGCCAGGATCACCGCCGCCTGGATGCCACGCGCGCGCGCGACATATTCCCACCGGCCCTGCCGCCTGGCGACGATCCACTTGCCCTCCCACATCGTTTCGACGGGGGCGTCGATGTCGGGCGTGCTCACAATTCGATCAGCCGGTCGGGAAGTTCGTTGCGGTCCTCCTCGGTCTTGGGAAGATGCTCGGCCAGCACCGCGCCGATCCGCTCGACCGCCGCCACCATGCCCGCCGCGGGATCGCCCTTGCGAAACTGTTCGACCAGCGCGGCCATCGCATCGCCCCAGGTTTCGGGCGTCACCTTGATATGGATCGCCTCGTCCGCGACGATTTCGGCGCGATGCTCGGCAAGCGACAGGTAGAGCAAGACGCCCTCGCGCGCCGCGGTGCGCTTTTCCGCACTCGCCTTGAAGAACTGGATCGCGCGGCGGCGCACGCGCCGCGTCTTGGTGCCCGGCGGCGTCAGCGCCATGCGCAACGGCATATATTCCAGGCCATAGCGCACGATCAGGAAGATCAGCGCCTGCCCGACGAGCAGCAGGAACAACGCGGGCGCGAGCGGCGTCGCGTCATTCCAGCCGCCGGTGAACAGCGCCAGCTTCCATTCGAACAACGCGGGAAAGCTCGCCGAAATCCCCGCGACCAGCAACATCGCCGCGACCGCATAGTGCAGCCCGACATCGTGATAGGCGTCGGACCGTTCGGTGACGATCGTCACGATCTCGCCGTCGGTCGCCTGTTCGGCCGCCGCGACGGCCGCCGTGATCCGGGCATGGTCTTCCGCCGTGAAACGCACGCTTGTCATTACCAGCTCCCCGATGCGCCGCCGCCGCCGAACGATCCGCCGCCGCCCGAAAAGCCGCCGCCACCGCCGCCGCCCCAGGATCCACCGCCCCACGAAGAGCCGCCGCTGTGATGGTCGCTGCCGCTGCGCAGCGCCGCGTCGATCGCGGTCCACAACAACACATTGCCCAGCCCGCTGCCCCGGCGATAGCGCCGCCCGCGCCCGGCGCGGCCGGCGATCGCCGAAATCACGACGACACCGACGACGATGATCCAGAACAGCGCAATGAACACGCCGATGCCGTCGTCGTCGTTCGACGCGCGCTTGCCCGCGCTGGCGTCGATCCGCTGCTTGGCGGCGATTTCCGCCTGTTCGAGCGGCAGCTTCATCTGCTCGCCGATTTCCTGCGCGCCCGCCATGATGCCGCCGGGCATGTCGCCGTCGCGGAATTTGGGCAGGATCGTCTCGTTGATGATATCGCTGGCCAGCCCGTCGGGAACGACCGGTTCCAGCCCATAGCCGACTTCGATCCGCACCTTGCGCTCGTTCGGCGCGACGATCAGGATGATGCCGTTATTCGCGTCCTTCTGGCCGATCTGCCATTCGCGGCCCAGGCGATAGCCGTAATCCTCGATCGGATATCCCTGCAGATCAGGGATCGTCGCGACGACGAACTGCCGCCCGCTCGCCTGCTCGACTTGTTCGGACAGCGCAGTCAACTGCGCCTCCTGTTCGGGCGACAGCAGGTCGGCGGCGTCGACGACGCGGCCGGTCAGCTTGGGAAAGGTCTGGGCCTGTGCGGGCAGCGCGAAGGCGCACAGCGCCGCGAGCCACAGCAACAGGATACGCACATGAGTCACGTTCGCGCCTCCGGTCCAATTTCGCGCAGGATGCCGTCCACTCCGGCGCGGATGCCGCCGGGAAAATCCCCGGCGCGAAAGGCGGGCAGCACGGCATCGCGCAGGATCGCCGCCGCCTCGTCATCGGTCAGCGCGGATTCGAGGCCGCGGCCGACTTCGATCCGCACCTGGCGATCGGCGGGCGCGACGATCAACAGAACGCCGTCATCCACGCCCTTGCGGCCGATGCCCCAATGATTGCCCAATGCCCTGCCATAGCGCGCGATCGGCACGCGCTTCAGGTCGGGCACCGTCGCGACGACAAGCTGATGGCCGGTCGCACGCTCCAGCGCCTGGGATTCCGCCGCCAGCGCCGCCACGTCGGCGGGCGACAGCAGCGCCGCGCCGTCGACCACCCGCCCGGTACGCGCGGGAAAGTCGATCCCCGCGGCGATGTCCGCGGCCGCCGCAGCCGGCGGTGCGCTCGCGCCGCACGCCGCGAGCGGCGCCAGCGCGAGCAGCAGGGCAAGGCGATGGATCAGTTACCCGCCCCGAAATCGACCTTGGGCGCATCCTGCGCGCCCGCGCTCGCTTCGAACGGCACCATCGGCTTGGATCCGTAGAAAATCTTGGCGCCGATCGCGTCGGGGAAGGTGCGGATCGTCGTGTTATACGCCTGCACCGCCTTGTTATAGTCGAGCCGCGCGATGTTGATGCGGTTCTCGCTACCTTCGATCTGGTCCATCAGCTTGGTGAAATTGGCCTGGCTCTTCAGCTCGGGATAGGCTTCCACGCTGACTAGCAGCCGGCCGACCGACGCGCCCAGTTCGTCCTGCGCGGCCTTGTACTGCGCGACCTTTTCGGGGTCGGTCAGGTCGTCGGCGCTCAACTGGATCGACGTCGCCTTGGCGCGCGCCTCGGTCACGTCGGTCAGGATCTTGCCTTCCGACGCGGCGGCGCCCTTCACCGTCGCGACCAGACTGGGGATCAGGTCGGCGCGGCGCTGATAGGCGGCCTGCACATCGGCCCATTTCGCCTTCGCATTCTCCTCGGCCGTCGGAACGCTGTTCAGCCCGCAGGCGGACAGCATGGCGGCGGCGGCAAGCGCGATCATGGCACGGAATTTCATGGGGAACATCTCTCCACCATCAGGAATCACTGAGTGTCGTATACGGCCTCGACACTGGAGCCTGAAAGCGAAATCGGACACACAGCAACGGAACGAAACACGCATTCAGGGGATTGCGCGCATATGTGGAAAGAATTCAGGGCCTTTATCGCGCGCGGCAACGTGCTCGACCTCGCGGTCGGCGTCATCATCGGTGCCGCGTTCGGCACGATCACGAAATCGCTGACCGACGACATCATCATGCCGGTGATCGGGTGGATCTTCGGCGGATTCGATTTTTCCAGCTATTTCGTCCGGCTGGGACCGATTCCGGCGACCTACACCGGGTCGCCCGCCAATTATGCCGCGCTGAAGGCGGCGGGGGTGCCGTTGTTCGGATATGGCGAATTCATCACGGTCGTCATCAACTTCCTGATCCTCGCCTTCATGGTCTTCCTGCTGGTCCGCACGGTCAACCGCGTGCTGGCGGGCGTGGAAAAGGACCAACAGCGCGAGGAGGCCGCCGCGCCGCCGCCGCCCGAACCCGCCGACGTCCAATTGCTGCGCGAGATTCTCGACGAACTGAAGAAGCGCCCCGGCGCCTGAACCCCGTCCGGGGAGGCACACCAGCGCGCCTTTCCGGCCGGGTTCGGTGAAGCCGCACAGGCGGACCGCCGAAACACGCCACGTCTTGCTGCGGGTGAGCGGCCGCCTGTGTTTTGCCGTACCGCCCCCGATCGACGATCAGGCGGCGGCCAGATCCTCGGCATTGGCGTCGGCCAGGCTGGTGCCGTCCAGGATACGCGCGGTTTCGTCGCGCACCCGCGCCATCGCGATGCGGATCGCGCAGCTCGCTTCGTCCTTGCAATCCTTGCACGGGCGATAGGCGGTACGGCTGACGCAGGGGACGAGCGCGAGCGGGCCTTCGATCACGCGGATGACCTCGCCCAGCGAAATCAGGTGCGTCGCGCGCGACAGGCAATACCCCCCCATCTTGCCACGGTGCGAATGCAGGAATCCGGCCTCACGCAGGTCGGCCAGGATCAACTCGAGGAACTTGCGCGGCACATTCGCCTCGGCCGCGATCCGGTTCATCGGGACCGGCGCGCCACCCTTGGGCTGCTGTGCCAGGAAAAGCATTGCGCGAAGCGCATATCGGGAACGCTGCGTCAACATGCCATTCTCATGCCAATTCTTTGTGGCGGTGGAAAGGCCGCTATAGCCTTTTCATTATGAACACAGCCCTTATATCGGGTGTCGCCGGGTTTCGCCCGGCTATGGCGATAAACTGCGGCGTGCAATAGACGCAGCGGACCCGGGGGCGGTACCCGGCGGCTCCACCAGAACCGACCTGGCGACAGGCCGGTCCTGAAGGGGCCGAACTAGGATCGACGTGTGTTGAAAAGCGCTGTTTTCGCCCGGAATGGGACCACCGCAACGGCCCATATTCACAAGTGCCAACGATAACGAGGCGCTCGCGATTGCGGCCTAACCCAAGACCTCACGGTCTAGGTTAGATTGACAAAAGCGCGGTTGGACCGCACCGGGCAACAGAAGCGGATTCCAGCGGTTGGGGGGGCACCGGGCAACAGAAGCTCCCCACTTCGCCCTGCCGCCCCGCTTCGCCCTGCCGACGCGTCAGGCGGGCAGCAGCAACCGGGCGGTGGCGCCAGTCCCGCGAACCAGTTCGAAACTGCCGCGCAATTGCTCTGCCAGCATGGATGCGATGCGCAACCCCAGGCTGCCGCTCGCTGCGATATCGAAACCGTCGGGCAGGCCACGGCCGTCGTCGCGCACTTCGACGCGCAGCATCGATTCGCTTTCGCGGCGCAGTTCGACTTCAATCGTTCCGTGCGCGCGGTCGGCAAAGCCATGTTCGACGGCATTGGCCACCGCCTCCGCGACGATCAACGCGAGCGGGATCGCCGCATCGGGCGCCAGAACCGCGTCATCCTCCGCCCGTACGATGCAGCGCACCCCGGTGCGCCCGCTGGCTTCGACGACATCGGCGCACAGCGGCTCCAGAAATTCGCGCATGCTCCGCGTCGCGCCGGCGGCATCGTAGAGCTGGCGGCTGATCCGCCCGATCAGGCCCAGCCGCCGCCCCGCCTCGTCCAGCGCGGCACGCGCCTGTGCATCGCTAACCTGGCGCTTCTGCAGCGTCAGCAACCCCGCCGCGACCTGCAGATTATTCGATACGCGATGCTGCAATTCGCGGAACAGCAATTCGCGCGTCTTCGCCAGCGCGCGGCTGATCTCGCGCTCGCGCGCAAGATTGGCGTTGGCGCGCTGCATCCAGTGAATGATGACGACGTCGGTGCCGACGACCAGCACGTAGAAGCCCAGCGCGACCAACTGGCTTGGCCCCAGCGACAAGCTGCCCCGCGGGCCGATGAAGAAGTACCAGCTCAGAAGACCGCAGATCACTGCCGCGGCGGCGCCGATCCGCGCGCCGAACAGAAACGAGCTGACGATGACGGCAGGAAAGAAGGTGACATAGGGAAAGCCCGAAGGCAGCCAAGGTTCCGCCGCAAAACGCAGCAGCAACGCAGTGCCGCACAGCCCGATCATCGCCGCCGCCGCCACCGCCGGCCGGTTGCGCAAAACGGGAAGCCGTTCCAGCAAGCGGCCCGCATCCGGTACGTCCACGGCCCCCGCCATAATCCCCCCGTCCTCGTCTCGATCGACTGCACGCGACAAGCGTGGGCAATTTCTGAACGCCACGGCATCATGTACTTGTTTCAGAGGAAAAAAAAGAGGTGCGCGCGACGCGAGCCCCCCGTTTGTCGCAAAACAACTGCGCACCGCGGCGTTGTGCCGGGCGCGATGCGCGGCACGAGCCGCACGCCTGCCGCGCGCGCATGAAAAACGGGTGCGGACATTTTCCACTCGCCCCGGCTTACGGCAAATCCCCAACCGAGCGAACCCGTAACGGCGAAGCCACGAATGGCGGCACCCGATGGTTTACGGCTTGTTATCCATCGCGGCGCGTGTGGCCGCGGCAGTATGGATGGGCAGCGATGCGCAAGGTCCACAAGCTGACGGCGCCGATCGCCTTCGCCGCGATGGCATCGGTGATGGTGTTCGAAGGGTCGCGCCCGCCGCGGCTTCCCAAGCCGCAGGTCAAGCGCCCGCTTGCCGCCGTACAAGCGCGCGACGCTGCTGGATCAGGCCGTCCGGCGGGGCGTGCGATCGACCGGACAGACGCTCGGGCGCTCGCCATGCGATATTGAGCAGCGGGATCGACGGCGAGTCGACCGCGCGACATGCCGGCAGTGGGCCGGTTTGAAATCGAACCGTTCGCCATCGGCGCGAGCGGAGCGCGTCGGAGCCGATATCCCGACGCGGTGCCTCGATACGTCCCTGCGACTTCGCCCAGAGGTTGGTCAGCACGAACCGATGCTTCGAACTGACTCACTGCCAAATTGCCGCCGGCACTTTGGCGGCCCGGCCGAGCCGTGGCTTGTCCCGGTGGCCGCAGCCCCCGGTCCGTTCGCCGCTGGCAAGCGCGACCAGGCACGCGAGGAACGCTTCCGCCGATTGCGCCGCTGCCGCGCGCTCGCGCCCACCGGGGGAAGTCCAGCCGGTACATGGCGCTATCGGCTCCGTCCTTCCACAAATTCGTCGTCACGCACGCGTACGGACACGAAAAAGGGGCTCGGTTTCCCGAGCCCCCTTCTTCGCCCCATCGCGGATCCGCGATCAGTTTTCGGTGATGAACGACGGCAGGCCGATGTCCTCGCCGCCTTCGTCCTTCGATTCCGAACGCTCGCGGCGCGGGCGGTCGCCCCGCTCGCCGCCGCGGCCGCCACGGCCACGGTCTCCACCGCGGTCGCCACCACGGCCGCCGTCGCGACGACGATCGCCACGGTCACCCTTGTCGGCGCGCGGTTCGCGCGCCGGGCGGGTGTCTTCCAGTTCCTCGCCGGTTTCCTGGTCGACGACGCGCATCGACAGACGAACCTTGCCGCGCGGATCGATCTCCAGGACCTTGACCTTGACTTCCTGGCCTTCGCTCAGGACGTCCGAAACCTTCTCGACGCGCTCGTTCCTGATTTCGGAAACATGGACGAGGCCGTCCTTGCCGCCCATGAAATTCACGAACGCGCCGAAATCGACGAGGTTGACGACCTTGCCGGTGTAGATCTTGCCGACTTCGGCTTCCTCGACGATGCCGAGGATCCACTTCTTCGCGGCTTCGATCTGGTCGAGGTCGGACGAGCTGATCTTGATGATGCCCTCGTCGTCGATGTCGACCTTGGCGCCAGTGGTCGCGACGATCTCGCGGATCACCTTGCCGCCGGTGCCGATGACGTCGCGGATCTTCGACTTGTCGATCGTGATCGTCTCGATACGCGGCGCGTGCGCCGACAGCTCGCTGCGCGTCTCGCCCAGCGCCTTGGCCATTTCGCCAAGAATGTGCGCGCGGCCATCGTGTGCCTGGCGCAGCGCGACCTTCATGATCTCTTCGGTGATGCCGGCGATCTTGATGTCCATCTGAAGGCTGGTGATGCCTTCGCTGGTGCCCGCCACCTTGAAATCCATGTCGCCCAGATGGTCTTCGTCACCCAGAATGTCCGACAGGACGGCAAAGTCCTTGCCTTCCAGGATCAGGCCCATCGCGATGCCCGACACCGGGCGCTTCAACGGCACGCCTGCATCCATCATCGACAGCGAACCGCCGCACACCGTCGCCATCGACGACGAGCCGTTCGACTCAGTGATGTCGCTGGTCACGCGGATCGTGTAGGGGAATTCGTCGTGGCTGGGCAGCACGGGGTGCAGCGCGCGCCATGCCAGCTTGCCATGGCCGATCTCGCGACGCCCCGGCGCGCCGAAGCGGCCGACTTCGCCGACCGAATAGGGCGGGAAGTTATAGTGCAGCATGAAATGCTGGTAGCTGAGCCCGTTCAGCCCGTCGATCATCTGCTCGGCATCCTTGGTGCCCAGCGTCGTGGTCGCGATGGTCTGCGTCTCGCCGCGCGTGAACAATGCCGAGCCATGCGCGCGCGGCAGGAAGTGGACTTCCGCCTCGATCGGGCGGATCTGCGTGGTCGAGCGGCCGTCGATGCGGCGCCCTTCCTTCAGGATCGCGGTGCGGACGATTTCGGCCTCGAGCTTCTTGACCAGCTTGATCGCGGCCATCTGCTCCTGCGGCGTCTTGTCGGCCATGGCTTCCTTGGCCTTGGCGCGCGCGGCGTTGAGCGCGTTCGAACGCTCCGACTTGTTGGTCAGCTTGTACGCAGCGGCAATGTCGGCGCCGATCAGCGTCTTCAGCTCGGCCTTGACCGCGCCCAGATCGTCCTGCTTCGCCAGTTCCCACGGGTCCTTGGCGGCCTGTTCGGCCAGGCTGATGATCGCGTTGATGACGTCCTGCGACGCCTTGTGCGCGAACATGACCGCGCCGAGCATTACGTCTTCCGACAGCTCCTTGGCTTCGGATTCGACCATCATCACGGCTTCCTGCGTCGCCGCGACCACGAGGTCGAGTTCACCCGCTTCGACTTCGGCGTCGGACGGGTTGAGCTGATATTCGCCGTCCTTGTAGCCGACGCGCGCGGCACCGATCGGGCCCATGAACGGCACGCCCGACAGCGTCAGCGCGGCCGACGCCGCGACCATCGCCACAATATCGGGTTCATTTTCGCCGTCATAGCTCATCACCTGGGCAATGACGTTGATTTCGTTATAGAAACCTTCCGGGAACAGCGGGCGGACCGGGCGGTCGATCAGGCGCGAGATCAACGTCTCACGCTCGGTCGCGCCGCGTTCACGCTTGAAGAAGCCGCCGGGAATGCGGCCGGCCGAAGAGAATTTCTCCTGATAATGGACCGTCAGCGGGAAGAAGTCCTGGCCTTCCTTCACCGACTTGGCAGCGGTGACGGCGCACAGCACCACGGTTTCGCCGAGCGTCGCCATGACGGCGCCGTCGGCCTGACGGGCAACCTTGCCCGTTTCGAGAGTCAGCGTCTTGCCGCCCCACTCGATCGATACGGTTTTCTTGTCGAACATGTGTTTTCCTTCACTCCCCACGCCCTATGCGCGGGGGGCCTATGGGCGGTCCGTTCGCGCGACGCCCGATGCGCCGCCGGACCGGGTGGGCCGGTAGTGGCCCGTGGACGAGGACCGGATTGTCCGCGCCCATATTGCAGAAAAGCGCCCGCCGGTGGCGAGCGCCCCTTGTATAACGCCGCAATGCGCGACGCCCTATAGAGAAACGGCGCCCCAAGGGCGCCGTTCCCGAAAGTTACTTGCGAAGACCGAGCTTCGCGATCAGGTCGAGATACCGCTGACCATCCTTCTTCTTCAGATAGTCGAGCAGGCTGCGGCGCTTGTTCACCAACATCAGCAGGCCGCGGCGCGAATGGTTGTCCTTGGCGTGCGTCTTGAAGTGCTCGGTCAGGTTCGAGATGCGCTCCGACAGGATCGCGATCTGGACTTCCGGGCTGCCGGTGTCGCCTTCGGCGCGGGCGTGTTCCTTGATGAGCGCTTCCTTGCGCTCCTGCGTGATCGACATGGTCTTTCCCTCGACATCGTGGCTTACAGATTGAACCCGCGAACGACCCGGACAATTCCGGCCTGGGCCTCGGCAAGCGCGACCGGAACCTCGTCCAGCATCGCGAACACCAGTCCATCGTCGGCGGTGGTGCCGGTCACTTGTTGCCCCGAACGGAGCAGCCCTGCCTGACCGGGCGTGAGAGATAGAGCCGGGATGTCGTCCAGCCCCGCCCTCAATGGCAGAAGCACGTCTTCAAGGCGCCGCTCCTTAGCGGCATCGGCCAGTTTGTCCAGCGAAATCGCGCGATCCAGGCCGAATGGCCCGGCCCTCACGCGCCGCAACATCGTCACATGACCGACGCTGCCCAGCGCACGCGCAACGTCGCGCGCCAGGCTGCGGATATAGCTACCCTTTGAGACATGCGCAGTCAGCGTGATTTCTTCCAGCGGCCCGTCGCGCGCCGTGTCGGGAGCGACCGTCAGCGCGTGGATCGTGACGCGCCGCGTCGCCAGCGCCACCGCCTCGCCCGCGCGCGCCAGATCATAGGCGCGCGCGCCGTCGACCTTCAGCGCCGAATAAGCCGGCGGCACCTGGTCGATCGGTCCGGTGAAGCGCGGCAGCACTGAATTGACGTCGCCCCGCGTCGGCCGGACGTCGCTGGTCGCCGCCGCCTTGCCCTCGGCGTCGAGCGTGTCGGTCTCAATGCCGAAGCCGATGGTGAAATCATAGATCTTGTCGCTGTCGAGCATCCGTCCGGCCAGCTTGGTCGCCTCGCCCAGCGCCACCGGCAGCACCCCGGTCGCCAGCGGATCGAGCGTCCCGCCATGGCCGACCTTATACTTGCCGTATCCACCGTCGCGCAGCGCGCGCTTGACCGCGCTGACGCCCTGCGTCGACCCGAGCCCCAGCGGTTTGTCGAGGATGATCCAGCCGTGCATCAATGCGCCATCGTGCCGGGGACGAAATCGCCGCGGATCGCCGCGGCGAAATGGCGGCGGCACAGTGCAACATAGCGGTCGTTGCCGCCGATTTCAGTCTGCGTCCCCTCGGCGATCGCGCGCCCTTCGGCGTCGACGCGCGCGTTCATCGTCGCCTTGCGCCCGCACACGCACACCGACTTGATTTCGACCAGCGAGTCCGCGAGTGCCAGCAGCCGCGCCGATCCGGGAAACGTCTGTCCCTGAAAGTCGGTACGCAGCCCATAAGCGAGTACCGGGATGTTCAGTTCGTCGCACACGCGCGCGGCCTGATCGACCTGGTCGCCGCTCAGGAACTGCGCCTCGTCGATCAGCACACAGGCGAGCGGCGCGCGCTCCTGCTCGCGCGCGATGTGTCCGAATAGGTCAGTATCGGCGTCGAACGCCGTCGCGGGCGAAGCCAGCCCGATCCGCGACCCGATGACGCCGTCGCCCGCGCGATCGTCGACCGCGGCGGTGAACAGCATCGTGCGCATGCCGCGCTCGCGATAGTTGAAATCGGCCTGCAACAGCGTGGTCGATTTGCCCGCGTTCATCGAGGCATAATAGAAATAGAGCTTCGCCATGGCACCCGCGCTAGCGCAGCTTACAGGCCCGCGTAAGGGCCGTCGTCGGGAATCGCTTCCCCGCCGTCATGCACGCGCACCGACGTGGGGTCGATCCGGCCGGTTTCGACGTCGCCGATCATCCACAGCGGTTCCCACCCGACTTCCCCATCCGCCACGCCGGGCGCGTCGGCACACGCATCGGGCCGGGCATAGGCAGTCAGCACGATCCGCCGTCCGTCGCGGCTCCACCGCCATCCCGACGCCGCGACATGTCCGTGATCGGCCAGGCAAGGGTAGCGCGCGACCATCGTCCGCACCGCTTCGGCATAGATCGCCGACCGCTCGACGACGCTGCGGTTGACGATTTCGAACGCGCGCAGCCGCTCCTGCCCCGACCCTTGATATTCGTTGACGAAGAACCAGCCGGGGCGCGGCGACCAGAACAGCGTGAACGGCATGTTCTGCGCCGACATCGGGATTTCGTCGAGGATCGCGTTGCGTGCGTCAATCAGCAGGACGGGGCTGTATTCGCCCGCGTTGCGCACGACGGCGAGCCTGGTGTCGGGCGATGCCGCACGCGCCGGGCACGGCGGGCCGATGCGCCACCCCTCTCCCGCGCGACCCGCCAGCTTCGCGCATTCCGCCGGCACCGCGACCGGCGCGCCGTTGCCGCCTTGCAGGAACCGGGGAAACGGCTCGACCGCATCGACCGGCGGGGCATAGGCGGACGGCACGCCCCGCCCCGACAGCCCCGCGACGCGAAACCCGTCGCGCAGCAACCACGCGCCCCCGCCCGCCAGGATCGCGGCGGACAGCAGCGCTGCAGGCCAGTTGATGCGCAATGCCAAGGAAGAGCCGCCTCACTTCGGAGCGATAGTCGTACCGGCCACTTCCCGCGACCGGCAAGACCGCCCGCGACAAAACGCCTTATCCGGCGGACTTCGCCTTCTTGGCCTTCTTGACCTTGGGCGGCGGGGCTTCGCTGTGCACCAGCGTTCCGACGGTGCAACGCTCTCCATCGACCAGGAAGCTGTCGTGGCTGTCGAGCGTATCGTCGAAACGCGAAACCGCCGCGATCCGGATCGCATAGGGCAGGTTGGTGCACGGGCCGATCAGGTCTGCGTAATACCAGTTACGGCGGTCATCCTGCAACCAGATGCCCTTGTCGCCATCGGCTTCGAAGTTGCGGATCGTGTTGAAGCGCAGGAACGGTATCTCCGCGCGCGTGCCCGGCGTCGGCGACGGATTCGGTTTATGGTCCTGCGCCAGGGCAGGCACCGCGACCAGCGACAGCAGCGTCGCAGCAAGGATGGTCCGAGTCATTTTCATTCTCCGTTCAGTCCACGCCCGGATTCAGCTTGGCATGTCCATACAGAACGGAGGATTAACCGCGTCGTTGGCAATATCTTGCGTTGCCCCGGCGGTTGCCCCGGCGCTGCTATTCGCCCTCGTCCAGGTCGCGCGCGATCTCGGGCGCGCGCAGCAGCGCGTCGATATGGCTGCCTTCGTCGAAGCTTTCATCCGACAGGAATTTCAGC
>JBMOOB010000044.1:0-32032 GCA_049323815.1 Pseudomonadota bacterium | reverse complement strand
GTTGCCCCGGCGGTTGCCCCGGCGCTGCTATTCGCCCTCGTCCAGGTCGCGCGCGATCTCGGGCGCGCGCAGCAGCGCGTCGATATGGCTGCCTTCGTCGAAGCTTTCATCCGACAGGAATTTCAGCTTCGCGGCATATTTCATCTTCACGCGATGCGCGACTTCGCGTTGCAGATAGGCGGTGTTGGTGCGCAGCGCCTTCAGCACCGCCTCCTCGTCCTTGCCCAGCAGTGGCTTCACGAAGACAGTGGCATGGCGCAGGTCGGGTGACATGCGCACTTCGGTGACGCTGACCATGTGGCGGGCGAGCGTATCGTCATGCACGTCGCCGCGCTGGAGGATCTCGCTCAGCACATGGCGCACCTGCTCGCCCACGCGCAGCACGCGGACGGAGCGTTCTTCGTTGGTTTCAGAGTGACGCATATTGCATTTTCGCGAGTTTTTGCTTAAAGAGGTCTGACTACAGCGGAAGTGTCCAAGCTTCCATCTCTGAGCCCGGGTGCTGCAACACCCGGGCTCAATGCGTTTTGGGGCCTCAACGCTGCAACGCCGAGGCCCCGCAGACGCTACTTGTGCTTCAGCTCAATGAGCTTCACCACCAGCCCGAGCAACGCGACAACGAATGTCGCGGCACCCAGCGCCACTACTACAGCATTTGTGTCCATCAGCTTTCACCTCCCTTCGATCGCAGATGCGATCGAGGAGGTTTAGCACAAATGACTGCCCGCGCGAGAACAGGCTAGGAACAAATCGCGCCAGTCGCTTACAGCGTGCGTTCGCGCATCTCGACTTCGAACGTTTCCAGATAGTCGCCCGGCTTGATGTCGGTGAAATTCTGGCTGAACGTCACGCCGCATTCCAGCCCAGCGCGCACTTCGGCGACATCGTCCTTGAAACGACGCAGCGACGCGATTTCGCCCTGGTAGATAATGACGTCCTCGCGCGTGATGCGCGCCTTGAGCGCCTTGCGGATGACGCCTTCGGTGACGAGCAGACCCGCTGCCTTGCCGTGCTTGCCCGCCGAGAAGACTTCCTTGATCTCGGCGCGGCCGACGACGGTTTCGAACGCTTCCGGACCCAGTTCGCCCGCCATGCCGGCGCGGATGTCGTCGGTCAGGTCATAGATGACGTCGTAATATTTCAGCGCCACCTTGTTCCGCTCGGCGATTTCGCGCGCCTTGGCATTGGCGCGGACGTTGAAGCCGATGATCGGCGCGCCGGAAGCGCCCGCCAGCGTGACGTCGCTTTCGGTAATGCCGCCGACGCCCGAATGCAGGATGCGCACCTTGATCTCGTCGGTCGAAATCTTGTTGAGCGATCCCACGATCGCTTCGACCGTACCCTGGGTATCGGCCTTGACGACCAGCGGATATTCGATCGCCTGCTTGTCCTTGAGCGCGCTGAACATGCTCTCCAGGCTCGCCGGTGCCTGCGTGGTGCGCTTTTGCAGCAGCACGCCCTGTCGATATTCGGCGACTTCGCGGGCACGCGCCTCGCTTTCGACGACCTGCAGCGGATCGCCCGCTGACGGCACGCCGGAAATGCCCAGCACTTCGACCGGCATCGCGGGGCCCGCTTCCTTGATCTGGCGACCCTTGTCGTCGATCATCGCGCGCACCTTGCCGCTTTCGGCGCCGACGACGAACACATCGCCCACGCGCAGCGTGCCGCGGCTGACCAGAATGGTCGCCACCGGACCGCGCCCCTTGTCGAGCTTTGCCTCGATCACCGTGCCTTCGGCAGGGCGGTCGGGGTTGGCCTTGAGTTCGAGCAGTTCGGCCTGGATCTGGATCTTCTCGACCAGTTCGTCGAGGCCGATCTTCTTCAGCGCCGATACTTCGACATTCTGCGTATCGCCGCCCATTTCCTCGACGATGACTTCATGTTCGAGCAGGCGTTCGCGCACGCGCTGCGGATTGGCGCTGTCCAGGTCGACCTTGTTGATCGCCACGATCATCGGCACGCCGGCCGCCTTGGTGTGATTGATCGCTTCGATCGTCTGCGGCATCAGCCCGTCGTTCGCGGCGACCACCAGCACGACGATGTCGGTGACATTGGCGCCGCGCGCGCGCATTTCGGTAAAGGCTTCGTGGCCCGGCGTGTCGAGGAACGTAATCTTCGACTTGTCCTTCAACGTCACCTGATAGGCGCCGATATGCTGCGTGATGCCGCCGGCCTCGCCCTTGACGACGTCGGTTCCGCGCAACGCGTCGAGCAGGCTGGTCTTGCCGTGGTCGACGTGGCCCATGATCGTCACCACCGGCGGACGCGGCTTCAGCTTGTCCTCGGGGTCCTCGCTCGTGTCCATCTGAAGGTCGACGTCGGATTCGGACACGCGCACGATGTTGTGGCCGAATTCTGTCACCAACAGTTCGGCGGTATCCTGGTCGATCGTCTGCGTCAGCGTGACGGGCATGCCCATCTTGAACAGCGCCTTCACCAGGTCGGCGCCCTTTTCGGCCATGCGGTTGGCGAGTTCCTGAACCGTGATCGCTTCGGGCACCTGCACGTCGCGGACCTGCTTGGCCTGCGGTTCGCGGCTACCGCCGCCGTACATGGCGCGCTTTTCCTTCTCGCGCGCGCGCTTGAGCGCGGCAAGGCTGCGCGCACGCGCGCCGTCATCGCCGCCCAGCGCGCGGTTGACGGTCAGCTTGCCCGACTGACGGCGATCATCGCCCTTGCGGTCGCGCGCGGTCTTCGACGGATCGGAGCCGGGGCGCTTGGGCGCCGCAGTCGCGGGGCGATTGGCGCCGCCGCCGTTACCGGCCAGATTGGGCTCGGGCCGCGCGGCCGGCGCCGGACGGGGAATTTCGGGGCGCTGCACCGGCGTGAACTGGCGCGGCGCAGGGCGGCTCGGGTCGAGCTGCAGCGCGACCGGCTGCTGCTGCGCCGGGCGCGCGCGCGGCGCAGGCGCCGGGCGCGGTTCGGGCGCAGGTGCAGGTGCAGGCGCTGGAGCAGCAACGACAGCAACGGGATCCGGCGCGGGCGCAGGTTCGGGCGCAGCCTGCGCCTCGGCGGCGGCGCGCGCGGCCTCTTCTGCGGCGCGCGCGGCGGCGGCGGCGTCTTCCTCAGCCTTGCGATTTTCCTCGGCGCGGCGGCGTTCCTCTTCGGACGCCTCCTGGCGTTCGCGTTCCTCGCGCCGGCGCGCTTCCTCAAGCGCGGTCATGCGCGCTTCCTCGGCCTCGCGCAGCAGCTTTGCCTGAAGCTCCTGGCGCGACATCAGGCTGTCGCCCGGCGGGCGCGGAGTCGGCGCCTGCTGCTTGCGCGGCGCCACGGGCGCAGGCGCGGGAGTCGCGGCCTGCGGCGCGGCGGGCGCCGGTGCGGGGGTCGGCTCGGCCTGCTGCTCCTCGCCCGGACGGCCGATGACACGGCGGCGCTTCACTTCCACGACGACGGTGTTGGAACGGCCATGGCTGAAGCTCTGCTTCACCTTGCCGGTCTCCACCGTGCGCTTCAGCCCCAGCGGCGCGCGCATGCCCAGTTTCGGCTTATCGTTGTCCGTATCGCTCATGCGTGTACTCAAATTCCTTCGTTCGTGCAGGCCGCCGTTTCAGGCGGATGCGAACCCAATGGCGATGCGCCCTGCGTTTGCGTTGCGCAAGGCATGTTCTCGCGATTGGGTCCGATAAAATGCAGCCAGCGATCGAGCACTTCGCGCACTCGTTTCGCCGCCCGGGCGTCGATCAGGCCGATGTGTACCACATTTTCGCGTCCAAGGGCCAAGGACAATATGGTGCGCGGAACCGGCAATGCCAATCCCCTGAGGTCGCTGCCTTCGCGGTCGGTGCCGACGCGCCACGCCTGGGCCAGCTTGCGCGCGCCATCCTCGCCCGCGTCGGCGGCGTGGAGGAGCATCGAAAGCTGGCCCTGACGTGCCGCGTTCTCGATCCGCTCGCTACCGGTCAACAGGTTGCCCGCGCGCGATTCCAGCCCCAGCCGGTCGAGCGTCGCGCGCTCAAGCGCCGCCGCGATCCGGTCGCTCAGATCGCCGGGGATGCGGATGTCGGCGGTCTTGAATGCCCGCGCGAGCGCACCTTTAAGCCGTCCCTTGGTCAGCGCCTCCCCCAGCTCGGCGCGCGTGACGCCGATCCACGCACCGCGCCCCGGGGCCTTGGCACGAACATCGGGCAACACATCGCCCTCGGGCGACAGCGCCAGCCGCACCAGGCCCTCGCGCGGCGCTTCCTCGCGGGAAAGGATACAGGTGCGTTCGGGTTCGCTCATCGCGCGCTCCCTTCGTCAATCCGCCACCCGGCATGCTGCCGCGCATGCAGGAGCGCACGCCGTGCGTCCATATCCCGGCCAGCGGGTTCAACGGCACCTGGTACGGCGGCGCCACGTCGACCCTGATCCGACGCATCGTCCGGCATCGCGACGGCGCCGTTGACGGCTTCACCAGCCGTCCTGCCGTCAAGCATCTGGTCCGGTTCGAAACGAGCGACACCATCGAAACGGCGGTCGCCGGCGGGAAGTGGCGCAAGAAATGGCCGCGCGACTGGAAAAGGACCGTCATCGAACGCACCGATCCGGACTGGCGCGACCTGTGCGTCACGCCCGGCATCGCACCGCTGCGCCGGATCGTCCGCAGCCCCCGGGGCAAGCCCGGGGTGACCATATGGATACCGGCTTACCGAGGCCGTATCATTGTTCGGAGTCCGCAATTGCGTCCTCCTCACCGGTCACGCCGGCCTGCTCGGCGCCGGCTTTCGCCGGTTCCTCGTCCGCGAACCAGTGTGCGCGGGCGGCCATGATGATCTCGTTGCCCTGCTCTTCGCTCAGGCCATATTCGGCCAGGATGCCGCCCTTGTCCTCGGACCGGGCCGACGTCTCGCCTTCCTTGCCGCGACGGCGCGGCTCGGAGCGCTTGCGCGCCACCAGTTCGTCGGTCGCCAGATCGGCCAGGTCGTCAAGCGTCTTGATCCCCGCCTTGCCCAGCGTGACCAGCATTGCCTCGGTCAGATACGGCATGGTGGCAAGCGCGTCCTCGACGCCCAGCGCGCGACGTTCCGTACGGTTCGCCTCCTCGCGGCGATCGAGCGCTTCCTGCGCGCGGCTCTGCAGTTCCTGCGCCAGCTCTTCGTCGAAGCCTTCGATCGCCGCCAGCTCGTCGAGTTCGACATAGGCGACTTCCTCGAGCGCGCTGAACCCCTCGGCGACCAGCAGTTGCGCCAGCGTCTCGTCGACGTCCAGTTCGTTCTGGAAGGTTTCCGACCGCTCGACGAATTCCTGCTGGCGCTTCTCGCTCGCGTCGCTTTCGGTCAGGATGTCGATCGCCTTGCCGGTCAATTGGCTGGCGAGGCGGACGTTCTGGCCGCGGCGGCCGATGGCGAGCGAAAGCTGGTCGTCGGGCACCACCACTTCGATGCGGTCATCTTCTTCGTCGATGACGACGCGGCTGACGTTCGCGGGCTGCAGCGCGTTGACCACGAAGGTCGCGGTGTCGGGCGACCAGGGGATGATGTCGATCTTTTCGCCCTGCATTTCCTGGACGACGGCCTGCACGCGGCTGCCCTTCATGCCGACGCAGGCGCCGACCGGGTCGATCGACCCGTCGTGGCTGATGACGCCGATCTTGGCGCGCGAACCCGGATCGCGCGCGGCCGCCTTGATCTCGATGATGCCGTCGTAGATTTCGGGCACTTCCTGCGCGAACAGCTTCTTCATGAAGTCCGGATGCGCGCGGCTGAGGAAAATCTGCGGCCCGCGGTTCTCGCGGCGGACGTTGAGGATGATCGAGCGGACGCGGTCGCCGACACGGACGACTTCGCGCGGGATCTGCTGGTCGCGGCGAATCACGCCTTCGGCGCGGCCCAGGTCGACGACCACATGGCCGAATTCGACGCGCTTCACCACGCCGGTGATGATTTCACCCATGCGGTCCTTGAATTCGTCGAACTGGCGTTCGCGCTCGGCGTCGCGGACCTTCTGGAAGATGATCTGCTTCGACGCCTGCGCCTGGATGCGCCCGAATTCAATGGGCGGCAGCGGGTCGACGATGAAGTCGCCGATCTTGGCGTCCTTCTGCAGCTTCTGCGCGCCCTTCAGGTCGACTTGCTTGAAATAATCGTCGACTGCCTCGACCACTTCGACGACGCGCCACAAGCGCAGGTCGCCGGTATTGGGATCAAGCTTCGCGCGGATGTCGTTCTCGACGCCATAGCGATTCTTGGCGGCGCGCTGGATCGCGTCCTCCATCGCTTCGATGACGATGCCCTTGTCGATCAGCTTTTCGCGCGCGACGGCGTCGGCGATGGCGAGCAGTTCGGCCTTGTTGGCGGAAATGGCAGTGGCCATTCTTGTTACCCTTCTACCTGAGCGTCGTCGGACGCGTCGATCTCTTCAATTTCCTCGGCACCTTCGGCCGACAAAGGCACCGTCGCCGCGATCAGCCGGTCGGTCATCACCAGCTTGGCATCCTCGATCGCATCGAACGGCAGCGCGTGGCGGACGCCCTGTGCATCGACGACCAGGACGACCGCGCCCTTTTCCTCGACGCCCGCCAGGTCGCCCTTGAACTGTTTGCGGCCGTCCCGCTTCTCGGCGAGCGTCACCCGCGCCTCGTGCCCGGTCCAATCGGTATAGTCCTTCATCCGGGTGAGCGGCCGGTCGATGCCGGGCGAGCTTACCTCCAGCCGATAGGCATGGTCGATCGGATCGCGCCCCGCCGCTTCCAGCGCGTCGAGCACATCCGAAATGCGGCGCGACAGCGCGGCGCAATCGTCGATCTTCAGTTGTCGCGTATCGGGCCGTTCGGCCATCACCTGCAGCGTCGGATCGCTGGTCCCGCCGAACATCTTGACGCGCACAAGGTCGAAACCCAGCGCGGCGGCTTCGGGCTCGATCAGCGCAGTCAGGGCGGCGATATCGACCAAGTGACACTCCAAACGACGAATATGCGGCTTCGGCGCCGGACCCGTCGGGCCCGACCTCGGCATGTATGACGATGTCGAGAAAGCACCGGCGATATACGCACGAAACGTCCGGTCGGCAAGAGGGGACGGCGCGAGCGGCGCCGCCGCGCGCATGCCCGCGGGTGACGCACCCGTTCGCGCCAGCTATGCGTTCGCACCGCATGCCTTGCGTTTGCACAGGAGAAACGACGTGAAGACGACGATCCGCACCCTCGCCCCGGCGCTGGCCCTGCTCGCCGCCTGTTCGGGAAACGCCGGTGCCGACGCGCAGCAGAATCGCGACGGCGATGCCGCACGCCCCTTCACCGTCACTCCGGTCGCCGATTTCGATTCGCCCTGGGCGATGACCTTCCTGCCCGACGGACAGATGCTGGTGACCGAGAAGGCGGGAACGCTGTTGCGCGTTACCGCGGACGGGGCCTCGCGCGCGCCGGTTGCCGGCATTCCCGCCGTCGACGCCGACGGCCAGGGCGGGCTGATGGACGTGGTGCTCCATCCGCAATTCGCCACCAACCGACTGGTCTATTTCAGCTTTTCGGAAAGCGGCGCGGACGGCAAGGGCGTGGTGCTGGCGCGCGGGCGGCTGGCGGCCGACGGGTCGCGGCTGACCGGCGTCGAGCGGCTGTTCCAGGCGAGCCCCTATGTCGCCGGCAACGGCCATTATTCGGGCCGCATCGCCTTCTCGCCCGACGGCCGATATCTGTTCTTCACCAATGGCGAGCGGCAGAAGTTCGATCCCGCGCAGGACCCGAAATCGACGCTGGGCAAGGTGCTGCGCCTCACCCCGGACGGCAAGCCGGCGCCGGGCAACCCGCTGGCGGCGAAAGGATTTCATCCCGCCATCTGGTCCTACGGCCATCGCAACCTGCTCGGCATCGCCTTCGATCAGGACGGCAATCTGTGGGAACAGGAAATGGGCCCGCGCGGCGGCGACGAAATCAACCTGATCCAGCCCGGCCGCAACTATGGCTGGCCCAATGCGTCGAACGGGTCGCATTACGACGGGCGCGACATCCCCGATCATGCGGCGGGCGACGGCTATGCGCCGCCCAGGGTCTGGTGGAACCCGTCGATCTCGCCTGCCGGGCTGATGGTCTATTCGGGCAAGCTCTGGCCGCAGTGGAAGGGCGACCTGTTCCTCGGCGGGCTGTCGGGACGGGCGCTGATCCGGATCGACCGGGAGGGCACCGGCACGGCCAAGGGCGACCAGTGGGACATGGGCGCGCGCATCCGCGAAGTGGAGGAAGGCCCCGACGGCGCGCTCTGGCTGCTGGAGGATGGCCGCAACGCCAGCCAGGGGCGGCTGCTCAAGCTCACGCCCGCCTGACGGCGCGCGTTCGCGCGCGTGTCATAGCGCGGCAAGGTGCGCGTCGGCCTCTTCGACCCCCGGATTGCCGCCGCCGGTCGCCGCGCGCATCCGTGCGTCGATTGCGGCATAGCGCGCGCGGGCGTCGGCCCAATATCGTCGCGCCTCTTCGCCCGCGCCCATGCGTTCGAAATTGAGCGCCGCGCCGCGCACGGCATTGGCAATGTCGAGCGGGTCGGCGTCGCCGTCGCGATACAGCGCGAGCGCGCGGTCGTACCAGGGCAACGCCGCCAACGCCTCGCCCATGTCGGACAGCATGTCGGCAAGATGGCGCAGCGTATGCGCCAGCAGCGCCGGGTCGCCGACGCGCTCGGCCATCGCCACGGCGCCGTGCTGCAACGCGACTGCCTCTGCCATGCGCCCGTTATGGCGCTCCGAACGGGCCTGTCGCGCCAACGCACGCACCGCTTCCGCATCGCTCATCCGGCATCCCCCCGAATCTCGCAGTCGAGGATGCGGGAGACGCGGCGGCCCGGCAAGCCGCTGTGGAGATGTGGAGAAAGGTGCGCGGACGCCCGGTCGGGCCTTTAGCGCTGGAGCAGGTAATTCATCCGCGCCGATGCGATCGGCCGGTCGGGTTCGTCCTGCCAGGCGATGGCGGCGACATTGGCGATGCGATTGCCCAGCCGCGTAACCGTGCCCTGCGCGCGCGTCGGCTTGTCGCGGCCGCCGCGCATGTAATCGACCGTCACGTTGACGGGCTTCACGCGCGCCTCGGCGTCGCCAAGCGCCTGCTGAAGCGCGGCGATCGCCGCCATTTCCAGAAGCCCGCCCAGCGCGCCGCCATGCACAAAGCCCGGCCGCCCGACGACATCGTCGCCGAACGGCATGACCAGCACCGGCGCGGTCTCGCCCGGCTCCACTGTGACGCCCAGCAATTCGGCATAGGGGGGCAGCGTCATTCGAAATATCCCTCCGGCGCCATGAAGGTGCCCGCGACATGCGCCAGCGGATCGTCGGGGTCGCCATCGTGCGCCTGGCCGCGCACAAACGCGATCGAACGCGTGACCCGATAGCATTCGCCGCGTCCGATCACGGTCTGCCCCGGCCGCGCCGCGCGCAGATAGTCGACGCGCAGGTCGAGCGTCGCATGGGCGACCAGCCGGCCGACGCGCAACCACACCGCGATGCTGGTCGCCATGTCCATCAGCGCCAATATCGGCCCCGACGCCAGCACGCCGCTTTCCGGCGCGCCGATCAGTTCGGGGCGATAGGGCAGGATCAGTTCCGCCCAATCGCCGCCATGCGTCGCATAGCCGATGCCCAACCGGTGGCCGTGCCCGCCGGCAAAGCGCGACAGGAATACCGCCGGGTCAAAACCCCGCATCGAACTGCGGTGCGCGTCGTTCATCCGCCAGTCCCTAGCCGGGGCCCGCCGGGCGCGCAATTCGAACCGCGTCCGCACGAGATTACAGCGATGTAACTTAAACCTTCGCCGGTCCGCGCCCTATTCTGCGCGCACCGCACCGCCGCGGCAGGTCAAAAGGGGGCCAGACATTGGAAGCGATACGCATCGACAGCCGGGACATCGCCGACCTGGACATTCCGGTCGCCGTCCATGGCGCCATTCGCACCGGCGAAACAGCGGCGGACGAATTGTTTGAACTCGTCGTGGCAATCGTCAGTGTCGTCTACGAACTCAATCCCTGATCGCAATGCGCCGCCGGCGATATTGGCGGCGGTGCTGAACGCCTGCTCGGGCGCCGCTGCCGAAGTGGTTGCCGCGCGCATCGAACCGCTGTTGCGCAATCCGGACTGGCTGGGGGCCGCGATTGCCCCGATGCTCGCGGAAATGGCGCGGGACCCGATGCACGACCCGCCGATTCGGTTCCAGCGCGGGGCGGAATGCGCGACCGTGTTGTTGCTCGATCATCCGGTTGCCACCGTAACATTGGGCCTGCGCGCGCCGCGCGACACGGCCCCGGGCACGCTGATGGTGGCATCGGGGCGACTGTGGATGTTGCGCGTCCTGCGCGGTGGGGGCGGGTGGATCGAACGGCGGGCCATATCCTCTGCCGCACGGATTTCGGACGCGGCCGGGGCAATCGCAGCCGAGCCGTTACGCGACGGCGGCCTGATACGAATCGACGGGCGGCGCGAGGCGACCCTGCTGGTCCCCGGTGCCGCACCGGCGCTGACACTGACCGCGTCGATTCATGCCGACGCCGCCCCGCTGGTCCGGGCGTGGCGGCGCGACGACGGCACGTTCGAACGCGCGGCGAGCGGCGACGATCGCGCTTCGCGGCACGAGATGCTGCTGCGTTTCCTGCGCGCCGTCGACCGGCGCGACGCCGTGCCGGCGTTCGAAGCGGCGTCGCGCGACGGTTCTTATGCGCTGCGCTGGGCGGCGGTGCGCGAATGGCTTGCACTCGATGCCGCGACGGCGATGCCGCGCCTGGCGGCGATGGCGGCGCGGGATCCGCACCGGGCGGTCCGCGGTGCCGCCGCGCGGACGCTGCGCGCGGTCGCCGCGCGCGGCCGGGATCCGGCATGCCGCCGCTGATTGCCTGCGCGCCGGGCACTCCGATCGACGTGGCGGAACTGGTCGAGGCACTGGACACCGCACGCGTCGACGTGCGCGACGACGACAGCCTGGCCGCGCTGGCGCCGCTGCTCCACCGGCTCGGCGCGAACCGTCGCTTCCTGGCCGACCGGGCGATCGCCATCCTGGCCGGGCGCGACGGCGCCGCGCCCGCCGGCGGCGGCTATGGCCCGCAGGTCGTGCTGCTCGACCGACCGAATGCGCGGCATGTGCTGCGCGCCAATTTCTGGCCCGCCGCGGAGGACGCAGTCACGCGTGCCAGCGGCGAGGCGGCGTTCGTCTATGGCATGGTGCATGACCATCCCTTTGCGTTCCTGACGCATGGCTATCTGGGGCCGGGCTATTGGAGCGACTATTTCGAAGTCGACGGCCCGGCCCCGGCGGGGCTTGCCGGCGAAGCGGTCGCGCTGCGCCCCACCGGCAGGCACCGGCTGGAACCGGGCACGACGCGCCTTTACCGCGCGCATCGCGACGTGCATGCACAGCTTCCGCCGGACGCGTTTTCGGTCTCGCTCAACATCCTGTTCGCCGACCCGATGCTGCGCTGGCGCGACCAATATCGCTTCGACACCGCGCGCGGGCGCATTGCCGAGGTATTGAGCGCGACGGCGGCCGAGGCGCTGCTGACCGTCGCGGTGGCGACCGGCGACGGCGTCGATCTGGCGCGGCATTTCGCGCGGCACCATCCCGTCGCCCGGATGCGCGCGACGGCGATTGAGGCGTTGGCGGGCGCCGTGCACCCGGTCGAACTCCACCCCTTGCTCGAACGCGCATGCGACGACCCGAGCCCGCGCGTCGCGCGCATCGCGCGCCACCTCGCCGAACAAATCCCTGCCCCCCCGCCGGACCCGGCGACTTGATCCGTTTCGGCGCCGCCTCGCTCCATTTCGGCCTTGTGGCAGTTACTCCTTCTCCGGTGTGGGGCCTTGTCGCGTGCAGCCTGGAACTTCCGCGCCTGGACGAAGCGGTTCGGGAACGCGGGCTGCGACTGGTGGGCATGCCCGATGCGGGGCCGCAGCGCGTCGGCGCGGCGGCCGCGCTGCTCGGCTGGGGCGCCGGACTGGGCGATCCCGCCGCGCGGCTGGCGGGAATGCGCGCGCAGGGGTGGGACGGCCCGGTCGTACTGGTGCTGGCACAGGATTGCGGGGCGGATGTCGTCCGCGCGCTCGATGCCGGTGCCGACGATGCCGTCGTGCAGCCCGTGGGCGCGCCCGAAGTCGCCGCGCGCGTCGCCGCGCGGCTGCGCCATCGCCCGCCGCCCGGCACCTCGCTGCGGCTGGGCAGCCTCCACATCGACCGTATCGCGCGCACCGCCACGCGCGACGGCCGCGTGCTCGACCTGCTGCCGCGCGAATATGCGCTGCTCGTCCATCTCGCCGAACACGCCGGGCGTACAGTGGGGAAGCGCGAACTCCTGTCGGCGGTATGGCGGCTGGGGTTCGACCCAGGCACCAATGTCGTCGAGGTCCATGTCTCGCGCCTGCGGGCGAAGCTTGACCCCGATGGCGCCCCGCCGATGCTCCACACGCATCGCCGCGCCGGATACCGGCTTATGCCCTGACCGGCGGGTGGAGCGGACCGCGATTGCCCGCCGCGCCGTCGCGCGCTAGCGTGTCGAAAAACCGGTATGGAGAGAAGCAGGATGCAGGAACCGCGCGTCACGATCCGCCACAGCGACGGCGTCGCCGACGTCCGCCTCAATCGCGCGGACAAGCTCAATGCGCTCGACCCCGCGATGTTCGACGCATTGATCGAGGCGATTGGCCAGCTTGAGGCGGCGTCGGGGCTGCGCGCGGTGGTGCTGTCGGGCGAGGGGCGCGCCTTCTGCGCCGGACTGGACCTCGCCAGCATGTCGGCGGCCGATGGCGGCGGCGACCTGATTACGCGAACCTATGGCCTGGCCAACCGGTACCAGCAGGTCGCCTGGGGCTGGCGCGCGCTGGGCGTACCGGTGATCGCCGCGGTGCAGGGCATCGCGTTCGGCGGCGGGTTGCAGATCATGAGCGGCGCCGACATCCGCATCGCAATGCCGGGCACGCGGCTGGCGGTGATGGAAATGAAATGGGGCATCGTCCCCGACATGGCGGGGTTTGCGCTGTGGCGGGGGCTGGTTCGCGACGACCAGTTGCGCGAGCTGGTCTATACCGCGCGCGAATTTTCGGCGGAGGATGCGCTGGCGCTGGGCTTTGTCACGCATCTGGACGACGATCCCTATGCCGCCGCCATGACGCTGGCGAAGGAAATCGCAGGGCGCAATCCGCATGCCGTGCGCGCGGCCAAACGGCTTGCCAATCTCGCCGCCGACGCCGACAGTGCCGCAATCCTGACCGCCGAAAGCACCGAGCAGGCGCCGCTGATGCGATCGCCCAACCAGATCGAAGCAGTGATGGCCAATATGCAAAAGCGCCCGCCCGACTTCACCGACTGACGCGGGGCTCGAATCCTTGCACGATGACGAAGTTTCGCTAGACATCGCGGCATACCAGAAACTCGAAAGAGAGAGGATGCCATGCGCGAAGCCGCCATCGTCGCCACTGCCCGGACGGGCATCGGCAAGGCCTATCGGGGTTATTTCAACGATACCGAGGCGCCGGTACTCGCCGCGCATGTGATGAACGCCGCGGTCGAACGCGCGGGGATCGACCCGGCACGCATCGACGACATGTTCTGGGGCGTCGGCAACCAATGGGGGACGACCGGCGCCAACGCCGGCCGCATGGCGGTGTTCGCCGCGGGGTGGCCGAACAGCGTGCCCGCCTTCACGCTCGACCGCAAATGCGGGTCGGGGCTGACCGCGCTGGCGCTCGCGGCGCGGTCGATCCTGTGCGACGAAATCGACGTCGCGCTGTCGGGGGGCATGGAATCGATCAGCCGGACCGTGACCAAGGATGCGCCGCGTCATCCCAACCGGTCGGTGCTGGAAAAGGAGCCCGCCGCCTATATCCCGATGATCGAAACCGCCGAAATCGTCGCCGAACGCTATGCCATCAGCCGCGAGGCGCAGGATGCCTTCGCCGCGATGAGCCAGCGGCGCGCGGCCGCCGGTGTCGAAAGCGGCGCCTTTGCCGACGAAATCGCGCCGATCACTGTCGAACGCGCGCTGTTCGACAAGGCAGGCAATCGCACCGGCAGCGAACGGGTCACCGTGACGCAGGATGAGGGCATCCGCCCGGGCACCACCGCCGAGGTGCTCGCGGGGCTGAAGCCCGTTTGGAAGGACGGGCAGTTCGTGGCGGAGGGGCGCCATGTCACCGCCGGCAACGCCAGCCAGCTTTCCGACGGCGCGGCGGCACAGGTGGTGATGGATCGCGCCACGGCAAAGGCCGAGGGCAAGGAGATATTGGGCATTTATCGCGGGTTCCAGGTGGCGGGATGCGCGCCCGATGAAATGGGCATCGGCCCGGTCTTTGCCATTCCCAAGCTGTTGGCGCGCGCGGGGCTGAAAGTGTCGGACATCGGCCTGTGGGAAATCAACGAGGCGTTCGCCAGCCAGTGCCTCTATTGCCGCGACGCGCTGGGGATCGATCCGGAGCGACTGAACGTCAACGGCGGCGCGATTGCGATCGGCCATCCGTTCGGCATGACCGGCGCGCGGCTGGTCGGCCATGCGCTGATCGAGGCGCGGCGGCGCGGCGAGCGCTGGACAGTGGTGTCGATGTGCACCGCGGGCGGCATGGGGGCCGCCGGATTGTTCGAAATCGTCGGATAGGCGTTTCCCACGCGCTTGCGTCTTCACCACGCCACCATCCGCGCCGATACTGGCGCCGATTCGTGGAGAATGACGATGGCGGACAGGAATTTGGGCACGGCGCTGGTGACCGGGGCGTCGGCGGGGCTGGGCACGCATTTCGCCGAAGCGCTGGCGGCGCGCGGGCACGACCTGATCCTGACCGCGCGGCGCGTCGACCGGCTCGACGCGCTCGCCCAGCGCCTGCGCGATCGCTACGCAGTCGCGGTGGAAACCGTCGCGCTCGACCTGGCGGCGCCCGGCGCGGCGGAGGCGCTGATCGGCGAAATCGGGCGGCGCGGACTGAGCGTCAACTGGCTCATCAACAACGCGGGCTTCGGACTGAACGGTGCGTTCGTCGACATGGATCATGCCGCCGTCGGGCGGATGATCGACTTGAACTGCCGCGCGCTGGTCGAACTCAGCCAGCTCGTCCTGCCCGGCATGGTGCAAATGCGGTCGGGCGGTATCCTGAACGTTGCGTCGACTGCCGCGTTTCAGCCGGGCCCCTGGATGGCGGTCTATTACGCAACCAAGGCATTCGTGCTGAGCTTTTCCGAAGCGCTGCATGAGGAAGTGCGCCGTCACGGCGTGCGCGTCGCGGCGATTTGCCCCGGCCCGACGCGCACCGAATTCGCCGATGTTGCCGATCTGGGCGACAGCGCGCTGTTCAAACGATTCGCGGGCGATCCCGAACAGGTGGTGCGCGACGGGCTCGCAGCACTCGACGCCAATGCCGCCGTGCGCGTTTCCGGGCTGCGCAACAAAATGATGGCGGCATCGACGCGCTTTGCTCCACGCGCGATCGTACGGCGGCTGGCTGGCGCGCTGCAACGCACGCGCGGCCATTGAGGGCGGCGCGCGAGCGCCCTATTTTCCAATTGCGGCGCGCCCGGGGGACGTTAGGGTCCGCCATGGCCACTCCCGGGGGAAGTCATGGAAAATTCCGATGAATATGAACACGGCCATCCGGCCGGTCCCAGCCGCGCGCTGATCGCGGTGCTCGCCGGACTGGCGGTGCTGGTGGTCGGTACGCTCGCGCTGCCCTATCTGATCGCGCAACAGCCGCTCGAACGGTTGCTGATCGGCGGTGCGGTTGCGGCGTTGGTGCTGTGGCTGCTCGGCTGGGCCTATGCCATCCGCCGCGCATCGGCACTGTGGCAGGCAGGGTCGTTCGCGCTGCTGATCGCGGCGGGCGTAGCGGGCGGGTTCGGCGCCAGCCGCCTGTTTCATGCCGATGTCTCGCGCGACGCCAGCAGCTTCGCCGAAGCCGAGATCGGATCGGATGGGTCGTTGACGCTCGCCGGGCGCGGCCAGCGCGGGCCGCTGTCGCAACAGTTCGCCGCGTCGCTGGCGGAAGGAACGAACGACCAGCGCGACTATGACACGCGCCTTGCCAAGGCGAGGCTGGGGTCGCTCAACAGCCCCTATCTGTTGAGCAAGGACATCGACATGCTCGACAAGTGCGCCGATATCGGCGCGCTAAAGCAGGCTGCCGAGGCAAAGAGCGGTCGCGATCGCGCGCGCGCCGATGCGTTGGTTCGGGCAATCGCCGCGACCAATTTATCGCCCGATCTGAAGCGCGGAATGTCGATGATAGCCGACCCGTTCCCCGCCGACGCAAACGGCCAGGACCCGCGCCTTGCGCCCGAAACCGAACTGCTCGACGCCACCCTGGCGCTATGCACGCTGCTCGCCCGGCGCAACTGGTCGGACAACATGGGCTATTTCGCCTTTTCGAACGCAGCCGACAATGCCGCGTTCAAGGCGCTGGACGAACGGCGGCGCAGGGCGGCGGGCGCCATCACCGACCTGGACCGCGCGGCGAAACAGCGCGTGAGCGAGGGACGCGATACCGTGCGCGATGCGCTGAGCTGACCCGCGCCTTACCGGCGCCGACCGTTCGGCGCCGGGGTCGCACCGTTCAATCGGCGAACAACAGCACCGGCGTTTCCAGCAGCTTCTTCAGCGCCTGGACATAGCTGGCCGCATCCCAGCCGTCGACGACGCGATGGTCACAACTGATCGACAGGTTCATCAGCTTTGCCCGTACGATGTCGTCGCCGACGAACACCGGCCGCTCGACGATCTTGTTCGGGCCGATGATCGCGACTTCGGGCCGGTTGATGACCGGCGTGGTCGCAATGCCGCCCAGCGGGCCGAGCGAGGTGACGGTGATCGTCGATCCCGACAGCTCCTCCGACTTCGCCTTGCCGGTGCGCGCGGCGTCGGCCAGCCGGCCGATCTCGCTCGCAAGCTGCCACACATTCATATCCTGCGCGTCGCGGATCACCGGGACCATCAGCCCCGCATCGGTCTGCGTCGCCATGCCCAGGTGAACGCGGCCGTGGCGCGTCACCACGCCCGCTTCGTCGTCGTAGCGCGCGTTGAGCATCGGGAAGTCGGGCAGCGTACGACAGATCGCGACGATCAGCAGCGGCAGCATCGTCAGCTTGGGCCGCGCGCCGCGATTGGCGTTCAGGTCGGCGCGCATCGCCTCCAGCGCAGTCACGTCGATTTCGTCGACATAGGTGAAATGCGGGATGTTGCGCTTCGACGCGGCCATGTTCTCGGCGATGCGGCGGCGCATGCCGATGACCTTGACGGCCTGGTCGTCGCGCGCGCGCGTGACGTGCGGCGCATGATAGCCCTCGCCGCTGCCGTAGCGCAGATAGGCGTCGAGATCGGCGTGGCGGACGCGACCGTCCTCGGCCGGCTTCACGCGGGCGAGGTCGATGCCCAGGTCCCTGGCGCGCGCGCGCACGGCAGGGGAAGCGAGGACATGCCCGGCATGGCCTTCACCGCTCGTGCCGAGCGAAGTCGAGGCACCGTCCGTGACTACAACCGGCTTCTCGACTTCGCTCGAAGCCAACGGGGCGGGTGGGACAGGCGGCGCGGAAGGAATCGGCGGGACGGGCGCGACCTTGGCTTCGGCCACGCTCGCTTCCTCGACGCCCGGTGTTTCGGCGGCGACTTGTTCCTCGACTTCCTCGTCGACCGGCTCATCGCCGTCGGTTTCAATCACCACCAACGTCGCCCCAATCGGCACCTGCTCGCCCTCTGCCCCGGCCAGTTCGACCACAATACCGGCAACCGGGCTTTCCATTTCGACCGTCGCCTTGTCGGTCATCATGTCGGCCAGCCGCCCGTCTTCCTCGACGCGGTCCCCGACCGCGACGTGCCAGGCGACGATTTCGGCCTCCGAAATGCCTTCGCCGATATCGGGCAGGCGAAACGTGAAACGAGCCATCAACAATCTCCGTTCGTGTCGAGCGAAGTCGAGACACGTCGACTCGATGCGCCTGCCCCGCCCCTCGACTTCGCTCGAACCGGGCGGGGGTTGCGGCGCATGCGCGTTAGTCCTTCATGATTTTCTTAAGCGCCATGCCCAACCGGACCGGGCCGGGGAAATATGCCCATTCCAGGCTGTGCGGATATGGCGTATCGAAGCCGGTGACGCGTTCGACCGGCGCCTCGAGGTGATAGAAACAGCGTTCCTGCACCAATGCCGCCAGTTCCGACCCGAACCCCGATGTACGCGTCGCTTCATGCACGATCATGCACCGACCGGTTTTCTTGACCGATTCCTCGATCGTTTCGATGTCGAGCGGCATCAGCGTGCGCAAATCGACGATTTCGGCATCCACGCCTTCGGCCTCAACCGCCGCCGCGACGACGTGCACCATCGTGCCATAGCACAGGATGGTCAGCGCCTCGCCCGGGCGAACAATCGCCGCCTTGCCCAGCGGGATGCGATAATAGCCGCTCGGCACTTCGCCGCCGGGGTGCGTCGACCAGTTTTTGGCCGGGCGATCCCAATGCCCGTCGAACGGGCCGTTATAGATGCGCTTGGGTTCGAAGAAAATGACGGGGTCATTATCTTCAATCGCCGCGATCAACAGCCCCTTGGCGTCATAGGGCGTCGACGGAATGACTGTCTTCAGGCCCGAGACATGCGTAAAAATACCTTCGGGCGACTGGCTGTGCGTCTGGCCGCCGAAAATGCCGCCGCCGAACGGCGAACGCACAGTCAACGGTGCCGTGAATTCGCCGTTCGACCGATAGCGCAACCGCGCCGCCTCGCTCACCAACTGGTCGAGTGCGGGGTAGATATAATCGGCAAATTGAATTTCGGGTACCGGACGCAGGCCATAGGCACCCATGCCGATTGCCACGCCAATGATGCCGCATTCGGTAATCGGCGTGTCGAATACGCGTGTCTTGCCATATTTCGCCTGCAACCCGGCAGTGGCGCGAAACACCCCGCCGAAATAGCCGACGTCTTCGCCCATGACGATGACATTGGGGTCGCGGTCCATCACCACGTCCATGGCGGAATTGATCGCCTGGATCATGTTCATCCGCACGCTGTCCCCTTCGCGGTCTGGGGCAGGCGCGGTGCGTTCGATTTCGGTTTCCATATCGCTCATTTGCGTGCCCATGGCCGGCCAGAGGTTTCTTCCTCGGCAATCATTTGTTGGCGCTGTTCGCGCAGGTGCCAGGGCATTTCCTCATACACCCCGTCGAACAGGCTATCGAGCGGTTGGTGCAGGCCATGGCCCAGCACGCCGTTCTTTTCCGCTTCCTTTTGCGCCGCGCGCACCTGTTCGGCGACTTCGCGGTCCATTTCGGCATGGCGTTCGACATCCCATTCGCCGATCGCGATCAGGTGCCGCTTCAACCGGACCACCGGGTCGCCCAGCGGCCAGGCGCCATATTCCTGCGCGCTGCGATAGGCGCTGGGATCGTCCGATGTCGAATGCCCTTCGGCGCGATACGTGAAATGTTCGATCAACGTCGCGCCCTGGTTGGTGCGCGCGCGTTCGGCCGCCCATTGCGTCGCGGCATAGACCGCCAGCGCATCGTTGCCGTCGACGCGCAGCCCGGCAATGCCATAGCCGAGCGCGCGCGCCGCAAAGGTAGTCGCCTCGGCCCCGGCAAAGCCCGAGAAGCTGGAAATCGCCCATTGGTTGTTGACGACGTTCAGGATCACGGGCGCGCGATAGACGGCGGCAAAGGTGCAGGCCGAATGAAAATCGCCTTCCGCCGTCGACCCCTCGCCGCACCAGGTCGCGGCAATGCGCGTGTCGCCGCGCGCGGCCGATGCCATCGCCCAACCCACGGCCTGGGGGTATTGCGTCGTCAGATTGCCCGAAATCGAGAAGAAGCCCGTCTCCTTCGACGAATACATGATCGGCAATTGCTTGCCGTGCAGCTTGTCGCCCTTGTTCGAGTAGATCTGGTTCATCATCTCGACCAGCGGATAGCCGCGCGTGATGAGGATGCCCTGCTGGCGATAGCTGGGGAAGCACATGTCGTCCGCGGCAAGCGCCGTCGCCGCCGCGACCGACACTGCCTCTTCGCCGGTGCATTTCATGTAGAAGCTGGTCTTGCCCTGCCGCTGCGCGCGGAACATGCGTTCGTCGAACGCGCGCACCGTCGCCATGGTGCGCAGCATGCGACGCAGCGTGTCGGCGTCGAGATGGGGGTTCCATGGGCCGACCGCGCGGCCTTCGTCGTCCAGCACGCGAATCAGCGTATAGGCGAGTTCGTGGAAACTGTCGGCCGACGCCGCCGTGTCGGGTCGCCGCTGCGCGCCTGCGGGGGGCACGTCGACGTCGCTGAAATCCACGTCATCGCCCGGCCGGAATCGCGGTTCGGGCACGTGCAGCGACAAAGGGGGCAGGTTGGCGCGCCGGGCGTCCACCGTCATAGTCTCTCCAGCCAAAGGTACCGCGTCGCCCAAAACAACGCGCGGAACTCGTTTTCAGGCGCTTGTTATAAAATTTCAAGCGCTTTGGCGAGAGGCAGATATGTCACGCCGTGGCGGGGCGACCAACGCCGCCGATAGCGTGGCAAAAAAGCGCCGTGCACAGGGCGGGTTGCGTGCGATCTCGGGAAAAAGGGGGTTGGCGCCGGCCTGACCGGGTCATTGCGCATGGCAAGGTGTTGACTCTTTGTTCCAATGGAACAGAATGGGAACATAACAATTGTCCCGAGTCGAACAACCGAGTCGCCGCTTGTGTCCGATCCCGCTGTCCTGGTCCAGTTGCGCGAACAATTGCGCACCATCGAAAGCGGCGGCTTCCGCCGTCGCCCGGTGCTGCCGTTTGGAATCGACGCCGTCGATTCACGGCTGGCGACGACGGGGCTGCGGCTCGACGCGTTGCATGAAGTGACCGGCGCCACGCCCGACCTGGGCGACGATGCCGCCGCGACGCTGTTCCTGGCGGGCATTGCCGCACGCGCCTGGGGCCCGGTGTTGTGGGTGGTGCGACGGCGCGACCTGTTCGCGCCCGGGCTGGCGCAGGTGGGGCTGGCGCCGCACCGCGTGCTCTATGCCGAAGCCGCCGACGATGCCGAGGTGCTGGCGCTGATGGAGGAAGGGCTGCGCCATCGTGGACTGGGTGCAGTGATCGGCGAGGCGAAGCGCGTGCAGATGGCCGCGACCCGCCGCCTGCAACTGGCGGCGGAGGGCGGGCGCACGATCGCGCTGCTGCTCAAGCGGCACGGGCGTCAGGGCGGCAACCCGCTCGGCGCGCCTTCGGCCGCGGTCACGCGCTGGCGCGTCGGCGCCGCCCCCTCGGCGCGGCTGCCCGTCGCGGGCGTGGGGCGCGCGCGCTGGCGCGTCGAACTGGTGCGGCAAAAGGGCGGCGCGCCCGCCGAATGGATGTTGGAGGCATGCAATGAAACGGGTCGCTGCGCTCTACCTGCCCGAATGGCCGCTCGACCGGCTGCGGCAGGCGGGGCCGATCGCCACGCCGCCTGATCCGGCCCCCCTCGATGCCGCCGCGCTGGAAGCGGCAGCGGCGGCGGAACGGCGCCCCGGCTGCTCTGTCCCGCGCGAGGCACAGTTCCGCCCCGGCGCCCGCTGGGCACGCACCGCGCCCGGAGACGAACCCGCGCACCGGCGGCCGAAACGCCATGAAATCGGGCGGCGCAGCGAAGCCGCCGACCCGGCGTATCGCCGCGACCGGCGCAACCCGGTTCCCTCCGCACTGCCCGCGCCCTCGGGCGGCGGGCTCGTGACGGCGCTGCGCACCGGCAATCGCATCGACGTGGCCGCTGCCGATGCCGCCGCGCGCGCGCTGGGCATCGCACCGGGCATGGCACTGACCACCGCCCGCGCGATTGCGCCGGGCCTCGACATCCGCCCCGCCGACCCCGACGGCGATGCCGACGCGCTCCGGCGGCTGACGATCCGCGCCGCGCGGCGATGGTCGCCGGTCGTAGCGATCGCACAGGACGACACGCTGCTGCTCGACCTGACCGGCGTCGCGCATCTGTTCGGCGGTGAGGAAGCGATGGCGCGCCGGATCGTCCGCCTGCTCGCACGGCTGGGCTTTGCCGCGCGCATCGCCATCGCCGACACGGCGGGTGCCGCCTGGGCGCTGGCGCATGGCGGGCACGACCGCGTGTTTCTGTGCCCGCCCGGCGGCCATGGCGCGGCGCTGGCGCGGCTACCCATCGACCTGTTGCGCATCGAACCGCGCGCGGTCGAACTGTTGCGTCGGCTGGGCGTCGACCGCATCGGCACGCTGGCGACGATGCCGCGCGCGCCGCTCGTCCGCCGATTCGGCGCGGGGCTGGTGACGCGGCTCGACCAGGCGCTGGGGCTGGCGCCCGAACCGCTCGATCCGGTGATCCCGCCCGAGGCGATTGCCGTCGGCCAGCGCTTTGTCGAGCCGATCGCGACGGCGGAGGGGATTGCGCTGTGGTTCGCGCGGCTGGTGCCGCCGCTGGTCCAGGCACTGGCACAGGCGGGGCTCGGCGCGCGGCTGGTCGAGCTGGTGGCCGAGCGTGTCGACGGCGATGCGCAGCGCATCCGGGTCGGGATGGCGCGCGCCAGTCGCGATCCCGTCCATCTGATCCGCCTGCTCGGCCGCCGGATCGAGTCGATCGAGCCCGGTTTCGGCATCGACGCGCTGTCGCTCCACGTCCGCCGCGCCGAACGGTTGTCGCCGATGCCGATGATCGAGCGGCTGGACGAGGATGCCGCGCCCGACCTCGCCCCGCTGGTCGACACGCTCGCGACGCGGATCGGCAGTGCGCGGCTGTGGCGCCACTGCCCGCGCGAAAGCGACGTGCCCGAACGCTCGGTCGCGCCCGCGCCGGTGCTCGATCCGCCGGGGCGCGACGCGCCCGCACTGCGCGGCGACGATGTCCGCCGGCTCGACCGGCATGCCCCGCTGCCGCCGTGGCACGCGCGCTGGCCGCGCCCCGCGCGGCTGCTCCGTCGGCCAGAACGGATCGACAATGTGCTGGCGCTGCTGCCCGACCAGCCGCCGCGCCGCTTCACCTGGCGCGGGACGACGCATCAGGTGGTGTGCGCCGACGGGCCCGAACGCGTCCACGGCGAATGGTGGCGGCGAGCGGAGGAGACGCACAGCGTGCGCGACTATTTCCGCGTCGAGGACGAGCAGGGCCGCCGATACTGGCTGTTCCGGCGCGGCGACGGCGAACGCCCCGTCACCGGCGACCTGAGCTGGTATCTGCACGGCGTGTTCGGCTGAACCCTGCCGCCGGTGCGCCATGGCCTATTGCGAGCTTCAGGTGACGACGCATTATTCGTTCCTGCGCGGCGCGTCCGCGCCGGGCGAGCTGTTCGCGATGGCGGCGGCGATGGAAATGCCCGCGCTGGGCATCACCGACCGCAACAGCGTCGGCGGCATCGTTCGCGCGACCGTGGCGTCGGAGGAGACCGGCGTGCGGCTGGTCCCCGGCTGCCGCCTCGACCTGGTCAGCGGCACCGCGATCCTCGTCTGGCCAGAGGATCGCGGCGGGTGGAGCCGCCTCACCCGGCTGCTGACGCTCGGCAAGAGCCGCGCCGATCCGCAGCATGGCGAAAAGGGGCGCTGCTTCCTTCATTGGGAGGATGTGGCGGTGCATGCGCAGGGGCTGGTGGCAGCGCTGGCGCCCGGCGTCGCCGATTTCGGCGACGCGACCGACCTGCGCTGGATGGCGGACGTCTTCGACAATCGCGGCCATGTCGCGCTGACGCACCATCGCCGCCCCGACGATGTGCTGCGACTGCATTGCCTGGCGGAAGCCGCCGCCGCGCACGGACTGTCGCCGCTCGCGACCGGCGACATCCTCTATCACCACCCCGACCGGCGCATGCTGCAGGACGTGATGACGGCGATCCGCGAGAAATGCACGATCGACACGCTCGGCTTCCGCCGCGAGCGCCATGCCGACCGCCATCTGAAGCCGCCGCACGAAATGGCGCGCCGCTTCGCCGACCACCCGCGCGCGCTGGCGGCAGTGGAGGCGATCGTCGAACGCTGCACTTTCTCTCCGCGCGAGCTGCAATATCAATATCCCGACGAAGTGCTGATGTCGGGCCGCACGCCGCACGAAGCGCTCGACCGCCTTGCGCGCGAGGCGCTGGCGGCGCGGTTCGGCGCGCATCCGCCGCGCGCCTATTCCGAACTGCTCGACCATGAGCTGCGGCTCGTGGCCCAGCTCGGGTATGCGCCCTATTTCCTGACGGTTCACGCCATCGTCGCCTATGCGCGCAGTCAGGACATATTGTGCCAGGGGCGCGGGTCGGCGGCGAATTCGCTGATCTGCTACCTGCTCGGCATCACGTCGATCGACCCTGTCCGGCATGAATTGCTGTTCGAACGTTTCGTGTCGACCGAACGGCGCGAACCGCCCGACATCGACGTCGATTTCGAACATGAACGACGCGAGGAAGTGATCCAGTGGATCTATGACACCTATGGCCGCCGCCACGCCGCGCTGACTGCAGTGGTCAGCCGGTTCCGCACGCGCGGCGCGGTTCGCGAAGTCGGCAAGGCGCTGGGCCTGTCGGAGGATCTGACCGGCGCGTTGGCGGGACAGATATGGGGGCATTCGAACGCGGGGGTACGCGACGAACAGGTCGCGGCGCTCAACCTGGATGCGGGCGAGCCACGGCTGGCGCTGACGCTCGACCTCGCGCGCGAGTTGATCGGCACGCCGCGCCACTTGTCGCAACATCCCGGCGGCTTCGTGCTGGCGCGCGACCGGCTCGACGATCTTGTCCCCATCGAGCCCGCCGCGATGGCCGACCGCCACGTCATCGAATGGGAAAAGGAGGATATCGAGGAACTGGGGTTCATGAAGGTCGACATATTGGGGCTGGGCATGCTCGGCTGCATGCGCCGCGCCTTCGACCTGCTGGCCGAGCACAAGGGGATGCGGCGGACGATGGCCGACCTGCAGGACGACGACCCCGCCGTCTATGCGATGATCCAGCGCGCCGACACGCTCGGCACCTTCCAGATCGAAAGCCGCGCGCAAATGGCGATGCTGCCCCGGCTGAAACCGCGCGAATTCTACGATCTCGTCATCGAAGTCGCGATCGTGCGGCCCGGCCCGATCCAGGGCGACATGGTCCACCCCTATCTGCGTCGTCGCGAAGGCAAGGAGACGCCCGAATATCCCAGGCCCGAACTGGAGGCGGTGCTGAAGAAGACGCTGGGCGTGCCGCTGTTCCAGGAACAGGCGATGAAAGTCGCGATCGTCGGCGCGGGCTTCACCGCGGCCGAGGCGGACCAGTTGCGCCGGTCGATGGCGACGTTCAAATTCACCGGTGGCGTCAGCCATTTCTTCGACAAGCTGGTCGGCGGCATGGTCGCGCGCGGCTATACGCGCGACTTCGCCGAACGCACGTTCAAGCAGATCGAGGGATTCGGCAGCTACGGTTTCCCCGAAAGCCACGCGGCGAGTTTTGCCAAAATCGCCTATGCGTCGTGCTGGATGAAGCATCATCATCCCGACATCTTCTGCGCCGCGCTGCTCAATGCCCAGCCAATGGGCTTCTACGCCCCCGCGCAAATCGTGCGCGACGCGCGCGACCATGGCGTCGAGATCCGCCCCGTCTGCATCAACGCCAGCCGTTGGGATACCGGTGTGGAGGGGCATGCCGGTCCGTCCCCCGCCCCTCCGTTCGTCCCGAGCGAAGTCGAGGGACGCGCCGCGACCACGGCCGCCACCCGGCCGCGCCTCCTCCCGCTGCGCCTGGGGCTGCGCATGGTGCAGGGGCTGTCGAACGACGATGCCGCGCGCATCCTCGCCTGCCGCGACACGCCCTTCACCAGCGTCGAGGATGTGTGGCGCCGGTCGGGCGTGTCCCCCGCCGCGCTGGAACGCATTGCGCGTGCCGACGGCTTTCACGCGCTCGGGCTCGACCGGCGGCAGGCGTTGTGGGCGATCAAGGGACTGGCCGATGCGCCGCTGCCGCTGTTCGCCGCCGCCGATGCGCGGGAAGAGGCGGTCCAGCCCGAAGTCGCCGAGCCGCCGGTCACGCTCGCCGCGCTGGGCGAAGGGCGCGAAGTGGTCGAGGATTATCGCGCGACGCAATTGTCGCTGCGCGCGCATCCGGTCGCGTTCCTGCGCCCGATGCTCGACGCCGAACGCATCACGCGCTGCGGCGACCTGATGCGCACAAGGGACGGCGCGCGGGTCGACCTGGCGGGCGTCATCCTGGTCCGCCAGCGGCCGGGCAGCGCCAAGGGCGTGCTGTTCGTGACGATCGAGGACGAAACCGGCATCGCCAATGTGATCCTGTGGCCCGACCGGTTCGAACGCCACCGCCCGACGATCATGGCGGCGTCGATGCTGTGGGTACGTGGGCGCGTGCAGCGCGAGGGGCTGGTGATCCATGTCATCGCCGACACCGTGGCCGATCGCACCGCGATGCTGCACGCGGTGGGCGACCTGGCGCTGCCCGGCCTGACCGGCCCCGCCGATGTCGCGCGCGGCGGCGGCCCCGACCCGCGCGAACGCGTCGTCCCGCGCGCGCGCAACCTCACCTCACGACCCACGCCGCGCACGGAAACGAGCGACGTGATCCGCATCCGCTCGCATGATTTTCACTAACGGGCGATCGCCTGCCTGACTGACTTGGCGATGACGCGCTCGTGGCGGCTTCCCTCTGTCCTGGAAACGGGGATGCCAGCGACGACCCCATCGCCAATTCCACGCAGTTCCGCCACGCCCGGCCGCCGGCTGAGCAGGCATTGGCCGCGCCCCGTCGCCACGCCATTAGAATAATTGATGGCTTCATCGAGAATTGATGCTTTGAACATTGCCCCGCCTGCCCGCCAACATGGCGCATAAGCAGCAGGAACGCCGCGTGCGCGCGCGCCGCTCCCGACTGTCGAGCCCATGGTTGGATTGGCGTCACCGAAAACCCGCCGCGCACAATCCGTGCGATGAGGGAGACGATAGGATGAGACGAATCACCCCGGTACTTGCCGCCCTGACACTCTCGGCCTTCGTCGCCATTCCCGCCGCCTGCGACGGACAGGGACAGACGCTCGGCGGTCGCGCCTATCCGGGTCCCTGGAAAGCTGAGGCGGACGGGGAACAGATACCGCTGTGGCCGGTGGGGACACCCCTCGCGCGACCCGATACCGACGATCCGGAAAGCGTATGGTACGGACACAAGCGCATCGCGGGAAAGCCCTATCAGGCGGTGCTCGACGTCACACAGCCGACGATGACGATCTACCGGCCCAGGGCGCACAATTCCGGCGCGGCGTTGATGGTGTTTCCCGGCGGCGGCTATGCGGCGCTGGCGATCGATCTGGAAGGCACCGAGATTTGCGACTGGGCGACGCGTAACGGCATGACCTGCGTCCTGCTCAAATATCGCGTGCCGCAGAACTGGCACCCTGTCGACAGCCAGGGGCGCCGCCTCACTCAGCGGCCGCCAACGCCATTCCTGCCGTTGCAAGACGCACAGCGCGCGATGGGGCTGCTGCGCCAGCGCGCAGAACGTCTCGGAATCGACTCCGCCAAGATCGGAGTGATCGGCTTTTCCGCCGGCGGCCATCTGGTCACGGCGATCAGCAACGCCGGTCCGCGCAGCTACGCTCGCGTCGATGCGGCGGACGATTTGAGCGCCCGCCCCGATTTTGCGATGCCGATCTATCCGGGTCATCTCTGGTCGGGCGAGGGCGGCCCAAGAACCGACACGGTCGAACTGTTCGACTTCAACCCCGTCCGGGCCGATGCACCGCCGACCTTCATCCTGCATGCCGAAGACGATCCGGTCGACGACGTGCGCAATTCGATTTCCTATTTCCTCGCGCTACGGGCAAGGAAAGTGCCGGCGGAAATGCACCTCTACGCGACCGGCGGGCACGCCTTCGGTCTGCGCCCCACTGCCGAACCGATCACCCATTGGACAGGGCTGGCGGAAAAATGGCTCCATAGGATCGGGATGTTGTGAACACCGCCGGTCGGCAATCCGCCGGCGCCGTCATTGCGTCGGGATTCACGTTCCGGATCGCACCGGAATTCCGCCGTTCGTTGCCCGCCTCTCTTCAATCCGGGTCGCCCCCCGGCATCCCATGCCGCGCGATCAGTGCGCGCGTGACGCCGTTGGTCCAGCCGAATCCGTCCTGAAGCGGATATTCGCCGCCGCCGCCGGGGCGGATTTCCTCGACGTCATATTTCTCGACCAGCTTGCCGCTCGCGCGATATTCGCGAACCACGGTGGTCAGGAAGCGTTCGGCGACCATCCAAGCCAGATGGTCGTGGCCGGTGCGGCTCAGCCCGTCATAGGCGATCCATTGGAGCGGCGGCCAGCCGTTGGGCGCGTCCCATTGCTGCCCCGTGTCGGCCAGCGTGGTGCGCACGCCGCCCGGCGCCAGCAGCCGCGCCTCTACCGTAGCCGCCACCGCGTCGGCGCGCGGCCCGGTCGCAACGCCGGTGAACAGCGGATAGAGCGTCGCCGCGCTCACCCCCGGCCGGATGCGCCCGCGCGCGATGTCCCAGTCGCCGTATCGCTGCTCGGCCGCGCTCCACAGCCAATGCTCGATCGCCTGCGCGCGCGCCTGTGCCATTGCCGTGAAGCGCCGCGCGCAATCGCCGTCGCTCAATGCCGCGCACCGGCGGGCGATCGCTGCCTCCAGCCCATATAACAGGCTGTTCAGGTCGACCGGCACGATGTTGGTCGTGTCGATGCTCGCCAGCGTGCGCCCGTCGGCCAGCCAGCGCGACGAAAAGTCCCACCCGCTTTCCGCCGCTGCGCGCAGGTTGCGATAGACCATTCCCGGCGGCCGGCTGCTCGCGCGCGCGGTCTCGACATCTTCGCGCCAGCTTTCCTCGCGCGGCGTGTTGCGGTCGTCCCAATAGCGATTGAGCAGCGCGCCGTCGGGCATGCGCACCACGCGCGCCTCGGCCCGGTGGCGCGGGCCGAGCCGGTCGGCGCCGCGCATCCAGAATGCGTGCTCGGCCTTCAGCGCCTGCAGCCGGCGTTCGAGCGCCGCCGGGTCGGTCGCGTCCGACAGGTCCATCATCAGATACAGGAACGGCGGCTGCGACCGGCTGACATAATAGGTCCGCGTGCCGTTGGGGACATGGCCGAAGCGTTCGACCAGCGACATGAAATCGCCGAGCATCGATTCGACCAGGTCGTCGCGCCCGTCCGCCTTCAGGCCCAGCATCGTGAAATAGCTGTCCCAATAATACATCTCGCGGAACCGCCCGCCCGGCACGACATAGCGTTCGGGCACCGCCAGCGCCGATCCGCCGGCCACCGGCACCACCGGCGGCTTGGTCAGGTGCGGCCACAGCGCGGCGATATGCCCGGTAATCGGCAGCGCCGGCCCGCGCCGGGTCAGTTGCGGTCGCGGTGCGGGGGCCATCCCCGGCACGTCGAAATGCGCGAGGACGAAGGCGCGCAGCGCGGCATCCTCGCGAAAATCGCCCGCGCGAAACGCCGCCATGATGTCGGCGACGGGCCGCTTCGGCACGGCGTCGACGAACGTCTTTCCGTCGGGAAAGATGCGGCGCATCTGCACCTGGACGAACAGGTCGCCATAGAGGTCGGCGGGGGTATCCACCGGATGGATCAGCGGCGTCGGCGACGCGGGGGACGGAGGATGGTCCGCGCATCCGCCGGACAGCATCGCCGCCAGTGCGGCCAGAGCCAGTCGCCATCGCGGCATCCCCATCGCATTGTCCCTCCGTCTTTTTCGTCGCCCGCGCCGCGTGCGCGTCAGGCGCCCTCCACCGTCTGTTCGATCACGCCGAACACCGGGTGATGGCGATCGTCGTCGATCCAGATGCGCACGGTATCGCCTGGCTTCAGGAACGGCGTCTGCGCCGCGCCGCGCAGGATCGTCTCGACCGTGCGCACTTCGGCAAGGCAGCAATAGCCGACACCGCCGTCGGCAATCGGCTTGCCCGGCCCGCCGTCGGCGTCGCGGTTCGACACGGTGCCCGACCCGATGATCGTGCCCGCACCCAGCCGCCGCGTCCTTGCCGCATGCGCGATCAGCGTGCCGAAATCGAAGGTCATGTCCTCGCCCGCCGCGACGCGGCCGAACGGCTGGCCGTTCAGGTCGACCATCAGCGTGCGGTGCAGCTTGCCGCCCTGCCACCAATCGCCCAGCGCGTCGGGGGTCACGAACACCGGCGAAAAGGCGCTCGCGGGCTTCGACTGGAAAAAGCCGAAGCCCTTCGCCAGCTCGCCGGGGATCAGGTTGCGCAGCGACACGTCGTTGGTCAGCCCGACCAGCCGCACCGCGGCCAGCGCTTCCTCGCGGCTCGCGCCCATCGGCACGTCGCCGGTCACGACGACGACTTCGGCCTCCAGGTCGCATCCCCAGGCCTCGTCCTTCAGCGGGATCGCGTCGCGCGGGCCGAGGAACCCGTCGGAGCCGCCCTGGTACATCAGCGGATCGTGCCAGAAACTGTCGGGCAGTTCGGCGCCGCGCGCCTGCCGCACCAGCGCGACATGGTTCACATAGGCCGACCCGTCGGCCCATTGGAACGCGCGCGGCAACGGGGCGGCGGCCAGCCGTTCGTGGAACCGCTCGCGCGGGATCGCTTCATGCTCCAGATCGGTCGCCAGGTTGCGCAGGTCGGCTTCGACTCGGTCCCAATCGTCCAGCGCCGCCTGCAATGTCGGCGCGATCATGCTCGCGCTCGCATACCAGGCGAGGTCGTTCGACACGACGACCAGCTTTCCGTCGCGGCCATGCTTCAGGCTTGCCAGTTTCATTTGGTACGTCCTCCTCTCCGTCCTCTACTGCGTCCGCCGCGCGGAAGGAACCGGCCCACCGGTGTAACGCACCGATTCGAGGTGTCGAGGCGGCATTCCCCCTTGACGCGCGCGCCGCCACGCGCCATGCGCGCCACCGCCCGGGCAGCACGGCCCGGTTCCGCATCGGAAACCCCGGTCGCCGAGTCCTGTCGAAGGGCGGCCTTGGGTCCGCCCTGGCAGGCGGAGACGTGTATCCATGGCCAATGTAGCGGTTATCGGCGCCCAATGGGGCGATGAAGGCAAGGGCAAGATCGTCGACTGGCTGGCCAGCAAGGCCGATGTCGTCGTGCGGTTCCAGGGCGGGCACAACGCCGGCCACACGCTGGTCGTCGGCGACAAGACGTACAAGCTTTCGCTGCTCCCCAGCGGCATCGTGCGCGGCACGCCCAGCGTGATCGGCAACGGCGTGGTGCTCGACCCCTGGGCGCTGAAGGCGGAGATGGAGCGGCTGCGCGACCAGGGCGTCGACATCACGCCCGACACGCTGATGGTCGCCGACACCTGCCCGTTGATCCTGCCGTTCCACCGCGACCTTGACGGGCTGCGCGAGGATGCAAGCGGCGCGGGCAAGATCGGCACGACGCGGCGCGGCATCGGCCCGGCCTATGAGGACAAGGTCGGCCGCCGCGCGATCCGCGTGTGCGACCTGGCGCGCATCGACACGCTGGGGCCGCAGATCGACCGGCTGCTCGCGCACCACGACGCGCTGCGCGCCGGTTTCGGCATGGCCCCGGTCGACCGCGCCGCGCTGATCGCGGAGCTGGAGGAAATCGCGGGCTTCGTCCTGCCGTTCGCACGGCCGGTGTGGCGCGATCTCCACGAAGCGCGCGCGCGCGGCCGCCGCATCCTGTTCGAAGGCGCGCAGGGCGTGCTGCTCGACATCGACCATGGCACCTATCCCTTCGTCACCTCGTCGAACACGATCGCGGGGACGGCGGCGGGCGGATCGGGGCTGGGCCCGGGGGCGGTCGGCTTCGTGCTGGGCATCGCCAAGGCCTATACGACGCGGGTCGGGTCGGGCCCGTTCCCGACCGAGCTGGACGACGACACCGGCGAGCGGCTGGGCACGCGCGGACATGAATTCGGTACGGTAACGGGGCGCAAGCGGCGTTGCGGCTGGTTCGACGCAGTGCTGGTGCGCCAATCGGTCGCGGTGTCGGGCGTGACCGGCATCGCGCTGACCAAGCTCGACGTGCTCGACGGGTTCGAGGAAGTGAAGGTGTGCACCGGATACCGGCTGCGCGGCGAGACGCTCGATTATTACCCCGCGAACTTCAACGACCAGGCCGAAGTCGAACCGATCTATGAATCGATCGAAGGCTGGTCGCAGTCGACGGCGGGCGCGCGCAGTTGGGCCGAACTGCCCGCGCAGGCGATCAAATATATTCGCCGGATCGAGGAACTGATTCAGTGCCCGGTGGCGCTGGTATCGACCAGC
>JBMOOB010000043.1:0-35147 GCA_049323815.1 Pseudomonadota bacterium | reverse complement strand
TCACCCCACCCAGCGCCAAACCCCCGCCGCCCAGCCGGTGAGCGGGATGTGCGCCCAGGTCGCGGCCAGCCACAGCACCAGCCCGCCCAGCGTCGCGACCGTGCCCGGCCATGCGGCCGCGCGCTGCGCATTCCCCGCCGCGATCGCCGCGAAGGGCCAATAGGATGTCACTGCCTGCCAGCGCGGCCACATGTCGGGCTGAAGCCGCCGCTTCTTGTCGTCTTGCAACGCCGCGCCGACCAGCGCGACGATCAGGATCGCCGCCGTCAGCACGAAATTGGCGGGGACCGGGAATACCGCCGCATGCACGACCGCCCATAGCGCAAACGCCCACATCATCGGGTGGCGGGTGATCGCGAACACGCCGCGCGGGCGCGGCACCGGCTTGGGGTGGCCGCTCGGGTCGGGCAGCGCGGGGTTGCCGAACAGCGATCCGACGAACAGGACAGACGCGAGCAGCATCACGACGCTGGCGACCGCCCATATTATATCGCCCGCGACCCACAGCGGCTGCTGCGGCGCCATCGCGGCATAGGCATGCGCCATGCCCCCCAGCGTTACCAGCGCGACGAGCGAATAGACGCCCAGGAACGGCGCCTCGCCGATCCGCGCGACGATCGGCCGTCGCAACGGGTGTGAAAGGAGGAAATGCGTTCCGACAAAAGCGACACTCGCCACGATCAGCAGCAGCATTTCCCCCTCCCTGTCTTCAAAAACCGACGATCACCGATTCTCTTCGTCGGTCTTGTACCCCGCCGCCTGCGGTTCGGCGAGTTCCGGTTCGCCCGCCAGATCGTCGTCGCGCAGCGTGTCGAGGTGCATCAGCCGCTTCACGAACGGCGCCAGCACCAGCACCGCGACGCCGATCCCGGTCGCGACCCAGCCCACCGAGGTCCACACGTCGAGGAACAGCTGTTTCGCGCCTTCGCCGGCATGTTCCACGCCGGTCGCCGCCGAAATCTGGCCGGCGACGAAATTGCCGCCCGCGGTGGCAAAGAACCACGCGCCCATGATGAGCCCCGCCATGTGCCATGGCGCCAGCCGGTTCATCGCCGACAGGCCGACCGGCGACAGGCAAAGCTCGCCGGTGGTGTGGAGTAGGTAGAGCAGCACGACGAGCCACAGCGACGTCGGCGTGGCCACGCCGACGGCCTGCGTACCCCACACGAGCAGCAGAAAGCCCAGCCCGACCTGCACGATCGCCAGGCCGAACTTGGCGGGCGTCGACGGTTCGAGCCCGCGACGGCCGAGCGACGTCCACAGCCACGCGAAGAGCGGGCCGAGCGTGATGATGAAGAACGAATTGACCGACTGGAACCAGGTCGTCGGCACTTCGAAGCCCAGGAACATCCGGTCGACGTGGCGGTCGGTGAACAGGCTGACCGATGCGCCCGCCTGTTCGAACAGGCCCCAGAACACCGGCTGGAGGAGCAGCAGGAAGATGATGACGAGGATGCGGTCGCGCTCCTCGCGGTTCAGCCTGGTCACGGCGACATAGCCGATATAGCCGAGCAGCACCGCGCCCGACACGAGCAGCAGCCAGCCGACGACTTCCTGATATTGCAGCAACGCCCAGATGATCGCGATCGACGCAAGGCCGATGCCATAGAGCAGCCATTCGAGCGGCACGCCGCCGACGCGCTTCGTCAGCAGTTCGGGCGACGGCGCTTCGGCCTTGCCCTTCAGCAGCGGGCGGCCGAGCACGAACACGACCAGGCCCAGCAGCATGCCGACGCCTGCCGCGCCGAAGCCGTACGACCAGCCATAGGTTTCGCCCAGATAGCCCGCGATCAGCACGCCGATGAACGAACCGAGGTTAATTCCCATATAGAAAATGGTGTAGGCGCCGTCGCGGCGAATGTCGGTACGCGGATAGAGCTTGCCGACGATGACCGAGATATTGCCCTTCAGGAATCCCGACCCGACGATGATGAAGGCGAGCGCGAGCCAGAAGATATTGATCGTCGGGTCGCCCTGGCCGCCGTCGCCTTCGAATGCCATCAGGAAATGGCCTAGCGTCAGCACGACGGCACCGAACAGCACTGCCTTGCGCTGGCCCAGATATTTGTCGGCCAGCCAGCCGCCCAGCACCGGCGTGATATACACCAGCGAGGTGTAGGCACCGTAGATGAGCGAGGATTTGCTGTCCGAAAACAACCAGTGCTTGGTAAGGTACAGGATGAGCAGCGCGCGCATCCCGTAATAGGAAAATCGCTCCCACATTTCTGCGAAGAACAGGACGAACAGGCCGCGCGGATGGCCCAAAAAGGTCTTCTCGCCGCTGACGGCGTCCGGAATTGCTGTCGCCATCAGGCAGACGCTCCCCTTTGCATTGCTTGATGTCGTGCCCCCGATCCCAGGGCGCGCCGACGGATGGGGGCAGACTAGCGGCGAAATACGGCCTGTGAAGCCGGTTGTTGCAACGCGGTGGCACGGCTAGGACGCGAATATGACGTTCAACGACCGCACCACGCCGCTTTCGCTCCTTTCCACGCGCCGGTCGGGCAAGCCGCGCAACCTGGCCGAACCGGGTCCGGACGATGCCGAACTGGCGCAGATGATCGCGATCGCCGCGCGCACGCCCGACCACGGCAAGCTGTCGCCGTGGCGTTTCGTCATCGTCCCCGCCGAAGCGCGCGACGCGCTGGCCGATGCGCTCGTCGCCGCGTTGAAGGCCGATCGCCCCGACGCGAGCGACCGAGATGCAGAGGAGGCGCGCGCGTTCGCGCATTACGCCCCCGCGCTGGTGGTGGTGCTGTCTGTGGTCGAGGACACGGCGCGGATTCCGGCGTGGGAGCAGGAATTGTCGGCGGGTGCTGTGTGCATGAACCTGCTCCATGCCGCGCATGCCATGGGCTATCATGCCGGCTGGCTGACCAGCTGGGCGGCGTTTTCCGACCGCGTGCGCGACCTTTTCGCGCCCGCACCCGCGCGGATCGCCGGTTTTATGTTCGTCGGCACGTCCGCGCACGCGCTGGAGGAACGCCCGCGCATGGACCCCGCGGCGTTGACGACTAGGTGGAATCCCAAGGGTGGACTCTGACCCCAACTGCTGTATTATGGCAGCATGACAGCGCTCGAGCATGAAGACAGTCCCGTCTATCTGAAGCTGCGCGCGACGATCGCCGCGGCGATCCTGCGCGGGGAATATCGCGCGGGCGACCAGCTCCCTTCGGTCCGCGCGCTCGCGGCCGAACATGGCGCCAATCCGCTGACGGTCGCCAAGGCGTATCAGAGCTTTCAGGACGACGGCTATGTCGAGGTGCGGCGCGGCGTCGGCATGTTCGTGCTGCCCGGCGCAGTCGAACGGCTGCGGCTGGCGGAGCGCGAGCGGTTCCTGAAGGGCATGTGGCCGCGCGTGCGCGATCACATCGCGCTGCTGGGCCTCGACATCCGCGAGCTGATCGACGGCGAGCGCGAGCGCGCCTGATTTCGTTTCGATGATGAACTGACCGTCGTGCGCCCGCGCGCGACGGCGGTTTTCGCGCGACCATCCGCGCTGCTCTTGGGGAAACTACCAATTGGGTCGATGTGTCGCGGGGCGCATCCACCGCTGCGGTTCCGACGCCCGCCGTCGTGCGGGCGCCCTTCCCCAGGACAGGAGCGAGTGCATGTTCGAACAGGCGATTCAGACGGTGCGCACCCAGGGGCACCAGCCTTCGCGCTACGGCAATTTTATCGGCGGGCGCTGGGTGGCGCCGGTGGGCGGCGAATATTTCACCGACCACAGCCCGATCAACGGCCATCCGCTGGCCGAAATCGCCAAATCGACTCCCGCCGATGTCGAACGCGCGCTCGACGCCGCGCATGCCGCCAGGGCGGCGTGGGGCCGCGTGTCGCCGCAGGAGCGCGCGCGCATCCTGAACCGCGTCGCCGACCGGCTGGAGGAAAATCTCGAACTGCTCGCGCTCGCCGAGACGATGGACAACGGCAAGCCGATCCGTGAGACGCGCGGCGCCGACGTGCCGCTGGCGATCGACCATTTCCGCTATTTCGCCGGATGCGTCCGCGCGTCTGAGGGTACGATCTCGACGATCGATGAAAAGACGATCGCTTATCATTTCAAGGAACCGATCGGCGTCGTCGGCCAGATCATCCCGTGGAATTTCCCGCTGCTGATGGCGGCGTGGAAGATTGCGCCGGCGCTGGCGGCGGGCAATTGCACCGTTATCAAGCCCGCGTCGCAGACGCCGCTCAGCCTGCTGCTCTTCGCCGAACTGACCGCCGACATTCTGCCGCCGGGCGTCGTCAATGTCGTCACCGGTCCCGGGTCGACCGTCGGCCAGGCGATCGCCGCCAACCCGCGCGTGGGCAAGGTCAGCTTCACCGGCGAGACGACGACCGGGCGCAAGATCATGCAATATGCCGCCGAACATCTGATCCCGCAGACGATGGAATTGGGCGGCAAGTCGCCGAACGTCTTTCTGGCGGACGTAATGGATGAGGACGATGCCTTCCTCGACAAGGCGCTGGAAGGTTTTGCGCTGTTCGCATTCAACAAGGGCGAAGTGTGCACCTGCCCCAGCCGCGCGCTGGTGCACGAATCGATCCTCGACCGCTTCATGGAACGCGCGGTCGCGCGCGTCGGGGCGATCCGTGTCGGCGACCCGCTCGATCCGGCGACGCAGATGGGCGCGCAGGCGTCGGAGGATCAGTTGCACAAGATCCTCGGCTATGTCGACATCGGCAAGGCGGAAGGTGCCGAATGCCTGACCGGCGGCGAACGCGCGATGCCGGGCGGGGAACTGGACAAGGGCTATTTCGTCAAGCCGACGGTGTTTTTCGGCAACAACAAGATGCGGATCTTCCAGGAAGAGATTTTCGGCCCGGTGCTGTCGGTGACGACGTTCAAGACCGTCGAGGAAGCGATCGAGATCGCCAACGACACCGTCTATGGCCTGGGCGGCGGCGTATGGTCGCGCAACGGCACGCATGCCTATCAGATCGGTCGCGCGATCGAGGCGGGGCGCGTGTGGACCAATTGCTACCATGTCTATCCCGCGCATGCGGCGTTCGGCGGGTACAAGGAATCGGGCTTCGGCCGCGAGACGCACAAGATGATGCTCGACCATTATCAGCAAACCAAGAACCTGCTGGTCAGCTATGATCCGGCCGCGCAGGGTCTGTTCTGAACCCAACCGACGGAGTGCGTAGCATGCAGAAGACGATGAAGGCGGCGGTAGTCCGCGAATTCGGCCAGCCGCTGGTGATCGAGGAAGTGGCGGTGCCCGAAGTGGGGCCGGGGCAGATATTGGTGAAGATCGCCGCCAGCGGCGTATGCCACACCGACCTGCACGCAGCCGAGGGCGACTGGCCGGTCAAACCCAAGCCGCCGTTCATTCCGGGGCATGAAGGCGTCGGCCATGTCGTCGCAGTGGGCGCGGGCGTCACGCATGTGAAGGAAGGCGACCGCGTCGGCGTGCCGTGGCTCTATACGGCCTGCGGCCATTGCGTGCATTGCCTGGGCGGCTGGGAAACGCTGTGCGAAAGCCAGCAGAACACCGGTTATTCGGTCAACGGCGGCTTTGCCGAATATGTACTGGCCGACCCCAATTACGTCGGCCACCTGCCGGACAACATCGATTTCGTCGAAATCGCACCCGTGCTGTGCGCGGGCGTGACCGTGTACAAGGGGCTGAAGGTCACCGATACCAAGCCGGGCGACTGGGTGGCGATTTCGGGCATTGGCGGGCTGGGCCATATGGCGGTCCAATATGCCAAGGCAATGGGGCTGAACGTCATCGGCGTCGACATCGACGATGCCAAGCTCGACCTCGCGACACGGCTGGGCGCCGACCTGACGGTCAATGCGATGAACGCCGATCCGGCGGCGTTCATCAAGAAGGAAGTCGGCGGCGCGCAGGGCGTGCTGGTGACGGCGGTGTCGACCAAGGCGTTCCAGCAGGCGCTGGGCATGGTCGCGCGCGGCGGCACCGTGTCGCTCAACGGCCTGCCGCCGGGCGATTTCCCGCTGTCGATCTTCAACACCGTGCTCAACGGCATCACGGTGCGCGGGTCGATTGTCGGCACGCGGCTCGACCTTCAGGAATCGCTCGATTTCGCGGGAATGGGCAAGGTGAAGGCGACGGTGCACCGCGACCGGCTGGAAAACATCAACGGGATTTTCGCCAAGATGCATCGCGGCGAGATCGAGGGCCGCATCGTCCTCGACATGGCGGCGTAGCGAGCGCCGCGCCGGGCTTGTCCCGGCAAAGCGCGGTGAAGCGATCCGGGTGTGTCAATCGCCCCGGCATCGCTTCGCCGCCTTTCCCGGATTATATGGATTGCAGGCGCGACAGCCTTGGGATCGTCGTTGCGAGCGTAGCGAAGCAATCCAGAGGCGTCGCGCAAAACCCTGGATTGCTTCGCTGCGCTCGCAATGACGAGAATGTCTGTGGCGTCGAACCCAGCCTAAATTTGCAAGCGACCTAAGCGCCTTGCCTTTCGCGCGATCATGGGCGGGGCCGACAGTGCCAGCGCGGCGCTTTGCCGCTGGGCACGCGGGGGAGGAGCGGCAAGCCTCGCCCTTCCCGATCGTATCGAGCGCAGTCGAGACACGCTGCGCACCACATGCGGCGCGCCCCTCGACTGCGCTGGGGACGGATGGGCGAGCGAGGGGGGCCATGCCCCCGCCCCCCATCCGCTCAGGCCGCGAACATCTCCGGATCGACCGAGTACAGTACGTCGGCGCTCGCGGTCGCCGACGCCTTCAACCCGAAAGCCTCGGGCACGATCTGCTCGACATAGAAGCGCGCGGCGGCCTGCTTCATCTTCAGGAACGCGGGATCGCCCTCGCTTTCCGCCGCGATCTGGCCTTGTTTTTCCATCAGCCAGCCGCACACCGCGACCGACAGCATCGTCAGGAACGGATAGCTGCCCGCCAGCCGGTCGTCGGTGTCCGCCGCCAGCAACTGCCGCCCCACTTCCTCGCACAGGTCGACGAGCTGGAGCAGATGCGCGTCGCGCACCTCGGCGCGCATGTCGGCGATCAGCGCGAGCAGCGTGGCGCCATTGTCCATGCTCAGCTTGCGCCCGACCAGGTCGGCGGCCTGGATGCCATTGGTGCCTTCATAGATCGGCGTGATGCGCGCGTCGCGGAAATGCTGCGCGGCGCCGGTTTCCTCGATATAGCCCATGCCGCCGTGCACCTGGACGCCCAGGCTGGCGACTTCGTTGCCCAGGTCGGTGCCATGCGCCTTGGCGAGCGGCGTGAGCAGTTCTACGCGCGCGGCCGCCGCGGCATCGCCCATATGGCCGCGGTCGAGCTGGCCGAAGGCGTAATAGACCAGCGCGCGCGCCGCCATCGTCTGCGCCTTCATCCGCATCAGCATGCGGCGGACGTCGGGATGCTCGACGATCGCGACCGAATCGCGGCTGGGCGATCCGGCGCGGGGCGACTGGATGCGCTCGCGGGCATAGGCGACCGCGCGCTGCGTCGCGCGCTCGGCCACCTGCACGCCCTGCAGCCCGACATTGAGGCGCGCGTTGTTCATCATCGTGAACATCGCGCGGATGCCGCCCAGCTCCGGCCCGATCAGCTCGCCGATGCAATCGTCATGGTCGCCGAACGACAGCACGCAGGTGGGCGACGCGTGCAGTCCCATCTTATGCTCGATCGAAACGACCTTGACGTCGTTGAACGCGCCCGGCGTGCCGTCGGCGTTCAGGCGATATTTGGGGACGAGGAACAGCGACAGCCCCTTGGTTCCCGCCGGCGCATCGGGCGTGCGCGCAAGCACCAGATGGACGATATTGTCGGTCAGGTCGTGGTCGCCGAACGAAATGAAGATCTTCGTGCCCTTGATCTTCCAGGTGCCGTCGCCGACCGGCTCCGCCCGCGTCTTGAGCGCGCCGACGTCCGAACCTGCCTGCGGCTCGGTCAGGTTCATCGTACCGGTCCACTCGCCGGTCGCAAGCTTGGGCAGGTACAGCGCTTGCTGCCCGGGCGAACCATGATGCGTCAGCGATTCGATCGCGCCGACAGTCAGGATCGGCGCCAGCGCGAAGCCCATGTTCGCCCCGCCCAGCGTTTCCAGCACCGCCGCGGTCACCGACACCGGCATGCCCTGCCCGCCGAAATCGGCGGGCGACCCGATCGTGCCCCATCCGCCCGCGACATAGGACTGATAGGCGTCGCGATAGCCCGCCGGCATCACCACGCCGTCTTCGGTCCATTTCGGGCCATTGGTATCGCCGATGCGTTCGAGCGGCGCCCATTCGCCCTCGGCAAAGGCGCCCGCGCCTTCGAGTACCGCGCCAACCATGTCGGGCGTCGCGTCGGCGAAGCGGTCGGTGGCGGCGAGCTGGTCCAGACGGACGATATGGTCGAGAACGAAACGCTGTTCGGAAACGGGGGCGACGAAGCTCATGGTTCCTCTCTTGTCCTGATGTCGCGGGGGCTATAGCGCCGCTTTGGTGAGCATACCAAATCCTCGAACGGCAACGCGCACCTTACCTTACGGCGAGGCGGCGGTCGTCGAAGCGGCGCGCGTGATCGGCGCGGGCGGCTGCGTCGCGGTGCCGACCGAAACGGTATACGGCCTTGCCGCCGACGCGACCGATTCGCGTGCGGTCGCGGGGATTTACGCGGCGAAGGGGCGTCCGTCGTTCAATCCGCTGATCGTCCATGTCGCCGACCTGGCAGCGGCGGAGTCGATCGCGCGGTTCGGCGATGTCGCGCGCGATGTTGCGCGGCGTTTCTGGCCGGGGCCGCTGACGCTGGTGCTGCCGGCGCGCGCCGACAGCGGCATCGCGTCGCTGGTGACCGCGGGGCTCGACACCGTGGCGGTGCGCGTGCCCGCGCATCGCGCGATGCAGGCGGTGCTGCACGCGTGCGGCCGGCCGCTCGCCGCGCCCTCGGCCAACGCCAGCGGCACGATCAGCCCGACGCGCGCGGGCCATGTCGTCGCCAGCCTGGACGGCCGCATCCCGCTGGTGATCGACGATGGCGCGACGCCGGGCGGGTTGGAATCGACGATCCTGGGGCTGTTCCCGGAGCCGCGTCTGCTGCGCCCCGGCCCGATTTCAGCAACAGCGCTGGAGGCAGTGCTGGACATGCCGGTGGCCGGCGCGGGCGAGGGTATCCAGGCGCCGGGACAGCTTTCCAGCCATTACGCCCCCGACGCGCCGGTCCGGTTGAACGCAGTCGACCGGCGGCCGGGCGAATGGCTGATCGGGTTCGGCGCAGTCGCGGGCGACGACACGCTGTCGGCATCGGGCGAGCTGACCGAAGCGGCGGCACGGCTGTTCGACGCGCTGCACCGTGCCAACGCCTCGGGCGCGGCGGCGATCGCAGTCGCACCGGTGCCGGAAGTGGGCGTCGGCGTGGCGATCAACGACCGGCTGCGCCGCGCCGCGCATCCGCGCGGCTGACGGCCGCCTGAGCCTGCTTCGGTAGCCACCGTCCTTGCGAGGAGCGCAGCGACGAAGCAATCCAGCCGCATGCGCCTGGCCATGGGTTGCTTCGCCATGCTCGCAACGACGAGGAATCTTGAACACGCCGCAGTACGGCGTTCATTATCATTAACTCGTTATCAGAAATCGATATATTCGCTTATCGGGACCGCGCGTTTCGTGGCATGGTTCCAGGCGTTGGAAGCCCTGAGCGGCACGTCAAAAAGCGCCTTGGTACGCAGTCGGCGACAGCCACCGGCGAAAGGAGATACAGAATGTCGGATAACATGAAAAAGGCGAGCGCCGAGGCGCTGTCGCACGTCCTTGCGGACACCTATTTCCTCTATCTGAAGACGCATAATTTCCATTGGAACGTCGTCGGCCCGCGTTTCCGCATGCTGCATGAGATGTTCGAGGAACAGTATCGTGACCTGTGGAACGCGCTCGACGGCATCGCCGAACGCATCCGCGCGTTGGGCGAGCCCGCGCCGGGTACCTATGCCAAGTTCGCCAAGCTGGCGACGATTACGGAAAATGAGGAAATTCCAGCGGCCGACGCGATGCTGGCCGAACTGATCGCCGACCATCGCACGTTGGTCGCCGGGCTGGCGACGGCGATCCGGCAGGCCGAGGAGGCGGGGGACGCCGTGACGGCGGGCCTGCTGGCCGACCGACAGGAATTCCACGAAAAGCAGATATGGATGATGCAGGCGAGCCTCGCCTGATCGTCCGGGTGCGGCCTGTCCCCCCGTCGGGCAGGCCGCGCCACACGATCCCGCCAGACGCAAAACGCACCGCGCGGAACGCGCCGGCGATGCGTTTGTGCTGACCGAAACGGGTGCGGCCGGTCAGGCGGCTGCGTCTTCCTTCAACTTGGCGGCGAAGCTCTTGCGTAGCTTGCGCAGTTTCGGCGGGATGACTGCCAGGCAATAGGGGTTGCGCTGTCCCTCGCCTTCCCAATAGTCCTGATGATAGTCCTCGGCCGGCCACCATTGGCCCATCGGCTCGATCGTCGTGACGATCGGCGCGGGCCAGTCGGCGGCGGCGCGTTCGATCCCGCGCCTTGCCGCTGCCTCCTGCTCGGGAGAGGCGGGGAAGATCGCGCTGCGATACTGGGTGCCGATGTCGTTGCCCTGCCGGTTGAGCTGCGTCGGGTCGTGCGTCGCGAAATAGACGTCGAGCAGGTCGTCATAGCTGATCTGCGCCGGATCGAACGTTACACGGATCGCCTCGGCATGGCCGGTGTCGCCGCTGCACACCTGCTTGTACGTCGGCTGCGGCACGGTGCCGCCGATATAGCCGCTTTCGACGGCATCGACGCCGATCAGGTCCTTGAACACCGCTTCGGTGCACCAGAAGCAGCCGCCGGCCAGGATCGCGGTTTCGGTGGTCATGCAAAATACCTCCTTGGGGTCGGTCGGATATGTAAGTCGCGCTTGGCGCCATGCAATCGGGCGCTATAGCGGCGCCACCGGACAAGGGAGACAAGGCATGCGCGACGGTACGGTTCTGGTGACGGGCGGTGCGGGCTATATCGGTAGCCATGCGGTGCTGGCGCTGCTCGACGCCGGGTGGCGCGTCGTAGTGGTCGACAATCTGGTGACCGGCTTTGCCTGGGCGGTTGACCCGCGCGCTACGCTGGTCGAAGCCAATATCGCCGACGATGATGCCGTGCGCGGCGCGATGCGCGATCATGGCGTGAGCGCCGTCATGCACTTCGCGGGTTCGGTGGTGGTGCCCGAATCGGTTGCCGATCCGCTCAAATATTACCGCAACAACACCGCCGCGAGCCGCGCGCTGATCGAAAGCGCGGTCGCGTGCGGGGTGAAACATTTCATCTTCTCGTCGACCGCCGCCACCTATGGCATCCCCGACCAGGTACCGGTGCGCGAGGACGCGCAAAAGGCGCCGATCAATCCTTACGGGATGTCGAAGCTGATGACCGAGATCATGCTGAAGGACGTGGCGGCCGCGCATCCGATCAACTATTGCGCGCTGCGCTACTTCAACGTCGCGGGTGCCGATCCGCAGGGCCGGTCGGGGCAGTCGACGGCGGGCGCCACGCACCTCATCAAGGTCGCGGTAGAGGCGGCGACCGGCAAGCGCGGCCATGTCGCGGTGTTCGGCACCGATTTCGACACGCCGGACGGGACCGGCGTGCGCGACTATATCCATGTCAGCGATCTTGCCGCCGCGCATGTCGACGCGCTCGACCTGCTGATCGCGCGGCCGGGCGAAAGCCACACGCTCAACTGCGGATACGGCAAGGGCTATTCGGTGCTAGAGGTGCTGAGCGCCGTCGACCGCGTCACCAACCTGAATATCGAACGCCGGCTGGAAGGGCGCCGCGCGGGCGATCCCGACGCGCTGGTCGCCGATAACAGCGCGATCCTGGCTGCGCTGCCATGGCGGCCGAAGCATGACGACCTCGACCAGATCATCGGCGACGCGCTGGCGTGGGAGCGCAAGCTCGCCGAGCGCGGATAAAAAAGGCGGCCCGGATCGCAGGGGGAACGCGATCCGGGCCGGTACGAGTTTCGGCGGCGATCGTCAGATCTGGAGCCGCAGCGTCAGGCGGATGTCGCGCCCGGCCAGCGGGGCATAATCCTTCAGGAAGCTGGCGTGGCGGCGCGCCTCGACATCGAACAGGTTGTTCGCCGACAGCGCCACGCTGGTGCCTTCGGTGCCGAACGGCTTCCACGCGATCGAGGCGTTGACCATCGTCCAGCCGTCGGTCGACGTTTCGTTGATTGCGACGCGGTCCTGGTCGAACACGTGCTCGACTTCGACGCGGCCCGACAGCAGCGGCGATTGTGCCTCAAGCCCGCCCAGCACGCGCAGCGGGGGGATGCGCGGCGCGGGGCCTTCGCCGACGATCTGCGCATGGACATAGTCGCCCAGCACATCGGCGTTGATCGAATAGGAACCGAGCGTGGTCAGCCGCTTCGACGCTTCCGCCTCGAAGCCATAGTAGCGCGCGTCGGCCTGATAATTCTGGTACACCGGCAAATCGTCTTCGACTGCGCCCGTCGCCGCGTCGTAGATATAGTCAGTGAACCAGGTGTGATAGGCCGATGCCGCGACCGACCAGCCGTCGCCGGAACCCTTCAGCGTGGCTTCGACTCCCCATGCCTTTTCGGTCTTGAAGGTGGGATCGCCGATCTCATACGCCTGGGTGCCCGCGTGCGGACCATCGGCGAACAATTCCTCGGCGGTCGGTGCCCGTTCGCTGCGCGACAGGTTGATGCCGAACCGCAGCCCCGGGACGATCGCATAGCTGGCGCCCGCCGACAGCGAGAGGGCGTTGAAGCTGCGGTCATAGGCCGGGTTGCCGATGTCGGGATCGGCGACCGCCGTGACATCGCTATGTTCGAACCGCGCACCCGCCTCGGCTTTGATGGATCCGAAGTCGAACGACTGGAGCGTGAAGACGCCGAATTGCTGCGTCGAATTCTTGGGCAGGAACTTCTCCTCGCCGACGACATGCATGTCGCGCAGGAAGAACTGGCCGCCGATCGCGCCTTCCCATCCGCCGTGGCGTGCCTGAACCAGCTCCAGACGGCCTTCATAGCCCTGGTTGTAGAAAGTCGTGCCGACTTCGCCGGTATCCTCGATCTCGCTATGGCGATAATCGGCCGCGCCGACGCGCAGGCGCACCTTGTCGAGCACGCCGCCGCCGGTCACCACTTCGCCGCGCAGGTCGACGCGCGTCTGGCGAAGCTGCAGCCGCACCTCCTCGGCCTCGATCGAAGGGTCGAGCGAATAGCGGACCGGCACGCCGTACAGGCTGTCATAATGGCTGACCGAGAAGCCGACATTGCTGCCGTCGCTGCCGATGATTGCAGCGCCGCCCGCGACGTCCCAGGTACGCGCCGCGCTGTTGGGCAGCTTGCCCTTCAGGTCGGCGAGATCCTGGATGTCCGGCTCGGCGCTCGCCGCCGCTGCCGCGCGCAGCGGCTTCGACAGGATATAGCCGCCGGTGTCGAGGTCGCCCGTCTTCGAATAGCTGCCGTCGAAATGGACGACGACGTTGCTGAGCACCGGAATGTCGGTCGCACCCGAAATCGCGCGTTCGTCCGCCGCGGAGCCCAGCGTGCCGATGACGTCGGCGTGCAACGGCGCCTCGGGCATGCGGCGCGGGATGCGGCTGTCGATCACATTGACGACGCCGCCGATCGCGGACGATCCGAACAGCAGCGCGGCGGGCCCGCGCAGCACTTCGATACGGTCGGCGGTCAACGGGTTGATGACCGTCGCATGGTCGACCGATGTGTTCGACACGTCGATCGACCCGATACCGTCGGTCAGCACGCGGATGCGGTCGCCCTGGAAGCCGCGCAGCACCGGCCGCGACGCATTGGGACCGAACGACGTCGCCGAAACGCCCGGCAGCTTGGTCAACGTGTCGCCGATGGTCGGCGCCAGCGATCGCGTGAGCTGTTCCCCCGACAGCACCGACGTGCCCGACAGCACGTCCTGCCGGTTGCGGGCGTAGGGCGCAGTGACGATGATTTCGGGGGAGGGTTCAGCGTGATTGTCCTGCGCGCTCTGGCCGGCGCTGCCCCCCTGGGGGGCAGGGGTCTCTTCCGCGAAGGCGGGCGAGGCAATCAGCGCGGTGGAAAGAAGCAGGGTCGATCGGAGCATGGGAATCCCTTGTACTGAAGGTGCTGCACCGCAGTAGCGGTAATGATATAAAGTATCAACGATGAATTTTGACGCGAATCAAGCGCAGCGCTCGCCCGCACGCCGGCGCCTGCGGCGATCGGGTCGCCCGGACCCGAACAGGGACGATGCGGGTTTGGAACCGCGGAGGGAGGGGGTGGTGGGTCCGCCGGGACTCGAACCCGGGACCTCTCGATTAAAAGTCGCTTGCTCTACCGACTGAGCTACGGACCCGCACCAGTTGCGCCACCTAGGCAGCGCGGGCGCGCCGGTCAACCTTTCGCGGCTTTGCGAGCCGCGCGGCAAGCTGGCGCAACGACCGTCCGCTCACCGGATCGCGCCAGTCGGGAGCAATCGCGGACGCGGGCGTCAGGACGAAATCGCGTTCGCGAAAGCGCGGATGCGGCACCACCAGTCCCGTCGATGCCCAGCACCCTCCCGACCATAGGATGATGTCGATGTCGATGACGCGCGCGCCCCAGCGTTGCCCGCGCCGGCGGCCGAAGGCGCGCTCGATCCGTTTCAGCCGGGCGAGCAGTTCAGGCGGAGATTCATCGCTCTCGATCCATGCCGCCGCATTGGCGAAGCGGCGGATCGACGGCCCGAGCGGCGGGGTGGACAGGATGGGCGAGCAGCGACGCGACGCGCCGATCGCATCGATCGCGGCGTGCACTTCGTCGCCCGGCGCTCCGTGGTGACCGCGCCGGTTCGACCCCAGTGCTACGAGATAGCTTGTTCGACCCACGCATCCGCGCCTATCCCCGCGCGATGTTCGCGCCAAGCCCCCTTCCCGATACCGAACCGCCGCACGATTGCCCGCAATGCCCCCGGCTGGTCGCGCTGCGGCATCGGCTGCGCGCCGATTATCCCGACTGGTGGAATGCCCCGGTCAATGCGTTCGGCGATCCGGATGCATGGCTGGCGATCGTCGGGCTGGCGCCCGGCATGCGCGGCGCGAACCGGACGGGGCGGCCGTTCACCGGCGACTATGCCGGCGATCTGCTGTTCGCGACGCTCGCGAAATTCGGGCTCAGCAGCGGTGTCTATGCAAGCACGCCGGAGGATGATCTGCGGCTGAAGGGCGTGATGATCGTCAATGCCGTCAAATGCCTGCCCCCCGAAAACAAGCCGACGCCCGAGGAGATTCGCACCTGCCGCGCGTTCATGGCGGGGCAGGTCGACGCCTTGCCGCGTGCGCGCGTGTTCGTCGCGCTGGGCCAGATCGCGCACCAGTCGGCGGTCAAGGTGCTGGGCGGACGCCTCCCCAAGGCGCGGTTCGGCCATCTGGCGGAACATCGCATGCCCGACGGGCGCGTGCTGATCGATAGCTATCACTGCAGCCGTTACAACACGAACACCGGACGGCTGACGGCGGACATGTTCGAGGCGGTGTTCGAACGCGCACTGGCGCTGCGCGCCACATTGGGGGAAGCATGAAGACCATCGGACTGATCGGCGGGATGAGCTGGCAGAGCACGGCGCAATATTACGCGCTCATCAACGAAGGCGTGGCGGCGCGTGTCGGCCCCGCGCATTCGGCGAGCATCCTGATGCTGTCGGTCGATTTCGCGGAAATCCAGGCGTTGCAGCATCATGGCGACTGGGACGCGCTGGCGGCGCGCATGGCGGATGCCGGCCGCGCGCTTCAGGCGGGCGGCGCGGACTGCATCGCGGTGTGTACCAACACGATGCACAAGCTGGCCGATGCGATCACCGATGCGGCCGACCTGCCGCTGCTCCACATCGCCGATGCGGCGGGGGCGGCGATCGCGCCGGCGGGGATGAAGCGCGTCGGCCTGCTCGGCACCGCATTCACGATGGAGCAGGATTTCTATCGCGGGCGGTTGGCCGAGCGCTTCGGCCTCGATGTGATCGTGCCGGGGGCGGAGGACCGCGCGACTGTGCATCGCATCATTTATGACGAGCTGTGCCGGGGGGCGATCCGCGACGAATCGCGCGCCGCCTATCGCCAGGTGATCGCGCGGCTGGTCGCCGATGGCGCCGAGGGCGTGATCCTTGGCTGTACCGAGATCATGCTGCTGGTGGGCGCGGACGACAGCGCGGTGCCGCTGTTCGATACGACTGCGCTGCATGCGGCGGCGGCGGTGGATTTCGCGCTGGCGGAGTGAGGGGCGGGGGGCACCTCGTCATCGCGACGAACGAAGCGACGAAGCGATCCAGCTCCGGGTAGTAGCAGTGGATTGCTTCGCTACGCTCGCAATGACGGGATGGAGCGGGCGCCCTCAGCCATAGCGTTCCTCCGCCCACGGGTCGCCGCGCATGTGATAGCCGTTCTGTTCCCAGAACCCCGGCCGGTCGGCGCCCAGGAAATCTATGCCGCGAATCCACTTCGCGCTTTTCCAGAAATAGAGGTGCGGGATCACCAGCCGCGCCGGCCCGCCATGGTCGCGGGCCAGCGGCTGGCCGTTCCAGCGGTGGACGATCAAAGCGTCCTCCGCCGCGAAATCGGCAAGCGGGACATTGGTGGTATAGCCGTCATAGCCGTGCAGCATCACCGCCGCCGCCTCGTCGCGCGGCCGCACTTCGTCCAGCAAATCGCGCGTGCGCACGCCCACCCAGTCGTTGTCATAGCGCGACCAGGTGGTGACGCAGTGGATGTCGCTGCGTACGGCCGTTTGCGGCAGCGCCTGGAACGCCGCCCAGTCGAGGCTTAGCGGGCGTTCGACCAGCCCCGACACGTCCAGCCGCCAGCGGTCGGTCGACACATCGGGCTGGCGGCCCAGGTCGAGCACCGGCCATTTCTGCGTCAGATGCTGGCCCGGCGGCAGGCGCTCTTCCTCGGCGCGGGCGATGCGCCCGGTCAGGAATTTGCCGCTTTCGGCCCATCGGCGCTTCGACTGCGTCAGCTTGCTGGTGTCGGGCAGGTCGGGATCGTCCATCGCGCGCCTCCGCTTGAGTTCGGTTCGGCCAGGCTGAACCGGACCCCGGTGGGGTCCGGCGCCTTAAGATAGGCGCGCGCCGGGCACGCGCAATTCCCTCAACCGGGTGGGGTGCCGAACAGCGCGCCGATACCCGCCGTCACCGCCATCGCCAAGGCGCCCCAGAAGACGACGCGCGCGACCGCGCGGACAACCGGCGCACCGCCCGTCCGCGCCCCGATCGCGCCCAACAGCGCGAGGTACAGGATCGACGCGACCGATACGGTCAGCACGACGGCATTCGCGGGCGCCAGCAATGCCGCGATCAGCGGCGCCGCCGCGCCGATCGTGAACGTCAGCGCCGATGTGATCGCCGCCTGCACCGGCCGCGCGGTAGTGGTGTCGTTGATGCCCAGCTCGTCGCGGGCATGCGCGTGCAGCGCGTCCTTCGCCATCAGTTCGGTCGCGACTTCGCGCGCGAGTTGCGGGTCGAGCCCACGCTGTTCATAAATGCCCGCCAGCTCGTCGAGTTCGAATGCGGGGTCGTCCTTCAACTCGCGCCGTTCGCGGTCCAGGTCGGCATTCTCGGTATCCGCCTGCGAGCTGACCGAGACATATTCGCCTGCCGCCATCGACAGCGCGCCCGCCATCAGCGCGGCGACTCCCGCGACCAGCACCGCATGCCGGTCGGGCGACGCGGCGGCGACGCCGACGATCAGGCTGGCGGTCGACACGATCCCGTCATTGGCACCCAGAACGGCAGCGCGCAGCCATCCGATCCGCTGGACCAGATGCTGTTCGCGCTTCGGGGTGTCGCTTGCCATGCCTGTCGTTCCTTGTCCGTCTGAACGGCTAGCCCGGCGAGGGCCCTGCCGCCATAGGGAAAAGAACGCGGCCGGAACGATCAGATATCCTGGACCAGCCGTCCGTACAGTTCGGGCCGCCGGTCGCGGAAAAAGCCGAAGGCGGCGCGGTGGCGCTTCACGCGATCCAGGTCGATCGTCGCGGTGATGACGCCGGTTTCGGTGCGGTCCAGCTCGGCCAGGATGTCGCCGCGCTCATCGGCGATAAAGCTGGTGCCGTAAAAGGTCTGGCCATGTTCGGTACCGACACGGTTGGCGGCGACCACCGGCACGACGTTCGACACCGCATGCCCCACCATCGCGCGACGCCACAGCCGCGCGGTGTCGAGGCTGTCGTCATGCGGCTCGCTGCCGATCGCAGTCGGATAGAAGAGGATTTCAGCGCCCATCAGCATCATCGCGCGCGCGGTTTCGGGATACCATTGGTCCCAGCACACGCCGACACCCAGCGTCGCCGAGGGGCCGTCCCACACCTTGAACCCCGTATTGCCCGGGCGGAAATAGAATTTCTCCTCATATCCCGGTCCGTCGGGGATATGGCTCTTGCGATAGACGCCCGCGACCGCGCCATCGGGATTGACCATCGCCAGGCTGTTGTAATGGTGCGGCCCGTCCGCCTCGAAGAAGCTGGTGGGGATCCAGATGCCCAGTTCGGCGGCGAGCTTCTGCATCGCCAGCACTGCCTTGTGCTCGCCTGTCGGCTTGGCGTTGGCGAACAGCCCCTCATCCTCGACGCGGCAGAAATATTCGCCTTCGAACAATTCGGGCGGCAGCACCACCTGCGCGCCGCGCGTGGCGGCTTCACGCACCAGTTCGGACACATGGGCGATGTTGGCGTCGATGTCGTTCGAAAAGGCGAGCTGGAGCGCCGCCACGGTGATCTCGGTCATTCCGGTCCTCAGAGCGTGATGCCGAACCGCGCCAGTGCGGTCGCGGTCAGGAAGTAGAGCAGGATCGTCAATGCGATGCCGGCGAGCAATGCGAGCGCGAAGCCGCTTCCCGCGCGCAACATCGCCGGCACGAGCTGGAACATGGGAAGCGACGGCAGCACATACCAGAAGGCCGCCTGCAAAGGATCGGCGACGCGCGCCGTGTCGTGCGTATCGCGCCGGAGCGACAGCATGCCAAGCAGCGAGATAAGCGGCAACGACGCAACCAGCGCGCCAAAGGCGGGGTTGCGTCGGGCGATCGGCGCGACCGCCGCCCCGATGATTCGCGACAGCAGCGCGCGGACCGGAAACGCCGTCACGGCCGCGCGGGAATCTGCTGGCTGATGCAGTGGAAGCTGCCGCCGCCGGTCAGGATATGGTCGGCGCGGAAGCCGACCACCGCGCGGCCGGGGAAAATCTCCTCGAGCCGCGCCACGGCGGCCGCATCGTTCGGCTGGCCATAGAGCGGCACCACCACCGCGGCATTGCCGATGTAGAAGTTCATATAGCTCGCCGGAATGACTTCGCCATCCTCGTCGAGCACGCGACCGGGCGAGGGCATCGCCACCACCTCGACGCCAAAGGCGCGCGCACGCGCCGCCGCATCGGCATAGACGGCGGCGTTGGGGTCATCCTCGGTCGGCTCCGGAATCGCCAGCCGGTTTTCGCCGACGAAGCGCGCCAGATTGTCGACATGCCCGTCGGTATGGTCATTCGCGAGGCCCTCGCCCAGCCACAGCACGCGGTCATAGCCCAGGTCCGCCTTCAGCCGCGCCTCGACATCTGCTCGCGTCAGATCGGCGTTGCGATTGGGGTTGAGCAGGCACTGCTCGGTCGTGACTGCCAGTCCGGTGCCGTCGCCGTCGATCGCGCCGCCCTCCAGCACCCAGTCGTGCGCGGCGACTGCCATCGCGCGGCCCTGCGCCAGCCGCGCGCCGACGGTCTCGTCGCCGGGCAGGTCGTATTTGCCGCCCCAATAGTTGAAGCGGAAATCATGCCCGCGCCCGTCGCGCCCGACGATGACGCCGGTATCGCGCAGCCAGATGTCGCCGAACGGCTCGACCACCACATCGGCCGCGTCGCCCGCCATCGCGCTCGCGGCGTCGGCGGCGGCGTCATCGGCGGCGACCAGGATCACGCGCTCGCCCCGGCCATCGGCATGGACGGCGCGGGCAAAGGCGACGACTTCGGCGCGCGCGGGCGCCAGATCGTCCTCCCACAGCTCGGGATGGCTGGGAAATCCGATCCACACGGCATCGTGCGGCGCCCATTCGGGAAGCGGTGCATTGGTCATGTGCGCGCATTTAGGCGGTCGCGCCGCCAGCGGAAAGTGGGCGCGTCAGCCGCGCGTCGATTTCCCCTTACTTCGCCTCTGCCCGGCTATTGTCGCGGATCGCGCGGAATTCGGCGTCCCGGTACCAGTTGGGCCACATCGCGCCGTCGGCTATTTCGCGGCCGAGCCGGTAGTAGATCGTCAGGTCTGACACCGCGCCGCTCCAATCCCAGTCGGGAGCATATTCGTCCTGCGGCTTGTGATAGCGGTTGAGGGTATAGTCCTCGGCCGCCTTCCTGCCCGCTTCCTTGCCGCCGACGGCCTTGTCCTGGCCGCTGCCGCCGCTCAGCATCGGCACGCCCAGCTTGGCGAAGCTGAAATGGTCGGACCGGTAATATCCGCCCTTTTCCGGCGACGGTTCGACGGCGATATAGCGCCCCTCGGCCGCGACCAGCGGCTTGACCATGTCCTCCAGCTCGGACTTGCCCGCGCCGACCAGCACGAAGTCCTTCGACTTGCCGGTGACGTTCAGCCCGTCCATGTTGACGCCGCCCACGGTCTTGGCGAGCGGATAGACCGGATTCTCGGCGTAGAATTTCGACCCGAGCAGCCCCGATTCCTCTGCCGTCACCGACAGGAACACGACCGATCGCTTCGCCGGCCCCGCCTTGGCATAGGCCTCCGCCATCGCGATCAGCCCGGCGGTGCCGCTGGCGTTGTCGAGTGCGCCGTTGCAGATGTCGTCGCCGTTGACCGCGTCGCAATGGCCCAGATGATCCCAATGCGCTGAATAGAGCACGACTTCGTCGGGATGTTCGGTGCCGGGCAGGATGCCGACGACATTGTGCGACTTCTGCTTGCGGATGGCGTTGTCGAACGACACGCTGGCTTTCACGCCCATCGGCACCGCCTTGAAGCCCGGATGCTTCGCGGCTTCGACCAGCGCGTCATAGTCCTTGCCCGCGCCGGCGAAGAGCGCCTTGGCGGCGTCTTCCTGAATCCAGCCGATCGCGCTCGACTGGTCCATATGGTCGCCGGGTGTGTCCTGTTCATATTGCGCGCCGGTCCAGCTCGACTGGACGACGCCCCAACCATAGGCGGCCGGTTCGGTCTTGTGGATGATGATCGCGGCGGCCGCGCCCTGGCGTGCGGCTTCCTCGTACTTGTACGTCCAGCGGCCGTAATAGGTCATCGCCCGCCCGCCGAACGGGCCGTCGAGCGTCATTGTTTCCCAGTCGGCGTCGTTGACCAGGATGACGACAGTCTTTCCCTTCACGTCGACGCCGGCATAATCGTTCCAGCCGCGTTCGGGCGCGTTGATGCCATAGCCGACGAAGACGACGTCGCTGTCCTTGACGGCGATGTTCGGCGTCACGCGATAGGTCGCGACCACCATGTCCTTGCGATAGTCGAGGCTCACCGGCGCCTTGCCGCCCGTGAAGGTCAGCGCAGAGACGTTTTCGGCGGTGATTTCGACCAGCGGCACTTCCTGCACCCAACTGCCGTGGTTGCCCGGTTTCAGCCCCGCCTTTTCGAACCGTGCGATGATATAGGCGATGGTCTTGTCCTCGGCCGGCGTCGTCGGCGCGCGGCCTTCGAACGCGTCGGACGAAATCGTCTTGGTCACGTCCTTCAGCGTGTCGACCGAGATGTCGGGGGCAGTTTGCGACCATGCCGGCAAGGCGAGGCAGAATGCAGCGGGCAGCGCGGCAAAGGGTAGCAGCGGACGCATGAAATCCCCCGTTCTTGACAGTGCGTGGCGCCCAGCATGGCAGCGCCGCGGGACCGCTGCAAGCAACGATGGCTTGAAAGTAATTGCCTGCAATAAAAACAGATATTAGACAATTCGCCATCGGGCGGAGGGGCGCTGTGAAGATATTTTCAGCAGTATTTCTTGGTGTCGTCGGCGCAAGTGCGCTGGTCGTGGCGCCGGTTGCGATCGCGCAGGCGCAAAGCAGCGATGCCCGTCGGTTCGGCGCGCTCGAATCGGTTGAGCAGATCAGCCTGTCGCCCGACGGTACGCGCGTCGTTTTCCTGACCCCGGTTGGCAAGGGCAACGCCGCGATGGTGGGGGTGGTCGGGTCCAAGGAACCCGCCAAGCCGATCCTGCGCGCCGTCGACGACAGCAGCATCTTGACGAGCTGTCGCTGGGCCAGCGCGACGCGGATCCTGTGCAGCATGGCCATCGAACAGGTGGTGGACAACAAGCGCATCGGCTTTTCCCGCATGCTGTCGCTGGCCGTGGACGGCAGCGACGGCAAGGTTCTGTCTGCGGCGGATTCGCGCGACGCGCTCGGCATTCGCCAGAACGGCGGCCGAGTCATCGACTGGCAGGTGGGGGACGGAAGCGGGCAGGTTCTGATGACGCGCGCATTCGTGCCCGAATATACCACCGGCAGCCACGCGACCCGGTCGCGCGAAGGGCTGGGGGTTGAGCAGGTCGACCCCGTCACGCTGAAGCGCAAGATCGTGGAGCCCCCGCGCAAGAACGCCACCGCCTATATTTCGGACCAGCACGGGAACGTGCGCGTGATGGGCTTCGAAGGCACCGACCGAGCGGAAATGCTGACCGGCGAGACGCGTTATTATTACCGCAAGGCGGGCAGCCGGGACTGGGTGCCCTTGTCGACCACCGATGCGTCGGACGAGGATTCGGGCTTTTCCCCCTATGCCGTGGATGCGGCGGAAAACGCCGTCTATGGTTTCGAAAACAAGGACGGTCGCCGGGCGCTGTATCGCATTTCGCTCGACGGCGGCTTGAAGCGCGAACTGGTGTTCGCGCGCCCGGACGTCGACGTGGACAGCCTGGTCCGGCTCGGCAGGTCGGGCCGTGTGGTCGGTGTGAGCTGGGCAACCGACAAGCGCCATATCCGCTATTTCGATCCGAAGCTGACGGCGCTTGCCGATGCCTTGTCCAAGGCGTTGCCGGGGTTGCCGCAGGTCAGCATCATCGATGCCAGCGACAACGAACAGCAATTGCTGCTGTGGGCCGGCGGCGACACCGATCCGGGCCACTATTATGTGTTCGACAAGCCGACGCGGCAGTTGAAGGAGATCATCCTGGCGCGGCCCGCGCTGGTCGGCGTCACGCTGGCGCCGGTCAAGCCGATGACCTACACGGCTTCGGACGGCACGCAGATTCCGGCCTATCTTACGCTGCCGGTGGGCAAGGACCCGCGCGGCCTGCCCGCCATCGTCATGCCGCATGGCGGCCCCAGCGCACGCGATGAATGGGGTTTCGACTGGCTGGCGCAATATTTCGCGGCGCGCGGCTATGCCGTCATCCAGCCCAATTATCGCGGATCGAGCGGGTACGGCGACAGTTGGTTCGTCGACAACGGCTTCAAATCATGGAGGACCGCGATCGGCGACATCGACGATGCGGGCCGTTGGCTGCTGAAACAGGGGATTGCCGATCCGGACAAGCTGGCGATCGTCGGCTGGTCCTATGGCGGTTATGCGGCGTTGCAATCGGGCGTGCTGGAGCCGGGGCTGTTCAAGGCGATCGTCGCGGTTGCGCCGGTCACCGATCTCGCCCGACTGAAGCGCGATGCGGAAGGTTTTACCAACGCACGGCTGGTCCAGCGTTTCGTCGGTGACGGGCCGCATGTCGACGAAGGGTCGCCGGCGCAGCACGCCGACCGGATCATCGTGCCGGTGCTGATCTTTCACGGCGATCGCGACACCAATGTCGATGTCGGCCACGCCCGGTTGATGGAGGACCGGCTGCGCGCCAGGGGCAAGCGGGTGGAACTGGTGATCTATCGCGGGCTGGACCACCAGCTCCACGATGCCGCCGCGCGCGCCGAATTGCTCGAAAAGTCGGACGCGTTCCTGCGCAAATCCTTCGGGAAATAGCACTCCCGCCATCGGCTGCGCGGGGGCCCGTCGCGCCGTCGGCGGCGCGTCGTTCGGAAGAGTGGGCGCACGAGCATCGCGCAAACCGAAAAGGGCGGCCCTTGCGGACCGCCCTTTCCGGTTTCGATCTCGCGCAACGATCAGCGCGAATAGAATTCGACGACCAGATTCGGTTCCATCTTCACCGGATAGGGCACTTCGTCGAGCGTCGGAACGCGCGTGAACGTGACCTTCCCGTTGCCGTCGGGCACGACATAGTCGGGGACGTCCCGTTCGGCGAGCGCCTGCGCTTCGAGCACCAGCGCCATTTCCTTGGCCTTGGCACCCAGTTCGACAGTCTGGCCCGGCTTGATCCGGCGCGAACCGATGTTGCACTTTTCACCGTCGACGCGGACGTGGCCATGGTTGACCAGCTGGCGCGCGGCGAACACGGTCGGCGCGAATTTGGCGCGATAGACGATGATGTCCAGACGCTGTTCCAGCAGGCCGATTAGGTTCTGGCTGGTGTCGCCCTTCATCTTCGAGGCGTCTTCATACGCCTTCTTGAACTGCTTTTCGGTGACGTCGCCGTAATAGCCCTTCAGCTTCTGCTTGGCGCGCAGCTGAAGGCCGAAGTCCGACATCTTGCCCTTGCGGCGCTGGCCGTGCTGGCCGGGGCCGTATTCGCGCTTGTTGACCGGGCTCTTCGGGCGACCCCAGATGTTCTCGCCCATCCGGCGGTCGAGCTTGTACTTGGCGCTGGAGCGCTTCGACATGTATATTCCTTTGCAATGTGCCAACAACGTTGACCCGGAGGGGCTTCCTCCTGATCGCGGTCCCGGTTTCGCCTGCGTACGACCATCGGTCGGACAGGGCCGCCGCTTCACCGGGGTGCGGGGCCGATTGCGAAGCGCGCCCCCTAGGCGGGCGGCGGGAAGGAGTCAAGTAAAAGCGGCACCGCGCCGCGCTTACGTCAATTGACGTGCGACGCGGGCGAATCGGTGGCGGTGTTGGGGGCACGACCCTCTGCTGCGGCCCATTCCGCCGCGGTCTTGCACACCCGGTTGCTCATGCGCGAAGCGACGCCGTCGACCTTGCGGCAGATCTTCTTTTCCTTCGGCGGCTTGGCGACCTGGCCCGCATTTTCCTGCACCGGGGCGACGGGCGTCTCCTGCCCGACGGCGGCGGTACAAACGACGAGCAGGCTGAGCGAAGCGACTGTAGAAAAAGACAATAGGAAACGCATGGATATATTCTCCTGAAGAGGATTCGAGCCCGGACCCGCCGTTCGCGACAGGCATCGCGACTTGCGCGGCAAATTCAAGCGCAAACCGACATGGCCGCTGCCAATCGCTGGACAGCGGGCGTTGTGCGCGTCAAGGCACGCCGCATGGAAGACTCTATCGCTCCCGAAGCCTGCACCACCATGGTGGAAGTCCGCGCGGGCGTCGACGCCGTCGACCGCGCGCTGGTCGCGCTGCTGGTCCGACGGTTCGGCTATATGGATGCTGCCGCGCGCATCAAGCCTCGGCGGGATATGGTGCGCGACGAAGGGCGCAAGGCGCAGGTGATCGCCAACGCCCGCGCCGCAGCGGAGGCCGCAGGATTGCCCGGCGTCGTCATAGCCGACCTGTGGGACCGGCTGGTCGAGGCGTCGATTGCCTATGAGCTGGAAGCGTACGACCGACGCTGAACCAGGCAAGGCGGATATCGGCGTCTATTGGTTCTGGTCATCACCCAGGCGCCCATTGTCCTGGCGCGTCCTGCGCAGCACTTCCGCCGCCTTGTCGTCCATGGCCGCCCATTCGGCCTTGGTATGGCATTCGCGCACGTTGAACATCGACCCGGTAGGGCGGTGGCGACGGCAAATCTTCTTGTCGACCGGCGCCGCTGCCTGTTTGCCGTCTGCGGCGGGGGCCGCTTGATCCTGGGCTATTGCGGGGATTGCGAAAATTGCGGCAACGGCAACCAGGGCAAGATTCATGTCATTCCTCCCGAAAGGGCTGCAACATTAGCCGCATTTCGCAGTCGCGAGAAGATACATTGGTACGGGATTCCGGATAAGCGATATCCCCGCGAAATTGCGGCGTACGCTTTGGCTTCGGCGAAGTGACGCTGCACCTGTCCGGCGTGAAAATGCTGCGTCGACCGGCCGGTCGGCCGTGGCCGGAACAGTCCGCCGTTCAGCGACGCGGTCGCTTCGCACCGTCCAGCGCCGACAATACGCCGCGCAGCGTCCGGACTTCCTGGCTCGACCAGCCCGGTTTGGTGAGCAGCGTGCGCAGCGTTCGTCGCGTGGCGGATACGCGTTCGGGGGGATAGAAGAAGCCGCTGGCATCGAGCATCGCGTCGAGTTGGCCGATCATCCCTTCCAGCTCTTCCTGCGGGGCGGGCGGATCGATTTCCTCCTCGGTCGGTTGGACCAGTGCCTCGCGCACGCCCTTCGACCATTCATAGGCGACCAGGATCACTGCCTGGGCGAGGTTCAGCGAACTGAATTCGGGATTGATCGGCACCGTCAGGATGGTGCGCGCCAGTGCCACATCGTCGGTCTCCAGCCCCGACCGCTCCGGCCCGAACAGGATCGCGCTGCGCCCGTCGGCACGATGGATTTCGCGCGACGCTTCCTCCGGTGTCACGACGGGCTTGGTCACGCCGCGCTTGCGCACCGTGGTGGCATAGACGTGCGTGCAGTCGGCCACGGCTTCCGCCACCGTTTCAAATACCCGCGCGCGCTCCAGCACGATGTCGGCGCCGCTGGCGGCGGGGCCGGCCGACGGGTTGGGCCAGCCGTCGCGCGGCGCAACCAGCCGCATCTCGGCGAGCCCGAAATTGAGCATCGCGCGCGCCGCCTTGCCGATATTCTCGCCCAGCTGCGGGCGGACCAGGACGATGACGGGGGGCGGGGGGGTGGTATTGTGTGTCAGTGGAGGTGTCCGTTCGCCCTAAGCAGCCGCTGAGCCTGTCGCAACGACGTGCCGAAGGGTGGGGTTGCGTGCCAGCGACTGGATGGCGTCCCAATCGCCGCGGATCAAGGCTTCCTGCTTCGCGCTGACGCAACCGTCCAGCCGAAGCGCGCCCGCCCTGCTTGCTTGCACGGGGCCGCCGCATCGGACTGGGGTTCGTTCAGCCGTTGCGCGGGGAGGAACGGGCGGGATTTTAAAGCAGCATGAACCGAACGGCGAGCAGGTCGCCCGCGAGGGCGAACGCGCTCACCCCTTGCCCATTTCGGTCACATTGCCCGCGAATTCCTCGAAATCGCGCGCTTCGCGGAAGTCCTTATAGACGCTGGCGAAGCGGATGTAGGCGACCGAATCGAGGCCCTTCAGCCCCTCCATCACCATTTCGCCGATCCGTTGCGACGGCACGTCGCCATCGCCGAGCGTTTCCAACTGGCGCTGGATGCCCGAAATCAGCTTCTCGATCTGCGCGGGCGTGATCGGCCGCTTGCGGCACGCGGTCGATACCGACCGGACCAGCTTGTCGCGGTCAAACGGTTCGCGCCGGTCGTCGGCCTTCAGCACGGTCAGGTCGCGCAACTGGATCCGCTCGAACGTCGTGAAGCGCGCCGCGCACGCCTCGCACTGCCGCCGTCTGCGGATCGCCGCCCCATCCTCGGTGGGGCGGCTGTCCTTCACCTGGCTCGCGTCATGTCCGCAGAAGGGGCAGCGCATTATGCCCCCTTCCGGAGAAGCGGCGCCGGCCCGCGACAGCGCATCAGATCACGCCTCCGGATAGATGGGGAAACGCTCGCACAGCGCGCGGACGCGCTCGCGGACGTTCGCTTCGATCTGCGCGTCACCCGCCTCGCCGTTCTTGCGCAGCCCGTCGAGCACGTCGGCGACCATGTTGCCGATCTCGCGGAACTCCGCCGGGCCAAAGCCGCGCGTGGTGCCCGCGGGCGAACCGACGCGGATGCCGCTGGTCTTCATCGGCGGCAGCGGGTCGTTGGGGATGCCGTTCTTGTTGCACGTGATCGCCGAACGTTCCAGCGCCTCGTCGGCGTCCTTGCCGGTGACGCCCAGCGGCGTCAGGTCGACCAGCGCGAGATGCGTGTCGGTGCCGCCCGACACCAGATTGGCGCCGCGTTCCTTCAGCGTCGCGGCCAGAACCTTTGCGTTTTCGACAATCGCCGCCGCATAGGTCTTGAACTCGGGACGCAGCGCCTCGCCGAACGCGACTGCCTTGGCGGCGATGACATGCATCAGCGGCCCGCCCTGCAGGCCGGGGAACACCGCCGAGTTGATCTTCTTGGCGATCGCCTCGTCATCGGTCAGCACCATGCCGCCGCGCGGTCCGCGCAACGTCTTGTGCGTCGTGGTGGTGACGACATGCGCGTGGCCGAACGGAGTCGGATGCACGCCGCCTGCGACCAGCCCCGCGAAATGCGCCATGTCGACCATGAACAGCGCGCCCACTTCGTCGGCGATCGCGCGGAACCGCGCGAAGTCGATGATGCGCGGATAGGCCGAACCGCCGGCGATGATGAGCTTCGGCTTGTGCTCGCGCGCGAGCGCCGCGACCTGGTCATAGTCGATCAGGTGGGTGTCGGGGGCGACGCCATAGGGGACCGCGTTGAACCATTTGCCGCTCATCGCCGCCTTGGCCCCGTGCGTCAGGTGCCCGCCCGCGTCGAGGCTGAGTCCCATGATCGTGTCGCCGGGCTTGGTGAGCGCGAGCATGACTGCGCCGTTCGCCTGCGCGCCCGAATGCGGCTGGACGTTGGCGAAGCCGCAGTTGAACAGCGCCTTCGCGCGGTCGATCGCCAATTGCTCGACTTCGTCCGACGGATGGCAGCCCTGATAATAGCGCTTGCCTGGATAGCCTTCGGCGTACTTGTTGGTGAAGACGCTGCCCTGCGCCTCCAGCACGGCCCTGGACACGATATTCTCGCTGGCGATCAGTTCGATCTGATGCTGCTCGCGCTCCAGTTCGTGCGCGACGCCCGCGAACACCGCCGGGTCTGCCTGCGCCAGCGTCTGCGTGAAGAAACCGTCGGGCTGCAGCCCGGCATCGACGGGGTTGGTGCTCATGCAAGGGTCCTTTCGGGATGGCCGAGCTTGGCGACGCGTGCCGTGTGGCGGTCGCCCTCGAACGCGGTGGACAGGAAAGTGGCGATGCACGCCTTCGCCATGTCGATGCCGGTCAGCCGCGCGCCGAGCGCGATGGCGTTGGCGTCGTTGTGCTGGCGCGCGAGCGCCGCCGACAGTGGTTCGGAAACGAGCGCGCAGCGGACGGCGGGGTTGCGGTTGGCGGCAATCGAAATGCCGATGCCCGATCCGCACAGCGCGACGCCATAATCGGCGCGGCCGTCGGCGATCGCGTCGCCCAGACGGTATCCGAAGTCGGGATAATCGACTCGTTCCGGCCCGTTGGTGCCCAGGTCGAGCACGTCGTGGCCCTGTTCACGCAACCATTCGGCGAGTTCGGCCTTCATGGCATAGGCCGCATGGTCGGCGGCGATGGCGATACGGTGTGGCATGCGCCGCTCCCTACGCCCGACCGGCCGTGCTGGCTAGACAGAGAAGCTATCGGGAGAATGCAATGCGCGTTTCGATTCTTGCCCTTGGTGCCGCGCTGGCGCTCGCGGGGTGCAACGGCGCCGACCAGACGGCGGACCAGGTGGAGAATGCGGCGAGCCGCGCGGGCGACACGATCGGCCAGGCCGCCGACAGCCTGGCCAACAGCGCCGAGGACGCGGGCGCGGCGATCGAAAACGGTGCGCGCCGCATCGGCAACGCGATCGACGACGTCAATGCCTATGACGACTGGGTCGGTCGCTGGACCGGCGTGGAAGGCACCTATCTGGTCGTCAGCAAGGCCGCCGGCGACGGCAAATACCGGCTCGAGATGCAGTATACGCTGGATGACAAGGGGACGTTCGACGGCGTCGCGACCGAAGGCGGCATCACCTTCACGCGGCCGGATGGAAGCTACACGCTGCACGCGACCGACGGCGACGCGACCGGCCTGAAATATCTGGCGGGCAAGCAGGACTGCCTGACCGTCAAGACCGGCGAGGGCTATTGCCGCGATTGATGTCGCCGGCGCGTCGGCGGCATGCGTTCCCGACCGGGGATTGATTTCCCATGGTGTGTGTCACAAGACGGACACCAAAGCGTCATACGGGGACGCATTCCGCCGACGCGTTCTTCGGGACGCGGAGGTACATCCTCCGGGAGTCCTTGTAGAATGGGTTCGATTGCCAAGTCGCCGAAGAATGGCGCCGTGCGCGGTGCGGTTCACCGGCACGAGCATATGACGAAGGAAGGCATTCTCGAACGTGCCTTTACCTTCGCGTTCCGCGGCCTCGTCTATGCCCAGATCTGGGAGGACCCCGTCATCGACATGGAAGCGCTGGAGCTTGGCGAGGGGCACCACCTCGTCACCATCGCGTCGGGCGGCTGCAACGTCTTTTCCTATCTGACGGCGAATCCCGCGAAAATCACGGCGGTCGACCTCAATCCCGCGCATATCGCGCTCAACAACCTCAAGAAGCAGGCGGCGCTGCACCTGCCCGACCATGCGGCATTCCACCGCTTCTTCGGTCTTGCCAACCGGGCGGAGAATATCGAGGCGTACAACACGTACATCCGCCCGCACCTGGACGAGCGTTCGCGTGCCTATTGGGAAGGCCGTGCGCCGAACGGCGTGCGCCGCATCAACGGGTTCAAGACCGGCTTCTACCGCCAGGGCCTGCTCGGCCGCCTGATCGGCTTCGTCCACTGGCTGGCGCACCGCTATGGCATCGAACCGCGCGACATCCTGTCCGCCAGGACGATCGAGGAGCAGCGCGAGATCTTCGAGACGCGCTTCGCTCCCTTCTTCGACAAGAAGCTGCTGCGCTGGCTGGTCGACCAGCCGGCGGCGCTGTTCGGCTTCGGCATTCCGCCGGCGCAATATGACCTGCTGAAGGTCGACGACGAGGAGCATGGCATCACCGGCGCGTTGCGCAGCCGGCTGCGAAAGCTGGCCTGCGACTTCGACCTGAAGGACAATTATTACGCGTGGCAGGCGTTCGGGCGCGGCTATGGCGAGCATGAAGGCGCGCCGCTGCCGCCCTATCTGCAGGCGGACAAGTACGCCGCCGTCCACGACCGCGCCGGACGCGTCGAAATCCGGCACATGAACTATGCCGACTATCTGGAAAGCATGCCGGCGCAGTCGCTCGACCGCTACATCCTGCTCGATGCGCAGGACTGGATGACCGATGAGCAGCTGACGCGCATCTGGACCGAGATCACGCGCACCGCCGCCCCCGGCGCGCGCGTGCTCTATCGCACGGCGGCGGTTCCCGACGTGGTTGCGGGCCATGTGCCCGACGAAATCCTGGCGCAATGGGAATATGCCCCGAAGGACAAGCGCGAGGACTGGACTCGCCGCGACCGGTCGTCGGTGTACGGCATGACGCACCTCTGGACGCTGAAGCCGCACCAATGAGCACCGCGGGGGGGCAGAGCGTCACGCACGCGGGGCTGATGGACAAGGTCTATGCCAGCCAGCGTCATTTCTATGACCTGACGCGCAAATATTATCTGTTCGGGCGCGACCAGTTGATCCGCAACCTGGCGCCCCCGCCCGGCGGTTCGGTGCTGGAAGTCGGTTGCGGCACCGCGCGCAATCTGGTCGCGGCGGCAAAGCAGTGGCCCGACGCGCGCTTCTATGGCTTCGACATTTCCGAAGCGATGCTCGACACCGCGCGCAAGTCAGTCGATCGCTCGGGGCTGTCGGGCAAGGTTACCCTGGCACAGGGCGACGCGACCAATTTCGACCCGCAGGCGCTGTTCGGCCTCGAAAAGCTCGACCGCGTGTTCATGAGCTACACGCTGTCGATGATCCCCGACTGGCAGACGACGATCGAACATGGCGCCAGCGTGCTGGCACCGGGCGGACAATTGCACATCGTCGATTTCGGACAGCAGGAAGGCTGGCCGAAATTCTGGCAGAAATTCCTGTTCGCCTGGCTGGGGAGCTTTCACGTCACGCCGCGCCGCGAAATGCCCGCGGTGCTCACGCGCGTTGCCGAGGAGCAAGGGCTGCGGCTGGAGTTTCGCAAGATCATGCGCGGCTATGCCTGGGGGGCCACGCTGACGCGGCCCTGACCGGCCGCGTTCAGGCCGCGACGGCCTTGCGCACGAAATTCTCATAGTCGTCGGAGCGCAGCTTCGGCAGCACCGGCGCAGTGTCGAGCGTGAGCACGCGGGCACGCCATTCGTCGAGCGCCGCCGCGCGTTCGGCGTCGGTCATCCGCTGGGGGCCATAGACGACGTGCGGTTCGAGTACGTCGAACCCGACAAAGCCCAGGATGCCGTGCGTGATCGGGAACAGGATCGGTTCGATCGGGCCATAGACGCCGTCCGCCGAATAGGGCGCCGCGCCGCCGCCGGTGGTGAGCGAAAGCTGCGCGCGCTTGCCCGCAAGCCGGCCGCGATCGAACCAGCGCCCGCCGCCATAGGCCACGCCGACGGCGAAAACGCGGTCGATCCATCCCTTCAGGATCGCCGGCATGCCCAGCCACCAGATCGGGAACTGGAATACGATATGGTCGGCCCATTCCAGCCGGGCAATCTGTTCCTCCAGCTCGGGTGCGAACCCGCGCCCGTCGCTCGACGCCAGCCGCTCCTCGACTTGCTGGTCCAGCCTGGTGGCATCGGCGGTGCGGCGAAAATTGCGGCGGTCGGAAACCGGGTCCCATTTCATCGCGTACAGGTCGGACACCAGCACCTCATGCCCCGCACCCTCCAACGCGGCGACGGCGGCATTGGTCATGGCGGCATTGAAGCTGGTCGGTTCGTGATGGGCGTGGACGATCAGGGTGCGCATCGTTCTTCCTTTGGCGACGAAGACACCTTCAGATAGGATGCGAACAGGGCCACGCAGCGGCAGGTGCGTGCCGTTGCGTCCGTGCCGGGTGCGGGACCGGGCGGAAAGCCCGGCCGCGCCTCAGCCGCCCGCGATTTCGTCCAGATAGCTTTCCGAATAATCGACGCGCAGTTCGCACCACAGCAGCTTATGGTCCGACATCTGCTGGCGGCGGTAATATTGCTTGAAATAGGCAAGCTGCTTGTCGCGATCGCGCGGCTTGTTCCTGCTGTCCTTCGCCATGATCGGCGGTTTGACCGTGTCGACGTAGAAGGGCGCGTCCTCGTCGCGATAGACGTGCGCCAGCATGTCGAACACGCCCGATCGCAACACCTGAAACCCAGGATGCGCCGCCTTTACCGCGATCTGGTCGTAATGGTGCGTGTTGCCCAGGTTGGTGGTGTGCAACGCGGTCGGCACGGCGAAGCCCGCCTGTTCCAGCGCCTGCATCGTCCCGTGTTCGGGCGAGATGATGTTGAAGTCGCCGAGCAGGATATAGTTGGAATCGCGCCCCGCATCCTCGGGCCGGGTCCAGCCGCGTTCCTTCGCCCGCGCGATCATCGCGTCCCGTTCGTCCTCCTGCCGGTCGGCGAGGAATTGCGCGATTCGCTGAATCTCCTCGCGGCGCTGGATCATCGTCGGCGATGTCTCGTCCTCGTCCCCGCCGCCGTAGAAGATGTGGACGGTGCACAGCTTGAACTTGAGCCATGCCGACCGGAACGCGACCGAAAAGGGCGTGCGCGCGAACTGGACCTTCGTCGTCGTGTCGGGGGTGGCGCCGGGGGCGGCGATCTCCTGCCCCTCGGGCAGCACGATCTCGCCTGCTTCCTTGCAGAACACGACCTTCGACTTGCGATACAGAAAGGCGAGGCGTTCGTTGTTGCCCGGCCCATGCTCGCCCGCACGGCCGCCGGTGGCGTCGGTGACCAGATAGTCCCATTCGCCGCCCAGATGATCGTCGATCAGCTCCTGCAGCGCAGTCAGGTCGCGATTGACTTCCTGCACCGCGACCAAGTCGAAATGGTCGATGATCTCGGCGATGTAGAGCATCGATTCGGCGGTGCGGGTATATCCGCCGCCGTCGCCGAAATGCATCAGGTTCCACGTCGCGAGCCGCAGGCTGTGTTCGTCGGTCGCGCCATGGATTTCGGCGCGCAGCGCGGTCTTGAGCGCCTTCAACCGTTCGGCGACGAACGCGCGGTAGGGCTTGTCCGGGAATTTCCAGCGCAGCGAACTGATGATCGTCATCGGTCGAATCCCCCCTTGGCGCCCGGCAGGCGGCGGGCACGTACGCGACGGCAAGGGGGCCTGCCGTCTGGTGCGGCATGGGGCGTGCGCAACCCTAGCAGATTCGAATGCGCGGCGCGATGCGTTTCGCCGCCGTGCGCACGCGGTTCAGGCGATCGCGTCCTGCACTTCGTGCAGCGCGATCCAGGCGGGGTCGTCGAACACTGCGAATTGCAGCGGATGGACCGGCTGGCCCGCGAGCGCGTCGTTCAGCCCTTCCTGAAACCGCTCGACATCCTGCGTGAAGCAGCGCCATTCGCGCGACCCGCCGAACGTCAGCACGGCGACGCACACGCCCCATTCGCCCTGATCCATGCCGTCGATCAGCGCTTCCTCGAACGCGACCATCTGCTCCAGCGTCTCTTCTTCGGGCAGGCGCCCGTTGTCACTTTCGAACGCCCATTGGATAAGGACGAGCACCGGCATCTCCGCCTGCGCAGCCTCGCTCGGCGGCTCGCTGACAACGCGCAGCAGCATGGGAATGCCCTCGCGCTCGCCGGTCGCGAAGGTCCAGGGGGTGTCGTCGGTCATGCGCACGGCGGTTTAGCCGACGAACCGGCTTTTCGCCACCGCGCGATTGCCACCGGGCAATGAAATGTCAGCGTTCGGGCGCGCTGCGGACGCAGGCATATTCCAAGAGAGGGCGTTCCACGGCATCGGCGCCCATATAGTTTCGGAAGGCATCGCGAACGCACGCCGGAAATGCGGATGTTCGGCGCATAAAACGCCGTCCGCCCGCATCACCAGGTCGGCGAAACTGTCTGCCGTCACCACGCCGCTTGCGGGAAGCAGGTCGGTTGCATGCATGGGCACGCCATCGACCATGCCGCCGCAATAGCCCATGTCGACGCAAAGATGGTGCATCAGCGCGTCAAACGGGCTGTCATCCTCAGCGCGCCGAGGTTCGTTTCCCAAGGCGCCATAAAATTTCTCGTTAATCAGGCTCACGCCGCCTTGCGAAGCGCCAACCGACCCCAAATTTCGCTAAGCGCGGCGACCAGTTCCGCCATCATCTCTTCGCTGTGCGCGGGGCCCGGCGTGAAGCGCAGGCGTTCGGTACCGCGCGGCACGGTCGGGTAATTGATCGGCTGGACATAGACGCCATATTCGGCGAGCAGGATGTCGCTGATTTTCTTGGCCTTCACCGGATCGCCGACCATCA
>JBMOOB010000042.1:0-3421 GCA_049323815.1 Pseudomonadota bacterium | reverse complement strand
CCGCCGCGCCGTCTCATATGCCGGCGGCGACACCGGCGCGCCGCCGCGACGGCCGGTTGCCGTGGCGATATAGTCGGTGTCCGATACGGTCATGCACTGCTTGTGTGCGTAGTCGGGGTCGGCGTCGACAGCGACTTGCTCAGCTGCGGCCCCAAGCAAGTCCGTCGCGTCCGCCAGCTCTGCCAGCGCCACGTCAATCAGTGGCTGCACGACAGTAACCAGGCCGGCATAGAGCTCCTCGAACTTCTCCCAGCTCGGATCGCGCCAGACCCATAGCGTATTGTTCGACGACGTGCCGTCGTCAGTCACCAGGATGATTGGTCTCCCCTCCTCACCAGGTCCAGCGCTAGGGAGGTCAAGAATGGTATCGGCGATCCCGATACCCATAGAGACCAGGCCCAGGGCACTCTGAATAACATCTCCAAGCGCACGTAGGACATCTTTCTCCGGCTCGTATTTCCCGGATGCGGCCACTCCGTCGATATTATAGTCGCGATAAGCAGCTGCGAAGGCTGATGCTATTGTTGTCATGCTCCGGCCTCATCAACTAATGGTTGCGATCGCGGGTCCGAACAAAACCGATTGACCACCCGCGCCGTCAAAAGCCCGCGCCCAATAATATCGCGCCCCGGACGCCAGTCCGGCCTCGTGCACGGTAACGACTTCGCCCAAAGCGCCGACGATATCGGCCCCGACTTGTACGGCCGTGCCGAAGTCTGCCGTGGCCGCGCCATACAGGCGCGCGTATGCCAACGTCGGCGTGGTCGGCAACCGGATCGAGATATCTGCCTCGCCCACGCCGCCATCCACGTCCAGGATCGTCGGGGCGGCCAGCGGCGTCGCATCGGCCGTGGGCGTGATCTTGGCATAGGTCCATTCACTGGGGCGGCCGCTGATCGTCCGCGCGCGCACCCGCCCGTCATAGGTCTCGCCGCTGTCGACCGGGCCGCTGCGCGCCGCGCGCTCATCCTGGTTGACCGCCATCGCCACCCATTGCTCCGCGTCCTCGATGCTGTACTGCGCCTCCCAGATCAGGTCGGGCCGGCCGGGATCGGCCCAGCTCGCCCCGATCGCGACGCCGTTAGTCTCGCCCAGCGCGATCTGGATCGCCGACAGCGCCAGGCCTGTCGGGGCTGGTACAATCACGCTGGTCGGCGTGCCAACATCGCCAATCGGCGGCGCGCCTTCCTCAGTCGCCGCATCGAAGCTCCAGTCCTCTGGGCGCACCTCGCTCAGTTGCGCTTCAACCTTGGGCGGATCTTCCGCGAGCAGCAGACGCAGCCCGTCGATCTTCATCCAGCAGTCGATGCCCGCTCTGGCCGAGGTGAGGCGGACAAATCGGCGGCCCAGCAGGTTGAGGCCATACAGGTTGAGTATCGCCGGAATATGCCAACGCTCCTCATCCAACGCGCCCAGCATGATTTTGCCCAGGCGCACCGCCTGGTTGTGATGCGGCACGTAATAGGCGCGCACCGCCTGGACGTCGGTGTTCGGGTCGTCGTCGTCGCCGATGCTGCCGACCAGCGCGCTTTCCTGCTCGCGATATCCGATCGCCGCCTCGGTATAGAGCACCTTGATCGCGCTCACCCGCCTCGTCGCCGACGGTCCCAGCGTCGGTGTCATCCGCAGGATATGATCGTCGGTGATGGTGATATCTGGCGCCTCCCAGCGGCCGGACATCAAATTGAATTTGCCGTCGGCATCCTGCCAGCAGAAACCGTCGCCCGCACTTAGCATGTCGGTCAGCACCGCGCGCCGCTCTTCATCGGCCAGCCCATAGCTGGCCCAGATGCGCCACCGCGCGATAATATCTCCGTTGACAGCTTCGACCGTCTCATCACAACGATCGGCCTCCTGCGCGATGTTGGTCCAGTTCACATTGCCGAACCCGCCGCCATATCCATCTTCGTGGGCGAAATAATCTGCAGTCAGCAGCGCCCAGTTGTCGCTCCACGACCAGGTGGTGCGATCGTCCAGCCGATGCGCGCCGGCTCCATAAACCGGCGCGCCATCGGCGAATCCGACGATCGCCGTGCTGTCCAGCCGCGGGTCGTATATCTTCACGGCCTTGCGCACCTGCGTATATTGCGGCCGCTGGTTATTATACGCTTCGCTGTAATGCTCCTGCTTGACCGGCCCGGCCAGCACGACTGCATGCGCGCATCCGCGCTGGCGATGCGCCGGCGTCCATTCCGGGAATTTCGCGGTCAGCTCGCCGATCGCTGTCTGGTCGGGCGATCCCGGGCGTGTGTGGATGTACACCGCGCCGTGAAAGCTGGCGTCGGTGACTTTGCCCGTGCCGTCGACCGTCACGACCTTGTCGTTGATGCGGTGCTCCAGTATCTCGCTTTCCTCGCCGGTGCCCAGCGTCACCACCGTCGCCAACGTGCCGTTACGGCTCTCGAAAAATGTCTCTTGGCCGCCCGTATGCACGATGCCGTAATGGCGCTTGCGCGATCCCACCGAACCGCGCACGTTTTGCTGCCCGTCGCTCGGCTTGGGCCGCGATGGACCGAAAACCGCGGCGAACAACATGTTCGCACCGATCGTCAGGCCGATCGTTACTGCCGTCGTAATCAACGTCGCGGCCAGGCCGCTGATGCCGACAGACAGCAGCCAGACGCCTATTGCCTGTGGCATGCCACTCTCCACGCTGCCAGCGGTTCGCCCGTCCGGATCACGGCCGCCCGGTCGCCGCGCGCGGCCCAGAACACCGAATGCGCCTGTCCGGCCTCCAACGCGATCGCCGCGATCGGATCGCTATCCTGCATAATCAGCCCGACGTCGCCGCGCCGCACTTTGGCTGTTTGCGGGCATTCCAGCCGCGCCATCGCCCGGCGCGCGAGGGTCAGATATCCGCCAGCACGATCGATCATGCGCAGCATGCCGATGCGCCCGACCGCGCACGGCGCCGGGTCAAGCCTGCGCATCGTCACTCGCTCGACATAATATAGCACTGCCAGCCCGCAGTTATCGCGCGTCCAGTCGAACGGCGTCGCGGCCCAGCGGCGCAGCTCGGCCGCAACCGCATCATCGGCCGGGATCAGAAGTCCGGCCATGTCACCACCTTGTTGACCAGCGTGCCGGCGAACTGGAATCCCAGGTCGCCCGGGTATCGATGCTGCTGATCGCTGTCCGTGTACATCGACCAGCGCGGGCGGCTGCCCAGCGAAAACAGGCTCTCCGCGCTGACCGTGATCGACTGTTCGGAATCATTTTCCCGCTCGCCGTCGTCGAACACGAACGACGGCTGCAACATGCGCCCCGCCCAGATCGGATAGGGCAGGTCCAGCGGCCGCTGATTGTCCGGGTCCTCGGGATCATCGACACCGAAAAACTGGATATAGACGCGGACCAGGCGCCCGCGCGCCTCCACCTTGAATTCGTCGCGGGCGATGCGAATGATTTCGTCGGACACGCC
>JBMOOB010000041.1:0-43751 GCA_049323815.1 Pseudomonadota bacterium | reverse complement strand
ACGCCCGCCGCCGCCACCCCCGCCCAGTCGAACTTCGACTGCAACCCCGTCGCAAGGCCGATCCCCTGGCCCAGCACATTGCCGACCACCCCGCGTACCGCGCCTTCCAGAAGCCCGCTCTTGATCCCGAACAGCTTGTCGCCGCCCACGCCACCGCCCACGCCGCCGCTCACCGCCGCCAGCGCCACCGACTTCCAGCTGAACCCGCCTTGCTGGATACCCGTCACGATCCCAACGCCCTGGCTCGCCGCGCTCGCCGCCGCGCCCGTCACCACGCCGCCCACGATGCCGCCCGCCGTCGTGCTGCCGCCGAGCACCCCCGCGAAGAATTTCGCGACCGGCAATCGCGTCAATACCGTCACGGCCACCGCGACCGCGGCCAGCAGCACCGCGCCCAGCACGCCGCATTTGTTGTGCTTCGGCGGCTTCGGCGCCGTCGGGCTGGTGTCGCCCAGCGCCTCCGCCGGGTCATAGGGCTGGAACGTCCCCGCGTTGTGCGTCGACTTCGACACCCCCGACGGCACGATCAGCACCTGGCCTTCGTTCAGCGCCCCCGCGCCTGCGATCCCGTTCGCCTCGCCAAGCTTGTACCACAGGCTCGAATCGCCCCACAGCTGCGCCGCGATACTCCCCAGCGTATCGCCTGCACGTACCGTGTAGCTGCCCCCGTTCGATCCCTGCTGATAACTGTTGATCGGGTCCCAGCTCTGCGCAAAATCCGCATACGACGCGCCATAGCTCGAACCGCCGCGAAACGGACCCGGCACCGCCACCGGACGCGCCTGACGCTCCGCAATCGACGTCGCATAGTCGACGTCCGACGTCCCGTTGTTCCCCGTATAGCCCAGCTGACGGCCGCCGAACCGGTACCATACCTCGTGCGGGTCCCCCAGCGATCCGTTCCCGTCGCTCTCGTCGCGACGGATCACCTGGCCGTTCTCGTCGTTCCTGAAGTAAACCCAGCGAGGCCGACCGTCGACTATATGCGCGCGCCCGTTGCTGCGCAGCGTCGTGTGATGGGGAATACCGACAAATGGCGCGCGAGCAAGCCGCGCCATACACCGCCGAAAGCATCCGGCAGATCCGGCGCGGTTCAACCCGTAGACTAAGCGTCCTTATCCCCGCGTCCTGAGCAACTTCTTCATATCAGCGAGAATGACACGTCCACCCAGATCGTCGCCATCAATAAAAACCCGCTTCGATTCCCGCGCCATCTCGATCAGTCGATGATATTTGTCATCGCCCAGCTTGGCCCGAACCAAGCCAAGACTATGCTCAAGCTGTGCAAAAGCCCCGTCCATGCCGAGATCGGTGTTCGGCAACTCCATGTCGGGCATGCACAGCACCATCGCGCCAATGCGATCAGATATCTGGCCTATATTGGAGGGGATATACATAGATGATCACTCCTTAAAGTCCCGGCGGACGTGGGATATCATAGGGTCCGCCCATCGCTGTTGGCCGCACGATCACGTCCACGCCGCCGAGACGATCGAGCAAGCCGGCGGCCACGACCGCACAGCCCTCGGCGGTCGCGACATCGGCGGCGATGTAGTGAATATCATTCATCGAAACAGCCGGGACGCTGCGCGCGGTCGCCACCACGCGAGCGCCCGCGCCACGCAGCGCCTCGACCACCGCCGCGCCGACCCCTTTCGTTCCTCCCGTTACCAGGGCACGCTTGTCCTTCAGGCCGAGATCGAACCTCATAGCGTGATTTCCAGCCGCGCGATCTTCCCGCCTTCCAGAACGAACGCATAGCGCAGGTCGACCGGGCTGCCCGGGAAATTCCCCGCGACATGCGCTGTCACGATGGTCCGATCTTCTTCCTCGCTGACCGCGAAAGGGGCAGTGGTGTAGCTGAATTTCGCGGAGGCTTCCGCTTTCCATTCGCGGATGGCCTCGCGTCCCCTATGGGCCCGGCGCTCATCCATGACCACGGCATTCTCGGTAAAGCATTGGGCGACGGCATCGCCATCGTTCTGGTCGGCGGCAAAATAGGCCGCGATCGGACCCGGCAGGGTGATGGGCATGTCAATTCTCCGATTTATATTGTTTCGGAGGTTAGCTTGCCTCAACTTGCCTAAATGGCAAGAACACACGAAAAAGTAAGGTACTTACCTATTAGTAAGCACACTCATGGGTACACGCGCGAGACGGCAGCCGAAGGCGTCGAGAATATACTGAAGCTGCTCGAAGGACGATGGAAGCTGATCATCCTGTTCCATCTGTTCGGCGGCAACGTGATGCGGTTTTCCGACCTGGAGCGGGCTATTCCGGCCGTGTCCCAAAAGATGCTGATCCAGCAACTCCGCCAGATGGAACGCGACGGGATCGTGCACCGCATCGTTCATCATCAGGTGCCGCCGAAGGTCGAATACTGCCTTACGGAATGGGGGCAGGCCCTATGCCCGGCGCTCGACGCGCTCCTGTCTTGGGCGGCGCAGCGCGACCAGATGGTTCGATCACCCTCCGCTGCGGACTGACTGGGTCTTGAGGACGGCGATCCGGCTGGCGTCGCCGAGCGGCCAACCGGTGGGTTCGGATTGCCGAAGCGCGCGCCAGGCATCGACAAGGTCCGTCGACGAACCCCCGGCGCGCCGCCTTCGCCCAGGAAATCAGTACTCGACGCGAAAACCGACGAAATAGCTGCGCCCCGACCCGACCGAATTATAGACTGCGCCGGTCAGTCCGGTCGTCTGGTGGATATAGCTGTCGGTCAGGTTGCGCGCCTCGAACGTCAGGCGCACCCCGTGCATCGGCTGCACGCTCGCCTGGAAGTTGAGCGTATCATAGCCGTCGATCCACCGGTCGCCGACCGAAGTGGTGCCGAACGTGCCCGTGAAGGTCCGCCCGCGCCTTTGATAGGATGCCGTCAGGTCGACTGCGCCCAGATCATAGGTGACGACGGCATTGGCCAGCCATTTCGGCTGGTTGCGCAGGCCGCCTACCGACCGCGTCGATCCGTCGGTGAACACCACGTCCCAGGTCCCGTCGAGCCAGGTGAAATTGGCGTTGAGCCCCAGCCGCGCCAGCGGCCCCGGCAGGAAGTCGAGCCGCCGCGCGGCGACGCTCGCCTCTACGCCGGTCACCTTGGCACTGCCGGTGTTGAGCGGGATCGTCTCGATCCGCGTCAGCGTGCCGGCGGAGTCGTAGATTTCGTTGCGCTGGTCGAACGTCTCGTTCGCCAGGTCCTTGTGGAACACCGCCAGCGCGATCACGCCGCCGTGCAGGTAATATTCCAGGCTGGCGTCGTAATTAGTCGACACGCGCGGGCCGAGATAGGGATTGGTGCCGCTCACCACTTCCACGCCATTGGCGTTGATCGACAGCGTCTGGCCGGGCGCGAAATCGGCGAAGTCGGCGCGGCCGATCGTCTTCGTGAACGCAGCGCGCAGCCGCAGCCGGGGCGTGAAGTCCCATGTCGCCTGCACATTGGGCAGCCAGTTGCCGTACCGGTCGCCGCGCGACACCGGCGTGGTGGCCCCCGACACGACATCGGCGGTATCGGCGCTATAGTCGGTATATTCATACCGCACGCCCGCGATCAGCCGGAAATTGCCGCCGCTGAAATAGACGGCGCCGTGCGCGGCGGTGACGTCCTCGACCAGCGCATAATCGGCGGTCAGCGCCGAATCCAGGTTGCGCAGCACCCCTTTGGCGTCGACATAGGACCAGAACCGCTCCCAATCCATTTTGACTGCCGAATTGCCCTGCATCGTCGCGCCGGGTTCGGCGACGTCGGACAGCAACAGAACGGTGCCCGACGGCAGGCGGTAATTGTAGCGGTTCTCGTCGTACTGCCGGTCAAGCCGCGTCCAGGCGGCGCCCACGGCAACGCCCAGCCCGCGCGCATCGGCATGGGTGTTATAGCTGAAATCGCCGCGCAGCGCGTAGACGTCGTCCTTCAGCGACTGGAAGCGCCGATAGGAATCGCTGGTGTTGCGATACCGCCAGTTGGCGGGGTCGTTCCAGCTCGCCGGGTTGGCGAATGCGATCGTCGGCACGTCGCCGCTCAAGTCGTAGCTGCCCGCGACGCCCGCCTGGATGAAGGCATCGGGATAGCGCGTGCGAATATCGTTGCTGAAATCGGTGTAGTTGCCGCGCAGGACGATCGCGCCCTTGTCGAACACGCGGAAATCGACGCCTGTGCCCAGCACCTTCGCATTGCGCTGGATATCATAGTCATAGGCCCTGGTCTGGCCCTGCCCGCCGGTGAAATCGGCGCGGCCATCATCGAAATTGGTCGTCCGGCCATTCGATTGATAGATGTAGGTCGCGGTCCGTTGAAGAAACTGCTGACGCGATTCATCGTAGAGCGTGCCCGAGACAAAGGCGTACAGGTCGTCCGCCGACCGCATCTCTACCTTGCCGTAGAAAGTCGCGTTCTTGACGTCCTTGTCATATTGGCTGTCGCTGTACAGGTTCGACTGAACCATGTCCTGGCCGTCGACCTGAACATAGCTGTCGACGCCGCCATATCGGTCGGCGTTGCGATAGCGCTGGGCATTGAAGCCGAGCACGATGCCGAAGCGGTCGTCGGCGCCGAACGTGGTCTTGCCCGCGCCATACAGGCGCCACGACAGCCCCGGACGCACCGTGCTTTCCTGTTCGTAATCGCCGATGCGCCCGCCCAGCTTTACATAGCGACCCGACCCGCCGTCGAACGCGCGCAGCGTGCGCAGCGAGATGTGGCCGCCGACCGAATTGCCGTCCTGATCGGGCGTCACCGTCTTGTAGACCGTGGTTTCCTTGACGATCGACGCGGGGAACATGCCCGTCTGGGCGCCGCGGTTGTTCTGGCTGGAAAACCAGATCGGGTTTCCGTCGATGTCCATGCTGTTGTAGCGCGAATCGAACCCGCGCAGCGACACATAGCCGGCGTCCGCCGTGCCATAGAACGCGTCGGTGCTCACCCCCGGCAGGCGGCTGAGCGCTTCGGGCAGCGACAAGTCGACGGTGCGTTCGATCTGGCTTTCCGTGATGGTGTCGGTGATGCCGGGGCTGACGCGCTTCACTTGCTCGGCAGGCGTGTCGATCTGGCGGCGCGCCGTCACGACGATCGTGCCGACGTCGGTGCGATCCTGATCCGCGGCGGTACCCGCACCGTCCTGCGCCCGCGCGGGCACGGCGGCGGCCAGCGCAAGGGCCAACACCGTCAGGCTGGCCGCAGCCGCCCCATGGTCGAATTTCCGCATCGTCAATCCCCCTTCGTGTTTCGCGAATCCCATTCGGGCCGTTGGCCGGAGCGATAGCCCCGCCGCGTGACATTTTTATTAAGTGTTGCAACTTACTTTATATGGCGATTGAAATGCGGGGGCCGGATCGGCGAGGGAGTGGGCAATGACCGCAACGTTCGAGACTTTGACGACCAGCTATCGCCGCATCCTGGACGCCGTGTGGCGCAACGGGCCGTCGTCGCGCGCCGAAATCGCGGCGAGCACCGGCTTCACGCGGCCCGCCATTTCGCAGATGGTGCAGGAACTGACCGGCATGGGGCTGTTGACCGAACAGCCCGCGCGCAAGGGCCAGCGCGGCCAGCCCGCGCGGCCGCTGGTGATCCAGGGCACGGCGGGGTTCGCGGTCGGCGTCAATTTCTCGCTTACCTATCTGGAAATGTGCCTGATCGACCTGGCTGGGGTGGTGATCGACAGCCTGCGCGTCCCGTTGGGCGAACCGACGCCCGAAGCGATCGGCGCGGTGGTGGCGCCGCGGCTGGACGCGATGATCGCGCGGCACGATCTGGCGCGCGATCGACTGCTGGGCGTCGGCATCTCGCTGCCCGGAGACTTCGCCGCCGACGGCAGCGTGCTGCCGCACGCGCTGTTCCCGGCGCTGGCGGGCGCGGGGATGGAGGGTCGATTCGAACGCGCGATCGGCGTGCCGGTGATCCTGGAGAATGACGGTCGCGTCTGCGCGATCGGCGAGCGCGTGATCGGCGTGGGCACGGCCTATCGCACCTTCATGCTCGTCCACATCGGCCATGGTGTCGGCGGCGGGCTGATTATCGACGGCAAGCCCTATCGCGGCGCGCACGGCAATGCCGGCATCCTCGGCCAATTCTATCCCTATGGCCAGCCGCGCCCGTCGGGGCAGGACCTGCTGGAAGTGCTCGCCGCCGAGGGTTTCGCGTTCGACGATTTCGACGCGCTCGAGGCGCTGCCTGCGCAGGCGGAGCCGATCGTCGCGGCATGGGTGGCGCGCGCCGCCGGCCAGCTTGCGGGCGAACTGGCACGCGTCGGCCGCTTCTTCGGGCCGGAGGCGATCATCCTGGCGGGGCGGTTGCCGCCCGCGATCCTGACCGCGCTGGTCGACGCGATCGACCTGGGCACGGTGCTGGCGCCGACCGACACGCTGCCCAACCCGCCGCTGCGCGCGACAGCACTGGGATCGGCGGCGGGAATGATCGGCGCCGCCGCGCTGCCGATTTTCCGCAGCCTGTTGCCGCACGCCTGAGGGGAGATTTTACGATGCGCCTGACGGCGCGTTGCGGCCCCGGCCCGCTCCCGCCCAAGGGAACAAGAATGTCCGGGAGACATTCTCGCCGAAGAGGCGGCCCTCCCAACGGCAGTATCTTGCGGGAGTGTGCGGCCGGTCATGCTCGCCGGGCATGACCTGGACAGCGCGGGGCGCGGTTCACTGCACCCTGGGTGGAGGATCGGGCCCGAGCGGCCTCAACGCCGCCTTATGGTCGCGCGCCGCGCGGCTTTCCGCTAAGGCCCGCGCGAACCGGGGAGCGCCGCACCGCCATGTCCGACCAAGAGCACGCGCGGGCGACGCTGCGCCGCGATCTGGCCTATGGCGGATCGCATTTCGGCAAGGCGCTGCTGTGGTCGGCGGCGGAAATCTTCTCGCTTTATTATCTGACCGACGTGCTGCGGCTCGACCCCGGCGTGGCGGGCAGCGTCTTCCTCGCGCTGCTGCTGTGGAGCGCGGCGTGCGACCTGGTCGTCGGCTGGGCGATCGACATCGCCCCTCCCACCCCCACGCGCCTCGCCATGCTGTTCCGCATCGGCGCTCCGATCGCCGCGCTGTCGTTCGTTGCCAGCTTTTCGGTACCTGCGGAGGGCGGACCGGCGTTGCTGTGGGTGACGCTGACATCGGCGCTGTTCCGCGCCGGCTTCTCGGTGCTCGACGTGCCGCACAACGCACTGATCGGGCGGCTGGCGGCGACCGGTGGCGATGGCGAGCTGCTCGCCGGGATCCGGCTGATAACAGGCGCCGCCGCCATGCTGGCGGTCGGTGCGGGCGCCGCGCCGCTGCTGACGCCTGACAGCGCGCTGGGCGAACGCGGCCAGTTCATGCTGGCGAGCACCGTGGCGGGCATCGTCGCGCTCGCGGCGTTCCTGGGGCTGATGCCGCGTATTCCCGAACGCGACTGTCCGCCGGTCACGCGGCCTCGCCCGCTGTTCCAGATCGCCGACGCCGCGTTCGACCGGCACGTACTGGCGATGTTCGTCGCCACCGCAATCGGCTTCACGCTCAGCGGGCTGTTCATCAAATCGCTGGTCTACATCGCCAAATACGTCCTGCACGATCCCGGTTGGACCGCGCGCGCGGTGCTGTTGCTGACGCTGGGCAAGCTGGCCGGCACGCCGTTCTGGATGTGGTTGAGCAAGCGGATATCGCCCGTCGCGGCGAGCCAGGCGGGCTATGCGATGGTGACCGCGACGGCAGGTGCGCTGATCCTGCTCGGCCCCGACCGCGCCTTGCTCGAACCCGCGATCCTCTTGCTCGGGATCGCGCTGGGCGGCGTCAATCTGCTCGCCTGGGCGTTGCTGCCGGTGCTGATGGGGTTGCTCCGCGCGCGCGGAACGCATGCAGTGGAGGCGAGCCTGTTCGGGCTGTTCACCGCGGTATCGAAAGTGGCGGTGGGGCTGAGCGGCGCGTTGCTCGCCGCGCTGCTCGATCACTATCGCATCGCGCCGGACATCGCGGTCAGCGCCGAACAGAGCCGCCAGCTCTTCGCCGTCTGCGCGGGTGTACTGGCGCTGGGGTCGGTGCCCAGCGCGGTACTGTTGCGCGTGCTGGTTCCGCGCGCGCGGCGGCTCCGCCTTCCGGTGCGGTTCAGCCGCCGCAGCGCGCCCCGCCCAACGGCCGGCGATGCTCCGTCTTTTCAAGATAGCGCAGCAGATATTCGGGATGATCGGTCATGAGCACATTGGCGCCCAGCGCAATCAGCCGCCCCCAGCCCGCGTCGGGATTGGGCAGCGACACCGCATCGCTCAGCCCGCCGCTCCAATAGGGCTGGACCGCCACCGCCATCACCGGCCGCCCTTTCAGCCGCGGATCGTTGGCGATCGCGCCGAAAAAGGCGGGCGTCAGGAACGGCACTTCATAGCCGCCGGGGCCATAGGGCTCCAGTTCGGTCACGCGCGCGGCCGGGTCCATGCCGTCGCTTTCCCAGATCATCGGCCAGGTGATGACTCCCTTGGGCACCGTGATGTCCGCGATCCTGTGCCGCGCCGCGACCTTGCCATGGTTCTTCTTGTCGGGGACCTTGAGCAGAATCTGGTCGAGCACGCCTTCTTCCGCGGCGATCTTCAGCGACTTGGCAAGCAGAACGTCGTAGCTGGCGATAGCGGACGGCTTGAGCTCAAGGTTTATCATCACCTTGTCCTTCGCCGCGCGATAATAGGCGCGCAGTGTCGTCACCGGCATCGGCGTGACGGCCGCGCCCGGCCCGCCTTCACCATCGCGCAGGTGCAGCCGCGACAGGTCGGTCCAGGTCAGGTCGTCCAGATAGCCCCAGCCATCGGTCGTGCGATTGACGGTATCGTCGTGCATGACCACCAGCGCGCCGTCCTTGGTGCTGCGCACGTCATTCTCGACGACTTCGACTCCCATCCGCCAGCACGCGTCGATCGCCTCGGGCGAGTTTTCCGGCGCGGCGGCGAAGCAGGCGCGGTGCGCGACGACGATGACGTGCCCGTCGGCAGGATGCAGCACGCGATCGCGCAATGCCGCGAACGCCGCGCGACTGGGCCTGCAATCCGCCAGTTGCGCGGGCGCCGGGGCATTCGAAAGACACGTCGCGGCCAATGCCAGCCCCAACACGATCCGCATGCACATTCCCTTCCTCGACCGAATCCCTGCCGCGCCCGATAGCCGCCCGCGCCATTTATGTTAAGCACATTAATTTAATTTTACGGGCGCCAACCCTGCGGCACCCGGCGCCCTCCCGCCCCCGTTCCGGAGTGTCACATCTTGACGTTCAGGCCGAACCACAGCGTCCGGCCATAGGCCAGCCGCTCGAAATAATTGGTCTGGTCAAACCGCTGCTCCGCATCGGTAACATTGCGGACCTGGCCGAAAAGCTGCACCTGCGGCAGCACGCGATAGGCAAGCGACACGTCAAGCCGGCCATAGCCATAGAGCGTCAGATCCGCCGAACCATCGGTGCTGAGTTCCTGGTACTGGCGACTCGTGCGTTGGTAGGCGATCTGACCCGACACGCTGCCGTCATCATAGAAGAGCGCCGAACGCAGCAGGAATTTCGACATGCCCGCCGGGTCGGCGCGCCGCACGACCGCGCCGTTCGCATCGACCAGTTCGATCGTTCCTTCATTGAATGTCGCGTTGGCGAGTACGCCCAGGTGCGACAGCGGCCCCGGCAGGAAACGCAGCCGGTTGGCGATGAAGCCGACTTCGACCCCGCTGATCCGCGCCTTACCCGCGTTCGCCGGCTCGATATAATAGGACGGGATGCTCGCGCCCGTACCGTCGACAAACGTATAGGCGGTGTTGAGCGTATAGATTTCGTCGTCGACGTCCTTGTGGAACGCGGCAACCGAAATCAGGCTGTCGCGGGCGAAGTAGAATTCGGCGCTCGCGTCGTAATTGGTCGAACGGCGCGGCTTCAGGTCCGGATTGCCGCGGCTGTAAACGCCGCTATTGTCGTTGGGCAGCGTTTCCTGGCGCGCCAGGTCGCGCGGGTCGGGGCGGCCGAGCGTCTGGCTGAACCCCGCGCGCAGCACGAGCCGCGACGTCGCGTCCCAGCGCAGCGCGGCGGACGGCAACCAGTCGCCATAGCTGCCGTCCCGACGCACCAGCGCGGCATCGTCGACACCGGCCAGATGCGTGCGGTTCCAGAAATCGGTGTGCTCGTACCGCACCCCGCCGATCAGCAGGAAATCGGCGCCGCGATATTTGGCGAGCGCATAGCCCGCGAGCACTTGCTCGCTCACGTCGAAATCGGTGCCGTTGCCATAGCTGCCCGATGTCTTGCCGAACTTCGCCGCCTCGCCGCCTTCGACCAGCGCCCGGATCGGATCGACCGAACCGAGCATCAGCGTCTGCGGATTATTGGTGCCCGGGAACTGCCAGTCGACAACGTTCAGGTACGAAGTGAACGGCGCGCTGCCGACATAGCTGCGCAACCGCGTATTGCTGGCGCGATAGGCGTAGGTGAAATCCTTCCACTGCCCACCTGCTTCGACGCCGAAGCCCGGGTCGTTGCGCTCGCCATGGACCCAGCTGCCCTGCAACGTGCGGACCTTCTGCCGACCGGTCTCGTGATAATCGGCATAGTTGGTGAGGGTATAATAGCTGGGATCGACGAACAGCGGCGCGCTGGCGGCGTCGAGCGTGTAGAGAAAGCTCTGCCCGTCATAGGCATAGCTGCCCGACAGGTTGCCGCTGGTGAAATCGGATCGCAAGTCATCCTGATAGCTGAGCGCCGACGACAACGACCCGCGCACACGCACCCGGTCCTTCGCGCCAAGCTGGACATCGACGCCGCCCATCACGGCGACGGCATCGTCGACGCCATAGTGGATGTCGTCGTGACGATATGTCCCCTGCACTTTCTTGAAGGTGCTGGTCGACGGCGTGAAATTGCTGGCCTTGCCCGAATAAAGCGCCTGCTTGTTCTTGCTGATGCCGATGTCTGAATCGGCATAGCTGCCCGTGATCCAGGCCTGCACCGCGCCACCCGCCGGACGATATTCCAGCTTGCCGATCACTCCGCTGCTCTGTTCCTCGCGTTCGTAGAAGAAACCGCCGATCTCGGTCGGGACGAACTGGCCGCCGCCGATGTCGTTGCGGCCGAACCACGCACCGGGCTTGTAATTGTCGCGGCGGATGTCGGACAGGTTGGCGTCCAGGACGATGCCGAATTCATGATTGGCGCCGAACTGGCTCGAAAAGCTCAAGGTTCCGCGCCCCGACAGCCGCCGGTCATGGTCGGGCACGTCGGTATAATATTGCGCCCCGGCGATTGACCCGCGCAGCACCATCCGGTCCTGGTCGAACGCGCTGCGCGTGACCAGGTTGACGGTGCCCGCGATCGCGTCGCCATCCATGTCGGGCGTGACCGATTTCAGCACGTCGACGCGCGCGACGAACGAGGAGGGTATCGCCTCCAGATTGGCGCCGCGCAGGCTCGACTCGAACGTCCGCGCGGGCGAGGAGAAGCTGAGCCCGTCGATCGTCAGCGCGACGAATTCCTTGTTAAGCCCGCGAAGCTGGACATAAAGACCCGTACCTTCGTCCTCGAACGTCGATGCGCCGGGGACGCGGCCGATCGCCTCGGCCAGGTTGGCGTCGGGCAGCTTGCCCAGGTCGTCGGTGGCCAGCACATCGGCCACCACGTCCTTCGACCGTTTCTCCGCCACCGCGACGCGGTTGGCAAGCGGCTGGCCGACGACGACAATCGTGTCGTCCTGTGCGTTCGCGGGTTCAGGGGCATCCTTTGCCGCCTGTGCGTGCGCCCGTCCGCTGGCGAGCGCGATCACCGCCGCGCCGATGAGCAATGCCGTCGTCTGTCGCATGTCCTGTTCCCCCTTTGCGGCGATCTGCCGTCGATTCGTGTCCGCTTCGGGTCGCCGGATAGGCGGGGAATGCGACTCTTTAATTACACGATGTAATTTAACGATGCGATTTTCGCGTGTACGGCATGACGCCGGCTGCTAGGGGACCCGGCGGACAGGAGACGCAGGTTGGACAGGATTCGCGCGGTCGGCGACGACCTTTCGGAAAATGAACGGCGCATTCTGGACGTCATCTGGCGCCAGGGACCGATTCCGCGTTCGGACATCGCGGAGCAGACCGGGCTGACCGGCGCGTCGGTGACGCGGCTGGTCCGCACGCTGACCGACCGGCGGCTGGTTTCCGACACTGTCGCGCGCGAAGGGCTGCGCGGGCAGCCGACGCGCCCGCTGCATGTCTCGGCAGAGGGCGCGCATGCCATCGGCGTCTATTTCTCGCATCGCCATCTCGAAATCGGGCTGGTCAACCTCGCGGGCACGATCGTCCATGCCGACGCGCGGCCGATCGACGTCGCCGAGCCCGAGACGATCGCCGCCGTCACGCGCGACTTTGTCACCGCCGCGCTGGCTGCCACGGGCATCGCGCGCGACCGGGTCGTCGGCGTCGGCTTCGCGCTGCCGGGCGATTTCACCGGCAATGCGGGCCAGGTGAACGCGCACGCCTATTTCCCGCGCCTCGCCCACCGCGACCTGCGCGCCGAATTCGCCGATGCGCTGCCGTACCGCGTCTTCGTGGAGAATGACGCCGCCAGCGCGGCGCTGGGCGAACGCGTGCTGGGCGTGGGTCAGCAGATCGACTCGTTCGTCTTTGTCCACATCGGCCATGGCGTCGGCGGCGGCATCGTGCTGAACGGCAGCCTGTATCGCGGCATGTCGGGCAATGCCGGCATGATCGGCATTCAGTTCCCCAACGACCGCCCGCGCCCGTCGGGGCAGGACCTGTTCGCACATCTGACCGCCGCGGGCGTGGCGGTCACCGACTTCCCCGACCTGGAGCGGTTGTCCTTGCACGAATGCCCTCCGCTGCGCGCCTGGATCCGCCGCGCGGGCGGCCAATTGCGCGAACAACTGGGCATCACTGCCCGGCTGCTCGATCCGGAAGCGGTCATCGTCGGCGGGCGCCTGCCGCTGCCGCTCCTCCAGGCACTGGTCGCCGAAATCGACACGCCCGCCTTTTGCAACGAAGGCGTCGGGCTACCCCGACCGCGCGTCATCGCTTCCGCGCTGGGGCCGCGCGCGGGCGTGGTCGGGGCGGCGTCGGTGCCGATCGTGCGGACGCTGTTCGAACCCTGAGCGCCGGCTTGGCCCTCTTCCGCGACAGGAGGCACCGGCGAGCAAGTGGAGATGCGGATCGCGTCGCACCGCAGCGGTCGCGGGTCCGATTCATCGCCCGTCCGCATTCCCGCCGGCGGGCGGCGCTGCCGACGCTAGCGACAGGCCGAACGGCCGGTCACCGGATTGCACCGGCGGTACCACCCGCGGTCGAACGCGACGCGATAGGGGGAAAAGCGCGGGTCGGGCACCGGATAGTCGGTGCCGATCAATTGCGCCCCGCTGGCAAAGGCGCGGTCGCGGCGGCGCGGATCGTTGGCGCGCGCCTGTTCGGTGTCGGTGTCGGCACGGGTGTACACCAGCATATGTCGCGCCAGCGCGCCCGGAATGCGCGGGTCGGCGGGGTTGGGCAGGATGACCCACGCATCGTCGCCGCTCAGCCGCAGCGAGGCATGTTTCGCGGGACGCTCGGCGGTGAAGATCGGGTCGACGCCATCAAGGCGCGCCTGCGCGCGATAGGCGCGCGCGGCCTTTTCCTCGTCGAGCAGCAGGACCATGACCTTGCCCTTCAGCGCGTCCAGCGTCGGCCAGCCGCGCCGCTCCACCGCCGCGAGCAGCGTCGGCGCGTCGGCGCGAACATCGGCGGGGGTAAGCAGCATGTCGCGCGGAAAGGCGCGCGCGATTTCCGCCTTCAGCCGGACCCAGCTTTGCGCGTCGAACGGCACCGGCACCGCCGGGCGATAGTCGCGCGTCAACGGCGCGGGCACTCCCGCCTTGCTCTCCAGCATCACCAAAATCGGGCTGTGCGCCGGGTGCGCACGCGACCATTGCGCGATTTCGCCCAGGCAATCGGCAAGCAAAAGACAAGTGCTGCGCTGGTCATAGTCCGCCTGGTGGAACACCTTCATTCCGGGCAGGCGCATCCGCTCGTCCGGATCATAGGGAGTGCCCGCCATCCCGCGCGCCGCCAGCGACGCGAACACGCCGGGCACGGCATAGCCGCCACCCGCCGGATCGTCGTGCACATCCAGCTCGACGGCGCGCAATCCCATGTCGAGCTGTCTCGACAACGGCTCGCGCGAATAGTCGATCGCACGCGCCAGCCGTTCGCCGGTCCAATATTGCCCGGCGTTGTAACCGGTGGTGCGCAACAGGTCGAATACCGCCGGGTCGGGCGCCAGATGATAGCTGTTGTGCGTGCCGATCATCTGGACCTGGTCGAGCCGCAGCGCGGGCGTGCGCTCTTCCGGCGCGCGGGCCAGCGGCCCGAGCGCGAGCAACGCCGCCCCGGCAAGCGTCAGGCGCAAAATCATATGGTCTCCCAGCGACGAATCTCCCCGGCGCCCTAGCCAATTAAATTTCAATGTGAAAATAAAAACCCGCCCCGAAGCACATTTTTTGCGGCTGGCGCGCATCGCGTACCGGGCGGGCGGGGTGGCAAGCGCATGGCGCAGCGACTATCTCGCGCCCGAACCCCCAGGGAGCCCCTCCGCGATGAAATATCTGCACACCATGATCCGCGTCACCGATCCCGACGCGACCATCCGCTTTTTCGAACTGCTGGGTCTGACCGAAGTGCGGCGGATCGAGAGCGAAAAGGGCCGCTTCACGCTAATTTTCCTGGCGGCGGACGAAGACCTGAACGAACCGGGCAAGCGCGCCGAGGCCGAAGTCGAACTGACCTACAACTGGCCCGCCCAGGACGGCACGCCGGGCGAAACCTATGGCGGCGGCCGCAATTTCGGACACCTCGCCTATCGCGTCGAAAATATCTACGAAACCTGCCAGCGGATGATGGACGGCGGAGTCACGATCAACCGCCCGCCACGCGACGGCCATATGGCGTTCGTGCGTACCCCCGACAATATCTCGGTCGAACTGCTCCAGCAGGGCGATCCGCTGCCGCCCGCCGAACCCTGGGCGTCGATGCCGAACACGGGCGAATGGTAAGGTGACCGCCGCCCGCTTCCTGTCGCTGACCGGTGCCGCCGTACCGATCGTGCAGGCGCCGATGGCGGGAGCGGGCGGCGTGCCGCTGGCGGCGGCGGCGATGCGCGGCGGCGCGCTGGGGTCGCTGCCCTGCGGCATGCTGACGCCCGCGCAGGTCGCTGAACAGGCGTCGGCGCTGCGCGATGCGACAGACGCGTCGTTCAATCTGAATTTTTTCTGCCACCCTCTCCCGTCGCCGCCTGACGAGACGCAATGGCGCGCGCTGCTCGAACCCTTGTATGACGAGGAAGGCGTGTCGGCCGCCGCTCCCCCGCCGCTGCGTCGCCCGTTCGACGACGCACTGTGCGCCGCAGTGGAGACAGTGCGGCCTGCCGTCGTCAGCTTTCATTTCGGCCTGCCCGCGCCCGAGCTGGTGGCGCGGGTGCGCGCAACCGGTGCGCGCATCTTCGGCAACGCCACCAGCGTGCCAGAGGCGCGTTGGCTGGCGGCGCAGGGATGCGACGCCATCATCGCGCAGGGCGCCGAAGCGGGCGGGCATGCCGGGTGGTTCCTCGACCGTCATGTGCCGGCGCCGCTGGCCCGGCTGTTGCCGGCGATCGTCGATGCCGTCGATGTGCCGGTGATCGCCGCGGGCGGAATCGTCGACGAACGCGACCTGTGCGCAGCATTGGCGGCGGGCGCGGCGGCGGTGCAGATCGGCACGGCCTATCTCGCCGCGCCCGAAAGCAGCATCGCCGCACCGCATCGTGCGCTGATCGGCACGGCGGAATCGGCCGATACCGCGTTCACCAACCTCTTTTCCGGCCGGGCCGCGCGCGGCATCCGCAACCGGCTGATGCGACGGCTGGGCGACTGGCACCCAGCCGCGCCGCCCTTTCCTTATGCCTCGGCCGCGCTGGCGCCGTTGCGCGCGCATGCGGAAGCCGATGGGCGCGGCGATTACAGCCCGTTATGGGCGGGCGCAGGCGCGCCGCGCGCGCGGCCAGATCGTGCCGAGGACTATACGCGCCGCATGGCCGAGGCCGCCCGCCACTGGATCGCCACGCAGCAAAGGAACTCGCAATGACTCCGCTTCACATCGTCCGCATTCCCGCGCTCAGCGACAATTACATCTGGCTGGTCCACGACTCGGCATCGGGCGAGACAATGGTGGTCGACCCCGCGCAGGCCGAACCCGCGCTGGCCGAGGCAAGGGCACGCGGCTGGACGATCACGACGGTCTGGAACACGCATTGGCACCCCGACCACACCGGCGGCAACGCGGCGATCAAGCAAGCCACCGGCGCCACGGTGGTCGCGCCAGCGGCGGAAGCGGAGCGCATCCCGACGACCGACCGCGCGGTGCGTGAAGGCGATGTCGTGATGCTGGGCGCGCACGCTGCGACGGTGCTGGAGGTGCCCGCACATACCGCCGGCCACATCGCCTATCATTTCGCCGGGGACCGGCTGATCTTCGTCGGCGATACACTGTTCGCGATGGGCTGCGGCCGGCTGTTCGAAGGAACCGCCGAACAGATGTTCGCGAACATGCGCCGACTGGCGGCGCTGCCGGACGACACGCTGGTCTATTGCGCGCACGAATATACGCTGTCGAATGCCCGCTTCGCCCATGCGGCAGAGCCGGACAATGCGGCGATCGCCGAGCGGCTGACCGACGTGGAGCGCCAGCGCGCAGAGGGCGGAGCGACCGTGCCCACCACCATCGCGGCGGAAGCCGCCACCAATCCCTTCCTGCGCGCGCCAACCGCAGAAAAACTCGCGGAATTGCGCGCGGCGAAGGATGTATTTCCCGGCTGACGCGCTATAGTGCGTCGGTCAGGCGACAAGGAGAGTAGCATGTTCCGATACGCCGTACCCGCCGCATTGCTCGTTGCGGCCTGCGCCACCACCGCCGCGTCCGATCCGGGCATGTCCGCCAGCCAGCAGGCGAAACTCGACAAGGCACTGGCCGGACTCGAACCGGGCAAGCCGCAGAATTGTATCGATCCCGACCGCATCACGCAGACCAAGACATTCCCCGACACGATCCTGTTCGTCGTCGGCAAGAACAAGGTCTATCGCAACACCCCCACGGGCGGCTGCGCCGGGTTGAAGCGCGACGACCTGATCGTGACGCGGTCGCCGATCCGGCAATATTGCTCGGGCGACCTGGTTGAGACGCGCGCGCGCGTGGGCGGCCAGGTGACCGGCGCCTGCGCGCTGGGCGACTTCGTGCCCTACACCCCTGCCGCCGACTGAGCGCGGCCAATGGGAGAAGGATGATGTCAAGACTAGTTGCCGGCATGGCGCTGGCTGCGCTGGCGCTGGGGGGATGCACGCCCACCGCAGAAATGCAGGCTTCGCAGCGCGCCCGCGCCGACCGCGAACTGGCGGAAGCGTTGAAGGGCCGCGTGCCGGGCAAGCCGGTGTCGTGCGTCCGCGCCGACCGAGTCAACGGACCACAGGTGATCGACGACAACACGATCCTCTATCGCGAAAGCGGTGTGCGCGTGTGGCGCAATGACTTGCCCGACGGCTGCCCCTCGCTACACGGCGACCCGCTGCTGGTACTCGAACTCCACGGCTCGGAAATTTGCGAGAATGACATTTTCCGCGTTGTCGATCGCGCGTCGTCGATGCCGATGGGGTCGTGCAGGTTCGGGAAATGGACGCCTTATTCGAAGGCCGGCCGCTGACCGCCGGATGAACCCGCGCCGCTCCATCGGGGAGCGGCGCGTGGTTCGGGCCGGGCCTATTGCGCCACCTTCAACTGCGACAGCGCGAAGGCCATATATTCGGACTGTTCCTTGTACCGCTGGAACCGGCCCGACTTGCCGCCGTGCCCGGCCTCCATATTGACGCGGAAGACCAGCGGGTTGGTGTCGGTCTTCTTCGCGCGCAGCCGGGCGACATATTTGGCCGGCTCATAATATTGTACCTGGCTGTCCCACAGGCCGGTACCCACGAACATCGCCGGATACGCCTGGGCCTTCACATTGTCATAGGGCGAATAAGACAGCATATAGTCGTAATATTGTTTTTGGGCCGGGTTGCCCCATTCGTCATATTCGTTGGTGGTGAGCGGGATCGACGCGTCGAGCATCGTCGTCACCACGTCGACGAACGGCACCTGCGCGACGATGACCGAATAATCCTGCGGCGCCATGTTGGCGACGCCGCCCATCAACAGCCCGCCGGCCGAACCGCCCATCGCCGCCACGCGGCCCTTTTTCGCATAGCCGAGCTTCACCAGCGCTTCGGTCACGTCGATGAAGTCGGTGAAGCTGTTCTTCTTGTTCAACAGATGGCCGTCGTCATACCAGCCGCGGCCCATTTCCTGGCCGCCGCGAATATGCGCGATGGCATAGACCATGCCGCGGTCGAGCAGGCTGGGCAGGATCGGCTGGAACGACGGGTCGGTCGAATAGCCGTAGCTGCCATAGGCGTACTGGAACAAGGCGGCGGTGCCGTCCTTCTTGAACCCCTTGGCATAGACCAGCGACACCGGCACCTTGGTACCGTCGCGCGCGGTGATCCAAACGCGTTCAGTCACATATTTTGACGCGTCGTATCCGGGCACCGGCTGCACCTTCAGCACCGTGCGCGCACCGGTCAGCGCATCGACTTCGTACGTCGTCGTGGGCGTGACCAGCGATCCATAGGTATAGCGGACGACCGGCGCGGCGGGGTCCAGATTGACCGACAGGTCCATGGTGAACGCGGGTTCGTCGGCGTCGACAAAGCGCGACTTGCCCGCGTCGGTCAGGATGCGGATGCGCTTGTTGCCTTCCGACCGTTCCTCGATCGCCAGGAAGCCGTTGAACCCCTGGAACCCCTCGATGAACACGCTGTCGCTGGCCGGAACCAGGTCCTTCCACGCCGCGCGCCCCTTCGCCGCGTCGGCGTCGGAAACCGCCATCAGCTTGTAGTTCTTCGCGTTCCAGTTGGTGCGGATGATCCAGCGGCCATCGACATTGTCGGCCGAATATTCGAAGTCGCGCTGGCGCGGCGCCAGCACCGTGAAGCGCGCCGGGTCGGCGGCGGGCGCGCAACGCGCCTCGTCGCTGACGGTGCTGGTCACCGAGATGCAGATATATTTGTCCGACGTCGTCCGACCGATCCCCATGTAGAAGCTGTCGTCCGCCTCTTCATAGACAAGCGTGTCGGCGCTGGCGGGCGTGCCCAGCACATGCTTCTTCACGCGCTTGGACAGCAGCGTGACCGGGTCCTTCTCGACATAGAAGATCGTCTTGTTGTCGTCCGCCCAGACGAGGTTCGCCTCGACGTTCGTCACTTCGTCGGTCAACACCGCGCCGGTTTCCAGATTCTTGACCCGCAGCACATATTGGCGGCGGCCGACGGTATCCTCGGCCCAGGCCACCAGCTTGTTGTCCTGGCTGACCGACCAGTCGCCGATCTGGAAAAAATCATGTCCCTTGGCCATCGCGGGTTCGTCGAACAGCGTCTGCTCCGCGGCGTCGGGGCCCGCGGCCTTGCGCACGATCACCGGATAGTCGGCGCCCGTCGTGAAACGGCTCTGGTAGCGGTAGCCGTTATCGACATAGGGGACCGAGCTGTCGTCCTGCTTGATGTGGCCGACAATCTCGGAATACAGCTTTTCCTGCAACGGCTTGGTCGGCGCCAGCACGGCATCGGCATAGGCGTTTTCGGCGTTCAGATACGCCAGCATCTCCGGGTTCTTGCGCGTGTCGTCGCGCAGCCAGTAATATTCGTCCTGGCGCACCGCGCCGAACGGTGCCTTCACGTCATGCGGCTTTTGCGCGACCGTCGGCGGCTTGGGCGTTTCCTGCGCCACCACGGGCACCGCCAGCACCGACACCGCCAGCACCGACACTGCCAGGAAAAGCCTGTTCTTCCGCATCACCGATTCCCCGACTCTAAACTGTCAAAACCAGGCGGCAGGGTGAAAGCTCGAGACGCGCCTGTCCAGTGCCTTACGGACGCTCGTTAATCAGCGGCACGATCAGTTCGGCGAACTCTTCCTTGTCGAGCACAGCGGCGCGCGCGTAGCGGATCACGCCCTTGCGATCGATGATATAATTGGTCGGCACGGCGCCGTCGAGCGGCACCAGTCCCTTGTTGACTGACCGCGCGAGCGGATAGTGCAGCACCTTTTCGAGATCCCTGAGCCGATAGCGCGGCGTGGGGTCCTGAACGAGCACGCCATAGATCTGGAGTCCGTGTTTTCCGGCGTTGACCTGCATCAGGTCGAGCGCGGGCATCTCGCGCTTGCACGGTCCGCACCACGTCGCCCACAGGTTCAGAATGACGACCTTGCCGCGCAGGTCGGCCAGCCGCACCTTGCTGCCGTCGAACAGCACGATCGTCGCGTCGGGCGCCATTGCCCCCACCACCGGCTTGTCCGCGGCCGGCGGCATGTCGAGCGCCAGCAACGCGGCCGCGAGTACGCCCCCACGCACCGCGACGCCGAGCAGATTTCCCAGCATTGCATTCCCCCAAAAGCAGAACGGCCAAGACGCAGACGTGCAGGCAGGCGCGCGACAAGTCCATAGCCACGGGCAAAAAGTCGTGCCGTGCCGACGCCGCCCGAATGCTACCGCTTGCGCCGCGCCAGTTCGTCGGAAATCGCGTTCAGCCGCGCGACGATCGCATCGTGACGCTCGGTCTTGGTCCGCAGCGCCCCGGCGGTATCGCCGCAACCTGCGGCGGTTTCGAAGCAGCTCTTGCCCGACAGATAGGCAAAACCGGCGGTCAACAGCCCCAGGGCAATCCCGAAGGGCGTGATCGCGCTCGACGCAAAGGCCACGACCGATACCAGCGTCGCGCCAGAGAAGATCGCGACATCGCCGCGCGCCTTGTCCTCGGCCCGCGCGGCTTCGCCCGTCAGCCGTTCGATGTCCCCGGCAAGATCTCGCCGCTGGTCGTCCAGCATCCGCGCCTGATCGCGCAACCGACGCGTCGACAGCGACCGAACGTCGCTATCGCTCATCGCCTTCCTCCGCCTCGGGACGAACGGGGAATTCCGTCAGCGGATCGAAGGTGCGGGTCTTGCCGAAGTCGAAGCCGCCGGCGGTAAGATAGGGGCGAACCTCCAGCGGCCCCAGCTCGCCGGGTTCGTCGAACTCGCCCTCCAGCAATGCCGCCAACCGGGCAGAGGCAAGCGCACCTTCGTCGAGCGAAGCCTGCGCGGCGCCGCGCGCGTGGCGCAGCGCCTCACGCTGCTCGAGCAAGTGGCGCTGGAGCGACAATGCATGGAACAGCACCACGGCGATGACCAACGCAGCGCCCAGCGCAACAGCGCCAAGATAGATGGGTGACGCCGTCGCCGCCGAAGACGGCGCGGCGAACAGCCCGATCCACGGACCGACACCCATAAGCGCCGTGGCGCCTCCGCCAAGCAAAACGCCGCCACCGCCCGCAATCAACGGCCAGTTCACGCGCTCTCCAACAGGCGCCATGGTCTCACTCCCATCCAGCAGAACCGCGCTTATAGCACATATCGGCTGAGGTCGGTATTGCGCGCGACACTCGCCAACTGACCGTCGACATAGGCGGCGTCGATCACCAGCGTCGACCCCGAACGGTCCTCGGCATCGAAGCTTACTTCCTCGAGCAGCTTTTCCATCACCGTCTGCAACCGGCGCGCGCCGATGTTCTCGATCTCGCTGTTCACTTCGGCGGCGATGCGCGCGACCGCGCGGATCCCGTCGTCGGTGAAGTCGATCTTGACGCCCTCGGTGCCCAGCAGCGCGGCATATTGCTGTACGAGGCTCGCCTTGGTGTCGGACAGGATAGCGACGAAATCCTCCTGCGTCAGCGCCTTCAGCTCGACGCGGATCGGCAACCGCCCCTGCAACTCGGGCAGCAGGTCGCTCGGCTTGGCGACGTGGAACGCGCCCGACGCGATGAACAGGATGTGGTCGGTCTTCATCGGTCCATATTTGGTGGCGACCGTGGTACCCTCGATCAACGGCAGCAAGTCGCGCTGCACGCCTTCGCGGCTCACCGATCCGCCGCGCACGTCGCTGACCGCGATCTTGTCGATCTCGTCCAGGAAGACGATGCCGTTCGCCTCCGCATCGGCCAGCGCGACGCGGCTTACCTCGTCCTGGTCGAGCCGTTTGTCGGCCTCTTCCTCGACCAGCTTGGCCCAGGCGGCGGGGACCGTCATCTTGCGCCGCTTCAGCGGCGGGCCGCCGAACGCCTTGCCCATCATCTCGCCCAGATTAATCATCTGCGCGCCGCCGCCGGGGATTTCGAACGGCATCTGCTGCGCCTGTTCGACTTCGATCTCGATCTCGGTCGCATCGAGCAGGCCGTCGGCAAAGCGTTGCTTGAACGCCTCACGCGTCGCGGTCGAACTGTCCTTGCCGGTCAACGCATCGAGCAGGCGCCCCATCGCCGCTTCCTCGGCCTTGTCTTTCACGGCGGCGCGGCGGCGTTCCTTTTCCAGCCGGATCGCTTCCTCGACCAGATCGCGCGCGATCTGTTCGACGTCGCGGCCGACATAGCCGACTTCGGTGAACTTGGTCGCTTCCACTTTCACGAACGGCGCGTCGGCAAGCTTGGCGAGGCGGCGGCTGATCTCGGTCTTGCCGCACCCGGTCGGGCCGATCATCAGGATATTTTTGGGCGTGACTTCGTCGCGCAGGTCGGGCGCGAGCTGTTGCCGGCGCCAGCGGTTGCGCAGCGCGACCGCAACGGCGCGCTTGGCGTCCTTCTGTCCGATGATATGCGCGTCGAGCGCGGCAACGATGGTCTTGGGGGTCAGGTCCTGGTTCATGTGCTTTGCTTGGTGGGCGGACGCGCCGGGGCGGCGCGCCGCGTAGGGATCATGCCCAGCGATATTGGGATGCGCGCGCGCCGATCAAGCGGGGTAACGACGAAGGCAGGCTCAGTCGCGCCGGGAAAGCCAGGCCTCCGCCGCTTCCGCAGTGACGAACACGCGCACGCGCGGGTGGGTGAGCGTGCGTTCGGCCTGCAGCCGGTTCAGGTGGCTGCCCACCACCACGGCGGCGCGCCCCGCCGTCTGGCTCATGCCCGCGCGCATCACATTGGGCAGCAGGTCGGCCACGTCGTTCGCCTGCACCGGAAAGTCCAGCGATTCGACGAGGACGTCGAAGTCATCGGAGACGGCGCGCGCCTGACGCACTACCGAACCCACTGCGGTTGCGAAGGGGGGAACATCCTCGCTGCGCCAAAAGCCGTGAACCCGGATCACAACGCGATTGGCGTCGCGATCGAACGCAACCGTGAACATATGCAAGCTACTCGTGCCGGAGCGCGAACACGCTCCGGCCGACCCTAACCTGCGCTTTCGAGCATTTCCACGGTCAAGCGATCATTGGTGTAGACGCACAATTCGCCGGCGATCCGCATCGCCTTGCGCGCGACGGTTTCGGCATCCGCTTCATATTCGATCAGCGCGCGCGCCGCCGACAACGCAAAATTGCCGCCCGATCCGATTGCCGCGACGATGCCGTGCTCGCTCGGCTCGGGCTCGAGCACGTCGCCGTTGCCGGTAATGACCAGCGTCGATTCGCGGTCGGCGACGAGCAGCATCGCCTCCAGGTTGCGGAGATATTTGTCGGTCCGCCAGTCCTTGGCCAGCTCGACCGCCGCACGCAGCAGATGGCCCTGGTGCCGCTCCAGCTTCGCCTCCAGCCGTTCGAACAGCGTGAAGGCATCGGCAGTCGCGCCGGCGAAGCCGGCAATGACCTTGCCGTCGCCCAATGGACGCACCTTGCGTGCGTTGGGTTTCATTACCGTGTTGCCGGCGGAAACCTGGCCATCGCCCGCGATCACGACCTTGCCCGATTTGCGCACGGAAAGAATGGTGGTGCCGTGCCACACCGTCGAGGATTCGCTCATAACCCGCGATATGGGCGCGCGGGCGCGGCGCGCAAAGGGGGCATGGGCGGGCGAGGAACGCGGCGACCGCCCTGCGTGCTGCGCGAGTCGATGGAAACGAACCGGCCCGCGCGTTCCTTCGACCCGCGAACCAGGCCGGGCCGGACATACAAGACATGCGCCGAGGCAGGGCAGCAGATATGCGCTTGCATCGCGACATTCCAAATTCTGCGGCGGAAGCACGCCAGGAACGGGATGCCCCCACTCGCCCGGTTCGACGCCGGCAACTGGCGAAAGCGCAAGGCGGCCGGGAAGCCGGGGACTATTCATGAAATCGGGCGGACGCGTCGTCCGGGTGATGGAAGCGGCTTCCTCTGCGCGCGGAGCGCACATCGGCGACCCGCCTCAACCCGAAATGGGTTCAACGCGAGATGGGTGAGGTCTATCAGGCGATCCGACGGGAATGGTCGAACGAAAGCCTCGCGACGCCCTCGCCCCCCATAAGGCATTGAAAATAATGGTGCCCCTTCGAGTCCGAAGATGGGAACCAAACAATGTGGCAAATCACGCTACCGCCATTCTGATTGGTCTTGCTGTTGACCGCAACTGGGCCAATTGTGTTGAAAAACGCCATCGTCCGTTTTGGTCGGCAACAATAGAATTTGGATGCATCTCTCGACACAGCAATGATTCAAGCAGCGAACTCACTCTGTATCAATGTTGCTAGAAGTTAGGCTCCAGCTTGGCGGGTCCGACTTTTTCAACAGAATTGGGCCGCTTGCTGTCCGACAGCTTTTAATTGGTCTAGTGGCTGAAGTGGACGTTTTGGGGGAGGTAGCCGTTGGCGGCTGACGACCCGTTCGCGCCCTTCACTGCGAGGGAGACCGACGGCGGATTGCGCCAGAATCTGCCGTCGATGGCTCGCTCATCGACCGGCCAATGCGGGCGATTTCAACGAGCTTATCCCGCGGCGGGCGCTGCGTAATCCATTGCAGTAAGGTCTGACAGCAAATCAGCTCCGGTCGGATTCCATCCAAGCCTCTCGCGAGTCCATCGGCTTGTCCCGATCATGTCGAGTCCAGCGAAAGATGCCATCCAGCCGAAATACCGTTCGGCCTCCTCGGCGCTGATCGAGCGAACCGGCAAATCAGTGCCGCTTCCGATCGCCTCTGCAATAGCGCGCGCGCTGACGCCTTCCTCCGCCGAGGCATGATAGCGTGCGCCCGGCTGACCCTTTTCCATTGCGAGAACATACAGCTTGGCAACGTCGCTCACGTGCGCCGCAGCCCATCGAGTTTCCCCCTCGCCGATGTACGCCACCGCTCCGGCTCGCCGCGCCTCCGCGATGAGCGGCGTGATCAAACCGGCCCTGGTTTTGTCATGTACCTGCGGAAGCCGGATCGTGCGCACGTCGATGCGTTGCGCGATCAACGCCGCACCGGCAAGTTCGGTTGCGATGCGGGGATTGGCGTGATGCGGATTGAGGATGTCTTCGGTCGCGAGGCCGCCATCTGTCGGCGTGCCCATGCCGATGCCGGAGGTGATCAGGATGGGCTTCTGCGTCCCTTCCAGCGCTGCGCCCATCGCGGCAATATTACGCTCATCCTTCTTGGTATTGTCGAAGAAGGTATCGAAATTATGGTCGAACGCGCAGTGGATCACTGCATCAGCCGCCGCCGCGCCGCTGGCGAGTGTCTCGGGCCGCTCTAGATCGCCGCGATGTACGTCGGCACCGGCAGCCTCGAGCTGGCGAGCGCCGGCATCGGAACGAGTGAGGCCGAGCACTTCATGCCCGGCGCTCAGAAGTTCGGGAATGACGTGCGAGCCGATGAAGCCCGTCGCCCCGGTCAGGAATACACGCATGATAAGTCTCCTAATGACGAAGAAGTTGTATCGGGGCTAGGTTTAACGTGTTAAAGTAGTGACATTATCATGGTATAATTTAAAACAGGATCGTTCATGATCAGTGATGGAGAAAACCGACTCGGCACCTATCTTCGCGATCGCCGTGCTAGGCTCGATCCCGCCGCCTTTGGTTTCGACCTCGGTCGCAGACGTACCCCGGGACTAAGGCGCGAAGAGGTCGCTAGCCGGGCCAATATCAGTCCGACCTGGTACACATGGCTGGAGCAAGGTCGCGGCGGCGCTCCTTCCGCCGATGTGCTGGATCGGATCGCTAAGGGACTCATGCTGACCGAACCTGAGCGCGAACATCTGTACATGCTGGGCCTGGGGCGCCCGCCCGAGGCACGCTACCAGCCCGTCGATGAGATCACACCGCGTTTGCAGCGCGTACTCGATGGAATGGCGCTCAGTCCCGCCATCATTAAGAACGCCATCTGGGATATACTCGGCTGGAACCGGGCAGCAGCCGCGCTGCTTACAGACTATTCGCTGTTGCCGTCGGACCAGCGCAACATTCTGCGGCTAATGTTCACGAACGGCAAGGGCCGTAACCGAAATGAGGATTGGGAGAGCGTCGCGCGGTTCGTGGTCGGCGCCTTTCGGGCTGACATGGCGAGGGTTGGTGCACAAGGCAGCGCAGAAGCTGCCAGGCTCGTCGAGGAACTGAGCCGGCTGAGCCCGGAATTCGAAGCGCTGTGGCAGGACAACGACGTCGTCGCTCACAGCGAGGGCGTAAAGCGGATTCGCCATCCGACGGCAGGGCTTGTTAAACTCGAATTCTCGTCCTTCGCGGTCGAAGGCAGGCCGGAGCTTGGGATGATTGTCTACAATCCGGCTACTCATGCGGATGCGGAAAAAGTTCGTGCGCTTGTGTATGCCGCCGGGGGGTGATTATCGGACAAAGCCGTCATTGCAGCGCTTCTTCAGAAAGGACCGCTTTGTCCCATTTTAGTCATCGGCTGCTGCCTGAACGGAGGGCAGCATTTGGCATAGATTTGTCGAGCCGAGAATGACCGAGATTGGGGCGCATTGCCGACTGGCTGGAATAGCGGCCCATCGACGTCGCCGATGGGCCGCCGGGGTCAAATTTCTGTCCTCTCCGCGAGGATGAGCGCGTCCTCAACGTCCACGCCGAGGTATCTGACAGTGTTCTCGATCTTTGTGTGACCGAGTAGAATTTGAATGGCCCTGATGTTCCCGGTCGCCCGATAGATCATTGCCGCCTTTGTCCGTCGAAGTGAATGCGTCCCGTACTCGGCGCATCGTAACCCGATCGCTGTCACCCACTCATCGACCAAACGCGCATATTGCCGAGTGCTGAGATGACCGGTGCGATCGACCCGGCTCGGAAACAAATGATCGTCGACCGACCCACCCCGATGCTCCAGCCACGTGAGCAGGCTTGCGCGCACGTCAGCCGTAAGCTCGAATTGAACCGGTCGTCCCGTCTTCTGCTGGATGACGATCGCCCTGGTTCGTACATCGCCGCTGGCGACAACCTCGCCGATCCTTATCTTGACGAGGTCGCAACCTCGCAGCTTGCTATCGAGCGCGAGATCGAAAAGTGCGCGATCACGAATCCTGCCTTCGCGGTCCAAGTGAAAGCGGATCGCCCAAATTTGTTTCTGCGTAAGTGGTCGCTTGGTTCCGACCATCTTGCCAGCGTTCCATGCAGTCCGGTTCTGCATCGCGGGATCGTAGCGTGAATGTCCCATACTTCGTCTCCTTGGCCTTAATCGGCCGAGAAGATGCTCGCCCAAACGTCTTAATCTGACGGCCGGTCGTTGGCGGCGTTACCGACCCGAAAAATCTCCATTGTTGTTGCGAATTCGGTTTATCTGATAATGCCAACGGCAGCCGCCGTATCTAAATCGCACACCAAGAAGCACATGCCGATCAGCGCGGCATTGATGCCAGCAAGCTCGCATAGCCTGTCCCGATGAGCAGCGCGGCAAAGGTCAGGCTGTCGAGAAACACGCCCAGCCAGACCCAGATGATCGGGAACAGCAGCGCCAGCGCGATCACGACATGCAACATGGCCTGGTTGGCCGCGTCGAGCCGCGGGTATCGGTCGTGCCTCTTGGCGTGGTGGTGGTGCCGGACCGGATGCGCAATACGAGCCATCATCAAGCCTTTCGTAAAGGGAAAGCGGACGGAAGGCAGCGGGCGTCGCCCACTCCTCCCGCCCGATAAGCGTCAGAAGCGATAAGCGATGCCGGTAAGCACCTGGTGGCGATCCCATTTGCCGGTGCCGTCGCTCAAGTCGGCGTAGCGATATTCGACGCGGGCCGAGACGTGCGGAATGATCACGCGCTCGACACCCGCGCCAAGCGTCCAGCCGTCACGGTCCTGCGAGTGGATGACGCTGGTCGCCCCGGTGTTGACGGTCGTCCGGAAGCGCTCATTGGTATAACCGGCGCGGCCATAGACCAGCGTCTTGGGGTTGATCAGATAGCCGCCGCGCAGGCTGGCGTCGAACGAGCGGCGCGGGTCGATGCTGTAGGTGGCACCGCCACCGCTGGCCGTTGCCGTATCGCTGGCGCCGAGCATGAAGCCCAGCTCGCCGCCAATGACGAAGCGGCCGATTTCCTTGTCATAGGCAGCAAAGCCACCCACGGTCGCACTATCCTTCCTGGCCTGGACCGGCAGCGTGCCGAGATCGGTCTTGGGACCTCGGATATCGTCATGGCTCCAGCCGACCTGTGCGCCGACCGATGGGCCGTTGAAGTTCTGGGCAGCGGCTGGTGCGCTGATCACCAGCGCGAGCGCGAAGGATGCGAAAGCAACATACTTCATTGTCTTGATTCCTTGAGTTGGCCCAGGCGTTTCCCGGGCGGTCCGTTTCTGTTGTTTGGGGGAGACAGGATCAGGGTTCGGTCGACACCTCCTTTCTTGATGACTCAGGCGAATTGCGCGGCATTGCCGGCGGTCGCGCCGCCATCTGCGACGAATTCGGCGCCAGTCGCGAACGAGGCATCGTCGCTGGCGACGAAGACGATCAGCGAGGCGATTTCGGCGGCGTCGCCCAGCCGGTGCATGGCGACATGGCCGGTCGGCGGCTCGGGTCCGTCGGCGATGAGCGCGGTGCGAACGAAGCCGGGATGGACCGAGTTGACGCGGATATTGTCGGCCGCGAGGTCGAGCGCGGCGGCCTTGGTCAGGCCCCGCACGCCGAACTTCGACGCGACATAGGCGGGCACTTGTGGAAAGCCGCGCAGGCCCGCGATCGACGAGACATTGACGATCGAGCCGCCACCGCCCTGGCGCATCGCGGGCACGGCGGCCTGTATGCCCAGGAACACGCCGGTCAGGTTGATCGCGATCACCTGATCCCAATCGGCGCGGCCATGCGTGTCAGTGCGGCCGAAGCGGGCTATACCGGCGTTGTTCACCAGGATATCGAGCCGCCCGAAGATGCGCAGCGTCGCCGCGACGGCCATCTCCCAGCTTTCGGGCCGGGTCACGTCGAGATGCGCGAATGCCGTTGATCCGCCGAGTTCGCGCGCGCGGGCCTGGCCTTCGGTCGCCAGCACATCGCCGATCACGACGCTTGCGCCTTCGGCCACCATCGCGCGGACGGTTGCCGCGCCGATGCCGCGCGCACCGCCGCTGACGAGCGCCACCTTGCCGTTCAATCTCAACATACGCTGTTACTCCTTGTTGTGGGAAAACGAGGGCGTCAGTGCGCGCCGCTGGTGTCGATCGGGCCCTTGGGCTTGGGGACGAGCCAGATGATCGCCGCCGAGGCGCCGAGGCACAGTGCGATCACGCCGAACATGTTGAGCGTCGCGAGCATCACGCTCTGCCCCTCGACGATCAGGTCGAGCAGCTGGGTGCCAACATCGGCGGGCACTCCTGCCGCGCCGGCGGCATCGAGCAGCTGGTTACCGTGCGACATCGCGCCGACAAGCTCGGTCTGGTTGGTGCGCACCGCGTTCGACCAGCCGCTCTGGACGAGCGAAGTGGCAAAGGCACCCGCCAGCGTCCGCATGAAGTTGGAGAGGCCGGCGGCATTGGCCTGCTCGTCGGGCTCGACGCTCGCCATGGCGAGGCCGGTCACCGGCACGAAGAACATCACCATGAATACGCCGGTGATCAGCGTCGGCCACGCCATCTGCACGAAGGTGACGTCGGACGAGAAGGTCCACATCCGCCACACCATCACGCCGGCGAGGCCGAGCACGCCCAGGCAGACGATCAAGCGCGGATCGAACCGCTCAACCGCCTTGCCCACCATCGGCGCCGACGCGACCGCCAGGATCCCCATGATGCCGGTGGCATAGCCCGCCCAGGTGGCGGTGTAGCCCATGTTCGATTGCAGCCACAGCGGCAGGATAACGATCGAGGCGAAGAAGCCGCCGAAGCCGACTGCATAGGTCGTCGCCGCGCCGACAAAGCCGCGATGGCGGAAGATTTTGAGGTCGACAATCGGGTTCTTCTCGGTCAGTTCCCAGATCAGGAAGGCGAGGAAGCCGATCGCGGCGATGATGCCGAGGGTGCGGATCTCTTCGGACGCGAACCAGTCATGGTTGCGGCCTTCGTCGAGCATGATCTGAAGGGCCCCGACCCACACGACCAGAAGCGCGAGGCCGACCTTGTCGATGAACGCGGGGAACTTCGGATCAGCCTGACCCTTCATCAGGGTCATCAGAACGAGGCCGCCTGCGGCCGCGACCGGCACCTTGATGAAGAAAATCCACGCCCAGCCGTAATTGTCGCAGATGATCCCGCCGAGGATCGGGCCGGCGACGGGCCCGACCAGCGTGGTCATCGCCCAGATGACGGTCGCGAGCGTGGCCTTTTCCTTGGGGAAGACGCGCAGCAGCAGCATCTGCGACAAGGGCATGATCGGCCCGCCAACCAGGCCGAGCAGCACGCGCATGCCAAGCAGCATGCCAAGCGAATTCGACAGGCCGCAGAGCAGCGAGATGACCGCGAAGCCCAGGTAACAGGTGATGAAGGTCCGCTGCGCGCCGAACTTCTTGGCGAGCCAGCCGGTCAGCGGAACGGTAATCGCTTCCGCCACCGCATAGGAGGTGATCACCCACGTCCCCTGACTCGACGACACGCCGAGATTGCCGGCGATCGTCGGCACCGAGACATTGGCGATGGTGGTATCGAGCACCACCAGGAAATTGCCGAGACCGATAAGGATCGCGGCGATGAACAGCGGCGCACCGGTCAGCGGGCGCGCGTCCCCGTGGCCCGAAGCGGGCGTGGCAGCGGACATGGCGGTTGTTTCCCTTAAGCTGAGTGGCGGATTACTTGGCGACCTTGACGTCCGCTGTCATCGACAGGCCGACGCGCAGTGGATGTTGGGCTAGCTCCTTCGGATCAAGGCGGATACGCACCGGCAGGCGCTGGACGACCTTGATCCAGTTGCCGGTCGCGTTCTGCGCCGGCACCACCGCGAACGCAGCACCAGTGCCGCCGGAAAAGCCGACCACGGTGCCGTGATAGACCACGTCCTCGCCGTAGAGGTCGGAGGTCAGCGTCGCCGTCTGGCCCGGGCGAACATGCGCGAGCTGCACTTCCTTGAAGTTCGCATCGACATAGGCGGCCTGGATCGGCACGACCATCATCAGTGGCGCGCCCGGCTGGACGCGCTGGCCGACCTGCACCTGGCGCTTGGAGACGACACCGTCGATCGGTGCGCGGATCACCGTGCGCGCCAGATCGACCCGCGCTTGCGCCAGCGCCGCGCGCGCCGCGAGCACTTCGGGATTATTGTCGACCGACGCGTCGGCGATCAGCGCGCGGTTGGCGTCGCGGCTGCCGATGGCGGCGGCGCGGGTGGCGCTCGCCTGGGCCCGCGCGGCTTGCGCTGCCCTGAGATTGGCAAGCGCGCCATTATAGGCGTTGCGCATCGTCGTCAGTTCCTCGCCCGACACCGCGCCTGATCGGGCCAGCGCCTGGCGCCGGTCGAGGTCGATCCGCGCCTTGGCAAGATCGGACTGGGCCGCGACGAGCTGTGCATCGGCGCGGGCTTCGTCGGCAGCACGGGCGGTGATCTGGGCACCGAGAGCGCTATCGGTGGCAACAAGCCCGCGTACCTTGCGGATCGTCGCGGCAAGATCGGCCTCGGCCCGCGCCACCGCGATCTTCGCGTCGGTGTCGTCGAGCCGGACGAGCACGTCGCCCCGCCTCACGCTTTGCGCATCCTGCACGCGCACCTCGGCGACCGGGCCGCCGATCAGCGGCGTGACCTGAGCGATGTCGGCGCCGACATAGGCGTTGTCGGTCACCGCGTGTTTGGACGCGACAAGCGTCGTATAGCCATAGGCGCTGGTGCCGACGAGCGCGATGCCGCCTGCGAGCGCGGCGAATAGTCTTTTGCGCTTGCGGGTCTGCGCGGCGGTATCCGCGGGCATCGCGCCATCGTCGAAATCATGCTGGATCGTGTTCATCGGTCAAATCCTTTCAGGCGTGGAAGCCGCCGCCGAGCGCGCGCACCAGCGCGACGTCGAGGGCAAAGGCCCGGGTCTGCAACCGGGCAACGGTCAGGCGGGAATCGAGGACACCTTCCTCGGCGGTGAGCACGTCGAGATACGTCGACAGGCCCTGGGAGTAGCGGAGCCGCGCAAGACGGTTCGCCGCTTCAAAATCGGCCAGTGCCCTGCGCGAAGCCTCAAGCCGGGTGACGAGGAGGGTGCGGCTCGTCATCGCATCGGCGGTTTCGTGCAGGGCCCCGATGACGGTGCGATCATAAAACGCGATCGCCTCGTCATACTGACCGCGCCGCGCGCGGTACTGGCCTTGGAGCGCGCCCCCGCGGAACAGGGGGAGGGATACCGCGGGACCCGCAGCTCCAAAGGTTGAATTGCTTGCAAAAAGATTGCCCAACCCGAACGCCTGCGTACCGACCAGCGCGGACAGGCTGAGATTGGGATAGAATTCGGCGCGCGCGGCCTTGACCCTCTGCTGCGCGGCCTCGGCGCGTGCGCGGGCGGCAGCGATGTCGGGGCGGCGGCCGATCAGGTCGATGCCGGCCTTGGCAGGCAAGGGCTGGACGGTCAGCGTCGCGAGATTGGGGCGGCTGATGTCGAGCGCCCGGTCGGGGCCGCTGCCGATCAGCGCGGCAATGGCATTGCGGGCAAGGCCGATCGCTTCATCGGTCGCGGCCAGGCTGGCTTGTGTCGCCTCAAGCCGGGCGCGCGCCTGACGCTGCACCGCTTCGGTGTCGAGTCCCTGCGCCACCCGCTGATCGACCAGCGCCAGCGTCTGGGTGCGGATGGCGAGCGCCGATTCCAGGCTGTCGCGCTGCGCATGAAGCGCGGCGAGCTCGGCATAAGCGGACGCAATCGCGGTAGTAAGCGCCAGCTTTGCCTGCTCGGCCTCGTAGCGCGTGGCGGCGGCTTCCAACTTGGCGGCGCGCAGGTTCGCGCGGTTCTTGCCCCATAGATCGATGTCGATCGTACCGCCGATTCCGACCGACCCCGTGTCGTTCCAGCCGCCGGGGACAATTTGTGCCGGTACGCCATTATTCTTGCTGAGCAGCGCGCCGGAGACATTGCCGCTTGCGGTTATCGACGGCAGCAGTGCCGCCCCTGCCTGACGGGCATAGCCATCGGCGACCCTGATGCGCGCCGTTGCGGCGGCGAGATCGGGCGACTGGGCCAGTGCATCCGCCATCAGCCGGTCGAGCTGCTGGTCACCATAGCCGGTCCACCAACCGTCCGCCGGCCAGGCGGTCGCCTCGCCGTTCAGACGGTGCGCTTGCGCCTGCAACTCGGTCGCGCGGCTCACGGCAGGTGGCGCCATATGGGGCACGCTTGCGCAGCCGCTGGCGAAGAGCGCAATCAGGAAGGCCGCGCGACGCGGTCGCGCAGAGGAAGGTTTGATCATCACTTGGTCCTTTTAATTAAACTGTACGGTTCGGTATATCTATCGCGGCTCAAGCCTTGTCAACGCTAAAATGAACTGTATTGTACGGTTTATGAAAAATCACAGCGAGAGAGGTCGGCGTGCGGACACGTACTGAACAAAAGCGGCGGGAAATCGTGGAAGCGGCCGCCGCGCTGTTCGTCGAGCAGGGCTATGAACGCACCTCTATGAGCGCGATTTCGGAGCGTGTCGGCGGTTCGAAAGCGACGCTTTATGGCTATTTCGACTCAAAGGAAGCGCTGCTCCGCGCCGTCCTTGCCTATTCGGTCCAGGAGGAGGCCGAAGCCCTGTTGGCGGAATTCCCGGACAACGAGGCGCTGCGCACGGGCCTGATTCGCCTAGGTGAGCACTATCTGTTCGATCGACTCGCGCCGCTACCGATTACCAACACGCGGATCCTGTCGACCCAGCCCGAGGAAGCCGGCCTTGGCGCGCTATTCTATGCCGAGACGCTCGACCCGGCATGGCATTCCTTCGCGAAGCGAATCGAAGCGCTGATGGATAAGGGCCGCCTGCGCCGTGCTGATCCGTGGGTCGCGGCGATGCACTGGAAAGGCCTCAATGAAGGCGAACTGCTCGAAAAGCGGCTGCTCGGCGCGATCACCGAGATCGACCCGGTGAAGGTCCGAAGGGTGGCGACCGACGCTGCCGATGCGTTCCTCAGAATTTATGCACCCGAGGCGGAGGCATCGGGATGATCGGCAGCTTTTAGGGATAGGCTCTGCTTGCTCGAACGACCGATTTCAGGGCGCAAAGCTGCCGTCGACGGGATCGTTGCGAAATGTCGCCTTTGCGCCCCAAACTCGGCCATTCCACCACTCCGAGCATGGGTTCGAAAGCGGACGTCGAAACGATCACCGCCGAGCGGCAGCAATGTCGGACTGTCCGGAATGGCAGGTTTCGGGGGGCGACTTGCGGATAGCTGCCGCACAGCGCCTCAGTGTGCGATGGCAACTACGCGCCCTCAACTCGGTCATTCACAGCTTCCGAACCCATCCCCGGAACCCGCTGTTCGCGAGATGCACTAACAATATCGCTGACAGCGTTCTCGCTTGGGTTTAAGGGCTCTGTTCAATGCAATCCCTACGCGCTTTGATTCGAGAACACCGCCAGCTTGCGCTGGCGCTGCTCGTGTTGGCGTTCTGCATCAAGGCAGTCATCCCGTCGGGTTTCATGGTCTCGGCATCGCCTGACACTGTGCTGACAGTTACGATCTGTTCCGATGCGACCGATGACCTCAAGACCATGCAGATGGTAATTCCCGGCAAGGATCAGGGCAGAGGACATTCCGACAGCGCAAAGAAGGGCGAACACTGCGCCTTTTCAAGTCTCGCCAAGGTCGCCGTGGGCGGTGCCGATGGCATCCTCCTAGCGCTGGCATTCGCCTTTATACTTGTGCTCGGTCTTGCGCCGATGCAGCGCCTGCCGTTTCGGCAATGGTTCAATCTTCGACCGCCATTGCGCGGTCCACCGGCAGTAGCCTGACAATCCAAGCCTGATTTGTCGGCCCGACCGGCTCGCGCCCGATGCGCGCGCGCCGGTCTGTCGGAGTTTCACACATGTATTCGATTCATAGCTGCCCCGGCGGGCAGCCCCTGACTGAAGTGTCTGTCCGGTCTGCGCCCGATGTGAGCTTCGTCCTGCACCTGCGGGAAAACCGATCGCAGCTTTCCCAGGAAGCGCGCGTCACCTTCACCGTTCTCATCGGCCTGTTCATGGCCATGGCGATCCTGCCGGCCATGAGCGGTGAAATGCTCGTTCCGGTCTTTTCGCTGGGCACCATGGCGCTGCTGGTCGGGGCGCTTGAGTGGCACCAGGCTTCACGTCCAGCGAGCGAATGGCTGGTGATCGAGGATGACCGACTGCACTGGGATGGCACTGGCCAAGCCTCGGTCAACCTGCCCATCGGTCCAACGCGGCTGGTCGAGGACCGGGCCGCCCCGGCAAGCTTGCGGCTCTTCCTCCAATGCCCCTGGCAACGGATCGAAATCGGCCGCTGCCTGAGCCTCGACGAACGTCGCGAAATCGCTCCGATCATTGCCCATCGGCTCGGGGAGACGCGGCCATGAGCATCGCTGCAATCTCACCCCCGGCAGCTCGGTTCTTGCTGTGCATCCGCTGGTCAGCCTGGGGAGCCATCGCGACCTTGCTGGCCATCCACGCCATCAGTGCTGTCGCTCCTCGCGATAACCCTCAACCTCGGTCTTTCGAACAGGCCGAACCACAGGCCGAAGCAGGCTGCCAATGCGCTTCATCCGCCACATTCATCTGAACAGAATGACGGGCCGTAGGCCCGAAGCAACAGGGAAACTACCATGAATTTCAGATATATCGCACCGCTCCTGGCCAGCACGGTAATCGCTTCGCCAGCGCTTGCGCAGGAGCAATCGTCGCCGGATCGCAGCTGGACCCCAGATACGATCATCGTGACCGGGGAACGGGACGACTATGTGGCGGACGAAGCGAGCGTCACGCGGACTCCGGTACCGCTCAACCAGGTGCCTCAATCGATCCAGGTGCTGACCCGCCAACTGATCGAGGACCAGGAAGCAAACACCCTTGACGAGGCTCTGCGCAACGTCTCCGGCGTAACGGCCTCGCTGCCTTCGGAAATCGTGCTGGTCAACCCGATCATTCGCGGCTTCGAAGGGGAGATCTTTACCGACGGCCTTATTGGCTATGGCGATACTGCCGTGATCGATCCCGGCAGCCTGTGGAATGTCGAGCGTGTGGAAGTGGCCAAGGGGCCGACTTCGACACTGTTCGGCGGCGGGATCGGTGCTCCGGTCGGCGGCCTGATCAATCTTGTTTCCAAGACTGCCCGTCCGGAAACCGCCGTGGCCATGCGCCTGCGCGGCGGCAGCTTCGACGAGTACTCCGCAGCTGTCGATGCCAATCTCGGGGTTTCCGATAGTCTGGCTGTCCGCCTGGTTGGCGAATACCAGAATGCCGGCGACTATATCGACGAGGTCGAAATCGACCGCACCCTGCTGTCGCCGTCATTCCGCTTCGCCCCGGCCGACGGCACGGAACTGATAGGTCGCCTGACCTACACACGGGTGGAACAGCTCGAATATGCGGGCCTGCCTGCCCAGTTTCAGGATGATCCCCGAATTGAAAGGGACCGCTTTACCGGTGCGACAAATGCGCCCCGCACGACCGTCGAAAATCTCTCCGCACAGCTCGAGTTCAATCAGCGGCTTGCCGATGGCGTGACGATCTCGTTGCGCGGGAGGCGCTATGAGAACGACTTCTTCGAATACGCCAGTTCACCCTTCCTGGCCTTCTATCCGTGCGGCGCAGCATCCGGACTCAACGCCACCTCGTGTCCGCAAATCCGGGGGCAGCTGCCGGCCAAGATCGACGAATGGACGATGGATGGGGCGATAACTGCAGAGTTCTCGACCGGTGCGATCAATCATGTCGTGCTTGGCGGGGTCCAGTGGGACAAGGCATTCTATGACGCGGCAACCGGTTTCGACCTGTTTGCCCCCATCCCGTTTGACTATGCCGATCCGGCCAGTGACTTCAATTTCCTGCCGGTCCCGCCGCTCAACAACTTCGTCAGCAACAATTACCGGACGCTGGCGGCATATCTGCAGGATCAGGTTTCGATTGCTGACCGTCTGCACCTGCTTGCCTCGATCCGTTACAGCAAGCTCGAGATCGAAGAACTGCGGGGCGGAGCGGGCAACAACGAGACCTACCACGAATGGGATCCCCGTCTCGGCATAACCTTTGACGTAACCGACGGTATCAGCCTGTTTGCGGGCTATGCGACAGGATCGCGCCTCTCGATCTTCTTCACCGGTGCCGAGCCGCCCGTACCGGAGCGCTCGGAAAGTTACGAAGCCGGGTTGAAGTTCGGCCTGACGGACATCGGCCTGACCGGCACAATCGCCGCCTACCGGCTCGACCGGACCAATGTTCCCACGCCCGATCCGACGACCTTCTTCACCTCGATCCAGACCGGCAAGCAACGCAGCGAGGGCATCGAGGCCGATATCATTTTCGAACCTGATCCTGCCTTTTCGCTGCTTGTGAGCTACGCCTACACAGATGCGCGGGTCATTGCGGACACCGTCATCCCGGCGGGATCTCGCCTGCCCCGCGTGCCCGATCATCGCGGGCGGATTGCCGCGCGCTATCGCTTCGGCAACGGGTTCGAACTGGGGGGCGGGGTCACGGCGGCCAGCGATGCGGTGATGACCCTGCCCAATGGAGCAGAGGTCGATGGCTATATCGTCGCCGATGCGCAAGCGAGCTATACCATTGGTGGCGTCCGGATCGGCCTGCGGGTCGATAACCTGTTCGATGCGGACTACTATGTGCCCTACCAGTATTTCGCGCAGGATGTGGTGCGCCCGGGCAATCCGCGCAGCGCGTTCATCACGCTTGGCTTTGAGCTGTGAGAGGATTGAGACCGATGACAATCGACCGCCGCGCCCTGTTGGGCGGGATCACCGGAGCAGCGATGCTCGCCCCCATGCTGACCACCAGAGCGGCATTCGCCCAGGACGTACCGCCTCCTTCGGGCGGCCACGAGATGCATGGGATGCCGCCCGGATGGGTCAAGCCCGACCAGATCGCCATGCTGTGCTACGAAGGCATGACGATCCTCGACATGATCGGGCCACAATACATGTTCGCCGCCTTGATGGGCGCAACGGTCCATCTGGTCGGCAAGACCAAGACACCGATGACCAGCGACACCGGAGTGACGATGATTCCGACGGCAACCTTCGACGAGGTTCCGGACGATCTCACCGTACTGTTCGTGCCCGGCGGAACCACCGGCACGCTTGCGGCAATGGAGGACGCGGAAACCCGGGCCTTCCTCGCTGATCGTGGTTCGCGTGCGCAATATGTGACCTCGGTGTGCACCGGCGCGCTGGTGCTGGGGGCGGCAGGCCTGCTCGAAGGCTACCGCGCCACAACGCACTGGGCCGCGCTGGAAACGCTCCCCGATGTCGGTGCAATACCGGTCAACGAACGGGTTGTGCGCGACCGCAACCGGATCACCGGCGCAGGCGTCACCGCCGGGCTCGACTTCGGCTTGACGATGGTCGCAGAACTGCGCGACCCGGTCTATGCTCAGGGTGTCCAACTCGGCTGCGAATATGATCCCCGGCCGCCATTCAGCGCGGGCTCGACCGCCACAGCGCCCGACGATGTTAAGGCCATCATGCAATCGATGTACGCCTCGTTTCCAGGTCGTGTGCGCAAATCACTGTCAACCATCGGCAACAGGGGCTGAACCATGCTGAGCCAATCAATCACGCCTCAACACCGGGGCATTTCAAGGATGAAAGCGCTTCGAACGGCCGCAATTGCCAGTCTGGCAACGCTCGCGGTTGCAAACACCTCTGCACGCGCCGAACTGCCCGACCAGGCGGTGGAAATCCGCTTCGATGCACGGGTCGGCGATCAGCCTGCGCGCTGCGACATGGCCTATTCGGGGATCGGCTCTTCCAAGGCAGACATGCGGCTGCAGGACTTGCGCATCTATGTGTCAAACCTGCGTTTGATCGGGGCAGAGGGCAATGCGGTGCCGGTGGCGCTCACGCCCGACGGACAATGGCAAAACGATCACGTTGTGCTGCTCGATTTCGAGGACAGAAGCGGCAATTGCAACGGCAATGGGGCCACCAATATGGTGGTACGCGGAACGGTTCCGGCAGGAGACTATGACGGCCTCCTGTTCGAAATCGGCGTGCCGGTTGCGGTCAACCATCAGGATCCGACGCTGGCCGACGCTCCACTGAATGTGACCGCGATGACCTGGCCATGGCGCATCGGTTACAAGTTCATCGGCATCGATATCGAGTCCTCACCGGCAGATCAGGCCGCCGCCGCCGCCTCTGCTGCCCGGCCCGGTGCGGCAACTGGCTTTTCGATCCATCTCGGAAGCACAGATTGCGGCGACGGCAACCCGATGTCCGCGCCGCAAGTGCCCTGCGCCAACGGCAATCGTCCGACCTATCGTCTGGCCGGTTTCGATCCGGCCGGCTCGACGGTCATTCTCGATCTCGCGGCGCTGCTTGCCGGGACAGACATTACGGTCAACGCGGCGGAGACCGCGTCCGGCTGTATGTCCTTTCCCGGCGACAGCGATTGCATCGCGATCTTCGACCGGCTCGGGCTGGCGTTCGGCGGGCAGCCGTCTGCCGGTCAGCAATGGGTGCGGGCGGAGTAGATCATGCGCTGGCCAGGCCTTGCCCTTGCGCTGTCTTGCCTGTGCCTCGCCTTCAGCGTGGCGCAGGCACAGCAGCGGCTGGGCGGACTCGAACCGATCGACGCGCTTCAGCCGAGCGCTTATGATTTCGGGCTCCCGGCATGGGCACCAAAGCCGCTGGAGCCGGTGGCGAACCCGACCACACAGGCCAAGGTCGAACTGGGCCGGCATCTGTTCTACGACCCCCGGCTGTCGCGCGATGGCAGCATGTCCTGTGCGAGCTGCCACGAACAGGCGCGGGCTTTCACCGATGGTCGGACTGTCTCGCCGGGGGTTACCGGTGACCTGACACCGCGCAATGCGATGAGCCTGGCCAATGTCGCCTATTTTCCGGTCCTGACCTGGTCCAATCCGCTGCTCCAGCATCTTGAGCAGCAGGCCCTGGTTCCGCTGTTGGGGCAGGAACCGGTCGAACTCGGCATGGCGGGTCACGACGTGGAGATCCTCACCCGGCTGCGCGATGATCCGGTATACCAGCGGCTCTTCGCCGAGGCATTTCCCGAGGTCAAAGGGGAGATTTCGCTCGCTACGGTGGTGCGCGGGCTGTCGGCATTTCAGCGCACGATCATATCGATGCACTCGCCCTATGACCGCTATCGCTACGAGGGCGATGTCGATGCCGTGTCCGATGCTGTGATCCGCGGCGAGGCGCTGTTCTTCTCTGAACGCCTGGAATGCCACCATTGCCACAACGGCCTCAATTTCGCGGACACGGTGCTGCATGAGCGCAACCGGATGGGTGAAGTCGCCTTCCACAATACCGGGCTCTACAATCTCGATGGCAAGGGCGCCTATCCCGCCCTCAACATCGGGATCGCCGAGATCACCGGACGCGCCGAGGACATGGGCCGCTTTCGCGCGCCAAGCCTGCGCAATGTCGCACTTACCGCGCCCTATATGCATGACGGTTCCATTGCGACGCTGGATGCCGTGATCGATCACTATTCCTCCGGCGGTCGGACGATCGCGACTGGCCCTAATGCGGGCGTGGGACGGGACAATCCGTTCAAGAGTTCGTTCGTTCCCGGCTTCACCCTGACGCCTTCGGAACGCGCCGATCTGCTGGCATTTCTCCATGCGCTGACGGACGAGCGGTTCCTTGCCGATCCCCGTTTCGCCAACCCCTGGCCAACAAGGGCAACACAACGATGACACGAGCATTCCTTGCGCTTCTTGCCGCGCTCTTGCTGATCGCTCCGGGCGCGGCATTGCAGGCCCATTCGGCGCTGCAAGGCTCCTCTCCGGCGAGCGGCAGCGTCCTAACGCGAAGCCCGGCGGCCGTGACGCTGACCTTCAACGAGCCGACCCGGCTGACGTCGCTTGTGCTTGTCACGACCGATGGCAAGCGCCGCCTTGCCTTTGCCCCGACCCGCAGCGCGCGCAGTTTCACGACCCGCGCACCGCGTCTCGCGCTGGGCCGCAATGAGATCCGCTGGCGCGCGCTCTCGCAGGATGGCCATGTGGTCGAAGGCAGCATCATCATCGTCCTGCGCCGCCCTTCCCGCTAGGGTCAGGCCACCAGATGCTGGAAATTCTCGCGTCGCTGGCCAAGGCTCTGGCCTATGCCGCCGCATTGAGCAGCGCCGGGGTTGTCGTGGCAGGCGCGACCCTGCGCCCACGGACACTGCCGGACAGGCTGGTTCGCGGCGCAGCCGGGCTGCTGGTGCTGCTGAGCCTGGCTTCTGCTGTGCTGCTGGTGCTACGGCTTGGCGCGGGCACCGATCTTGCGGGGCTGACGATCGCGCTGGCAAATCCGCTCGGTGCAGGCCTTGCCATGCAGGCGATCGGCGGCGTGTGGCTTGGCTTGAGCGGAACCAGACGCGGCGGACTGATCGGGGGCCTGCTGATCCTGCTGTCCTTCGCGATCGTCGGCCATTCCGCCACGAATGGTGCGGTTGCCGCCACCACTGTGATGGTGCACCTCACGGCCGCAGCCTGGTGGCTCGGCGGCCTGTGGATTTTGCTGACGGCACCAGCGAGCGAACCGGCCGACTCCTATCAGGAGCTGGTCAGGCGTTTCAGTGTGCAAGCGGCGTGGGTGGTCGCATTGCTGTTGTCGGCTGCGCTCGTCACGTCTGCCTTGCTGCTGGACTTCGCCCCCGATTTCACGCGCACCTATGACCAAGGATTGCTCGTCAAGGGCCTGCTCTTCGCAGCGCTGATCGGCCTTGCCGCGTGCAATCGCTGGCTTCTTGCCCCAAAGATGGCAAGTCGCCCGTCGCGACAAGCCTGGCTGCGGCGCTCGATCCTTGCTGAACTGGTCCTGTTCGCGTGTATCATGGCCACATCGGCCTGGCTGACGACCTGGCAATCACCGCATGCAACGGACCACCATGAGCCTGTCGAGCGGGTCGCTGGCCCCATCAGTATCGTTGACCCGTGGGCTCCGGTCACGCTGACCGATTTCGGAACCGCAGCCGGTTACATGACCATCTCGAACAACCAGCCGCACGAGGACCGGCTGCTTTCGGTCAGCAGTCCATGGGCAGAGCAGGTCACGCTCCACGCCTCTCGCAAGGATGGCAATATGACCCGAATGGAGCGCCTTGACGGACTGGCACTCGCGCCCGGGGCCTCAATTGTTCTCGAGCCCGGTGCTTACCACCTGATGTTTGCGGGACTATACACGCCTCTTGTGGCCGGAGACGAAGTCCCGCTCACCTTGGAGTTCGCAGACGCTGGCAAGGTGGAACTGACACTCGAAGTGCGTCCGCTTGGTGCTGCATCCGGCCATGCGCATTAGCGTAATGGCGACGCTCCTCAGCGGTCGATGAGCTTGGCCATACCCTGCATTCTAGAGCGGCGGTTATCAAGCCACTGCATCGAGCCATTGCCGAACGTCCGCTTCTCGAGGTCCGGCGCTTAAAAGCTGACTGACCGCTAGCGGCCCAACAAAGGACTTTGCAATGGGGCCAGCCCCTGCATGGGCCCTCATTTTGCTAATTACCCAGTGGCAGTATTATTTCGATTCCTAGATGCTCGTTGCATCCAGTATCACGCGAACAGTCTCCTCTGGCCGATCCCACATCGGGAAGTGTCCGCTACGCTCGAACCAGTGCAGCGTCGCTCCAGGGAAAGCCTTGGTCGCGCGATCCGCCTGCTGCGGTAGACACAGCCGATCCTTTCGTCCCCAGCCGATGACAACAGGCGCAGCCGTTTTCGCAGGACCCTCCTGCATCGCGCCGTTGGCGAGATCCTTCACAAGCGAATTGACGGTGCGCGTGTCAGCCAACGACTTCAATTCGCGCGCGACGAATGCCCCGTCGAGCGCCCACGGCCTAGCAGAGAGCTGGGCCAAGAGCGCGGTCCGGCCTGCGACATTTCCGGTGATGGCAGAAAGCGCCGGTCGCAGTGCGCGAACCAGAGCAACCGATGGCATTAAGGTCGCTTTGAAGAAGGTGCGCTCCCACCCTTGCCAGAAGCCGCCCGGATCGAGTGCGACAACCGCGCCCGCTTGGCCGCGCCGCGCCATCTCGAGCACCAGGCGAGCCCCCAGCGAGCTGCCAACCATATCAATACCTGTGAGGTTCTCCGCGCCGAGCCAGTTGTCCAGACTGCGCGCAAGTCCGTCAAACGTGCCGCTGTCGGCCTCGTCGGGTGTTTGCCCATGGCCGGGCAGGTCTATGGCAATTACCTCCCTGACTTGAGAAAGCGCAGGCGAGATCGTGTCCCACGAGCCGCAGGTCGCCCCCAGTCCGTGGACAAGGAGGAGGGGTTTTCCGCGCCCCGTGCGCGTGTAGTGTATGGTCATGTAACGGCAACGTCTCGCACCGACTTATGGGCCCGTAGATGTCCATATTGGCCTGCTGCCGGTTTGGTGGACACCGAGATAAGCTCATTCAGGCTACCCCAGCTTCTCGTTCGAAATCGATAGGACTGAGGTAACCCAGTGTCGAGTGACGCCGGGTCGGGTTGTAGAAGCATTC
>JBMOOB010000040.1:0-46730 GCA_049323815.1 Pseudomonadota bacterium | reverse complement strand
TTAGGAGTGCGAAGATGAAGACCGGCCTCGACCATCTCCCCGACCGGAAGCAACGCGAACTTCGTCATGTCGTGCGCGTGCTGTTCGAGGAGTTCGAGCGCGAGATCGGGCTGGCGACGCAACCGTGGAAGAAGCGCGGGCGCATTCTCAAGGTCATTCTCTATGGCAGCTACGCGCGCGGCGACTGGGTCGACGATCCGGTCGGCGGCTACAAATCCGATTATGACATCCTAGTCGTTGTGAACGACGCCAAGCTGACCGATCCGATCGAATATTGGGGGAAGGCCGACGACCGGCTGATGCGCGATGCCACGATCAACGAGGCACTCAGTGCACCGGTCAATTTCATTGTCCACGACCTCGCCGACCTGAACAACCAGTTGATCCACGGACGGCCGTTCTTTGTCGACATCGCCGAGCAAGGGATCGCGCTCTACGAGGCGGAAGGGGCCGAGCTAGCGACGCCGCGGGTACTGCCGCCAGAAGAGGCGCTCGCGGAGGCGCAAAAGCATTTCGACACGTGGTTTGCGAGCGCCGAGCGGCGGTTTCGCGCCTATCAGATGGAACATGGCGAGGCAGCAACAGATGCCGCTTGGCGAAAGGACGCCGCCTTCACCCTGCACCAAGCAACAGAGCGACTCTATCACTGCACGCTGCTGACGCTGACGCTCTATTCGCCGAAGTCGCACAAGCTCAATTTCCTGCGCAGCCACGCCGAGGAAGTCGCGCCCGAGCTGATCGCGGCGTGGCCGCGCGCCGACAAGTTCGGTCGTCGCTGTTTCGAACTGCTACGGCAGGCCTATGTGAATGCGCGATACTCGCCGCACTATGAGATCAGCGATGAGGAACTACGCTGGCTCGGCGAGCGCGTCGCCGAGCTTCAGACGCTCGTGAAATCGGTCTGCGAAAAGCGGCTCGCGCCGCGCGACTGAGCCGCGCGGCGCGGGCATCCTCATGCTGCTTTGCGACGCCGAGGAGCGGGGGTTTCTGCAGCGGCGGCCTGCGCCTTGGCGGCGCGGCCCTTCTGTCCAAGACCGATCTTCTTCGCCATCGCGCGGCGCTGTTCCGAATAGGTCTCGGCGACCATCGGATAATCGGATTTGAGATTGTAGCGCTCGCGATACTGCTCGGGTGTCAGACCGTGCGTCGAGAGGTGACGGCGCAACGTCTTGTACGGCTTGCCGTCGATCATCGAGATGATGTGGTCTTTCGACGCGAGCGACTTGCGCACGGTCACCGCAGGCGTGAACTCTTCGCTCGCCGAAGGTGCTTCGTCGCCGGCCTCCGGGGAGGCAGCAGGAGTGCCGGCCAGCTCAGTGATGGTCGCGTGCATGCTGCGCAGGAACGCAGGCACTTCTTCGGCCATCACGCGGTTGTTCTGATTGCCTAGCCAGGCGATCGTGAGTTCGGTCGCAAGCTCGACCGGGTTCATAACAGTTTCGTCGGACATGAGGGTTTCCGTTCCAGTTGTTTGGCGAGCCCATTGACGCCGTAGATTACAAATCCCCCCGGTTGATCGCGGCCATGACGAAACTCCGTTTCGGATGCAACAGCAGAGATGCTTAATTGGCGGAAGAATTGTCGAACGCGCGCTTGCCGCGGCGCCGCCAGAGCATCAGCAATTCTTCGCGATTGTCGCCGCGAAGTTTTGCCGCGCCTTCCATCAACAATCCGAAGATCACGGCGCGGTCGTCGTTGGTGAGTTCGACCAGACCGGCCTTGGCGACAAGCCCGCCCAGTTCGATCAGCTGGCGCGTTCGTTCGCGGCGCTTCATGACCCACGCGCGCGTGTCATTACGCGCGATTCTGGCGTTGCGCCGATTGCACATCGCCTTCGCTCGCCGAAGCGCCGCGCGCGTCGTGGCGAGCGCGCCCGCGAGCCTTGCGCGATCCTTGAAAGAAGGCCGCGCCCCGCTTGCGCCAGCCCTCCTTCGCGACTGTGTCGTTGGTCTCGACGGCAGCGATCAGAGCGCCCGCCAGCTGCTCGACCGGCAGCGCATCCGCACCGGTGGCGACGACCAGCTCGCCGAGCTGGCGAAGCCGGCGCTCTTTGAGCAGCTTCGCCTTGTCGTCGAGCGCCTTCAGTTCCGAATCATAATCACGGGGCTTACGCATGACGCCATCCTCAATTGTCATTGTGGAACGTGTCAGTTAGGTACTGCGTCGATCAGCGCAAATGTCGTGAAACTTCTTGGGACAAGTATTTCCCGAGAAAGATGAATTCTTTCGAGGGCGCGCTTATACGTTGTGCCAACGTCGCTTGTTTAGTGTATGTGGTTTGCCGCCATGGCAATCTATCATTTCTCGGTCAAAGTCATCTCGCGCGCTGCGGGGTCGAGTGCATTGGCGTCGGCGGCCTACCGGTCCGCTTCGCGGCTGCACGATCAGCGGCTCGACCGGCATCATGATTTCTCGAACAAGGCCGGCGTCGTCCACTCCGAAGTGATGCTGCCGGACGGCGCGCCAGAGCATCTTTCGGACCGCGAGAAGCTGTGGAACGCCGTCGAAGTGGCCGAGCTTCGCAAGGACGCGCAGCTCTCCCGAGAGATCGAGTTCGCGATCCCGCGCGAGCTATCCCCAGAAATGGGGATTGACCTGGCGCGCGAGTTTGTCCGGCACGAGTTCGTCGAGCGCGGGATGATCGCCGATCTCAATGTGCATTGGGATTTCGCCGCCGATGGCGAGCCCAAGCCGCATGCGCATGTGATGCTGACGATGCGCGAAGTCGGGGAGGACGGGTTCGGCAAGAAGAACCGCGACTGGAATCGCACCGATCTGCTGGAGAAATGGCGCGAGCGGTGGAGCGAGCATGTCAACGAACGCCTCGCCGAACTCGATATCGATGCGCGGATCGATCACCGCTCGCTGGAAGCGCAGGGAATCAACCTCGAGCCGCAGCACAAGATCGGCCAGGCCGCTTCGCGCATGGCGGCGAACGGCCTCCAGCTCGAACGCGTCGACGAGCACCGCGAGATCGCGCGCGCCAACGGCGAAAAGATCATTGCCGAGCCGCGCATCGCGTTCGACGCGATAACGCGCACCCAGGCGACGTTCACAACGCGCGACCTCGCCATGTTCGCGCACCGGCACAGCGAGGGGAAGGACCAGTTCGACCAGGTGATGGCCGCGGTGCGCGGTTCGCCCGAGCTGGTCGCGCTCGGCAAGGATGGGCGCGGCGAGGACCGCTTCACCAGCCGGGACATGATCGGCACCGAGCAGCGGCTCGTGCGCGAGACGCAGGCGCTTGCCAAGCGCGACCACCATCGCGTTCCCGACCGTGATCGCGAGCGCGCCATCGCTAATGCCGAGCGGCGCGGTCTCGTGCTTTCCGCCGAGCAGCGATCGGCGTTCGAGCATGTCACCGACGCCAAGGATCTCGGGGTCGTGATCGGCTACGCCGGCACCGGCAAATCTGCGATGCTCGGCGTTGCGCGCGAGGCATGGGAGCGCGCGGGCTATCTGGTGCAGGGGCTCGCGCTCTCCGGTATCGCCGCCGAGAATCTCGAAAGCGGCTCGGGTATTGCGTCGCGCACCATCGCGAGCCTCGGACATCAATGGGCGCAGGGGAGGGAAGTCCTCACATCCAATCACGTGTTGGTGATCGACGAGGCAGGCATGATCGGCACGCGCCAGATGGAGCGCGTGATCGCCGAAGCCGAGAAGCATGGCGCCAAGGTCGTGCTGGTCGGCGATCCGGAACAGCTTCAGGCGATCGAGGCCGGTGCAGCGTTCCGCGCCACCGCCGAACGGCATGGCGGTATCGAGATCACCGAGGTGCGCCGCCAGCGCGAAGACTGGCAGCGCGATGCTACGCGCCAGCTCGCCACCGGGCGCACCGCCGAGGCGCTGCACGCCTACCGCGACGCTGGCATGGTGGTCGAGTCGGAGACGCGCGCAGCAGCGCGCGAGGCGCTGATCGACCGCTGGGACAGTGACCGGATCAGCGATCCAGCGCGCTCTTCGATCATTCTGTCGCATACCAACGAAGAATGCGACGAACTGAATGGGCTGGCCCGGGATCGCATGAAACGCGACGGGACGTTAGTCACTGAATTTGCGGTCAAAACCCATCGCGGCGAGCGCTTGTTTGCTGCCCAGGACCGCATCATGTTCCTGCGGAACGAACGCGAATTGGGCGTCAAGAATGGCTCTCTCGGCACCATCGAACAGGTTGATCGCGCCCGCATTGCAGTGCGGCTCGACGATGGTCGGCATGTCGCGTTCGACATCAAGGATTATGCCGACGTCACCCACGGCTACGCCGCCACGGTCCACAAGGCGCAGGGTCTCACTGTCGATCGTGTGCATGTGCTGGCCACGCCCGGACTTGATCGGCACGCCGCCTATGTCGCGCTGTCGCGGCACCGCGACGAAGTGCATCTTCATTATGGCCGCGACGACTTCGCCGATGAGCATCGGCTCGCCCGTACGCTCTCGCGCGACCGGCCGAAGGACAGCGCGCTCGACTATGACCAGATTGCGACCCGCTTTGCCGAGCGGCGCGGGTTCGACCGGTCGAGAATCCTCGACACGCTCGCGCGCGAACAGCTGGTCGATCGCAGTCACACTGCGCCTGACCAACCGCGGCGCGGCAGGTTCGACGGTTTGCGGCTGCGCACCCCGGATGCCACGCCATCAGCAAAGCGAAGTCGGTTCGACGGGCTCAAGCTATCGGCGCCAGCAGAGCGCGCGCCGGCCGAACGACAATCCACGCTCGGCAGTGCTGTCCAGCGCTACGCGCGTACCGTGCAGGACATCGGCCGCATGACCGAGCAAGGTCTGCCCGCGCTGGAATATCAGAAGGCCGCTCAGGTGCAGGCTGCACAGGCTCTCAACGCCGTGTACCCGCATGGCGCGCACCATCTCGATGCCGTGTTCGCCCGCGAGCCGGGCATGGTGGGCGAAGCGGCCAATGGCCGCACCGCCAATGCCATCCGGCAGATGCAGCTGGAAACCGAGCTGCGCTCAAATCCCGAGCTTCGTGCCGACCGGTTCGTCCAGGCCTGGCAGCAGCTGCGCGAACGCCGCGACAAGCTCGAAGGTTGGCAGAACGAGGATGCGCGCGGCGCGGTCGAGAACCGAATGCGCGCCATGGCCAAAGGCCTCGAAAGGGACCCGGCGCTTGGCGCCGCGCTCAGCCGCCGTGGCAGCGAGTTGCTCGGGCGTCAGTGGTCCCCCGAATGGTCGCCCGGTAGCCGGGACGGCGGCATCGGCGCCGCGATCGGTGATCAGGCGCGCACGCGATCGGTCATCCAGCAACTGACGTTCTCGATCGAGCGAGAGCGCAATCTTGGAATTGGACTATGAACGCTGAAACCACCGTCCAGCCCGCGGGCGACATCGACGATCCGGAGGTCGCGTTCGCGGCGATGACCCGAAAGCTCGCTGGGCTGACCGCGGCGGTTGAGGGGTTCGCAGCGCGGCAGCAGGAACTCCATGCGCGTGATTACGGGCCGGACCTCGTGAAGATCCAAGGGCAGTGGGCGGAGATCGTCCGTGCATTTAAAGCCCTGAAGGAGAAGCCGGGGGTCGCGCTGACGCCTAAAACCCTTGCGCCGCAGATTGCGGAGGCAGGCGAGAGGGTGCGCGCTGCCGACCACCAGGCCTGGGCCAGCGCCAATCGGGAGCTCGGCGCCGCGATCCAGTCGCTGAAAGGCGTGGTCGCATCCGCGATGAAGGCCGAAACGCAGAAACATTGGATTATCGGTGCAGCCACCGCGGCGCTCGTGATCGGATTTGCGTTCGGGACTGTCGTTCCGACGAGAATCGCACAGTCGGTGCCCGCGAGCTGGCATTGGCCGGAGCAGCGGGCGGCGGATGTGCTCATGCGGGGCGAATGGGACGCCGGGATGCGGTTGTTGCAGGTGGCTGATCCGGCGCGGCTGCGCGCGCTGAACGGAGCGGCGCTGCTCGTGAAGGACAATGCCGAGGTGCTGGAGGATTGTCGCAGCCGCGTCGCGCGATCCAAGGAAACTGTAAGATGTGAGATCGAAATGGACGCTCGACGGGCTGACTAAATCCGTCGGTCCGGAATGCCCCCAATTCGCGCCGTTCAGAACCCGAATGGAAGATCCCCGATGGCGGTCGTTCGAACAGCGCCAAGCCACGAGCCGGGACCCTTGTAGCTAGAACCGATCCTGTAGCTTAGTCCCGACCTTAGTTGCCGCGACATACCGATCACGGCGAGCGATCAGCCGTTCTGGGCGGTCGTCACGTGGACCGACGTCCCTGGTCCGGCTCGTCACGCTTCACGGCTCACGACAGTCACCGAACGGAATCTGCGACAGGACGGCGTGAATCTTCTCATCCGATTTCGCTTCACATTCCCAGATCGTGAAAACGCGCCAGCCTTGCGAATGTAGAGCATCTTCGTTGCGTTGATCGCGCTCCACGTTGGACGCGAATTTCGCATTCCAGAACTCCGTCCGGGATTTGGGCGTCGACGCCTTCGAGCAGCCGGAGTGTCGATGCCAAAAGCAGCCATGCACGAAAACTACGGCCCCGTACTTCGGAAACGCCAGGTCGGGCTTTCCTGGCAAATCCCTTCGATGGAGCCGAAAGCGAAGGCCCATCGCGTGCGCCAGCCGCCGCACCCTCATTTCCGGCGACGTATTTTTCGAACCTACCCGCGACATCAGCCACGAGCGGCGCTCGGGAGTAAGTCTGTCTACCAGCGGCCTACTCCGCCGCGATGGCCAGCGCTTCGTCGCGAGTAGCTACGCCGTCGAGCTTTGCCGAAACTGCGCGGAACACCGCCTGCGCCATTATCGGCGACACGCTATTTCCGATCATCCGAAAGCTGTGCCACACGGTGGGATGGAATTTGTGGCAATCGGGGAAACCCTGCAGCCGCGCACCTTCCCGAACCGTTATCACCCGATCTTCTTCCGGATGGATAGGTCTTACCGACTGATAGGATCCTCTATCGACGCCCGTTCCGGCCCGCAGTGTTGGGCATTGGCCGGCCCAGGACAATCTCGGATGGCGGCCCACCTTCTCCATGCCGCCTTGGGGCACGTCTGAGAACCGCTCGATTACCTTGGGCGTGTGCGCGGTTATACGATTGCCGGTGAAACGGCCTACGAGCTTTCGGTCGCGTATGCGAAGAGGCACTGCATAGTCGTAGGGCCTGCCGCGCTTTTCTATGCGCCACCAATCGAAGCCGTCCTCGTCGTGCCCCACGAACGAAGCCGATTGGAGATCGGCGATCGCGTGGCGCACCGTGGCCGCCGGTCGCTTCCAGACCGCTATGTCCTCCGGCGTGACCGGGTCGGCCCGATCTCGGTGCATCCCGACCACGAAAAGCCGGTTTCTCTTGGTTGCCGCACCGAACTGGCTCGAATCCCATACCTGCGGATCGCTGACGTCGTACATGTCGGAGACCAGCTCGATCGCCGCTTCGAGTTCGCCGACGTTTTCGGGGTACAGAAGCCCACGAACGTTCTCCATGACAAAGAAGGTCGGTTGCACTTCGCGGACCAATCGGAAAAAGTGCCACAGCAACTTGCGGCGGACGTCGGTGATGTCGCGCCGTCCGATATCGCTGAAACCCTGACAGGGAGGACCTCCGAAAATTCCGTCGACGGGCCCGCCGGCTTCGCGCTCCAGTCTTTCCGCCGTCAGTTTCGCGACATCGTATCGAACGAGCTTAGTATTGGGGAAATTCGATGCATAGGACGAACTCAAAATCTCGTCGATGTCGAATGCTGCCGCCACGTCGAAACCTGCGAGGTGCGCTCCGCGAGAAAATCCGCCGGTTCCGCAGAACAATTCCACCAATCTCATATTGCAGTAGCGCGCATCGTCTTCCCCTCGCGCGCGTGGGTCTAGCAAAACAAAGCGATTCCGAGAATCCCCTTTCGCACCGGTTCGGTCGATTGTTCGCGCGTCCCACAGAGCGCGCCGATTACCGCCCGGGCCTAGGCGGTCGAGTTTGAGCAGCTGTCGACCCGTCGCCGACGTTGCTCGTTCAATGCTCTAGGAGGACACGCAACGTTGGCAGCACGTCGTTCCGAAACTCGCCGACCTGGGCAGCACCCGTCAGTACGCCGTCCTCGTGCACGATCCCATTGATGCGCTTCACGTGCCCTCTGAAGTTCTCGCATCCACGACGGCAGGTTCGACGTTCGTGCTCTGGAAAGGCGTCTTCGTTTTTTAGCACCCACTCAAGAATATTGTCCAATGTAGGCACAAAGTTCTTCTTCTGAGCGTCAGTAAAGCCGCGACCCTGATCCGCCTGCCTGTCGAACACAGATTGCTTGACCTCCCCATAACGTCCCTTCCGTTTCAAATAGTCGATTAGGACGATTTCGAAGAAAGCGCGTAGGAGAAGCGCCGCACCGTAGGGGAAGTCCTTGATTTCCAACCTTGCCGCCTCGTCGGCGAGAGATCTGACCTTCGGTGAGGTGGTCTTGATCTCGCAGGCATGGAAGAGGGTAGAATGGGTTTCGGTATGGGTGAGAACGGCTGCGCTAGGAAGCGAAGCGCTCGGACTACGCCCAACCGGGCGCGCGTCGATCTGGCGCAGTGGCGTCGATGATTCCCGGCTCGAAGCAGCGCCTCGGTGATCGACACGTTGCCGTCCCCCTCTATCGCGGAGCTTGTTTTTCTGGGCCCTGAAGTCGTCGGCTATCGCCTTAAGCCAAGCTACCGACTCGCGATGCGCTTCGCTGGACTCGTTTATCCCGGACTTCTTGCTGTCCCACGGCAGCAATTCCGGATCCGCCGCCACGTAGTGCACCCACCCCAGGAAACCGGCATATTCCTGGTGCCAACCGGTCGTCCAACCAGTTCGAGTCGTCCGATCGGCTACAAGGATGATGCGGTCGTTGCACACTACATACCATCCTTGCTCCTTAGAAATCTCGACGTGACGGTTCTTGTCGTAATCGGCCTCCAGATCTTTGATCCGGTAGTCTTCGTGCAGCCCGGCCTCGGCAAAGATCCGGACGCCCTTCTCGGTGCGCATGATTTGCGTGGCGTATTTGACGGGTCCGACGTCTCGGTCACGCACTGCCGGGCCAAACATGGGAATACGCTTGCCGTTCAGGCTAATCGACAGCCCCTTTCGAGTGAAAATTCCATATCGTATCCGCAAGCCGTCGGCCAAACGCTCCATCCAAATGCTGGAATCGAAATCGACAGCGACATCCGACCGTAGCCCCCCGATACGCAACGCGTTGCCCTTTTTCCTGGACGATGGCCTACGTTCAGCGAGCAACGGCTCATCACCCGCCGCCAGCACGGCTTGTTCGGTAAATTCGAAATCGAAGTTGTCGACGCCGTTGTCCGTCTCGAGCGAAACGGCGGTACCAAGCTTGAAGATCGCCCTCTTTAGTCCGACTCCAAAATGCCCGATGCCGAACGGATGCTGCGACTTCGCGCCCGTGCGGAACGCCCGATACGAAAGATCTTCCCGTTCCATGCCCGAGCAATTATCCCGTACCAGAACGGACGTCCCCGTTAGCTCGATGTCGATGTGGAAGCCCGCATAGGAGGAGGGTAGGCCTCGTTCGTCGACCGCAGGTGCGCTTCGCTTCAGGAGTTCGTTCCTGGCGGCATCGATGGAGTTGTCGACCAAGTCGTACATGCATTCCATCGTCGACACGTCGGCCGAGAGACCGCTAATCAAATAAGCAGGCTCGGCTCCGAAATGGATCGGAACCGACGAAACGCCTACGGAGCTGTCTCCTACCGTGGACACGTCGCGCCCTTCCTCCAATCATTCTGCTCGGATGCCCGCGCTTCCGAGAGGGTTAAACCCGGGGTGCTACTCTCTGCCAATGGTAGCCACGAACAAAAGTGGCCGACAAGGGCCGTAACAATTTGTAGAAAGCCCGCTAGCTACTGCTAACGTGCAGCACGGGGGAAGCCGACATGACCAGTGGCTCGGAAGATCGCATCACCGCGGAGCCGACCAAGCGTTTTTTCGTGGAGATGTTCACGAAGGACATTGCGCTTGAGCAGGCGGTGCTCGATTTGGTCGATAATAGCGTCGATGGAGCACGTCGCTCCCCGAAGGATGGGGCTCTTCCCCTTGACGGCTACACCGTCCAGATCACGCTAAGCAAGGAGACTTTCCGGATAGACGACAACTGCGGAGGTTTCGACAAGAATACTGCGCGCGAGTATGCATTTCGTTTCGGCCGCGACTTCGAAACACCTGAAGTTCAGGCACAACGTACTTCCGGCGCGATCGGACAGTTTGGTGTCGGAATGAAGCGAGCGCTTTTCAAATTTGGCCAGCGCTTCAAAGTCTATTCGGCAACGACTACTGAGTCTTGGGGCATCGACGTCAACGTTGAAAGCTGGGAAAGGGCTCCGGGCTGGACATTCGACTGGGCCCCTTTCTCTCCTAAAGGCGAAGTCTCGCAGGCTAAGCCCGGAACAGAAATCGAGGTGTCACCTCTGCACGCTTCCGTTGGCAACACCTTCGGCTCAAAATATTTTGAGAATCAGATCATAGGATTGATCAAATCAAAGCACCGTAGCTTCATATCTAAGGGCCTGGACGTCACAGTGAACGGCACGCGTGTTCAACCGCTCGATCTGACTTTGTACTCTGGTCAGCAGATCCGCCCAGGCATCTTTTCCGACAAGTTCGACGGAGAGGAAAGCGAGCCTGAGGTGCGGTTGAAGCTCGTCGCTGGGGTTGGCACATCGGCGCCTCGCGAAGCCGGCTGGTACGTGATCTGTAACGGCCGCGTAGTGCTGGAGGCAGATACGCGGAACACCACCGGCTGGGGCGAGATAACCGAAGAGTTGTCACTCCCCAAATATCACGGCCAATTCGCTCGTTTTCGAGGAATGGCAATCTTCGAATCCGATTCGTCCCAGCGGGTTCCGTGGAACACAACCAAGACGGATATCGACGCTGACAGTGCAATCTGGCGAGCCGCGCGCGAGAAAATGATTGAATTGATGCGGCCGGTTATCGACTTTCTAAACGAACTAGATGCGGATATCGAGGAACACGGGCGTGATCGAAGCCCACTTCTTCAAGCGTTGATTAGCACACCGCTCGTCAAGTATGAGAATCTACCGATGACGGCCGAGTTTGAGGTGCCTTCTATTGATGGACTTCCCGACGTAGTGCCATACACGAAAATCCAATACTCAAGACCTGTTGACGATGTCGCTGAACTCAAAAGAATTTTGGGCGTTGGGTCAGCCAAGGCAGTTGGCGAGCGGACGTTCGATAATGCGCTGCGAAAGGCGCGTGGCGAATGACGGGCAGCTTTGACAAAATCGATTACTCGCTTCGCCCCGCAAAGTATGCCGAGCGCCGGATGCTGCGGGACGTCTTCCGTCGGGTCGCGCCGTTCGCCCCACCGGAGACCTATACCTACATCGGGTTCGGTTCGGTTTGGTTCGCCGATTTCGTACTTTTCCATCGGGCGCTCGGCGTCCGAAACATGATTTCGATCGAATGCAAGACGAAGGCATTCGATCGGATCAAAGATAATGCGCCCTTCAGGATCGACTTGGAGCTGGGCAGGTCCGAAAAAGTGCTCCCTCGCCTGGATCTAACCCACCGGGCCTTCCTCTGGCTCGATTACGATGACGCGATCGATGCGAATATGTTACTAGATTTGCGCACCGTGAGTGCCAAAGCGCAATCGGGTACTCTGCTGGCGGTGACGGTGCGTGCGCAACGCGCCCGACAAGCGGATCAAGCCGAAGATGATGCCGACGGCACGGGTCTCTCAGCCCTTGATCGTTTCCGAACCGCCTTCAACAGAGCGAGAGTACCGGCCGTAATCGCCGAGGAAGACTTGTACGGCCGCCCTTTCGCGAAGGTCAGCCGAGACATGATGCTCGGAGAAATTGAGACGGCTTTGGTCGCACGAAATCGAAAGGCCACGGAGAATTGGAAGTTCGAAACTATTTGTTCGTTTGAATACGCGGATGGCGTTTTGATGACAACGATTGTTGGCATGTTCGTTAAGGACGAGGACCGAGCAACATTCGAGCAATGCGGCTTTGAGAACCTTCCATTCGCTGCCACTGCTGGAACTGCATTCGTGATCGAAGTTCCGCTGATCACGCCAAAGGAGTTCAAGCTGCTCGAAGCACAATTGCCGCTTAAGGAAACTGCGACATTGGCCATAGGAACCATACCCAGCGCGCAGGCGGTAAACTTTGAGCGCCTTTATCGCTATCTACCTAGCTATGCTGTGCTGGAGAGTTAGGCGTAATTAAACGTCCAAGTGGGCGTAGCAGGTCCGCCTTAGCTTCCAACTCGACCGACTAGCGGGGCATCAGATTGGCCCCGAACTGTCCAATGCTTTGATATATCTCCGCTCCGCGTGGCTGCGATCATCACGCTTAAGGAAGGCGAACTCCGCAGGCAAAATCCCTATTGCGGGCGGCTATCGACAACGGGAGTTTGGGGGTCGGGGTCACTTGACGAACGGGTCCGTCCGCACTGTGCCAGAGGCTCCCGCGAAACCGCTATCCAGTCTGTCGGGCACGATAGGGGTGGTCGAGATGCATACGGCTGCGCTCGACGAATCGTCCCGATGTCGGTTCATTCAATCGCATTTTGACCGAGCGTGTTTTCCGTACATTTTCCGTACGGGCTAAATCGGCTACCGCTAACTTATTGATTTTATGGCGCACCCGAGAGGATTCGAACCTCTGGCCTCTGCCTTCGGAGGGCAGCGCTCTATCCAGCTGAGCTACGGGTGCGTGGGGTTAGGCGCCTAGCAGAGCGATCGGGCGGGCGCCAGCCTTTTACGTGGGCCATGCGCGGCTGGTGCTCGCGCGGCCAGCCGCGCTCCGGGGTCAGTGTGCCTTTACCAGCTTCACCGGCTGGAATTTCCCCAGGCCACAGGTCGCGCCCGAACTGACCGGGCCCTGACGCAGCACCGTGATCGTGTCGACCGAACAGAGCTGGCCGGTGTGCGAGACGTAGCTGAACGCCTTTTCGAAACCCAGGCCGGGGCAATCCATCGGCAGTTCGTTGCGATAGACCTTGCCGCCGTTCATTTCGAAATCGATCACTCGGTCGCTACGCACTCTGCTCGACTGAATCGAGCGGATGTTGATGCACGACTCCGCCTTGCCCGTTGGCGTGGCGTCGGGAACGGAATCCTTCTGAGGCGCGGCAGCCAGGAGGAGGACGGCAGGAAGCAGCAGGACGCGCATCGGTTTCTCCTCATTCCTTGCCGCCGCCGGAAGCGGCCTTCCGCTTCGACGGCGCGACAGTCTTGGCCTTGAACGCGCAAAGGTCGGCGACGCTGCATCGCCAGCATTCGGGTGTCCTAGCCTTGCACACATATCGGCCATGCAGGATTAACCAGTGATGAGCGTGCACGCGAAACGGTTGCGGCACCGCCTTTTCCAGCTTTTTCTCGACTGCAAGCGGCGTTTTCCCTGGGGCAAGGCCCGTCCGGTTGCCGACGCGGAAAATATGCGTGTCGACCGCGAAGGTCTCCGCTCCGAATGCCACGTTCAACACAACATTCGCCGTCTTGCGCCCGACGCCAGGCAGCTTTTCCAGTTCCTCGCGGCGGTCCGGAACCGCGCCGCCATGGTCGCGGATCAATGCCTGCGACAGCGCGATGACATTCTTCGCCTTGCTGTTGAACAGGCCGATCGTCCTGATGTGCTGCTTCAGCCCGTCCTCGCCCAGTGCGACCATCTTTTCGGGTGTATCGACTTCGGCGAACAGCGCGCGGGTGGCACGGTTGACGCCCGCGTCGGTGGCCTGCGCCGACAAGACGACGGCAACGAGCAGCGTATAGCTGTTGCGATATTGCAGCTCGGTCTCGGGATGCGGATTGGCCTCTGCCAGCCGCGCGAAGAATTCGACGACGTCGGCCTTTTTCAAAGCCCCAGGACCTGGTCCATCGTATAGCGGCCGGCGGGCTGGCGCGCGAGCCATTGCGCCGCTCGCACCGCGCCGCGCGCGAAGATGGCGCGATCGTCGGCGCGATGAATCAGCTCGATCCGCTCCCCCGCGGTGGCGAAGACGACGCTGTGGTCGCCAACCACCGATCCGCCGCGCAGGCTGGCCAGCCCGATGGTGCCGTCGGCGCGTGCCCCGGTCAGCCCCGCGCGGCCGATGACGCCTGCCTCCGCAAGCGTGGTACCGATGCCGTCGGCCGCTGCCTCGCCCAGCATCAGCGCGGTGCCCGACGGCGCGTCGACCTTGTTGCGGTGGTGCATCTCGACAATCTCGATGTCCCAGTCGGCGCCCAGCCGCGCCGCCGCCTCGCGCACCAGATGCGCGAGCAGGCCGATGCCGAGCGAAGTATTACCGGTCTGGAGCAGCGCGATGTCGACGGCGGCCGCGTCGATCAGCGCGTGATGATGCGCGCTCAGCCCCGTTGTGCCGACGACGATCGGCGTACCCGCCGCGCGCGCGGCATTAAGGTGCGATTCGAGCGCGCCCGGCGCGGAGAAATCGACCAGCACATCGACTGCCCGTGCCAGCGGCGCGGGATCGTCGCCCAGATCGGCCCCGCCCGTGACCTGTGCGTTCAGTTCGGGCGCGACTTCGGCGATGGCGATGCCCATGCGGCCCAGGCTGCCGTAGATGCCGATGCGTGTCATTGCCCAATCTCCGTCTGGCCGGGGTCGCGATAGCGCCGCCCCCATTGCACGGATGGCGCGCGCTCTCAATGCATCGCGGCCATCCACAACGCCATGGCGACCATCATCAGATTCTCGGTCAGCGACAGAAAGCCGAGCGGCACGTTGCTGTCGCCACCGACGCACGCGCATTTCAGATCGCGGCGCTGGATATAGACGGCGCGGAACACCGACACCGCGCCCACCGTGCCGATGAACAGCGCGACCGGGATCGACAGCCAGTTGAGCACGCCTGCGATCATCAGCACGCCCGCCAGCCCCTCGGCAAAGGGATAGAGCGTCGCATAGGGGACCCAGCGCTGCGCGAGCAGGTCGTAGCCGAGAAACATCGTCGAAAAGCCCGCGACGTCGCGCAGCTTGAGCATGGCGAGCGCACACATGCTGAACGCGATGAACCATTCGCCTGCGCGCAGCGTAAACGGGCTGCCGAACGCGGCATGGCTGGCGGCGAGCGCCATCAGCGCAGTCATCGCGAAGACGGCAAGGACAGGGGTGTAGCTCTTCCTGTCCGGATCGCGCACCGGCTTGCCGAGGAACCGGCGCACGTCGTCATAGCCGCCGATCCGCGCGCCGCCGATGAAGGTCTGCGGCGTTGTCTTCACGCCATGCTCGGCCTTGAACGCGTCGGTCTCCTCGCGCGTGCGCAGCCAATGATCGTCGACCTGGTAGCCGTTGCTGCGCAGCAGGTGCCGCGCCTTCAGTCCCCAGGGGCAGACATGCTTGTCCATCACCATGCGATAGAGGCTGGCGGTTCTTTGCGTGGTCGGCGCGGATTCCATCGGCGAATGTCCTTCGGCTTGTTCGAACAGCGGATGGGCCCCAGATAGGTTCCGTACCATGGTACGGAGTCAAGCGATGGCGGGATGGACGATCGGCGCACTGGCGCGCGCGGCGGGCGTGGGCGTGGAAACGATCCGCTATTACCAGCGGCGCGGGTTGATCGACACGCCCGCGCGTGGCGGCGCAAGCGCGATCGGCGGCAGCGTGCGGCGATACGACGCGGCGGCGCTGCGGCGGTTGCGTTTCATCCGGTCGGCGCAAGGCGCGGGATTTACGCTTGAGGAGATCGCGCAGTTGCTGGCGCTGGATGCGGGCGAGGACCGCGCGGCGGCACGCGCGCTGGCAATCGCGCGGATCGCGGCGCTCGACGCGCGGATCGAGGCGTTGCGGAGTGCCCGCGCGGCGCTCGCCCGGCTGGCGCGTCAATGCGCAGAGGACGGCGCCGGGCCGTGCCCGATCCTGACGGCTTTCGAGGGATGACCGTTCGACAGGCGCAGATTCCAATTGGCGCGCGGCCGGAGAATCGGCCGATAAAGCCACCTGACGTTCGAGCGAGAACGGTTGCACCAAACGGGTGGATGGTAGCAGGCATCACCGGCAGCCCTGCATCGGCCATCAGCGCTTGACGCTTGGCGCTTGGCGGAGGCGCGGCGATGTCCCGGCCGGTCGTCCGGATACCCGCATCGCAGCAGCGGCGCGCCGCCTGGACGCGCGCCATCTTCGTTCCCGAACGCGCTCGGCACCCGATTGTCGGCCCGGCGATCGCCGGGCCCGCGCGGAACACCCGGTGCGGCTTGGCCGGCGGCGAAAAGCATCGGGCCGGGCGCGTGTGGGGGGCGCCACGCGTGACCGGCGCGCGCGTTGCGGCACCGCACGGCTGGCCGCGAAAAAGCCGGCTCAAGCCGAATCGGCGGTTCGCCGCGCCGGAACTCGCGTGGTCTATACTGCCGGGGAGGGCTCTTGCCCTCCCCGGTCCCCGGTCGCGACCCGAGGGAAGTCGGCGATGAGCTGGTCCTGCAACCAGGTCATCAGGTGGCGTGCGGCGATCTCGACAGCGCCGGCGACACCGGTTTCGTCGGAGATCCGGTCGCACAGCTGCGTGAATGTCATGCCCGACTGGGCCAGCGCGATCGCGCGATATTCCCCTTCCTCGATCGTCGCGAAGTGCGGCTGAAGCTCGATTCGCCACACCCGGATCCATGCGGGTCGCGGCAGCATCGATGCAGGCGGCACTTCCCCGCCCGACGCGATTGCGTTCCACAGCGCGCCGCAATTTGTGGTGACGGGCAACATCGACAATGTCGGGACGAACGCGATCGCCGCCTCTTCCCAATCGACGCCGGCCAAGTCGCCGGGTTGCGCGGCCGCGGCGTCGACGCCGTCGAATGCGCGCCGCAGGGCCCAGTCGAGCGCACCCAGTTCGGCGACTTCGGGATCGTCGGGGTAGAGCGCGGCAAGCGTCTGCGCGAAACCCGCGCCATAGTCGCCGAGCGTCCAGCTATGCGGCGGATGGCGCGCGATATGCTGCCTTGCCGCCGCTTCGAACGCGTCGTCGCCCAGCCACGCCCAGAGCCGTTCATAGCTGTCCTTCAGACACGCCACGAGTTGGGAGCGATACGCATAATGATAGACGGAAAACCCCTCGGCAACGCGCGCCGCGACTTGCGTCGGCGTGGCCCCCGGTTCGGCGAGCAGCCGGTCGATGAAGTCGCGCTGAAGCTCGGCCAGGCTCATGCTGCGGCTACCCGCTCGCGCCCCGCCAGATCGCGGGCGATGTCGAGTTCGGCGAGCAAATCGGTCAGCGGCGGGATGTCGTCGTCGCGCTCGATCATCGTCGCGACGGGGCCTAGCTTCGGCGCGACCTGGGCGAACAACGACCACACCGGGTCGGGCACGGGCCGGTCGTGCGTATCGACCAGGCAATGCCGCCCCTGGCTATGCCCGGCCAGGTGGATCTGGCGCACCCGGTCCATCGGCACGCCCGCCAGATATTCGGCGGCGTCGAACCCGTTGTTGGTCGCGCTGACATAGATATTGTTGACGTCAAGCAGCAAATAGCATCCCGTCCGCCGCGTCATTTCGGTCAGGAACTCCCACTCGCGCATCTCATCGTCGGTAAAGCTGACGTATGTCGACGGATTTTCGACTACCAGCGGCCTCTCGAGCACTTCCTGCGCGTGCGCGATGTTGCGACAAACGGTGTCCAACGCTTCCCCGGTAAGCGGCAACGGCAGCAGGTCGTGCGAATTGACCTGCGCCGAGCGCGACCAGCTGAGATGGTCCGACACCCACAGCGGCCGTACGCGGTCGGCAAGCTGCTTAAGCCGTACGAGATAGTCGCTGCGCAACCCGTCGGCCGACCCGATCGACATGGAAACGCCGTGCATCGCGACCGGCCAGCGCTCGCGCACCTGATCGAGCACGAACAACGGACGCCCGCCCGCTACCATGAAATTCTCGGAGATGATTTCGACGAAATCGACCGGCACCGGCCCGTTCAGATAGTCCTGAAAATGCGGAATGCGCAGCCCAAGGCCGAATCCGTGAAAGGGCGCGATGTCGCCGCTGGGCACTGGTTGCTCCGTGAACAAGGATGTGCCGGGCGGAAATAAGGGGGAGAACCGCCCGGCACCGGTTGGATATTCGCGGCGTCCGCGTGGCCGGTTACAGCGGCCGCGGACAAAACGCCGACTTGCGCTTTACCACCGCAGAAAACGCTGCCCCGCCACTGCGCCGGCGACGCTGGCCGCGCCCAGTCCGAGCGAATACCAAAGCAGGACAAACCCCGGCGACGTTTCGACGCAATGCAGCGAATAGATCGCGGCGCCCGATGCCCCCGCCACCAGCCCGGCCATGGCACCCGCCGCGCGCGGCCGCGCGGGCGCAAGCCGAGCCAGCGCCGCCAACAACCCCACCAATACCGGCAACGACAAGGCGACGATGTAGAAGGGACATTGCAGCGCAGTCGCGCCCAGCCAAAAGGTCCCTTCCCCGCGAACCGGTCCGGCGGCGTAGGAAAGCACCGTCACGACAATCAGCGCCGCGAACGGCGGCACCGCCGCCCGCCACCAGCGCGGGCGTTCGCCGCCCGGACGGGCAACGGGATCGAGCAGCAGAAAACCGATCGCGGCAATCGGTATCAGATAGGCAAGCTTGATCCAGAAGGACGCCCCCGCCATCGCGACCGCAATGTCGGGGCGAATGCCCAGCGCGGGCCAGTACAACAGGACCGCGAGCGACGCCGCCGCGCCCCAGGACAATCCGCGGCGCAAGGTGCGCGCCACGGCGCCATGGCGCACCGGTCGCAGGTCTTCGATCAATTCGGCGATCAACGCGTCGGTATTCATCAACGGCTCCGTCGAGCACTCGACCGACGGCCTCCACGCCGCGAGTTCATTCGGTATTCGCCTCGATTACCCAATTGGTTACGGCGCAGAACGGTCATGCTACGCCGGCCAGGCGCAACGCGCCGTCGAACCCCGTGCTCGTTACTTCAGCCGCGGGCGAGAGCGTTTCGGCGGGTACGCCCAGGCGATTCAACCACGCAGTACGATAGCCGAACCAGGTGGCGCCGAGCGCGTCCCACCCGCCAAAGGCGACGAAACCAACGGCATCACGCGACACGCCGAAAACGTCCGGCGCCATCGCATAGGCGCGCGGGGACGGTTTGAATGCCCGCACGCGGTCGGTGCTGATCGGCGGCTCCATCAACTCGTCGATCGCGTTGCGGCGCATGGCATCGACAAGCGCGTCGGCACCGAGGTTCGACAGAAATGCCAGCCGGAACCCGGCCGCGCGCAGTTTTTCCAATCCCGCGCGCGCATCGGGCCACAACGGCAGACGGCGATAGGCACCGACCAGATCCCGCCTGGCCGCCGGCGACAGCGGGATGGACAGCGATTCCGCGCTATAAGCGAGCGCCGCGTCGGCGACCGCATCGAAACCGCTATACCGGCCGGCCGCCGTTTCGAGCCACGACAAGGCGAACAGCTTGCCCGTCCAGGCGGCGGCAAGCGCCTTGCCCTGGTCGGGAAACTGCGCGACCACCGCCGCCGTCACCGGGCGTGGATCGAAAATCGTAAAGCCGTCAAAGGCCAACGCCTTCAGCCCGCCCGCAACGCGCGTACCCGCAAGCGCAGCGGCGGGTGCCGTCGACCACCCCGCGCCGACCAACCCGGCGCCCGCCACCGCGCCGGCAAGCACCGTTCGGCGCGGCATTCGTTCCTGCGACATCATTTTTCCCTTGCCGAACCGGTTATTCCGCGGTCGCACCGGCGGAGTGCCGCCCGCGGTCGATGCCGGTCAGATAGTCGAGCGAATATTTCCCGCCGCCACGCAGCAGCACCGGCAGCAACAACCCCGCCCAGCTCAAGTGCGTCGGCCATGCGTCGGGATAGACAAACACCTGGATTACCAGGGTCATGCCGAGCAACCCCAGTGCGCCGACGCGGCTGAACAGCCCCAGCACCAGCAGAATCGGAAACAAATGTTCCGAATAGGTCGCCAGATGCGCCGCGACGTGCGGCGGAATCAACGGCAACATATATTCGGTTTCGAATAGCGAATAAGTGCTTTCGGTGATGTTCAAGATGCCGTCCACCTTCGTCCTGCCGGACAGGAAGAAGATCGCGGCCGCCCCCAGGCGGGCAACCAACAGCGGTATCGCATCGGGCACGCGGTCCAACTGCGCGGCGATGCGCGTATAAAAGGTCACTGTGTTTCTCCCTGTTCGTGGTTGGAGGTGAAGGCGCCGGCTGTCAGCAGCGAGGCAAAGATCGTGGCGACGTCGCCCCCCATCGCGGCGGCGCGACCGGCGGCATCGCCCAACGTCGTGGCGCTCAGGAACGCATTGGTTGCGGCGTCGACCGATCGCACTTCGACTGCGAGCGCCGGGCGCGTCACCAGCACATATTCGGATTTCCATTCGATGGTTTCGATGGCGGCATCGTCCGCGCCGGGCTGATGCGCCTGCCACAATGCCGCTGCGGGTGCATCCAGGCGGACCAGCCGCGCCGCCGGATGGCGATACAGGGCCATGTCGGGATCGATTCCGCCCCCGGTCAGTGCCTTGGGGTCCAAAATCGGCGCATCGGCGGCGAACAGCGCCTCGACCACCAATTGCTCGACCAGGGCAACCGGCGCCAGGTACGGCAACGCGCAAAAAGGCGTCCATGTCGCAAGGAATGCCGGAAACCCGGCGCCATAAAAGCAAAGCCGCGGGTCGCGCGGCGGGGCCGCCGCGACATAGGCGACGGCGCAGGCGGCAAACGCATCCGCGCCCACGAGCGCAGCGACAACGGGATAGTTGGCGAACAACGCATCGCGCGCCGCACTGGCGGCGGTATTGCGATGCACCGCGAGCGCCCGGCGCAGGGCCACATCGCCATCGACCGGCGGTGCGGCAAGCATCGCGGCGAAGGCGCGCTGAAATGCCGCCGCGTCAGGCATCGACTGCGCTCCGCGCTTCCAGCATGCGATGCGCCCGGTCGCGTTCGCGCATCAACGTGGCAAACGACGGGATTTCGTCGTCGCGCTCGATCAGCGTGGGGCGCGCGCCGATACGATCGACCAGTCCCCGGTACAGCGCCCATACGGGTTCCGCGACAGGCGCGTCGTGGCTGTCGATCAACAGGCCGCTGTCTTGGTCCGGGTCGCACCGGTGTCCGGCAAGATGGATTTCGCCGACCAGCTCGCCCGGAATCCGGTCAAGATAGCCGGCGGCCGAAAATCCAAGATTATTGGCGCTTACAAAGACATTGTTGACGTCGATCAGCAAGCCGCAGCCCGTGCGGTCGGCAAGCTGCGCCAGAAAGTCGACTTCGCTGATTTCGTGGCCGGGCAAATCGACATACAGCGAGGGGTTCTCGATCATCATCGCGCGGCCTAGCGCATCCTGCACGCGCGCCACATTCGCGGCGGCGATGTCGAGAAAGCCCCGTGTGCGGGGAAAGGGCAGAAAATCCGAATGGTGGACACCGCCCCATCGCTGCCACGCAAGATGATCGGAAATGGCCGCCGGTCCGACGCGATCGGCCAGCGTCCGCAGGCGCCGCAGATGGCCCGCCGACGGCGGCTCCACCGACGCCAGCGACAGCCCGACGCCATGCAGCGAGATCGGGAAGCGCTCGGCCAGCGCCGTCAACGCCGCCAGCCGCGGGCCGCCGTCAACCATATAGTTCTCGGCATGCACCTCGAACCACAGTCCGGGGCTGCGCGCGGTCAGCGCATCGTCCAGATGCTCGGCCTTGAAGCCCAGACCGGCGGTCATTTCCGTCATGGGTGCGCTCAGGCCTTGGGCGTCAGCGAGCCGAAGCCCTTGGGCGTCTTGATCTTCGTGCACGTGCCGGCGGGGACCAGCTTCCACGCATCGCCCTGGTAATCGGTCTTCGACGTGCCCGCGCAGCTGGTGCCCGCACCTGCCTTGCAGTCATTCTTGCCGGCCTTCGAGACGCCATAGCATTTTTCCATCGGCGCGGCGGTGCTAGCATGCGCGGCGGCGCCGGCGCCGGCCGCGAGCGAAGTGAGCAGGAGCGCGCTGATTGCGGCGGTGGTACGAACGGTCATGCCGATATTCCTTCTGTCTGGTCCGCCTCGCATGCGGCGATCCAACAGGAGGGGGATCGGGATCGCCGCATGGTAGTCCGGGAGGCAGAGGAATTCGGACTACACGGCAAAGTCCGTCCGAACGGGCGGGCGGGTTACAGATGCGGCGGCAAATTCCATTTCGCCCGGCGCTGTAACCGGCGCTGGTCCGGTGTCGAAAACACGGGTGCCAATCGGCAACAAACTCCATTTGTTCAGGAGATACCCATGAAGACCTTCAAGACCGGCGCCGCCATTGCTTCCGCCGCCGCCATGCTCGCGATTTCGGGCCTGGCGACTGCCGCTCCGACGCATGCCGCCGGCGCGTCGGCCGCCAAGGTGCAGCCGTGCTACGGCGTCAATTCGTGCAAGGGCGAATCGGACTGCAAGTCGGGCAACCACGACTGCAAGGGCCAGAACGAGTGCAAGGGCCAGGGCTTCAAGGACCTCACCGCCAAGGCCTGCAAGGCGATGGGCGGCAGCCTGACCCCGCCGGCTGAATAAGCTGAAATACCGATCGCCCGGCCGCGTCGGCGCGGCCGGGCGATCGTGCTTTCGGAACCGAAGTTTACCAGCGGGCGACTCGCGGCAGCGCGACGCGCGCCAGCAACGCCACCAGTCCGCAACCCAACGGATACCAAAGCGCGATGTAGAACGGATCGTCGCTGGAGCAATGCACTGCGAAAATAGCTGCGCCCCAGCATGCGCTCGCCGCGCCGACACCCCATGCAGTCGCGGCCCGATCCGTCGGCGCGCCGTTCCGCATCAAAAGCCCTAACGCGACCATCGGCGGGACCGACAGGACCGTCATCGTCACGACGCAGTCGATTCCCATCCGCCACATCACGCGGTCGGCGAGCGGGCGGGCATCCGGCGTGGCGATGTCGATCGGCCAGCCGAGGAGCAACGCGAGAACCGCGGCGATTGCCCACAGGCGCAGTGCCGCACGCGGCGCAAAGGTGGGGTCGAACGACCGCACCGCCACACGCACACCGGCGACGGCGAGCAGCGCCAGGCTTGCCGCTTTCCACCAAAAGGCAGGCGCGGCGATCGCCGTGGCAAGGTCGGGGCGCGCCATGCCGAGCAGGATGAAGCCGGCTCCCTCAACCAGCGCCAGGCCGGCGAGCATCGTCAGTTCGCGGCGCGGCGCGCGCCGCCGGACGGGGCTGAGGTCGTCGACCAACACGTCGATCAGCGGATCATTCGCCATCGGAATGTTTCTCTACCATGGCCGCCAGGCGCGCCAGCCCGCGGTGAATATTTACCTTGATGAGCGATCCCGACTGCCCGGTACGCGCCGACGCCTCCTCGACCGAATATCCCTCGATCTTGACCAATCGGATCGCCTCTGCCTGCGACGGCTTCAGATGCGCAAGCAACTGGCCCAGCAACGCGGCGCTGGTTGCCGCGCTTTCGTGGCTTTCAACCGACAGGTCGTCGGGCAACATCTCCGTCGCCGACCGGCTCATGGCGCGGAGCCGATCGATCCATTTGTATCGCGCGACTGCCGCCAGCCACGGGCGAAACGGACGGTCGGGATCATAGGTGTGCCGCTTGTCGTGGATCGCGATGAGCGTGTCCTGCACTGCATCGTCGACCATGCCCGGCGGCAGGCGGCGCGCATAATAGCGTTGAAGCCACTGGCGCAGTTCGTCGAGCAGCCGCCGGTAAGCGCCGCCATGACCGCCCTGCGCCGCCGCCATCAGCGCGCCCCAGTCGGCGCCTTCGGTCAGGCGCTGCATCGCGCGCGGCGGCTGAAGGCTCGCCCGTCGGGCGTCCATGCGGATCGTTGAGTCTGCCACGCGGTGTCATTCGACGCGCGCGCGCGCCTGGTTACACGCGACACCCGCGAACATGATTTTCCACACGCATCCAAGACTGTGCGCATCGCGGAACGATTTGGCGCGGCAGCCGTGTCGGCTGCCGGGCGAACGAAAGATGCCGGTGACATGACGCCGGCAGCTTGCGCCGGATCCTCGCTGCGATACCAGATGATTTGCCGCGCGGCGCGAATTCCGGACGCAACGGCACCCGCACGGACGCCCGGCGACCGCCCCCGCCTGCCCGTTACGCCCACGCGCTGCCGATCCGGCCGCCATTGCGTGGGGCCACCATCGGCGCAGGCGAGGACGCTCGCCCGCAAATCGGCCATGTGCCGGCCACTGGTATCGAGTGGGTCGGCGAGCGAACCGGCGGCGGGCCGGTCACGCGTCGGCGCAATAGCTACCGGCGCGGGCCGGTGCCGGTCGACGCTGCGCCGCTGCCGGCGTGTACGGCGCGGGTGCTGGTAACGATGGGCGCGCTCGACTGCGCCACGCCGGTCCAGCCGAGGCAACATCTCGCCGCGACGCTGGCCAACGGCAAGTTCACCAGTGTCTGCGACGCCGCCCATGCGGTGCAGACGGGCCAGGCCGACGCAATGCGCCGCGCGCCGCGCCATTTCCTCGACAAGGGCGCGGCATTCTTCGTCACCAGCCCCGAATACGCATCCTTGCCCCAAGCGCGCGACGCCGCGCGAGTCGCATGGGGGAGGGCGAGTCGCCGCCCTCCCCACGCTTTGCGTTCCAGCCGTCGCGGATCGGTCAGAACGACGCCGAGACCGAAAAGACGACCGTTGCGTCCGCGATCGACCCGCCGTCCTTGGTCGACGCGAAATTGGGCAGCAGATACGCCGAGTCCGCCTTGCTGATGTCGGTATCGACATAAGCCACGCCCAGCGTCAGTGGCCCGACCGCCACGTCGGCGCCCAGCATCCAGTCGAGATAGCTGCCCGTCGGCGCGATGCTGGTCCCGTTCGGGCCCAGGCCGGGGTTGCCGTCCGAATAGCCCAGATGCGCCTTCACCGTCAGCGGCGTACCCGGGACTCCTGACGACAGGTCGCCCCACAGGTAGAGATTATCCTGTTTCTGCCCCGCGCTGTACGGCGTGTTCGAATAATTGCCGAGCGCCTGCTGCTCGGGCGCATAGGCAACGCCGGCAAGCGCCGTGACCGGGCCCAGCGTGCCACCGACCTTCACATAGGCTTCGGCGAAGTCGGTATCGTCCGCGCCGCCGGGATACATGTACCAGGTCACCCCGACGTCCAGCGCCGCCGACGATCCCAGGTCGACCTTGTACCCGGCGTACAGGTCCAATTCCATGTTCGCGCCGCCGAACGTTCCCCAACCGGCCAGGTTCGACGCCCAGGCGCCGGCATACAGGCCGCTTTCGTGCGAGACAGTCAGCCCGCCTTGAAGCGCCATTTCCTCGTCGGTCTGCGACACGCCGCGGAAGCGATAGTCGGAGACGAGCGCCACGCTGCCGCTGACGGTGACGGGTTCGGGCGGGTCGGTGTCTTGCGCCTGCGCGGGAAAGGCGAACGCGAGGAGCATGGCCGCCGCAGCGGTACGATAATAAGTCATGGAGCTGCCCTTTGATGAATTGGTGCAAGCTCCTCCTGCCGCCGAACTCCAGCGCTCTCTCACCCCCGCCGCGCGGACCGGTAACGCAATCACTTCGGCGACGTGAGAATACTCCGATTTACGTGAACGAAGGTTTCCGGAATGTAACAAAATCTTTCCCGCTCGCTTACTGCGCGGATATGAATAAACCTCGTTCCTCCCGCGGCGTGCGGGGGATGTTTCAGCAATGATTTCTTACAATTTCTGAAACATCGCGAAACGATGCCTCTCCAGTACCGGCACTCGACTGATAATCCGGGAGAGAGTTCCATGTTTACGCTTGCCGTACTCGCGATGGTCGCGCCGATGGAAAATACCGTCGAGGCGCATCGCACCTATCGCTCGTTCGACACCGCGTCGGCACAGCGCGAGGGATGCGTGGTCCAGCATTCGCGCGCGCCGGCGGGCAAGCTGATGCTGCACCCGCCGTTGATCCGCTGTTACGACCAGGTCCGCGAAGTCCGCGTCGCCCGGCCGCAGGGGCCGCGCGCGGCACGCTGATCGCGCGACACCCGCTCGCGAGCGCAAGAGGACGGCGTCGTCCCCGGCAAAGCGGGGCGGCGCCGTTTTCCTGGGTATCGATGCGGCACCCGTCCCGCGCACCGGCTGTCCAAGGTACCTTGGCACCGGCTGAGCTGGAGATGTGGACGAAAAGCTGGATGCCCCGCGTGGATTCGAACCACGATTGACGGAGTCAGAGTCCGTAGTCTTACCATTAGACGACAGGGCAACGAGGGGCGCCAATTAGGCGGCGGTAATCCTCGGGTCAAGGGCATTATAGGGCCGGTTTGCCCACGCCGGCGCCGAAACCGCATTTTTCCGCGCGCCCTGCATGCACCGGGCCGGGGGGCGCCCGACTTGCCGCCCCGGCCGTGCTGCGCTACCTCTATCGCCAAGCACCGGGCGGCGGACTTTCCGCCGGGACGGAAGAAGATAAGTGAGTTGACGGCATGGGGGATCATTTCGCCCGGATGCCGCGACGGCGGGGCAACGCCCCCGCACGACCGGCAGCCACTCCGACGCCGCCCGAGCGCGGGGGCGATTCGCGTCATTTTGCGGCGCTCGACCTTGGCACCAATAATTGCAGGCTGCTGATTGCGCGTCCGCAAGGGGCGAGCTTTGCCGTGGTCGACGCCTTTTCGCGCATCGTCCGGCTGGGCGAGGGGCTGGCGACCAGCGGGCGGCTGAGCGACGCCGCGATCGACCGCACGATCGCCGCCTTGCGCATCTGCGCCGAAAAGCTCAAGCGTCGCCAGGTCGCGCTGTCGCGCTCGGTCGCGACAGAGGCGTGCCGGCGCGCAGTCAACGGCCCGCAGTTCATCGAGCGCGTCTATCGCGAAACGGGAATCGTGCTCGACATCATTACCGCCGAGGAAGAGGCGCGGCTTGCCGTGCTGGGTTGTCACGCGCTACTCGAACCGGGCGACGGCCCCGCGCTGGTGTTCGACATCGGCGGCGGGTCGACCGAGCTGGTGCTGGTCGACACGCAGGGACCGGTGCCGCGCATCCTCGACTGGCACAGCGCGCCTTGGGGCGTGGTGTCGCTGACTGAAGCCGCGGCGCAGGACGGCGATGACGCGGGCGACCACGCGACGCTCTATGCCGCAATGCGCGCGCGCGTGGCCGAAAGCTTCGCGCCCTTCGCCCGGCGGCTGCGCCCGCCACCGGGGCGCCAGCGGCTGCTGGGGACCAGCGGCACGGTAACGACGCTCGCCAGCGTCCATCTGGGGCTTCCCGCCTATGACCGCACGGTGATCGACGGGCTGATCGTCCCGACTGCGGCGATGCGCGACGTCAGCGCACGACTCGCGACGCTGGACATCGACGCGCGCGCGCAGGTGCCCTGTATCGGCACAGAGCGCGCCGACCTGGTGGTCGCGGGCTGCGCGATCCTCGAATCGATTCTCGACCTGTGGCCGGCGGAGCGGTTGGGTATCGCCGACCGTGGCATTCGCGAAGGCATCCTCCGCCGGTTGATGGGTGGGCAGTTGTGACCCGCGGGGGAGGCCGGCCAGGCCGCCAGCGCGTGCGCACCGCGCGCGGGCGCAGCGCGCAATCGACGCGGTGGCTCGAACGCCAGTTGAACGATCCCTATGTCCGTCGCGCCAAGGCCGAGGGCTATCGCAGCCGCGCGGCATACAAGCTGCTCGAACTCGACGAGCGATTCGGGCTGCTGCGCGGCGCGAAGCGCGTCGTCGACCTGGGCATCGCGCCGGGCGGGTGGAGCCAGGTGGTGCGCAAGAAAATCCCCGGCGCCGCGATCGTCGGCATCGACTTGCTGCCGGTCGACCCGATCGACGGCGTGACGATATTGCAAATGGACTTCCTCGACGATGCCGCGCCGGGGATGCTGACCGAGGCGCTGGGCGGCGGCGCGCAACTGGTGCTGTCCGACATGGCGGCGAATACCGTCGGCCATCAGCAGACCGACCATCTGCGCACCATGGCGCTGGTCGAGGCGGGCGCGGCCTTCGCCTATGAAATCCTCGAACCCGGCGGCGCGTTCGTCGCCAAGGTGCTGGCCGGCGGCGCCGACAACCAGCTCGTCGCCGAACTGAAGCGCAACTTCGCCACGGTCAAACACGCCAAACCCCCGGCGAGCCGCAAGGATTCGTCCGAATGGTATGTGATCGCGCAGGGGTTCAAGGGCGCGGCGGCGCCTGAGGGGGGCGGCGCCGATTAATCCGGCACCGGCCGGTTATCGCCGGGCGTTGTTCGCGGTCCGCGCACGACGTCCGGTTGCGGCACCTCGACCGATCGGAAACGGCGGGCTTGCCTGGCTCTTCCAACGGCGGGTCGCGGGCAGGCGCTTTGGCACGATTGAGGGAATGGACGGGGCGATGACGCCGCGACGCACTGCGCGCAAAGGGGGGGTCGGCGCTTGGCCGGTGCCGCCGCCCCGAACCGGATCAACCGGGGGCTGGGCTCTTGTGCGCGGGCAACGGGCGTGTGGCGCTCCGGTCCGCTCCATCGGGATTCGCGAAGGAAAAGGGGCCGCGCTGCGCAGTCGCAGGCGGCCCCTTTTTTCACGCTTGGCGATCAGCCGTCGTAATCGGCGCCCAGATTCTGGTTGCGCGGCGGCGCGGCGGCGGTGAGGCGCAGTGCCTCGGCCGATGCGGCCAGCGAGCCCAGTTCGTCGGGCGCTTCCTCGTCGTCGATCTGGACGCGCTGCATGCTGCCGACCAGCGCTTCTTCGAGCTGCGCGGGCGTGACCGTTTCTTCGGCGATTTCGCGCAGCGCCACGACCGGGTTTTTATCGCGGTCGCGATCGAGCGTCAGTTCGGCGCCGCCGGAAATCTGCCGCGCGCGCTGGGCGGCAAGCAGTACCAGGTCGAACCGGTTCGGGATCTTGTCGACGCAATCCTCGACAGTGACGCGTGCCATGCAACGCTTCCTTGGATGATGGAGGGAATCCGGAAAGGCGCGGGATGTAGGCCGCGACGGCGTTTCTGTCAAGAATTCCGGGGTGCGGCGCGGCGCGCACGCCCGGCGGCGCTTGCCCTTTCGTGCGCCCCTCCCCAAGAAAGGACGATGGCCGATTGTCCCGCCGAACCCGAATTCGTCGTTGAAGGCAATCGCCTCCGGCTCCTCACAACCGGCCCGGAGCGGATGGAGACGCTGCTGCGCGTCATCGGCGAGGCGCGCCGGTCGCTGCGCGTGCTCTATTATATCTTTGTCGACGACGCGGCGGGAAAGGCTGTTCGCGACGCGTTGATTGCGGCGGCGCAGCGCGGCGTCGCGGTGTCGCTGCTCGTCGACGGGCTGGGAAGCGAGCATGCGGCCAGCCGACGCTTCTTTGCCCCGCTTGAGGAAGCAGGCGTCGATGTCTGCCGTTTCGTTCCACGCTGGGGGCGCCGCTATCTCTTGCGCAATCACCAAAAGCTCGCGCTGGCCGATGAAGAGCGCGTCATCATCGGCGGCTTCAATATCGAAGACAGCTATTTCGGCACGATCGCCGACCAGGCGTGGCGCGACCTGGGGCTGCTGGTCGAAGGGCCGGCGGCGGGGCGGCTGACCGGCTATTACGACGGTTTGTCGCGCTGGGCGCGGCACGAACGCGCGCCGATCCGCGCGCTGACTCGGCTGCTCAAGGACTGGAGCGAGCCCGAGGGCACGGCGCGCTGGCTGTTCGGCGGGCCGACGCGGCGGCTTTCCCCCTGGGCGCGGGTGGTGCGCGCCGACATGCGCCGGGCAGAGCGGATCGACCTGATCGTCCCCTATTTCGCGCCGAGCCCGACGATGCTCCGGCGCCTAGACAAGGCGGGACGGCGCGGACAGGTGCGGCTCGTCCTGCCGTCGAAGCTCGACCATATGGTCGCCATCTCTGCTGCGCGCTTCACTTATGCCGGGTTGTTGCGCAAGCAAGTCGAGATTTTCGAATATCAGCCGACAAAACTGCATTCGAAACTCTATGTCGTCGACGATGTGGTACACATCGGGTCGGCGAATTTCGACATCCGCAGCCTGTTCCTCAATCTGGAGCTGATGCTGCGGATCGAGGACAAGCGCTTTGCCGACTATGTCCGGCGCTATGTCGACGGCGAAGTCGCTCAGTCGGTACGGATCACGCCCGACCTGCACCGCGAACGCTCGACGCCGTGGCGCCGGTTCGTCCAGGTGGGCGCCTATTTCGTGATGGCAGTGGTCGATTATAACGTCACGCGCGGGCTCAATTTCGGCTTCGGCACGCGCCGCGCCGAGGATTGAGCCCCGCGGCTGCCTATATCAGCCCGACGGTCTGGACGATCAGCAGCACGCCGAGCGCGAACAGCAGCACCGCCGCAACCATCCGCACCACGCGCAACGGCACGCGGCGCAACAGCGCGTCGCCCAGCAACACCGCGGGCACATTGGCGACCATCATGCCCAGCGTCGTGCCGACCGTGACCCACAGCGCGCTTTCGAATCGCGCGCCCAGCGCGATGGTCGCCACCTGAGTCTTGTCGCCCATTTCGACCAGAAAGAACGCGACGAGCGTCGTCAGAAACGCCCCGAACCGCGGCGGGCGGGCGTCCGCTGCGTCCTCCAGCTTGTCGGGCACCAATGTCCACAGCGCCATCGCGAGGAACGACGCCGCGACCGCATAGCGGAACCACGCGCCGTCGAGCCAGTGCGCGGCCTGCGCGCCGACCAGCGCGGCGAGGAAATGATTGGCAAGCGTCGCCGCCAGGATGCCGAACGTGATCGGCACCGGCCGCTGGAACCGCGCGGCGAGGACGATCGCGAGCAATTGCGTCTTGTCCCCGATTTCGGCGAGCGCGACGACGGCGGCGGAAGTCAGCAATGCTTCCATTCGGGAACTCCGGGGCCGGGCGGCGGACATACCAAGGCACTGCACCTCCCCGCCCGGCCAGAGCGGCGATGCAATGCCATTGGTCTCGCCCGAACGGTGCCTCCGCTCCCTGCGCGCCACGGCCTCTCGACCGAGTATGTTGACGCGAAGGCCCGCCCCGAACGGCGGCTGGCTACTCCCCAGATGACGAAGTCGGCCCTATCGGCTCGGCACGCGTCCGGCAAGCACCCGCGGCGCGCCCGGCAATGCCGGCTTGGAAGTCGCGCCACTGGCTTTCGGCAGCACGGCGTCGCTGCCCGCCGCGCGTCAGCCGCGGCAGGCGAGCAGCGCCACAATCTCCTCGACGCGCGCGGGGTCGCCCGCGGCGATGACTTCGCCGTTGCTCGCGGCATGGAGAGGGTCGCCGTTCCAGTCGCACATGCGCCCGCCCGCGCCTTCGACAATCGGGACCAGCGCGGCGAAGTCGTGAATCTTCAACCCCGCCTCGACGACGATGTCCATCCAGCCGCTGGCGACGCAGCCATAGTTATAACAATCGCCGCCCAGCACTGTACTCATCACTGCCGCGTCAAGGTGTTCGAAGGCGTGAAGCTGGTCGTCGGAAAACAGCGCGGGCGAAGTGGTGGCCAACAACGCGCACGACAGGTCGCGGCACACGCGGGCATGCGCGCGGGCGCCGTTGAACCGCGTCGGCCGCCCGGTCACGCCCAGCCAGCGTTCGCGCACGATCGGCTGATCGATCACGCCCAGCATCGGCCAGCCGTCGTCCATCAGCGCGATCAGCGTGCCAAAGATCGGACGGCCGGAAATGAAGGCGCGCGTCCCGTCGATCGGATCGAGCACCCAAACGCGGCCGCTGGTCCCCTCGCGCATGCCGAATTCCTCGCCGACGATGCCGTCCATCGGCCGTTCGGCGATCAGGATGCGGCGCATCGCATCCTCCGCGGCGCGGTCGGCCAGCGTGACGGGGGAGGCGTCCTCCTTTGCCTCCAGCCCATGCGCGGCGCGGAAATAGGGGCGAATCGCCGCGCCCGCCGCGTCGGCCAGCCGCTCGGCGAGAGCGATATCGGTTTCGGAAGTTGCCATGGCGCGTGCCTAGCCGCGCGCGGCCGGGGCCGCCAGAGCACAGTTTCGACTCGCAAACGTCATAATTCGCTGCCAAGCGGGGGTCCCGTGCGCCGCTCCTCGCTCCTCCTCCTCGCCGCTTGCATGGCGCCGTTCCCCGCGCTGGCGCAGGTGCGCGCGGTGCCGACTCAGCCCGCCGACGAGCGCGAGGCGCTGCGCGGAGTCGAGGTGTTCCTGGTCAACGAGGGCGACGTGGCCGTTTCCGACGACGGCCCGCGCCAGCTCGAAGTGACTGCGGCCGACGGCACGCGCATGGTACTGGAACGCGTGCCCGGCCCACGCAAGGTGCTGGCGCCCGGCGGCTTCGTGAAGCTGCGCTATGTCCCCGTCGGCCTCGCCAAGGTGACGGTGCCGCCCGACGCAGTGCACCCCGCCGCCGATATTCCCGAGCGTGAAACGGTGCTGGCGCCCAGTTCGACGGGCAGTTCGGCCGGCTTCTTCTCGCGGTTCGAACCGCACGAACCGATTTACGGCGCCGTCGGCGCGGGCGACGCGGCGACCAAGCTGCAATTCAGCTTCGGCTTCCGCCCCTTCGGCGGTGATGGGGCGCTCAGCCACTTGCGCTTCGCCTATACCCAGACGATGTTCTGGGCGACCGACAAGCCATCGGCGCCGTTCCGCGCGTCGATCTACAGCCCAGAAGTCTATGCCGACGTGCCGGTGAAGGACGGGCTGACGCTTCAGTTCGGCTATCGCCACGATTCGAACGGTGGCGGCATCATCGATTCGGTCGACGCGAACCGGCTGTTCGGGCGCGTGGTGCAGACGTTCGACCTGGGCGGCGACTGGCATTTCGACCTCGCGCCGCAGGGGTGGGTCTATTTCGGCGAAGTCGGCAATGCACCCGACCTCAAGGACTATTGGGGCAATGCCGGGCTGACTGCGGCGATCCGCCAGGACGACGGGCTGAAAGTCGCGGTTAGCGCGCGCGGCAATTTCGGCACCGGGCGCGGCGGCGCCGAGCTGTTTGTCTCCTATCCGCTGGCAAAGCTCGACAAGGGCATCGGCATCTATCTGTTCGGACAGGGATTCACCGGCTATGGTGAGGCACTCGACGACTATCGGCGCAACGCGACACACGCCCGGCTGGGAATCGCGCTGACGCGTTGATCGGCCGCGCGCCGCCACCGGAAAAGGGAGAAAATGGGATGCGTTTCCGTCTGATGCTCGCCGCGCTGGCATTGCCCTTTGCCACGCCGATCGAAGCCGCGCTGGCGCCCGGAGCGACCGCGCCGATGTTTACGGCGGTCGGCGCAGTCGCGGGCAATCCCGTTTCCGTCGACCTCAAGGCCGCGCTGAAGAAGGGGCCGGTGGTGCTCTATTTCTTCCCTGCCGCCTACACGGCGGGCTGCAATGCCGAAGCGCATGCCTTTGCGGAAGCGATCCCCGATTTCATCCGCTCCGGCGCAACCGTGATCGGGATGACGGCGGGCAATGTCGACCAGCTCCAGCGCTTCTCGAGCGAGCATTGCGCGGGCAAGTTCACCGTGGCCGCCGCGACGCCCGCGATCATCAAGGGATACGACGTGGCGCTCACCAAACCCGACGGCACCGCGACGTCGATCACCACGCGCACCAGCTATGTCATCGCGCCGTCGGGCAAGATTGTTTTCCAGCACACCGACATGAACCCCGCCGACCATATCCGTCTCACGCTGGCGGCGGTCCGACGGCTGCAGGGGCGCTGACCGCAGCGCGGTTGAACAGGTCGTCGGAGATTTTCATCGTGAACGCCGGGCGGTTGCCAGGCGGCATTTCGGTGCGTCTGGCCGTAGCGGCGTCGCGATCGTGCGCGAAGCGCTTGCCTACCAGGCGGCGGCGCGCAGGAAGGAAATAGCGGACTCGCCCCGTCGGGGCACCATCGCCACGGCATCCTTTGCGGGCGATACCCCCGGCGTTGAAAACCGGATATTAGCAGTTTCGCGCCTAATCCTTCGCGGGAAGGAAAGAACCGCACGCCGCGCCTTTCCGAAATGGCAAATAAAAGGGGGAAGGTTGCGCATATGGCCGGGTTCAGAGCGGTCAGAAGCTTTGGGTCGCACGATGGACGCTCCGAAGCGTCGCGGCAGGTGCATGAGCGCATCGGCGCCTTTCTGTTCGACCAGCGGCTGGAGCCCAATCCCACCAATTACGCAATTGCCTATCAGGTCGTGACCGACCCTGACGGCCCGCTGGCGCGCGCGGTCGCCACGCTGACCGGCGGCGGTGCCCGGTTGACCCAGCGCGACGTCCATGTCCTGGGACGCGAGGCATCGCCGCCGCCCGAAGAACCCAAAACGACGAACGAACAAACACAGGGGCTTGTCGCCAAGACACAGATGCAGGTCGAGGGCTTTGCCGATATGATGACGGCAATGCGCGCCGAGACCGAAGGCTTCGGGCGCGACCTGGCCGCCAGCGCCGCCGCGCTCGACCGGTCGCGCGAAGCTGCGGGCGATCGGATCATGCTCGACGAAGTGGCGCGGATCACCGGCGCCATGCTTCAGCGGGTCCGCATCGCCGAGAGCCGGCTCGATTCGGCAACGCGCGAAGCGCACGACCTGCGGCAGAAGCTGGAGGAAGCGCGCGACAATGCCCGGCGCGATCCGCTGACCGATCTTCCCAACCGGCGCGCGTTCGAGGAATCCTATGCTGCCCAGATGCGGGCGGGGTCGGATCTGTGCGTCGCGGTGTGCGATGTCGATCATTTCAAATCGGTCAATGATCGGTTCGGGCATGTCGTCGGCGATCGCGTCCTCCAGGCGATCGGCGACGCGCTGACGCGCGCGTGCGCGGGACATTTGGTCGCGCGCTATGGCGGCGAGGAATTTGCGGTGCTCTTTTCGGGCATGTCGGTGGCGCGGGCATGCGTGACGCTCGATCAGGCGCGCGCTTCGGTTGCCGCCAAGCGCTATCGCGTCCGCGACAGCGACGAACCGCTGGGCGAAATCACGTTCTCGGCCGGGCTGGCGCGCGCGCAGATGGGCGAGGCGCTGACCGGCGTGTTCCAGCGCGCGGACGCCCTCCTCTATTCCGCGAAAAGCGGCGGCCGCAATTGCGTCCGCGCCGAATAATCTCGCGCGCCATATTAGTATAATTCACCAACTGATGTGGGAAATTGCACTAATACTGCAATTGCCAAGGAGCATGAACCTAGAAATTTCAATCACTTAAGAAACTGGCACGCTCTCTGCAATATCGTTGGCATCGGCGCCGGAACGGCCGGATGCCGAATAACAAGCAGGGAGTTTTACCATGGCTATCCGTCTCGATTGGTTCCAGCGTTCGGTTTCGGTTTTCGCCGCGGTGCTGTTCACCGTCGCCGCCGTCGCAGTGTCCACTCCGGTCCTGCCGATCGCGTAACGGCATGACCGAACGCGATCGAAAGGGGTCCATGGCGCGCGCCGTGGTCGCGGGAATGGCAGCCTTTGCAGTCACCGCCGCCTGGGTTGTCTTCGCTGGCATGCAGGGTCCGGGATTTCTGCCCTGACCCTGTCAGCCCCACGAACCGAGGCAGGCAGCCCCGCCGGCCGAACGGCCACGCGGCGCATCGCTTTCCCGCCGAGAGGCGCACTACCCCGCCGATCTCGCCGGGCGGGTCGCCGGATCGCGGACTCAAGCCAGCGCCGCGCCGCCGATGCGGCCCCTGGGTGCCTCCTGGCCACGCGAATAGGTTCCGGTCAGCAGCCCCGCTGCAAGTACCTTGCCCGCCATCGCGCGCATGATTTCCCCGCGGCCGGGCGTGTCGCCGACATCGCCGCACCCCGCCAGCGCGAACAGCTGGAACGCATAGGCGTGCTCGCCGTGTCCCGTCGGCGGATCGGGCGGCAGCCAGCCTTCACCGAACAGGCTGTGACGGCCGACGTCGCGCCCATCGATTCCGCCCACGCCATCGGGCCGGATCGCGCCTTCGCCGAGCTGTTCTGTATCGGGGGGCAAGTCCCACACGATCGCATGGACCAGCGGCGATGGCGCGGGCGCGTCGGCATCCTCGACAATCAGCGCCAGTCGCTCGGTTCCTTCCGGCACCGCGTTCCAGAACAGCGGCGGCGACACGCCCGCGCCGTCGGCGGTAAACCGTACCGGCAGCCGCGCGCCATCCGCGAATGCCGGGCTCGCCAGCCGTAGCGCGGCGAAACCGCCCAGCTCAGGCTGCACGATCGCCAGCTTGTCGGCGCCTGCGCGCACGCCCTTCAGCGCACTGCCCAGCCAATGGGGGACATGTTCGAGCATCGGCTGCTGCCTTTCGTATCCGGCGCGGTGGTCGCTGCTGCGCTATCCTACGCGCGACCGGGCGCTAAAGGTCCAGCTTTTCATAATCGGCGGGCGGGCTGATCCCTTGCATCCGTTCGGCGAGCAAGGGGCGAAAGCTCGGCCGGCTCTTCATGCCGACATACCAGCGCTTGGCCTGTTCGTGGCTTTTCCAGTCGATCCCGCCCAGATAGTCGGCGACCGAAATCTGCGCCGCCGCCGCCAGGTCGGCCAGGCTCATTGTCGCGCCGCCCAGCCAGGTACGATGGTCGAGCAGATAGTCGATATAGTCGAGGTGTTGCACCGCCGCCTTCATCGCATCGCGTAGCGCGCCGGCGTCGGGCGCCTGTTTGTACACCAGCCGCTTGATCATGCGCTCGTGCAGCAGCGGCGCGGTGATGTCGCGATAGAAAAAAGTCTCGAACCAGACGACCAGCCGGCGGATTTCCGCGCGATCGACCGACGTGCCGTTGAGCAGCGACGCCTTGTTGACGGTCTCCTCGAAGAATTCGCAGATCGCCGTCGAATCGATCAGCCGTACGTCGCGGTCGACGTCGACCATCACCGGCACCTGCCCCGCCGGATTCAGATCCAGGAATTCGTCGCGCCGTTCCCAAGGCTTTTCGAGCACGGGCTCATAGCCGACGCCCTTCTCGCCCAGCATCAGCCGGACCTTGCGCGAAAAGGGGCACAGCGGAAAGGTGAGGAGCTGCCACATGCCGACCCTGTTAGGCCCGCGCGCGCCGCCGGAAAAGACCCGGCGGCGCGGCGGCGCCCATTTACTCGGCGGCGACCATCTCGGCGTCGTCGACCGGCGCCGAATCGTCGAGTGGCTGCGGCAGGCGCGTCAGCATTTCCTTCGGCACCACCTGCCAGAAATGGCCGCGCACGCGGTCCCAGTCCTCAAGCAGCCCGGCCGCCCATTTGCTGTCGGTCGCGGCGTGATGCGCCTCGATCAACGCGCGCAGCTTCGCCTCCCAATAGCGCGAGGCAAGCCGTTGCCACACGATATTCTCCGGATTGGCGCGCCGCTCGAAGCTGCCCGCCTCGTCATAGACGAATGCCATGCCGCCGGTCATGCCCGCGCCGAAATTCATGCCGACTTCGCCCAGCACCACTGCCGTGCCGCCGGTCATATATTCGCAGCCGTTCGCGCCGCAGCCTTCGATCACCACTTCGGCGCCCGAATTGCGCACGGCAAAGCGTTCGCCCGCCTGCCCCGCCGCGAACAGCCGCCCGGCAGTCGCGCCATAGAGCACGGTGTTGCCGACAATCGTGTTGTTCCAGCTTTCGAGCGGCGAGCTGACCATCGGCCGCACGACGATCCGTCCGCCCGACAGGCCCTTGCCGACATAGTCGTTGGCGTCGCCGAAGACTTCCAGCGTGATGCCCTTGCACAGGAACGCGCCGAGCGACTGGCCCGCCGAACCGCGCAACCGCACATGGACGTGCCCGTCGGCCAGCTTCGACATGCCGAACTTGCGCGTGATCTCGCTCGACAGCCGCGTGCCGACCGCGCGGTGCGTGTTGCGCACATTATAGGTCAACTGCATCTTCTCGCCGCGCGAGAAGACAGGGGCGGCGTCCTTGACGATCTGGGCGTCCAGGCTGTCGGGCACGTCGTTGCGGAACGTGCCCAGGCTGAACCGCCGCTGCGATTCGTCGGCGTCGACCTTGGCGAGGATCGGATTGAGGTCGAGGTCGTCGAGATGTTCGGCGCCGCGGCTGACCTGGCGCAGCAGCTCGGTGCGGCCGATCAGTTCGTCCAGGCTGCGCACGCCCAGCCGCGCGAGGATCTCGCGCACTTCCTCGGCGATGAACGTCATCAGGTTGATGACCTTTTCGGCCGTGCCGACGAACTTGGCGCGCAGCCGTTCGTCCTGCGTGCACACGCCGACCGGGCAGGTGTTCGAATGGCACTGGCGCACCATGATGCACCCCATCGCGACCAGGCTGAGCGTGCCGATGCCGAATTCCTCGGCGCCCAGGATCGCGGCGATCACGATGTCGCGCCCGGTCTTCAGCCCGCCGTCGGTGCGCAGCTTCACGCGGCCGCGCAGCCCGTTGAGCGTCAGCGTCTGGTTGACTTCGCTCAGCCCCATTTCCCACGGCGTGCCGGCATATTTGATCGACGTGAGCGGCGACGCGCCGGTGCCGCCGACATGGCCCGATACCAGGATGACGTCGGCATGCGCCTTGGCCACGCCCGCCGCGACGGTGCCGATGCCCGCCGAGCTGACGAGCTTCACACACACGCGTGCGCGCGGGTTGATCTGCTTCAGGTCGTAAATGAGCTGCGCCAGATCCTCGATCGAATAAATGTCGTGGTGCGGCGGCGGCGAGATCAGCGTCACGCCGGGCGTCGAATGACGTAGCCGGGCGATAAATTCGGTTACCTTGAACCCCGGCAACTGGCCGCCTTCGCCGGGCTTGGCGCCCTGGGCCACTTTGATTTCCAATTCGTCGCAGGCGTTCAGATATTCCGCCGTCACGCCGAACCGGCCCGATGCGACTTGCTTGATCGTCGAATTGGCGTTGTCGCCATTGTCATAGGGCTGATAGCGCGACGAATCCTCGCCGCCTTCGCCCGACACCGCGCGCGCGCCGATGCGGTTCATCGCGATCGCCAGCGTTTCATGCGCCTCGGGGCTCAGCGCGCCCAGGCTCATCCCCGGCGTGATGAAGCGCTTGCGGATCTCGGTCGTCGATTCGACCTGGTCGATATTGACCCCCTGATCGGGGAAATTGAATTCGAGCAGGTCGCGCAGATAGACCGGTTCCATGTCGCGCACCCCGCGCGAAAAGGCGAGATACGTCGAATAGCTGTCGGTCGACACCGCCGTCTGCAACAAGTGCATCAACTGCGCCGAATAGCCGTGCGTCTCGCCGCCGTTGCGCTGGCGATAGAAGCCGCCGATCGGCAGCGTCGTGACCCGCGCGTCATATGCCGCGTCGTGCCGCAGCTTGGCGTTCAGGTGCAAGGACGCATATCCCTCGCCCGAAATCTTGGCCGGCATGCCGGGGAACAGGTCGTTCACCAGCGCGCGGCTAAGCCCCACCGCTTCGAAATTATAGCCGCCGCGATAGCTGGAGATGACCGCGATCCCCATCTTCGACAGGATCTTGAGCAGCCCTTCGTTGATCGCGGTGCGGTGGCGTTCCAGGCACTGGTCGAGCGTCAGGCCGCCGAACAGCCCGCGCGCATGCCGGTCGGCGATCGCGGCTTCGGCCAGATAGGCATTCACCGTCGTCGCGCCGACGCCGATCAGCACTGCATAATAATGCGTGTCGAGGCATTCCGCCGTGCGGATGTTGACGCTCGCGTACGAGCGCAGCCCGCGCCGAACCAGGTGCGTGTGCACCGCCGCCGCCGCCAGCACCCCGGCGATGCCGATGCGGCGCGGCCCGATGCCCTCATCGGTCAGGAACAGCTCGGTGCGGCCTTCGCGCACTGCCTGTTCGGCCTGGGCGCGGATGTCAGTGATCGCGGCGCGCAGCGCTTCCGGCCCGCCATCCGCATCGAAGGTACAGTCGATCCGCGCCGCCTGCGGCCCGAAATGGCGCTTCAGCCGATTCCATTCGGCCGACGTCAGCACCGGGCTGTCGAGCACCAGCACCGGGTTCGCCGACGCTTCGGTATCCAGGATATTGGCCAAATTGCCGAACCGCGTCTTGAGCGACATCACATGGCGTTCGCGCAGCGGGTCGATCGGCGGGTTGGTGACCTGGCTGAAGTTCTGGCGGAAGAACTGGCTGATAAGCCGCGGCTTGTCGGAAATAACGGCGAGCGGGGTGTCGTCGCCCATCGACCCGATCGCTTCCTTGGCGCTTTCGACCATCGGCGCCAGCACCAGCTCCATGTCCTCCAGCGTCTGGCCGGCGGCGACCTGGCGCTGCGTCAGCTCGGCACGGTCGAACCGCAGCGGCGCGTCCTTCGGCTCGGGCAGCGCGTCGATCGTGACGAACTGGCCGATCATCCCGGCATAGTCGGCGTCGCCCGCGATCCGGTCCTTGATCGCGCGGTCGGAATAGAGGCGGCCTTCGTCGAGGTCGACGGCAATCATCTGGCCCGGCCCCAGCCGGCCCTTGGCGACGACGCTCGCCTCGGCCACCTGGACCATCCCGGTTTCCGATCCCACGATCAGCAGCCCGTCGTCGGTCTGGGTATAGCGCAGCGGGCGCAGCGCGTTGCGGTCCATGCCCGCGACTGCCCAGCGGCCGTCGGTCATCGCCAGCGCGGCGGGGCCGTCCCACGGCTCCATGACGCTGGCGAGATACTGGTACATTGCGACATGCGCGGGCGGCAACTCATCCTGTTCCTGCCACGCCTCGGGCACCAGCATCAGCTTGGCGGTCGGCGCGTCGCGGCCGGAGCGGCAGATCGCTTCGAACACCGCGTCGAGCGCGGCGGTATCGCTGGCACCTGCCGGGATCACCGGCTTGATGTCCTCGCTGCGCTCGCCGAACGCAATCGAGGCCATCTTGATCTCGTGGCTCTTCATCCAGTTCTTGTTGCCGCGGATCGTATTGATTTCGCCGTTGTGCGCCAGGCACCGGAACGGCTGCGCCAGCCACCATTGCGGAAAGGTGTTGGTCGAATAGCGCTGGTGAAAGATCGCCAGCCGGCTGGTGAAGCGTTCGTCGCGCAGGTCGGGGTAGAAATCCGACAGGCTCTCCGCCAGGAACAGACCCTTGTAGATGATCGACTGGCAGCTGAGCGAGCACACATAGAATCCGCCCACCTGCGCCGCGATGACCGCGCGTTCGATGCGGCGGCGGACGAGGTAGAGTTCCTTCTCGAACTCCGCCGCGCTCATTTCGTCGGGGGCGGGGCCGGCGATCATGATCTGCTCGATCTCGGGCCGGGTCGCCTGCGCCTTCATGCCGATGACCGACACGTCGACGGGCACCTGCCGCCAGCCATAGATGGTATAGCCCGCGTCGATGATCTCGCTCTCGACGATCGTGCGGCAGGTTTCCTGCGCCGCCAGGTCGACGCGCGGCAGGAAGATCATGCCCACCGCCAGCCGGTTCGGCATCATCCGGTGCCCCGAATCGCGCACCGCGTCCTCGAAGAAGGCATGCGGCAAGTCGACGTGCAGCCCGGCGCCGTCGCCGGTCTTGCCGTCGGCGTCGACCGCGCCGCGGTGCCACACCGCACGCAATGCGTCGATCGCCGCCTGGACGACGCGGCGCGACCGCTTGCCATCGGTCGCGGCGACCAGTCCGACGCCGCAGGCGTCGGATTCGAATTCGGGGCGGTACATGCCTTCACGGGCAAGGCGGGTGCGGGTGTCTTCCATCAGGGTGTCGTGTCCGAAACGGGTTCGCGCAGCTCGTCGGGAGCCACGCCAAGATGCTGGGCGAGCGCCGCGCGGTCGGCGGGGCTCAGGTCGGCGATGGCGCGCGGCGCCGGGACGGCGTCGGCCGCCTGCTGCACCTTTTCCATCAGCGCGGGCATTTCGGCGGCAAAGCGCGGGCCGAGCGCCTGCATCTCGCGCAGCACTTCGGGATCGCCCATCAGCTCGATCTGGCCGCGCGCGAACAGCGCGCCGGTGGGGGTCGAATAAAAGGCGAGGATCTCGCGAAGCTGCTCGACCGTGAAGCGCCGGGCATAGGCGCGCGCCATCACTTCGCGCAGGTCGGGCTCCATCGCGTCGAACAGGGGCCCCATCGCGTCCATCATCGCGCGGAACGGCTGTTCGTTGCGCGCGTGCCAATGCGGGTCATAGATCGCCAGCGCCGCATCGACGTCCTTGGCATCGAGCGCGCGGATGTCGTCCTCCGACAGGCCCGCGATCTGCGCCAGCGTGGCATAGGGCGGCGTGTCCACCGCCGCCTCGCCCGGCCGGTTGAGCGTCGCTTCCATCATCTGGCTGCTGGCCTGCCGCATCGATCCCGGCGGCACCACTGCCAGAGCGATCTTGCGCGCGACTTCCAGCCGCGCGGAGTCGACCGGCGCCGCCTCCTGCACGGGCGCGGGCGGCGTCTGGGCATGCGCGGGGAGCGCGAGCGCGGCACAGGCGCCCAGCACCAGCGCGAACAACGGTCGCTTCATTGTCTTCGTTCCCCTGTTCATGCAGCGCGCGCGGCGACTTGCGCCTTCAGCCATGCGTGCATCCGGTCGGCGACGTCGCGGCCGTCGCGCACTGCCCAGACGACCAGGCTGGCGCCGCGCACGATGTCGCCGGCGGCGAACACGCCGTCCAGGCTGGTCATCATCGTCTTGCCATCGGCGCGGATCGTACCCCAGCGCGTTACCGCCAGTTCGTCCGCGCCGAACAGGCGCGGCAGGTCCTCAGGCTCGAACCCCAGCGCCTTGACGACCAGATCGGCCTGGACGGTGAAGCCCGAACCCGGATCGACCTCGGGCGCGCGGCGGCCGCTGGCGTCGGGCGCGCCCAGCCGCATCTTTGCCGCGCGCACGCCGGTCACGCGCTCGGTGCCCTCGAACGCCTCGGGCGCCGACAGCCACACGAACTCGACGCCTTCCTCCTCGGCATTGGCGACTTCGCGCTGCGACCCCGGCATGTTCGCGCGGTCGCGGCGATAGAGGCATTTCACCGACGTCGCGCCCTGGCGGATCGCGGTGCGGACGCAATCCATCGCGGTGTCGCCGCCGCCGACGACGACGACATGCTTGCCCTTTGCATTCAGGCTGCCGTCCGCGATCTCGGGCACGGTGTCGCCAAAGCCCAGCCGGTTCGACGCGGTCAGGTAATCGAGCGCCTCGACAATGCCCGCGGCGGCGACGCCCGGCGCCTTGATCCCGCGCGGCTTGTACACGCCGGTTGCGATCAGCACGGCGTCATGGCGCGCGCGCAGTTCGTCCAGCGTCGCGTCGCGGCCGATTTCGAATCCCTGGTGAAACACGATGCCGCCCGCCGCCAGCCGGTCGACGCGGCGCATGACGATGGGCTTTTCCAGCTTGAACCCGGGGATGCCGTACGTCAGCAGCCCGCCGGCGCGATCGTGCCGGTCATAGACGTGCACGGCATAGCCCAGCACGCGCAGATATTCGGCGGCGGTCAGCCCGGCCGGCCCCGCGCCGATGATCGCAACCGACTGGCCGCGGTCGGGACCGGGGACCAGCGGCTCGACCCAGCCTTCTTCCCAAGCGGTGTCGGTGATGAACTTCTCGACCGATCCGATGGTAACGGCGCCGTGGCCGGAAAACTCGATGACGCAATTGCCTTCGCACAGCCGGTCCTGCGGGCAGATGCGGCCGCAGATCTCAGGCATCGTCGACGTCGCGTTCGACAGTTCATAGGCTTCGCGCAGCCGCCCCTCGGCGGTCAGGCGCAGCCAGTCGGGGATGTGATTGTGCAGCGGGCAGTGCGTCGCGCAATAGGGCACGCCGCATTGCGAGCAACGGCCGGCCTGCTCCTCGGCATCGCGCACCGGATAGCGCGCCGCGATTTCGTTGAAATCGGCCGCGCGCTCGGCGGCGGCGCGCTTGCCGGGATAATGTTGTTCGCGGTCGACGAACTTGAGCATCGGAGTATCGGCCATGGCGCGCGTCTACGCCAATCCGCGCGCGGAGTCACGCGGAAATTCGCAGATAGGACAACTGATCTGTCCTTTAATGCGTCGAGGGCGATCAATTTCCCGACGCTTAGGCCGATTTGCGGAAAATCAAAGGTCCGAGTCGGTCCTATCTTGCCAGCAGCCAGCCGATCGCGATTACCCCCGCGACGATGCGATACCAGGCGAAGGGTGCGAAGCCGTGTTTGCTGACAATGCCGACGAACCATCGCACCACCACCACGGCGACGACGAACGACACGAGGAAGCCGATCGCGATCTCGCCCAGCCCCACGCTTGCGCCGCTCGCCAGTTCCTCGCGGTTCGAGATCAGCTCGACCACGCTCGCGCCCAGCATCGTCGGGATCGCCAGGAAGAAGCTGAACTCCGCCGCGGTGCGCCGTTCCACCCCCAGCGAAAGCGCGCCGAGGATGGTCGCGCCCGACCGGCTTACGCCAGGGATCATGGCCAGGCACTGGATCACGCCGATGCCCAGCACGGTCTTCACCGGCACATCGGCGACACCGACGATCGTGGCGTTTTTCACCAGTCGTTCGATTACCAGGATCGCGATGCCGCCAAGCACCAGCGCGACGGCGACCACCATCGGCTGGCCGAGCAGTTGCTCGATATAGTGGTGCAGCGCCAGCCCGATGACGGCAGCGGGGATGAACGCGATCAGCAGGTTGCGCACGAACCGGATCGACACCGCGTCGCCGCGCAGCAACCCCATCGCCACCGCCCAGAAGGTGCGCCAGTACAGCACGACCACCGCCAGGATCGCTCCCAGCTGGATGACGATGTTGAACGTCGCCCAGCGCGCGGCGTCATAGCCGAGCAGCTCGCCCGCGAGGATCAGGTGGCCGGTCGAGGACACCGGCAGGAACTCGGTCACGCCCTCGACAATGCCGAGCAGGATGATCGTCAGCCATTCTTCCACTGCGTACGCTCCCCTTGCGGGCGGTCGCCAACGACGCGCCCGACGGTCGTTTTGCCCCGGGGGGCGTTTACGCTGCCTTCACGCCGCCGAAACGCCCCTGGCGCCGGTACTGAACCAGCCAGGAGGGCGCGACGGTCGCCAGCGGCGTCGGATCGATGCCCAGTGCCGACAACCCCTCGGCACCGTCGGCGACCACATTGTCGCGCGCCAGCATCTTCCATTGATCCGTGGTGATCGGCGCGCCGGGCAGCGCCCCGAACGCCGCGATCATCCCGCCGATCGCATCGGGCAGCTCGACAAACGCGGCCTTGCGCCCGATGGCGTCGGCGATGAAGCCGAACAGCGCACGCATGCTCATCACGTCGGGGCCGCCAAGCTCATAGGTGTGCGCGCCAAACCGCTCCTGATCGGCGAGCGCAGTCGCCACGGCGCGCGCGACATCGACGACATGCACCGGCTGGAACCGAGTCTGGGGCCGGAGCACCGGCACTATCGGCGCCGATGCGATCATCGCGGCGAAGCGATTGACGAACTGGTCCTCGCGGCCGAAGATGATCGACGGGCGCACGACGGTGGCGCCGGGAAATGCCTCGATGACCGCGCGCTCGCCCGCGCCCTTCGATCGGCCATAGGCTGACGGCGATTCGGGGTCGGCGCCGATTGCCGAAAAATGCACGAACGCCGAACATCCGCCGCGACTGGCCGCCTGCGCGACGTTTTGCGCGCCCTTCACATGCACCGAATGGAAGTCGCCCGACAAAATGCCGACCAGGTTGACGGCGGCATCGGCACCGTCGACGGCGCGCGCGATCGTATCGGGCCGAGTGACGTCGGCGGCGACGAACTGGACCTGGCCAAGGCCGCCCAGCGTCTTCAGAAACCACGCGTCGCGTGGCCGGCGTTCCGCGACACGGATTCGCGCGCCCTGCGCCAGCAATTCCTGCGCGACATAGCGACCGACGAAGCCGCCGCCGCCGATGAGGGTTACCAGCCTGTCCTTCATGCCTGCCTCTTGATCGTCCCGTACGCGGAGCAACAGCGCCCAAATGCCCGCCGCGCGCGCAAACGGCAAGGTGTAGCGGCGATACGAAAGAAGTTGCACGGCCGCTGTTGACAAGCACGAATGCGCCCCGTAGAGCGCGCCGCCTACCCCGTGCCCAGATGGCGGAATTGGTAGACGCACCAGCTTCAGGTGCTGGCGGTCGCAAGGCCGTGGAGGTTCGAGTCCTCTTCTGGGCACCATTTCCCTGTGTCAGGGCATCCCAGCACATCGACAGAAACGGCAGAAATCTGCCACTTTTGCTCGGTTCTGTGCGAAAATGTCCGAGCAGGTTCCAGTCGATCCCAGGGCCATATTGGGCCACGAACGGGGCCTATAATGGCCCCGGAAAAGCGATGGCCCGATGGGCCATTTCGACCGGAAGAATGGACGCCATCCGAACAGAACCGATCGAATCGGAGTTTCGGTTATGGCTTTGAAAGACTTAGAAATCCGCGCCCTCCAGCCGAGGGATCGCATCTACAAGAAGGCCGACGAGCGCGGCCTATATATCGAAGTGCATCCGAGCGGCTCGAAGCTCTGGCGCTTCAAGTACGGTTACCTCGGTAAGGACAAGCGCCTGGCTTTCGGCCGCTACCCGGAGGTCACTCTGGCCGAGGCCAGACAGAAGCGCGACGAAGCTCGGCAGAAGCTGCGTGAGGGCATCGACCCGCTTGCAGAACGCAAGCGCGAGAAACTCATGGCCCACTATAAAGCGGCGAATACCTTCGGCGATGTGGCCCAGGAATATATCGAGAAGATGATCGCTGAGGGCCGAGCCGATACGACAACGGCGAAGGCCGGGTGGCTGCTCGAGCAGCTTCGGCCGCTTTGCAGCCAGCCAATCGCCGACCTCAAGCCGATCGACGTCCTCGCTGCGCTGAAACGGCTCGAAGCTAAGGGAAAGCTCGAGACGGCCCGGCGCTGTCGATCATTCGCCGGTCGCGTGTTTCGCTACGGCGTGGCGACTGGCCGGGCAGAAGGCGATCCAACGTCACTCCTCCGTGGCGCGTTGATCACCCCGAAAACGACGCACCACGCTGCGATCCTCGACCCGGCCGCGTTCGGGGACTTGTTGCGCGCGATCGACGCCTATCCTGGCCATCGGATCACCCGGCTCGCAGCGCAGATATCGCCCCATGTGATGGCCCGACCGGGTGAACTTAGGCAGGCGCTATG
>JBMOOB010000039.1:0-193101 GCA_049323815.1 Pseudomonadota bacterium | reverse complement strand
CTAGCGCAAAATGCTCCGCCCCAATTATGTTCAATCCCGCTCGCGGTCCCCGGCGCCCATGTACAGCGCGCTGCCGGTTTCCCTGAACACCTTGCTCATCGCTTCCATGCCCGCTTCGGCGTTTTCCGCCGGCACCGCGGCGAGGAAGCCGTCGGCGCCCTGATTTTGCTTCGCGGCGAAGTCCCTCACCTCTTGGGTAATCTTCATCGAGCAGAATTTCGGCCCGCACATCGAACAGAAATGCGCGCTCTTGGCGCCTTCGGCCGGGAGCGTCTGGTCGTGATATTGTTCCGCCGTGTCGGGATCGAGCGACAGGTTGAACTGGTCGCGCCAGCGGAATTCGAAGCGGGCGCGGGACAAGGCATCGTCGCGCAGCTTCGCCGCCGGGTGCCCCTTGGCGAGATCGGCGGCATGCGCGGCGAGCTTGTAGGTCACCACGCCCACCTTCACGTCGTCGCGGTCGGGCAGGCCCAGATGCTCCTTGGGGGTCACGTAGCAAAGCATCGCCGTGCCGTACCAGCCGATCATCGCCGCGCCGATGCCGCTGGTGATATGGTCGTAGCCCGGCGCGATGTCGGTGGTGAGCGGCCCGAGCGTGTAGAAGGGCGCCTCTCCGCACGCCTCCAGTTGTTTGTCCATATTCTCCTTGATCTTGTGCATCGGCACATGGCCGGGGCCTTCGATCATCACCTGGACGTCGTGTTCCCACGCTTTGCGCGTCAGCTCGCCCAGCGTGTACAGCTCGGCGAACTGCGCTTCGTCATTGGCGTCGGCGATGCTGCCGGGGCGCAGGCCGTCGCCAAGGCTGAAGGCGATGTCATATGCCTTCATGATTTCGCAGATTTCCTCGAACCGTTCGTAGAGGAACGATTCCTTGTGATGCGCAAGGCACCATTTCGCCATGATCGACCCGCCGCGCGAGACGATGCCGGTCACGCGCCTGGCAGTGAGCGGCACATAGGGCAGGCGCACGCCCGCGTGGATGGTGAAATAATCGACGCCCTGTTCCGCCTGTTCGATCAGCGTGTCGCGGAAGATGTCCCAGGTCAGGTCCTCGGCGATGCCGCCGACTTTCTCCAGCGCCTGATAGATGGGCACGGTGCCGATCGGGACGGGCGAATTGCGCAATATCCATTCGCGCGTGTCGTGGATGTTGCGCCCCGTCGACAGGTCCATCACCGTGTCGGCGCCCCAGCGGATCGACCAGACCATCTTGTCGACTTCGCTCGCGACATCGCTGGCGACCGCCGAATTGCCGATGTTGGCGTTGATCTTGACCAGGAAATTGCGGCCGATCGCCATCGGCTCCGATTCCGGGTGATTGATGTTGCTGGGGATGATCGCGCGGCCGCGCGCCACTTCGTCGCGGACGAATTCGGGCGTCACGAAATCGGGAATGGCGGCGCCCCAGCTGTTGCCGTCGCGCTCGATCCCCGCACGCATCGTCTGGCGGCCCAGATTCTCGCGCGCGGCGACATATTCCATTTCGGGCGTGATGATGCCGCGGCGCGCATAGTGCATCTGCGACACGTTCCTGCCCGGACGGGCGCGCAGCACGGTCTTGCGGACATTGGGGAACGGCTGGACCCCGCCCGAGCGGTCGGGGCCGAGCTGGCCGTTATCTTCTGGCTTCACTGCGCGCTGGGCGACTTCCTCGACATCGCCGCGCGCGCGAATCCACGGCGCGCGCAATTCGGGCAGCCCCGCCATGATGTCGATGCGGGCGTTCGGATCGGTGTAGGGGCCCGACGTGTCATAGACGCGCAGCGGCGGCTCGCCCGAGGAGGGCTCCAGGTCGATCTCGCGCATCGCGACGTTGAGCGGGCCGACATGCACCTTGCGGCTGCCGCGAATGGGGCCGGTGGTGACGCGAAGTTCGGGATGCGCGGGATTGTCGGCGGCCATGGAAACACCTCTTCTCGACTGTCGCCGGGAAAGAATGCGGTTTGGCCAAAGGGGGCACGCGCCGCCTTCCCTCCCTACGCCGGTATCAACCGGATCAGGTTCTGCGGGTCGCGGGCCGTGTCAGCCCGCCTCTCAACCCAGTGCGCTGGGTCCCCCGGGGATTGCTGCGCGCGAGTCTAACGCCTTGCGATCAGAATGTATAGGCGAGGCCGAGCCCGCCGAACCACTGGTTGCGATCACCCGCCACCGACACGATCGGGCTGTCGGCGAAATCGCCCAGCAACTGCGAATAGGAAACCACGCCCACCAGCGACAGCCCGTGGCGCAGGTTGCCGGTAAGCGAGACATTGGCGAGCCCGGTCAGCGACCAGTTCTTCCAGCCCTTGCCGGGATCGTAGACCGGCAGGCCGCTCGCCGCCGCGCCCGCCGCGTCGACGCCGAAATAGCTGTCGGCATAGCCGCCGCCGGCATAGGTGGCGTCGGCGGACACGCCGACATAGACCTTGCGGCTGAGCGGCGTGCCGTAGGTCAGGATGGGAGTGACGAGATAGCTGTCGTGGATGCCGGTCACGTCGTGCATCCAGGTGACGCTGGCGGTCAGGCTGTCATAGTCGCTGGTAATCACGCCCGTTTTGGTGACGCCGGCATAGCCGCCGAGTTCGAGCGCAACGCGCTTCTTGCCCAGCGCCTCGACCTGCGCGTCCTTGATGCCCGACACGCGATTGAGGTTGACGCCGATCACCGGCCCCGCGATCAGCTTGATTCCCGGCCCGTCGCTGTCGGGAATGGCGTCGACATAGATGCGCGGGCCGCGCGTCTGGATCGAGATGCCCGAGATAGTCGCCCGCGCCTGGACCATCGGCAGGATACGGCTGCTGTCCGACCCTTCGTAGCTTGGCGCCGTGGCAACCCCCGCGCCGATGGTAACCCCATCGCGGCTCTTGCCTTGGTCGTCGGACTGGGCATGGGCGGGAACCGCGACGCCAAGACAAGCGGTGGCGACGAGGGCGAGCGAGCGAAAACTGGGCACGGCGGGAACTCCTGAACCTGATGTTGCACCTGCGAAACGCTAGTACAACGCTTTGGGTCCACGGCCGATATCAAAGCAAGTAACGAATCGTCACACGCTGGTGCACCTCGCCCGCTTCGACCGCGAAGCCGGCGCGCGAAAAGCGCGGCGGGCCGAATCCGATCCCGGGATTGCGCGAAAAGCCGAACCCCTCGCGCGGGATTCCGACAAAAGTGTCGAGTCGCGAATTGCCGTTTTCGTCGTGGATCACGGCGACGGCATAGGTGCCGGGCGCCATCGCGTCGAAGCGAATAGTCCGCGTCGCAGCGGGGACGGTGCGCGTGATCGTCGTGCCGCCCTTGCGGCAATCGGGAAATTGTTCCGGCTGCGAAGCGACACAGAACCGAAGCATGCCCTTTTCGGATCGCAGCCCGGCAATCTCAACCGTCAGCGTCGCCACGGGAGCCGCGCCGATCAGCAGCGGCACCGCCGCCGCCATCGCCACCACCGCCGCGCCGCGCCGCGCGTGCGCGCGCCGCGGTAAAATCGCCCAGCCCCGCATCGGTGCGGCACACCCGGTCCCAGAAGCGGAAATAGAGTCCATAATTGCATCCATAGCGTTCGTGGTGCCTTTGGTGATGGCTGGCGGTGATGATCCAGTCGCCCAGCGGTCCGTGCCACATCCAGCGCGGGAACATCTCCCACCCCATGTGGTTGGTGACCCCCATCACGGTCATGACCGTCAGCACGACGGCGAGCGCACCGACGTGGATGGGGATGACGAAAACCAGCGCCGGAATGACGAAGGCACCCGTCAGCGCCTCGACCGGGTGAAAGCTCATCGCCGCCCAGGCAGTCGGCGGCCGACTGGCATGGTGCACCGCGTGCGCCACGCGGAATACGGCGGGGCGATGCATCCAGCGATGCGTCCAGTAGAACCAGGCGTCGTGCGCGAACAGGTAAAGCAGCACCGACACCGGCAGATACCACAGCGGCCAGGCGTGGACATCGGCGTAGATGCGCGTCCATCCACGGTTCTGCCAACCCCAGGCGACGATCCCCGCCGGTACGCCATAAAGCGCGGCTGAGACGAGGCTCCACGCTATCTCCCGCCCGATCTGACGCCCCCGCCCGGCATAGAGGCCGGGATGGCGCCATCGCGTCGCAAGGGCAAATCCCGCCGACGCCGCCAGGTAGCGGACGCCGACGATCACCGACATGGCCAGCGCGGAGAGCAGCAGGGGAAGGGCGATCGACACCGGCAAGCGTGTAGAAGCACGCGCGCGCGCCGTGAATGGAAAAACGCCCGATCCGGTCAAGAACGCGACCGGTGCGTGAGCACCATCGCCGAGACCGCCGCCGTGATCGCCATGCGGTTCTTCATGCCCGTGCTGCTACATGCCCGTGCTGGTACGCGGCGAACGCATCCATTCGGCGCGCGGCGTGTCGGTCGGCGACCTGACCGGGCACCGGCCGAGGGGGCAGGCGATGCTGGTCCTCCATGCCGACCATCGCCTGCACGCCAGCGCCGCCGCGGTCGGCGAGATCGAAGGCATCGGCGAGGTCGCGATCGCGCAATGGTCGGGCGCAGTCGCGGCGGTGCCGCCGGGCCGCTATTCGGGACGGGCATGGATCAGCGGCGGGCCGGCAAGGCGACCGACTTCGGCTTCGCGATCGCGCCGGGCGAGACGCTGCACCTGCTGGCCCGCGAACAAATGGGCGGGTTCGGCTTTTCGGCGCGGATATTCCCGGCGACCGACGCGAACTCCGTCGCGCGCGCGGCGGGGGGGCCAGGGCGATGCCGTGGCGCGGCCTTGCGCCCGGCATCACGGCATTGACGCGCGAAGAAGTCGCCTGACCCGCCATTGACGCCGCCCGGCGCCGCGCCGCATGGTGGCGACATCCAAGCGCTTTTCCCGGGAACGCCCCACATGACCGATACCAGCCGTTCGGGCGGTCCGCTCGAACTCACCATGCGGGGCATCCTGCTCGGCGGGCTCATCACGCTGCTGTTCACTGCCGCCAATGTCTATCTTGGCCTGAAGGTCGGGCTGACCTTCGCCACGTCGATTCCCGCGGCAGTGATTTCGATGGCGGTGCTGCGCGGGTTCCGCAACTCGACGATCTTCGAGAACAACATCGTCCAGACCGTCGCGTCGGCGGCGGGTACGCTCGCCGCGATCATCTTTGTCCTGCCGGGGCTGGTGATGATCGGATGGTGGCAGGGCTTTCCCTATTGGACGACTGCGCTCATCACCGGCACCGGCGGCATCCTGGGCGTGCTGTTCTCTGTCCCGCTTCGCCGCGCGCTGGTGGTCGACACCCCGCTTCCCTATCCCGAGGGGCGCGCCGCCGCCGAAGTGCTGCGCGTCGGATCGCAATCGCGCGAAGGCGCAGTGGAAAGCGCCAGGGGGCTGAACCTGCTGGTGTGGAATGCGCTGGCATCGGCGGGCTTCGCGATCCTGACGCAGACGCGGCTGGCCGTCGGCGAGGCATCGACCTGGTTCCGCGCGGGCAACGGCGCGACGGGCATTTCGGGCGGGCTCAGCTTCGCGCTGGTCGGCGTCGGCCACCTGGTCGGCATTTCGGTGGGCATGGCGATGTTCGTCGGGCTGGTGCTCGGATGGTGGGTGCTGCTGCCAATGCTGACCGCCGCCAGCCCGATGCCGGGCAGCGCCGAGGACTGGGCGCTGACCGTGTTCAGCCGCGACATCCGCTTCTTCGGCGCGGGCGTGATCGGCGTGGCGGCGGTGTGGACGCTGCTCCGCATCGCCGGCCCAGTGGTCGGCGGCATCCGGTCGGCGATGGCGGCCAGCCGCGCGCGCCGCGCCGGCGAGGTACTGGCGATCGAGGAGCGCGACCTGCCGATCGCGGTGGTGGCGATCGGGTCGATCGCAATGCTGGTGCCGATCGCGCTGCTGCTGCACAGCCTGGTGGCGGGCGGCCCGCTCGCCGGGTCGGAATGGCTGCTGGTCGGCGGCGCGCTGGGGTTCGTGCTGGTCATCGGGCTGCTGATCGCCGCCGTCTGCGGCTATATGGCCGGGCTGATCGGCGCGTCCAATTCGCCAGTTTCGGGGATCGGCATCCTGTCGGTCGTCGCGGCATCGCTGATGCTGGTCGGAATGTTCGGCCGCGACACCGCGCCCGACACGACGGCGGCGCTGGTCGCCTATGCGCTGATCGTCACCGGCATCGTGTTCGGCGTGGCGACCATTTCGAACGACAATCTGCAGGACCTGAAGACCGGGCAACTGGTCGGCGCCACGCCGTGGAAACAACAGGTGGCGCTGGTGATCGGCGTCGTCTTCGGCGCGCTGATCGTTCCGCCGGTGCTCGAGGTGCTCAACCAGGCGATGGGATTCGCCGGCGCCCCGAACGCGGGGCCGAACGCGCTGCCCGCGCCGCAGGCGGCGCTGATCTCCGCGCTGGCGAAGGGCGTGCTGGGCGGCGACCTCAACTGGACGATGATCGGCGCGGGCGCCGGAGCGGGCGCCGTCTTCGTCCTGGTCGACGAGCTGTTGGGCAAGGCGAACAAGCTGCGCCTGCCGCCGCTCGCCATCGGTATCGGCATCTACCTTCCGATGAGCGTCATCCTGCCCACGGTAATCGGATCGGTCATCGGGTTTTTCTATGACCGCTGGGCCGACCGGCAGGGCAATGCCGACTTCGCGAAGCGGATGGGCGTGCTGGGCGCGACCGGGCTGATCGTCGGCGAAAGCCTGTGGGGCGTGGTGTTTGCCGGGATCGTCTATGCCACGGGAAGCGATGCGCCGCTGGCACTGGTCGGCGACGGCTTTGCCATGCCCGCGCTGATCGGCGGGACCGTGCTGTTCATCGCGCTGACGGCGCTGCTCTATCGCCGGACGCGTAACCTGGCGCGTTGAGCGCGGCGTGGACAAGCCGGGGCTTCCCCCCAACCTCTCGATTCGCTAACCGCACACCATGCCGGCCACTCTTTCCTGCGACGTCGCAATCGTTGGCGGCGGATTAGCGGGCGGGCTGCTGGCGCTTGCGATCAAGCGGAAGCGGCCCGACTGCGATGTCCGCCTGATCGAGGAATCGCGCCGCATCGGCGGCAACCACCTGTGGTCCTTTTTCGCAAGCGACCTGGGGCCGGACGAACGATGGCTGGTCGCCCCGCTCATCAGCCACGGCTGGACGACGCATTCCGTTGCCTTTCCCGGCCATCGCCGCACGCTGCGCGCGCCCTATTATTCGGTCGAATCCGAACGGCTGGACGAGCTGGTCCGCGCCGTGATGCCCGCCGAGGCGCTGATGCTGAAGCGCAAGGTGCTGGGCGCCAGCGCCAAGGCAGTGGTGCTCGCCGACGGCGACCGCGTCGAAGCCGGCGGCGTCATCGATTGCCGGGGGCCGGGCGACCTGTCGCACCTCGATTGCGGGTGGCAGAAATTTTTGGGCCAGGCGCTGCGGCTGGCCGAGCCGCACGACCGCCCCTATCCGATGGTGATGGACGCGACCGTCGCGCAAATCGACGGCTATCGCTTTGTCTATACGCTTCCCCTGTCGGCGACGCGGATGTTCGTCGAGGACACCTGCTATTCCGATACGCCCGACATCGACGCCGCCGCCTTTGCCGCGCGCATCGCCGACTATGCCGCGCAGCAGGGATGGCGCGTCGAACAGGTCGACCGGCAGGAGGGCGGGTCGCTGCCGATCGCGATGGGCGGCGACTTCGAGGAATATTGGCGGTCGGGCGGCAATCGCGTCGCCAAGGCGGGGATGCGCGCCGGAATGTTCCACCCGCTCACCGGCTATTCGCTGCCCGATGCCGCGCGCATGGCGATGGCCGTGGCGGGCGCGGCCGACTTGTCGGGCACCGCGCTGCACGAACGGACGCACGGAATTGCCCGGCGGGCATGGAAGAAGCGCAAATTCTATCGCATGTTGTCGGCCATGTTGTTCCGCGCGGCGGAGCCGGGCGAGCGCTATCGCATCCTCGAGCGCTTCTATCGGCTGGACGCTGGGCTGATCGCGCGCTTCTATGCCGGGCAGTCGACGATGTTCGACCGGCTGCGCGTCCTTAGCGGCAAGCCGCCGGTCCCCGTCGGGCGGGCATTGGTCGCGATCCGGGAGAAGAAGAAATGAAGCGCGCAGCGGTCATCGGAGCAGGCATCGGCGGGCTGGCGCTGGCCATCAGGCTGCAATCCGCCGGAGTCGACACGACGATTCTGGAGGCGCGCGACAAACCCGGCGGCCGCGCCTATTTCTGGGAGCGCGACGGATTTGTCTTCGATGCCGGCCCCACGGTCATCACCGCGCCCGACGCGCTGGCGGAGTTGTGGGCGCTGACCGGCCACACCATGGCCGACGACGTGCGACTGACGCCTATCTCGCCCTTCTATCGCCTGTCGTGGGCCGACGGGACGCAGTTCGACTATTCGAACGAGGACACGCACCTGCGCGCCGAAATCGCGCGGCTGAACCCGGAGGATGTCGAGGGTTATCGCCGCTTCCTCGTCTATTCCGAAGGCGTGTACCGCGAAGGCTATGAAAAGCTGGGCCATGTCGCGTTCCTCGACTTCGCGTCGATGGTGAAGGCGGCACCCGCGCTCGCGCGGTACCAGGCGTGGCGATCGGTCTACAGCGTCGTGTCCGGGTTCGTGAAGAACGAGAAGCTGCGCCAGGCGCTCAGCTTCCACACGCTGCTGGTCGGTGGCGATCCGACCAAGACGAGCGCCATCTATGCGCTGATCCACAAGCTCGAGCGCGACGGCGGCGTCTGGTACGCACAGGGCGGGACAAACCGGCTGGTCGCGGGGATGGTGCGCCAGTTCGAGCGGCTGGGCGGCGTCGTGCGGCTGGGCGACAAGGTCGCGCGGATCGACACGCTGGGCGAACGCGCGACGGGCGTGGCGACTGAAAGCGGGTTCGAAATCGAAGTCGACATGGTCGCCAGCAACGCCGATGTCGTCCACAGCTATCGCGACCTGCTGGCGGGATCGCGCAGCGCGACGCGAACCGCGCGGCGGATCGTCGACAAGCGCTTCTCGCCCTCGCTGTTCGTGCTGCACCTGGGCGTGCGCGGTACCTTTCCCGATATCGCGCATCATTCGATCCTGTTCGGCCCGCGATACCAGGGGCTGCTCGCCGACATTTTCGACCATGGCGTGCTGAGCGAGGATTTCTCGCTTTACCTTCACCATCCCAGCGCGACCGACCCGTCGGTGGCGCCCGAGGGGCATTCGACCTTCTATGCGCTGGTCCCCGTACCGCATCTGGGCAAATTCCCCGCCGACTGGAACGAAGTCGGCCCGATCCTGGAGGCGCGCGTGATCGCCGAGCTGAAGCGGCGGCTGATCCCCGACCTGGACGAACGCATCGTCACCAAATTCGCCTATATGCCCCCCGATTTCGAACGCGACCTGCACGCGCACCTGGGATCGGCCTTCTCGCTCGAACCGCTGCTGACGCAGAGCGCATGGTTCCGCACGCACAACCGCGACGACCAGATCGCCAACCTCTATTTCGTCGGCGCGGGCACGCATCCCGGCGCGGGCATCCCCGGCGTCGTCGGCAGCGCCAAGGCGACCGCCGCGCTGATGCTGGAGGAGCATGCGGGATGACCGGCGCGGTGCTGGCCGCGGTCCGCGAATATTGGGGCTGGACCGGAATCGATGCCGAGGCGGTGACCGCAGTCAGTCCGTTCGGCCACCTGATCGTCCGCGACCGCGCCGGTGCCTTCTGGTATCTCGACCCCGAAATCCGGACGCTCGCGTGCATCGCGCAGGACGAACCGGGACTGTTCGCGTACATGGCGCAGCCGGACGTGCGCGAACTGTGGCTGGCCGAAGCGCTGGTCGAGCGCGCAAAGGCGGCGATCGGCGCCCCACCCGATGAGGACCGATGCTATGCACTTTCGATCGCGCGGCTGCTTGCGGGCGACTATAGCGCGGATGATTTCTGGCACCCGCCGGTCGCGGAGCTGATCGGCGTCATGGGCGATATCGAGGCCCGGACGCGCGGCCTGCCCGACGGCACAGAGGTGCAGCTCAAGATTGTGGATTGAAGCAATGAAGCGACTGGCAGTCTATTGCGGATCGGCAAGCCCCGCCGACCCCGTCTATATCGAAAGCGCGCGCGCCGTCGGCCGCGCGCTGGCCGAACGCGGCATCGGGCTGGTCTATGGCGGCGGTCGGCTGGGGCTGATGGGCGCAGTCGCCGATGCCGCGCTGGAAGCCGGCGGCGAAGTGATCGGCGTGATCCCCCAGTTGCTGGTCAATGCCGAAGTCGCGCACCGCGGGCTGAGCGAGTTGCACATCGTCGAGACGATGCACGAGCGCAAGGCGCGCTTCACCGAACTGGCCGACGGCTTTGTCACGCTGCCCGGCGGCACCGGTACGATGGACGAATTGTGGGAAGCGATGAGCTGGGCGCAGCTCGGCTATCACACCGACCCGATCGGGCTGCTCAATGTCGCGGGCTATTACGACGGGCTGGTCGCATTCGTCGCGCATATGGGCAAGGTCGGGTTCCTGCGGCCGCAGCACCAGGGATTGCTGATCGTCGAATCCGATCTCGACACGCTGCTCGAGCGCATGGGCGCGCACCAGCCGTCGACGACGATCGTGCAGATGAAGCGCGAGGACCTGTGACAGCCACGCGCGCGGCGATCGTCGCGACGGCCCGGGAATCGATCGCGCGCGGGTCGCAAAGCTTTGCCGCCGCCAGCCGGTTGTTCGACCGCAAGACGCGCGAACGCGCCTGGCTGCTCTACGCCTGGTGCCGCCGCTGCGACGACCTGGCCGACGGACAGGACCACGGCCATGGCGCCGCCGCCGTCGTCGACCCGGACGCGCGGATCGCGCGGATCCGCCGCATGACCGACGCCGCGCTGGCGGGTGCGCGCGTGGACGACCCGGCGTTCGACGCGCTGCGCATCGTCGCGGCGGAAACGCGCATGCCGCACGCGCTGGTCCGCGACGTGGTGGCAGGCTTCGCGCTCGATGCCGAGGACTGGCGCCCGCGCAGCGAGGCCGACCTGATGCGCTATTGCTATCACGTCGCCGGCGCGGTCGGGTGCCTGATGGCGATCGTGATGGGCGTCGATCCGCGCGACGACGCCGTGCTCGACCGCGCGTGCGACCTGGGGATCGCGTTTCAGCTCAACAACATCGCCCGCGACCTGGACGCCGACGACCGGATCGGGCGGTGCTATCTGCCCGTCGAATGGCTGGTCGAGATGGACATTCCGCCGGGACAGCAGCTGAAGCCGCCGTTCCGCCCCCGGCTGACCGCGCTTGCGCGCAGGCTGGTCGAATGGGCCGACGCCTATGAGGAAAGCGCGCGCGTCGGCACGCGGGCGCTGTCGTTCCGCTGCGCCTGGGCAGTGCTGGCGGCGGCCGGCATCTATGGCGGCATCGGCCGCGAAGTCGTGCGGCGCGGCGACCATGCCTGGGACCATCGCGTGTCGACACCGGCATGGCAGAAGCTGACAGCGGTGGCGCGGGCGTGGGTGGACGCGCTTCGTCGCGGCAACGGCCCGGTCGGGGCCGAGCGCGCAGCCGACCTGTGGACGCGACCGCGCCATGGTTGACGCAGCATAGACTCTGCCCCGAAAGCATGCGCCAAGCCTTTCCCCCGCATGCGCACAGCCACTGGGAACCGGGGAACCGACGATCGTGACTCTGCTATCGCTCCGCCTTTCGCGCACCATTCAGCGCGGTCGCGCCCTGCCCGCCGCCCCGCCCACGCGCGCCGAGCTGCTCCATATGCTGCTACGCAAGCGCGCCGCGGCGCATAACGCGGGGGCCGCAGGGCTGGAGGCGATGCTGCGCGAGCAGATCCGCTGGGCGCTGCCGATCGAACAGGGCGAGGCCGCCGCCGAATAGCGCGGCGCGGTCAGCCGCGCGGCGGGCGGGCGCGCGACGAGCGGGCGCCGATCGTCGCGGGGGTGCCGGGGCGGCACGCGGCGGAGATCACCGGATAGGACAGGTCGGTGCTGCGGCGAAGCACGTCGGGCATCGCGGCGCGGCATTGCGCCGCACTGTCATAGCGCACCGATTCGACGCGCACCTGATCGCATTGCGCGCCCGAATCGCCGCAGCCGAGGATCGCCATGACATAGAAGATCGCGTCCATCGTTCGTCTCCCTTGCGCAAAAAGGAACGGGCGCCGACGCGCATCGGTTCCCATGAACCGTTGCGCGATCGCGCCGAACCGCCCACATCGGCACGCGATGCCGCCCGTCTCCCCCGATTCCTCCGCCGACCGGCCCGTCTTCGCGACGCTCGGCCGGTTTCTTCCCTATCTCTGGCCGCGACATGCGCCGGGGCTGCGCGCGCGTATCGTCCTGGCGATGGGGTTCGTGCTGCTGTCGAAGCTGGTGCAGGTCTATGGCGCGCCGTTTGCGTTGCAGGGCGCGATCGACCGGATGGCGGGAGGTTCGCGCGAGGCGGTGTGGATCGTCGTCGCGCTGGTCGCGGGCTATGCCGCCGCGCGGCTGGGCACGGTGTTCTTCGACAATCTGCGCAACGCAGTGTTCGAGCGCGTCGGACAGGACGCCACGCGCCGGCTGGCCAGCGACGTATTCGCGCACCTGCACCGGCTGAGCCTGCGCTTCCACCTGGAACGCCGCACCGGCGCGATCACGAAGGTCGTCGAGCGCGGGACCAAGAGCATCGACACCATGCTCTATTTCCTGTTGTTCAACATCGCGCCGACGATCCTGGAACTGGGGCTGGTCATCGGGATCTTCTGGACGCGCTTCGGCTTTTCGCTGGTGGCGAGCACCGTCGCGATGGTGGTCGTCTACATCGCCTTCACGCGCTGGGTAACCGATTGGCGCGCGAAGCTGCGCGAGAGGATGAACGACCTGGATACCGGCGCGGTCAGCCATGCGGTCGATTCGCTGCTCAATTTCGAAACGGTCAAATATTTCAATGCCGAGGCGCGCGAGAGCCGCCGGTACGATGCGGCGATGACCGCCTATATGAACGCCGCGGTCACCAGCGAGAATTCGCTGGCGTGGCTGAACATCGGGCAGAGCCTCATCACCAACCTGATGTTGGGCGGCGGGATGGCGCTGGTCGTGTTCGGCTGGGCCGAGGGGCGCAATACGCCCGGCGACGTGGTGCTGGTGTCGACGCTGCTCAGCCAGCTGTTCCGTCCGCTCGACATGCTCGGCTGGGTCTATCGCACGATCCGCCAGGGCGTGATCGACATGGGCGCGATGTTCGACCTGCTCGACACCAACGCCGAAGTGAAGGACGCCGACGATGCCAAGCCGCTGGCGGTGACGCGCGGGCATGTGCGGTTCGAAGGCGTCGAATTCGCCTATGACCCCGATCGCCGGATTTTGAAGGGCATCGACCTGGACATCCCCGCCGGCGCGACGGTCGCGGTGGTCGGCCCGTCGGGCGCGGGCAAGTCCACGCTCGCGCGGCTGCTGTACCGATTCTATGACGTGACCGGCGGGCACATCACCATCGACGGACAGGACATACGCGCGGTCACGCAGGCGACGCTGCGCGCCGCGATCGGCATCGTGCCGCAGGATACGGTACTGTTCAACGAAACCATCGGCTACAACATCGCCTATGGCCGCGAGGGCGCGACGCCCGACGATGTGGCGACAGCCGCGCGCGGCGCGGCGATCGCCGGGTTCATCCAGGCGCTGCCGCAGGGATTCGACACGCGCGTCGGCGAACGCGGGCTGAAGCTGTCGGGCGGCGAGAAGCAGCGCGTGGCGATTGCGCGCACGCTGCTCAAGAACCCGCCGATCCTGATCCTGGACGAAGCGACCAGCGCGCTTGACAGCCGGACCGAGGCGGAGATCCAGGCGACGCTGGAGGCAATCGAGCGGGGGCGCACCACCATCGTCATCGCGCACCGGCTGTCGACAGTCGTCCATGCCGACCAGATCGTCGTGCTAGAATCGGGGCGCGTGGCCGAGCGCGGGACGCACGCCGAGTTGCTGCGGCTGGGCGGCGTCTATGCCGAAATGTGGGCGCGCCAGCAGGCCGAGCGCGAGGCGGACGCGTCGGAGGGCGCGGCGGAGTAGCGACGAGCCGTTCTTTTCCGGCGTTGAATTGGGGCGAGGGCACGATAGGATCGCGGCACCTACCACTGGAGTCGCCGCCGATGCGCCCATTGCTCCGCATGCTCGCCGCCCTGCTGCTTGCGCCGGTCGTCGGGTCCGCGGTCGCGCAGGCACCGGTGCGTACCGTCGCGGCCGGCGCCTTCCTGCGCTGGCACCCCGCCGACGGAACGCTGCGGTTCGCGGCCGAGGGGACGGTCGTGACCGTGGAGTCACGCCGATGCCGTGCGGAGGAGACCAGCGATGTCTGCTATTTCGGCAACGGCATCTACAATTCAGCGTATCTGACGATCGCACCCGCCGGATTGCCGCCGTTCAAAGCGGAAGTGAACGAGGCGGCCGGCACCTATCGCATCGCGATCGTCCGGCTGAACCGCGCCGACGCGCGCCCGGGGCTGGTCGTCGAAACCGATCCGAACGGGTCGGGCGGCGGCCAGACCTACACGATCTTCGCGCCGCGCGGCGACGGTTATGCGCGCGTGATGCTCGGCTACACCGACGATCCGCGCCGGGGCGGGCGGCCGGGCACCGACTTTCGTTCGTTCCTGAAGGACTATCCGCGCGACCTGGACGGCGACGGCAATGTCGATTTCGTGCTGCGCGACGGGCGGTTCCAGGGATCGCCCTGGGGATGCCATGCGTGCGAGGCGTTGCCGCCGATGGTGCTGACGCTGCGCGACGGAAAGCCGGTCGATATTTCCGCCGAACCGGCGTTTGCGCCGCTGTTCGAGGCGGACCTGAAGCGGGTGCGCGCGCAGTGCCTGGCGCGGCGGCCCGACACCGAACCCGATTGCGTCGCCTATCTTGCCGATGCGGCGCGGCTGGGCCGGTTCGGCGCTGCGTGGCGCGACGTGACCGCGCGGCAGGCGCGACACCGCTTCGCGATGGTGTGGCAAGGGTGCACGGTGCCGATACCCGAGCGATACCCCCGGACCTGCCCGGCCGGGCGCGAAACGCACTATCGCAGCTTCTCCGAATCGGCGCGGGGGTTTCTGGCTTCCGCCCGTTATTTCGACTCGCCCGTCACACGAGCACGCCATGCCACTCGCGGCGGCGCGCGATGAATGCCTTGGCGAAGGGGCAGCGCGCGCTGACGCGCAGACCGCGGTCGCGCGCGTCCTCGAGCACCGCCTGCAACAGCCGGCTGCCGAGCCCGCGCCCGCGCAGCGCCTCGGGCATGACAGTGTAGGTGAGGTTCAGGCGATCGCGTTCGAGCGTATATTGCACGATCGCCAGCTGGCCGTTCTCGACGGCTTCGTAGCGCGCCATCTCTACGTTGTTGCGCAAGGCGAGCATCGGCAGTTCCTGTCGTATCGAGGCGAATTCCTCCGCGCCGTACTGCTATCATGGTTGTGCCGCGCTGCAATTTCCGGGAATCTGCTGGTGCACGCGGAAGTTTTTGGAAAGCATGTGCGGCCGCCGCGCATGTTTCGCGCGCGATGACGCGCCACCGGTCACGACGAGGCGCAAATCGGGAGGACAAGGGGATGCGGTTCTGGATGGGGATGGTGGCCGCCGTGACGGTGGCGGCTCCGGTCGCGGCGCAGGCGCAGGTGGCAAAGACAATTCGCCTCGAAACCGGCGAGACCGTCACGATCCTTGTCGGCGGCGGCGCGACCGTCGCGGCGCGCGGACCGGGCACCGCCACGGCGCTCGACCGCGCCGTGATGCAAAAGGCGTCGAACGGCGCCGCTGCCGACGCGACCGGTTCCAATTCGGCGGAAATCACACGTGACGGCATGCCCGCCGCAGCGCCGATCCGCCCCAATGCCGTCAAGCTGACCCTGTTGCCCGTCCCCGGGACCGAGCATCGGCTGCTCGTCATCGAAAACGGCTATGCGCAGGCGTTCACCTATCGCGCGACCGTGCAGAGCGGCGACCGCTCGGTCGCGACCGACGTGTGCCAGGTGATCCCCGCCAGGCGCGGCTATGAACATTGGCCGTACCGCTTCGACGCGCTGACGCTGAGCAACATCCACCTGGAGTCGCTGGCGCCCGGCGCCGCCGTGCGCTGCGAATAGCGCGCAGTCGCTCTCGACTTCGCGGGGCCGGAGGGGCTAGTCGGGCGGCGTGTCCTCTCCGCTCGATATCCTGCGTTCGACTTTCGGCTTTTCGGGCTTTCGCGGCGTCCAGCAGCGCGTGGTCGACCGCGTGCTGGCGGGCGAGCGGACTCTGGCAGTCATGCCGACCGGCGCGGGCAAGTCGCTGACCTATCAACTGCCGGCGGTAATGCTGCCGGGCACGTGCGTCGTCGTGTCGCCGTTGATCGCGCTGATGCACGACCAGCTACGCGCCGCCGAGGCGGTCGGCATCCGCGCCGCGACGCTGACATCAGTCGACGACAATCGCGCCGAGACGATCGCGCGGTTCCGCGCGGGCACGCTCGACCTGCTGTACATCGCGCCCGAGCGTGCGTCGGGCGAGGGATTCCGCACCCTGCTGCAAAGCGCGCCGATCGCGCTGTTCGCGATCGACGAGGCGCATTGCGTGTCCGAATGGGGGCATGACTTCCGCCCCGACTATCGCCTGCTCCGCCCGCTGCTCGACCAGTTTCCCGAAGTGCCCCGGCTCGCGCTCACCGCTACGGCCGACGCGCATACCCGCGCGGACATATTGGAACAGCTGGGCATTCCTGTCGACGGCCTGGTCATCTCGGGCTTCGACCGGCCCAATATCCGATACGGCATCGCGCCGCGCGACGGCGGCACGCGCCAGCTCGCCGATTTCGTCGACAGCCAGTCGGGGCCGGGCATCGTCTATGCCCCCACGCGCGCGGGGGTGGAGCGGCTGGCGGAAAAGCTGGGCGGCGGCGGGCGGCGCGTGCTCGCCTATCACGCCGGGCTGCCGCCCGAAGTACGCGCGGCGAATCAGGCGGCGTTCGTCGCGAGCGAAGACATGGTGATGGTCGCCACCGTCGCGTTCGGCATGGGGATCGACAAGCCCGACGTGCGGTTCGTCGCGCACGCCGCGCTGCCCAAGTCGATCGAAGGCTATTATCAGGAAACCGGCCGCGCCGGGCGCGACGGCGACCCGGCGGTCGCGCAACTATTCTGGGGCGCAGAGGATTTCGTCCGCGCGCGACAGCGCGTCGGCGAAGTCGAGGAACATCGCCAGCCAGGCGAACGCGCGCGGCTCGACGCGCTGGCCGCGCTGGTCGAGACGCCGGGATGCCGCCGGGCGGTGTTGTTGCGCCATTTCGGCGAGAACCCGCCCGAACACTGCGGCAATTGCGACCATTGCCTGCACCCGCCCGCCGTGTTCGACGCGACCGAAATAGCGCGCAAGCTGCTCTCCGCCGTCTATCGCACGGGCCAAAGCTTTGGCATCGGCCATATCGAGAAAGTGCTGGTCGGCGGCACCGATGAACGTGTCGAGCGGCTGGGCCACGACCGGCTGTCGGTGTTCGGCATTGTCGGGGGCGACGAGGCGCGGCTGGTCCGCCCGGTCGCGCGCGCGTTGCAGGCACGCGGCAGCCTGGCCGCGACCGAGCACGGCGGGCTGAAGCTGGCGGGCGACGCGCGCGAAATCCTGAAGGGCGAGCGCCGCGTCGACGTGATCGTGCCGCCGCGGCGCGAACGGCGGCGCGGCGGCGCAGGCGGCGCATCGGCAGGTGGCGCCAATCCGGTCGGCAACCCGTTGTTCGAGGCATTGCGCGCAAAGCGGCGCGAAATCGCGCAGGCGACCGGCCTGCCCCCCTATGTCATCTTTCACGATTCGGTGTTGCGCGACATGGCGCTGGGCAAGCCCGCCAGCCTGGACGCGCTGAGCCGCATTCCCGGGGTCGGCGCGCGCAAATTGGACGCTTATGGTGCGGAATTTCTGGCGGTGATCCGCAGCATTGAATAAGAAGGTGCTAATATGATCGCGCATGTCCCCTTTGCCGCACTCGCCGCCGTGCTGCTGACTGCCGGTTGCGCGACACTGCCCGCCGGCCCCGCGCCGATGCCGCGCGCGGTCGACGCCGACGTCAATAGCTGGGGCAAGCCGCTGGCCGCCTGGCACGTCGATGCTTCGGGCGGGGGTTGGTATCGCCGCGCCGAGCAAGTCGAGGGCGGCGGCTTCCACGACTATCGGCTCGTCACGCGCAAGCTGGCGATCGGCGAGGAGGGTTTCCGCGCGCTGGTCGCGATCCTGGAACCCGCCGAGCCCTTCTCGGTCCGCCCGCTCGACTGCCGCCGCGAAATCACCGACCAGCCCTATGGCACCGTCGCCTGGACCTATCCCGCCGGGGCGCAGGCGCTGCGTTATGACCTGGGGTGCCGGGGCGCGCACAGCGACGTAGTCTATGGCGCGATCGGTTCGGCCATGAAGCACATCGAATCGCTGGCGCACGACGCGCCGGTCGTGGAAACCAAGACCGTCGGCCAGCCCGACACCCCGCAGGAGTAAGACTCAATGCCGATGTTTCGCCGCGTGGACGACAGCCTGACCGTTTCGCCGCAGATCCTGCCGCACGAAGTCGCGGAAATCCGGGCCGCGGGCTTTGTCGCGATCGTCAACAACCGCCCCGATGACGAAGAACCGGGCCAGCCGGCGGGCGACGCGATCCGCGCGGCGGCAGAGGCAGAGGGCATGGCCTATACTGCCATTCCGGTCACGCATGCGGGTTTTTCGGGCGCGCAGGTGAGCGCGATGGCCGAGGCGCTGGGTGCCGCCGACGGCCCGGTCTTTGCCTTTTGCCGGTCGGGCACGCGGTCGGTGAACCTGTGGGCGCTGGCTTCGGCGGGCAAGGGCGCCGATGCCGCCACGCTGATCGAAAAGGCGGCGGGCGCGGGATATGACATCAGCGGCATCCGTCCGCTGCTCGACCAGTTGTCCGGCAAGGCGTGAGCTGGGTCCAGCTCGGCGGCTCGATTGTCGCCATCCTGCTGCTGGCGGGGTTCGCCTGGGTGCTCGGGCTGGGGCGCGATGTGCGGATCGCCGATGCCGATGAAGCGCGCGCGCTGACCGAGGCACTGATCCCCGGCTTTCGCGCCGCGCGCGTGTGGCTGGCGGCGGACGGCCGCCACGCGCTCGTCGTCGCGCGGCACGGTCCGGCCGCGCTGCTGCGTCCCAACGGGGCGCATTTCGTCGCGCGGCGCGTCGAGCGGATAGCGTTCCCCGCGCCGGACCGCGCGACCGTGCACCTGGCGGGCGAGGCGCCCTATCGCCTCACGCTTCCGGCAGCGGAAGATGCCGCCGCGCTCGCGGCGATGGCGGGAGCCGGCGCTGTCGCCGGTACTGGCGCGGTTGCTGACACTGGTGTAAGCGAACGGGTGTGATACCCGATCTGCCCGATCCCGTAACGCTGGCGATCCCCGCCTTCATCCTGCTCGTCGCAGTCGAGATGCTGATCGCGCGCTGGCGCGACCGGCGGCGCTATTGCCCGCGCGACACGCTGACCTCGCTCGCGCTGGGCACGGGCAGCACGGTGGCGGGCGCGCTGTCCGCCGGGCTGGTCTATGCGATGGCGATGTGGGTCTGGCAGTTCCGCCTCTTCGACATCGGCTGGCAATGGTATTGGTTCGTCGTCGCTTTCGTGATCGACGACCTGGCCTATTATGTCTTTCACCGTTCGGCGCATCGCGTGCGCTGGTTCTGGGCCAGCCATGTCATCCATCATTCGAGCCAGCACTATAATCTGTCGACGGCGCTGCGGCAGACATGGACCGGCTTTCTGAGCCTGGGGTTCCTGTTCCGCCTGCCGCTGTTCCTGATCGGATTCCATCCGGCGATGGTATTCTTCGTCGCGGCGATCAACCTGATCTATCAATTCTGGATCCACACCGAAGTGATCGGCCGGATGCCGCGCTGGTTCGAGGCAGTGATGAACACGCCGTCGCACCACCGTGTCCATCACGCGACCAATCCGCGATACCTGGACACCAACTATGCGGGCGTCTTCATCGTGTGGGACCGGATGTTCGGCACCTTCACGCCCGAGCGCGACGACGACCGGCCGCGGTACGGCATCGTCAAGGATCTGGGGAGTTTCAACATCCTGTGGGCGGCGTTCCACGAATGGATCGGCATCGCCCGTGACGTGCGGAGCGCGCCGAGCTGGAAGGCGCGCGTCGCCTATATGATCGCGCCGCCGGGGTGGAGCCACGACAACAGCCGCGATACATCCGAGACCATCAAGCAACGATGGCGGGAATCAGGGGAAGAGGGGGCCGAAGCAGCGTGGAAGAAGTCGACATCGTCGTCATCGGCGGCGGATCCGGGGGCAGCGCCGCCGCAGGCCGCCTGAGCGAAGGCGGACGCTACACCGTCGCGGTTCTGGAAGCCGGCGGCCGCAACGCGGGCATTCGCACGCGCATGCCCGGCATGCTGCCGTTCCAGACCCCGGCCACCAACTGGGCGTTCGAAACCGTGCCGCAGCCGGGGCTGAACGGCCGGCGCGGATACCAGCCGCGCGGACGCGGCCTGGGCGGATCGAGCGCGATCAACGCCATGCTCTACATCCGTGGCCAGCCGCAGGATTATGACGACTGGGCGGCGCTCGGCTGTACCGGGTGGAGCTGGAACGACATGCTCCCCTGGTTCCGCGCGAACGAACATAATGAACGCGGCGCCGACACGTTTCACGGCGACGCCGGCCCGTTGTGGGTCAGCGACCAGGACCCGCACCCCGGCACCCATGCCTTTGTCGAGGCGGGGGCCAGCCTGCAGATCCCAGTCAATCCGGACTTCAACGGCGCGCGCCAGGAAGGCATCGGCATCTATCAGGTGACGCAGCGCGGCGGCGAGCGGTGGAGCGCGGCGCGCGCCTATCTCGACCCCGCGCGCCGGCGCGAAAATCTGGCAATCCTAACCGAAGCCACAGTCGAGCGCGTGCTGTTCGAGAATGGCCGCGCCTGGGGCGTCGCCTATCAGCGCGACGGACAGGCGCGCATCCTGCGCGCACGCCGCGCGGTGGTGCTCGCGGGCGGGGCGTTCCAGACGCCGCAGCTGCTGATGCTGTCGGGCATCGGGCCGGGCGAGCATTTGCGCGAAATGGGGCTGGCGGTGCAAGTCGACCGGCCGGCGGTCGGTTCGGATCTTCAGGACCATCTCGACTATGTCGCTGCGTTCGAAACCCCGGGCGGCTTCTTCCTGGGCAAATCGGCGATCGGCTCGCTCAAGGGTCTGGGGTCGATGGTGCAATGGATGTTGACGCGCAAGGGCCGCATGCGCACCCCCTTCGCCGAAGGCGGCGCGTTCCTGCGCACCGACCCCGCGCTGGACCGGCCCGACGTGCAGCTCCACTTCCTGATCGCGATGGTCGAGGATCATGGCCGCGCGCCGGTGAAGGGGCATGGGTTCAGCTGCCATGTTTGCGCGCTGCGCCCCGAAAGCCGGGGGACAGTGCGGCTCCAATCGCTTGACCCGCGCGCGGCGCCGCTGATCGACCCGCGCTATCTGACCGCGCCCGCCGATATGGAGGTGCTGAAGCGCGGGGTGCGGTTGATGTACCGTATCCTGGAGGCCGAGCCGCTGGCGAAGTTCAACGGACGCGACCGCAATCCGATCGACCTGAGCGACGATGCGGCCCTGGAACGCCTGATCCGCGCGCGCGCGGATACCATCTATCACCCGGTCGGCACGGCGCGCATGGGATCGGACGAGGATGCCGTGTGCGATCCGCGCCTGAAGGTGCGCGGCGTCGACGGGCTGTACATCGCCGACGCGTCGATCATGCCGCGGCTTATCAGCGGGAACACCAATGCGCCGTCGATGGTCATCGGCGAACGCTGCGCGGCATTTGTGCGCGAGGATTTGGGATAGGTCCGACAAAACGCCGCGCATCGAGCCGAAGGGGCATCGTGCGCGGCGCCGGTCGAAATGGCGCGGGAGACTTCCGGAGCGTTTTCAAGTGGACCGGCTACGCGCAGCGGCTCGGAAAATGCGGCGCCGAAGGAGCTGGAGCCTCTTCACCCAAGGTGAAGACGCTAACCCGGCAATGCCGCGCTTCTCTCCGAGCGCGCCGCAATGCCCGAGCGAATGGCGAGGCGCCTTGGTCGCGCGCTGCACCTCCGCGCGCTCCGCGCCTCCGCGTGAACCCGGATCAACCTCGCCCCGCCGCTCCAGGCGCGAAAAGGCGTCCGGACAACAATGGGGCGATTGCCTCGCCTGCGAATGGCGGCTGGTTTCGACGTCCGAAGTTCTTTCCGTCCCTGCTTCGCTACGCTCGCAAGGACGATCCGCAAGTCGCCGCGCTGGCAATCCATACGATCCCCCAAAAAAAAGGGCCGGCGATTTCGGCGCCGGCCCAGTCGTCCGCAGGAGGAACATCGTGGGAGCGCCGGACGGTCCGGCGCCCCGATCTGGTCAGTAGTTGTACGCGCGTTCGCCATGCTCGCCGAGGTCGAGGCCTTCGGTTTCGATTTCCGGCGTCACGCGGCCGCCGGTCAGCGCCTTGGCGACGACAATCGCAATCACCGTTCCGACGCCGGCGACAAGGATCGTCACGAGCACGCTCACGACCTGGGTGGAAACCTGCGCCATCATGTCGAAGTCGTCGCCGCCCGGTCCGCCGAGCGCCGGCGAGTAAACGATGCCGGTACCGACTGCGCCGATGATGCCGCCGATGCCATGGACACCGAACGCGTCGAGCGAGTCGTCATAGCCCAGCTTCGGCTTGACGACCGTCACGAAGAAGAAGCAGACGACTGCCGCGACGGCGCCCAGCACGATCGCGCCGAACGGACCCGAATTGCCGGCCGCAGGCGTAACCGCGACCAGCCCCGCGACGATGCCCGAGCAGAAGCCAAGCGCCGAACCCTTGTGGCCCGCGACGCGCTCCGCCAGCATCCAGAACAGCCCGCCCGCCGCCGTCGCGACGAAGGTGTTGATCATCGCGAGACCCGCCGAGCCATTGGCTTCCAGCGCCGAACCGGCATTGAAGCCGAACCAGCCCACCCACAGCAGGCCGGTGCCCACCATCGTCATGGTCAGCGAATGCGGCGCCATGCGCTCGGTCGGATACCCCATGCGCTTGCCGATCAGCAGCGCTGCGACCAGCGCCGACACGCCGGCGTTGATGTGCACCACCGTGCCGCCCGCGAAATCGAGCGCCGCGGGGAGGCTCGAACCGAACATGCCGCCTTCGAAAAGGAAGCCGCCGGCCGCCCAGACCATGTGCGCCACCGGAAAATAGACAATGGTGAGCCAGATCAGCGCGAACACCATTACCGCCGAGAATTTGATGCGTTCGACCACCGAACCCAGCACCAGCGCGACAGTGATCGCCGCGAATGTCATCTGGAAGCAGATGAACACATATTCGGGGATTTCCACGCCCTTGGTGAACGTCGCCGCCTTGCTGTCGGCGGTCACGCCGGCCAGGAACGCCTTACCGAAGCTGGAGATAAACGGCTTCAGCGGATCCGACGCATCGGGGCCGAACGCCATGGTGTAGCCGTACATCACCCAGATCAGCATCGCGAATGCCGCGACGGCGCCGATCTGAGTCATCACCGACAGCATGTTCTTGGTGCGCGCCAGGCCGCCGTAGAACAGCGCCAGCCCCGGCAGGATCATCATCAGGACGAGGATGGTGGACGTCATCATCCACGCGGTATCGCCCTTGTTCACCGTTTCGACGGCGGGTGCGGCGGCGTCCTGCGCCCAGGCGGGCAGTGCCGCGAAGAGCGCCGCGAGCCCGAGGCCACCGGCAAGTTTCATTGCATGCTTCATGGAACCCCCCTTTTCGCTTACAGCGCGCTGTCGTCGGTTTCGCCGGTGCGGATGCGCACGGCCTGGCCGACGTCGAGAACGAAGATCTTGCCATCGCCGATGGCGCCGGTGTTCGCGGCGGCCTGAATGGCCTCAACCGCCGCACCGACCAGGCCGTCTTCGCAGGCGATCTCGATCTTGATCTTGGGCACCATGTTGGTGCTGTATTCCGCACCGCGGTAGATTTCGGTCTGGCCCTTCTGGCGACCGAAGCCCTTCACTTCCGTCACGGTCATTCCCGCCACGCCCACGCCGGTAAGTGCCTCGCGCACTTCGTCTAGCTTGAACGGTTTGATGATGGCGATGATCAGCTTCATAGCGCCCCCTTTCCCATGTCCGGGGGCATATGCAGCAAAGGTCGTGCCAGAGTCGAATCGGCGCGATTCCGGGCCGAATCCCGCAATCAAATGTTACCAGGAGGTAAATTTTTGTGCAGTCGCGAAAGGCTGCCTAAAAATCAGGCAAGGCCGAGCAGGTCGCGCGCCGCATCGACATCGTCTTCGTCGACCATCACCCGCACGGGGATCAGCAACGCGCTGCCTTCGGCCAGGCTGGCATTGCCGTCGAAGGCGACTGCGGGAATGCCTTCGGATTCGAGCCGCCCGACGATAATCAGCGCCTCGACTCGGTCGAACCGTCCAACTTCGCCCAGCGCCATCAGTTCCGTCCCTCCCACTCGGGTATGACCGTCTGCACGCGCACCGGCAGGCCGTCGATGCTCTGCGTCCGCCCGGCGATCTTCGCAAGCCGTTCCTCGGGCACCTGTTGCGCATGATAGCGCGTGAGCGTGTCGCGCGGCCGGTCGAGGTGCATTCTCGGGACACCCCAGCCGCAGCTCGCCTGCACGCTGTGGACCTGGATGTCGAAGATCTGGCGCGCGCCGGGCAGGCGCGGGAAATGCTCCGCCAGTTCGGCATAGCCCGCGTCGCCCGCGACGACATACTTGCCCCGGCCGTATAGCCGCAGGATCAGCGCGGGATTTTCGAACGCGCAGAACATCAGCGTGATGCGCCCGTCGGCGGTCAGATGCGCCTGCGTCTCGTTCCCCGACCCGCCGATGTCGAGATAGGCGACTCGGTTCGGCCCCAGCACCCGGAAGCAGTCGAGCCCCTTCGGGCTGAGGTTGATCCGCGCGCCTTCTGCCGCCGTCGCGACGAAGAAGACCGGCTGACGCGCGATAAAGGCGCGGTGATCGTCGCCGATCGCGTCGAAGAATTCCGCCATGCCGCTCTCCTCCCCCCTCTCGTCGACGCCCGCGCGGTCAGGCCGCCGTGCCGCCGACCGTCAGCCCCTCGACCAGCAACGTGGGCTGGCCGACGCCGGCGGGGACGCTCTGCCCGCCCTTGCCGCACATGCCGATTCCTTCGTCGAGCGCGAAGTCGTTGCCGATGCCGGTCACTTTCGTCAGCACGGTCGGCCCGTCGCCGATCAGCGTCGCGCCCTTGATCGGCGCGCCCAGCCGGCCGTTTTCGACCAGATACGCCTCGGTGCACGAAAAGACGAACTTGCCCGACACGATGTCGACCTGCCCGCCGCCGAACGACTTGGCGAAAATGCCCTTCTTGACGCGCGACAGCAGCTCGGCGGGGTCGTCGCTCCCACCTTTCATGAAGGTATTGGTCATGCGCGGCATCGGCGCGTGCTGGAAGCTTTCGCGGCGTCCGTTGCCGGTCGGCTCGACGCCCATCAGCCGCGCGTTGAGCCGATCGTGCATATAGCCCTTGAGGATGCCGTCCTCGATCAGCACCGTCTCGCCGGTCGGCGTGCCTTCGTCGTCGATCGACAGCGACCCGCGCCGGTCCTGGATCGACCCGTCGTCGACCACCGTGACGCCCTGCGCCGCCACGCGCTCGCCGATGCGCCCCGAAAAGGCACTGGTGCCCTTGCGGTTGAAATCGCCTTCAAGCCCGTGGCCGATCGCTTCGTGGAGCAGCACCCCCGGCCAGCCCGGCCCGAGCAGTACCGTCATCTCACCCGCCGGCGCGTCGACTGCGTCGAGATTGACCAGCGCCTGCGCCAGCGCCTCGTCGATCGCGCGGTTCCAGGTTTCGGGCTGGAACAGCCGGTCATAGAGCGCGCGGCCGCCGGTGCCGAAGCTGCCCGTCTCGCGCCGCCCATTCCGTTCGACGACGATCGAGACGTTGAGGCGGACGAGCGGGCGGACGTCGGTCGCAGTGAAGCCGTCGGGGCGGACGATCTCGACCACGCTCCAGCTTCCCGTCAGCCCAACCGACACCTGCACGACGTGCAAGTCGCGCGCGCGCGCCGCCGCGTCGATCGTCTGGCACAGATTGACCTTGTCGGCGAAGGGAATGAAGTCGAGCGGATCGGCATCGGTATAGAGGTGCCGGTTGTTCAGGCGCGGCGGCGGCGCCCTGACGCCCTGCGCCGGGTCGATCAGCGCCATCGTCGCCATCGCGCGGCGAATCGCGTCGGCGCTGATTTCGCTCGCATGCGCGAACGCCGTCGTCTCGCCCGTCACCGCGCGCAGGCCGAAGCCCGATTGCGTGTCGTAGCTGGCAGTCTTCAGCCGCCCGTCGTCGAATCCGAACGCCTCGGACCGGCGGTACTGGAGATAGAGCTCGCCATCCTCGGCGCGTTCCAGCGCCTGGGCGGTCAGCGCGCGCGCCGCATCGGGGTCAAGCGCGTCGTCGCGATAGAGGAATCCACGCGGGTCGGTCGGAAGGGTCATCCGACCGATATAGGGTATCGATCCAGATAGTCACGTTCGACACGCACGATATCAGGGCCGGCCGGCCCGCTCGCGGTTCTTGAGCAGGAAACCCAATGAAATAAGCGCGATGCCGATGGCCAGCAGTGCCAGGCTGAAACCGAACATCCGGCTACTCCTTCATGCATGCATCAAATCGCGCCGCAGCGCGTGCCGCGCATGAAACCGTTGGCGAACCCGCCCAGGGCGGCCACGGACGCGGCAAGACCGGAGGTTATGAACAGATCGACCCAATCGAATCGTCGGCGCCTGGGCGCCGCCACGATCAGATGCTGGCGCCGGCCGGATGGTCGGGAAGCTGCGTCTGGTCCGCGCCGTCGGCGGGGCCGCCGATCAGGACGAAACGGCGGTCGCAATAGCCGCAGTCGACATAGCCATGCTCGTCGATCTCAAGGAACACGCGCGGATGGCCGAGCGCCGCGGGCAGGCCGGGCGACGTGCCGTCGCAGGCAACGCGCGTGTGGTCGACTCGAACGATCTCGGGCATCGGCATGGTCATAGCGGATTCGCCTAGCAAAGCCCCCGACGCCCGGCAACGGGGTTGCGCGGGGGTGAGGCAGGTCGAGCGGAGAGATTTCCGTTGCTCTGCGCGCAAGGCCCGCCAAGCTTGGCGAACGCCGCCGCGAGGCCTAGAGACGGGGCATGACCGAAGCGGCGATCGACATCCGGAATATCTCCAAGACCTATCAGGGCGGCAAGCGGGCGCTGACCGATGTCAGCTTCCAGGTGCCGCGCGGGCAGATCTTCGGCCTGCTTGGCCCCAATGGCGCAGGCAAGTCGACGCTCATCAACACGCTCGCCGGGCTGGTGAACAAGACGAGCGGAACTGCGTCGATCTGGGGTTTCGACATCGACCAGCACCCGCGCAACGCCAAGATGTCGATCGGCATCGTCAACCAGGAAATCCTGTTCGACCCGTTCTTCACGCCGTTCGAGACGCTGGAGATCCAGGCCGGGCTTTATGGCGTGCCCAAGAACAAGCGGCGGACGATGGAGCTGCTGCGTGCAGTCCATCTGGAGGACAAGGCCAATGCCTATGCCCGCACGCTGTCGGGTGGCATGAAACGGCGGCTGATGGTCGCCAAGGCGATGGTCCATTCGCCGCCGGTGCTGGTGCTCGACGAACCGACCGCGGGTGTCGACATCGAGCTGCGCCAGCAGCTGTGGGACTATGTGCGCGGGCTGAACCAGCGCGGCGTGACAGTGGTGCTGACGACGCACTATCTGGAAGAAGCCGAGGAGCTGTGCGACCGCATCGCCATCATCAACCACGGCCGGCTCATCACCAACGAGCCGACGCGCGCGCTGGTCGGCAAGGCGCAGGAAAAGATCGTCGAAGTGACCGTCGACCGCGATGTCGGCGCCCTGCCCGACCATCCGCGATTCCAGAAGATCGAACGCAAGGGCGAACGCGTGCTCGTCATTACCTATCGCAAGGATAGCGCCAATGCGGGCGACGTGCTGGCGGCGGTGCAGGAGGATGGATTCGGCATCGTCGACGTGTCGACGAAGGAAGCCGATCTCGAGGATGTGTTCCTGAGCCTGACGCGCGCGGCGTGACGGCAGAACCGCGGCGGACGTGCCCGGCGGGTCGCGTCGCCGTGGCCGCGAACCCGCGCCATCGAATCGCGGGCGCATTCCCGGTGCTGCCGTGAAAACCGAAGACGAGCGGCAGACGCGCCGCGGCAGACGGGAACATGCACCAGCATCGACCGGCCGGTCCCGCGCACCGCCGGCGAAACAGTGATGCCCGGCGCGCCGAGCATGCAGCGCACGGCCTGGCCTGCGCCGTACCGCCGCCGCCCACCAGCACCAGCAGGGCAATCCGCCGGCGCCGGCGCATCCATGTCTCCTCTGCCGGATCGGGCCTTGCGCCCCTGCCTGCGCGTACGACCAAAAGCTTGGGATTGCGAAACCATCGCCATGCGCGCTTTAAGCGTCGCAAAGGAGTTCCCCTTGCACGACACTGACCATCGCAGCGACATCCTTGTCATCGGCTCCGGCGCCGCGGGGCTGACCGCCGCAATCAACCTGGCGAGCGAATTCAAGGTGACCGTGCTGGCCAAGGGCGGCTTTGCCGAGGGGTCGACTGCCTGGGCGCAGGGCGGGATCGCGGCGGTGCTGGAACCCGGCGACACGTTCGAAAGCCATATCGAGGATACGATGATCGCGGGCGCGGGGCTGAACGACCGCGCGACGGTCGAAATGGTGGTGGAAAACGCCCCCGCCGCGATCGAGCGGCTGGTCGCGCTGGGCGTGCCGTTCAATACCGAAGGCGGCGCGCTCCACCTGACGCGCGAGGGCGGGCACAGCCATCGCCGCATCGTCCATGTCGACGACGCAACCGGATCGGCGGTGCAGACCGCGTTGCTGAAGGCGGCGCAGGCGCATCCCAATATCACGCTCGTCCCCGACATGGTGGTGATCGACCTGGCGACCAGCCGGCACGAGGAACGCTATTCGGGCGCGGGCAATGTGTGGGGCGTCTATGCCTTCAACCGCGCGTCGAACCGCGTCGAGCTGTTCACTGCGCGCGCGACGGTGCTGGCGACCGGCGGCGCGGGGCGCACCTACCTCTTCTCCACGGCGCCGCGCGGGGCGACCGGCGACGGCATCGCCATGGCATGGCGCGCGGGGTGCCGCATCTCGAACATGGAGATGATGCAGTTCCACCCGACCTGCCTCTACAACCTCGACGTCAAGAATTTCCTGATTACCGAGGCAGTGCGCGGCGAAGGCGGGCATTTGCTGCTGCCGCCCGACGCAGGCGACGAGGCGGGATATCGTTTCATGCCCGATTTCGATCCGCGCGCCGAGCTGGCCCCGCGCGACATCGTGGCGCGCGCGATCGACCATGAGATCAAGCGGCTGGGGCTCGATTACGTCCACCTGGACATCAGCCGCATGGGCGCCGAGTTCGTGAAGCACCATTTCCCGACGATCTATCACCGGCTGATCGACCTCGACATCGACATGACGAAAGAGCCGATCCCGGTCGTCCCGGCACAGCATTACACCTGCGGCGGCGTGGTGGTGGACCGCGACGGGCGTACCGACCTGCCCAACCTCTATGCCGCGGGCGAAGTGACGCAATCGGGGCTGCACGGCGCCAACCGGCTGGCGTCGAACAGCCTGCTCGAATGCTTCGTCTTCGGCGAGGCGGCGGCGAACCATATCCACGCGCATTGGGGCGAACTGGCGCCGCCGCCCACGATCCGCCCGTGGGACGAAAGCCGCGTCGCCGATTCGGACGAGGAAGTCGTCATCAAGCAGAACTGGACCGAAATCCGCCGGTTCATGTGGAACTATGTCGGGATCGTCCGCACCACCAAGCGGCTTGAGCGCGCGCAGCACCGGATCGCGATGCTGCGCGAGGAAGTGAACGATTATTACGGCCATTTCCGCGTGACGCCCGACCTGATCGAGCTGCGCAACCTGCTCGAAAGCGCCGACTTGATCGTCCGCTCCGCGCTGCACCGCAAGGAAAGCCGGGGGTTGCACTATACGCTCGACTATCCCGACACGCTGCCGCAGGCAGTCGACACGGTGCTGGTGCCCTAGGCGCCGCCGGGCCGTTCCGCCATGGGCTCGCGCTCCGGCGGAGCGACCGGTTCCAGCGTGTCGGCGTCGGCGCCCATGCGAATGCCCAGCCGGCGCATCAGCCACGGCATCGTCAGCCCCTGGACGAAGATCGAGAAGGCGACGACCGCGAAGGACACCGCGATGATCGTGTCGCGTTCGGGCACGTTCGCCGGCAGCGCCAGCGACAGCGCGAGTGCCAGTGCGCCGCGCAACCCGCCCCAGAACAGCACGTGCTTGTATTTCCAGGGCACCGCCAGCCGCGTCCTGGCGAACGCCAGCATCACCGGATAGACGCCCGCCGCACGTCCCGCGAGCGACAGGACAGTCGCCAGCGCCGCCGCCTCGATCACCGCCAGCAACGGCATTTCGACTTCGCGCCCGCCGATCAGGATGAAGATCAGCGAATTGACGAGGAACGCGACATATTCCCAATGGTGGAGCACGCCCTGGCGACCATCGGTCGAAATCGCGCCCAGAAAGCCGTAGTTGCCGACGATCAGCCCGGCGGTCAGCGTCGCCAGCACGCCCGAACAATGGAAATGTTCGGCGAGCAGGAACGAGCCATAGGCGATCAGCATCGTCAGCGTGATTTCGATCAGCCGGTCGCTGGTGCGCCCCGCCACCAGGATCAGCGGCAGCGCCACCACCGCGCCCGCCGCGATCCCGCCCGCGACGGTCTTCACCAGATGCAGGCCGATATCGCCCGCGCTCGCCTCGCCCCCCGCCGCGATTCCGACCAGGATCGCAAAACCCACTGCCGCCACGCCGTCGTTTAGCAGGCTTTCCGCCTCGACCAGCAGGTGCAGCCGCTTTTCGACATGCAGCGCCTTGAACGCCGCGATGACCGATACCGGATCGGTCGCGGAAATGAGCACGCCGAAGAAGGCCGCGCCGATCCAGCTCCACCCCGCGATCCAGTGCATCCCGCCCGCGACCACCGCCGCCGCGAGCACGACGCCCAGCGTCACCAGCGCGAACAGCAGCGGGAGTTCGCGGCGAAACGGCTGCCACGGAATCTGGATCGCCGCTTCGAACACCAGCGGCGGCAGGAACACGAAGAAGATGAGGTCGGGGGTCAGCGGCAAGTCGATCCCCAGCGGCAGCATTGCCAGCGCTATCCCCGCGATCACCAGCCCGACGCTGTACGGCAGTTTCAGCCGGTGCGTCGCGATCGCCACCAGCGACGCGACGAACAGCAGCAAACCGAGCGTCGTGAAATCAAATTGTTCCACTGCATTTCCCCCATATTCACGCTTCGCCGCTATGGTGCTTATATTCGTCGCAACCCGGCACAAGCGGTCTTGCCGCGATTCGCAGGTTCAAGGCATGATCCCCAGGCGCAAGGGGCAAGGGCAACCGTGAAAAAGTTCGAGCAATTCTCGTTGGTTCAACGCGCGATGACGGTGGCGGGGCTCGCCCCGTTCATTCTGGTCGGTTGCGCCGTGCATCAGCAATTGCCGGGCGCCGCCTTTGTTCCCGTACCGCCGCGCGTCAGCGGCCCAGGCGCGACGGCCCAGGCCGCCGCCGACGCGACTCCCGTTTCCGCGCCGGTCAGCGTGCCCGCCGCCGTGGTCCAGCCGATGGCGCCGGAGGGGCTGACATCGACCGTCGGGGCGCTTTCAAAGAATTTCGACGGCATCGTCGGCATCGCGGTGACCAGCGTGAACGACGGCTGGATCGTGTCGGCGGGCGGCGACCGCAAGCTGCCGCAGCAAAGCGTCAGCAAGCTGTGGGTCGCGATGACCGTGCTCGACGCCGTCGATCAGGGACGCTTCTCGCTCGACGATCCGATCACGATCACGGAGGCCGACCTGACGCTGTTCCACCAGCCGGTGGCGGGGCTTATCAAGGACGGCGCATATCGCACCACCGTCGGCGCGCTGATGTTCCGCGCGCTGACCACCAGCGACAATACTGCGAACGACCGGTTGCTGCGCCATGTCGGCGGTCCCGATGTCGTGCGCGCGTTCATCGCGAAAAAGCAGCTCGGCGAAATCCGCTTCGGTCCCGGTGAGCGGTTGTTGCAAAGCAAGACCGCCGGGCTGGAGTGGAAGCCCGAATATTCGAAGGGCAATGCCTTTTCGCTGGCGCGCGCGAAGCTGCCGCGCGGCGTGCGGCTGGCGGCATTCGATTCCTATGTCGCCGACCCGCCCGACGGCGCCGCGCCCGACGCGATCGCGCGCGCGCTGGCGCGGCTGAAAAAGGGCGAGTTGTTGTCGCCCGCGTCGACGAGCTGGCTCCTCAACACGATGGAAAGCTCGCGTACCGGCAAGCAGCGGCTGCGCGGCGCGGTTCCGCCGGGGTGGACCTTTGGTCACAAGACGGGCACCGGCCAGGACCTGTTCGGCCATACCGCGGGCTATAACGACGTCGGCATCCTGACCGCGCCGGACGGCAAATCCTATACGGTCGCGGTCATGATCGGCGACACGTCGCGCCCGATTCCCGAACGGCAGGATTTGATGCAGGCCGTGGTCGCCGCCGTGGTCGCCAACCACCGATAGCGCCGGATAGCGCGCGCTTCCCTATCCGGGGCGGCGGCCGGCGTTTTTTGGGGGAGGCGGACGGGCCGCGCGTTCCGGATCCGCGCCTGTTCCGCGGACGCGCTTTTGGGGGACGCGTGGATCGAGAAACCACGTCGACGCGCTGCCGGACGCGCTGACCGACTATTGCGTCGGCACGCTTTTCAAGACCGACAGGTTCGACGCGGCGGCGTTCGGCGCAGTGGAAGCCCATCCTGGGCACAAAGCAGAGTGGCTTCGGTTCGAATCGGCGCTCTCGAAGCGAATTCCGCAGGCGCAGAGGCCGGCCGTCGGCGCGATACGCAGCCGGGCGGAATATCGCCCCGACGTCCGCGCGCACCCCGGCCGCGCAAATGCCTTCGACCTGATGCTCGATCGCGGGATTGCCGGGGAGACGCGTTCGGACCGCGGCCCCGCCATTCGAATTCCATAGACGGGGCACACGCACAGGTTCCGCCCACGCGTGACCGGGCGGCATGGGCAAGCGGCCGCGCGCAACCCCTCTCGCCCCGCCCGCGCCGCGCTGCTAAGCCTTGCGCCATGCCCCATCTCTATCTGGTCGACGGCTCCAGCTATATCTTCCGCGCCTATCACCGGCTGCCCCCGCTCACCAACAGGCACGGCGAGCCGGTTGGCGCCGTCTATGGCTATACGACGATGCTGTGGAAGCTCGCCGACGATCTGCACAAGGCCGATGGACCGACGCACCTGGCGGTGATCCTCGACAAATCGTCGAAGACGTTCCGCAACGACCTGTACGACCAGTACAAGGCGCATCGCCCGCCGCCGCCCGAGGACCTGGTCCCGCAATTCCCGATGATCCGCGACGCAACGCGCGCGTTCAGCCTGCCGTGCATCGAGGAGGCCGGCTGGGAAGCCGACGACCTGATCGCCAGCTATGCCAAGGCCGCGCTGGCGCAGGGGTGGGCCGTCACGGTCGTCAGTTCCGACAAGGACCTGATGCAGTTGTTGACCGATCCCGCGATCGACATGCTCGACACGATGAACAACCGCCGCCTCGGCCCCGATGCCGTGGTCGAGAAGTTCGGCGTGACGCCCGACAAGCTGGGCGAAGTGCTCGCGCTGATGGGCGACGCAGTCGACAATGTGCCCGGCGTGCCGGGGATCGGACCGAAGACCGCGGCCAAGCTGATCCAGGAATATGGCGACGTCGAATCGGTGCTCGCCGCCGCGCCAGACATGAAGAAGTCGAAGATGCGCGACAATCTGATCGAGCATGCCGACATGGCGCGGCTGTCGCGCCAACTGGTCGAACTTGCGCGCGACGTGCCGTTGCCAGAGCCGCTCGACGGGCTGGAACTCAACGGTATCCCGGATGCGCCGCTGCGCGCCTTCCTGGAACATCACGGCTTCAAGTCGCTGATCGGGCGGCTGGGCCAGGTCGCCGACGCGCCGGTCGAGAGCCCCGAGCCGGTGCCGCTGACCGACGATCCGGCGTGCGACCACGACGCCTATGAAACGATCGTCGACGAAGCCGCGCTCGACCGCTGGGTGGAGGCGGCGCGCCACCAGGGCTGGGTCGCCGTCGATACCGAAACGAGCGCGCTCGACGCGATGCAGGCGCAATTGTGCGGCGTCAGCCTCGCGCTGGCGCCCAACCGCGCCTGCTATATCCCCGTCGGCCATGGCGGGACCGACATGTTCGCCGAACGGCCGCAGCAACTGCCGATCGACATTGCAGTCGCGAAGTTGAAGCCGCTGCTTGAGGACCCCGCCGTCCTCAAGATCGGGCACAATCTGAAATACGACCTGATCGTGCTGATGCGCCACGGCATCCGCATCGCCCCCTATGACGATACCATCGTCATGAGCTTTGACCTCGACGCGGGGCTGCACGGCCATGGCATGGACGAACTGGCGGCGACGCATCTGTCGCACAGCTGCATCGCGTTCAAGGACGTGGTCGGCACCGGCAAGAAACAATTGAGCTTTGCCGAAATCGATTTGAAGACCGCCACCCGCTACGCCGCCGAGGACGCCGATGTGACGCTGCGGCTGTGGCGGCGGTTCCGCCCGCGGCTGCCGTATGAAGGCGCGACGCGCGTGTATGAGATGGTCGACCGGCCGCTGGTGCAGGTGCTTGCCGACATGGAAAGTACGGGCATCAAGGTCGATGCCGAGGCGCTGTCGCGGCTGTCGACCGAGTTCGCGGGCCAGATCGCTGCGCTGGAAGGCGAGATCCACGCACTCGCCGGCACCCGCTTCACGATCGGCAGCCCCAAGCAGCTCGGCGACATATTGTTCGAGCAGCTTGGCCTGAAGGGCGGGCGCAAGGGCAAGTCGGGCGTCTATTCCACCGACGTCAACGAGCTGGAGCGCATCGCCGCCGACAAGGACCAGCCACACGGCGCGGCAATTGCGGCCAAGGTGCTCGACTGGCGCCAGCTTTCGAAGCTCAAGTCGACCTATACCGATGCGTTGCAGGCGCAGATCAACCCGACGACCGGGCGCGTCCACACCAGCTACAGCCTGACCGGCGCACAGACGGGCCGGCTGTCGTCGACCGACCCCAATCTGCAGAACATCCCGATCCGTACCGAAGTCGGCCGCCAGATCCGCGACGCATTCGTCGCCGAACCCGGCAATGTCATCCTGGCCGCCGACTATTCGCAGATCGAACTGCGGCTGGCGGCGCATATCGCCGACGTTCCCGCGCTGCGCGAGGCGTTCGAACGCGGCGACGACATCCACTCGATGACCGCGCAGGAATTGTTCGGCGAATTGAACCGCGACACGCGCGCGCGGGCGAAGACAATCAACTTCGCCATTCTCTACGGCATTTCGCGCTGGGGGCTGGCGGGGCGGCTGGACGTCGCGCCCGACGAGGCGCAGGCGATGATCGACCGCTATTTCGAGCGCTTCCCCGGCATCAACCGCTACATCGCCGAAACGCTCGGCTTCGCGCGCGAACATGGCTATACGACCACGCTGTTCGGGCGGAAGACGCATTTCCCGCGCGTCAAATCGTCGAACCAGAACGAACGCGCGGGCAGCGAGCGCGCCGCCATCAACGCGCCGATCCAGGGCACCAGCGCCGACATCATCAAGCGCGCGATGGCGCGCATGGGCCCCGCGCTGGCCGACGCCGGCCTTTCCAAGGTCAAGATGTTGCTGCAAGTCCATGACGAACTGGTATTCGAAGCGCCAGAGAGCGATGTGGAAAAGGCAAAGCCGGTGATCGAACGCGTGATGGCGACCGCCGCCGAACCGGCGGTGCGGTTGACCGTGCCGCTGGGCGTCGAAATCGGCGCGGGGTCGAGCTGGGGAGCGGCGCATTGACGAGGCGCGCGCGCGCCTGCGTCGCCGCGCTGGCGGTGGCATGCGCCACGCCCACGGCGGCATGGGCACAGGCGGACGGACCGACCATCGCGCGCGACGAAATACAGACCCTGTCGCCGCCCGCGCTGGCGCGCCGGTTGCTGGGCGCGAGCGCGGCGCTGGTCACCGACGGACATGTCTTTCCCGAAGATACCGGCGTACAGGTGCTGTTCGCGGGGCAACCGCGCGGCACCGGCTATTCGGGATTGTGCGCCGTCGACTTGTATCGCGTCGTGCTGCTGCCCGTGTCGGACACGCTGGCCGATGCGCCGCTGCGCGTCTTCTCGCTCGACCGCGACCGGCGCTATCGTGTGATCGGCCCGGTCGCGCGCGCGCCGCTGGCGCAGGCCGCGACCGACGCGCTCGACAAGGCCTGCGGAGCCGAGGCGACGCCGGTTGCCACCGACGGGCGCGGCTATTTCAGCGCCGACCGCGGCGGCCAGGAACCACTCGAACCCGGCGCGACGATCGGCATCGTCGCGGCAGTGGCCGAGGCACAGGCGCGGATGCGGACCGGCGCGGCGGTGCCGGTCAAGGCGTGCCGCGACGAAACCCGCGCGCGGCCCCGGCTGGCGTGCGCCGGCGTGGCGGCGCGGATCGCGGCGCTGCCGCTCGGCGAGCTGTGGGGCGCGGGGGTTGCGCGGTGCGAAGACGATGCGATGCGCCATTGCCTGAGCGCAGTGTTCAGCGACGGGCGCAGCCGCAACGGCAAGCCCTTCCGCCTGTGGATCGAATTCCGTACCGAGGGGCTCGACCCGTCGGTGTCGCCTCGCTGGTCGCTGGTGTCGGTCAGCATTTCGAGGTCGGGCTTTGTCGACTAGCGCGGCGCACGCAGAGGGCGCCGGCGACGACATACACGCGCTGGCCAAGGGCGGACGGACCAACATCCTGGGGTTCGTGCTGCGGCTGGCCGCACGCCTGCCGTTCCTGTTCATCGCCGGCCGAGTCTATGGGCCGGAAATCGTCGGGCGCTTCGCGCTGGCGGTGCTGGTCATCGAAATCGCCGCGCTGGTCGCGACGCTGGGGCTGAAGCGCGGGCTGGCGCAGGCGCTTGCCACCACCGACCGGCCGCACGCGCATGTCGCCTGGGATGCGATGGTAGTCGCCCTCCTGGCGTCGACCGTGGCAAGCGGAGTGCTGATCGCGCTGCCGCAGATCATGTTCCCCAACAGCGAGGTCATGGGGCTGGAGCGGCTGCTGCCGCTGATCGTCTTCGCCATCGCCTGGTCCGACGTGTCGCTGTCGGCGCTCGCCTATCGCCACGACATCCAGGCGTCGGTGACCGCGCGCGCGATCATCGAGCCATGGACGATCAGCATCGCGGCGTGGCTGCTGTCCTATGTGTCGGCGCGCGACGGATTGCTGATCGCCTATGTCGTGTCGATGCTGGCCGCGATGGCGGCGTCGCTGGTGCCGTTCGTGCGCAGCTATGGCCTGCCGCACGGGTGGCGCCCCAACCTGCCGATGATCGCCGACCTAGCACGCCGCAACGCGCCGTTGGCGGGCGCCGACGCAATCGAATGGGCGACGCGCAACGTCGACCGCTTCATCCTGGGGCTGTTGTTCGCGCCGGGAATCGTCGGCGTCTATTACATGGCCCAGCAGGTGGTGTCGGTGCCGCAGCGGCTGAAGTCGAGCTTCGACCCTATCCTGGGCCCGGTCACTACCACCAGCCTGAGCAAGGGCAACCTGAAGGCCGTGGCGCGCCAGGTGCGGCAGGTGGGGTTCTGGATCATCGCCGCGCAGGCCGCGCTTACCTGCATGTTCGCGATTCCGGCCGAAGGCGTCATGGGGCTGATCGGGCCGGAGTTCGTGACGGGCGCGACCGCGCTGTGCATCCTGCTGATCGCCGAGATCCTCGCCTCGCCGGGATCGGTGTGCGAAGTGGGGCTGGTGTATATCGCGCGGCACCGCAATCTGGTAATTTCGGTGTTGGTACTCGCGCTTCAGATCGCGCTCAGCTTCGCGCTGATCTTTACCATGCGGCGGATGGGGATGCCGCTGTTGTGGCAGGCGGCGGGGCCGGCGCTGGCGCTGGCGTTCGCGCTGACGATCGGATCGGTGGTGAAATCGATGGTGCTGCGCCGCATGCTCGGGGGGAGCGTCGTGCGGCTGCGCCCGGCCTTTTTCGTCGCGATCCTGACCGGTTGCCTGGTCGGCGCGGCGTTCATGTCGCTGCCGCCGCAATATGAATGGGCGGAACTGAGCCTGGGGATGCCGGCGATCCTGGTCAGCTATCTGTTCGTCATCGTGAAATTCGCCTTTGGCCCCGAGGACCGCGCGCTGTTTCGCAAGATGCCGAAGCCCGTCGCCGACATGGCGGATTGACGGACGCAGCGCGCCGGACGGAGTGCACCGCGCCGTGCGGCGGCGGGCGCATTCCGCCCGCCGCACGTCCGGTCAGTGGCGGAAGTGGCGCATGCCGGTGAAGACCATCGCCAGCCCCGCCTCGTCGGCCGCCGCGATCACTTCCTCGTCGCGGATCGACCCGCCCGGCTGGATGACGGCTGTGGCGCCCGCCTCAACCGCCGCCAGCAGCCCGTCGGCGAACGGGAAAAAGGCATCCGAAGCGACTGCCGATCCGATCGTGCGCGGCGCGGCCCAACCCGCCCTTTCGGCAGCGTCCTTTGCCTTCCACGCGGCGATGCGCGCGCTTTCCAGCCGGTTCATCTGGCCCGCGCCGACTCCGGCGGTCGACCCGTCCTTTGCATAGACGATGGCGTTTGACTTCACATGCTTGGCAACTGTCCAGGCGAACGTGCAATCGGCGAGCTCGCGCTCGGTCGGCGCGCGTTTGGTCACTACCTTCAGCTCGCCCGCGCCGAGCACGCCATTGTCGCGCGACTGGACGAGCATGCCCCCCGCGATCGACTTGAGCATCAGCCCCGGCCGCGCCGGATCGGGCAGGTCGCCGGTGATCAGCAGCCGCAGGTTCTTCTTCTTCGCGAAAATCGCGCGCGCCGCGTCGCTGGCGGCGGGCGCGCAGACGACTTCGGTGAAGATGTCGGTGATCGCCTCGGCCGTTTCGGCGTCAAGCGGACGATTGAGCGCGATGATGCCGCCGAACGCCGAGACGCTGTCGCACGCCAGCGCGGCCGTATAGGCATCGACCAGCGTATCGGCGGTCGCGACACCGCACGGATTGGCGTGCTTGACGATCACCACGGTCGGTGGCCCGTCGCGGAATTCGCTGACCAGTTCGAGCGCGGCGTCGGCATCGTTATAATTGTTGTAGCTCAGTTCCTTGCCCTGAAGCTGTTCGGCCTGGGCAATGCCGCGCACGCCGCTTGCCTGTGGCAGATAGAGCGCGGCGGACTGGTGCGGATTCTCGCCATAGCGCAGGACGCCATGCTTGGTGAGCGCGACCGGCAGCGTCTGGGGAAACGCCTCGCGCTGGTCGGCGAAGGCAAACCAGCTTGCAATCGCGGCATCGTACGAAGCCGTCGCGGCATAGGCCTTGGCCGCCAGCCGCCTGCGCGTGGCGAGGCCGAGCGCACCGGCCGCCGCCATTTCCTCGCCGATCGCGGCATAGTCGGCCGGGTCAGTGACGATTGCGACAAAAGCGTGGTTCTTCGCCGCCGAACGCACCATCGACGGGCCGCCGATGTCGATATTCTCGATGATCGTATCGCGATCCGCACCCTTCGCCACCGTCTGGGCGAAGGGATAGAGGTTGACGCACACCAGGTCGATCGCGCCGATGCCGTGCGCCGCCATCGCCGCGGCATGATCGGCATTGTCGCGCACGGCGAGCAGGCCGCCATGGACCATCGGGTGCAGCGTCTTGACGCGGCCGTCCATCATTTCGGGAAAGCCGGTCAGGTCGGAAATGTCGCGCACCGCAAGCCCGGCATCGCGCAGCGCGCCGGCGGTGCCGCCGGTCGAAACCAGCTCCACTCCATGGCCGGCAAGCATGCGGGCGAAATCGACGATACCGCTCTTGTCGGAGACCGAGAGGAGCGCGCGGCGAATGGCGATGTCTGTCATGGACCGCGCCTTTCCGGGATTGGCGGCGGCAATTCAAGTGTGTTTGCTCAAGTGTGTTTGCGCGAAGTCAGCGTGCCCGGTGGAACACCCAGCTGACATTGGTGCCGCCCGCCGGGCTCTGCGCGACGATGACGAGCTGATGCGTCGGCACCGGGCGGCCCTGCGCGTCGATCCACACCGAGTCCTCGATCGCAAGCGCGCCGCCGCGACAGCGGAACTGCCACAGCGCATTCGACGGCGTGCGCAGGATCGCCGCCAACCCGTCGGCGGTCGGCGAAATCTCGATATTGGGGCCGAGGTGGAAGCGGACCGCGAACGGCGTATCGCCCTTGCGCCGCCGCCGGTCGGCGGGCAGCAGCATGTCCTCGCCGCGAATGTCGCGTCCGTCGGCCGACATCTGGATCTGGCGGCGGTGGAGGAATCCATGGCGGCGGACATAGCCGTCGTGGCTCGCCTCGATCCGGCTGTAGCTGTCGGTTTCCTGACGGTTTAGCTCAACCTCGCCGACGCCCTTGCCCAGCGTGCCGTCGGGCAGGATCGCCGTCGAATTGGTGTCGGCGATGACCAATGTCGAATGTGCGGCCGTAGTGCGCAGCCCTTCGGTCAGCGCCGCCGGAACCGCCGCCAGCGCCGCGCGCGCGCCACCGCAATTGCCGACGATGCGGTGCGGACCGTCCGACAGTTCGAACGCCAGCGTCGATGCGCAGCCGCCTTCGGCCAGCCGCGCGATCGGCGGCGGCGCCGCGTCGACGATAAGCACGGTCCGCCCCGCCGACAGCCGCTGATACCCCCATTCGCGCGCCTGCTTCAGCGGGCGGGTGCGGATGCCCGTCGCCTCGACCACCTGCTGCACCGTCTCGCCCGATACGGGGCCGCTGCCCTGCCAGCACGCCAGCCCCTTGTCGCCGTGGCACACGCCCAGCAGCGCAGTGACCATTCGGGCGAGCGTGGCGCCGACGAACTCGGGCGGCTCCAGCCGTCGCGCGACATAGGCTTCGACGAGCATCCCGAGCAGCATCACTGCGTCGAGCTGGCCCATCGGCGACCGGCCGACGGTGCCACCATCGGAAAAGACCGACTGGTCCAGCGCGCGCTTCATCCCCGCCTCGCCGAACGAGCGGCGCGGATCGCCGCCGGGAATCATCAGCCCGGCAACCAGCACGCCCGCCCAGGCGGCGATGCGCGGCGGCCCCACCGGCGCGCGATCGGCCGCGCGGTCCAGGTGTCGCGCGCCGCGCGCCAGCGCGTGCAACACCGTCGAGCGATAGACGAGATCGGTGCTCGACAGGATCAGCGGCGCATGCGCCGTCCAAAACAGGATGCGCCGCCCCCACAGGTCCGCCCGCCACACGGGGTCGGACACCTTGTCGGCGTGCGCGCCGAGCCAACCGCGCAGCAGCGTTTCGGCAACCGGCGCGCCGCGCGCGCGCGTCGCCACGGTCGAAAGGTCGCGCAGCCACGCAAAGCTGTGCAGATAGTCCGAAAAGGCCGGCGACCAATTGGGCCGCGTGAAATCAATCGCCTCGATCGGATAGCGTTCGCCGCGAAAGGTGACGAACCCGTCGAGCAGCGCATTGCCACGCCCGACATCGCCGAAGAACGGATCGTCGGCGACGGCGATCAGCTTGAGCGGATGGCGTCCGCGCAGTCGCATCGAATGGATCGGCGTGCGCCACGTCAGCCGCTGGAACCGTTCGGAAATACGTTCGGCCAGCGACAGGCCGCGGTCGCTGCCCAGGCGGATCAGCCGTTTGCCTTCCTCGATCCCGTCGGCACCGGGAACGGGGGGCGGCGCGTTGGTCACGCGCCTCTCAACGCCCGGATATTGTCGGCATAGCAGCCGGGCCCGCCCCGGAACGTCGCGGTGCCCGCGACCAGCGCGTCGGCACCCGCCGCGATCGCGCGCGGCGCGGTGTCGCGGTCGATGCCGCCGTCGACTTCCAGGTCGATCGACCGACCGCTCGCGTCGATCATCGCGCGCAGCGCGGCGATCTTGGCAAGCTGGCTTTCAATGAACTTCTGCCCGCCGAATCCCGGATTGACGCTCATCACCAAAACCAGGTCGAGCAGGTCGACCACTTCCGCCACCACGGCGGCGGGCGTCGCCGGGTTCAGCACCAGCCCCGCGCGCTTGCCGAGCGCCTTGATCGTCTGGAGCGTGCGGTGCAGATGCGGGCCCGATTCCGGATGGACCGAGATCGTGTCCGCCCCGGCGGCGGCAAAAGCCTCAAGATACAAATCGACCGGCGCGATCATCAGGTGCACGTCGAACGGCTTGGCGGTGAAAGGGCGCAGCGCCTTCACGACCGCGGGGCCGATGGTGATGTTCGGAACGAAATGCCCGTCCATCACGTCGACATGGATCCAGTCGGCGCCCGCTTCGTCGATGGCGCGCACTTCGTCCCCCAAACGGGCGAAGTCGGCAGAGAGGATCGAGGGCGCAATACGGACGGATGGCATGGTCGATCCCCTTAGCATGGCGCGAGTCGCGCGCAACTATGGTTGAGGCGGGCGCCGCCGAATCGCGGCACCGCAACGGTCAGCCGTTGCGGACGAGCCGTGCGATGAAGAAGCCGTCGAGCCCACCTTGTTCCGCCAGCATGCCCGGCAGCGCGCGGACCCAACCGCGCTCCGCCGCGGCGACGCCGTCGGGCAATTCGCCTTCGCGCGGCGCGGCCAGCGCGAAATCGGCGCGGGCCGCCAGAAACGCCTCGACTTGCCGCTCGCCTTCGTCGGGTTCGAGCGAGCATGTTGCATAGACCAAGGTGCCGCCGGGGCGCAGCCAGTCGGCGGCACGCGCGAGCAGCCGGCCCTGAAGCGCCGCCATTTCCGCAATCAGACGCGGGCGCACGCGGTGGAGAACATCGGGGTGGCGCCGGAAGATGCCCGTCGCGCTGCACGGCGCATCGAGCAGGATCGCGTCGACCGGCGCATCGGGCGCCCATTCGAGCAGGTCCGCGGTCACGACGCGCGCGGCAAGCGCGGTGCGATCCAGATTCTCCGAAAGTCGCGCCAGACGACTTTCCGACACGTCGACTGCCGTGACGTCCCAACCGGCGGCGGCGAGCTGCAGCGTCTTGCCGCCCGGCGCGGCGCACAGATCGAGCACCCGCCCCGCCCCGCGCCCGATCAGCCGCGCGGGTATCGACGCGGCGAGATCCTGGACCCACAGCGCACCGGTGCCGAAGCCGGGCAATTCGGTAACCGCAGTCCCGGCGGGCAGGCGCGCGTGGCGCGGGGCGAGCGACAATGCGCCCGCAGGCACCGCCGCGTCGGGCTTCAGGCTCACGTCGAGCGGCGGCGGCGCGGCGACGGCGCGCGCGGCGGCATCGACCACGGCATCGCCCCATGCCGCCTGCCAGCGCAGCGCGACGGCGGCGGGCAGCATCGGCACGTCGGGCAGCGTCGCGCCTCCACGCATCAGCGCGCCGAATACGCCATGCACCAGCTTGCGCGGGCCGCCGTCGACCAGCGGCAGCACCGTGGCGATCGCCGCGTGGCCCGGCGTACCAAGCCCCAGCGCCTGGCCGACAGCGATACGCAGCGCGAACCGCGCCTTGGCGTCGTCGGGCAATGGCCGCGCAGTCGCGGAGTCGATCAGCGCGTCGAGATCGCTCAGCCGCCGCAGCACTTCGGCCGCGATTGCGTGCGCCAGCCCGCGATCGCTGGCGCCAAGCCCGGCGGTGCTGGAGTCGAGCGCCTGTTCGAGCGCCAGCCCGCGCCGCAGCACGGCATCGAGCAGGCGCAACGCCGCGCGGCGGGCGGGAACGCCGGGCGCGTCGGCGGCAGGGTGCGACTGCCGCCGGGGATGCTGGCGATGGGCCAAGGCGTCAGTCGCGGCGCAGCGGATCGAGCGCGCTGGCGCGACGACGTGTCACGGGAACCGAGGTGCCGCCGCGCGGAACCTCGCGTCCGGCGGCGGCCATGAACGGCCGCATAGCCGCCGACGCCCCTGGAAGCGGCGCCATTTCCTGGGCGATCCGGCGCAGTTCGGCGATGCGGTTTTCGGTGTCCGGGTGCGTCGAGAAAAGATTGTCGCGGCGGCCCAGCGAGGGAACGATGTACAGCGCGGACGCCGCCGGATTCGCCTCTGCCACCGGATTGGGAACATGCGCGGCGCCCCGAGCCAGCTTGGCGAGCGCCGACGCCAACGCGCGGGGGTTGCCGCTGATCTCCGCGCCGGCGCGGTCGGCGCCATATTCGCGCGTGCGGCTGATCGCCATCTGCACGATCATCGCCGCGAACGGCGCGACCAGCACCGCCAGGAACCCGGCGACACCCGGCCCGCGGCCTTCTGAATCGCGGAAGAACAGCCCGAAATTGGCGAGCATCGACACCGCGCCCGCGATCGTTGCGACCATCGTCATGAGGAGCGTATCGCGGTTGCGGACATGGCCCAGTTCGTGCGCCATCACCGCCGCCACTTCGTCGCGGTCGAGCATCGCCAACAACCCGGTGGTCGCCGCCACCGCCGCGTGATTGGGATCGCGCCCGGTCGCAAAGGCATTGGGATGCGGCGAATCGATCAAGTAGACGCGCGGCATCGGCAACCCCGCGCGGCGCGCCAGCCCCGCGACGATGCCGTGAAATTCGGGCGCGGTGCGCGCGTCGACTTCACGGGCATGGTGCATCGACAGCACGATCCGGTCGGCATTCCAGAAAGTGAACAGGTTCATCGCCGCCGCGACCGCCAGCGCAATCATCGCGCCGCCGGTGCCGCCCAGCGTATAGCCGAGCGCCATGAACAGGGCAGTCAGCGCCGCCAGCAGCATGACAGTCTTCAATCCGTTCACTTGAACCCACTCCTTGTCGCGCCCAATGTGGGGGACAAAGTGTCCCTCTTCAATCGAGACTGTCCCATGGGCAAGCGCCCCGACCATGTGAAGCCGCCGGCCTATTTGTCCAAGAGCCCGCCCGTGCCGGAACCGGACAAGGAGCCCCGCCCGCGCGACGGAAATGATCCGCTCGGGCTCGATCCTACGCGCAACGGCGACTGGGAGCTGAAGGGCATCGCGGTCGACTTCTGACGCGCGTACTTTGGAAACGCTGCGTTTCCATTGCGCGGCCGGGCGCGGTTTTCCCGGCGCTTAGGCCATTTGTACGCAATCCAATGCAAATACCGAAATCAGACGTGCAACGATGGCATCCATGACGTCACACCTGCGTCATCGAGCACCCCTAGCGGGCGCTTGCCGGCTGCAGACGGCTCTCCAAAAAACCTAACCGGGGCCGTTTTCCGCGAGCCACCGGCGCGGGCTGTTGCGCCCGCCATCCAAGGGAGTCGCGTTTTGAAGAACCATCATGATGCTGCCGTGCGCAGCCGCCTGCTGGCGAGCGCCTGTCTGGCCGCCGCCATCCTGGGGGGAACCAGCCCTGTCCATGCCGAGGACGTTCCGGCCGCCAGCGACCAGGACGGCCTGGCCGAAATCGTCGTCACGGCCCAGCGCCGCGTCGAAAAGGCGCAGGAAGTGCCGCTCGCGCTGACCGTCATCGGCGGCGACGAAGTCGCAAAGCGTAACATCTATAATGTCACCGACCTGGAAAACAGCGTCCCCAGCCTGGAAATCGACCAGCAGTTCGGCGGCGGCCAGCCCCAGTTCCGCCTGCGCGGCGTGGGCGGCACCGACTATGCGGCGAACAACACCAACACTGTCGGCGTCTATGTCGACGATGTCGCCTATACCTATGGCGTCATGACGCAGGGCGCGCTGTTCGACATCGACCGGATCGAAGTGCTGCGCGGGCCGCAGGGCACGCTTTATGGCCGCAACACGACCGGCGGCGCAGTGAACGTCATCACGCGCGCGCCGACCAAGGAATTCAGCGCGGGTTTCGACGCTTCCTATGGCAGCTATGACGCGTTCGAATTCGAAGGCTATGTCTCGGGCGGGCTGAGCGACACGCTGAGCGCGCGCGTCGCGGTGTCGACCGACCAGGGCGGCGCGTGGCAGTATAACCGCGACACCGGCGAATCGCTGGGCGACAAGGACCAGAAGTCGGTTCGCGTCCACCTGCGCTGGGAACCGAGCGCCGTCACCACTATCGACCTGCAGGGCGACTACAGCCGTGACAAGTCGGACGGCCGCGGCCTGCAGCTGCTTCAGGATTTCACCGACGCCAGCGGCCGCTTCTACCCCGCCGACACCGACCCGCGCGTGACCGGTTGGGGCATTTCGCCGGTGTTCGCCGATTACATCGGTGCCGACGACAATGCGAAGCCGTTCCGCGACAACACCGGCTATGGTGCGCAGGTCAAGCTCAACACCGACTTCGGCTGGGCCGATTTGACTGCGATCGCGTCGCATCGCCATTTCAAGCGCCGCGAATTCAACGACTGGGACGCGACAGCGTCGGATGAAGCGGGCACGTTCTTCTTCAACGACATCGACGTCGACAGCGCGGAGATCCGCCTGGCGTCGGCACAGAATCAGTCGACGCGCTGGCTGGTCGGCGGCTATTACGCCAGCGAAGCCGTCGACGGCGGCTTCTTCTCTGATTTTTCGGCCTATCCCAGCCTCGCGAATATCTGGAGGACCAGCTATGAGCAGCGAGTCAATACCCTCGCGGTGTTCGGCAACGTCGAGCAGGACCTGACGTCGAACCTGACGCTGTCGGGCGGCCTGCGGTTCGAGCATGAGATCCGCAAGCTCAACAACTTCAAGAGCGAGATCCTCTGGCCGACCTATACGCTGCGCGCCGCCGCCGATCCGCGCCGCGAGATGAACGAATGGTCGGGCCGGGTCGCGCTCGACTGGCACTTCACGCCGGACGCCCATGCCTATGCCAGCGTGTCGCGCGGGGTGAAGTCGGGCGGCTTCACCACCTATAACAGCGGCATTCCGCAGCAGCTTGACCCCTATGATCCCGAATGGCTGATCGCCTACGAAGTCGGCGTGAAGTCGGAATTCTTCGACCACCGCCTGCGCGTCAACGCGTCGGCCTTTTACTACGACTATCACGACTATCAGCTTCAGGGCGTCATCTACACCGACACCAATTCGCGCGTCGGCCGCATCATCAACGTGCCGCGTTCGAACATCTGGGGCGGCGAGCTGGAAGTCACGCTGGCGCCGTTCCGCGGCGTGCAGATCAGCCAGTCGGTCGCCTATAAGATCGGCCATTTCGACGAATATATGGCGCCGGTCAGCATCAACACCGACGGTTCGCTGAACTATACCGACCGCGCGGGCGAGCGGCTGCCGCTCCCCGACCTCGATTACAAGGGCGCGCTGTCGTGGGAAATCCCCGTCGGCGCATGGTCGGTGACGCCGGAGTTCAACTATAACTACCGTGCCAAGCGCTACAGCACGTCGGACGCGTCGGTCATTCCGTCCTACTGGCTGGCCAACGCCAACCTGACCATCACGCCGCCGGACGAGAAGTTCCGCGTCAGCCTGTGGGTTCACAATCTGTTCGACGTGTACGGCGAGGAAACGCGCAATCGTTTCATCTCGGCGCGCACCGTGTCGACCAACCCGGTCCGGACCTTCGGCGTCCGCATCGGCTACACATACTAAACACGTTGTCGGAGCGCGGCCGAACCATCGGCCGCGCTCCGTTTTTCGATTTGGAAAAGGACCGGGCAATGGCTGCCTTCCCCGCACGCATCGGCCGCCGCCGTCTGATCGCCGGCGCCGTGATCGGCGCACCGGCACTGCTGCTTTCGGGCCGCGCGCTCGCCGCGCAGGACCCGTTCGCGCTGGGCGTCGCCAGCGGCGACCCCGCCCCCGACGGGTTCGTGATCTGGACACGCATCGCGCCCGATCCGATGGCGGAGGATGGCCTGGGCGGCGCGCCCGACGGCCTGCCCGTCGGTTGGGAAGTATCGACCGACACCGATTTCCGCCACATCGTCGCGCGCGGCACCGCGACCGCGCTGCACAGTCGCGGCGGCGCGGTGCATGTCGAAGTCGGCGGCCTGCGCCCCGACCGCCCCTATTGGTATCGCTTCGTCGCACAGGGCGTGAACAGCGCGACCGGCCGCGCCTGGACCACCCCCGCCGCCGACGCGCGGCCCGAACGCGTGCATTTCACCGCCGCCACCTGCTCGCACTGGGAACTCGGCTTCTTCGCCGCGTACCGCCACATGGCCGCGGAGGAAGACAGCCGCTTCACGCTGTTCCTGGGCGACTATATTTACGAAAACGCCGGCCGCGCGCCGGGATCGCGCGCCGATATCGTGCGCTCCTATGGCCTGCCCGAGGCGGATTCGCTCAGCAACTATCGCCGGCGCTATGCGCTGCACCGCACCGACCGCGACTTGCAGGCGCTGCACGCCGCCGCGCCCGCGATCGCGATCTGGGACGATCACGAGGTTCAGAACGACTATTCGGGCATCTGGTCGCAGGACCCGAAATTCGCGCCCGCCGAATTCGTGAAGCGCCGCCAGGCCGCCTATCGTGCATTCTGCGAGAATATGCCGATGCGGCTGTCGCGCGTGATCCGCGGCGACGATTACCGCATCTATCGCCGCATGCGCTGGGGCCAGCTCGCGCAGTTCGACATGATCGACGGCCGCCAGTTCCGGTCGCCGCCCGCGTGCACCGCGGGGCTGGAGCGACACAATGGCCATATGACCGCGCTCGACTGCCCCGACCTCAACGATCCGTCGCGCACCTATCTGGGGTTCCAGCAGGAGGACTGGTTGTACGACGGATGGTCGAAAAGCCGCGCGCAGTGGAACCTGCTGGTCCAGAACCTGCTGATCGCGCCGATGGTGTTCGACACGCCCAAGGGGCCCGTGCTCTGGACCGACACCTGGAATGGGTTCGGCGCGGCGCGGCGGCGCCTGATCGACGCCATGACGTCAACCGGCATTGCTAATCCGGTTACGCTGGCGGGGGACTATCACTCGTTCTGGTCGAACAATCTCTACGCCGATTTCGACAAAAGGGGGCAGCAGCCGGTCGCGGCGGAGTTCGTCGTATCGTCGATCACCTCAGGCGGGCCGCCGGAGGAATTCTACAAAAAGGCGCTGCCCGACAATCCGCAGGTGCGCTTCTTCGATTCGACGCATCGCGGATATATGCGCTTCGACATGCGGCACGACCGGCTGGACGCGCAGTGCATGGCAATCAGCGACCGCGCCGATCCGCGCGCGACGCTGAGCGTGCTGCGGTCGGACACCGTCGAGGCCGGTCGGCCGGGGCTCGCCACCGGCTGAGCCGCCCTGCGGCACTGCGCGCGGTCGCGCGTTGCCGGATCGGTATCCTACCGTCCTTCCTCGCGAAGCGGGCGATGCAGCAGCGCGTCGATCACCTTGCGGACATCGGCGCCTTCAAGCAGCGCGCACACGGCGTCGGTGACCGGCATTTCGACGCCGGCATCCTGCGCCGCCTCGCGCAATACCGGCGCAGTGAACGCCCCTTCCGCGACCGTACGGCGATCGGCCATCAGTTCGTCGGCGCGGCGGCCATGGCCCAGCCCCAGCCCGAGCGAATAGTTGCGCGAACTGGACGACGAGCACGTCAGCACCAGGTCGCCCAGCCCCGACAGCCCCGCGAGCGTTTCCGCCCGCGCGCCGCGCGCCAACCCGAAGCGCGTCATTTCGGCAAAGCCGCGCGCGATCAGCGCGGCGCGGGCGTTTTGGCCCAGTCCCGCGCCCTCCACCACCCCGCACGCGATCGCGAGCACGTTCTTCACTGCGCCGCCGATTTCCGCGCCGATCACGTCGCTCGACCCATAGATGCGGAAGCTGGGGCTCGCGAGCCGATCGGCCAGCGCGGCGCGCAGCCGCTCATCCTCGCACGCCAGCGTGACCGCGGTGGGCAGCCCGCGCGCCACTTCATGCGCGAAGGTGGGGCCGGACAGCACCGCGCCCGGTGCGTGCGGGTGGATGGCGCGGGCGATTTCGCCGACCATCCGTTTCGACCCCGCCTCAATCCCCTTGGCGCACAGCACCAGCGGCACGCGCACCGACGGCAGCGTCGACAGAACGACGCGCACATGCTGCGCGGGTGCCACGACCAGGATCGCATCCATATCGGCCAGTTCGTCCAGATGGCCTGTCGCGCGGATCGCGTGCGACAGCGCGACATCGGGCAGGAACAGCGGGTTCTGATGATCGCGGTTGATGCCGTCGACCACGTCGCTTTCGCGCGCCCACAACAACACCGGCCGGTCGTCGCGCGCCGCGACCTGCGCCAATGCCGTCCCCCAGGCGCCGCCGCCGATGACGCCGATATTCATGCCTTCACTCCTGCTCCACGTACCGGCGCCGCGTCCGGATCCAGCGGCCAGCGCGCGCGCGCGGGAGCGTCGAGCGAGTCGAACAGCCCCGCCGCGAACCGTTCCGCCCCCGCCCAGGCGATCATCGCGCCATTGTCTGTGCACAACCATAGCGGCGGTGCGACGAAGCGCAGTCCGCTCGAGTCGGCCAACGCGCTCAACCCCTCGCGCACCGCCGTATTCGCCGCGACTCCGCCCGCGACGACCAGCGCGGTCGCGCCCATCGCCTTGCCGATGGCGATGCGCGTACGGTCGACCAGGCAGTCGACGACCGCGCGCTGGAACGACGCGGCAATATCCTCGGCGCGCCATTGCCGCGAATCGGCGGCGCGCCCGACCGCGCTTTTCAGCCCGGCGAACGAAAAATGCGGCTCGCCCGATCCGACCAGCGGACGCGGCAGCGGCACGGCGCGCGGATCGCCCGCGCGCGCGGCGACTTCGACTGCCGGGCCGCCCGGAAAGCCCAGGCCGAGCAGCTTCGCCGTCTTGTCGAACGCTTCGCCCGCCGCATCGTCGATCGTCGTGGCGAGCCGGCGATAGCGGCCGACGCCTTCGACGGACAACAACTGGCAATGCCCGCCCGATACGAGAAGCAGCAGATAGGGAAATTCCAGGTCGGGGTCGGCCAGCCGCGGCGACAGCGCATGCCCCTCCAGATGATTGACCGCGATCAGCGGCTTTCCCGCCGCCAGCGCCAATGCCTTGCCGGTCACCAGCCCGACCATCACGCCGCCGATCAGCCCCGGCCCGGCCGTCGCGGCGATCGCGTCGACATCGCTCAGCCGCACGCCCGCTTCGTCCAGCGCCTGTTCGACCAGCGGGCCGAGCACTTCGACATGCGCGCGCGCCGCAATCTCCGGGACCACGCCGCCGAACGGCCGATGCATGGCTTCCTGCCGCGCCAGACGGTGGGCAATCACCGTCCGGTCGGTCGCCACCAGCGCGGCAGCGGTTTCGTCGCAACTCGATTCGAGGCCAAGGATGAGGGCCATCGCTTCCATCTAGGGCCGTCTGCGGCTAGCACAAGCCGCGATGCCTATTGTCTTTCGCCTCGGCACGCGCGGGTCGCCGCTTGCCCTAACCCAGGCCAACATGGTTCGCGACGCGCTGGTCGCCGCGCATGGCTGGCGCCCCGAACAGGTCGAGATCGTCACGGTGCGCACGACCGGCGACCGCGTACAGGACCGCGCGCTCGCCGAAATCGGCGGCAAGGCGCTCTGGACCAAGGAGCTGGACCGCGCGCTGCTCGACGGCGACATCGACTGCGCGGTCCATTCGATGAAGGATGTCGAGACGCTGCGCCCCGAAAGCATCGCCATCGCCGCGATGCTGCCGCGCGCCGATGTGCGCGACCGGATCGTCGGCGCGGTGTCGGTCACCGCGCTGCGCGAAGGCGCGGTGGTCGGCACCAGCTCGCCGCGGCGCAAGGCGCAGTTGCTCAAGCTGCGCCCCGACCTGAAAATCGTGCTGTTCCGCGGCAATGTCGACACGCGGCTGGCCAAGCTGGCCGCGGGAGAGGCTGACGCGACGCTGCTCGCCGCCGCCGGGCTGCTGCGGCTGGGGCGCGACGAAGTGGGACACGATATCCCGGTCGACACGATGCTGCCCGCGCCGTCGCAAGGCGCCGTCGGCATCGAATGCCGCGCAGGCGACCGGAATACGCGCGCGCTGATCGCCGCGATCGACCACCCCGCCACGCATGCGTGCGTCGACGCCGAACGCGCGCTGCTCGCCGCGCTCAACGCCGATTGCCACTCGCCGGTGGGCGCGACGGCGACGATCGAAGGTGCGATCCTGACGCTGCGCGCCGAATTGCTGGCGGAGGACGGCAGCGCCTTCGTCCATGCGCAGGAATCGGGCGCGCCGGGGGACGCCGCGCTGCCCGTCAGCGTCGCGCAGGATTTGCTGGCCCGCGCGCCCGAGGGGGTCCGCGCGCTGTTCGGCGGATGAGCCGCCCGATCGCGGTGCTGCGGCCACAACCCGGCAACGCGGCGACCGCCGGGCGAATCGAAGCGGCGGGGGCCATCGCGATCCGCCTGCCGCTGTTCGCGGTCCGTCCGCTGGCGTGGGACGCGCCCGACCCGGCGCGGTTCGACGCATTGCTGCTGACCAGCGCCAATGCCGTGCGCCACGGCGGCGATGCCGTCGCGACGCTCCGCACGCTGCCCGTGCTCGCCGTGGGCGCCGCGACCGCGCGCGCCGCGCGCGAGGCGGGGCTGAACGTCGCGGCAACCGGGGACGCCGATGCCGCCGCACTGATCGCGGCCGCCACGGAAAGCGGCCATGCGCGGCTGCTCCACCTGTGCGGGCGCGACCATGGAGTCGCGCGGGGCGGCGCGGTCCGCGCGGTGATTCCGGTTTATACCAGCGAGGCGCTCGCCATTCCCGCCGAGCTGCTTGTCCGGCTGTCGGGCAGCGTCGCGCTGCTCCATTCCGAACGCGCGGCGCGCCGGATCGCCGCGCTCCTGGATGCCGCCGGAGTAGCGCGCACCGGCGTGGCGGTCGCGGCAATCTCGCCCAAGGTGGCCACGGCGGCGGGCGCCGGCTGGCATCGTGTCGCGATCGCCGAGCGCCCGAGCGACATCGCGCTGATCGACGCTGCGCGTGCCATCGCCGATTGACCCGCCGAACGCGGGGAGGAATAAGGGCGCCATGACCCGCGACGAGCCCTTGCCGCTGGAGCCGTCCCGCGGCCTTTCCCCTGCCGGAACCGCGGCGCTGGTCGGCCTGCTCGCGTTTCTGGCCGGAATCGCCGCGATGGCGCTGGTAGTACATTTCTACGGCGGCGGCCTGTGGCACGCCACGCCCGCCGCGCCGGTGGCAAGCACGCCCGCGCCGCAGCCGTCGCCCACTGCGATGCCCGCCCCCGAACAGGGCATGGATGTCGCGACGCTTTCGTCGCGCGAACAGGCGCTGGCAGGGCGGCTCGACCAGATCGAGGCGCGGCTGAACATCGTCGACAGCGGATCGCGCACCGCCGCCGGCTATGCGACGCGTGCCGAGGCGCTGATGACGGCCTTTGCGGTGCGCCGCGCGATCGAGCGCGGCCTGCCGCTCGGCCCGCTCGAAATCCAGCTCCGCCGCCGCTTCGGCGAGACACAGCCGGGCGCGGTCGCCACCATCGTTCGCGTCGCCGCCGAGCCGGTAACGCGCGAGGACCTGAGCCTCGCGCTCGAGGCCATTGCGCCGCGCTTGGCGACCGGCGGGCCCGATGAAGGGCTGTGGTCGCGACTGCGGCGGCTGGCGAGCGACCTGATTGTGCTGCGGCAGAGCGATACGCCCAGCCCGCGCCCCGCCGACCGGCTGAAACGCGCGCGCCGCGCGCTGGACGAGGGCCAGGTCGAAGTGGCGCTTGCCGAAGTCGCGCACATGCCCGGCGCGGAAAATGCGCAAAGCTGGATCGCTGCGGCCAAGCGCTATGTCGCGGGGCGCGATGCGCTCAATACGCTCGAAATCGCAGCGTTGCAGGGGCCGATCCCCGGCACGCCCGCCCCCCGGACGCCCGAAAGGCAGGCGGCGGAAAACAAGTAGCAAGGACTAGAGGAAGCCATGGCGGAAATGGGCCGGTTCGACTGGCAGGACCCGTTCGCGCTCGACGCGCAACTGACCGAGGAAGAGCGCATCGTGCGCGATACCGCGCATGCCTATGCCCGGGAAAAGCTCCAGCCGCGCGTGACCGCAGCGTTCCTGGAGGAGCGGTTCGACCGTGAGATCATGTCGGAAATGGGGGCACTGGGCCTGTTGGGCGCGACGATCCCCGCCGAATATGGCGGCGCGGGCCTGGGCTATGTTTCCTATGGGCTGGTCGCGCGCGAAGTCGAAGCCGTCGATTCGGGCTATCGATCGGCGATGAGCGTGCAGAGCTCGCTCGTGATGCACCCCATCCATGCCTATGGGACCGAGGAGCAGCGTCGGAAATATCTGCCGAAACTGGCGAGCGGCGAATGGGTCGGCTGTTTCGGCCTGACCGAGCCGGACGCGGGCTCCGACCCGGCGGGCATGCGCACGCGCGCGGAAAAGACCGCCGACGGATATCGTATCACCGGCGCCAAGATGTGGATCACCAATGCACCGATCGCCGACGTCTTCGTCGTCTGGGCGAAATCGGATGCGCACGGCGGCGCGATCCGCGGCTTCGTGCTCGAAAGCGGCATGGCGGGGCTTTCCGCGCCCAGGATCGAAGGCAAGCTGAGCCTGCGCGCGTCGATCACCGGCGAAATCGTGATGGACGGCGTCGAAGTCGGCGAGGATGCGCTGCTCCCCAATGTGCAGGGGCTGAAGGGGCCGTTCGGCTGCCTCAACCGCGCGCGCTACGGCATTGCATGGGGCGCCATGGGCGCGGCGGAAAGCTGTTTCCACGCGGCGCGGCAATATACGCTCGACCGGCACCAGTTCGGCCGCCCGCTCGCCGCCACCCAGCTCGTCCAGCTTAAGCTCGCCAACATGCAGACCGACATCGCGCTCGGCCTGCTCGGCGCCTTGCGCGCAGGGCGGATGTTCGACGAAGGCACGCTTGCGCCCGAAGCCATCTCGATCCTGAAGCGCAACAATTGCGGCAAGGCGCTCGACATCGCGCGCGTCGCCCGCGACATGCATGGCGGCAATGGCATTTCGGCCGAGTTCCAGGTGATGCGCCACGCGATCAATCTGGAAACGGTCAATACCTATGAAGGCACGCACGACGTCCATGGCCTGATCCTGGGCCGGGCGATCACGGGGATCGCGGCGTTCTGATGCCGCCCGACCGCCAGCCGGTGCTGGAGGACGAACTGGTCCGCCTGCGTCCCAGCGTCGCGGGCGATTGGGACGCGCTGTTCGCCATCGCGTCGGACCCGTTGCTGTGGGAAGTCCACCCCGCGCACGACCGGTGGCGCGAGCCGGTGTTCCGCGCCTATTTCGATGCCGGCATCGCCAGCGGTGGCGCGCTGACCATCCACGACCGCACGACCGGCGCCGTGATCGGATCGTCGCGGTACGACAATTGGGACGCCGACCGCGACGAAATCGAAATCGGCTGGACCTATATCGCACGCAGCCATTGGGGCGGTGCCTATAATCGCGCGGTCAAGCGGCTGATGCTCGATCATATCCACCGCTTCGTCGGCACCGCAGTGTTCACGGTCGGCGTCGACAATGTCCGGTCGCGCCGCGCGATGGAGAAAATCGGCGGCGTTGCACGGCCGGGCACAGTCGACCGACTGATGGCGGGCGAGATGAAGCCGCACTTGATCTACGAGATCCGGCGCGACGGGCCGGTCGGCGCATGAAGCCGCTGGCGGGCGTCCGCGTCGTCGAACTGGCGCGCATCCTGGCGGGGCCGTGGTGCGGGCAATTGCTCGCCGACCTGGGCGCCACGGTGGTGAAGGTAGAGCGCCCCGGCGCAGGCGATGACACGCGCCACTGGGGTCCGCCGTTCCTGCTCGGCGCCGATGGCGAAAATCTCGACGCCGCCTATTTCCATTCGTGCAACCGGGGCAAGCAGAGCGTGGCGATCGACATCGCCTCTCTGCAGGGCCAGCAACAGCTCCGCGCGCTGATCGCCGGCGCCGATGTCGTGATCGAGAACTACAAGGTCGGCGGGCTTAGGAAATACGGCCTCGATGCCGACAGCCTGCGCGCCGCGAACCCGCGTCTGGTCGTCTGTTCGATCACTGGCTTCGGCCAGACCGGCCCCTATGCGCACCGCGCCGGATACGACTTTATCATCCAGGGCATGGGCGGCTTCATGAGCCTGACCGGCGAGCCCGACGGCGCGCCGCAGAAAGCCGGCATCGCGTACGCGGACCTGTTCACCGGTACCTATTCGGCGGTCGCGATCCTGGCGGCGTTGCGGCGGCGCGACGCAACGGGCGAAGGCGCGCACATCGACATGGCGCTGCTCGACACTCAGGTCGCGGTGCTGGCGAACCAGGCGATGAACTGGATGGCGTCGGGCACGGTGCCCGGCCGGATGGGCAATGGGCACGCCAATCTGGCGCCGTATCAGGCATTCGCGTGCGCCGACGGCGACCTGATCGTCGCGGTCGGCAACGACGGGCAATTTGCCAGGCTGTGCGGCGTGCTGGGGCTCGACCTGCACCACGACGCGCGTTTCACCACCAATCCCGGCCGCGTCACCAACCGGGCGGCGATGATCCCGCCGCTCGCCACTGCGATCGCGCATTGGCGCAAGGCCGACCTGTACGAGGCGCTGGAACGGGTCGGTGTCCCCGCCGGGCCGATCAACCGCGTCGACGAAGTGTTCGCCGACCCGCAGGTGGTGGCGCGCGGCATGCGCATCGCCTCCGATGGCTTGCCCGGCGTGGCGAGCCCGATCGTGATCGACGGCGAGCGGATGGTATCGGGCCGCCCCAGCCCGAAACGGCCGGGCTGAGCGGTGCCGGTGCTGTCGGTCGCCGTCGCCGGATGCGGCCCGGCCGGACTGGCAACCGCCTTGCTGCTCCACCGCGACGGGCATCGCGTGACGCTGTACGACCGGTTCGACCGGCCGGGACCGGTGGGTTCGGGGTTGATGCTCCAACCGACGGGGCTCGCGGTGCTCGCCCGGCTGGGGCTGGGGGAGAGCGCCGTCGCGCAGGGTGCACGCGTCGGCCGGCTGCTCGGCATCGCCGCCGGTTCGGGACGCGCGGTGCTCGACGTTTCCTATCGCGCGCTGCGGCGGCCGGGGCTGTTCGGCGTCGGCATCCACCGCGCCAATCTGTTCGCGCTGCTCCACGACGCCGTGCAGGCGGAGGGGATTGCAGTGGAAGCCGGGCGTGCGGTCGCCGGGTCCGCCCTGACCGGGTCGGGCCGCACGCTGGCGTTCGCGAACGGGACGCAATCGCCGCACTTCGACCTGGTGGTCGACGCGCTCGGCGCACACAGCCCGCTCGCCGATCAGGTCCACACCCCGCTGGCCTATGGCGCGCTCTGGGCCAGCGTGCCGTGGCCGGATTCGAGCGGCCTGAAGCGTGACACGCTTGAGCAACGGTATCGCGCTGCGTCGCGGATGATGGGCGTGCTGCCGCTCGGCACGCCGCCCGGCACGGCGGGGCCGCATGCGGCTTTATTCTGGTCAATCCGTGCCGATGCAGTGCAGCGCTGGCGCGAACGCGGGATTGGCGCGTGGAAAATGGAGGCGCTGGCGCTTTGGCCCGAAGCCGCGCCCCTGCTCGTTTCGCTCGCCGATTCCGCACCATTCGTCTTCGCCCGATACGCGCATCGCACCGTGCGCCGTCCGGCGGCGGAGCGGCTGCTCCGTCTGGGCGATGCCTGGCATTCGACCAGCCCGCAGCTGGGGCAAGGCGCCAACATGGCGCTGCTCGACGCCTGGGCGCTGGCGTCGGCATTGCGTACAAACGCGGACTTGGCCGATGTCTTGGCAAGCACGGTCGCACTCCGGCGCGGGCACATCCGCCTCTATCAGGCGATGAGCCGCTGGCTCACGCCGGTCTATCAATCGGATCGACGCGTCGTGCCGTGGCTGCGCGACCGGTTGGTCGGCCCGCTGTCGAAGCGCGGGCCGATCCAGCATCTGCAGGCGGCGATGGTGAGCGGCCTGATCGGCAACCCGCTTCGTCGGTTGGGACTCGACTATCCCAGCCTGTGAATCAGCGCCTGCGCCGCCGCGGGCGCGCGCACCTTGGCGCCGTTGATAAAGAATATGAACGTATCGCGCGGCTGCTTCGGCGGCGCATCGGCCGTGACATAGGGCAGGCCGTCGGGCGCCCCGCCCGCCGCCCAGGTCCGCGCGGCATCGGCCCAGCGGTCGAGCTCGCCCGGCGCATAGCCCTGAGCCTCCTCCTCGCGCGCGTTTTCCAACCGGACATAGACGAAATCGCCCGTCACATCGGCGATCGCCGGATATTCGGCCGATTCGGCATAGGCGACCGCTACCCCGGCATCGCGTGCCAGCGCCAGCAATTCGGGCGTGCGAAAGCTATCGTGCCGGACCTGCACCGCATGGCGCAGCGGCACGCCCGCATGGCTGGCGGGCAGCAGCTTCAGAAAGGCACCGAAGTCCGCCGCGTCGAATTGCTTGGTCGCCATGAACTGCCACAGGATCGGACCCAGCCGGTCGCCCAGCTCGACAATCCCCTGCCCGACGAATTTCGCCACCGATTCGCCTGCATCGGCGAGCACCTTGCGATTGGTGCAGAACCGCGACGCCTTGAGCGTAAAGACGAAGCCGTCGGGCACGCTCTTTGCCCATCCCGCGAACGTGGCGGGTTTGAAGCCGCTGTAATAAGTGCCGTTTATTTCAATCGCCGTCAGCACGCCGGCGGCATGTTCCAGCTCGCGCTTCTGCGGCAAACCGGCGGGATAAAAGGTCCCGCGCCACGGCGCATAGGTCCAGCCGCCGATACCCACGCGAATCGCCATTGTCCGTCCCCGATTTGTCGCAAGCCGGACATAACGCAATCGGACCCCAAGCGGCGACCCGGTGCTTATCGTCAAAATGTCGAAAAAATGCGCTGTTGGGGCGAATAAGGCGGTTCGAACTGAGTAATTCGGGCTTTTCCAGCCGGCTTTCGCATTCGCCGACGGCGCTTTCCATGGATAGGGCGAACGCCGACTGGCGCCGGACCAGCGCGTCGCCCTTGAGCACCTCGCGGAAATCCGGCGCCCCCGCCGTCGCCTCCGTTCCTCAAAATCACGACCAGGCGCGCGCCGACATCGCGCGTCCACTCCGAAATCTGCGAGACAGCATCTCCCGATGCCCGCGAAACCGGTCCGGGGCGTTTCGAACGCGAATCGATTCTGTAAAGTCTCGACCCGCCGCGGCCATTCCTTTTCGGGGCGGCCCACAAGCGGCGCGTGCCACGGCAATCTGAATCGGATGCCAACAATGCACGATCCTCCAATGCGCAATCGTCATTAAATTGTTACAATTTGGGAAAACTGGTGCGATATACGCAGCAATATGCGCCTCGAAGATATCTCACTCCTGATTGAAGTGGCGCGTCACGGCTCTTTTGCCGAGGTTGCCCGTTTGCGCGGCATGGACCCATCGACGGTTTCGAGGGCTGTTTCCGCCATCGAACAAAGCCTGGGATTCAGGGTATTTCAGCGAACGACGCGCCGAGTCGAACTCACGGAAGCCGGTGACCTTTTCCTGCGACGCCTTAGTGCGATCACCGAGGAAATTGACGCCGCGCGCGATGAGGCACTCGCGTTGGCGCACGGACCTCAAGGAACGCTGCGGATCACGACGACGGTCGCCTTTGGGGACGCTGTCTTCGTTCCCTTGCTCCCGCGCTTTTGTGCGGCATTTCCAGGCATCGGTCTTGATCTCGTTCTTTCGGACACGAACCTGAATCTGGTTGCGGACCGGATCGACCTGGCCATCCGCCTGGGGCCGGAAGTGGTTGGTGACGTGGTTGCTACCAGGCTGCACAAGACGCGCTATAGAGTCTGTGCCAGTCCGGCCTATCTGGCCAGCGTCGACGCGATCGCGAGCCCTGCCGATATCGCGCACCTTGATTGTCTGCGCTTTGCCCTCACCGGGTTTCGCGATGCGTGGCATTTCAGGGATCGGGATGGCAGGATCGAAAGCATCAATGTCGCGGGGCCCATAACGGCTTCAGGCGCACTCGCCCTGCGCGCGCTTGCGATTGCCGGTGTTGGCCCGGCATTGCTTGGGAACTGGCTGATCGATGACGACCTTGCGAAGGGTACTCTTGTCGATCTCTTCCCGGAACATCAGGTTACGGCCACCACCTTCGACACTGCGGTCTGGGCAGTGTATCCCAGCCGCTCCTTCCTGCCCCAAAAGGTCAGGGTCATGATCGACTTCCTGCGGGACGAAGCGCGTACCTGCTGGTCAAGGTGGCGCTGACGTCCGGCCCATTGCAGGCATGATGTTCCCGCCGCCGGTTTTCCCGACCGTTTTGAACGGGAAAATTCCAGGTGTGGAAGATCGACAGAGAAGCGGAGGAAGCGAGGAAGAAGTCGAAGTTTTCGAAAGCGCAGGTCGTCTTGGCGCGGGGATTGTCGCGAGGTTCAGCCACGCGGCGCGATCGGCAACAATGTGCCGACGACGCCCGGCGATCCGGTCCTTGGTACATGGCCCCGTTGCCGGTACAAGCGCGATGACGCCCGGCCGGGCGGTCCCCGGAAATGCGGTCGGCTCAGAAAGAGCCGAGTTCGCGCCTCCGGATGGCAACGCATGTCAAAGCGCCAGGAACGCGCTCTGGCTGCGGACATCGTCGGCATAAACCTCAAAATAGCGACAGCCATACCCCCGCCCCAGGGCAATCGCCTCGTCCAAAAGGTCGCCCAATGCGCTGACGGTCTGGAAAGCGCAAAAGGCGCGGCCCGCGAAAGCCGCTGCGAAAGCCTGGCCGGTCGCGGCGGTCGGCGGCGGGGACGTGTCGGACAGAAATTCCGCGAACGGGCCGACATTCGCGGTGACGGGTATCGCCCCGAAAATGTCCTGGGGAAGTTGCGTGCCGAAGCTCGCGGACAGGTGCACCTCGAGATTCAGATACGTGTTGGGGAATGCCTCCCGATAGGCGCTGACAACGGCCCTCCAGTTGTTCAGGATGACGGTGTAGTCGGCGCCTGCGGGCAGCTCCGGATATCGGGGGCCGCAAAGCGTTCCGGCCGCCCCGCACATGGTAACCTGAACAACAGTGGGGTCATTGTCGTAACGCTGCCCAAGAGCGGCAATCCTTTCGCGCCACAGTTCGACGAAGCGGGCGTCGCCGGGATCAATCAACGTATCGTTGGCGCTCGTGGTCCAGAGGCTGACCCCGTCGCCGGCCAGCCAGGCGGGCAGCGCGTTCTTGCCGGTGAACACCCCGATCGTAATCTTCTTACCGGCGGCGCGGGCGATGGCGATGTCGCTGTCCAACCGCGAGAAATCAAACTGTCCCTTGACGGGCTCGATATCAGACCAGGTGACGTAGGATGTCATCCCGGAAATATAGGGCAAGGCAACCAATGCGCGTTTTTCATCGTCCGAGAACCTGCGCGTTGTCAGGGCGAAATAGCCTCTCGGCAGCTCAACAGCAGTTGGAGGTGGCGGTGTCGGGCTCGGCGACGGAGTCGGGCTCGGGCTCGGGCTCGGCGCAGGAGATGGCGTACCGACTATCGGCGGTGGATTTGCTCCATTTGAAGCGGATCCGTCGCGTCCGCACCCCGCAACAACCAAGCATAAAACGGACAGCGCATGCCCGGGACGGAGTTTGCCCATCTTGGACTTGTCAAATACGCTGAAAGCCAAGGACGTAACTCCGGTAGCCGGCGATGAGGCTCACCCGCTCTTGGTAGGTGTCTCCGGCTATAAAGCGCCCCATGGCGACCGATCCATGTCGTTTTGCGAACCATTCTCGTGCAATTTCCTCATAAATTCTGTGAAGGAGATTGATAAGGTAGGGCGTTTGACAGCCGGCCCTGGAGCCTGGACCTTGTCCACGACGCGCTCACCGCCTGCCCGCGGCCGGGTGCACAACCTCGTCGACGCCGCGACGCGCGCGCAGTCGCGGGGGTAGACGACACGTCGATCTTCGGCGGGCGCGTCCGGCGCGAACCGGCCGATCTGGTCGCTAAGCGTTGCGCGGATCGACCGGCGCCATATCGCCCCAGGCAAGCCCGATGCAGAACGGCACTGTCGAGAGATTGGCCACGCCGCCCTTCGGGTCAAGGGCCCCACGCGCGACGATCTCCTGAATAAGGAACAGTTCCAGTCTCGCCGACGCCCGACGCAAGCTGGCTGTCCGGCGCTACGACTACAACAATGTCAAGCCGCACTCGTGGCTCGAAAACCGAACACAGGCATAAGTACGCCGGTAGCGCGGTACGAATATCAACCCGGCGGACTCTCTTTATACCCGCCGGACCGTCTGGGGGGCGGGTCAGGGGCCGCCGGGCGGTCCGGATCGACGTTCTCTCGGGCACGATGTCGACATGGCTCGCCCGGCAACACGCTACTCGCGAACCGGCCGCCGCGTTCGGCTCCCAGTACCGTGGTCCGTCAGAAGATCGGTCGGCAACCGTCGTCGGTAATGGAAGATGCCGCGCTTCGAGCAGAGGCCGATCGGTCGATTGCGGAGACGCCTTTACGGCGATTTTCGAGCCTTTCCCAGGCGTTGCACTGCCCAGTCCAGCATCGTTGCGTAGACGCTGTGTCAGGACGATCTTGACGCTGGACCACTGTTTCGACGGTTTTGCGAGGACTTCCAATGGGTGGAAGTCGCTGGAGCGGGCGAAGGGATTCGAACCCTCGACCCCAACCTTGGCAAGGTTGTGCTCTACCCCTGAGCTACGCCCGCTCTGGCGTCTGCCCGGGCGATCGACGCACCGGGCGGGTGAGGCGCGGCCACTAGCACCCGTCTTGCCCCTCCGCAACCCCCAAGTTGCAGCGATTGGCGGCGCGCGTGGAAAAGGCTTGGCCTGGGCGCGCCGAACGCCCACATAGGCCGCCAAACGACCACGCAAGATTTCGGGAGCACCCCCTTGGCCACAGGATTGACCACCGCCGAACGCGAAGCCGTCGACGCCTTTCGTCGCGACATCGTCGAACCGTCGATGTCGAAACTGGTAATTCTCGACTTCTGGGCCGAATGGTGCGGACCATGCAAGGCGCTGGCGCCGGTGCTTGAGAAAGTGTCGAAGGATTATGCCGACAAGGGCGTGCTGCTCGCCAAGATCGACGTCGACCAGAATCAGTTCATCGCCGCGCAGTTCCAGGTGCGGTCGATCCCCACGGTCTATGCGATGTTCCAGGGCCAGCTGGTCGCCGACCTGACCAGCGCGCGCACCGAATCGCAATTGCGCGCGATGCTCGACCAGATTCTGCGCCAGGTGCCGGTGCAGAGCGAGCACGGCGATGCCGAGGCCGAGCTGGAGCCGCTGATCGCGATGGCCGACCAGGTGCTCGACGAAGGCGACGCCGAACGCGCGCTGTCGATCTTTGACCAGATCGCCGAAATGGCGCCCGAACATCCGGTGGTGCTCGCCGGGCGTATCCGCGCGCTGGTGGCGCTGGGGCGCAACGACGAGGCGCAGGCCGCGCTCGACGCGCTGCCCGAGGAAGCGGCGAAGGCGCCCGGCATCGACCGCGCGCGCGCCGCGCTGTCGGTCGCGCAGGAAGCCAAGCCGGTCGACGACCTGTCGCGGCTGGTCGCGCATGTCGCCGCCAACCCCGCGGACATGGACGCGCGGCTGGAGCTGGCGGGCGGCCAGATGGCGGCGGGCGATCGCGACGGCGCGGCGGACACGCTGCTCAGGATGATCGCCGACGACCGCGGCTGGAACGACGGCGCGGCGCGCCAGCGGCTGCTCAAGCTGTTCGAGGCGGTGGGCCTGGAAGACCCCTGGGTCGCCGCGCAGCGCCGCAAGCTGTCGGCTATCCTGTTCGGATGATTTCGACGACGCGCATCTCGGTCTTTCCGCTGACGGGCGCGTTGCTGTTCCCGCGGCTGCACCTGCCGCTCCACATCTTCGAGCCGCGCTATCGCGCGATGGTCGCCGATTCGCTGGCGCGCGACCGGCGTATCGGGATGATCCAGCCGCGCGGCGCGGGCGACCCGCCGCCGTTGTTCACGATCGGCTGCGTCGGGCGAATCGCCGAAGTCGAAGCGATGGAGGACGGGCGCTACGACATCGTGCTCGAGGGGCTGTCGCGGTTCCGCGTGATCCGCGAGCTGGACGTCGCCACGCCGTTCCGCCAGGTCGAGGCCGAGTTGCTGACCGAGGAAGCGGAGACGACCCTTGCGCTCGCCGAACGGGCGATGCTGGAGGTTGAAGCGCGGCGGTTCGCCGATCGCCAGGGCTATGCCGTCGACTGGGAAGCCGTCGCGCGGCTGGACGATGAATCGCTGGTCAACGGCATCGCCCAGATCGCGCCGTTCGACGCCGCATCGAAACAGGCGCTGCTGGAAGCCGACAGGCTGAGCGACCGCGCCGACACGATCGTGCAACTGATGCAATTCTATGGTCGCCACGACAGCGATGACGAGGCGACGCTGCAATAGCCAGCATACGCTCCTTCCTTGCGGTCCCCGGAACTTTCGGCAACATGGGGGTCAGGGGGATTTATCTATGACCGGCTTGTTTTCCGTGCTTTTCTTCGCGGCGCTGTTCGGCGTCTTCAAGCCCTATATCAAGGGGCTCAAGCGTCTCCATTTCGGGATCGCGGCATTCGTCGCACTGATATTGGTCGGCATCACCGCGCCCAAGCCGGCCGACGTGCCGCAAACGGCCTCCTCAAGCGCGGAAAAGCCCAAGACCGCACCCGCTCCCGAGTCCTCAGCGGCACCGCGGGAGGAGCCGGCGCCCAAGAGCAAATGGCAATATTCGCAGGACAAGGACGAGATGCGCGGTACCACTGCGCGCTTTGCCTCGGTCGACAGCGAAAATGAAGTCGACCTCGATTTCCCCTATGGCGAGGTCCGCGGCACCATTACCTTACGGCAGCGGCCGGAGGACGGGCTGAATGTCCTGTTCTCGGTCGAAAAGGGGCAGATCCTCTGCCACAGCTTCACCAACACCATGGTGGCAGTGAAATTCGACAATGGCCCGATCCAGAAATTCCGTTGCACTTCCGCGTCGGACGGATCGACCGAGACTGCCTTCCTGAGCCCGGCGTCAAAGGCGCTCGCCGCGTTGAAGAAAGCCGATCGCGTAATCGTGGAGGCGGAGTTCTTTCAACAGGGCCGCAAACAATTCACGTTCGACACCCATGGGCTGGATTGGAAATAGGCGCGCCTGCAAAGGCAGGTTCGGCGTAGCCGAACCCAAGGCTACGCCGCCATGCCCTGCAACAGTTTCGGCACATCGCCCGATTCGCCGCGCGCTTCGGACATGAACCAGCCCTTGAGCGGCGGCATGCGGTCGACCGCCGACAGCCCGAATCGGCGCACCGCATGCGCCGCCCTGCCCGGCACGCCGAACAGCCGCGTCAGCCCGTCGGTTGCCAGCGCGACCATGAAGGTGTCGAGCCCGCGCCACCGCTGATAGCGCGCGAGCAGCTGCGCATCGCCCAGATCCATTCCCAGCCGCTTGCCGTCGACCAGCACCTCGACCAGCGTCGCCACGTCGCGGAAGCCGACGTTGACGCCCTGCCCCGCGATCGGATGAATCCCGTGCGCGGCGTCGCCGACCAGCGCTAGCCGGTCCGCGACGATCGTCGCGGCATGGTGAAAGCCGAGCGGGTAGCTCGACCGCGCGCTCAAACCGCTCAACGGGCCGAGGAAGCCGCCCATCAGCCGCTCCATCTCCGCCATATATCCGCGGTCTGACAGCTTTAGCATGCCCGCGCGCTGATCGCCCTTCACGGTCCACACGATTGCCGAGCGGTGGCCATCGGCATCGTCGTTGAGCGGCAGGATGGCGAACGGCCCCTGCGGATAGAAAATCTCGAACGCGATATTCTCGTGGCTGCGTTGGTGATGCACCGTCGCGATCAGCGCGGCATGGTCGTACTGCCAGCGCGCGACGTTCAGCCCGGCCGCCTCGCGCGTTGGCGAATTGCGCCCTTCTGCGGCGATCAGCAGCGGGGCGGTCACAGTGGCCCCGTCGCTCAGCACCGCCGTCACGCCATGCGCGTCGCGTTCGACCGACACCGCGCGCGTGCGCATCCGCTGGTCGACCAGCGGCGCGGCGGCCGCCGCCTCGAACAGCGCGCGGCGCAGCCGGGTATTCTCGAACATATAGCCGAGCGGCCCGCCATCGTCGGCGGGCGCGAAGTCGAGCTTGCCCGGATCGATTCCGTCGCTCACTCGGATGCCGCCGATCGGGCAGCCGTGCGGCGCCAGCCGGTCGGCGATGCCGATCGCATCGAACATCCGCCACGGCGCACTGGCGATCGCCGAGGCGCGCCCGTCGAACCCCGCCGCCAGGATCACGTCCGGGTCGGCGATATCGACGATGATCGAGGAAAGCCCGTGCGCGTCGAGCGCGACACCCAGCGCGCTGCCAACCAGCCCGCCGCCAAGGATTAGAACGTCAGCACGATCCATGCGCCCTTCCCTAGCCCGTCGCCCCAAAGCGCGCCAGCCCGTCGCGCAGCGGCTTGACGCCGGAGTCCGCCGGGGCGATGATGGCGCCGCACCCCCTTACAGCTTTGGAGAACTGGGCATGGCGACCCGGGCAGCTGCGCCTTTGTGGCGCGAGACGGTGAAGGCTGGCGCGCGGCGTAGCAGCGCGCTGATGGGGGGAACGGCCCTGTTCCTCGCGATGATCGCGCTGGCGCTCGCCCTGGCGAGCTATCACCCCAGCGACCCGGCGCTCAACACGGCGTCGGGGGGGCCGGCGCGCAACCTGCTGGGGCTGCCCGGCGCATGGGCGGCCGACCTGTTGCTGACGCTGGCGGGGTTGCCGATCGCCATGTTGCTGCCCGTCGGGCTGCTGATCGCCAACCGCATGATCCGCAACCGCCCGGTCGGGGGATGGGTGCGGATGCTGCGCGGCGCGGCGCTCGGCGTGGCGATGATGAGCGCCGCGCTGGCGTTCGTTTCGAGCGATTCGGTGCTGGCGCTCCCCGGCGGATGGGGCGGTGCGGTCGGGCTGGCGGTCGAAGGCGCACTCAACTGGGCGATTCACTTCATCGGCGACGAATCGGCGCGGCTGTGGACCGGTCGCGCGGTCGGGCTTGCTTGCGCCGGCACCGGTGCCTTCCTGTGGACGCGCAGCCTGGGGGTGACGCTGGCCGAGCGGCGGCAATGGAAGCTTCCGCGCTTCGAGCGCAAGGCCGCGCTGCCCACCCCCGATCGCGCGGCCGACCGGCCGCTGGACCGCGAGCCGGCGACCGACCTGCCCAGGCCCGCTCCACGCAAGGTGGCGGTTCCCGAAAACCGCCCCGCGCCGGTCATCGCCGACCGCCAGCTCGCCCCCGCGCCCGCCGCGCGCAAGCCGCCGGTGCAGGCATCGCTCGATTTCAAGGACAGCTATCAACTTCCCACGCTCGACTTGCTCAAGGCGCCGCCCGAGGGGCAGCACCCATCGATCGACAAGGCCGGGCTGGAGCGCAATGCCCGCCTGCTCGAAAGCGTGCTCGAGGATTTCCACGTCAAGGGCCAGATCGTCGAGGTCCGCCCCGGCCCGGTCGTCACCATGTACGAACTGGAACCCGCGAGCGGGATCAAGGCGAGCCGCGTCATCCAGCTCGCCGACGACATCGCGCGCAACATGAGTGCGATTTCGGCGCGCGTCGCGACGATTCCGGGGCGCAGCGTGATCGGCATCGAATTGCCCAACGCCAAGCGCGAGACCGTCAACCTGCACGAACTGGTGGGGTCGGAGGCGTTTCACAACCAGGGTGCGTCGCTGCCGCTCGTGCTCGGCAAGAATATCGCGGGCGATCCCGTCATCGCCGATCTGGCGCCGATGCCGCACCTGCTTGTCGCCGGCACGACCGGTTCGGGCAAATCGGTCGGGCTGAACTGCATGATCCTGTCGCTGCTCTACCGGCTTACGCCCGACCAGTGCCGCATGATTATGATCGACCCCAAGATGCTCGAACTGAGCATGTACAAGGACATTCCCCACCTGCTCGCGGATGTCGTGACCGAGCCGCAAAAAGCGGTGCGCGCGCTGAAATGGGCCGTCGAGCAGATGGAAGACCGCTATCGGATGATGGCGAGCATCAATGTGCGCAGCCTCGCCAGCTACAACGACAAGGTGCGCCAGGCGAAGGCCAAGGGGCAGCAGCTCGGCCGCAAGGTACAGACGGGATACGATCCCGATACCGGCCGCCCGATTTACGAGGAAGAGACGCTCGACCTCGCCCCGCTGCCGCAGATCGTGGTGGTGGTCGACGAACTCGCCGACCTGATGATGACGGCGGGCAAGGAAGTCGAATTCCTGATCCAGCGGCTGGCGCAAAAAGCGCGCGCGGCGGGCATCCACCTTATCATGGCGACGCAGCGCCCGTCGGTCGACGTTATCACCGGCGTCATCAAGGCGAACCTGCCGACGCGCATCAGCTTCCACGTCACGTCGAAGATCGATTCGCGCACCATCCTGGGCGAACCGGGCGCCGAGCAGCTGCTGGGCAAGGGCGACATGCTGTACATGCCCGGCGGCAAGCAGATCGCGCGCGTCCACGGCCCCTTCGTTACCGATGAGGAAGTTCAGGCGGTCGCCGATTTCTGGCGCGCGCAGGGCGTGCCCGACTATATCTCCGCCGTCACCGAAGAGCCCGAGGACGGCGGGTTCAGCCTGGAGGGCGCCCCGCAGGGCGAGGACAGCCCCGAGGAACAGCAATATCGCCGCGCGTGCCAGCTGGTCGCGGAAAGCCAGAAGGCGTCGACGTCGTGGCTCCAGCGCCAGTTGCGCATCGGCTATAATTCCGCCGCGCGGCTGATCGAGCGGATGGAGCGCGACGGGCTGGTTTCATCCCCTGACCATGTGGGCCGCCGCGAAGTGCTGATAGATACCGAGGGGCGACCGTTGTAACGCACCGCCCATGGGAGCAAAGCGTGCTCCCATGGGTTCAGGGCCCATTCAATCCCGCCCGCCTACCCGGCACCGCATGTTCTGGAGAAACCACACCGTGCTTCGGCCCCTTGCCCTTTCGCTCGCCCTGGCCGCCCCCGCGATCGTCGCCGCCGCGCCGCAATCGAACGACCTGGCGCTCGTGCAGCAGCATCTTCAGGCGACCGCCAGCATGACCGCGGGCTTCGCCCAGACCGACCGCAACGGGCGCACGCTGACCGGCGTGATGACGCTGAAGCGGCCGGGCAAGATCCGCTTCCAATATGAAAAGGGCGTGCCGCAGCTGATTGTCGCCGACGGCAATTCGCTTTACTTCATCGACTATCAGGTGCGTCAGGTCGAACGCTGGCCGATCGGCAATTCGCCGCTCGCCGTGTTGCTGAATCCGAAACGCGACCTCTCGAAATTCGCCAAGGTGCTGCCTTCGCGCGATTCGCGCGTATTGTCGGTCGAAGTGCACGACCCCGACCACCCCGAATATGGCCGCATCACCATGATCTTCGAACGCCGCGCCGGCGCGCCGGGCGGATTGATGCTGATGGGCTGGGTCGCGCTCGATTCGCAGAACAACCGGACGCGCGTCGAATTGTCCAACCAGAAGTTCAACCAGCCGGTTGCCGACCGCATGTTCCGATGGAACGACCCCCGCCCGCAGGGCCCGCGCGGACGCTGAACAAAGCCGAACCGCTTCATTCATGTAGCAGCAAGCTAGCCGCCGCTAGAAGCGTTTTTGCGGATGGAAAGCGTACCGGGATTTCCCCCTGTTACCCGGATTTTCCATCCCGCCTGCGTGACGAACGCTAGGTCGGCCCTCGCTCCATTGCCCCCGGAGCGGGGGCCTTTTCCTTTTCGGCATCCCGGCCATGCCATCGCCGCGCGCCGCACTGGCGCTCGGGCGGCGGCGTGTCTACATCGCGACCATGGCCGACACGCTCAAGATCGCATCGTGGAACATCAATTCGGTTCGGTTCCGCCTTCCCATCGTCGAACAGTTTCTGACGCAGGAATCGCCCGATATCCTGTGCCTTCAGGAAACCAAGGTCATCGACGGCGATTTCCCGACTGCCCCGTTCGACGCGCTCGGCTATCGCTACCGATTCCTGCACGGCCAGCGGATGCACCACGGCGTCGCGATCCTGAGCCGGGTGCCGGTCGTCGAGGATGACCGGCTCGACTGGCAGGCCAATGGCGAGGCGCGGCACCTGGGGGTGCGGTTGCCAAACGGCGTGCGGCTGGAAAATGTCTATATCCCCGCCGGCGGCGACGTGCCCGACCGGACAACCAATCCCAAGTTCGGGCAGAAACTCGACTTCCTCGCCCGCATGACCGACTGGTCGGAAAAGCTGCGGGTCCCGACCGTGCTCGTCGGCGACTTCAACGTCGCGCCGCTGGAATGCGACGTGTGGAACCACAAGGCGCTGCTCGACGTCGTCAGCCACACTCCGATCGAAGTCGAAACGCTGGGCAAGTTGCAGGCGGCGCACGGCTGGGTCGACCTGGGCCGCCGTTTCGTCCCGGCGCCCGAGCGGCTGTATACCTGGTGGAGCTATCGCGCGAAGGACTGGGCGGCGTCGGATCGCGGGCGGCGGCTGGACCATATGTGGGTGAGCCCCGAAGTCGCAACGACAGCGATCGCGCACCGCGTCCATGAACCGTGCCGAAGCTGGCTGAAGCCATCGGACCATATCCCGATCGTCACGGAGTTCGCGTTTTGAGCAACGCCCGCGCCGCCGCACGCGCCGTCGACGCGCTGCGCCGGGGGTGGCCGATCGCCATCCGCGGTGCCGAAGGCACGCTCGCCCTGCTGGCGATCGAGACCGGCGACGCCGGGCGGCTCGCGGAATTCGATCCGGACGGGACCGCCCCGGTGCTGATTTCCGCCGGCCGCGCCGCGACGCTCAAGCTCGCCAACCAACGCGACGCCGCCGTCCCCGACGGCCCGGTGCTGGTCGAACGCGCCCTCTGGCTCGATTTCGACACCGGTGTGGCGCTGGCGGACCCGCAGTTCGATCTCGCGACGCCGCTGAAGGGACCGTTCCATGCGATTCCAGTGATGCTGCCCGATGCCGCCGCAGCCGCGTTGCGCCTTGCACGCATCGCTGGCGTGCTGCCCGCCTTTTTCGCGCGGGCCGGCGACGTCGACGGCGCGACGATCGCAATCGACGACATCGACGCGCATGAAGATGCGCTCGCGCTGCGGCTTGTCACGCGCGCGCGGCTTCCGGTCGACGGGGCGGAGGATGCGGAAATCGTCGCCTTTCGCGGCGACGCGGGCGAACATGTCGCGCTGCTGATCGGCACGCCCAATGGCGGCCCCCCGCTGGTGCGCCTGCACAGCGAATGCCTGACCGGCGACGTGCTCGGCAGCCTGAAATGCGATTGCGGGCCGCAACTGCGCGCCGCGATTGCCGCGATCCGCGACAATGGCTGGGGCATCCTCCTGTATCTGCGACAGGAAGGGCGCGGGATCGGGCTTATCAACAAGCTGCGCGCCTATGCGCTGCAGGATCAGGGATTCGATACAGTCGACGCGAACACCCGGCTGGGTTTTGCCGTCGACGCGCGCGATTTTTCAGTGGCCGCGCAGATGCTCCGCCTGCTCGGCCAGCGCGGCGTGCGGTTGCTGACCAACAATCCCGAGAAAGTGGCGGGGCTGGAGGCGGCGGGAGTCCGCGTGGTCGAACGCGTCGCGCACACGCTGCCGCCCAATCCGCACAACGAACGCTATCTGGCGACCAAACGCGACCGCACCGGGCACCTATTCTAGCGGGAAGCGAAGCGTGCGCGGTATCGACCGGTACATTCCCCACTCCGATTTTCGCGAACGGCACCTGCGCCATGTTCGCGCGCCCGCCGACGGCGTTCTGGCCGCCGCCGACGCCTATCGGCCCGAGGACCGGTTCTTCCGCCGGATGATCGGCGTGCGCGAATGGCCGATGCGCGTCGAACGGGCGCTGCGACGCCGCCAGGTCCGGTACCGGCGCCGTTCGGCATGGGCAGTTTCACGCTGTTGGAGCGGGGCGGCCGGGAAGTCGTCCATGGGCTGGCGGGGCGGTTCTGGCGCCCCCGGCTATGGCCTGATTCGCATCAACGATCGCGCCGATTTCCTGGCGCTGTGCGAACCGGGTACCGCCAAGCTGACGCTTGATTTCACAGTCGAGCCCGCGCGCGACGGCGGCGTGACGCTGTCCACGGAAACGCGAATCGCGTGCATCGGGGCGGCGGCGCGCCGCAGCGTTGCGCCCTATTGGTATCTGATTCGCCCCGTCAGCGGACTGTTTAGCCATCCCATTCTGAGCGCGGTCCGCGCCGCCAGCACGACAGGCTAGCGCGACCGCGCACGAGGGAATCCGCCGATCAGCCGGGCGACCTCGACGAAATCCCCCGCCACATCGTGCACGCCCAGCGCGCGCAACCGGTCGGCATGGTCCGGTCCACAATGCATCCCCGCCGTAAATCCGATGACGTGCGCGCCCGATGCCACCGCGCCGGTCGCTCCCACCGGCGAATCCTCCAGAATCACGCAGCGATCGATCGCCACCCCCAACCGTTCGGCGGCGAGCAGATACAGGTCTGGCGCGGGCTTGCCGCGCGCCACATGTTCCTTGCCGCTGTAGATATGGTCGGCAAAGGCATCGCGCACGCCCAGATGGCGCAGGTGCGTATCGATCCAGTGCGTGCCCGACGACGAGGTGATCGCGCGCGGCAGATGCGGCGGCAGCCCGCGGACAAAGGCAATCGCGCCCGCGACTTCGGCCAGCCCTTCGCTCAGCGCGCGGCGATTCTCGGCCTCGCGCGCCGCATGGAAATCGTCAGGAAGCGGGCGGCCGATCCAATCTTCGATTGCGCGCAGGAACGCGTCCCCCGCGAGCCCCATGAAATTTTCCATCGACTGCTCCATCGTCGTCGGGTGGCCGATGGCAGTCAGATATCGGGCGATCTGGGCATTGCCGGCATATTCGCTTTCGAGAAGCACCCCGTCAAAATCGAACAGGATGGCGTCGAATCGCCGCGTCGCGTCCGCGATCATGCGCGCTCGCCGAACAACGCGGTCCCGACACGAACGTGCGTGGCGCCGAGCGTAACGGCGGTTTCGAAATCCCCCGACATCCCCATGCTGAGCCCCGGCAGCCCGTGATCGCGCGCAATCTTTGCCAGCAACGCGAAATAGGGCGCAGGTTCGACGCCCGCCGGCGGCACGCACATCAGCCCGACGACGGGCAGCGCCGCCGCGCGCGCCTCGCCCAGCAGCGCGGGAAGATCGGCGATGGCGCATCCGCCCTTCTGCTCCTCGTCGCCGATATTGACCTGGAGGAAGCAATCGGGGCGCCGCCCCGCCTTGTCCATCGCATACGCCAGCGCCGTGACAAGCGACGGCCGGTCGACCGAATGGATCGCGTCGAACAGCGCGACGGCATCGCCGGCCTTGTTCGACTGAAGCTGGCCGACCAGGTGCAGGCGGATGTCGGGCGACGCTTCGATCAGCGCGGGCCATTTCGCCTGTGCCTCCTGCACTCGGTTTTCGCCGAACACGCGCTGGCCGGCGCCAATCAGCGGCTGAATCGCCGCGGCGTCGTGCGTCTTCGACACGGCGACCAGCGTCACCGAACCGGCGGGGCGGCCGGCCGTACGCGCGGCGCGGTCGATTCGCTGGCGCACGGCGTCGATCCGGGCGCGGGCATCGTCTGAAAGCATGATTGCCGCTATAAGAGAGGCAATGCCACGCCGTCACCCCCCGATTCCCGATGTCTGGCTGATGACCGACGAGCGCATGGGCGGCGATTTATGGGGGGCACTCGCGCGCCTGCCGCGCGGGTCGGGCGTGGTGTTCCGTCACTATGGTGTTCCGACCGTGCAGCGACGCGCGCTGTTTGCCCGAATCGCGCGGATCGCGCGGACGCGTCGATTGCTGCTGCTGCGCGCGGGCCCGGTCCGGCTTGCGCGGCATGAAGAAGGTGTGCACGGCGCGCGCCGGGCGCGCGATCACCGGCTGCGTACAGCCCCGGCGCATAGTCGAGCGGAAGCCGTGTCGGAAATCCGCGCCGGCGCCGACGCGTTGTTTGTCTCACCCGTGTTTGCCACCCGTTCGCATCCAGGTGCGCGGACGCTGGGGCGGGTGCGGCTTGGCCTGATGGTGCTCGGCCTGGATACGCCGTTGATCGCGCTGGGCGGGATGAACGCCGATCGCGCGCGGACAATGCGCGGTCTGGGGATAAGGCGCTGGGCCGCGATCGACGCGTGGACGCGTGAGAAGCAGCCGCGTCAGAAGCGGAAGGCAGTGCCCACATAGACCGCCTGGCTGTCGCGGCCTTCGTTGGTCAACTGCGGAAGGCGATCGCGTTCCGAACGATAGCGGACCCCCGCCGTAACGTTCAGATTGCGTGTCAGCGACAACGATCCGCCGACGTCGATCGCGCGCCCCGGTTCCTCGGTCACCAGCCGCTGCGAGCTGACAATCGTGCGATCCTTGGCGCCGATGGTGGTGCGGACAACCGGCCGCGCCTTGTCGATCACGCCCAGGTCGACGCGATCCTTGCCCGGCGCCTGCGGCACCAGGTCAAGCGTCGTGACGGCCGAAACGCCGGGGCTGCTGGCAATATTGCCGCGCTTCCAGTCCGCCGAGGCACCCAGATTGTAGCTGATCGGCGCGACCTTTACGGCCTGCGCCGGTGCGCCGGCCGACGCCAAGGCGCGATTCGCGGCTTCGCGACGCGGCCGAACCGCATTGGCGGCAGCAGTGGCGGCGCCCCGCGATTCGGACGGAGTGAAACGAAAATTGCCTTCCGAAAGACGCGAACGCGATAACAGCTCGGCAAGCTTCGGGTCGACCGCCGCAGGCGTGAACGCCCCCAGCCCGTCCGGAAAAGCCACCGGAACCTGCGCCTTGATCTTCAGATCCTGGCTTTCGCGCGCCTGGAGTGCCGGAGACACAGCAATACCGGCGGCCACCACAGCCCCCAGCCCGACACCGGTCATCCAACGAAGCGAACGCATTCCAAATCTCCTGACACCGGCTGCTACCATGATTCGCACGCATTGTTCCACCGCGCGATTCATTTTGGTCAAAGGTGTTGCACCATCCCCACAGCGACCTGTGGGACAGCCATGGCGCTTGCGGCGGCGGCGCGAGCATCTATAGATGCGGGTCGCTTCATCCATTGCCTTGGGAAACTGCCGATGACCCGCCTGTTGCGCACCGCGATCCTGGGTTCGCTCGCCGTCTCGCTCGCCGCATGCGGCCACGGCGACCGCCCGAAAGCCGATCTGGCGGCTTCGCGGGTCACGACCCTGGGCGTAAACTCGTATCTGTGGCGCGCGAGCCTTGATACGCTGAGCTTCATGCCGCTGCTCCAGACTGATTCGAACGGCGGCGTCATCGTGACCGATTGGTACGTCAATCCGAACGCGCCGAGCGAACGCATGAAGGTGACGGTCACGATTCTTGACCAGGATCTGCGCGCCGACGCCGTCCGCGTCGCCGCCCAGCGCCAGGTGAACCAGGGTGGCCAGTGGGTCGACGCCCCGGTCCAGGCGGCGACGGTCCAGAAGCTTGAGGACATCATCCTCGGCCGCGCCCGCGACCTGCGCCGCGCGGCAATTTCCGACGATTGACCCCGCAGGGTCTTGGGACCCCGCGCTAAAGGTGAAGGAACGAACAAGCGTGTCGCGCTTCAACCCGCTGAAGGCGGACGCCACGTGGCAGAAGGTGTGGGAAGAAAACCGCACCTTCGCCGCGCGCGACGATTCGCCGAGGCCCAAATGCTATGTCCTCGAGATGTTCCCCTATCCGTCGGGGCGCATCCACATGGGCCACGTCCGCAACTATACGATGGGCGACGTGTTGGCGCGATTCCGCCGCATGACCGGTTATGAAGTGCTCCACCCGATGGGCTGGGACGCATTCGGCATGCCCGCCGAAAATGCCGCGATGGAAAAGAAGGTCCATCCGGGCAGTTGGACGCTCGCCAACATCGACACGATGAAGGCGCAGTTGAAACGCCTGGGCTTCGCGCTCGACTGGACGCGCGAAATCGCGACCTGCGACCCCGCCTATTACGGCCACGAACAGGCGATCTTCCTCGATTTCCTCGATGCCGGGCTGGTCTATCGCAAGGAAAGCGCCGTCAACTGGGACCCGGTCGACATGACCGTGCTGGCGAATGAACAGGTGATCGACGGGCGCGGGTGGCGTTCGGGCGCGCTGGTCGAGCGACGCAAGCTGAGCCAGTGGTTCCTGAAGATCACGCAGTTCGCCGACGACCTGCTCGACGGCGTGCGCGAGCTTGAACACTGGCCCGACAAGGTCAAGCTGATGCAGGAGAACTGGATCGGCAAGTCGGAAGGGTTGGAGTTCCGCTGGACGCTGTCCGACGGCGAGGCGCTGACGGTCTATACCACGCGCCCCGACACAATCTTCGGCGCCAGTTTCGTCGCGATCGCCGCCGATCACCCGATCGCGCAGCGGCTGGCGGCGGACGATGCCGAAGTCGCCGCGTTCATCGAGCGCTGCAAGGCCGGCGGCACCAGCGCGGCCGAGATCGAGACGCAGGAGAAGCTGGGGTGGAATACGGGGCTGACGGCCGCGCATCCCTTTGATTCTGCTTGGCAAGTCCCCGTCTACATCGCCAATTTCGTGCTGATGGACTATGGCACCGGCGCGGTGTTCGGCGTGCCGGCGCACGACCAGCGCGATTTCGAATTCGCGACCAAATATGCGCTGCCGATCCGCCGCGTGGTCGCCGACGGCGACCGGACCGAGCCGGAATTCACCGGCGCCGAGGCCTATTCGGGGCCCGGGACGCTCGTCAATTCGCACTTTCTGGACGGCATGGACATTGCCGACGCCAAGCGCGAAGTGATTCGCCGCGCCGAAGATGGCGGCTGGGGCAAGGGCCAGACGGTGTGGCGCCTGCGCGATTGGGGCGTCAGCCGCCAGCGCTATTGGGGCACGCCGATTCCGATCATCCATTGCGAATCGTGCGGCGCCGTGCCGGTACCGCGCGACCAATTGCCCGTGACGCTGCCCGAGGATGTCAGCTTCGACATTCCCGGCAATCCGCTCGACCGGCACCCGACGTGGAAACATGTCGACTGCCCAAGCTGCGGCGCACCCGCGCGGCGCGAGACCGACACGCTCGACACTTTCGTCGATTCGTCATGGTATTTCATCCGCTTCGCCAGCCAGCCCAAGGACAGGCCGTTCGACAAGGCAGTGGCTGAACAGTGGCTGCCCGTCGGCCAGTATATCGGCGGCGTCGAGCATGCGATCCTGCACCTGCTCTATGCGCGCTTCTTCACGCGCGCGCTGCGCCACATCGGCAAGCTCGACGTGGCGGAGCCGTTCGCCGGGCTGTTCACTCAGGGCATGGTGACGCATGCGAGCTATTATCAGCTTGAGGAACATGCCGGCGTCGAACGGAAGCTTTATTTCGAACCCGGGCAGGTTTCGCGGCGCGCCGACGGGTCGGCATTCCTGACCGACGGCGGGGCAGAGGTGATCGTCGGCCGCGTCGAGAAGATGTCGAAATCGAAGAAGAACACCGTCGATCCGACCGAAATCGTCGACCAGTACGGCGCCGACGCGACACGGTGGTTCATGCTGTCCGATTCGCCGCCCGAACGCGACCTGGAATGGAGCGAAAGCGGCATCGAAGGCGCGTGGCGATTCGTCAACCGGCTGTGGCGGTTGTTCGACACGCTCGAACCTGCCGAGGGCGAGGACAAGGACATCGACCGCAGGTTGCACCGCACGATCGCGGGCGTGGCCGAGGATGTCGAGGCGCTGGCATTCAACAAGGCCGTCGCCAAACTCTATGAATTCGTCAACGCCGTCGAACGCGCGCAGCCATCCGCATCGCGCACCGCCGCAGTCCGCGCGCTTGTGCGCATCGTCGCGCCGATGGTACCGCATCTGGCCGAGGAAGCATGGGCCGCGATGGGCGAACCGGGCCTGGTCGCCGACGCCGCCTGGCCCGACGTCGACCCCGCGCTGCTGATCGACGACGAAGTTACTGTCGCAATCCAGGTCAACGGCAAGCTGCGCGACACGCTCGTCCTGCCGAAGGGCCTGGCGCGCGAGCAGATCGAAGCGGCGGCGCTGGCGTCGGAGAAAGTCGTTCGTCTGCTCGACGGCAAGACTCCGCGAAAAGTGATTGTGGTTCCCGACCGGTTGGTGAATCTGGTCGCATGAGAATCGCGGCTGCACTGCTCGCGCTGACGGCGCTTTCGGCTTGCGGGCTCCGCCCGCTCTACGGCGGTGGAGTCGAGGGTCCGGTGCGCGTGACGATGGCGTCGATCCAGGTCGCCGCGATACCGGGCCAATCGGGCTGGCTCATGAGCAACGCACTGCGCGATCGGCTGAACGTCGGCGCCGAAGCGCCGCCGCGCTATCGCCTCGAAGTACGGCTGGACGACCAGATCAGCGGCCTGGGCGTGCGGCGCGACGATAGCGTGACGCGCGAGCGGCGCACGCTGCGCGCCCGATACCAGTTGATCGACTTGTCGACCGGTGCGGTGGTACTCGATGCGACAGCGGGGTCGGATGCGGGCATCGATGTCGTGGGATCCGAATATGCCACCATCGCCGCCGAACAGAGTGCGCTGGAGCGGCTGTCGGGCATTGTCGCGGACCAGATCGTCGCGCGCATCGCGCGTTATGCCAAAAGCAACGCCGCGAAGTGAAGGCGAACGCCGCCCAGGTGCGCGGCATCGTCGACGCGGCCGATGCGCGCTATCGATTTTTCCTGTTCCACGGGCCCGATGAAGCCGGTGCCGACGAGTTGGCCCGTCGGCTGATCCGCGCGGTCGGCGCCGACGTCGAGCGGATCGACCTGGACACTCGCGATTTGAAATCCCAGCCCGGTCGGCTGGCGGACGAAGCCGCCTCCTTGTCGCTGTTCGGCGGCGCGCGAGTCATTCTGGTGCGCGACATCGACGACGCCTGCGCCGAAGCGGTTGCGTTGCTGCTCCATGCCGAAAAGGCGGGCAATCCGGTGGTCGCCACCGGCCCGTCGCTCAAGACCGCGAGCAAGCTGGTGAAACAGGCGATCGCGGCAAGCAATGCCGTCGCGCACGCCTGCTATATCCCCGAAGGTGCCGATGCGGTTCGCCTGACCAACATGATCGCGCGTGAACAGGGCTTGCGGCTGAGCAACGACGTCGCGTTGCGGTTGACCGCCGCGTGCGGCGGCGATCGTGCCGTGCTGGGCCGCGAAGTCGAAAAACTGGCGCTCTATCTCGACGCCGCCGTCGACCGGCCGCGCGACGCCGACGCCGCGGCGCTTGACGCAATCGGCGCCGACCTGGGTGAAGTCGAGCTGTCGCACGCTATCGACGCGGTGGTCGACGGCCGGATTGGCGATGTCGGTAGCGAAGTGTCGCGGTTGTTCGAATCGGGCGGGTCCGCGATCCCGCTGCTCCGCCAGCTAAGTAAACGCCTCATATCGCTAGCGGAAATGCGCGCCGACATCGACGCGGGCGGCGATCCCGCCGGCGTGATCGAGCGCCATCGCGTGTTCTTCAAGGAACGCGGCGCAACGGCGCGCGCGCTCAACCTCTGGTCGTCGCCGCAACTGGTACGCGCGATCGAACGCGTGCGCGAAGCGGAACGCGCGATGATGCACTCGGCAAGCGCAGGCGAGGTTCTGGCGGAGGCGGAATGCACCGCCCTCGCCCGCGTTGCCGCGCGGTCTAGATCCGTTCGCCGCTAAGCCGCTGACACACCATGTCGAGCTGGTCGAGCGTCGAGTAAGCGACCGTCAGCGTCCCGCCTTTCGGTCCGTGTGCGATACGGACGTGCAAGCCCAGCACATCGCCAAGCTGACGTTCCAGCGCCGCGACATCGGCGTCCGATCCACGCCCGGACGGTGCCTCGCCGCGCGGCCCGGCGCCGGGGGCGCGTGGCTTGGCGTCGCGCGCCAGCTTCTCGGTCTCACGCACGGAGAGCCCCTTGTCGATCACTTGCCGCGCCAGCGCCTCGGGGTCGGGTGCACCGATCAGTGCGCGAGCATGACCCATCTGGATGCTGCCATCGACAAGATATTTCTGTACGTCGGGTGGCAGGTCGCGCAGACGAAGCAAGTTGGCGATATGGCTGCGCGACTTGGCAACGATCTTCGCCAGCGCGTCCTGGGTGTGGCCGAACTCCGCGATCAGCTTGGCATAGGCATCGGCCTCTTCCATCGCGTTCAGGTCCTGGCGCTGGATATTCTCCACCAGCGCAATTTCCAGCGTTTCTGCCTCGTCCAGCTCGCGCACGATCACCGGTACTTCGTGCAACCGGGCGCGTTGTGCCGCGCGCCAGCGGCGTTCGCCGGCGACGATTTGATAATCCTTGCCGTGCGGTCGCGCGACAATCGGTTGCAGCAGCCCGCGTGCCGCGATCGACGCCGCCAGGTCGTTCAGCGCATCCTCATCGAAATGCCGGCGCGGCTGATCGGGATGGGGCGACAACGAGCTGACCGGCAGCATGCGAACCCCCGACGATACGCCCACGCTCCCCGCCGCCACCGGTTCCTCGCGCACGGCATCGCCCAACAGCGCACTGAGCCCACGGCCCAAGCCGGGCCTGGGTTTACGGGAGGTCGCGGCGGCGGGCGAATCGGTCATGCGGCCTTCTTAAGCTTTGGCAGACGGTCAATCACTTCGCGCGCAAGCGCGATATAGGCTTCCGACCCTGCACATTTATAGTCGTAGATCAACGCCGGGACGCCGTGGCTCGGCGCTTCCGAAAGGCGTACATTGCGCGGAATGACGGTGTCGAACACCACGCGACCAAGCACCGCGCGCACATCGTCCGACACCTGGTCGGTCAGGCGATTGCGGCGATCGTACATCGTCAACGCAACGCCCAGGATCGACAGGCCAGGATTGAAGCGACTGCGAATCCGCTCAACCGTGTTCAACAATTGGCTGAGCCCCTCTAGCGCAAAGAATTCGCACTGCAGCGGGACGAGAAGCGCGTCGGCGGCAACCATCGCATTGATGGTGAGCAGCCCGAGCGAGGGCGGGCAATCGATCAACACAACGTCCCAACGCGCGCCATCGCCTCGCTGCAACGCCGATTCAAGCCGGTGAGTCCGCGCCTCAAACTCTATCAGCTCGATCTCCGCCCCCGACAGATCCTGCGTCGCAGGCACGATGTCGAGCCCGGTCACTCGCGTCGGCGTCACGACGTCGTTCAGTTCTGCCTCGCCGATCAGCAGGTCGTAGGACGAACGTTCGCGCTCGGCCCGACCAATGCCCAGCCCGGTCGAAGCGTTTCCCTGCGGATCGAGGTCGATTAGCAGTACCCGCTTACCGGTTGCCGCCAATGCGGTGCCGACATTGATTGCCGTGGTGGTCTTACCCACCCCACCCTTTTGATTGGCAATCGTTATGCAGATCATTTGGGACGTACCCCCCTGGCGACCACGATCATCGATTCGTGCTGAGTCACGCTCGGTTCCACGTGAAACACACCTTGCCACGACGTGCGCGCCGCTTCCACCTCTGAATGGGCCCCGCGCCCCTTGGGGAGCACCCAGATGGTGTCGCGATCGGCGCAATGGACGGCGTTCTCGAGCAATGCCGGCAGCGCGGCCACGGCGCGCGCGGAAATGATTGCCGCAGGTTCGGCCGGCATATAGCGTTCAATCCTGCTCCCCACCACCGTAACGCGGTCGGCGATACCCAGCGCCTGTGCGGTCTCGCGCAGGAACGTTACGCGTCGCGCCCGTGGTTCGATCAGGAGGAACGCGCGGTCGGTCAGGATTGCCGCTACTATCCCGGGCAGTCCCGCCCCTGCGCCAATGTCGATCCATGGCCCGCGACCCGCCGGTCCATCGACCAGCGGAACAAGCTGCGCCGAATCCACGAGGTGGCGCTCCCACATATGATCGAACGTCGAAGCGGAAATCAGATTTTGCCGGCGGGCCTCCTCGAGCAACAGAGTGCCATAGCGCGCGAGCAGTGTTTCACGTGAAACACCAAACCGCTCGCGCACCCATTGCCGGGCCTCTTCTTCGGTCACGCCGCGCGCCTCCGGGCGTGCAGAAGGATCGCCGACAATGCCGCAGGCGTAATGCCGCGGATGCGCCCGGCCGCCCCCAAATTCTCCGGCGCGGCGATGGTCAGCCGCTCGACCATCTCGTTCGACAATCCGGGCACCGATGCATAGTCAAACCCAGGCGGCAGGCGAACGGCGTCGTTCGAGCGGAGTTCGGCAACTTCGGCTTCCTGGCGCTCCAGATACGGGGCGTAACGCGCGTCCTCGATAAACTCGCGGAGGACCGTGGCGTCGGTCTCGCTGTCGTCACCCACCAGATGCTCCGGCTCGACACCGGGGAAACGCAGCCATTCCGCGGCCGAGCGCCGCGCGCCATCCTGCGCAACCGGTGCCCCCCGCGCCCCAAGCGCCGAGGCACTGAGTTCTCCGGCAAAGCGGCGTTCGATTGCCGCCCGCGCCATCCGCCGACGGGCAAGATGCGCCCGACGCTCCCGCCCCGCAACGCCCAGGCGTTCCGCAAGCGCTCCAAGCCGGGTCTCTGCATTGTCGGCGCGTAGCCGGAGGCGAAATTCGGCGCGCGCAGTCAGCATACGATAGGGCTCGGTCACGCCCTGTAACACCAGGTCGTCGATCATCACGCCAAGATAGCTCTGCGCGCGGTCGAGCATCAGCGGCTCAAGCCCGCACGCCCGCGCCGCGGCATTGATCCCCGCGACTAGCCCCTGTCCGGCCGCTTCCTCATATCCGGTAGTCCCGTTGATCTGACCCGCAAAGAACAGCCCGGGTAGGTTGCGCAGTTCGAGCGTCAGGCTCAATGCGCGCGGGTCGACATGGTCATATTCGACTGCATATCCCGGCGTGACGATCGTCGCGCGTTCCAGCCCCGGTATCGACGCGACCATTTCCTCCTGCACGTCGATCGGCAGCGACGTCGACATACCGTTGGGATAGACCAGCGGATCGTCCAGCCCTTCGGGTTCCAGGAATATCTGGTGCCCGTCGCGGTCGCCGAAACGATGGATCTTGTCCTCGATCGACGGGCAATAGCGCGGCCCTTCCGCGCCGATCGCGCCGGTGAACAGCGGCGACCGGTCCAACCCGGCGCGAATGCTGTCGTGTGTTGCCGCCGTGGTGCGCGTAACGGCACAGTGAAGTTGCGGCAGCAACCGCCGCTCCGTCATCGACGACATCGTCCACGGCTCGACATCCGACGGTTGCTGCGGCAACCGGGCCCAGTCGATCGTGCGCCCGTCAAGCCGTGGCGGCGTGCCCGTCTTGAGCCGTGACATCGGTAGCGACGCCGCGCGCAGCTGCTGCGCCATATGGTGCGACGACGCCTCCCCGATGCGACCACCGTCCAGGCGATCCTCACCTCGAAAAATACGACCGCCCAGAAACGTGCCCGTCGCAAGCACCACCGCGCGTGCGCCAAGCCGGGAGCCATCCGCCAACAGCACGCCGCGAACGCCGCCGCTGTCGCTCAGATCGAGCGCGACGGTTTCCCCCGCGATGAGCGAAAGCCCCGTTTGCGCGGCGAGCATGGATTGAATCGCGGCGGCATACCGGCGCCGATCCGCCTGTACGCGCGGTCCCTGAACGGCAGTGCCCTTGCTGCGATTGAGCATGCGATAGTGAATCGCGGCGGCGTCGGCGGCGCGCGCGATCAATCCGTCGAATGCATCGACTTCACGAACCAGATGCCCCTTGCCCAGCCCGCCGATCGCCGGATTACACGACATCGCACCCAGTTTTCGCAGATCGAAGCTGACCAGCGCAGTGCGCGCGCCGCGACGGGCAGCCGCGGCTGCCGCCTCGGTTCCGGCGTGGCCGCCGCCGATCACGATCACGTCGAAGTCGTTCATGGATCCCCGCTACGCGCCGATCGCCGTGCCGTCAAAACTGTTTCACGTGGAACATCACTTCCCGATGCAGAACCGCGCGAACAGCGTGTCGAGCATCGCCTCGACATTCGCGCGCCCGGTCACACGGTCGAACGCGCGTAGCGCCGCACGGAACCGCTCGGCAACAAGCAGCCAGTCGCTCTCCTCGGTTGCCGCGCGCAATGCCCGCGCCGCCTCGGCGAACAACGCACGTTGGCGCTGGTTGAACGCGACTTCGTCGCGCGGAGGAACCAGCGTCGCCGCACGGGCGCCGATCGCGCGCCAAAGCGCGTCCAGGCCCGCCCCCGTACGCGCCGATAGCGCCATGCGCCCCAGCGGAGCTACCCCCCGCCCTTCCACATCGGCTTGCGGATAGAGCCACAGACTGCGCTCCGGATCGACCGGCGGGGTGTCGCCGAGCCAAAGGATCAGGTCCGCCGTGGCGAGCGCCTCCTGCGCCCGGTCCACTCCGATTGCCTCGATCCGGTCACCGGGCGTATCGGTCAACCCGGCGGTATCGATAAAGATATAGGCGAACCCGTCGCGCTGGACAGGCACTTCAAGTCGGTCGCGCGTCGTTCCGGCAATGTCCGATGTGATCGCCGCATCGCGCTCTGCCAGCGCATTGAGCAGTGTCGACTTGCCTGCGTTCGGCGGCCCCGCCAGCACAATGCGCAACCCGTCGAGCAGCCGCTCGACCGGCGGGCGCGCAATCGCCGCCTCAATCTCGTCCGCCAGCGCGGCGGCCGCGGCGGCGACCAGCCCCGGATCGACAGCGACATCGTCTTCATCGTCGTGGTCGAGCACGGCTTCCACCTGCGCTGCCAGTGCCAGCACGTGCCGCGTCCATTCGTCGGCGTGGCGTCGAACCCCGCCCTCCGCCGAACGCAGCGCTGCGCGCCGTTGCAATTCGGTTTCCGCGGACAGAAGGTCGCTCAACCCCTCCGCCGCAGTCAAATCGATCCGACCATTTTCAAGCGCCCGGCGGGTGAACTCGCCCGGCTCGGCGGGACGCACTCCTTCAACCGCGTAAAGCGCATCGCTAACCGCTCGCACCACTGCACGGCCGCCGTGCAAATGCAGCTCGACCAGGTCCTCACCTGTCGCCGACGCGGGGCCCGGAAATACCAAGAGCAGCGCGTCGTCCAGCGGCACGCCGCTTCGCGGATCGCGAAGGCGACGCACCGCGGCGCGTCGCGGCGCGGGCAATGATCCCGCGAGCAGCGCGGCTGCCCGCATCGCCGCGGGCCCGCTCAAGCGCAACACCGCAATCGCGGCGGGCGGCGCGCCGCTCGAAACCGCGAAAATCGTCGACATTTCAGCCGCCGGATTTGCCCGTCGTCGTGAACAACTGGCGCCAGAAATTCATCCCTGCCTCCCCCATCGGCGCCCAGCTGCGCATCATGCCCTCGATGATCTCCGGGCTGCCGTTCTTGTCGATCGCATCGGTCAGCATCGCGATGTAGCGGTCGTGGACGGGCGTGAAGTCGGGCAGGCCCATCGCCCGGCGCGCCTCTTCGGGGGTACAATCGACTTCCACGTTGATTTTCATTGTATTTCTCCGCTTGAGGCCCGTCGTCCACCGCTGCTAGCCTTGCCAGCAATGTATGCGCGCGACTTTGCCCTGATCGCAACGCCCGTCGGCACGATTCGACTGGAAGGCGGCGATTTGGCGCTTGAATCGGTGACGATTCTGCCTGAGCGCTGCGGCCCGCGTGCCGGATCAGCCGCGGTCACACGTATGGCGACCGAGCAGATCGAACAATGGTTTGCAGGGGTCCGGACCGATTTCACGGTACCGCTCGCCGCATCTGCCACGCCGCGCGGGCGCGCGCTGCGTAACGGAATCATTGCGATAGGCTATGGCGATACTGCCAGCTATGGCGCGCTTGCCCGCCAATTGGGGTCGAGCGCCCGTGCAGTCGGGCAGGCGTGCGCGCGCAACCGCTTTCCGATTTTGGTGCCGTGCCATCGCATCCTTGGCGCGGGCGGGCTATTGGGCGCCTATTCGGCGGGCGACGGGCCCGCAACCAAACAATGGCTGCTCGACCATGAGTGGCGCATCAGCGGAAGGACCTTGTTGTGAGCGAGATCATCACCATCAAGACGTTCGACGGAGCCGCCGAATTCGCAGCCTATTGCGCGATTCCGCATGGCGCGCCGCGCGGCGCGATCGTCGTCATCCAGGAGATATTCGGCGTGAATGCCGGGATCCGGCAAAAATGCGACAAGCTTGCCGCCGCAGGCTATCTTGCGATCGCGCCGGACCTGTTCTGGCGGATCGAACCCGGCATCGAGCTTGATCCCGATGTGCCGGAGGAGATGCAGCGCGGGCTCGACCTGTTCGGTCAGTTCGACCAGGATACGGGCATTCGCGACATCGAGGCGACGATCAAGGCCGCCCGCGCGCGCGTCGACGGCGGCAAGGTCGGCGCGGTCGGATACTGCCTCGGCGGTCGCCTCGCTTACATGACCGCCGCGCGGACCGATGTGGATGCCTCGGTCGGCTATTATGCCGTCGGCATCGACAGGCTGCTGAGCGAAAAGCACGCGATCGCCCGCCCGCTGATGCTGCATATCGCCGGCAATGACGGATTCGTAAGCGGCGAAGTGCAGGCGGCGATGCATGCGGGGCTCGACGACCATCCGCGCGTCACGCTGTACGACTATCCGGGCGAGGACCATGGCTTCGCGACCGAAATGGGCAAGCGGCGTTCGGAAGCCGCAGCCGAGCTGGCGGACAGCCGCACCGCCGCTTTCTTCGCCGAACATATCGGCTGAGGCACTGCCGCAAATGAAACACGGGCCGCTCGATCGGGTTCGAGCGGCCCTTTCCATATAAAACAGCGGGTTAGCTGATTACCACAAAAGGCTGGTCACACCCGCGGTCTCCGCCGTCCCGACCCAACCTTCGTAAATCATCTTGACCGCGACGAAGACAATGACCGCAAGGCCGACATAGGCAATCCAGCGATAGCGATCGATGATTTTGGCGATCAGGTTCGCCGCCAGCCCCATCAACGCGACCGACAGGATCAGCCCGACGATCAGGATGCCGGGATGCTCGCGCGCCGCACCCGCGACAGCGAGCACATTGTCGAGGCTCATCGACACATCGGCGACCGCAACTGCCCAGGCGGCGGCGGCGAAGCTGCGCGCCGACCTCAGCCCTGAATGCTCGTCGCCCTGAATTTCCTCGGACCCGGCGCTTTCGCCCGCATGGCGCAGCTCGCGCCAGAATTTCCAGCTGACCCACAGCAACAGAAGTCCGCCGGCAAAGATCAGCCCGACGATTCCCATGAGCCAGGTTACGATCAGCGCGAAGGCGATCCGCAGCACCAGCGCCGCGCCGATGCCGATCAGGATCACCTTGCGCCGCTGTTCCGCCGGCAGCCCCGCCGCGAGCGCACCGACGACGACTGCATTGTCGCCGGCAAGCACCAGGTCGATCATCAGAACCTGGCCGAACGCCGCCAGCGCGACGGGATCGCCAAGATTCGAGAAATCGCGAACGATATGGTCCCAGACTTCGGTGGGCGAGCCAACGCCCTGAGAAGCAGTCGCGGCCGCCGAATAGAGAAGGTCGAGCATGCACCCGCCCTAGCGCCGCGCCGGCCGGGCGGAAAGCCCGGCGCTGCCGCCCGCGTGAAATTTCCGCTCCGCCCGCCCGGCAGCGCCATGGGGCGGCGGATTACTGGTTCATGCTGTCGAAGAAATCTTCGTTGGTCTTGGAATCCTTCATCTTGTCGAGAAGGAACTCCATCGCATCGACTGTACCCATCTGCATCAGGATACGGCGCAGCACCCACATCTTGGTAAGCTTGGCCTTGTCGACCAGCAGTTCTTCCTTGCGCGTACCCGACTTGCCGACGTCGAGCGCCGGGAAGATGCGTTTGTCCGCCACCTTGCGGTCAAGCACGATTTCCGAGTTGCCGGTGCCCTTGAACTCTTCGAAGATGACTTCGTCCATGCGACTGCCGGTATCGATCAGCGCAGTGGCGATGATCGACAGCGAACCGCCCTCTTCAATGTTGCGCGCGGCGCCGAAGAAGCGCTTCGGCCGCTGCAGTGCATTGGCATCGACACCGCCGGTCAACACCTTGCCCGAGCTGGGGACCACGGTGTTGTACGCACGACCCAGCCGCGTGATCGAATCGAGCAGGATCACGACATCCTTTTTGTGCTCGACCAGCCGCTTGGCCTTTTCGATGACCATTTCGGCGACCTGGACATGGCGCGACGCGGGTTCGTCGAACGTCGAGCTGATGACTTCGCCCTTCACCGAACGCTGCATGTCGGTGACTTCTTCCGGGCGTTCGTCGATCAGCAGGACGATCAGAAAGACTTCGGGGTGGTTGTCGGTGATCGCCTTTGCGATATTCTGCAGCAGAACGGTCTTACCGACGCGCGGCGGCGCGACGATCAGCGCGCGCTGCCCCTTGCCCTGCGGGCTGACGATGTCGATGACGCGCGCCGACTTGTCCTTGCTGGTCGGATCGAGCGTGTCGAGCCGCAGCTTCTCGTCGGGATAGAGCGGCGTCAAATTGTCGAAATTAACGCGATGGCGGACGGCATCGGGATTATCGAAATTGACGCTCACCAGCTTGGTCAGCGCGAAATAGCGTTCGCCGTCCTTGGGACCGCGAATTTCGCCTTCCACGGTATCGCCGGTGCGCAGGCCGAATTTGCGGACCTGATTGGGCGAGACATAGATGTCGTCCGGACCGGCGAGATAATTCGCTTCGGGCGAACGCAGAAAGCCGAACCCGTCGGGGAGCACTTCGATCGTGCCTTCGCCCATGATCTGGTCACCCTGCTCCGCCTGCGCCTTCAGGATGGCGAACAGCAGGTCCTGCTTGCGCAGCGTAGAGGCACCCTCGACACCGAGCGATTCAGCCATTTCGACCAGTTCGGCGGGAGCTTTTTTCTTGAGGTCCTTGAGGTGCATGAAGTGTCCGGAAATACGGTGCTGTCAGGAAGGCTGCGTCGTACGGCGGAAAGCAGGAATGCGCGCTGACGATGCTGAAAAGGAGGGTACGCACCAGCAACGCCGGAACGATACTCCCGCGAAGTAAGTGCGGTGGCGAATCAAGTCAAGCGAAGGCGCGCCGAATCGCGCGCTTCGCGCGCGATTAATTCGCCTCCAACGCCTCGCCGATCGCGATCATGTCCTTGCCGCGCTTCTGAAGCTCGGTACCGCAGCGCCCGAGTTCGCCGGCAAGGCTGCTGCCGCTGGGATCATCGACCAGCAACCGCCGAATCCCGTCTTCGACATCGAAATCGGGCGTACGACCGTCGATCTTCCCCAAATAGTAAATCTTGCCCAGGTTGAGCGCATTCGCCGTATCCCCCTCGGCGTTCCCCAGCGCCACGGCCATCCCCGCCAGGCAGCGCAGGTCAGCCTCGTTCACTGCGAAATCATCCGCCGGAGCCGCAAGCGGCAGCGCCAGTGCCGCAATCATTGCCAAAATCACGTCTTCACGCCTTCCTTCGGTTCAAAACGGCCGTACGATGACCAGGATCACGATCAACACGACGGCGACGCCCGGCACTTCGTTGAGCATCCGCAGCGTACGCGTCGACAGCGACGCGACACCGCGCGCAAGCTTTTTCGAATAGGCAACGGCCCAGCCGTGATAGCCGCTCAGCAGCAGCACCAGAAACAGCTTCGCATGCAGCCAGCCAAGCCCGCCCGCCCCTTCGAACAACCCCAGTTGCGCGGCGAGCAGCAGCCCCGCGACCCACACCACCACCAGCGACGGCGTGAGGATGATGCGGCGCAGCTTGCCCTCGCGCTCGCGCCACTGCGCTTCCTCATCGGGCCTGCCCAGCGCGTCCTGGTGATGAATCAGATAGCGGGGAAACAGGAACAGCCCCGCCATCCAGAAAATCACGAAAATGACATGCAGCGCCTTGATCCACAGATAGGCGCCGCCGAGATCCAGGCTCATGCCGTCGCTCCCCGAATGCGGGCCAACGCCTGTTCGACGTGCGCGATCGGCGTATCCTGCTGGATGCCGTGGCCCAGGTTGAAGACATGCGGCCGGTCGGCAAACGCCGCGACGATCGCATCGACGGCTTCGTCGAGCACCCGCCCGCCGGCGATCAGCGCCAGCGGGTCAAGGTTGCCCTGCACCGGCATGCCCGGCGGCAGCGTGCCATGCGCCCATGCCGGATCGACGGTCTCGTCGAGCCCGATCGCATCCACGCCGGTTTCGCGGGCATAGCCGCCGATCTTGCCCCCCGCCCCTTTCGGAAAGCCGATCACCGGAACGCCGGGCGCCCGCACCTTGAACTGTTCAACGATTCGCGCGGTCGGCGCGATGACCCATTGTTCGAACTGCGCGGGCGACAGGCTGCCTGCCCAGCTGTCGAACAGCTGCACCGCCTCGACTCCCGCCTCGACCTGCCCGACCAGATAGTCGACGGTGCACGCGACGATGCGGTCGACCAGCGCCTGCATCAATGCGGGGTCGCGATAGGCAAGCCGGCGCGCCTCCGCCTGCTCGCGGCTCCCTTGCCCCGCGATCATATAGGTCGCGATCGTCCAGGGGCTGCCAGCAAAGCCGAGGAACGTCACCTGGGACGACAATGCGGCGGCAACCGTGCGCACGGTATCGAGGATCGGTTCGAGCGAACGCGGATCGGTCTCGAACGTCTCCAGCCGCGCCAGGCTGTCGATCACGGGCGCCAGCCGCGGCCCCTCGCCTGCCTCGAACCATAGATTCTGGCCCAATGCCATCGGCACGACCAGGATGTCGGAGAACAGGATGGCGCCATCAAAGCCGAAACGGCGGATCGGCTGCAACGTCACTTCGGCGGCGGCATCGCTGTCGTGTACCAGTTCCAGGAACCCGCCCTTTTCGGCACGCAGCGCGCGATATTCGGGCAGATAGCGCCCCGCCTGGCGCATGAACCAGACGGGCGGGCGTTCCTGGCGGACGCCGTTCAGCGTCGACAGGAGCGGCTTGGCGTTCGGGTCGAGAGTCAGAATCGAGTATCCCTAAAACTAAGAAAAGAGGAATCTAGAAAGATTGATGGAGTCTGTTGGCCCGTGGATTTCGGGGCTTATGCGTTACTGCCGGTCCTGCCAACAGCTTGACTCTGCCATGCCCGCGCATTCGGCGGGATTCGATGCGGAAATTCCCATAATCCACAGGCTGTGGAGAGGAATCGGCGCATGGGGACGGCGTGTGGACAAAGGTGCAGGCGATTGCGTGAAACCGGGTCGGCTTGGCCAATGCGGCCGGTTGCGCTAGCGCTGTCCGCAATGTTGTCCACAGACTTGTTCGCGCGCTGATGCGGCTGCACCTCCATCTCCTCTCCGATTCCACCGGCGAGACGCTGGAAAATATCGCCAAGGCAGCGCTGGCGCAGTATGACGGTGTCGAAACGCTGCGGCATTTCTGGCCGATGGTGCGGTCAGAGGCGCATCTGGAGCGCATCCTTCAGGAAATCGCGCAAAATCCGGGGCTGGTTCTGTTCACGCTGGTCAATAGCGAGACGCGCCGGACGCTGGAAACCCGATGCCGCGCAATGGGCCTGCCCGCGATTGCGCCGCTCGACCCCGTAAACCACGCGCTGTCGGGCCTGCTCGGGCAAGAGGCGAAGGCGCGCCCCGGGCGCCAGCATATGCTCGACGCTGCCTATTTCGCGCGCGTCGACGCGATCCAGTTCACCATCGCGCATGACGACGGCATCGGTGCGGAGGATTGGGAAGAAGCCGATATCGCGCTGGTCGGCGTGTCGCGATCGTCGAAGACGCCGACGTCGATCTATCTCGCCAATCGCGGGTATAAAGTTGCGAATATCCCCGTCGTGGTCGAAAGCCCGCCGCCGCCCGCGCTGTTCCGCCTTCGCAATCCGCTGGTCGTCGGGCTGACGACCAGCGCGGACCGGCTGATCCAGATCCGCCGCAATCGCCTGTTGTCGCTCAACCAGCAGCCCGAGACTTCCTATGTCGACCAGGATTCGGTGTCGCGCGAAGTCGCCTTTGCGCGGCGGATGTTCGCCGATCACGGCTGGCCGGTGATCGACGTGACGCGCCGGTCGATCGAGGAAACGGCGGCGGCGATCATTACTCTGGTCAACGAACGCGCATTGGCGGCACGCGGCGCATGACTTTGATCCTGGCCTCGCAGTCCGCGTCGCGCCGCGCGATGCTGGATGCCGCCGGCGTCGCGTACGATGCCATGGCGGCGATGGTCGACGAGGACGCGGCGAAACAGTCGTTGTGCGCCGGCGGCATCTCGCCGCGCGACCTCGCCGATGCGCTCGCCGAGCTGAAGGCAGCGAAGGTTTCTTCGATGGTCCCCGGCGCCTTGGTGCTGGGGTGCGATTCGGTTGTCGCGATCGACGAAGGCGGCTTGCTCGACAAGCCGGCATCGCGTGACGATGCCGCGCGCCACTTGCGGCGGATGTCCGGGCGCGAACATTCGCTTTACAGCGCAGCGGTGATTTTCGAACACGGGCACGCAGTATGGCGACACGTCGATCGCGCGCGGATGTGGGTGCGGCCATTGAGCGACCGCTTCATCGAATCCTATCTTGATGTCGAATGGCCGGCGATTTCGGGGTGCGTGGGATGTTACCGGATAGAAGGACGCGGGGTTCAGCTGTTCTCGCGGATCGACGGTAGCCAGTTCACGATCCTGGGGATGCCGCTGCTACCGATACTCGACTACCTGCGCACGCGCGGAGAAATGCCGCGCTGACCGGAGCCCTATGACCAGACCCTATGCCGAAGTGATCGGGGATCCGATCGCGCATTCGAAATCGCCGCTTATCCACGGCTTCTGGCTCGACGCGCTGGGGATAGACGCCGAGTATCGCGCCACCCATGTCACGCCCGACCGGCTCGAGGCCTATTTTGCCGAGCGCCGCGCCGACGCCGCCTGGCGCGGGTGCAACGTCACGATCCCGCACAAGGAAAGCGCGCTTGAATTCGTCGAGGATCGCGGCGGCGTGCGCCAGTCGATCGGTGCGATCAACTGCGTGCTGCGCGAAGCCGACGGCGCGCTGATCGGCACCAACACCGACGCGGGCGGATTCTATGCCCCCATCGCGGGCGCGGACTGGAGCGGCGCGCATGTCGCCGTCGTGGGAGCCGGGGGCGCGGCGCGCGCGATCCTGTTCGCGCTCGCGCGGATGGAAGTCGCGTCGGTGACGATGCTCAACCGCAACGTGCTAAAGGCCGGCGCGCTGCTCGGCGCTTTCGGGCTGAAGGGAGAGGCGCTGCCGCTGACTGCACCGGTGCCGCCCGTCGACCTGTTGGTCAACGCCAGCCCGCTGGGGATGACGGGTCAGCCGCCGCTCGACCTTGATCTGGCGCAGTTGCCCGACGAAGCACTGGTCTATGACATCGTCTATGCGCCGCTCGAAACGCCGCTGCTTGTCCAGGCCCGCGCGCGGGGACTGGAAACCGTCGACGGGCTCGACATGCTGATCGGCCAGGCCGCGCTGGCGTTCGAGCTGTTTTTCGACGCCGAACCTCCGCGCGAGCGGGACAGTGCGTTGCGCGAAAGGTTGATGCCGTGATCGTCCTTGGCCTGACCGGGTCGATCGGCATGGGCAAGTCGACTGTCGCGGCGATGTTCGCGGCGGAGGGCGTGCCGGTGTTCGACGCCGATGCTGTCGTCCGGCACCTCCAGGGGCCTGGCGGCGCGCTGGTCGCCGCGATCGAGGCGGAGTTTCCCGACACCACCGACGAAAGCGGCGTCGACCGCACAATGCTGGCCGAGGCGGTGTTCGGCGACGCCGAAAAACTCGCCCGGCTGGAGGCGCTGGTCCATCCTGCGGTGGCCGATGCGCGCGCGGCGTTCCTGGCGGATCACGCCGATGCACCGCTCGTCCTGCTCGACATCCCCTTGCTGTTCGAAGCGGGCGGGTGGCGCGATGTCGACCGTATCGTCGTCGTCTCCGCACCTGCCGATGTCCAGCGCGAACGCGTGCTTACGCGGCCCGGGATGACGGTTTCCCGGTTCGAGGCGATCGTGGCAAAACAGCTTCCCGACGCCGAAAAGCGCGCACGCGCGGACTTCGTCATTCCCACCGGCACGCCGATCGAGGAAACGCGCGCGGCGGTGCGCGCGGTCATTGCTTGCCTCTCGGGCGCCACAGGAGGATAAGCACGCGATGCGCGAGATCGTTTTCGACACCGAAACGACAGGGCTCAGCTTCTCCGGCGGCGACCGGCTGGCCGAAATCGGCTGCGTCGAACTGGTCAACCGCGTGCCCACCGGCGCGCATTTTCACGCCTATGTCAATCCAGGCCGGCCGATGCCGATCGAGGCGTTCAACGTCCACGGGCTCAGCGACGCGTTCCTGGCCGACAAGCCGCTTTTTCCCGACGTGGTCGAGGAGTTGCTGGAGTTTATCGGCGACAGTCCGCTGGTCGCCCATAACGCGGCATTCGACTTCGGCTTCCTCAACGGCGAACTGAGTCTTTGCGGTCGTCCCAAAGTGGCTACGGATCGCATGGTCGACACGCTGGCGATCGCGCGGGTGCGACACCCCGGCGCCAAGCACACGCTTGACGCCTTGTGCGCGCGCTATGGCGTCGATCTCAGTCAACGCACGCTGCACGGCGCGCTGCTCGATGCGCAGCTGCTCGCGCAAGTCTATATTGAACTAAAGGGTGGGCGGCAGATCGCGCTGGGCCTTGCCGTCGATGCGGAGGTCGTACTCGAACGGCCCGTCGAGGCGGCGGCGAAGCCCCAGCTTCGCGCGCCGCGGCATTTTGCGGCGACCGACGCGGAACTTGCGGCGCATCGTGCGTTTCTGTCCACCCTGACCGACCCCTTGTGGTCCGTAGAATCGTCGAGTTGACGCTTGGAATCGGCACGCCTAGGGGGCGCGCCATATTAGAAGTGGAGAGTTTGTCATGGATATCCGTATTTCGGGCCACCAGGTCGATACTGGCGCAGCGTTGAAGAGCCATGTCGAGGACCGACTTCAGGGTATCGCCGACAAATATTTCTCGCGCGCTCTTTCGGCTCAGGTTACTTTCGGCAAGGGCCCGCACGACTATGGTTTTACTTGCGACATTGTGGCGCATGTCATGCAGGGACTGGTGCTGAAGGGTGCGAATAGCGGTGCCGACGCGCATGGTGCATTCGAAGGCGCCGCCGATCGCATCGAAAAGCAGCTACGCCGCTACATGCGCCGGCTGAAGGACCGCAACAATATCCAGGCGATCGCAGCTGCGGAAAGCCTCGGCTATGACAACGCCGGCTATACGGTGTTCGAGGAGACGATCGACGAGGAAGAAATGGTCGACGCACCCGCGATCATCGCCGAAACCCGCGTCGACGTGCCCGACGCCACGGTGTCCGACGCTGTCATGATGCTCGACCTGCGCAATACCAATGCGCTGTTGTTCCGCAATACCGGGACCGGCGCGTACAACATGGTCTATCGCCGCGGCGACGGCACGATCGGCTGGGTGGAGCCCAATCGCGCGCGTTGAGCCCCGGCAGGATGGTTTGAAATTCCAATGACCGATCTCAGTGATCTGCTTGTCCCGGAAACCACGGTTTCCGGTTTGTCAGCAGCCAGCAAGAAAACGCTGTTCGCCCAGATCGGCGCGATCATGGCGCGCGTCCACGGGCTGGACGCGCGCGAAGTTGCCGGCTGTCTGTATGCCCGCGAGAAACTGGCATCGACCGGTTTCGGCAACGGCGTCGCAATTCCGCACGCCAAGCTGGGGGGAGTCCGTCGCGTTACCGGGCTGTTCGCGCGTCTGACTCAGCCGATCGATTTTGGCGCCGTCGACGACCTGCCCGTCGATCTGGTGTTCGTCCTGCTCTCGCCCGTCGGCGCCGGAGTCGAGCATCTGAAGGCACTGGCCAGCGTGTCGCGAAAGATGCGCGACCGTAATTTCGCGGCCAAGCTGCGCGGTGCGGGCTCGCCAGACGCGCTTTACGTCCTGCTGACAGGTATCGAGGCGCGTGACGCAGCCTGAGCCGACCGGCGCCGACGCGCATTTCCGTGCGCTGGAATCGCTCTATGCTGCGGCACCGATCAACGCGCTGTTCGAATCGACGCTGGAAATCCCCGAAAGCGGGATCGCGCGCATTCGATTCAACGTCGACCGGCGGTTCTTCCATGCCGGTGGCGCGGTGCACGGAACCAGCTATTTCAAGATGCTCGACGACGCTGCCTTTTATGCCGCGAACAGCCTCGTCACGGACCGCTTCTTGCTGACCACTGCGTTCAACCTGCTGCTCACGCGGCCGCTTGGCGAAGGACCGATTGTCGCCGAAGGCCGCTGGATCAGCGGCCAGCGGCGGGTTTTCGTGGCAGAGGCGCGGTTGATCGACGCCCAGGGGAACGAGGCGGCGCGGGGTACCGGCACGTTTATGCGCTCGCGCATCGCGCTCGCCGGCTTGCCCGGCTATCGCCAGCCGGCGGCGTGACTGCGCGGCTGACCGCCGACGTCCGCGTCCGGGCGCTGATTCGGCGGGTTCATGCCGAAGGCGGCAGCGCGATGGTGCTGGCGCGCGGCGATGCGCAGGCAGGCGCGATCCTGATCCTCGCGCTCGACCGCGGTACTCGCCCGCGCTTTTTCGAACGCGCAATCGGCCCCGATGGCGTGCCGCAACTGGTTGAATCGGGGCCGAAGCAGCTTGCGAACGAGGACGAAGTAGCTGCATATTGGCAACGCCGCAGGGAGCGCGACCCCGATTTGTGGGTGGTCGAACTGGATGTCGCAGGCGCAGAACGGTTCGCCGCTGAAACGATTTCCCTTAGTTGACATGGATGGCCCCATCGACGATTGGGCCAGCCTCCAAAACGCGCGTTGTGCCGATCAGGTGTGAAGTGACCGGTGACGCAGTCGGGGGGGAGCAAGGTAGCCCGTACGGTAACAAGAAAAGGGGCTTGCCGCGCACCAACCGCATATGTTCGATGGCAAATGAAGTTTCCAGTTCGCGCCGCGGCTATCGCGGCTGTGACTTTTTGTGCTGGCGCAATCGCCGTTTCCAGCACCCCCGGTTTCGCGTGGACGCCCGAAACCGCCACTATTGTGGAAAACGCCGCGATTCCGATGAAGGTTCCGGGGCAGGCCGCGATGGCCACTGTGTCCGACACGGATATCGCGCATGATTCGGCCACCCATCGCGCCACGGCACCCGTTGCCGAAATCGCCGATGCCGACGTCGCGCTTCCAAAATTCTCTACCTTGTCGGCGGCGGTCGATGCCCAGCCGGTGCCGGACGCACCCGATTCGGAGCTGCGCTGCCTGGCGACCGGCATTTATTTTGAATCGAAGGGCGAGCCGCTTGCCGGCCAGCTCGCGGTTGCCGAAGTAATCTTGAATCGCGCCGCCTCGGGACGATTCCCCGGTTCGGTTTGCGGCGTATTGATGCAGCCCGGCCAGTTTTCGTTCGTGCGCAGCGGCCGCCTCCCCTCGCCGCCGAACAATGCCGCGTGGCGCAAGGCGGTGGCGGTTGCCGAAGTCGCGCGCCGCGACCTGTGGGACAGCCCGGTTTCGAACGCGCTGTTCTTCCATGCCCGATATGTGTCGCCCGGTTGGCGGCGCGCGCGCGTGGGATCGGTCGGCAATCACATCTTCTACCGTTGAGCACCAACGCGGGCCTTTTCCGCGTTCGTGAAATGTTCTAGTCAGGCGGGATGCGCCCCGAGCTGTCCCGCCTGTCCGATTCCGACGATTCGCCGCCAATGGTCGCCGCCGATGTCGCGCGCGGCGTGTCGCGGATGCTGCTGCGCCACGATTGCATGGCGATCGCCGAAGTGCCGCTATCGGATGGGCGCCGCGCCGACCTGATGGCGATCGACGCGCGCGGCGCGATCGTGATCGTCGAGATCAAGGTGTCGCGCGCGGACTTGCTCGGCGACGCGAAGTGGATCGATTATCTTGCGCATTGCGACCGCTATTTCTGGGCGGTGCCCGCCGGGTTCGACACCGGGCCGCTGTACCAACCGGCGTTCCTGCCCGAACGCGCGGGGATTATTGTCGCCGACCGTTACGACGCGGCCATCCTGCGCGAGGCGCACAGCGTCCCGTTGAGCGCACCGACGCGCAGGAAATGCACGCTCGCCTTTGCCCGGCGCGCCGCGCGCCGGGTCATGGCGATCACCGATCCGGACGTACCCGATCCGGGGTTTTGACGCCGCGCGTCAGAGCGTGGGGCCGGACACCGACCTCTTGCTCACCTTCGGCGCTTCCATCAGCAACTTGGTAATCGCGGGCGACCGCGTATCCGCCTTGGCATAATCGCGCGCGGACATGCCCGCGATCACATCGGCGCGATCGGGATCTGCACCCGCCTTGAGCAGGATGCGCACCAGGTCGAGGTTACGCGTCTGTACCGCACGGATCAGCGGCGTCTCGCCGCGCGAATTCCCCAGGTTCACATCGGCATGGTAGGTGATGAGGATTTCGACCCCCGCGCCCCAGCCGATATTGGCGGCCAGCAGCATCGGCGTATTGCCTTCGTCGTCCTGAAGGTTGGGGTTGGCGCCCTTTTGCAGCAGAAACCGCAGATAGACGTCGTCGCTGCGCTTGGCGACGATATGCAGCGCCCCCTCGCCGCTATTGCGGTCCTTGGTGTCGATGATCCGGTTCTGCGGATCGGCCAGGATCTCGTTGACCTTGCTGCCATCGGTCTTCCGGATTGCTTCGAGGAACTGATAGCTGTCGGAAAAACGCTGCGCCTGCGCCGGAGTGGCGACGGCGGCGAGCAGCACGGCGGGAATGGCGGCGGTCAGGAATCGAGGGTACATAAGCGACGGAAACCTCTTGTTACGCGGCAGGCGACCTTGCTTCCGGGCGTGTATCAGATCATGGCTGGCGATGCCATGAACACCAAATTCCGTCCGTTCGTCGCGTTGGCCCTGTCGCTGACGCTTGTCGCATGTGGTGGCGCGGCCACGCAGCGTCCACCCCTGGAAGGCGCCGCGATCGGCGGGCCCTTCGCGCTCACCGGCCAGGACGGCAAGACGGTCCGCGACAGCGATTTCGCCGGCAAGTACCGGATCATGTATTTCGGCTACACTTATTGCCCCGACGTATGCCCCAACGACATGCAGAAGCTCGGCAGGGCGCTGCGCGATCTGGCGCAGAAGGACCCGGCGCGCGCGGAAAAGGTGGCGCTGGTGTTCGTCTCGGTCGATCCCGAGCGCGATACGCCCGCCGCCGTGACTCAGTTCGCGCATGCGTTTCACCCCGATGCCGTCGGGCTGACCGGCACGCCCGATGCAATCGCCGCGGTCGCCAAGGAATATGCCGTCTATTACAAGAAACAGGCGCCGGGTGCCGACGGCGTCTATCTGGTCGACCATTCGACCGTCGCCTATCTGATGGACCCCGATGGCAAGCCGATCGCGTTGCTGACGCACGAAATGACCCCCGATCAGGTGACGGCTGAACTCGAACGCTGGATACGGTGAGCGAGCGGTTCTGGGAGACAAAGCCGCTCGAAGCGCTCGACCGCGCGCAATGGGAGGCATTGTGCGACGGATGCGGCAAATGCTGTATCCACAAGCTCGAGGACGCCGACACCGGCGAATTGCATCCCACCAACGTCGCGTGCCGGATGCTCGACCGCAAATCGGGACGATGCAGCGACTATCGCAACCGCCGGGCCTATGTTCCCGAATGCGTTCGGCTGACCACGCGTAACGTGCGCGAAATCGACTGGTTGCCCACCACCTGCGCCTATCGGCTGCGCGCGAACGGCCAGCCGTTGCCGGAATGGCATTATCTGGTGTGCGGCGATCCGGAGGCAGTGCATCGCGCCGGCGAATCGACGCGCGGGTGGACTGTGTCCGAAGACGATGTCGGCGACCTGGAGCATCATCTGGTGGACCGCATCCTGTGACCCCCCCGATCCGCGTGGTGCGCCACGCGCGCGCGCGCGGATACCGGCTGTCGGTCGACCCGCGCGACGGCAGCGTGCGCCTGACCATTCCCGCGCGCGCGGTGGAACGCACAGCGTTGCAATGGGCGGAGCGGCAGCGCGCCTGGATCGACGCGCAATCCGCCGCCGTTCCACCGCGAACGCCGTTTACCCCCGATGCCGTAATTCCAGTCGAAGGCGAAATGCGGCGCATCGCGTGGCGCGCCGATACACTGCGCGCGCCGCGGCTGGACGAAGATCGCCTGACGTGTGGAGGTCCGCGTGACGGACTGGAGCTGCGGATCGAACGCTGGCTGAAGCGGCACGCGCTGGCGGTTTTGCGCGACGAGACGATGGCATGCGCGGCGCGCGCGGGCGTGACGGTGCCGCGTGTCGGCATCGGCGATCCACGCTCGCGCTGGGGGAGCTGCGCGTCGTCCGGGATCATCCGCTACAGCTGGCGGCTGATCCTGGCACCGGCATTCGTCCGCCGCGCGACTGTGGCGCACGAAGTTGCGCATCGCGTGCACATGAACCATGGCCCGGAGTTCCACGCATTGGCGAAGAAGCTGCTGGGCGAGGATCCGGCGCCGGCGCACGCGTGGCTACGCAGCCATGGGGCGAGCCTGCATCGCTACGGCGGCTAGGTGAGGGGGCCTGCCCCTACCCGCGATGGTCAGTCGCCGCTGCGCCCGCCCGACGGCGCGGATTCGGCGACGGGATCGCGTTGCGGAAGCCGGCTGCTCCGGTCGCCTTCGCGCCCGCCGTCGCGCGGTTGCGGGGCGGGTGCCGGCCGCTGCGGGTCGCGCATCGACGGCGGCAGCAACTGTTGTGGTCCGTTGTTGTTTTGAGGCGCGGGCGCCGGCTGTTGCGGCTGGCCCGGCTGCGGGCGGCGGCCGGTCATCCGCTCGATCCAGCCTTCGTTCAGTCCGTCTTCACCCTCGCCCTCGCCCTCGGCGGGCGCGGACGGCTGGGTGCGATCCTCACTCGCGCCGGGGTCGATCGGGTTGCCGTCCTCATCGACGAACATGCCGTTGTCGGGGCCGCCGAAATACAGTTCCTGATCGTCGAGCTGCCATTCGGGCAGCGTCACTTCGGTATCGAATTGTTCGACCGGCCGCTTGGCGGTCGCGACCTTCATCATTCCGGCAAAGGCGCGCGCGGGGGCGGCGCCGCCGGCCAGTCCCGCCACGGGCTTCGCATCGTCGCGGCCCATCCAGACGCCGGTGGTCAATCCGCTGGAAAAGCCCAGGAACCACCCGTCCTTGTTCGACGTGGTCGTCCCCGTCTTGCCCGCCACCGGGCGGCCGATCTGCGCGGCGCGGCCGGTGCCGGTGTTGACGGCGGTTTGCAGCAGGTCGGTCATTTCCGCCGCAACGTGGTTGGCGACCAGCACATGGCTGGTATCGACTTCGTGTTGATAGATGACCTGGCCGTTCGCGGTCACGCGCGTGATGCCATAGGGCGTCACCGCAACGCCCTTTTGCGCGACCGAGGCAAAGGCGCGCACCATGTCGATCAGCCGGACGTCGGAGGTGCCCAACACCATTGCCGGATGCGTGTCGACCGGCGTGGTGATCCCGAACCGGCGCGCCATGTCGGCCACGGTGCCGAAGCCGACTTCCTGACCCAGCTTAGCCGCAATGGTGTTGACCGAATTGGCAAAAGCGGTGCGGATCGTCATTTCGCCGCGGAACGCGCCATTGCTGTTGCGCGGGCTCCACCCGCGGATGTCGACGGGTTCGTCGACAACCAGGTCGTCGGGGCGATGCCCGGCCTCCAGCGCCGCCAGATAGACGAACAGCTTGAACGACGAACCCGGCTGTCGCGTCGCCTGCGTCGCGCGGTTGTAGATCGACGAGACATAGTCCTTGCCGCCGACCATCGCGCGCACCGCGCCGTCGCGATCGAGCGTGACGAGTGCGCCCTGCGCCCCCTTTGGCACATTGGCGCGGATCGACGCATCGGCCGCGCGCTGCATGCCGAGGTCAAGCGTCGTCCACACCTCCAATGGCGCTTCGGTCTCGTCGATCAGCACTTCGAGCTGCGGCAGCGCCCAGTCGGTGAAGTAGCGCGCGCTGTTCTGGCTCGGCTCGGGCGCCATCTTGACGGTCGTGGGGTCGGTCCGCTTGGCCTGCGCCTCGGTAATCTTGCCGGTTTCGGCCATCACGTCGAGCACCACTGACGCGCGTTCGACCGCGGCGCCGGCGTCGGCGGTCGGGGCATAGCGCGACGGCGCCCGTACCAGCCCCGCGATGATCGCGGCTTCGCCCAGCGTCAGCTCCGTCGCGGGGTGGCCGAAGAACTTGCGGCTGGCCGCGTCGATGCCATAGGCGCCGCCGCCGAAATAGACCTTGTTCAGGTAGAGCTCGAGAATCTGCTGCTTGTCGAACTTGCGCTCAAGCGCGAGCGCGAGCAGCATTTCCTTGAGCTTGCGGCTGACGTCATATTTGTTCGACAGGAAGACGGTGCGCGCCACCTGCTGCGTGATCGTCGACGCGCCCTGCAGCCGCCGGTCGGTGCCGTAATGGTCGAATGCGAACTTCGTAATTCGCATCAGGCCGACCGGATCGACGCCCCAGTGCGATTCGAACCGCCGATCCTCGATCGCGACGATCGCGTCCTTCATCACCTGCGGAATGTCGTCGTACTTGATCCATTCGCCATAGCTTGGACCCATCGACACGATGACGGTGCCGTCGGCGGCGTGCACCCGGATCATCTGGCCGTTGGGCGAGGACTTCAGCTCGTCAAAGCTGGGCAGCGATGCGCGCGTCGAATAGACCGCGACGAGCAGCGCGATAAAGCCGATCAGCGCGAGCGCGCCGCCGACCCCCAGCGACCACAGCAGGAAGCGGCGCCATGCCGGCCACGAAGGCCATTTCAGGTTGCGCGGAGATTTGCTCGCCATCGGGAGTGGTTCGGTACGCTCTCTTGGGACGGCCTACAAGTCGGCGGAATCAGGCAGCTTCGCCCGATGTAGCGGCTTGGGTGTTGCCGTTGCGTGAACGGAAATCGAGCGAGACCGAATTGATGCAGTAGCGCAGCCCCGTCGGCGGCGGTCCGTCGGGGAAGACGTGACCCAGATGCCCGTCGCACCGGGCGCAGCGCACTTCGGTGCGGCGCATGCCATGGCTGTCGTCATGGTGGAGCGTCACGCATTCCTCGGTCACCGGCTGTGTGTAGCTGGGCCAGCCCGATCCCGAATCATATTTGTCCACGCTGTCGAACAAATCGGCGGCGCATCCGGCGCAGCGATAGATGCCGTCGGCCTTGTTGTGCGCATAGCGGCCGGTGAACGGCGCTTCCGTGCCCGCTTCGCGAAGCACGTGATATTGTTCGGGCGAGAGCTTTTTGCGCCACTCGGACTCGGAAAGGGTCAGGCGATCCATGTGCCAAGATGTGTGGCGCGGCGAGGGTCTCGTCAATCGGAAAGCATCGCGCGGTACCGGACAAATGCTTGCGCGCACGCGCGCCCGCGTCCATCGATCGCGACATGGAGAGCATGCGAACGGGAGAAGTCGCCGTGATCTTCGTTTCGACGAGGACCGGCGCGGATGCGGCAGGCTATGCCGCCGCAGCGGAGGCGATGGACCTGCTGGCGGCCGCGCAGCCCGGCTATGCCGGCGTCGACCACGTCCACGACGAATCGGGCCGCGCGATCACGGTCAGCTATTGGCGCGACGAAGAATCCGCCGTGCAGTGGCGCGACCACCCCGATCACGCCGCCGCGCGCGATGCCGGGCGCGCGCGCTGGTATGCCAACTATCAGCTGTTCGTCGCGCGGATCGAACGCGGATACCGATGGAGCGCGGCGTGAAGCGGGCCGCGCTCGATCGTAATTTCTCGCTGCTGTTCACGGTCATGCTGGCGATCGCGGCGGGCAATACCGCGCTGCAATCGGTGTTGCCCGCGCTCGGCCGGTCGCTGGGCGTCGCCGACAGCCTGGTCGCCGCGGTCTTTTCCGCCTCGGCGCTGCTCTGGGTGCTCGCGGCTCCCTATTGGGCGAACCGGTCGGATCGCCAGGGGCGGCGGGTGATGGTGCTGGTCGGCGTCGCGGGCTTCGCCGTGTCGCAGCTGATCTGCGGACTGGTGCTGGCGGCGGGGATCAACGGCTGGATCGCGCCGCTCGCGACGTTCGTTGCCTTTGTGTTCGGACGGCTGATCTATGGCGCGTTCGGGTCGGCGGCCCCGCCGGCGGTGCAGGCGCTGGTCGCGGGGCAGACGAGCCATGCTGAGCGGACGCGGGCGCTGTCGCTGCTCGCCTCCGCCTTCGGGCTGGGGACGATCATGGGGCCGGCGATTGCGCCTTATCTGGTGCTCGGTCGCGCATGGCCGGGCGGGCCGGAAATCGGCCTCGCGGGTCCGGCCTTCGTTTTCAGCCTGGTCGCCGGGGTGTTGTGGGTAGCGGTGGCCCGGCTGTTGCCGCGCGACGAAGGGGGCGATGCGCATGGCGCCGCGATCAGCTATCCCTCGATCGGAGGCCAGGGTTCGGGCGCCAGCGTCACTGCGGCGATGGCGGAGCGCGCCGCGCCGGTCGGTTATCTCGATCCGCGTGTGCGTGCCTGGATGATCTCCGGCCTCGTCCTCGGCCATGCGCAGGCGATGGCGGGGCAGGCGATCGGATTCCTCATCATCGACCGGCTGGGCGTCGACCCGATCGATGCGCTGCAGCCGACCGGATTGGTGCTGATGATCGGCGCGGGTTCGTCGCTGCTCGCGCAATGGGGGCTGATCCCGCTGCTCGACATGAAGCCGCGCGCGCTGGTGATCTGGGGCGTGGGCGTGGCGGCGGTCGGCTGCGTCGCGACCGGGACCGCGACGTCGCTCTACGGCATTGCCATGGGCTATGCGCTGGCCGCGCTCGGCTTCGGCTTCGCGCGGCCGGGGTTCACGGCGGGCTCGTCGCTCGCCGTGCCGCAGCAATCGCAAGGATCGGTCGCCGGCAAGGTCACGTCGGTCAACGGCATGGCATTCGTGTTCGGCCCGTCGATCGGCGTCGGACTCTATGCGTTCTGGCGGCCGCTACCCTATCTCACGGCCGCCGTCGCGCTGGCGGTGCTGACAGTCTATGCGCTCGTCAGCCTTCGTCCTTCCGATCGCGAGCCGGCAACATCCCCGGCGAGATGAACCCGATCGGCTCGATCGCCATCGCCTGCTGCTTCAGCCGGCCCGACATCGCCTCATAGTCGCGCTCCATTTCGGGAGTCACCGTCGCGCGCGATTCGGCGAGTGCCTTGTCGAAATGCGCTGCGGTGACTTCGCGCGTGTCGAGCGACGCGCGCAGCGCCACCAGCCCCGCGCGCCGCACCAGATCCTCCAGGTCGGCGCCCGAATAGCGGTCGGTGCGCGCGGCCAGACCGGCCAGGTCGACGTCGGGCGCCAGCGGCATCTTCGCGGTCTGGATCTTCAGGATGCGCTCGCGTCCCTCGCGCGTCGGCACGCCGACATAGATCAGCTCGTCGAAGCGGCCGGGACGCAGCAGCGCGGGGTCGATCAGGTTCGGCCGGTTGGTCGCGCCGATCACCACCACCGACTGGAGTTCCTCCAGCCCATCCATTTCGGCAAGGATGGTGTTGACCACGCGCTCGGTCGCCTGCGGTTCGCCCAGCCCGCCGCCGCGCGCGGGGACCAGCGAATCGAGTTCGTCGATGAACAGCACGCACGGCGCGACCTGGCGCGCGCGCGCGAACAGCCGCGCGATCTGCTGCTCGCTCTCGCCATACCATTTGGACAGCAAGTCGCTCGACTTGGTGGCGATGAAATTCGCCTCTGCCTCGCGCGCGACGGCCTTGGCAAGCAAGGTCTTGCCGGTGCCGGGAGGCCCGTAGAGCAGGAAGCCCTTGGCCGGGCGGATGCCCAGCCGCCGGAACGCGTCGGGGTCCTTGAGCGGCAGCTCCACGCCTTCCTTCAGCCGCATCTGCGCATCGTCCAGCCCGCCGACATCGTCCCAGCGGACCTGCGGCGCCTGCACCATCACTTCGCGCATCGCCGATGGCTGGACGCGTTTCAGCGCCTCCAGGAAATCGTCGCGCCCTACCGACAGCGTGTCGAGCACTTCGGGCGGGATCGTCCCGTCCTCAAGGTTGAGCCGCGGCATGATCCGCCGCACCGCTTCGATCGCCGCCTCGCGCGTCAGCGCGGCGAGGTCGGCGCCGACGAAACCGAAGGTCGTGCGCGCCAGCTCGCCCAGGTCGACATCCTCGGACAACGGCATGCCGCGCGTGTGGATGCCCAGGATCTCGCGCCGTCCGCGCTCGTCAGGCACGCCCACTACGATCTCGCGGTCGAACCGGCCGGGGCGACGCAGCGCCTCATCCACTGCATCGGGGCGGTTGGTCGCGGCGATGACGACGACATTCGCGCGTGCCTCCAGCCCGTCCATCAGTGTCAGCAGTTGCGCGACCAGCCGCTTCTCGGCTTCGCCCGACACGCGGTCGCGTTTCGGCGCGATCGAATCGATTTCGTCGATGAAGACGATCGAGGGGGCGGACCTGTTCGCTTCCTCGAACACGTCGCGCAGCCGCTTCTCCGATTCGCCATAGGCGGAGCCCATGATCTCCGGCCCGTTGATGAGCAGGAAATTGGCGTTGCTTTCATTGGCGACCGCGCGCGCCAGCCGCGTCTTGCCGGTGCCGGGCGGGCCATGCAGCATCACGCCCTTGGGCGGGTCGACGCCGAGCCGCTGGAACAGCTCGGGGTAGCGCAGCGGCAGTTCGACCATCTCGCGCAGCTGGTCGATCGTCGCCGCCATGCCGCCGATGTCGTCATAAGTCACGTCGGCGCGGCGTGCCTCATGCGGCTCTTCATATTCGGGGCGCAGCTCGACTTCGGTATTCTCGTCGATGTGGACGATGCCGCGCGGCGTCGTCGACAGCACCGTCAGGCGGATTTCCTGAAGGGCATAGGCCGGCGCGCGCACCAGCTGCGCGATCTGTGGAGGCATGTCCTGCCGCTGCTGGCCGACCGTCGCGATGACGTCGCCTTGCGTCAGCGGGCGGGCGAAGAAGGTGCGCTGCAACGCCTGCGCCGAACCCTGCAGGCGCAGATTGGCCTGCGCCGGCGCGAACACCACGCGCGTCGCCGGGCGCGATTCGGCCTTGCGCACTTCGACGAAATCGCCCGAACCGACGCCGGCATTGGCGCGCTGAAGCCCGTCGATGCGCAGCAGTTCGAGCCCCTCGTCCTCGGTATAGGGCAGCACGGCGCGCGCGGGCGTGGCGCGCTTGCCGACGATTTCGACGACATCGCCTTCCTGCACCCCCAACGCGGACATCAGCGCGCGCGGCAGGTGCGCCAGCCCGCGCCCGCTGTCTTCCGGCCGCGCGTTGGCAACCTGGAGCCGGGCCCCCCGGGGTTCTTCGTCGGCCATGCGTGTCGCTCTCCTGGCTAGGTGAGCGCGTTACATAGGAACCGGACGCGCCGGTTCCAGCCGCCATGGCGGGGTAAAAAAAGGGCCGGTCCAAGGACCGGCCTTTGAAAGGTTTAGGAGAGGATGCCTGAAAGGCCCGTCCTATGTGCGCTGCGGTATGTTTTTGTGCAAGTGCGAAAAGGTGCGCCAATAATTGCGTGGATTGCAATCGGCGACTGCACGAACGATATTCCATCCCCAGAGAAGAACGGCGAATCGGCATGCCAAGCTCGAGTTCGGCGCTCTGACGCAGTGCACAACAAACGGATGGCATACCGTAATGCGACGGCTTCCCCCCCTGACCGCGATCGAGGCGTTCGTCCAGGTTGCTCGGCTAGGATCGGTCAAGGCGGCGGCAGAGGAGCTGGCGCTTTCCTCGCCCGCGCTCAGCCGGCGCGTCCAGGCGCTCGAACGGTTCATCGGCAAGCCATTGTTCGAACGCCGGCATCAGGCGCTGCGCCTGAATGTCGATGGCGAGCGGCTGCTGGGGCTGATCGCCCCCACGCTCGATGCGATGACCGACGCGATCGAAACGATGACCAGCGGGACCGAATTGCTGCGGCTGCGCCTGGGCGTGTTGCCGCTGTTCGCGACGCAACGGCTGATGCGCCACTTGCCCGACCTGAAGCGGCGGCACCCCGAGTTGCATCTGGACGTCGACACTGGCGGCCACGGCATTGCGCGGCTGGGCGACGGGCTCGACGCCGCGATCGTGCTGGCGCGCGACATCGACCCCGGCCTGTATGCCAAACGGCTCGATCGCAATCGCGTGCATGTGATCGGCGCGCGGTCGCTGCTGGAAGGGCCCGATCCGGTCCGCGACCCGCACGACATCGCGCGGCTGACCGTCCTGGTCCACCGCGACATGGCGGAAACCTATACGGCGTGGCGCGCGGCGGCGGGAATCCCCGAAGTCGAGCCGCTGGCGGTCGACCATTTCGATTCAGGCACGTTGATGCTTGAGGCGGCGGCGCAGGGGCTGGGGGTCGCCTTCATGCTCGAATCGCATTTCGAAGCGGCCGAAGATCCGCGGCTGGTCCAGCTGTTCGACCTGACGGTGGAAAGCCAGTACAGCTATTGGTTCGTTTGCCGCCCGCGGGCATTGGCGCAGCGGCCGGTGCGGCTGTTCCACGACTGGCTTGTCGAGGTGCTGGGCGCCGTCGAACAGGCGTGAGGGGCGCCGGCCGCGCTAACGGCCGCCGGCGCACGGATCGGAAACTCAGGCTTCGGTGCGCGCGCGCTCGATCTTGCCGGGGTTGCGCGGCGGTTCGCCCTTCGGGATGGCGTCGACGTGTTCCATGCCCTCGACGACTTCGCCCCACACGGTATACTGGCCGTCTAGGAAGGTCGCGTCGTCCAGGCAGATGAAGAACTGGCTGTTCGCGCTGTTCGGGTCCATCGTGCGCGCCATCGAACACACGCCGCGCACATGCGGTTCGCGGCTGAATTCGGCGGGCAGGTTGGGCTTGTCGGAACCGCCCATGCCGGTGCCGCTGGGGTCGCCGCCCTGCGCCATGAACCCGTCGATGACGCGGTGGAAGACAACGCCGTCGTAAAAGCCTTCGTCGGCCAGTTCGACGATGCGCGCGACATGCTGCGGCGCCAGGTCGGGGCGCAGGCGGATGCGCACGTCGCCGCCGTCGAGCGTAAGGACTAGCGTGGTCGGTTCGGACATGAAACGAAACTCCTGGAATGACAGGTGCCGCCCTAGGCAGGTTGCGACGGTGTTGCAATTCCTTCGCACGACAGGACAAACGCCCGGGCGCGCGATTGGCAGCGGCGATCCATAGCGCTAGAGCGAGCGAGACGGGCCACGACGGGGAGGTCGGACGATGAGCGAGACCGAACTGCACGCGACCGATTCGGCGCCCGAGAGCGAGCTGGACGAGGACGACCGGCTGAAGCCCGAATTCGTCCGGTCGGTGCTCGACGCCGTTGAGGACGGCGATGCCGAGGCCGCGCATGCCAAGGTCGCACCGCTTCATCCCGCCGACATCGCCGACCTGATCGAGCTGACGCCCGCCGAACAGCGTCCGGCGCTGGCGGCGGCGATTTCGGACTTGCTCGACGGCGACGTGCTCGCCGAGATGAACGACTGGGTTCGCGACGAGCTGATCGAGGCGTTGGAGCCGCATCAGGTCGCCGATCTGGCCGCCGAACTCGATACCGACGACGCTGTCGCCATCATCGAAGACATGGAGGAAGAGGATCAGCGCGCGGTGCTTCGCGCGCTCGATCCCGATGATCGCGCCGCGATCGAGGAAGCGCTCAGCTATCCCGAGGAATCCGCCGGCCGCCTGATGCAGCGCGAGCTGATCGCGGTGCCCGAACATTGGACCGTCGGCGACGTGCTCGACTATCTGCGCGCCGACGAGGAGCTGACGACCGATTTCTGGGAAATCTTCATCGTCGATCCCGCGCATCATCCGGTCGGCACCTGCCATCTGTCCTGGATCCTGCGCACGCCGCGCGTGGTGTCGATGGCCGACGTCATGAAGCGCGAGCAGACGCTAATTCCGGTCGACATGGACCAGGAGGAAGTCGCGCTGCGCTTCCAGAAATATGCCTTGATCTCGGCGGCGGTGGTCGATGCCAGCGGGCGGCTGGTCGGCATGATTACAGTGGACGATGTCGTCCACATCATTTCGCAGGAAGCGGGCGAGGATATTCTGCGGCTGTCGGGCGCAGGCGAAGGCGACATCAACGAACCAGTGGTCGACAGCTACAAGGCGCGCGTGCGCTGGCTGATCTCGAACCTTGGCACGGCACTGGTCGCCGCGACGATCATCAGCCTGTTCGAAGGGACGATCAGCAAGATGGTGGCGCTCGCCGCGCTGATGCCGATCGTCGCGGGGGTTGGCGGCAACGCCGGCACACAGACCATGGCGGTCACCGTGCGCGCGCTTGCCACGAACCAGCTCACCGAATCGAACACGCTGCGCACGATCCGGCGCGAGATCGCCGTTGCGTTGCTCAACGGCCTCACGGTGGCGTTCGTTATCGGGTGCGGCGTGTGGGCCTTTTACGGCAATCCGCTGCTGGGCGGCGTGATCGCCGTGGCGATGCTGGCGAATATCGTCATCGCCGGGTTGTCGGGCGTGGTGGTGCCGCTGACGCTCGAGAGATTCCGCGCCGACCCCGCGGTCGCTTCGTCGATCTTCGTCACCATGACGACCGATTCGATGGGGTTCCTCGTCTTCCTGGGTCTGGCGAGCGTGAGCGGGCTGGTCGGCTGACTTGATCGCGTGCGCGCCTGCGCCCAGATCGGGGGGCATGCCGCTTCACCTCACCAAAGTCGCCTTTGGCATCGACAGCCTTGACCAACTGCGCGAACGCATTGCGCTGCGCGAGGCGCAGGGCGGCTTTTTCCTGACCACGCGCTACCTGCCCAAGCGGCATGCGGAAATCGCGGGCGGGTCGCTCTACTGGATCCTGCGCCACCAGCTGGTCGCGCGCACGCCGATCCTGGGGTTCGGCGCGGCGGAGGGCGGCAAGACCACGATCCAGTGCGCGGCCGATCTGGTGCTGGTGCGCGCCGCGCCCAGGCGCGCGCATCAGGGCTGGCGCTATCTGGAAGACAAGGACGCACCGCCCGATCTCGACGGCGAAGCGGGTGGGGTCGGCGAATTGCCGCCCGATCTGGCCGGGCGGCTGGCCGAGCTGGCGCTGATCTGAGGCAACGCCGCGAACACGGGACCGGCTTGACGCAACGGCAGTAATTTAACTAAAAGTTAAATTAGAGTCGATCCCCAGGAGGTGCCTTGCCATGCCCGACGCCGTTCTTCGTTCGCGTGCCCGCCTTGCCATGTGGCTGGTGACGGTGCCGCTTGCCGCGCTGCTGCTGCTCACCTTGCTGCTGGTCGGCAATATCGTCTGGCAGGGCGGCCGTTTCGCAGAGCCGGTGGCGATCTACTATCTGCCGATGGCGTTCTACATCTGGGCGATCTGGATGGTGCGCCAGGCGCTGCGCGCGGTCGCAGGCGGCGCGCTGTTCGACCAAGTGGTGCCGACATTGCTCGGCCGCATCGGAATCGCCTTGTTCGCGGGCGCGCTGTTCAAGGAATTCGGCGTGCCGCTGTTCAGTTGGCTCGCCTATGGCCGTGCCTGGTTCCAGACGTTCGAGGCTTCGGGCGTCACGCTCGGCGTCGTCGGCCTGTCGCTGATCCTGTTCGCGCAACTGCTGGCGCGGGCATCGGGGATGCGCGACGAGCTGGAGGAATTTTTCTGACATGCCGGTTCGCGTCACGCTCGACGCCGTGCTGGCGGCACGGGGGATGACGGGCAAGCATCTCGCCGCCGAAATGGGAATCAGCGAAACCCAGCTCTCGTTGTTCCGCTCGGGCAAGGTGCGCGGCATCCGCTTCGCCACCGTCGCGCGAATGTGCGCGGTGCTGAGTTGCCAGCCGGGCGATCTGTTTGTCTATGACGATGACCCATCCGACCTGGCCGAGGTCGATGTCGCCCATGCGGGTGCGTCGCGGCAGGGCTGAAGCGGGCGTGCCGCGCCCCCGACGGCGCTCGCTCCAGTCGTTCGAACCGCGGGGAGATCACGACTCCGCTCGGGGACGTCCGACTGGCGCCGCGATAACGCGGCGCAGCCGAGCCGCCGATAGCATCGTGCCGCTTTGACCAGGCCTATTTCAACGCGCCAGCGTTGGAAATGCCTCGCGGAACGCCGCCATCTTCGGCTTGTCCCAACGGACGATATACGGATGGCTCGGGTTCCGCCGCGCGAAATCCTGATGATAGGCTTCGGCAGGATAGAAGGCTCCGGTCTCCAGCCTGGTCACGATCGGCCGGCCAAAGGCACGCGCCTTGCCAAGCTGGGCAATATAGGCGCCGGCAACTTTTCGCTGCTCCGCGCTCTGCGGGAAAATCGCCGAGCGATAGCTGGGGCCGCTGTCCGGATATTGGCGATTGAGTTGAGTCGGATCGTGCGCGACCGAGAAATAGACGCGGAGCAGCGTGGCATAGCTGACCTTGGCAGGGTCATAAGTGATGCGAACGGCCTCGGCATGACCGGTCGTTTCGGTCGACACCTGGGCATAGGTTGCAGTCGACGCCGTGCCGCCGGCATAGCCGCTGACGACATTGGTGACGCCCTTTACCTGCTCGAACACCGCTTCCATCCCCCAGAAGCAGCCGCCTGCGAATACCGCTGTCTGGAGGCCCTTGGTCCTGGGCACGTCGATCTTTGCCGCGGGGATTGAAACCGCGCTTTCGGCGCCGTCGGCACCAAAGGAAGCGAACAACAGGCTGGCGGAGAGAATACCACCCAGCGCGAGCGACGATTTGAGCATCGGGGCACCTTGCTTACTGATACGCGAACAGCCGGCAAGATCGGAGCGCGCGCGCGATCGCGCAACCCGGCGACTCGCCTTGGGGCACAGATGCCGGACGATTCGCGTCCGGTTCAGCGCAGCGCGGCGCAGGCCTCCTGGATGCGGCTGCACGCCTCGCGCAGCAGATCTTCCGACGTTGCATAGGAAATGCGCATCGCCGGCGACAGGCCGAACGCGCCGCCATGGACGGCGGCCACGCGCGCATCGTCGAGGAAATAGCCGATCATCTGTTCGTCCGACTCGATCTTCAGCCCCTTGGGCGTCGTCTTGCCGATCAACCCCGAAAATTCGGGATAGACGTAGAAGGCACCTTCGGGGGTCGGGCACGTCATGCCGTCGATCTGGTTCAGCATGCCGACCACCAGGTCGCGCCGCTTCTGAAACGCCAGCGCGCGTTCGGCGAGGAAGCTCTGGTCGCCGGTCAGCGCCGCCACCGCCGCCGCCTGCGCGATCGAACAGGGGTTCGACGTCGACTGCGACTGCAGCTTCGCCATCGCCTTGATGAGCCACGGCGCGCCGCCGGCAAAGCCGATGCGCCACCCGGTCATCGCATAGGCCTTGGAACAGCCGTTGACGGTCAGCGTGCGCTCGTACAGCGACGGGCACGCCTGGGCGATGGTATGAAACTTGAACCCGTCATAGACGATGTGTTCGTACATATCGTCGGCGAAGATCCACACGTGCGGGTGGCGTTCCAGCACCGCGCCCAGCGCGCGCAGTTCGGCCCAGCTATAGGCGGCGCCGGTCGGGTTCGACGGCGAATTGAGCACCAGCCACTTGGTCCTGGGCGTGATCGCAGCCTCAAGCTGATCGGGCGTCAGCTTGTAATTCTGGTCCGGCCCCGCTTCGACGAACACCGGGGTACCGCCCGCGAACTGGACAACGTCGGGATAGCTGACCCAATAGGGCGCGGGCACGATTACTTCGTCGCCCGTATCGACTGTCGCGACCATTGCGTTGAACAAGGTGTGCTTGCCGCCGACGTTGACGCTGATCTGGTCCAGCCCATAGTCCAGTTCATTGTCGCGCTTGAACTTGGCGGCGATCGCGGCCTTCAGCTCGGGCGTGCCGTCGACATTGGTATATTTGGTCTTGCCCGCGCGGATCGCCTCGATCGCCGCGTCCTTGACGAATTCCGGCGTGTCGAAATCGGGTTCGCCCGCGCCCAGGCCGATCACGTCGATGCCCTGCCGCTTCAGGTCGAACACGCGGCTGGTCATGGCGAGCGTGGCGGAAGGCTGAATACGGCCGAGCGCGGCGGAAGTCTGCATGGACATGGACCTTTCGGAAAGCGGCGCCGCGCCTATACGCGTGCGTCCGCGCCCTCCGCAACCGTAACAGCCGATACCAGTCCGCGTACCGAATTGCCGAGGAAGAACCCGCCCGTCAGATCGTCCGGCCGCAAGTCGCCTTCGACCGCGCGGCCGCTGTCGATCATTTCGGCGCGCAGCACGCCGGGCAACAGCCCGCGCGAAAGCGGCGGCGTGACCAGCGTGCCGCCGCGATCGACGAAGATCGACGTGAAGCTGCCTTCGGTCAGGAACCCGTCGGCGTCGGTGAACAGCACCTCGAACGCGCCCGATGCACGCCGGGCGTCGTCATAAAAGGCGCGGCGCGTCGTCTTGTGCGCCAGGCGAAAATCATCGCGCGCCACCGGCATCGGCCGGATCGCGACGCGGACGGGCCCGGCGGGCGCCGCCGGCATGGGTGCAGTACCGATCGCGATGGCGCCGCTGCGCGAAAGCAGCAACCGTACGCGCGCCGGTGCGCGCAGCCGGAAGGTGGCGGCCTGCAATTCGTTGCGCACCAGATGGCGGTCGAACGCGAATCCCAGCGCCTGTGCGCTCGCGCGCAGCCGTGCGACGTGCGAGTCGAGCAGCGCAATTCCCCGGTCGGGGTCGAACGCCATCGTTTCGACCAGGTCGAACGCGGTTTCGCCCGCAGTCACGAATGCGCCCTTCGCCAGGCACTCCTCCCATTCCTCGTCCGCCGTGGAATCGGCGACCACGCCCGAACCCAGTCCCAAGCGTGCACGGCCCGGCGCGACGGTCTCGAGCGTGCGGATCGCGACATTGAACACGGCGCTGCCGTCTGCGTCCAGCCGCCCGACGGCGCCGGTATAGATTCCGCGCGGCGCCGACTCGACTTCGGAAATCACCTGCATCGCGCGCCGTTTGGGCGCGCCGGTGATCGAACCGCATGGAAACAGCGCCGCGAGCACGTCGACGGCATCGCAACCGGGCGCCAGTTCGCCGGTCACGGTCGACACCATCTGATGGACAGTCGGATAGCGTTCGACGACGAACAATTCGGGCACGCGAACCGTTCCGGCACGTGCGACGCGCGACAGGTCGTTGCGCATCAGGTCGACAATCATCAGATTCTCCGCGCGCTGCTTGGGGTCCTCGCGCAGTTGCCGCGCCGCTTCGGCATCGCGCGCGGAGTCGGCGTCGCGGCGCGCGGTGCCCTTCATCGGCCGCGCGGTGAGCACCCCGCCTTCCAGCGCGAAGAAAAGTTCTGGCGACAGGCTGAGCACATGCGCGTCGCCGGTCGCGATCAAGGCGCCATACCCCGCGCGCGCGCCGGCGCGCAGCCGGGCATAGAGCGCCTCCGCGCTGCCGCCGAAACGCACTTCCGCCGGGAAGGTCAGGTTTGCCTGATAGATATCGCCCGCGCGGATATATTCCTCAACCCGCGCGAAGGCAGTGCGATAGTCGGCGCGCGATACCATGGGCACGGGCGGCGCGGCGCACGCCCCCGCCGGGTCAGGGAGCAGCGCGGCGACAGCGTCGGGCGCAAGCGTCCGGAAGTTCGCGAACAGGCCGAACCAGAGCAACGGAGCGCCATCGGGCGCGCTTCGCGCTACCGCCTCCGCCGCCACGCCGGGCGCGGCGCCATAGCCAAGATAGCCCGCGGCGTGCAGCGCGCGTGCCCGCGCGCCGCGCACACGCTCCAACGCTGCGGCAACATCGCCCGGCGCATATGCCGCAACGATCTCGACCGGATCGGCATAGAGCCGCGCGGGCGCGCCGTCGTCACGGGCGTCGTCGAGCAGGACATAGGGCGGGCGAGGCAGCATCCCGCCGCCATGCAACCGTCCCCGGTTCACGGCAAGGGCGCAGCGGCGCGCCGGTTGCCGGGTACGCGCGGCTCGCCTATCTCGCGGGGATGGCCACCTCTCCGTTGCGCGCCGCGATCGTGCCTGTCACGCCGCTTCACCAAAACTGCACGCTGATCTGGTGCACTGAGACCATGCGCGGTGCCTTCACCGATCCCGGCGGCGACGTGGAAAAGCTGCGCGCCGCTGCGCGCCAGCATGGCGTCACGGTCGAGAAGCTGCTGATAACGCACGGCCATATCGATCATTGCGGCGCGGCTGGGGAATTCGCCAAGGAATTGGGCGTGCCGATCGAGGGCCCGCACGAGGCGGACCGCTTCTGGATCGCGCGGCTCGACGAGGACGGGCGCACCTATGGCGTGCGCGGCGCGCCGTTCGAGCCCGCGCGCTGGCTGGAAAACGGCGACCAGGTCACGGTCGGCAATCTGGTGCTCGACGTCTATCATTGCCCCGGCCACACGCCGGGCCATGTCGTGTTTCACCATGCGCCGTCGAAACTGGCGATCGTCGGCGACGTCCTGTTCCAGGGATCGATCGGCCGGACCGATTTTCCGCTGGGCAACCACCAGGATCTGATCGATTCGATCACCGGCCGGCTATGGCCGTTGGGGGATGATACAGTCTTCGTTCCCGGCCACGGCCCGGCAAGCAGTTTCGGGCAGGAACGGCGCGGCAATCCCTTCGTGGCCGATTCGGTGCTGGCGAATCAGGCCGCGCGATAGACGATTGCGATCGCCCAACCGGCGAGGCCCAGCAGCGTGAGCCAGGTTACCGTTGCCCCGAATGCGCGCGCGGCGTGCGGGCGGGTGGCGTCCATTCCGAACGCGTGTGCGACGCGCGCGGCGACATACAGCGCACCCACGCCCCACAGGCCGAGCGGCCAGCCATGCGCCGCCTCGATCAACCCGATCAGGATCAGCACGAAGGGAGTGTATTCGATGTAGTTGGCATGCGCGCGTATCCGTGCCTCCAGCGCGCGTTCGCCGCCGTCGCCAAGCAGCACCTTGCGCGTCATGCGCAGCCGCACCACGCGCAGCGCGAGCCAGATATTGAGAAGCGCCGCAACCGCGGCGATCGTCAGCGTGATGGGCAGGACCATGGTATTCCCCTTCCGCCAACACCCCTGCCGATTCGCGCGCGCACGTGCAATGGCGTTGCATGCGCGTTCCGCGCAACGCGTACCGCATGGAGTCACGCTGCTTGCAACCGCGCCGAAATTCGCTATACGCGCGGGCTCGCTTCGCGACCTGCCGGCTGCCGGTTCGGTAAGCGGCCGGTCGCCCGATCGCTTGCCCGAACCCGAATGCGGGCGTATCGCGACAAGAAACTCACGTGTTTAAGAAGGTGCCGAAATGGCCGTCCCCAAGAAAAAGACCTCGCCGTCGCGGCGTGGCATGCGCCGGGCGCACGACGCGCTCAAGGTCGAGGCGTTCCAGGAGTGCCCGAACTGCGGCGAACTGAAGCGTCCGCACCATCTGTGCAGCGCGTGCGGCCATTATAACGGCCGCGAGATCACGCCGATCGAGGCCTGAGCCACGGTTCGCACCCAGAGTATGCCGGCATGACCACAGGCTCCAGAATCGCCGTCGATGCGATGGGCGGCGATGAGGGTCTGGCCGTCATGCTGGCCGGTGTCGCGCGCGCGCGGCGCCGGTTCGACGGCATGCAATTCTATCTGGTCGGCGACGAAACGGCGATTCGAAAGGGGCTGGAAAGCCACCCGAATCTGACCGCGGCATCGGAAATCGTCCATGCGCCCGACGTGGTGGCATCGGACGAACGGCCGAGCGCCGCGCTTCGTCGTGCCAGGACGACGTCGATGGGCGTTGCCATCGATCTGGTGAAGCAGGGCAAGGCGGGTGCCGCCGTGTCGTCGGGCAACACCGGCGCGCTGATGGCGATGGCGAAGCTGTCGTTGCGTACGATGCCGGGTATCGATCGCCCCGCGCTCGCCGCGCTGATGCCCAGCCTGGGTGAGACCGACACGGTGATGCTCGATCTGGGCGCGAACACCGAATGCGATGCGCGCAATTTGGTCCAGTTCGCGGTGATGGGCGCTGCCTATGCACGGACCGCACTCGACCTCGCGCGGCCGCGAGTCGGCCTGCTCAACATCGGCACCGAGGATCTGAAGGGCACCGAGAATATCCGCGATGCCGCCGCGCAATTGCGCGCGGCCCCGCACCTGCCGCTCGAGTTCACGGGCTTTATCGAAGGCGATCGGCTGTCACGCGGCGAAGTCGATGTCGTGGTCTGCGACGGCTTTTCGGGCAACATCGCGCTCAAGACAGCGGAAGGAACCGCGCGATTCGTCGCCGACTTGCTCCGCCGCGCCTTTTCCAGTTCGATTCGGTCGAAGATCGGTTTCCTGATCTCGCGCCCCGCGACCGATTTGTTGCGCCACCATCTTGATCCCAACAACCACAATGGCGCGGTTTTCCTGGGCCTGAACGGGCTGGTGGTCAAAAGCCACGGCGGCGCCAACGAAATCGGCGTCGACAATGCCATCGGCGTCGCAGCCAAGATGGTGCGCGACGACCTGGCGCGCCGGATCCTCGACGATCTGGGCAATTTCGAATCAAAGGCAGCATGAGGATGGCGGCATGACGGTGCATTCGGTGATTCTCGGCACCGGATCGGCGTTGCCCGCCCGGCGCGTGTCGAACGCTGAGCTTTCGGAAACAGTCGATACCAGCGACGAATGGATCGTCGAGCGTACCGGCATTCGTTTCCGCCATATCGCCGCCCCCGACGAAACGACGGGGACACTGGCCACTGACGCCGCGCGCGCCGCGCTGGCGACCGCGGGGATCGCGGCGAACGACATCGACCTGATCGTCCTGGCCACCGCGACCCCCGACCAGACCTTTCCCGCGACCGCGACCAAGGTTCAGGCGGCGCTGGGCATCGACGATTGCGTCGCGTTCGACGTGGCGGCGGTGTGTTCGGGCTTTCTCTATGCGCTCCAGGTTGCCGACAGCATGATCCGTGCGGGCGCGCACCGCCGCGCGCTGGTGATCGGCGCGGAAACGTTCAGTCGCATCCTCGACTGGGAAGACCGCACCACCTGCGTCCTGTTCGGCGACGGCGCAGGCGCGATCGTGCTGGAAGGGCAGGAAGGCGATCGCGGCGTGCTTGCGACTCGCCTCCACGCCGATGGCCGCCACAACCAGCTCCTCTATGTCGACGGCGGCCCGTCGACCACCGGTACCGTCGGCAAGGTGCGGATGAAGGGGCGCGAAGTGTTCCGCCACGCGGTCGTCAATCTGGCAGCGGTAATGGAAGAGGCGCTGGATGCCGCCGGGCTGACCGCCGCCGACGTCGACTGGGTCGTCCCGCATCAGGCGAACGCGCGCATCCTCGACGCGACTGCGCGCAAGCTCGACCTGGCGCCGGAAAAGGTCGTGATGACGGTCGACCGCCATGCCAACACATCGGCTGCGTCGGTTCCGCTCGCGCTCGATGCTGCGGTGCGGGACGGACGTATCAAGCGCGGCGACTTGCTGGTGCTTGAAGCAATGGGCGGCGGTTTCACCTGGGGGGCCGCTGTCGTTCGATTCTGAATGTTTCGATTCTGTAATGGCCCCATTTGCGAGGCGTGAACAATCTGTTACGATGTTCTTTAGCCACAAACAAAGGGGGGAGAGTGCAGGCCATGGCTTCCGTTGGGACGCTGACCCGCGCTGATCTGGCTGAATCGCTGCACCGCGAGGTGGGGTTGTCGCGGGCGGACTCGGCACGATTGGTCGAACAGATACTCGAACACATGTGCGAGGCGCTCGCCAAGGGCGAGAATGTCAAGATTTCCGGTTTCGGCAGCTTCATTCTTCGTGACAAGGGCGAACGCGTCGGACGCAACCCCAAGACCGGGGTGGAAGTGCCGATCGCGCCGCGTCGCGTGCTCACCTTCCGCGCCAGCCAGATGATGCGCGACCGCATCGTCTCCGCAGGGTAAGCCGCGTCATGCCGGGGCCGGAAAAGGCCGCGGGCGCGCTGAAGACAATCGGCGAGCTGGCCCAGGAAATCGGGCGACCCCAGCATATCCTGCGTTATTGGGAAACACGCTTCCCCCAGCTCCGCCCGCTGACGCGCGCGGGAAACCGGCGCTATTACCGGCCTGAGGATGTGGCGCTCGTCCGTCGCATCGACGCACTCTTATCGAAGGAAGGCTATACGGTTCGCGGCGTCCAGAAGTTGCTGGAGGCGGAACGCGGCGCTCGGCGCGGCAGGGCGGCACAGCTTGAGCAGTTGCGCGACATGCTCGTCGACGCGCTGAAAACCGATTCGCGCTGACGCCGGGTCAGGCGACGGCGTCCCACATCAGCTTCACGCCGACGACGACCATCAATATGTAGATGGCAGTATAGAATCGTTCCGGCGACACACGGCGGACAAGCCAGACCCCGGCAACAGTCGACACGATCGCGACCGGCATCAGCGCCGCCGCCGTCATCATATTGGCGCGCGTGAACTGCCCCAGCGCGAGATAGGCGGGCACCTTCGCCCAGTTGACGATGGCAAAGAACACCGCCGTCGTGCCGATCAACAGGTCGCGGGGCAGGCGCTGCGGCAGGATCCACACCTGAAAGGGCGGCCCGCCCGCATGCGCGACCTGGCTGGTGAAACCGGATGCCAGTCCGGCGACCCACCCGGCCCAGCCGGGCATTTTGCCGCCCGCGATCGCGCCGTTGCGCTCGATCCACAGGCGATACAGACCAAAGAGGATCGAAATCGCGCCGACCGCCGCCATCACGGCTTCCGGCGTCACCGACGCGGCAAAGCCAAAGCCGAGCGCGACCCCAGCCAACGCGCCGGGTAACAGCCTGGCCATCGCTTGCCAGTCGACCGCGCGGCGAAAAGCCCAGACGCCGACCACATCCTGGACGATCAGGATCGGCAACAGGATCGCCGCGGCGCGTACCGGATCGATGGCCAGCACCATCAACGGCAGGGACAGCGCCCCCATTCCGGCAAACCCGCCTTTCGAAAGGCCCAACAGGAACACCGCGGGCACGGAAAGCGCATAGAAATGCCAGTCGACGATCACGAACGAACCGACGCTCGCTTTGCCGTCATCGCGGCGTCAGCGGCGCACGCACCCCGGCGCGTTCGCGGCGCTTCAGCTCGGCCTTGATCGCTTCCGGCCGTGGTGCCCACAGAAAACCGAAACTGACTCCATTTTCTCGCGTTTCGACTGCATGATGCAGCCGGTGCGCCTGGACGATCCGCTTCATGTAACGCGAACGGGGGACATAGCGGTGCGGCACGCGGCGATGGACGATTGCATCGTGAAATCCGAAGTAAATCGCGCCATAGGCGGCAATCCCCGCGCCGATCCAGGTGAAGCCGGGCCACCAGCCAAGCTGGACCCCGCCGAGCAGCAGCACGATCGAGGGTACCGCGAAGATTGCGGCATAAAGGTCGTTCCACTCGAACGATCCGGTCCGCGGGCGATGATGGCTCGCATGCAGGAACCATCCGGGACCGTGCATCAACCACCGATGCGCGGAATAGGCAAAGCCCTCCATGCCCACGACGGTGAGGACGAACAACAAGATGCCGAAAGCGGGATTCATGCATGCGCTATAGCGTGGGCAGGCAACGACGACGAGGGGGGTAACGCCTTTGTCGCGGTTGTGGGGGTGGATTCGCCTGCGCCGCTGTGCTTTACGCGCACGTGAACATTCCCGATCTTCGAAAACGGGACGCGTGCGGAATATTCAGGAGCGTATGCACGCGCGGCCCGCTGGCGAAGCTCGGGTTCCCGGTGTAGCCCGGGCATCGCGTCTCATCCCCTGGGGTCGGCGCGACGCGTTCCTCCCCGGGGACCGATCCGGACCATAGGAAGGATGGCTATGAAAGTGTTGGTACCGGTCAAGCGTGTGCTTGACTATAATGTGAAGCCTCGCGTGAAGGCGGACGGAAGCGGGGTCGACCTTGCGAACGTCAAGATGAGCATGAATCCCTTTGACGAGATCGCGATCGAGGAAGCGGTCCGCCTGAAGGAAAAGGGCACGGCGAGCGAAGTCGTCGTGGTGACGATCGGCGTCGCCAAGGCCGAATCGGACGTGCTGCTGACTGCGCGCGCGATGGGCGCGGACCGCGCGATCCTGATCGCGACCGATGACGACGTCGAACCGCTGGGCGTTGCCAAGCTGCTGGCGAAGGTGGCGGAAGAGGAGCAGCCCGGCCTCATCATCCTCGGCAAGCAGGCGATCGACGACGATTCGAACCAGACCGGCCAGATGCTGGCGGCGCTGCTCGGCTGGGCGCAGGGCACGTTCGCGTCGAAGGTCGAAATCGACGGCGACCAGGTGAAGGTGACGCGCGAAGTCGACGGCGGGCTGGAAACGGTCAGCCTGAAGGCGCCGGCGATCGTGACGACCGACCTGCGCCTCAACGAACCGCGCTATGCGACGCTGCCCAACATCATGAAGGCGAAGTCGAAGCCGGTCGCGAAGAAGACGGTTGCCGATTACGGCGTCGACGTGACGCCGCGCCTGGCCACGCTGAAGGTCGTCGAGCCGCCGAAGCGGACCGCGGGCATCAAGGTGCCCGACGTCGATACGCTGGTGGAAAAGCTCAAGGGTCTGGGAGTCGCGAAATGAAGACTTTGGTCTGGGTCGAACATGACAATGCGACCGTAAAGGACGCGACGCTTTCCGCCGTGACTGCGGCGGCGAAGCTGGGCGAGGTGCATCTGCTGGTCGCCGGAGCGGGCTGTGCCGCAGTCGCCGACGAAGCGGCGAAGATCGCGGGCGTCGGCAAGGTGCATTTGGCCGACGATGCGGCCTATGGCCATTTCCTGGCCGAAAATGTCGCACCGCTGATCGTCGATCTGATGAGTCACCACGACGCGTTCGTCGCGCCTGCCACCACGACGGGCAAGAATATCGCGCCGCGTGTCGCCGCGCTGCTCGACGTGATGCAGCTCAGCGACATCCTGTCGGTCGAGGGTCCGGACACGTTCACGCGGCCGATCTATGCCGGCAACGCCATCGCGACGGTCAAGACGAGCGACACCAAGCTGGTACTCACCGTGCGCGGCACGGCGTTCGAGAAGGCGGCGGCGACCGGCGGCTCGGGCGTGGTGGAGGCAGTCGCCTCGACCGGCGACGCGGGGCTTTCGAGCTTCGTCTCGGCCGAGATCGCCAAGTCGGAACGTCCCGAGCTGACGAGCGCCAAGGTCATCGTGTCGGGCGGCCGCGCGCTGCAGAACAGCGAGAATTTCCACACGGTCATCGAGCCCTTGGCGGACAAGCTGGGCGCGGCGGTCGGCGCGAGCCGCGCGGCAGTCGACGCGGGCTATGTGCCCAACGATTATCAGGTCGGCCAGACGGGCAAGATCGTCGCCCCGGAAGTCTATATCGCGGTCGGCATCTCGGGCGCGATCCAGCATCTGGCGGGCATGAAGGACTCCAAGACCATCATCGCCATCAACAAGGACGAGGACGCGCCGATTTTCCAGGTCGCCGACATCGGCCTGGTGGGCGACCTGTTCAAGGTGGTTCCGGAGCTGACTGAAAAACTGTAATGCGGGCGCGGGCAATCGCGCGGTGCGCGCGATTGTTCCACGTGAAAAAGACAGGGCGGTCAGGCGGTTGCCTGGCCGCCCTTGCCATTGCGCCGTTCGCGCCGACGCAGGGCGGCACCGCGCGGCGTGCGCGCGAAGCGCAGCACCGCGAACCCGCCAAATGCCGACAGGATCGACCCCGACAGCACGCCCAGCTTGACTTCGTCGACCAGCTCGGGGCGGCCGGGGAAGGCGAGCCCGCCAATGAACAGGCTCATCGTGAAGCCGATGCCGGCGAGCAGCGCGACGCCATAGATCTGCGCCCAGGTCGCGCCGCCGGGTCGCCGCGCGAAGCCCGTCCTCGCGGCAATCCAGACGCTGCCAAAAATGCCGACCTGCTTGCCGACGAACAGGCCCGCGGCGATGCCGAGCGGCAGCGGCTCGATCAGGATCGCGGGCGTCATCCCCGCCAGCGACACGCCCGCATTGGCGAAGCCGAACAGCGGCACGATGAAGAACGCCGACCAGGGGTGCAGGCCATGTTCCAGCTTGTGGAGCGGCGACGTTACATCGTCGGGCGCGCCAGGCGACTTCGTGATCGGGATCATCATCGCGGCGGCGACGCCCGCGATCGTCGCGTGCACGCCCGACAGGAAGACGAACACCCACAGCACCGCGAACAGCGCGAGGTAGAGCCACAGCGTCTTCACGCCGCTGCGGTTGAGTACGTACATCGCGGCGAGCACGATTGCCGCACCACCCAGCGCCAGCGTGTTGATATGGTCAGTATAGGCAAGCGCGATGATCGCGACTGCGCCCATGTCGTCGACGATCGCCACGGTCGTCAGGAACAGCTTGAGCGACGCGGGGGCATGCCGCCCCAGGATCGCCAGAACCCCGATCGCGAAGGCGATGTCGGTCGCGGCGGGGATCGCCCAGCCCTGGCTCAGCGTCGCCTTTTGCGACGTGACCGCCAGGTAGATCACCGCGGGCACCACCATGCCCGCCGCCGCCGCGACGACGGGCAACCGCCGCCGTTCCCAGCTCGCGAGCCGGCCGTCGACGAACTCGCGTTTGATCTCCAGCCCGACGAGCAGGAAGAACAGCGCCATCAGCCCGTCGTTGACCCACAGATGCACGGTCATCGGCCCGTGCGCGGCGGACAGGGTGGGGCCGATTTTCCAATGGAGGAAATGGAAATACTCCTCCGAAAGCCCCGGAATGTTCGCGACGATCATCGCCAGCGCCGCCGCCGCGATCAACGCGATGCCGCCCGACGCCTCGCTGTGGAGGAAGTCGCGCAATGCCGATCGGGTCCGCTTGGTCAATGTCGCCGCCATTTGTCTCCCCTCAATTGCGGGTTCGTCGGTAGTGGGGCCGTTGGAATCCAGCCATTCGCCCCGAGCAGGGGCCGAGCGCACTCGAAAACCCGCGTCGATGGGCATGCCCCCGCAGCGGTGCCTCGATATGCCCCTTCGACTTTGCTCCGGGGCTGCTCAGCACGAACCGATCCTTCAGACCGACCCGGTACAGGTCCGTCCTATCGGCTGGCGCCGGGGGCGCAAACCCCTTAAGCCCCGGAAAATGGACAGCGTACCTGGCCGCGGCCTTCGTCATAACCCGCTGATCGACTGGTGGCGCGACCATATTGTCGCGTCGGTCGACCATGTCCGCGTCATCGACAAGCTGCGCGCCGAAAGCGCGTGGAGCGGCCGCTACGCCTTCATGACGCTGATGTCGGCGGGGATCGCCGTGCTGGGGCTGCTGCTTTCTTCGCCCGCGGTCGTCATCGGGGCGATGCTCATCTCGCCGCTGATGGGGCCGATCATCGGGCTCGGCTTCGGGATCGCGACGCTCGATTCGACCGAGATCCGCACCGCAGCGGTCGCGCTGGGGCTGGGCGTGCTGCTGGCGGTGCTGTTCACTGCGCTGGTGGTGCTGATGTCGCCGCTCCAGAATGTCACGCCCGAAATCGCCGCGCGCACGCGGCCCAATCTGTTCGACCTGATGGTCGCGCTCTTCTCGGCGCTCGCCGGTGCCTATGCGATGGTGCGCGGGCGCGAGGGCACCGTCGTCGGCGTGGCGATCGCGACGGCGTTGATGCCGCCGCTCGCAGTGGTGGGGTTTGGCCTCGCGACGCTCAACTGGACGGTGTTCGCCGGCGCGACGATCCTGTTCTTCACCAACCTGATGGCGATCATGCTGACCGCGGCGGCGGTCGCGCGCTTTTATGGCTTCGGGTCGCACCTGTCGCCGCGCCACACGCTGTGGCAGACAGTCATGATCCTGGGAACGTTCGTGGCGCTTGCGGTCCCGCTCGGCTTCACGCTGCGCCAGATCGCGTGGGAGACGGCGGCGTCCGCGCGCGCGCGCGACGTGGTGGCGGGGCAGTTCGGCCTCGGCGCGCGGATCAGCCAGATCGACGTATCGTACGACGTCGATCCGCTGCGCGTGAAAGCGACGATCCTGACCCCTGAAATCCGGCGCGACGCCGAAAAGCAGGCATCCGCGATGCTGACCGAGATGCTGGGACGCAACGTCGAAGTATCGCTCGAACAGCTTCGCGTCGGCACCAGCAGCCAGGCCGAGGCCGAGCAGATCGCATCGGCACAGGCGAACGCCCGCGCTGTCGCCGCCGACCGGCTGGCCGCGCGTGTGGCGGAGGAGCTGGCGCTGGTCGCGGGCGTCGATGCCGATGCCGTCGTGCTCGACCGCGAACATCGCCGCGCGGTGGTGACGGCGACGCCGCTGCCCGGCGCGACGCTCGCCGCCTATCGCACGCTGGAAGCGCGGGTTGCCAATGTCGCGACCGACTGGGACGTCCAACTCGTACCGCCCGCCGCGGCGTTGCCGATCGTGACGTTCGGCGAGGATGCGCCCGATGCGAACGGCGAGGCGGCGATCGCGACCGCCGCATGGGGCGCGAAGCGGCTCAATCTGCCGGTCGGCGCCAGCGGGCCCGAAGCGCGCGTCGGCCAGGTCATCGAAACGCTGGCCCGCGCGGGCGTGCGCGGGGTTCCGGTCGACGGCGGATCGGCCGGCGACACCGTGCGGCTGCGCTGGCTGGCGCCGGGCGAGGGCGACGCGACCCCCTGATCCGGCGCGCGGCGGTTCAGGCGCGCGCCAGCGCCTCGGCGATCAGCGCGCGGCTGTTGGCGATGCCGTATAGCGCGATGAAGCTGCCCATGCGCGGTCCCTGCGACGATCCCAGCAGCGTTTCATACAATGCCTTGAACCAGTCGCGCAGCGCCTCTTTGCCGAACCGTTCCTTGCCGATTTCATAGACGGCGTCCTGGATCGTCTCGGCGCTCGCATTCGCGGGCATCGCCGCGAGCAGGCGGTCGAGATCCTGCAATGCAGCGACTTCGACTCCCTCGGGCGCGCGGCGTTTCAGCGTCGGCGCGATGAAGTCGCGGTTATACGCCAGTGCCTTGTCGATCAGCGCGTCGAGCGCGGGATATTTCGCCGGATCGGCATCGGCGACATAATTGCCGAGATAGCCCCACACCTGCTCCTTCGTCGCCTGCGCGCCCATCACGCCGACCAGGTTGAGCAGCAGGCCGAACGTGACCGGCAGCGCCTCTTCGGGTGGCGGGCCGTTGTGGATATGGTGTACGGGGTTGCCCAGCCGCTGTTCGACCGGCTGGCCGGCATAATTGCTGCGGAACTGCCAGTAATCGTCGACCGCGCGCGGGATGACGCCCATGTGCAGCGCCTTCGCCTTTTTCGGCTCGCGATAGATGTAGAAGGCCAGGCTCTCGTCCGAGCCATAGGTCAGCCATTGCTCCAGGCTGAGGCCATTGCCCTTGGACTTGGAGATTTTCTCGCCCTTTTCGTCGAGGAACATCTCATAGTTGAAGCCTTCGGGCGGGCGACCGCCGAGCACGCGCGCGATCTTCGACGATTGCACGACCGAATCGATCAGGTCCTTGCCCGCCATCTCGTAATCGACGCCCAGCGCGACCCAGCGCATCGCCCAGTCGACTTTCCACTGCAGCTTGGCACGGCCGCCCAGGATCGTCTGCTCGATACGCTCGCCTTCGTCGATGAACGCGATCATGCCGGTTTCGGAGTCGATCACGTCGATCGGCACCTGCAGGACGATGCCCGACTTCGGGCTGATCGGCAGCACCGGCGAATAGGTCGCCTGTCGTTCCGCGCGCAGCGTCGGCAGCATCACGTCCATGATGCCCTGATAATGGCGCAGGACCGACTTCAGCGCCTCGTCGAACCGGCCGCTGGTGTAATAGTCGGTCGAGGAGACGAATTCATAGTCGAAGCCGAAGCGGTCGAGGAATTGGCGCAGCATCGCGTTGTTGTGATGCGCGAAGCTCTCATACTTGCCGAACGGATCGGGAATGCGCGTCAGCGGCTTGCCGAGATGCGCGGCCAGCATCGCCTGGTTGGGGACATTGTCGGGCACCTTGCGCAGCCCGTCCATGTCGTCGCTGAACGCAATGAGGCGCGTCGGTATGTCGGACAGCGTTTCGAACGCGCGGCGAACCATGGTGGTGCGCAGCACTTCGTTGAACGTGCCGATATGTGGCAGGCCCGACGGGCCATAGCCGGTTTCGAACAGCACATAGCCCTTGTCCGGCGCGCCGTTGGGATAGCGTTTCAGCAGCTTGCGCGCTTCTTCGAACGGCCATGCCTTGGATGCGAGCGCGGCGTCGCGCAGAGTCGGTGCGTCAGTCATACTCGCCCGCGTCTAGCGAAGCCGCCCGCTTTGGGCCAGAGTCGCGATGAAAGGGGGGAGAGATGGCGTTCCAGCCGCTCGGCTATCGATTCGACATACGCTCTCCCATGGGCGCGCAGGCGCTGAAGCACCGCATCCGGGGAAAAATGCGTCCGTGGTTTCACAAGGCGAACGGACCGCGCGGCTGGATCGTCGGTCGGGTGATTTGCCTGTGGCTCAGCGCCTTCGATGCCCAGGGGCCGATGCTGATCGGATGGATTTCGGAGGAGGAGGGAACGACGCACGTCCGGGGCCGGGCGGGGTCCGACCTCAACGGTACGCTGTCCTCCTTCCTGCTTCTGGCGATTTTCGCGGCCTTCGCGGCGATGGTGGTGACGCGAGGCGACAGGGCCGACGCGCAGTTGCTGGGCATGCCGATTCTGATCTTTCTGATCCCCATCCTGATACTGGTGCTTTGGGCCGGGCATCTGTTTCGACGCGACGCCGATCCGCTGGTCCGGTTTCTGCGCGACATGGCCGATCCCGAACGGGCGCAGCGCCTGAAGCGCAGGGGCTTCGCGCGCGCGCTGTCGCTGTCCTCGTCCTCGCACGGCGATGAGGTCATTGATGCCGATGCGGCGAACACGCGGGACGCCTTGCGCGACGCCGGTTCGGACGATGTCGTGATCCTGAGCGCCGCGCCGGAGGAATATCTCCAGACCAGAGCGACGGACGGGCGGTTCGTGATCGAGCGCCGCGACGGCGATTGGCTCCGCCATTATCAGGCCCGTCGTGCCGACACTGTGCCCGCAAACAAGCCCGACCTGTTCTCGTTCGACGAGGCCGTCACGCTGTTCCTGGCCTGGGGAGAGGGGGCGACCATGCCCGGCTGGGTAGCGTGGGAGCGTATCGAGATGCCGCCGCCCGACGCGCATTAAATCACAGACATGCTTTTAAAACCGGCGGCGTTCTGCTTTTGTTTGCGCGATGCTTGCCCTCCCCCATCCGGCGCTGCACGCCAGCCATTCGGGCGTGTGGATCGCCACCGCCGATGGCGAATGCCGTCCGATCGGGCGGGGCGAGGCGATCCGCATCGCCGCCGATACGCCGACGATCCTGCTCAACGCGCCGCTGGTCGGACAACGGCTGGGCCATCCCGAACTGAGCGGGCTCGACCTGCTCGAGCTGTTCGCCTTCCTCCACCCCGCGCGCTTCATGGTGCCGACGCCGCGCGGGCTGGCGCGCGCAGTCGACCTGTCGCCGCCCGAGGGCGACGCGGACGTCGCCGCCTTCCTGCGCGAAGCGGCCGCCGCGATGCTGGCGGTTACCGACGGCCCGTGGGCGGAGCGCGAAGGGGCATGGACCGCGCTGCAGTCGCTCACCCGGCTGCGCTGGCCCTGGGCGCCCGCGCTGTCGCCGCGCATCGCCAAGCCCGAGCGCGCCGAGCGCTGGTTGTTTTCCAAGCTGCCCGAATGGGACGAGGCCGCGCAACGCCCGGCGCCGCGCGCGGTATCGCTCGACGAAGGCGAAGTGCTGGACCAGCTCGCGCGGCTTACCGGATCGGGCGCCGAGCAGCGCCAGGGGCAGCGCGACTTCGCGCTGGCGGCGGCGGCTGCTTTCGCGCCCAAGGCTGCGCGCGACGCGCCCAACATGGTATTGGCGGAGGCCGGGACGGGGATCGGCAAGACGCTCGGCTACCTCGCGCCCGCCTCGCTCTGGGCGGCGCAGGCGGGCGGCGCGGTGTGGGTGTCGACGTTCACCAAGGCGCTGCAGCGGCAATTGGCGCATGAGGGCGAGCGGCTCTATCCCGATCCGACGATGCGCAAGGCACGGATCGTCACGCGCAAGGGGCGCGAGAATTACGTCTGCCTGCTCAATCTGGAGGACGCGCTGCAGGGCGGGTTCGCGGGGCGCGCGGCGGTGCTGGCGCAACTGGTCGCGCGCTGGGCGGCGTATAGCGCCGACGGCGACATGGTGGGCGGCGACCTGCCCGGCTGGCTGCCGACGTTGTTCCGCCGCAACGGGTCGACCGCGCTGACTGACCGGCGCGGCGAGTGCATCTACGCCGGCTGCCCGCATTATCGGAAATGCTTCATCGAACGCGCGTCGCGGGCGAGCGTCGATGCCGACATCGTCATCGCCAACCATGCGCTGGTGATGGTCAACGCCGCGCGTGGGCGCGAGGCGCAGGCGCGGCCGACGCGCTATGTTTTCGACGAAGGCCATCATTTGTTCGACGCCGCCGATGCGATGTTCGGGGTCGCGCTGACCGGGCAGGAATCGATCGAGCTGCGTCGGTGGATCGTCGGCCCCGAATCGGGCGCGCGCGGGCGCAGGCGCGGGCTTGCGGCGCGGCTGTCCGACGTCGCCAGCTATGACGAGGAGGGTGGCCGCGCGATCGCCGAGGCAGTCGAGGCGGCAAAGGCGCTGCCGTCGGCCGAATGGCTGAAACGCATCGGCGAAGGCGACCCGTTCGGCCCGGTCGAGCAATTGCTGGCGGCGGTGCGCGGGCTTGTCTATGCGCGCGCCGGCGACGAGGCGGGCGACGGCGGCTACGGGCTGGAGACCGAGCTGGCCGAGCCCGACCCCGCGCTGGTCGAGGCGGCGGGGCCCGCCGCCGATGCGCTCGACGCCATCGTCCGCCCGCTGGTGCGGCTGGGTCGGCGGCTGGAGGCGGTGCTGGAGGATGCGCCCGACTGGATGGACGGCGCGGCGCGCGCGCGGATCGAGGGTGCGATCGCCTCGCTCGGCTGGCGGACTGAAACCGTGGCGGCGTGGCTGGCGCTGATCGCGCGGATCGGCGGCCCGGCCGACAGCGATTTCGTCGACTGGCTGGCAGTCGAGCGTGTCGAGGGCCGCGAATGGGACGTCGGGCTCCACCGCCGCTGGCTCGACCCGTCGCGGCCGTTTGCGAAAACCGTGCTCGAACCCGCGCAAGGCGTGCTTGTGACATCGGCGACGCTGCGCGCGGGCGGTGACTGGGACACGGCCGAGGCGCGCAGCGGCGCCATCCACCTGTCGCGCCCGGCGGCTCGGTTCGAGGCGAGGAGCCCGTTCGACTATGCCGCTCAGTCCGAGGTGCTGATCGTCACCGACGTGAAGCGCGGCGACCTGGCAAGCCTTGCCAACGCCTATGCGCGGCTGATCGTCGCGGCGGGCGGCGGTACGCTGGGGTTGTTCACTGCGATCCGGCGGCTGCGCAGCGTGCATGCGCGCATCGCCGACCGGCTGGCGCGCGAAGGGCTGCCGCTGCTCGCGCAGCATGTCGACCCGATCGACACCGGCACGCTGGTCGACATCTTCCGCGACGACCGGCGGACGTCGCTGCTCGGCACCGACGCATTGCGCGACGGCGTCGACGTGCCGGGCGATTCGCTGCGGCTGGTGGTGATGGAAGGCGTGCCCTGGCCAAAGCCCACGGTGCTCCACGCCGCGCGGCGGCTGGCGCAGGGCGGGCGCGACTATGACGAACGAATCGTGCGCGCGCGGCTCGCCCAGGCGTTCGGCCGGCTGATCCGTCGCGCCGACGATCGCGGCACTTTCGTCCTGCTGTCTGCCGCCATGCCGTCGCGGTTGTTGAGCGCCTTTCCCGAGCGGACGCCGGTCGCGCGCGTGACATTGGATGAGGCAATCGCGCGCGTGACGCTTTCCTCGGGCGCCCGGTTGCGGCATGAGGCGCCCGCGACACGCTGAACCGAAGGGGCCCCATGAAGACGCTGACGGTGCTGCGCCATGCGAAATCGGGATGGGACGACCCCGTCGCGCGCGATTTCGATCGGCCGCTCAATCCCAAGGGGCAACGCGCCGCCGAAACCATCGGCCGCCACCTGCGCGCGCACGGAATGGCATTCGACCTGGTGGTGGCATCGCCCGCCGTCCGCGTGGTCGAGACGCTCGAGCATGTTGCCGCCGGATACGGCGAGACGATCGCGCCCCAATGGGACCAGCGCATCTATCTTGCGTCGGCCGCGACGCTCCTCGACGTGATCCACGAACTGCCCGACAGCGTGTCCGACGTGCTGCTGGTCGGGCATAATCCGGGGCTGGAGGATCTGGTGCTGCTGCTCGTGCCCGATGAGGCGGGCGGGCTTCGCGACGATGTCGAGGCCAAATTCCCCACCGCGTCGGTCGCGCGGATGGAGTTTCCCGCCGACCATTGGGACGCGATTCGCGCAGGCAGCGGCATGCTGCAGCGTTTCACGCGGCCGCGCGATCTGGACCCGACGCTGGGGCCGGATCGGCACTAACGCTTCACCCAGCCATTCGTCGTTGCGAGCGCAGCGAAGCAACCCAGGGCAACGCCCGGGACGCCGGATTGCTTTGCTGTGCTCGCATGGACGATTCGGGGCCGGGGCTCAGCGCTGCGATAGGGGGGCGGGAACGCGAGCGGCCGTCCGCGCCCGGGCCGCCTCAATCGAACAGGCTGGAGACCGAGCTTTCGTCGGCGATGCGGCGGATCGCCTCGGCAATCAGCGGCGCGATTGTCAGGTGGCGGATGTGGTTGCTGCCCTCGATGATCGCATGGTTGCCGATCGAATCGGTGATGACCAGCTCCTTCAGCGCCGATGCCTCGACGCGCGCGACCGCGCCGCCCGACAGCACGCCATGCGTGCAATAGGCGACGACTTCCTCGGCGCCCGCCGCCTTCAGCGCGGCGGCGGCGTTGCACAATGTGCCCGCCGAATCGACGATGTCGTCGATCAGGATGCAAAACCGGCCCGACACATCGCCGATGATGTTCATGACTTCGGATTCGCCGGGGCGCTCGCGCCGCTTGTCGACGATGGCGAGTGGTGCGTTGTCGAGGCGCTTCGCCAGCGCGCGCGCGCGCACCACGCCGCCGACGTCGGGCGACACGACCATCAGCCGCTTGTCGGGAAAGCGCGACTGGACGTCGGCCGAAATCACCGGGGCGGCGAAGAGATTGTCAGTCGGGATGTCGAAGAAGCCCTGGATCTGGCCGGCGTGCAGGTCGACCGACAGCACGCGGTTGGCACCCGCGGTCGTGATGAGATTGGCGACCAGCTTGGCGGAGATCGGAGTGCGCGGGCCGGGCTTGCGGTCCTGGCGGGCATAGCCGAAATAGGGGAGTACCGCGGTGATGCGGCGCGCCGACGCGCGGCGCAGCGCGTCGATGATGATGAGCAGCTCCATCAGATTGTCGTTCGCCGGGAAGCTGGTCGACTGGAGCACGAACACGTCCTCGCCGCGCACATTTTCCAGCACTTCGACGAAAATCTCCTCGTCGGCGAAGCGGCGCACATTGGCGTTGGTCAGCGGCGTTTCCAGATAGGATGCAATCGCCTGAGCCAGCGGCAGATTCGAATTGCCGGCGATGAGTTTCATATGGCGCGGGCCTCCCGTTTGTGCGCTGGCGGATGAAGCCCTCCCCTTAGAACGCACAATCGCGATGGCAAAGGGGCATTGCGACCTGAACCCAGCGCTCCTACTGCCCGGTCCATGACGATCGTGACGCGCTTCGCGCCCAGCCCGACCGGGCGGCTGCATGTCGGCAACCTGCGCACCGCGCTCCACAACTGGCTGTTCGCGCGCGCGCGCGGCGGCCGGTTCCTGTTGCGCATGGACGACACCGACCAGGCGCGCTCGAGCGAGGAATATGCCGCGTCGATCCGCGAGGACCTGACGTGGCTCGGGCTCGATCCCGATGCGGAGGTGCGCCAGTCGGACAGGTTCGACCTGTATGCGCGGCGTTTCGCCGAGCTGGCGGCGGCGGGGCGCGTCTATCCCGCTTATGAAACGCCTGAGGAGCTGGAGCTGCGGCGCAAGATCCTGCTCGGGCGCGGGTTGCCGCCGGTGTACGACCGCGCGGCGCTCCGCCTGACCGATGCCGATCGTGCAGCGCTGGAGGCGGAGGGGCGTCGCCCGCACTGGCGGTTCCGGCTGGAACAGGATGGCGCGATCGAATGGGACGACCTGGTGCGCGGAGCCCAGAAATTCGATCCGGCGACGATGAGCGATCCGGTCGTCCGCCGCGCCGACGGCAGTTGGCTGTACTTGCTCCCGTCGGTCATCGACGACATCGACCTGGGCATCACGCATGTCGTGCGCGGCGAGGATCATGTGTCGAACACCGCCGCGCAGATTCAGATGTTCGCGGCGCTGGGCGCATCGCCGCCGTGCTTCGCCCATGCCGCGCTGCTGACCGGGACCGAGGGGAAGCTGTCGAAACGGCTGGGTTCGCTCGGCATCGCGCATTTCCGCGAGGCGGGAATCGAGCCGCAGGCACTGGTGGCACTGCTCGCGCGGTTGGGCACGTCCGATCCGGTCGAGCCGTTCATCGAGGTGGCGCCGTTGCTCGAAAGTTTCGATTTCGCGCGATTCGGCCGCGCGCCTGCCCGGTTCGACGAAGCCGAACTCGCCGGGCTGAACGCGCGGATCGTGCACCAGTTGCCCTTTGCGTCAGTCGCCGACCGCCTGCCCGCGGGCATGGACGCGGCGGGGTGGGACGCGATCCGGCCGAACCTGTCGACCGTCGCCGATGCCAGCGACTGGTGGCGCATCGTCGAGGGCCCGGTCGACGCCCCGACGCCCGATGCCGACGACCGCGCATTCCTGGCACAGGCGGCCGCGGTTGCGGCGCGGATCGACTGGGCGACGGCGCCCTGGGCGGAGCTTACCGATGCACTCAAGCAGGAAACGGGGCGCAAGGGGCGCGCGCTGTTCCTGCCGCTGCGCCGCGCGTTGACCGGGCTCGATCACGGACCCGACATGGCGGCACTGCTGCCGCTGATCGGACGCGAAGCTGCGCTGAAACGGCTGTCGGCGGACACATGACTGCAAGCTCGGGTTCACAATTGATATGATGTAACATCCCTCTCATCGGGAATGTCCCGGTGTCAGGAGAGGGAGACTGTCCCCATGTACGCGGACCAACGCTACACTGCCCCGGGCGTGCGCCCGGGCAGCCTCGCCGCCGCCTTCGCCGTCAACGGCGCCATCCTGCTCGGCCTGATCTATGCCGCGCCCAATATCCTGCCGGGGGAACGGCCGGGTGCCATTCCCGTCATCAACATCAAGGAAGTTCCGATTCCGCCGCCGCTGCCGGTCGAAACGCCCAAGCCGCAGGTCGAGCGGCAGGCGCGCGAGCCGGTCAGCACGCCGCCGGTCGCCCCGGACCCGATCGTGCAGACGCCCAACCAGCAGGTCATCGAGACCACGCCCCGAATTCCCGAATTCGCTACTACCTTGCCTCCGGCCGATCGTACCGGCCCGGCCCCGGTCGAGCCGGTGGTGGAAAAGCCGCGGCCCCCCGCGCTGGTCCCCGCGTCGCCCGACCCGCGCTATGCCGACGGGTTCCAGCCGCAATATCCCGCGTCGGAAATTCGCGCCGAACGCGAAGGCACGGTGACGGTGCGCGTCCGCATCGGCCCCGACGGCCGAGTGACCGAAGTGGAGCGAATCGACGCCGCCAGCGATGCCTTCTTTGAGGCGACGCGCCGCCAGGCACTGTCGAAATGGCGGTTCAAGCCGGCGACGCGCGGCGGAGTCGCCGAAGCGAGCTGGAAGACGATGAAGGTGTATTTCCGGCTCGATCAGCGCTGATCCGGGCGGGAACGCGCGGGGGCTGGCCGTCCGGTCCCCGCGCGATTATCTTGGCCGCCGATGATGCTGTTCAAACATTTCACGCCGATGCGCGCCTATCACGACCTGCGCGGCTATCTGGTGCGGCGGTCGCGGCGCGATTTTCTGTTCATGCTGTTGTCGCTGACCGTGACGGCGCTGATCCTTTGGGGTTTCTTTCGCGATTCGCAGGTCGAGGTGCCGTACAAGCGGACGATCATCTATGTCGAAAGCTGGCCGCTCGACCGCTCCGACGATCAGATTCGCGCGCAGCAGAAGATCGACATGGCCGACAAGGCCAAGAAGGACGCCGAGCTTGAGGCGCGGCGCGAAAAGCGGCGGCAGGAATTCAAGAAAGTGGACGACTGGCTGTCCGACCACGGCATCTGATGCCGAACGATGCGCAGTGGATGGCGGCGGCGGTCGCGCTGTCGTCGCGCACGCGCGGGCGGACCGCGCCCAATCCCAATGTCGGATGCGTGCTGGTACGCGACGACCGCGTCGTCGGGCGCGGCTGGACTCAGCCCGGCGGGCGCCCGCATGCCGAGGCGATGGCGCTGGCACAAGCGGGCGCCGATGCGCGTGGCGCGACGGCCTATGTGACGCTGGAGCCGTGCGCGCACCAATCGCCGCGCGGGCCCGCGTGCGCGGACCTGCTGGTCGCGGCCGGCGTGGCGCGCGTGGTGGTCGCGCTGCACGATCCCGACGCGCGTACCGATGGCGAAGGCGCGGCGCGGCTGGCGGCGGCGGGGATCGACGTGGCGATCGGAGTCGGGACTGCAGCGGCGCACGCGGCGATGGCGGGGTTCCTGACGCGGCGGCGGCGCGGCCGGCCGTTCGTCACGCTAAAGCTCGCGACTTCGCTCGATGGCTGCATCGCGCGCGCCGACGGCAACAGCCGCTGGATCACCGGGCCACAGGCGCGCGCGCACGCGCACCTGGAACGCGCGCGGCACGAAGCGATCCTGGTCGGGCGCGGCACGCTCGACGCCGATGCGCCCCGGCTCGACGTGCGGCTGCCGGGGCTCGAAGCGCGCTCGCCGCGCCGCATCCTGCTGACCGGCGGCGCGGCGCCCGACGGGTGGCTGGCGATTGCCGACCCCGAAGCGATCGCCGGGCTGGACAGTGTCGACCACCTGCTGGTCGAAGGCGGCGCGCGCACGGCGGCGGCGTTCGTGCGCGCCGCGCTGGTCGACCGGCTGCTCCTCTATCGCGCGCCGATCCTGATCGGCGACGGCCGGGCGGCGCTGGCGGATATCGGGCTTGCCGACCTGGCCGACGCGCACGGCCGTTGGCGGCTCGCCGACACGCGGATGCTTGGCGTCGACCGGATGGAGGACTATCTGGGCGCCGGAGACTGAAAACACATGTTCACTGGAATCGTAACCGACATCGGCACCATCGACGCAGTCGATACGCACGGCGACCTGCACGTGCGCGTCGCCACCGGCTATGACACGGCGACGGTCGATCTGGGCGCATCGATTGCCTGTTCGGGCGTGTGCCTGACCGTAGTCGACAAGGGGCCGGGCTGGGTCGCGTTCGACGTGTCGGGCGAAACCGTGTCGCGGACCGCGCGGGGCATGTGGGAATCGGGGCGGCGCCTCAACCTCGAACGCGCGCTGAAGCTTGGCGACGAACTCGGCGGGCATATCGTGACCGGCCATGTCGACGGCGTCGGCGAAGTGGTGGCGATCGCGCCAGAGGGCGGGTCGCACCGCGTGGCGATCCGCGCGGCCGCCGATATCGCGCCGTTCCTGGCACCCAAGGGATCGATCACGGTCGACGGCGTGTCGTTGACCGTCAACACGGTCGAGGATGCGGCCGACGGGTCGAGCGTGTTCGGGCTCAACATCATCCCGCACACCTGGGCCGTCACGGCGTTCGGCGATTTGCAGGTCGGGCAATCGGTCAACCTCGAGATCGACGTGCTCGCACGCTACCTTTCGCGGATGCGTGAGCGGTTGGCGACAAGCTGAGCTTTGGCCGACAATGTGATTGCAGCGCTTGACCATCACATTGCGATGTGATTGAACGCGCCACATGAGCACGCAATTGATCGAACGGATTCGCAAGCTGGTTGTCGACGGCGGCATGTCGCGGTCGGGCCTGGCCCGTGCGGCGGGGCTGCACGCCAATACGCTGCGCGACCTCGACTCGGCCGAATGGAACCCGACTGCGGAAACGCTGCGCAAGCTGGAGCATTTCCTCTTCTCCAACGACGATACCCCGGTGCTCGTCCCGATCGAGGAGATCATCGAGGAAGCGCGCAACGGTCGCATGTTCATCCTGGTCGACGACGAAGATCGCGAGAATGAAGGCGACCTGGTCATTCCGGCACAGATGGCGACGCCGCAGGCGATCAATTTCATGGCGACGCACGGGCGCGGGCTGATCTGCCTCGCGCTGACCAAGACTCGCGTCGACCAGCTTGGCCTCGACTTGATGAGCCGCCACAACGGCACGCGCCACGAAACCGCGTTCACGGTGTCGATCGAAGCGAAGGACGGCGTCACCACCGGCATTTCGGCGGGCGACCGCGCGCGCACCGTGTCGGTCGCGATCGACGCATCGAAGGGGGCGGACGACATCGTCACGCCGGGCCATGTCTTCCCGCTGGTCGCGCGCGACGGTGGCGTGCTGGTCCGTGCGGGCCATACCGAGGCATCGGTGGATGTCGCGCGGCTCGCCGGGCTCAATCCCTCCGGCGTGATCTGCGAGATCATGAACGACGACGGCACGATGGCGCGGATGGACGATCTGGTCGACTTCGCGCGGCGCCACAATCTGAAGATCGGCACGATCCGCGACCTGATCGCCTATCGCCGCCGCCACGACCATCTGGTCGAACGCCGCGCCGAGGCACCGTTCACCAGCCGCTGGGGCGGCGAATGGACCGTCGTGACCTTCCGGAACAAGGCGATCGACGGCGAACAGCTTGCGCTGGTGAAGGGCAAGATCGATCCGGCCAAGCCCACGCTGGTTCGCATGCACGCCCTTTCGCCTTTCGCCGACGTGTTCGGCGAGGACAGCAATCGCGGCCGCCTGCTCGAACGGTCGATGGAGATCATCGGCGAGGAAGGCGCGGGCATCGTCGTCGTCATCAACCGGCCGCAGCGCAACTTCTTTACCACCGCGGTCCAGGCGCGGACCGGCTCGCTGCCCGCCGCCGACATGGAACAGTTGCGCGATTATGGCGTAGGCGCGATGATCCTGACCGATCTGGGCGTGCAGGACATGGTGTTGCTGACCAATACGCATCATACGCTGGTCGGGCTCGACGGCTATGGCCTGTCGATCGTCGGCGAACGCCCCATTGATTTGAAGGCCTGAACCCCATGGCACGTTTCCTGATTGTCGAAGCGCGATTCTACGGCCATCTCAACGACCTGCTGGTCGCGGGCGCGCGCGCCGCGCTGGAAGGCGCGGGCCATGCCGTCGATGTGGTGACCGTGCCCGGCGCGCTGGAAGTGCCCGGCGCGGTCGCGATGGCGGCGGAGACGGGGCGCTACGACGGTTTCGTCGCGCTGGGCGTCATCATCCGGGGTGAGACCTATCACTTCGAAGTCGTCTCGAACGAAAGCGCGCGCGGGCTGATGGCGCTGACCATGGACGGCATTCCGATCGGCAACGGCATCCTGACCGTCGAGAATGAGGCGCAGGCGCTGACCCGCGCCAAGCCCGACGAAAAGGACAAGGGCGGCGACGCCGCGCGCGCCGCGATGGCGATGCTCAAACTCAAGGGTCGGTTCGCCTGATGGGCGGCGGCATGAACGGGCCGGTCCTGTTCACGCCGCGCCTGATGCTGCGCCCGGTCGGGCCGCAGGATCTGGAACCCTGGATCGCCTTCCACGACGACCCTGAGGTCATGCGATTCCTGGGCGGTGTCCAGCCGCGATCGGTCGCCTGGCGCGGGCTATGCGCCATGGCGGGCGCCTGGGCGATCAACGGCCATGCGATGTTCGCGGTGATCGAACGCGCGACCGGTGCCTGGGTGGGCCGCGTCGGTCCCTGGCAGCCGCTCGACTGGCCGGGCACCGAAATCGCATGGGGCATCGCGCGCGGGTTCGAAGCGCGCGGCTATGCCTATGAGGCGGCACGCGCGGCGACCGATTTCGCTGTCGAGGTACTCGGCTGGACCGACATCATCCATACGATCCACCCTGACAACAGCCGATCGATCGCGCTTGCCGAGCGGTTGGGGTCGCGCCATCGCGGGCCGGTGACGCTGCCCGCCCCGCTGACTCAGATGCGCGTCGATGCATGGGGGCAAAGCGCCGACGAATGGCGCGCGCGCGCGAGGGCCATGCCATGACCGAGCCGCCGCCGCAGCGGTATCGCGTGGTCGAACGCGGGCGCAGACTGGAAGTCATCGACACCTGGAACGGCGACCGGCCGGTATCCGCGCCGCTGCCGCCCATGCCCGGCCGGCGCGATACGATGGAGCCTGCCCCGTCGCCGGCCGCGAAGGCGCCGCCCGTGCATCTGCGCCTGTCACCGGCGAAGGCGCAGACGCGGCAGCAGTTGAACGGCGGCCGCACGTTGCGGACGGCCGCCTGGTGGGACGCGCGCGGCCCGCGTACGCTGTACCTCAGCCACAAAGGCGATGACGCGCTGACTCGCGCCGTCGGCTATGCGGGGGCGCTGATCGCGATCCTGTTCGTCGTCGGGCTGTTCGTCCCGCCCTTCGGTTTTCTGCTGATCGTGCTGGCGGTGAGCAAGCCGTCGCGCAACGCAGTGCGCGCGCGGATCACCGAATGGCTCGATGCGCTCGATCAGGTCGACGTGGATTCAAGCGCGCCCTAGCCGCGCGCCGCCGCGGCTATTCGTTTCGTTGCTCAAGCCGTGCGCGGATCGCCGCGCGATCGAGCAGTGTCGGCGGCAGGGCAAAATCGGCGTCGGCGATCGGGCCGGCCTTCACTTCCTTCAGATGGTCGATGTCGAGCAGGACGACCGGAGCGCCGGTCTTGAACAGCACCGCGAGCTGTTCGGCTTCCTTCGCGGGCGTCAGGTTGAGCTGCGACGACAGTTGCGCATAGGCCAGCCACACCCGCGCCAGCGGGGCCAGCGCCGGGTCGGGGCTGATGACATAGCTCTTGCCCCCGTCACTCGATTCGTCGTCCGAAAGGAACCAGGTCGTCCCCGCATAGCCGTCGACGTTGATGTCCTCGCCCCTGGTCAGCGTGACCGCCGGGTCGCGGCGGCTGCCGATATCGCGCATCACCGCTCCCAGGTCTTCGGCGCGCGCGGCGAAGGTGCCGGCCCGATCGGTCACGATCACATAGGAAGCGCCGCCCTTCTCGATCATCGTGAACGCGGGGGCGCCGTCTTCGCCCAGCATGTCGAACCGCCAGTCGCCGTTACCGCGCAGTTTGATGACGGTGGCGGGCTTTCCTGTCTCAATATTCTCGTATCGCGCGCTGATGTCTGGTGCAGTTGCCGCCGCTTCGGTCGCGGCGCCGTTTGCCGGCGTATCCGTCTCGGTTGCGGGGGTGCCGCAGGCGGCAAGCCACAGCAGTGCACCCGTCGCCGACAGTCGAATCATCGCGCAAGTCCCCTTCGCAGGCCGGACGATTTCGTACCCGAAACCATCCGGCCCAGCAAGGCAATCCCGCCGATCAGGCGGCGGCCGATTCAAGCGCCGGATAGTCGGTGTAGCCGACTCGACCCGGCGTATAGAAGGTATTGAAATCCGGGGCATTGAGCGCCGCGCCGGTGCGCAGCCGCTCGGGCAGGTCCGGGTTTGCCAGGAAGGCGCGCCCGAAGGCGAAACCATCCGCCAGCCCGGCGTCGAGATCGGCTTGCGCGCGTTCGAGCGTATAATCCTGGTTGAGGATCAGCGGGCCGGCGAAGACCGGGCGAATCTTCGGCGACAGCCGCGGCACGTCGGTCGATCCGAAGGTGCCGTCGGGCCGCTGTTCGCGCAGTTCGAGGAAGCCGATGCCGAGTTCCGACAGCATCTGCGCGGCGGGCACGAACACTGCTTCGGGGTTGCTGTCGTCGCACCCTTGCGTATCGCCGTTGGGCGACAGGCGCACGCTGGTGCGGTCGGCGCCGACGGCGGCGATCAGCCGCTCGGTCGCCTGGCGGAGCAGGCGGATGCGGTTTTCCGGGCTGCCGCCATAGTCGTCGTCGCGGAAATTGGTGCCGTCGCGCAGGAACTGGTCGATCAGATAGCCATTGGCGGCGTGGAGCTGAACCCCGTCGAACCCGGCGGCGCGCGCATTGCGCCCCGCCTGTTCGTAATCGTCGAGCACGCGCGCGATATCGTCGAGTGTCGCGGGGCGTGCCTCGACATAGGGATTGGGTCCGGTCGTCCCCGGACGCGGCGGCGCCGTGGTGGCGGAGCTGGAAAGCGGTTGCATACCGATAACGTCGGGGCGCGACATGCGCCCCATGTGCCACAATTGTACGACGATGCGGCCGCCGGCGTTGTGCACGGCGTCGGTCACCGGCTTCCACGCTTCGACTTGCTCGGCGGTCCAGATGCCCGGCGCGCTCGGCCAGCCCAGGCCCTCGCGGCTGATGCCCGTCGCCTCGCTGATGATAAGTCCCGCGCCGGCGCGCTGGGCATAATAGTCCGCCATGATCGGCGTCGGGACATGGTCGGCCGTGGCGCGGCCGCGCGTGAGCGGGGCCATCAGGACGCGGTTGGGCGCTGCGATGGCGCCAAGCTGGATAGGGTCGAAAAGCGTGGTCATGCGTTCTACTCTCCGTTCAGACGCGACGCGATGGAAATAGGGCGCTACAGGGCGCCATGCACCGCCCTGCCCGCAATAGTTTTGCTTCTGCGCCGGAAAGCCCCGCGCACGCCGGAATGCCGCCCGTCGCGCTCGCCGCCGCAATCGTCGCCAACGTCGCGCTGGCGTTCGGCCCGTGGTTTGTGCGCATGGCCGACGTCGGCCCGGTGGCGGCGGGATTCTGGCGGCTGGCGCTGGCGGTGCCGGTACTGTTCGCGCTGTTGCCGTTGGCGGGCGGGGGCCGGTCGCTGGCGGGTGCACGCGGAATCGGCTGGATTCTGGCGCTCGCCGGACTGGGGTTTGCCGCCGATCTGGGAAGCTGGCACGCGGGCATCGTGCGCACCACGCTGGCCAATGCGACATTGTTCGGCAACTCGGCTACGTTGATCTATCCGATTTACGGCTTCCTGATCGCGCGTAGCTGGCCCAATCGGTCGCAGGCGTGGGCGCTGGTTCTGGCGGCGGTCGGGGCCGCGCTGTTGCTCGGCCGGTCGGCGCAGCTTTCGTCCGCGCATTTGCTCGGCGACGTGCTGTGCGTGCTCGCGGGGATTTTTTATACTGCATATTTCATTCTGATGGCGCGCGTGCGGACGCGGCTGGCGCCGCTGCCGGCGCTTGCGCTGTCGTCGCTCGCCACCGCGCCGCCGCTTTTGATCTTTGCGCTATTGCTGGGCGAACCGGTGTGGCCGCATCAATGGGGACCGTTGCTCGCGCTGGCGGTGGTGAGCCAGCTGATCGGACAGGGGCTTATGATCTACGCCTTGGGTCATTTACCGCCGCTGGTGATCGGGATTGTGCTGTTGATCCAGCCGGTCGTCGCGGGGGTGGTCGGCTGGGTTGTCTATGGCGAGGCGTTGGCCGGGACCGATTTCGTCGGGGTAGCGCTGGTCGCCGCCGCACTGGTGCTGGTACGGACCGGGCGTCGCCCGGCGCCGGTGGCGCTTGCACCTGTCGGTACGACGACTAGATCGGAACAGGTGGGAGAAGCATGATGGCGGACGGCCTGGAAAATGCGACAGTGGACGAACTGCGCGCCGCGCTGGCGCCCGTAATCGCCGACAATGCGGCGTTCGATGGATGGACCGACAGAGCGGTCCAGTCGGCGGCGGCGCAGCTCGGCATCGACGCGGACGTCGCGCATGTGGCCTTCCCCGGCGACCCGGTGGCGATGATCGACGCGTGGTTCGCCTATGTCGACGCCGCGATGCTCGCGCGCTTCACGCCCGAACAGCTTGCGGCGATGAAGGTGCGTGCGCGCATCGCGGCGCTGGTCGAGGCGCGGCTTGAGTTGTTGGCGGGATCGCGCGAGGCGCTGCGCCGTGCGGTCGCAATCCTGGCGATGCCGCAGAATCTGGCCCGCGCGACAAGGCTCGGCTGGCGTTCCGCGGACGGCATGTGGCGCGCGGCGGGCGACACGGCGACCGACTATAACCACTATACCAAGCGCGCGATCCTGGCGGGCGTCTATGGCGCGACGATCACGGTGTTCCTGAACGACGAAAGCGATCGCTGGGCCGACACCCGCGCGTTCCTGTCGCGCCGGATCGACGGCATCCTGCGCTTCGAAAAGGCGAAGGCGCGGCTGATCGGCAATGACACCTATCGATTCAGCATGTCGCGGTTTCTTGGCCGGTTGCGCTATCCCGTGGCCTGAACGCCTACCCCCCGGCGCGCGAATCGCATAAAGTGGTGCCACTGGCAAATGGGGGGAATCATGCGGCTTTGGTTGGCGGCGATGGGGGTGTGCGCGCTGGCGGGATGCTCGGCCGAACCAGTGACCAATGCGCCGGCCGATGCCGCGCCCGCCGATGCCGCGCCCGCCGATGCGAACGCTTTGGCGTCGGCAGCGGAACCCGCGGCGGCGAACATGGCGGCGCAGGCGGCGCCCGCGACGGCGAGCGATGGTGCGCTGCGCGATTGGCTGGAGGGCGCCTGGGCCTATGGCGAGGAATGCGCGACCGATTTCTCGGTGCGGTTTCACTCCGACGGGACACTCGACAATTCGGGCGACATCGGCCGTTGGGCGATCGACGGCGACACAGTGACGGAAACGATTACCGCGCGCTTTGAAATGGGGGAGGAAGGCGAGCAGAAAGTCGATCCGCCGCAAGTGCGCCGCTACAAGGTCGAACGGATCGACCAGGGGCATGGCCGCATCCTGATCGAGGGGCGCATCGTTCCCATCCTGCGCTGTTGACGCCGCCCGCGCGCTCGGGATAGCTGGCGCGATGGTTCCCCTTTCGTTCGCAGGGCATGAGTTCCGGGCGCTGGCCGAAGGCGCGCTCTATTGGCCTGTGCGCCATGCGCTGCTCGTCGCCGACCTGCATTTCGAAAAGGCGAGCTGGTACGCGCGGCACGGCCAGATGCTGCCGCCCTATGATTCGATCGCGACGCTCGCCGCGCTGACTGCGCTGGTCGATCGCACCGGGGCACGAATGCTGTGGTGCCTTGGCGACAGTTTCCACGACAGCGACGGCGAACGCCGCCTGCCCGAACGCGCGCGCGCGCTGCTGGCGGCGTTGCAGGCGCGGCTCGACTGGACCTGGGTAACGGGCAACCACGATGCGGCGCTGCGTGGCGCGTGCGCCGGTCGGGTGGTCGCCGAAGAGCAAGTCGATGGGGTGCTGCTGCGGCACGAAGCGCTGGCGGGCGAGGTGCGGCCCGAGCTGTCGGGGCATTTCCATCCCAAGCTGCGCGTCAGCGTGCGCGGGCGGATGGTGGCGCGGCGGTGCTTTGTCGCGGGCGCACGCAAGCTGATCCTGCCCGCATTCGGCGCGCTGACCGGCGGGCTTGATGCGCGCCACCCCGAAATCGGGCGCGCGGTGGGCGACGGGGCAGAGGCGCTGGTGGCACTCAACGACCGGCTGCTGCGCTTCCCGATCGCGGCCTAGGCCCATTGCATGTTGCCGGTGCGCGGCCGGCGACCGGCAAAAGCCGGACAGCATGGCGAAGGCGCAGGCGGCATATGGCGCGCGCAGCGCCACGGTTCAGCGACGTTTGGTCGGCCCCGCACAGCTTGCCGGGCCGGGGCCGGTGATCGAACATTCCGCGCCGCCTTCAATACGCACCGATCCTGCGCCAAGCGCGACAATTTGCGCCGAATACCGGGCGTTGGCGCGGATGCTGCCCGATGTTTCCGACGCAATAACGGCGTCGCCCAACGTCAGTTTCGTCGCGTCAACGCCGCCCGCGCCGTAAATGCGGAACCGCGCCTTGTCGGCGCGCCCGGCCAGGTCGAGCATCCCGGTGCCGGTCAGTGTCGCAACCAGCTCATCCGCCCGGATCGCCGCGACGCGGATCGACCCCGATCCGTTCAGCCCCAGCTCGACACGATGTCCGGTGAGCGTGTCGACATCGACCACGGCACCGCCGTTGACCAATATTGTCGCCAGATTGCGCGCAGTCACGGCGATGGACGGCGTTTCGATGCGCGTTCCCGCCGAACGCCACCCCTCGGCGCCCGCGCTGACGATCAGAGTCGCGCCTTCGACGCGAATCGCCAGTCCCGCCAGCGCGCGCCGGTCCCCGGTCGCCACTGCGCCCGGCGATCCTTCGCGGATCGTGATCGCAAACGGCCCGTCCACGCGGATCCGGTCGAAGCTGGACAGCAGGAAACGCCGCTGGTCGGCGGGGGAAGCGGCGCTCAGCAGCGCCAGCGCCGGCAGGATCAGCAGCGTTCGCATGCCACGACATCGCACTGGCGGCGGGGCCGGCGCAAGCCCCGCGCTTCCGCCGCTGTCTCGCGTCACCCGCAGCGTGCGTCGCCGGACCCGGTCTTGCTGATCGAACATTTCGCGCCGCCGCGAATGTCGATATCGCCCGATCCGACGATCGAGATGTCGGCGCTCTGCGTAACCGTCGCGCGGACATCGCCCGATCCGGCGGTCGAGAAGCTGGCGGTTTCGACGGTCAGCCCGCCCAGGTCCATGTTCCCCGATCCGGCGATCGACGCGTCGATCGCATGGCCCGTGCCCGCAATCGTCATGTCGCCCGAACCGGCGATCGACAGATTGGCCTTGTCGGCACGAAGTTCGGCAACGCGCAGCGACCCCGACCCGGCGACGCTGCCGGAGAAATCTCCCTCGCCCAGGTCGAGCGTCAGGTCGCCCGACCCGCTGACGCTGGCACCCGTCGCGCGGGGCAGCGTCACAAAGACGCGGACCGAACCGTCGCTGCCGCCGCGATTGTGCCACAGCCAGCTTCCGCTGTTCTTGCGCCCGATGACCAGCCGGTCGCCAGACATCCGTACGTCGAGTTCGTCGAGCAGCTTGGAGTTGCCTTCGGCGCGCACCGAAAAGCCGTCACCGTGCCGAACGTCGACATTGTCCGACCCGCGCAGTTCGACCGAGGTGAAGCCCGTCGCATCATAGCTACGGCTGGCGCCGGTCCCGCTCGCGCCGGCGCTGGTGCCGCCGGTTTCCTGGGCCACCGTGCCGCACCCCGCGATGGCCAGGCTCGCACCGATCAGAAGCAGATGCCGCATGAGTCTCTCCCTGTTCACGTGTATTGCTTATACAATACACGTCGAGGTGGCGCAAATAAAAAGGGGCGGCCGTTGCGGGCCGCCCCTTTTCTGTCCGGCAAGGCCGCACCCGGTCAGGCGGCGGTCTTTTCCTTGTCCTTGTTGTGGATGGCCGCGGCCTTGCGCAGGATGTCGAGAATCTTCTCGAGCGCGGTCGGCTCGTCGACTTCCTCCATCGCGGCCAGTTCGCGCGCCAGGCGGCTCGCGGCGGCTTCGAAGATCTGGCGTTCCGAATAGCTTTGTTCGGGCTGGTCGTCGGCACGGAACAGGTCGCGAACCACTTCGGCGATCGACACCAGGTCGCCCGAATTGATCTTCGCTTCATATTCCTGGGCGCGGCGCGACCACATGGTGCGCTTGACTTTCGGCTTGCCCTTCAGCGTGTCGAGCGCTTCCTTCAGCGTCTTGTCCGACGACAGCTTGCGCATGCCCACGCTTTCCGCCTTGTTGGTCGGAACGCGCAGCGTCATTTTCTCTTTTTCGAAGCGAAGCACATATAATTCGAGCTGCATGCCCGCGATTTCCTGTTTTTGCAGCTCGATCACACGGCCGACGCCGTGCTTGGGGTAAACGACATAATCGCCGACATCGAAGGACAGCGCCTTGACAGCCATGTGCGAGGAACCTTTCGTGAACCGCGCCCCGGGGGATTGCGGCAACCATTCGCTTCGGCTAGCGATTCGAACGGGCGCGAACGGGGCAACTACTCTTGCTTCTCCGGGCAGTGGGCGAGACTCGCCCCTGTCGATACGACATTTAACATAGTCGTAATAAAATTACCAGCGGCGCGACACGCGGTTGCCCGGAATTTTACAGCAAATTGCACAAAAAATGCAGCGCTCTGTCCCGCAACCGGCACAGGGCGTGGCATTGGCAGCAAAGGATCCCGATGCGCCTTATGGCGCGCGCAGGACGGCGGAGGCGGCGTGCCGCCTCCCCGCGGCGATCAGTCGCCCTGACCCGGCTCGGCCGAGAAATATTTGTCGAACTTGCCTTCCTCGCCCTTGTGTTCGTCGGCATCGGCGGGCGCGTCGCGCTTTTGCGTTACATTCGGCCATTGCTCCGAATATTCGCGGTTCAGCTCGAGCCACTGCTCCAGGCCGTTCTCGGTGTCGGGCAGAATCGCCTCGGCGGGGCATTCCGGTTCGCAAACGCCGCAATCGATGCATTCGCTGGGATTGATGACGAGCATGTTCTCGCCCTCATAAAAACAGTCGACCGGGCAGACCTCAACGCAGTCCATATATTTGCAGCGGATGCATGCGTCGGTCACGACATAGGTCATTGGTAGGCCCCGAACTCCATTGGCAAGACGCTCCTGCTATGCCGGGCCTTCGGGCACGTCAACGGGCTTGGCGCCATGCGTTTCTAACGGCGTGTAAAGCAGCGCTGCCTCGGCGGGCGGTCCGCGCCGTGCGGGCAGCGCCTCGACACGCAGCACGCGGACCTTGCCGTGCAGCGGGAAGGCGAGGATCGTCCCCACGCGCACCATCGCGTGCGACCGGTCGATCCGCCGCCCGTCGAGCCGAAGCGTCCCGGCCTCGCAAATCGCCTGAGCGGTTCCGCGCGATTTGGCGATGCGCGCGAACCACAAGAAGCGGTCGAGCCGAATGCTATCGTCCGCCATGGCCGAACGTCAGTTCCGCAAGCGCGGCAAAGGCATTGTCGGTCGGGGGCGGCTTGGGCGCGGGCGGCGCGACCAGTCCCTGCCACGTCCAGCGCGCGCGCCCCGCGGCCGGCTTCGCCGAGCGAAAGCCGATCTGCGCCATCAACCGCGCCAGCGTGTCGGGGTGCAGCCCCACCGATGTCGCCAGCGCCGGATCGGGGGCAAAGGGTGCGCGGCCGTTGCCGCTCGCCTTCATCCGCTCCTCATGCGCGGCGCGCGCGATCCGCTCGACCAGGTCGACGCGGACTGCCTGCGCGCCGAGCGGGCGATAGCCATGCGCCAGGTCGGCACCCGGATCGCCGCGCGCCAGCACGGCCGCGCCGTCGCGCGGGGCATCGGCCATGCCCATCAGCATCCTCCGCCAGCGTGCCGCGACCGGCTTGAGCAGTGCGGGCGCGAACAGGTCGAGCGTGCCGATCTCCACCCCCAACCGCCGCAAAGCCTTGCGGTCGCGCGGTTCCAGCGCATCGAGCAGCTGCGCGGCGGCGCGGCGCGGCAGCATGCCCCCGGCGTCGAGCAACGCGGCGCATATTGCCCTGAGCGCGCCGCTTGCCGCCGCGTCGCGCGTCGTTGCATCCAGCCGCGCCAGCGCGTTGAGGTGGCGCCCCAACTGGCCCGCCGTCCAGGCGTCGAGCCGCGCCTGCACTCGGTCGCGCATCGCGGAGTCGAGTATGTCGAGCGCGCGGTCGAGAACAATGCGCGGCCGCGCCAGCGTCGGCCCCGGCACGATCCGCCCGACTATCGTGGTTTCCCACAATAACACCCCCTCGGCGATGCCGATCGCGTCGTCGGGCGCGTCCGCCAGCGAACCGGCGCGGCGCCGCAATTCGCCGGCCAGCCGCTTTTCGGCGGCGGCGAGCAGCATCCGCTTGTCCGCGGCGCGCGCCTCTGACGCTACTTGGAAACGGAAACCGCGCAGGTGCCCCAGATGATGTTCCTCCACCATCACTTCGCCTTCGGGGCCGATGGTAACGGGCAGGTTCGATGCGTCCTGGCCGATCTGGCGCAGCAGCATCGTCGTGCGCTTGTCGACGAACCGCTGCGTCAGGCTGGCGTGGAGCGCATCGGACAGCTTCTCTTCGACCATGCGCGTGCGCTCGGCCCAATGCGCCGGGTCCGCCAGCCAGTCGGCGCGGTGCGCGATGTACGACCAGCTTCGCGCCGCAGCGATCCGCCCCGCCAGCGTCTCGACATCGCCCGCCAGATTTTCCAGCCGCGCGATTTCGTCGGCGAACCATTGATGCGGCACATGGCCCCGCCCTTCGCTCAGATGGCCGAAGATGCGTCCGACGAAGCGCGCGTGCGGATCGGCGCCCAGCTTGCGGAAATCGGGCAGCCCGCACGCCGCCCACAGCCGCGCGACCATTGCCGGGTGGCGCGTGCGGTCGCGCACCCAGCGTTCGTCGGCCAGCCGCTTCAGCACCGAAAGGTCCACTGCCTCGGGTGCGGCGCGCAGCACGTCGTGCGTCGGCCGTTCCTCCAGGCTGGCGATCAGCGCGTCGAGCGACGACAGGTCGGGGGCCCCGTTGCGCCAATAGAGATGGTCGAGCCGCGGCACCTGGTGCGCTTCGATCGCCAGTACTTCCTCGGGCCGGAAGGCGTCCGGGCCCTGTTCGTGCAGCGCGCCGAAGCTGCCGTCGCGCTGGTGCCGCCCCGCGCGCCCGGCTATCTGCGCCATTTCGGCGATCGTCAGCCGGCGGCGCCTGCGCCCGTCGAACTTGTGCAGCGAAGCGAAGGCGACATGCGCGACGTCCATGTTCAGCCCCATGCCGATCGCATCGGTCGCGACCAGATAGTCGACTTCGCCGGCCTGGAACATGTTGACCTGTGCATTGCGCGTGCGCGGGGAAAGCGCGCCCATCACCACCGCCGCCCCGCCGCGCAGCCGCCGCAACGCCTCTGCCACTGCATAGACTTCCTCGGCGGAGAAGGCGACGATCGCCGACCGCTTGGGCAGCCGCGACAGCTTCTTCGCGCCGGCATAGCTGAGCGTTGAAAAGCGCGGACGGCCGACGATCTCTGCCTCGGGCACCAGCGCGCGCAGCATGGGCTTGAGCGAATCGGACCCCAGGATCATCGTTTCGTCGCGGCCGCGCGCGCGCAGCAGCCGGTCGGTGAACACATGGCCGCGCTCGGGGTCGGCGCCCAGCTGCGCCTCGTCGATCGCGACGAACCCGCATTCGCGGTCGACCGGCATCGATTCGGCGGTGCACAGGAACCAGCGCGCGTCGGGGGGAACGATTTTTTCCTCGCCGGTAATCAGCGCGACTCGCTCGGGCCCCTTGATCGCGACGACTCGGTCATAGACTTCGCGGGCGAGCAGCCGCAGCGGAAAGCCCATCATGCCGCTCGAATGGCCGCACAACCGCTCGACAGCGAGATGTGTCTTGCCCGTGTTGGTGGGACCCAGCACGGCGGTGACCGGCGAACGCGCGAAACCACTCATGATGCCCCACCATCGTTCCGAGTCTTCCCTTACGCAACACCCCGCTGCGCACGATCCCTAAATTGTGATTCGCCGTTAACCATGTTGGTTTTGTTGGTGAAATGGACAGCAACCTTCCCTTCATCCTCGCTGTGGCACGTTCTGCCGCAGCGATCATCGCCTCAGGGGCTCCTTAATTTGACTTTAAGCCTTGCCTTGCACAGGAATTTGATCGCAGCCGGGGGATGCGGCTGGAGCGACGATTTTTGGGGGCAGCGAACCTTGTTCCTGCGCAACGATCATGGTCTGGATCAAGGGGGCGGCGCCAGCGCGGTTGCGCGCGCCCACCCGGCATCGCACGGCGGTTCGGCCGCCGCGCGGATGCGTGCGCGCTATCCCGAATTCGAACTGGTTCCCGATCTCGGCTCGCGCATCGGGTCGATGCAATGGTATCGCGGCGCCGCGACTTGCGTCGGTCTGATTGCCGTCACGCTTCTTCTTTCGCCGGGCTTTGAAAGGCCAATCTTCGGCTATGTCCCACCCGCGCTGACCGGTGGCGCGTGGGAGGCTGCGCGCGAACAGGCGATCGCGCCGCTTGCGGCGGGCGCCACTACCGGTCATCGCGCCGCCGCGACTGCGCTGGTCGCCCCGCTGGCCGATACGCCCGAACGGCCGCGCATCGAACTCGACATTCGCTTCGGATCGGGCGACGCCTTCGCCAGCACGCTGCGCCGCTCGGGCGTCGGCAGCGCGGAGGCGCAGCAGATCGCATCGCTGGTTGCGGGCGCGATCGCGCTGTCCGACATCCAGTCGAATGCGCAGGGGGAACTGGTGCTCGGTCGCCGTACCGACAAGTCGCAGCCGCGGCCGCTGGAAAGCCTGCTCTTCCGCCCGCGCTTCGACCTGAATGTCGCGGTGACGCGCGTGAACGGCCAGTTGGTGGTCAAGCAGCTGCCGATCGCGATCGACCATACGCCGCTGCGCATCCGGATGCAGGGGTGCAACAGCCTGTATCGCACCGCGCGCGCCGCGGGTGCCCCGGCCAAGGCGGTCGAGGCCTATATCCGCGCGATCAACACGCGCATGCCGATGTCGCGGCTGGGCGGCGACTGTACCTTCGACATGATTATCGAGCAGCAGCGCGCCGAAACCGGCGAGGTGCAGCTTGGCCAGCTTCTCTACGCCGGGGTCGCGCAGGGGTCGACCAAGGTCCAGCTGATGCGCTGGCAGGCCGACGGGCGCGACCAGTGGTTCGATTCGACGGGGCTGGGCGAAAAGCGCGGGACGATGGCGATGCCCGCGTCTGGCCGCATCAGCTCGCCCTATGGCGTGCGCTTCCATCCGATCCTGCGTCGCCGTGTGATGCACAAGGGGCTGGACATCGCGGCGCCCTATGGATCGCCCATTTATGCCGCGAACGACGGCGTCGTCATCATGGCGGGGCGCGCCGGCGGGTACGGCAATTTCGTCAAGATCAACCACGGCAGCGGCTTTGCCACCGGCTATGGCCATATGAGCCGGATCGCCGTGCGCAGCGGCGCGCGCGTGCGCAAGGGGCAGTTGATCGGCTATGTCGGCTCGACCGGCCGCTCGACCGGACCGCACCTGCATTTCGAAACCTATCGCAACGGCGTAGCGGTCAACCCAGCGTCGATTTCGTTCACGACGCAGCAGCGGCTGACCGGCGGCGCCCTGGGCGCGTTCAAGGGCAAGCTGGGCCACCTGCTCGCCGTGCCGGTCGCCGACACCGCGAAGCCGGACGACGATTGATCGCGTCGGCGCGCCGGCCTATTTCAACTCACGGCGCATAAAGCGGTATTTGTTCGTGTGCAGCCAGAACCGGCTGCGCGGCCCCACCGCCGAGCGTATTTTCGCGGGTATAGCAGACATCGAAATCACAGCGCCAGGCACCCATCACGATGCCGAAACGCCGCTGACCGCCGAATGGATCGACTGGGCCGATCCGGATTTTCGTGATGGAGCGGACGCACCGGTCGAAGATCCGGGCGCGGTTCCGGCGTCCCCTGAACGGCACGCCGATCCTCTGCATCCCGACGATTATGCCTTCATGGACTTCGATCTGATCGGGCTGCCTGAGGCGCGGATGCGGCGCTATCTTCCGCTGGGCCAGCGGTTCAGCGCCCGGTGCGCCAGCGGCGGATTGTCTGCTCCAGAATGCGTTCCTCGCCGCCGGTCTGTCGCCACAGTTGCGAGAAAAGCGGATCGGCCGATGCCGGGCGCTTCGCCTCGTCGAGCGTATCGAACGCCACGCGCACGGGCGTCGCGACGCCTTCGCCCACTGCAATCGCCTCGCGGTTGCGCAGCGCCGGGATCGCATCGAGGAACCCGCGCGCACCTTCGGGCATCGCCGCGCGCACGAATGCCTGGTCGCGGTCGTTGTTCAGCCGCATCGTGATGATCGTGCCGCATTGCGACAGCACGCCTTCGGCCAGGTCCGACGGACGTTGGGTGATGAGGCCCAGCGACACGCCATATTTGCGGCCTTCCTTGGCGATGCGGCTCAGGATGCGGCCGACCGACGATCCGTCGGCGTTGCGTTCGTTCGGGATGTACCGGTGCGCTTCCTCGCATACCAGCAGGATGGGCCGTTGCGGCTCCCCGCGCGACCAGATGGCATAGTCGAACACCAGCCGGCTCAGCACTGCGACGACGACCGAGGTGATCTCGGACGGCACGCCTGACACGTCGATGATCGAAATCGGCTTGCCGTCGCCCGGCAGGCGCAGGATGCGCGCCAGGAACTGCGCCATCGTGTCGGCGACCAGCATCCCCGAGAACATGAAGGCATAGCGCGGATCGGACTTGATCTCGTCGATCTTGGCCTTGAGCCGTAGATAGGGCGCGCTGTCGGTCGCCTTGTCCATCTTGCCCATTTCTAGCTGGATCAGGTTCGACAGGTCGGACAGCAGATAGGGGACCGGCGCGTCGACGGTCAGCTTGCCGATTTCCGCCGCCAGCCGGTTCTTCGACTTGGCGAGCAACAGGCACTTCGCCAGGATGTCGGCGTCGACTTGGCGCTCCGACCCCTCGGTGGTCAGGAACACCTCGCAATGTTCCTCGAAATTCATCAGCCAGTACGGCATCGCCAGGTTCGACACATCGAACAGCGCGCCGGTGTTGCGGAATGCGGACGCATATTCGCCGTGCGGGTCGACCATCACGACATGCCCTTGCGGCGCGAGTTCGCAGATGCGGTGCAGGATCAGCGCCGCCGCAGTCGATTTGCCGGTGCCGGTCGAGCCGAGCAGCGCGAAATGCTTGCCCAGCATCGCGTCGACGTACAGCGCGGCACGGATGTCGCGGGTGGGATAGACAGTGCCGATGCCGATATGCGCGCGTTCGTCGGCGGCATAGATTTGCTGCAGGTCGGCGGTGGTGACCGGATAGACGGCAGACCCAGGCACCGGATAGCGCGTCACGCCGCGGCGGAAGCGATAGAGCTTGCCGGTAAGCCGCTCCTCATCGCCTTCGCCCAGGAAGTCGATCTGCGCCGAAATGCGGTCGGAATAGCCATCGGCCAGCCGCAGCGCGCGGACATTGGCGATCAGCCAGGTCGATCCGACGCGCATCTTCACTTGCCCGCCGACCTGGCCGGCCTGCGCCACGCTGGTGTCCGGGTCGTTGGCCAGCGCGTCGAGCGTCGCGATGTCGAACAGCACCTGGCTCGACGAACCCGCGATTTCCAGCACGGCGCCGATCGCGCACGGTGCACCGCGCGGCTGCCCTGCGTCGAGCGGCACCGGTGTCGCCCCGTCGAAAGCGCTTGCGCCGAATTGCCCGTCCATTCCCTGTTCCTCGCTGCGGGAGGGGCACTATCGCAAGCGTTGGTAAATATTGGGTTTGTCGTACTCCGTGCGTCAGAAACGGCGCCACAGCGCGCCCGCCCCCCAACCGCACAGCACCGACAGCGCGACTGCGACGATGCCGTACAGCACCGAAGTATGTTCCGCCGCGCTGGCAACAAAGCGCTCAAAGCCCGATTTGCGGATCTCGATCGGCCGCACCGCCGCCGCAAGCACGCGATTGTCGCGGATCAGAAAGGTCTCCGCCGTGAAGCGGCCGACCGGCACGCGCGCCGGAATCGTGATGCGCGCGCGATAGAGGACGCCGTCGGTGATCTCCACCGCGCCCGGCGCTTCGTAATAGAGGCCCGCGCGGCGGCGCAGGTCGACAAGGCCCGCGTCGAACCGCCGCTGGACATCCGGGGTGGCCCCCGACGCGGGCGAAAGCTGCAGGCTGTCGAGCCCGAGTTCGTAGATCGCGCGCGTACGATCGTCGACGATCGACCGGATCGGCCGCGAAGAAGCGATGGCGTAAAAGGACGGCGCCGAGCGATAGCGCATGCGTTCCGCATTCACCCAGATGCCGGCGACTTTCTCCTTCTCGCGCACCAGCACCGACTGGACCGGTCCCTTGACGACGACGACGATCTCGGCGGGCTTGTCGCCCGGCTGCGGCGCGGTCCCGCCGGGATAGACGATTGCGCCGAACAGCAGCAGCTCGGCACCGGTGAAGCTGTAGGCGATTTCGATGTCGCGCTGCGACACGTCGGGGACCAGCGCGGGCTTGGCCTGGCCCATCACCAGCGGCGCCGCGAGCGCGAGGAACGCCGCCCGCGCCCTCACGACAGCGTGACCGAATAGATTTCGTCGGGCCGCCACGCGAGGCCGAGCAGCATCCGCATCGCGACGAGCAGCACGATGACGGCGAGCGCGAGCCGCAGATGCTCCGGCCGCGCCTTCATCGCAAAGCGCGCGCCAAGCTGGGCGCCGGCAACCGATCCGACCAGCAACAGCGCGGCGAGCACGATGTCGACTGCCTTGGTCGTGGTCGCGTGCACCATCGTCGCGGTGGCGGTGGTGAACAGCGTCTGGAACAGCGAGGTACCGACGACCACCTGCGTCCCCATGCCCAGGATATAGAGCATCGCGGGCACCAGGATGAACCCGCCGCCTATGCCGAGCAGCATCGTCAAAATGCCCGTGAAGACACCGAGCAACAGCGGCGCGATCGGCGAGATGTATAGCCCCGACGCATAGAATCGCCAACGCAGCGGCAGCGCGGCGACCAGCGGGTGGTGCCGCCGCCGCCGGGCGCGCGCCGGCCTGCCCGATCGCGCGGCGCGCATGCTCTGCACCGATTCGGTCAGCATCAGGCTGCCGATCGATCCGAGCAGCAGGACGTACAGGATCGCAATGACGGTATCGATCTGGCCGCTCGCCTGGAGCAGCCGGAACAACACTGCGCCGATCAGCGATCCGATCACGCCGCCCGCGACCAGCACCATGCCCATCTTCACGTCGACGCCGTTGCGGCGGAAATGCGCGAACACGCCGGACACGCTGGCGCCGGTCACCTGGCTGGCGGCGGAAGCGGCGGCGACAGTCGGCGGAATGCCGTAGACGATCAGCAGCGGGGTGGTCAGGAACCCCCCGCCCACGCCGAACATCCCCGACAACAGGCCGACGCCCAGCCCCAGGAAGACGATCACCAGCGCGTTGACCGACAGGTTGGCAATGGGAAGGTAGAGATCCATTGCCGACAGGCGATACCGCGTCCCGCGGCCCGGCAAAAGCAGCTTGCGCGATTTCGTTGTCGGCGATCGAAACCGCTTGCGGCGGCGCGGCGCTTTAAAAGTCGGTCCCCAATGTCAGTACCGCACCCGATCCGGGCAGCGCGTCACCCGCGACGCGCTGGCGCCAGTCGAGCGCCGCGCGCAACGTTCGGTCGCCGACGCGCAGGTCGGCGAGCGCCGAGGGGCCGATGTCCAGCCGCTGCGCATCGCGCTGCGCCGCGCCCCACGCGCCTGCGCCGAGCGACAGCCGCAGCGTCGATCCGGCGACGGCATGCGTCGTCCGCGCGGCGCCGTCGGCATAGGGCTCGACGCGTGCGCGCTTGACGAACCCCGCCTGCCCATAGGCCTCCAGCCGGAACTGGCTGGGCAGCGTTTCGTCCGCCCAGGCGACCAGCCCCAACCCGGTGCCGCCGGGAGCGCCGTCCAGCCCGAAGCGATGTTCGGCGACCAGCCGCAGCGGCAGGTCGCCGGGTTGCCACTCGATCGCCACCGCCGCCTCGGCACCGCGCCCGTGGAGCGGTGCGGTTGCGCGCGCCACCAGCGCGATCCGGCGCGACGGCGACAACAGCCACGCGACGCGCGCGCCTGCCTGCGCCCCGCCGATCTGCCCTGCACCGGGCGCCGCGCCGATGCCGGTGCCGCCGCGCGCCACCACCCATGCGCTGCCCGACCAGCGTACCGCCGACGCGGTGGCGGGGGGCAGCGCGACTGCGGGCGACCAGCGCGGGTCGGGCGCCGCGTCGACCGGCTCGATGTCTCCATATTGGACCAGGCCCATCAGCGCGAACTGGACGCGTACCGGGTCGCGCGGGGCATGCGATTGCGCGGCGGCGGCGGCGGCGGCGGCGGCGGCGGCCGGGCCCGGCACGGGCAGCAGCGTTCCCGCCGCTCGACTGACCGCAGCGCCTTCCGCCGGGCGCTCGGCCGGGGCGTGCGCGACGGCATGATCCGGCGGCGGCACTGGTGCCGCGCGCTCGTCCGGCGCGAACGACGGCAGCGACGCGAACGGGACTGCTTCGCGCACGGCCTCGCCCAGCGTGCCGTGATGTGGCCACAGCATCGCCACGCGCAGCGCCATCCAACCGGCGAACACCAGCGCCAGGAAGCGCAGCGGTCGCCCGCGCCCCTTCATGCCGTCACTTCGTCGGGATGATCGGGAAACTGGTGCATCGTCTTGTCCCAGCGCGGCGGCATGCCCGCCAGCATGCCCAGATAAAGGAACACGGCCCGGCGTGCGGCGAGCAGCGACACCAGATTCGACACGAATACGCGCGGCACCGACCACAGCGCCTCCACCATGCCATAGGCACGCCCGACAAAGGCGGCGCGTACGGCCAGCCGCCAGCAGAACAGCGCCGCGCTCGCCGCCAGCAACGGCTCCAGCCGCGCGGCGGGCCCAAGCCCCTGCGTCCGCGTCGCGACATGCGCGAGCGACGAGACGCCCCAGGCGACGAGCGAGAGATAGGCGATGGCTAGGACCGGCATCGCCAGCGTCGTACGCCGATCGCGCATCCGCATCCAGTGGTCGCCCAGATTTCCGGGCGCTCCCCATCCCACCCGGTCCCAGCCTGCAAGCGCAATGCCGGTCATCCACCGCGCCTTCTGCCGCACGGCGGCCGCCAGGCTGGCGGGGAAAAACGCGCGAACCGCCACCGGCCGCCCGCCGCGCCGCTCGGCGATGCGGACGAGCCGCGCGCGGCCGCCCATCGTCGCGACGGTCAGGCCGAGCTCATAGTCTTCGGTCAGGCTGCTCGCATCGAACGGCGCCCCCCCGCGCGCGGCGGCGATGCGGCCCAGCATTGCCCGCCTGATCGCGCAGCCGACGCCCGCCAGCGGCATGCCCGCCCCCAGCGCCTGGCGCACCAGCAACTGCTTGGCATGCGCCTCGGCGAACTCATCGCAATAATGGCCCGACACCAGCCGCGACCGCGGGTGCGGCAGCGGCAGCACGGGAAGCTGGATCGCGTCATATTCCATCAGGAAATGCGCGACGATGCGCAGCTCGGCGGGGTGCACCACATCCTCGGCATCGTGCATCAGCACGCCGACGACCGGCCCGTCGCGCGCTTCGTCGGCGCACAACGCCTGCCACAATTGGTTCAGGCAATCGGCCTTGGTCGTGGGGCCGGGGTGCGTCCCGACGACGATGCGCACGCGCGCGTCCTGCTCGGCCACGCGTGCGACGGCGTCGATCGTCGCGGGGTCGTTGGGGTAGCAGCCGACATAGAGGCGATAGTCGGGATAGTCGAAGCGGGCGAGCGCGGTGGTCAGCATCGCGCCGATCACCGTCGATTCATCCCAGGCCGGCACGAACACGGCGATCCGCGCGGGCGCTTCGGGCAGCGGCAGCGTGTCGGCGCCGCCGTCGCGCGCCGCGCGTCCGCGCAACCGGTCCCAGCCGCGACGCGCCAGATAGAGGAGATCGACCAGCACGTCGTCGACGCCGCCGACCACGAACCAGACGGCGGCGAACAGCATCGTCTCGCGCGCGATGGCGTCGCACCAGCCGACCAGCATCGCGCCAACCTGCACCCACCTGCCCCCCGATTCAGCCCCCGGTCATCGTCGCGGGGGCAGGCATTATGGTCAAGCGGCTGGATTGCCGCCGAATTCGCGACTGGACTCGGGCCTATGCGGGCCGGTAGCTTGCGCGCGCCTTCTGGGGGGACAGGTAGCATGAAGATCGCAACCCGCATTGCCATTCTGGCGCTTGCATTGGCGCCGATCGGCGTCGTGGCCGCCTGGAGCGCGGACAAGCCGCAAGTCGTGTTGGCCACCCCCGGCATCGGCAATGGTTCGATCGAACGCTTCACGCTCCGGTTCAGCGACCCCATGGTGCCGCTGGGCGATCCGCGCGCCGCGGCGCCGCTCAAGGTCGAATGTGCGGTCGGCGGCGAAGGGCGCTGGGTCGACCAGCAGACCTATGTCTATGATTTCGCGAATCCGCTCCCCGGCGGAGTAACCTGCACCTTCACGCTCAACGACGGGCTGAAGACGCTGGCGGGCTATGCCGTCACCGGCCAGACGAAGTTCACGGTCGACAGCGGCGGGCCGGTGGCGCGCGCGGTGCTGCCCAGCCGCTATGGCAGCGAGATCGAGGAGGACCAGGTCTTCCTGGTCGCGTCGAACCTGGAGGCCGACCCCGCTTCGGTTGCGGCCAATGCCTATTGCGCGGTCGAAGGCATCGGCGAGAAGATTCCGGTCAAGCTGCTCGGCCGCGACATCGCGCCGAAGCTGCTCGCCGACCTCAGCACCGACAATTGGACGGTGCGCAGCTTCCTCGACGACGCCGGCCTGCCGCAGACTCTGCCGGCCTCGGCCGAGGATCGCGCCCGGGCAACTGCCTCGATCACGGCGCTTCAGTGCGGCCGTCCGTTGCCCGCCGGGCGCGACGTCGCGCTGGTGTGGGGCAAGGGGATCAAGAGCCCGTCGGGCCGGCTCGCCGGTGCCGACCAGCGGTTCGACTTCACGGTACGCAAGCCGTTCACGGCGCGCTTCGAATGTTCGCGCGTCAATCCGCAGGCGGGGTGCAGCCCGGTGCAGGAAGCCTGGGTGCGCTTTTCGGCGCGCGTTCCGCGCGCGCAGGCAGAGGGGGTGCGCATCGCGCTGCCCGACGGCAAGCAGCTTGCCCCCGTGCTGTCCGATGACGACAAGCGCGCCGATGCGATCAGCGACCTGAAATTCGTCGCGCCGCTTCCCGCCGCGGTCACGGCAAAGCTGGTGCTGCCGCAGGGGATCAAGGACGAAAGCGGACGGCCGCTGTCGAACCTCGACCGCTTCCCGCTCGACGTGCGGTTCGACGTCGCGCCGCCTTTGGTCAAGTTCGCGGCCTCGTTCGGCATTCTGGAGGCGAAGGAAGGCGGCGTCCTTCCCGTCACCGTGCGCAATGTCGAAGAGACGCTGAAGGGCGAGCAAAAGGCCGTCACCGGCCAGAGCCTGCGCGTCGCGGGCAGCGACGGCGAGATCGCGGGCTGGCTGCGCACGATCGACAAGGCCGACGAATATCGCGTCGACACGGTCCAGCGCGGCAAGGAAGAAGTCCGCATCAACCACACCGGCGACGCGCCGATCCTGACGGGCAAGGGCGGTGGCACGGCGTTCAACCTGACGCTGCCGGGCAAGGGCAAGGAATTCGAAGTCGTTGGCATCCCGCTGGCCAAGCCCGGTTTCTATGTCGTCGAACTGGCGAGCCCGCAGCTGGGTGAGGCGCTGCTCGGCCGCAAGGCGACGCGCTATGTCGCGACGGGCGCGCTCGTCACCAACATGGCGGTGCATTTCAAATGGGGCCGCGAAGGCTCGCTCGTCTGGGTGACCGCGCTCGATACCGGCGCGGGAGTCGACAGCGCCAAGGTGCAGGTGACCGACAGCTGCACCGGCCAGCTGATCGCGCGCGGCACGACCGACAAATCGGGCCGCCTGGCGGTTCCGGCCGGGCTGCCCGAGCCCGAAAGCTGGAGCAATTGCGACAGCGACGGCGGCAGCCACGCATTGATGGTCTCGGCGCGCAAGGACGACGACCTCAGCTTCACCCTGACCAGCTGGGGCGAGGGCATTCGCCCCTATGATTTCGACTTGCCCTATGGCTGGGACAAGCCCGAGGACAAGTTTCATACCGTGTTCGACCGCGCGCTGGTGCGCCAGGGCGAAACCGTCCACATGAAGCATATCGTCCGCACGCCGGTCGCCACCGGCTTTCGCGCGGGGCAGGCGTTCACCGGCACGCTCAAGCTGTCGCATCGCGGGTCGGACACGCAGTTCGAACTGCCGCTGACGATCAGCGCGAACGGCACGGGCGAAACCGAATGGACGGCGCCGAAGGGCGCACCGATGGGCGACTATGACCTGACGGTGGAGGTCGGCGACAAGACGATTTGGACCGGCCAGTCGTTCAAGGTCGACGAATATCGACTGCCGACGATGCGCGCGACCGTCACCGGCCCGCAGGAAGCGGCGGTGCGTCCGCGCACGCTGCCGCTCGACCTCTATGTCGGCTATCTGTCGGGCGGCGGCGCGTCGCGCCTGCCGGTCGAAGTGCGCGTCGGCTATTTCGAAGGCGGATGGACGCCGTCCGGCTATGAAAGCTTCTCGTTCGGCGGCAAGCCGGTCGAGGAAGGCGTCAAGCCGATGAACGGCGACGGCGAGGACGAAGTCGACACGCTGCCGCCCACGCAGACGCTGCCCGTCACGCTCAATGCCGACGGCACCGCGCGTACGACGATCGACGTGCCGCAGACGCTCGACCAGGACAGCGTGATGCTGGCCGAAATGGATTATCCCGACGCCAACGGCGAAGTGCTGACCGCGTCGCGTCGCATCCCGCTGTGGGCATCGGCGGTGCGGCTGGGGATGAAGACCGACGGCTGGCTGATGAAGTCGGACGATCTGCGGCTCAAGCTCGTCGCGCTCGACACCGCGGGCAAGCCGGTGGCGAACCAGCCGGTCGAAGTCGCGCTGTACAGCCGCGAGATACTGACTGCGCGGCGGCGGCTGATCGGCGGCTTCTACGCCTATGACAACCAGATGAAGACGACGCGGCTGAACGCCACCTGCTCGGCGACGACCGACCGGCTCGGCTATGCCGAATGCGCGATCGACCCCGGCGTGTCGGGCGAAGTCTATGCCGTCGCGACGACCAAGGACGCGAACGGCAACGTCAGCCGCGCGGTGCGGTCGGTCTGGCTCGCGGGCCAGGACGAATGGTGGTTCGGCGGCGACAATGGCGACCGCATGGACGTGCTGCCCGAAAAGACCGAATATAAGGCGGGCGAGATCGCCAGGTTCCAGGTCCGCATGCCGTTCCGCGAGGCGACTGCGCTGGTCACGGTCGAACGCGAAGGCGTGCTGAGCAGCTTCGTCGTCGGGCTGTCGGGCAAGGACCCGGTGGTCGAAGTGCCGATGCCGGCCGATTATGCACCCGACGTCTATGTCTCGGTGATGGCGGTGCGCGGGCGCGTCGACGGGTGGGGGCTGTGGCTGTCCGACCTGTCGCGTTCGTGGAGCCTGCCGTTCGGATCGAAGGACGCGGCGAAGCCGACCGCGACCGTCGACCTGGCCAAGCCCGCCTATCGCATGGGCATCGTCAAGGTTAAGGTCGGCTGGGACGGGCATCGCCTGGGCGTCGACGTGAAGGCCGATCGCGAAAGCTATGGCCCGCGCGACACCGCCAACGTCGATGTGACGGTGAGGAATCCCGACGGCAGCCCGGCGGCAGAGGCCGATGTCGCGTTTGTCGCGGTGGATGAGGCGCTGCTCCAGCTTGCCCCCAACGACAGCTGGGACGTGCTGTCGGCGATGATGGGCGACCGGCCGCTGTCGGTGCTCACCTCGACTGCGCAGATGCAGGTGGTGGGCAAGCGTCACTATGGCCGCAAGGCGGTGGAAGCCGGCGGCGGCGGCGGGGGCGACCTGTCCGGGCTCAATCGCGAGAATTTCCAGCCGGTGCTGCTGTGGAAGGGCAAGGTCGATCTGGATGCCAAGGGGCATGCGCGTATTGCGGTGCCGCTGTCGGATTCGCTCACTTCGTTCCGGATGGTCGCGGTCGCGACCAGCGGCGCGCAGCGGTTCGGCACCGGCGAGGCCAGCGTGCGCGCGTCGAAGGACCTGCAGATCCTGTCCAGCCTGCCGCCGCTTGTCCGCACGGGCGACCATTATGGCGCGATCTTCACGCTGCGCAACGCGTCGTCGAAGCCGATGCGCGTCACTGCGACGGTCGCGCTCAATCCCGCGGTCGCGACGGGCAAGCCGCTGACGGTCGACATCGCGCCGGGCGGCGCGGTGCCGGTGGCGTGGAATCTCGACGCGCCGCCGACCGAAGGATCGCTGAGCTGGACCGTGACGGCCGAGGCCAAGGGCGGCAAGTCGAGCGACAGGCTGACCGTCAAGCAGGACATCGTCCCCGCGGTGCCGGTCGAAACCTGGGCCGCGTCGCTGGTGCGCGTGGGCGAAGGGCCGGGCGTCACCATCGCCCCGCCGGGCGGCGCGCTGCCGGGGCGCGGCAGTGTCGACGTGTTGCTGACCGATACGCTGGCGCCGCCGCTCGCGGGGGTCCGCGACTATATGGCGGCCTATCCGTTCAACTGCTTCGAACAGCGGCTGTCGCGCGCCATCGCGACGGGCGATGTCGCGGCGTGGAACCTGCTGGCGGGCGAAATTCCCGTCTATCTCGATCGCGAAGGGCTGCTGCGCTATTTCCCGAGCGACACCATGCCGGGGTCGGAGGCGCTGACTGCCTATGTCCTGTCGGCGACGGCAGAGGCGGGACTGCCGATCCCCGACGCCGCGCGCGGCCGGATGGTCGACGCGATGAAGGCAGTGCTCGACGGCCGGCTGCGGCATGAGGACTATGGCGACGCCCGCTTCCGCAAGGTCGCGGCGTTCGCGGCGCTGGCGCGCAACGGCGCGGCGACGCCGGAAATGCTGGGCCAGCTTGGGCTCGGCGCGGGTGACATGCCGACTGCGCTGCTCGCCGACTATCTGGTCGCGCTCGACCATGTGCCGGGGCTGGCCAATCGGGCGCAACTGCGCGCCGACGGCGAAAAGCTGCTGCGCACGCGGCTGGTGTATGAAGGCACGCGGATCGACCTGGTCGACAAGGGCAACATGCCCTGGTGGCTGATGTCGTCGGATGACGAAGCGTCGATCAAGGCAGTGCTGGCGGTCATCGGCCGCCCCGGCTGGAACGACGAAGCGGCGAAAATGATGGTCGGCGTGGCGATGCGCCAGCAGCGCGGCCATTGGGACACCACCACCGCCAACGCCTGGGGCACCATCGCCGCGCGCAAGTTCGACGCAGTCTATCCGGCGACGGCGATCGCGGGCATCACCACCGGCACGATCGGCGGGAACAGCATGACGCGCAGCTGGCCGCTGGCGGCGGCCGACCGGTCGATGCGCTTCCCGCTGCCCGCGGCGACGATGCCGCTCCAGCTCAGCCAGTCGGGCGGCGCCGGCCCATGGGCGATGGTGCAGGTGAAGGCGGCGGTGCCGCTGACGCAGCCGCTCAACGCCGGATACCGCCTGACGCGCAAGATAGAGGTCGTGCAGGCGGCGGTGCCGGGTAAGCTGTCGCGCGGCGATGTCGTCAAGGTGACGATCAGCGTCGAGGCGAGTGCCGAGCGCAGCTGGGTCGTCATCAGCGATCCGGTGCCCGCCGGCGCCACGGTGATCGGCGACCTGGGTGGCCAGTCCGAACTGCTCGACCAGGGCAGCGATGCGGGTGGCGCGAGCTATATCGAGCGCGGGCGCGACAGCTGGCGCGCCTATTACCGCTGGATGCCGCGCGGCACGACGACCGTGTCGTACACGATGCGCGTCAACACCGCCGGGCATTTCCAGTTGCCTGCGTCGCGAGTCGAGGCGATGTACTCGCCCGAAATCCGCGCAGCCGTGCCCAATGCGCCGATGGACGTCGCGCAACGGTGATCCCCGCGCGCGTCACCGCGGCGGCGCAAGCCGTCCGGTCGCGCGCGCAGGTCGCGGCCGGGGCGGCGCGGCGTTGGTGGACCGGCCTGTCGCGGCCGGGGCGCATCGTGCTGGGTGCGTCGGCGGTGTTGCTCGGGGGCCATGCGACGGTCGATTGGGTCACCTTGCCCCCGCCCCTCCCCGGCTATGCGATGGTGCGCGCGGCATGGCAGCCGTCCGAATCGTGGCTCTATGATCGCAACGGGCGGCTGCTCGACAGCTCGCGCGTCGATTTTCAGGTCCGCCGCCTCGGCTGGACTGCGCTTGCCGACATTGCGCCGGAAGCGTTGCAGGTACTGGTCGACGCCGAGGACCGGCGGTTTCGCGACCATGGCGGTGTCGACTGGCTGGCGTTGGGCGGCGCGGTGCGCGACCGGGTGGAGGGCAAGCGCGCGCGCGGCGCGAGCACGCTGTCGATGCAGCTTGCCGCGTATCTTTCCCCCGATCTGGCGGCGCCCGGATCGCGCGGGAAGCTCGACAAGCTGCGCCAGATGCGCGCGGCCTGGGCGCTCGAAAGCAGTTGGACCAAGGACCAGATCCTTGAGGCCTATGTCAATCTGGCGGGGTTTCGCGGTGAGGCGCAGGGGATCGGCGCCGCCGCGCTCGGCCTGTTCGGCAAGACGCCTGCCTCGCTGACGCGCGACGACGCGCTGTTGCACGCCGCGCTGCTGCCCGACCCGGGCGCGCCGGCGGAACGGATCGCCGCGCGCGCGTGCGCGCTGTCGCAGGAAAAGGACTGTTCGCGCTTCGCCGCGCAGGCGGCGTCGATGCTTGGCCCGGCGCGCAGCCTCGCGCTCGACCCGGGGCTGGCGCCGCATCTGTCCGACCGGTTGCTGACCAGGCCCGGCATGCGCGTGACCACGACGCTCGACTATCGCGTCCAGCGGATCGCCGTCACTGCGCTGCGCCGCCAGCTGCAGGGGCTGGGCGGCAGCCGCGCGCGCGATGGCGCGGTGGTGGTGGTCGACAATGCGACGGGCGACGTGCTTGCCTATGTCGGCGGTGTGGGCGGCGCGTCGACTGCGCCCAATGTCGATGGCGCCAACAGCTATCGCCAGGCCGGGTCGACGCTGAAGCCGTTCCTTTATGCGATGGCGATCGAGAAGGGATATCTGACGTCTGCCTCGATCCTCGACGATTCGCCGGTTCAGCTCGACACTGCGTCGGGGCTGTATGTGCCGCAGAATTACGATCGTGGCTTCAAGGGGCCGGTGTCGGCGCGCAGCGCGCTGGCGGGGTCGCTCAACGTACCGGCGGTCCGGACGCTGCTGCTCACCGGCGTCGATGCGTTCCGCGACCGGCTGTGGGACACCGGCTATCGCGGACTGACCGAGGACGGCCAATATTATGGCTATTCGCTTGCGCTCGGATCGGCGGAGGTCACGCTGCTCGAGCAGGCGGCGGCGTTTCGCAGCCTGGAGCAGGGAGGGAACTGGTCGCCGCTCCGGCTGACGAAGGACGACCCGCACGACCCCGCGCGCGCGGTCACCACGCCGCAGGCGGCGTGGATCGTCGCCGACATGCTGTCCGATCCCAATGCGCGCGCGGTGACGTTCGGGCTCGATTCGTCGCTGCGGCTGCCGTTCTGGGCGGCGGCGAAGACGGGCACGTCAAAGGCGATGCGCGACAATTGGTGCATCGGCTTTTCCGATCGGTTCACAGTCGCGGTCTGGGTCGGCAATCTGGAGGGCGACCCGATGCGCGCGGTGTCGGGTACCAGCGGTGCGGCGCCGGTGTGGCGCGACGTGATGCTGGCGCTGCACGCGGCCGTTCCCGGCCAGGCGCCGCCGCGTCCGGCGGGTATCGAGGAGCGGCGGATCCGCTTCGCCGATCTTATCGAACAGCCGCGCACGGAATATTTTCTCAAGGGAACCGCGCTTGATGTCGTCGCGGCGGCGCCGGCTCAGGCACGCCGGCCGCGCATCGTCAACCCGGTGTCGGGCAGCGTCTATGCGCTCGATCCCGACATACCGCCGGACCGGCAGCGGCTGGCGATCGCGGTTGCGGGGGATGTTACGGGGCACCGGCTGCTGCTCGACCGGCACGATTTGGGCGCGGCGGATTCGACGCCGCTGGTGCTCGCCCCGCCGGGGCGGCATTTGCTGCGGCTGGTCGATTCGGGGGGGCGTACCGTCGACCGCATCGTCTTCACGATGCGCTGACACAATGCGCTGACACGATGCGCTTTTTACTGGCGCCGCCGAACCAAAGCCGTGCTCAGGCGTTGCCGCCGATGGTCCCTCCCCCTTTCGGGACCGGTGCGACCGGCGCACCGGCCGGGCGGATCGAACGGCACCGCACGGCCGAACCCCGGGCGACGCGACATCGCCCGGGGTCCGGTTGCCCGCCTGACGAACCGGTGGTTACCAGAAGAAGCCGCGATGGACGCGGATCACGACGCCGCGGCGGGTATCCACCAGCAGCACGTCATTATAGTGGCGCACCCACACCAGCCCGCGGCCGGCCGGCGGCAGATGGTAGCGCCAGGGGTCGGCGACCACATAACGCGGGCCGAAGTACACGGCGCCGATACGCACGCCCGGGCGGAATGCAGTGTATCGGAATGGCGCGCGCCAGGTCCCGCGCGCGAAGACGACGCGGTTGCTGCGACGATAACGTTCCCAGTCGTTGTCGCCCCAGCGATAGCCGCGATCGTAGCGGTCGTCGCGATAATCGCGATGGTCGCGGCGATCTTCGCGCCGGTCGTGCCGGTCATCACGGCGATCATCGCGCCGGTCGTAACGATCGTCGCGACGATCATGATGCGACTGCGCGAAAGCGACAGCCGGCGCAGAAATCGCCGGCAGGGCGAACGCGGCGACCAGCGCCGCCGAAATCATTTTCTTCATGTTCATCCTCCAGAACAACAGACAACGGCTGCGAAACCCCTGGGCTGCGTGTCCGTCGACAGTCTCGTTCTGGAACAGGTCGGCTGAATAACAGAGGAACGCCGCAGTCACCCGCCAGCAATAATGGTTACTGGCCCTGGCCGCCGCCCGGCCCGCCGGTGCCCGGCGCACCCACCGTGCCGATATTGCCGAACAGATCCTGCAGGAAACCGCGGTTGCGGCCCAGCGTCGGGGTCTTCTTGCCATAGGGGTCCACCGACGCGACCAGCTCTTCGCCGGTACGGTCGACCGCCGCGACATTGCCCTTTTCGTCGAAGCGGACACGCAGCGTCACCTGCTTGGCGACCTTGGGGTCGGTGAAGGCCAGGTTCCGGCTGTCGCGCGAGATATAATACCAGTCGCCCTGGCTGAACTGGCCCGTCAGCGTGGGGTTGCCCAGTGTCTTCAACACTGAATCGCGGTTGTCGACGCCTGGCTGGATCGAATCGACCAGATCCTGATCGATGACATATCCCTGATGGCTGCGCAGCGGCGCGCAGGCCGAGGTACCCAGCACCACCAGGGCGCCGGCCAGGGCAAGGGCGCGAACGGAAATCGGCGACATCCACTTCTCCAGGGCAAGAAAGCCAGACCCGGCGCGGATTGCATCGCGCGCCAATCCCCTCAATATGCGGCATCGGCCGGCCAAACAAGGCCGTGCAGGGACATTCGGAATTCGACAATGGGATTGCTTCAACGGCTATTCGGCGCGCGCGACCGCGAAGCTGCCGCCGCGCTCTATGCCGCGATTGTTGCGCGTGGACGCATGCCGCATTGGTATCTGGACGGCGGCGTCGCGGACAGCGTCGACGGCCGGTTCGATATGATCGCCGCGATCCTGGCCTTCGTGCTGCTCCGGCTGGAAGGCGATCCCGAAGGCGCGGTGCCGAGCACGGCGCTTGCCGAACGGTTCATCGACGATATGGACGGCCAGCTTCGCCAGATCGGGATCGGCGACATCGTCGTCGGCAAGCATATGGGCAAGATGATGGGGATGCTCGGCGGGCGGCTGGGCGCCTATCGCGCGGCGGACACTAGCGACGCGCTCGACGCGGCATTGATCCGCAACCTGTATCGTGGAGTCGCGCCGACGCCTGCCGCGCTGGCGCACACGCGCAATGCGTTGGCCGGGTTCCGCGCTGCATTGGCCGAAATGCCTGCCGCGCGGATCATTGCCGGGGAATTACCCGCATGACCGAGGCCGAGTTCTCGCGGCTGGTGCGGCTCGACCAGGTCGGAGCGGGCGAATCGGCGCATGCGGTGCATGCCGAAGACGGCGAGCGTGCCGCGCTGGCGGCGCGATTCGCACTGCCGTCGGTCGATGCGCTCGACGCACATTTTACGCTGCGCCGCGACGCTGCCGGCGTGCTGGCGCGCGGCCATTTGTCGGCCCGCGTGGTCCAATCGTGCGTGGTAACCGGCGACCCGGTGCCGGCGACTGTCGAAGAGGATTTCCTGATCCGGTTCCTGCCCGAACCGCGCGAGGGCGAGGAAGACGAAATCGAATTGACTGAAGAGGAGTGCGACACCGTCTTCTTCACCGGCGGGGCAATCGACCTTGGCGAGGCCGCTGCCGAAACGCTCGCGCTCGCGCTCGACCCTTTCCCGCGCAGCGCGGGCGCCGCTCAGGCACTGAAGGACGCCGGCGTCATCAGCGAGGAGGAAGCGGGGCCGTTCGGGGCGCTCGCAGGCCTTCGTGACCGGCTTGGCGGCGCGAAATAATGCGTCAGCCGCGCGTGGCGAGCCCTTGGGCAAGCATCGCCGCAACGGTATCGGCTACGGCGTCGGGCGCGGCGTCTTCGCTCCAGACGCCATAGCGCAGTCCTAGGAAGACGTTCATCCCCATCAGCGCCCAGGCGTGGACTTCGCCCACGTCGCCGCGCACCTCGCCGCGCGCCGCCGCCGCCTGAAGGCGCGACCGGATGCGCTCGGCCGTGCTTTCATAATGCAGGCGAAAGCTTTCCGGATCGACGAATTCCGATTCGTCGATGATCCGATACAATTCCTTATGCTGGCGCACGAAGGTGATGAAGTGCAGCAGGCCCGCGCGCTCGGCGGCGATCTGGTCGGTCGCGGCGCGAATGCCGGGGCCGACTGCCTCGCGCACCTGGTTCGACATGTCGCGCACCAGCGCGCGGAACACTGCGTCCTTCGAATCGAAATAGGTGTAGAAGCTGCCCAGCGCGACGCCCGCGCGGCGCGTGATTCCGCTGATCGACCCTTCGTGAAAGCCCTTTTCGCCAAACTCGACCGCCGCCGCATCCAATATGGCGCGCAACGTTCGGCGCCCCCGCGCGGTCCGCGGCTCCTTGCCCGCGCTTGCGCTGGCGGCGGCAGGCAGCGTGGCAGAAACGCCACGATCGCTCGCCATCTTTCCTCTCCCCTGTCGATCCGAAGTTGAAACCCGGTTCAGCTTTCAGTATAGCGTCGGTCGAACGCTTACAACCCGTGCACAGATTCGGGTGGGCCATTGGGGAGGATGACTGTGATTCTACGCGCCATTCCGTCTGCTCGTGTGATTCTGCTGACCAGCGCCGCTCTGGGCAGTTTTGCCGCGACGCCGGCTTTTGCCCAGGACGACACCGCTGCGCCCGCCGCGCAGTCGACCGACGCGCAGGACGGCGAAATCGTCGTTACCGCGCGCCGCCGCGAGGAACGCCTGCTCGACGTGCCGGGTGCAGTCACGGCCTTCTCGGGCGATCAGCTTGCCCAGAGCGGGGCGATCGACCTGTCGGACATTTCCGCCGTCACCCCGAACGTCACGCTGGAAACCTCGCGCGGGACCAATTCGACGCTGACTGCCTTCATTCGCGGCGTGGGCCAGCAGGACCCGGTTCCGGGCTTCGAGGCCGGTGTCGGCATCTATCTCGACGACGTGTACCTCAACCGTCCGCAGGCGGCGCTGCTCGACATCTATGACGTCGAGCGGATCGAAGTGCTGCGCGGACCGCAGGGCACGCTGTATGGCCGCAACACGATCGGTGGCGCAGTTAAATATGTAACGAAACGCCTTCCCGACGAATTCTCGGTCAGCCTGCGCGGCACCTATGGCAGCTATGACCAGGCCGACGGCGTGGTCAGCATCTCGACGCCGATCGGCGACATGCTGAAGGTCGGTGTGTCGGGTGCGCGCCTGTCGCGCGGCGGTTTCGGCGAAAATCTGAACAACGGGCTGGAAAACTACAACAAGGATATCTGGGCAGGCCGCGCCTCGCTCGAATTCGAATCGCCCGACAAGCGCATGTTGATCCGTATTTCGGGCGACTATACGCATGACAAGTCGAACCCGCGCAACGGCCACCGGCTGTTTACCTCGCTGCTGTCGGGGACGCCGGTTCTCGACGACGTGTACGACACTCAGGCCGGGCTCAACAATCCGAAGCAGGACATCTGGGCCGGCGGCCTGTCGCTCAGTGCGACCGCCGAGGTTTCCGATCACGTCACGCTGCGGTCGATCAGCGCCTGGCGCAAGGATCGTTCCTACGCCCCGATCGATTTCGACTCGCTGCCCGTCAACGACGTCGACGTGCCGGCCGTCTATCGCAACGAACAGATCAGCCAGGAATTCCAGCTGCTCTATTCCTCGTCGCGGCTGAACGGCATCCTCGGCTTCTATTATCTGGACGCAGAGGCATCGACGGCGTTCGACGTGATCCTGGGGCCGACGGGTACGCTGCTCGGCCTGCCGGGACTCAATGCCTATACCGCGGGCGATGTGCGCACGCATACGCCGTCGATCTACGGTGACTTCACGTTCGACTTCACGCCGCGCCTCAGCCTGTCGGTGGGCGGGCGCTACACCTGGGACACGCGCAAGTCGCGCGTCCTGAAGCAGACGAAGATCGGCGGCACTTCGCCCGAATTCGGCGGCACGGCGGTTGTCATCGCGACGGCGACGGATTTCACCGGCGAAGCCAATTTCGAGAAATTTACGCCGCGCGCCTCGCTCAGCTTCAAGCCGAGCGACAACCACATGATCTATGTGTCCTATTCGAAGGGCTTCAAGGGCGGCGGTTTCGACCCGCGCGGAAGCGGCAATATCGCGCCCGACACCAACCGCGACGGCGTCCGCTCGTACCAGGAAATCTACGACTTCATCGCGTTCGATCCCGAAACGGTCGACAGCTATGAAATCGGATGGAAGGGCGAGCTTTTCGACCGTGCGCTGACTTTCTCGATCGACGCCTTCTACGCCGATTACAAGGACGTGCAGATCCCGGGTTCGGTCGGTGTCGATGCGAATAATGACGGCGTGTACGAAAGCTTCGCCGGTGTGACCACCAATGCGGGCAAGGCCGAATTCAAGGGCATCGAGGCCGAGGTAAATGCCCGGCTGGCGCGCGGATATGCCGGTCCGGGGTCGGCGTTCACGTTCAACGGAACGCTCGGCTACATCGACGCGAAGTACAAGGAATTCATCGTCAACGGCGTCAACCTGGCCGACCAGCGTCAGATCCAGAACACGCCGGAATGGACGCTTTCAGGAACGCTTGGTACCTATCTGCCCGTCGGCAACGGCAAGCTGAGCGCGCAGACGACGCTGTCGTACCGTTCGAAGACCTATCAGTTCGAAACGCCGATCCCCTGGCTCGACCAGGACGGCTATGCGCTGTGGGACGCCAGCATCAACTACAGCTTCGCCGACGACCGCTACACCATCGGCGTGCACGGCAAGAACCTGACCGATCAGCGTTACATCACGTCGGGCTACAATTATCTGTCGTACAATGCCGGGACCGGCACCTACACCTCGACGCTGGGCCGCGAAGGCATCGCCACGGCGTTCTACGGCAATCCGCGTCAGGTGTTCGTGACCTTCGGCGCCAAGTTCTGATCGCCCGGGCTCCCGCCTGAGATCGTTTTTCCGGCCGGGCGTCGTTCGCGACGTCCGGCCATTTTTTTCGACGCCATACGGAGGTCGCACCCGTGTCCCAAACCGCAGCATCCCGTTCGACGCCGCGCGGCCTTGTCCTCGCCATGCTGCTGCTCGTGTACACGTTCAACTTCCTCGACCGGCAGATCCTGTCGATTCTGGCGCAGCCGGTGAAGGCCGACTTGAACCTGACCGACGCGCAGCTCGGCATGCTGGGCGGATTGGCGTTCGCCGCGCTTTATTCGACGCTGGCGATTCCGCTCGCGTTGCTGGCCGACAAGACGAGCCGCAGCTGGGTCATCACTGTCTCGCTGGGCGTGTGGAGCGCGTTCACCGCGCTATGCGGCCTGGCGCAGAATTTCACGCAGATGTTCCTGTTCCGCCTGGGCGTGGGCGTAGGCGAAGCGGGCGGTGTCGCACCCAGCTATGCACTCATCAGCGACACCTATCCCGCCGAGCGGCGCGCGCGCGCTGTCGATCTACTCGCTTGGCATTCCGGTGGGGGCGGCGCTCGGCGCGCTGCTCGGCGGCTATATCGCGAAGAATATCGAATGGCGCACGGCGTTCGTGGTTGTGGGGCTGCTCGGGTTGCTGGTCGCGGTCCCGTTCAAGCTGATCGTGCGCGACCCGCCGCGCGCGAAACCATCCGGTACCGAGGTTCCGCTGGGGCGCGTGTTCGGCATGCTGGCGGCCAAGCCGAGCTTCTGGCTGCTCGCGTTCGGCGCGGCGGCGGGGTCGATGTGCGGCTATGGCGTCGCCTTCTGGCTGCCCAGCCTTATCATCCGCAACTTCGGGCTCGACATCGCGCAGACCGGGCAGTTCTTCGGCGCGCTGCTGCTGACAGGCGGCGTCGCGGGCATATTGATCGGCGGGTTCGTCGGCGACCGGCTGGGGACGCGGGCGAAGCGCTGGTACGCACTCGCGCCCGCGATCTGCTATGTGCTCGGTACCCCGTTGTTCATCGCGGGCGTGCTGTCGGGAAGCTGGCAGGCGGCGTTCGCGCTGTTCCTGCTGCCGCAGGCGCTGGTCTATGTATGGCTCGGTCCGGTGCTCACTGCCGTCCAGCACCTGGTGCCCGCGCACATGCGCGCGACTGCCTCGGCCAGCTTCCTGCTCATCAATAACCTGATCGGGCTTGGGCTCGGAAGCTGGGTCGTCGGATCGCTGTCGGACCAGCTCCAGCCGAGCTACGGGGCCGACGCGCTGCGCTATGCCATTGCGATCGCGCTGTGCCTCTATCTGGTCGCGGGGGCGTTGATGGCGCTGGCGAGCCGGGTGCTGGCGCGCGATTGGGTCGATTGATCGATTCGCTTCCCCATAATCGGTGCGGACGCAAGATCCCGGTGGATTCGGGATCGTTCCGAGTCAGGAACAGTACGGAGTCCCCTGATAACGCTTTCTCAACCATAAGGCGCCCAGGTCCGAAGGCGCGGGGTCTTAAGGGTCACAGAGCCGGGCGGTCGATCGCGACTCCCGGCTCTTTTTCGTTTGCGCGCGATCAGCGTTCGCGTGTCGCGGCGAACTTCACCTTGGGATAGCGGTCGGTGACATAGCCGACTTCCCACGCGCTTTTCGCCAGGAAAACCGGGTTGGCGTCGCGGTCCTTGGCCATGGCGCCGCGGTTCAATTCCATGAAGTTCTTCAGCTCGGCCGGGTCCTCCGCCGACACCCAGCGCGCGGTTTCGAACGGCGCCATCTCCAGCCCCGCCGCCACCTTATACTCCGCCTCCAGCCGGCTGAGCAGCACGTCGAGCTGAAGCTGGCCGACCACGCCGATGATCCAGTTCGACCCGATGTCGGGATAGAATACCTGCGTCACGCCCTCTTCGGCCATGTCGTCCAGCGCCTTGCGCAGTTGCTTGGTCTTGGTCGGGTCCTTCAACGCGACGCGGCGCAGGATTTCGGGCGCGAAATTGGGCAGGCCGGTGAAGCGCACATCGGCGCGTTCGGACAGCGTATCGCCGACGCGCAGCGTGCCGTGGTTGGGAATGCCGATGATGTCGCCGGGATAGGCTTCGTCCGCCAGCTCGCGCTGCTGTGCAAAGAACAGGATCGGCGAATGGATCGCGATCGGCTTGCCATGGCCGGTCGGCGTCAGCTTCATGCCGCGCTTGAATGTGCCCGAACACAGCCGCATGAACGCAATGCGATCGCGGTGGTTGGGGTCCATGTTCGCCTGCACCTTGAAGACGAAGCCGGTGACTTCGTCGTCCGTCGGATCGACGGGCGCGGGTTCGGCGGGCTGGCGGCGCGGCGGCGGGGCATAGTCGGCGAGCGCCCGGATGAGCGAATCGACGCCGAATTCCTTCAGCGCGGAACCGAAGTACACCGGCGTCAGGTCGCCGTTGCGATACGCCTCGCCATCGAACGGCGCATAGCCCGCCAGCGCCAGCTCGGCATCTTCGCGCAGCTTCGCCAGTCCTTCGGCCGACAGGATCGCGTCGAGCTGTGGATCGTCGAGCCCGCTCGTCTGGATCACTCTGCCCTGGAACTCGCGGCTCGGCCCCTCGGGCAGCAGCAGGCGGTTGTTGGCCAGGTCGTAAATGCCTTCGAACTGGCCGCCCATGCCGACCGGCCAGGTCATCGGCGTGACGTCGAGCGCAAGCAGGTCCGCCACTTCGTCCAGCGTCTCGAACACTTCGCGGCCTTCGCGGTCGACCTTGTTGACGAAAGTGATGATCGGCACGTTGCGCAGGCGGCACACTTCGAACAGCTTGCGCGTCTGGCTTTCGATGCCCTTCGCCACGTCGATCACCATCACGGCGGAATCGACGGCGGTCAGCGTGCGATAGGTGTCTTCGCTGAAGTCCTCGTGCCCCGGCGTGTCGAGCAGGTTGAACGTCACGCCGTCGCGTTCGAACGTCATCACCGAACTGGTGACCGAAATGCCGCGCTGCTGTTCGATCTTCATCCAGTCCGACCGCGCACGCCGCGCGGCGCCGCGCGCCTTGACTTCGCCCGCCAGGTGGATCGCGCCGCCGAACAGCAGCAGCTTTTCGGTCAGCGTCGTCTTGCCGGCATCCGGGTGGGAAATGATCGCGAAGGTGCGGCGGTCGGAGGGGGAGTGCATCGCGGCGCCCTAGCGGATCAGCGGCCCCCGCGTCGAGATGGCAAAAGAGGCGCCGAAGGTTCGCCGGAAAATGCGCAGCGGCCCGGATACTTGAGGCGGTCCCCGCCCGCTCCCCTCGACTATGCTGCCGGCGGGAGGAGCCGGTCGGGGCGTTGTCAGGCGCCGGCCATCAATGCACCAGGGTGACGTGCATCGCGAAACGTCGCTCGGCACCGGGGGCGAGCGTCATCACGCCGGGCTTGTCGCGGAAATCGCCGGTAAAGCGCGCCGGGTCGGCATGGCCGTGCCACGGCTCGATGCACAGGAAGCGCGCGCCGGGCTTTGTCCAGATGCCCAGCGCCGGCGTGTCCGGAAAGTCGATGCGCAGCCGCGGCCCGTCCTCTGGCCCATAGGTGACCGATTGCGACGCGACCGGCGCCCAGATCAGCGCATCGTCGGCGAACAGATTGTCGGACAGCGCCAGCGTGCGCCCGGCGAGCGGCGAGGGGCGCTCGCCCGCGATCAGCCCGTCGGCCAGCCGCGCGATCGTCGCGTCCTCTTCGCGCTCGAACGCCACGCGATGCGCCTCACGCGCGGCGCCATAGGGGAGCGGCCAGGCAAAGGCGGGGTGGAAGCCGATGCTGAACGGCAGCGGTGCCTCGCCGGTATTGGTCACGCGGACGATGCACGACAGTGTCGCATCCTCGACCAGATAGAGCACCGACAGTTCGAAGCCGAAGGGATAGGCCGCGCGCGTCTCCGCCGTGTCGCGCAGGCGGAACGTCACGGCGCTGTCCGATACGCCCACCACCTCCCACGCCATGCGCCGGGCAAAGCCATGCTGCTTCATCGCGAACGCCTGTCCGTCGTGAGTCAGCGTGTCGCCGTTCAGTCGGCCGACGATCGGGAACAGGATCGGCGCATGGCCGGTCCAAAAGGCGGGATCGGCGTCGGTCATCAGCGATCGTCCGTCGGCATCGCACAGCGCCCACAGCTCGCCGCCGACTGGATTGAGCGTCGCGCGCAATGCTTCCGATTCGATCTGGATCAGGTCGGCCGTCATGCTTGTCCCCCCGGCGTGCGCTCCTATCTCGGCGCTACCACGCGCTGCCTGCGCGAAACAGGGGCGGCGCACCCCTCATCTGATCGGAGCGGCATCATGGAAATCGGCGTCATCGGCCTGGGCCAAATGGGTAGCGGAATCGCGCGCAACATTGCGAAGGCGGGGCATGCGCTGACGGTATGGAACCGCGACCGCGCCAAGGCGGAACCGCTGGTGGCGGAGGGTGCGCGGCTGGCCGAGACGCCCGCCGATGCCGCGCGCGGAGACATCGTCGTGACGATCGTGGCGAATGACGCCGCGCTGGAGGCCGTGACGCTGGGCGAGGGGGGCGTGCTGGGCGGCCGTGCGATCCATGTGTCGATGAGCACGGTCGCCCCCGCGCTGGTCGCGCGGCTGACGGACGGGCACCGCGCGGCGGGCATGCGTTTCGTCTCTGCGCCGGTGTTCGGTCGCCCCGATGTCGCGGCGGCGGGCACGCTCAATATCGTCGCGGCGGGCGATGCTGCTGCAATCGACGCCTGTACGCCGTTGTTCGACGCTGTGGGCAGGCGCGTCTTTCGCGTCGGCGACCGGCCCGAACAGGCGAATATCGTCAAGATCTCGGGCAATTTCATGATCCTGGCGGCAGTCGAGTCCTTTGCCGAGGCGATGGCGCTGGGCGAAAAGAACGGCATCGCGCCCGCCGCCTTTCTGGAAGTGATGACCGAAACGCTGTTCGATTGCCGCGCCTATCGCACCTATGGTCCGATTCTGGCGGAACAGAAGTTCCGGCCGGCGGGCTTTGCCGCGCCGCTGGGCCTCAAGGACATGAACCTCGTCGGCCAGCTGGCGAGTGACAGCCGCGTGCCGATGCCGGTGCTGGGCGTGGTGCGCGACCATCTGTTGAGCGCGCTGGCCCGCGAAGGCGACGACCTCGACTGGTCGGCGCTGGCGCTGGCGGTGCGCGCCGACGCGGGGCTGTGATTCCGGCGCGATAACGGCGCTGCCGGAAAGTCGTGGCGGGTGCCGGAGTGCGTCCTTGCGAGCGAAGCGAAGCAATCCAGCGACGGGCTGGATTGCTTCGTCGCCCTGCTCCTCGCAAGCACGGCGTTCAAACGGTCGCGTCAGCCGCGCAGTTCGGCGCCCAGCTTCTTCGCGGCGGCGACCACCTTGTCGGCGATCGCCTTCAGCTCCTCGTCGGTGAAGCTCTTCTCGCCCGGCTGGAGCGTGATTTCGACCGCGAGCGACTTCTGCCCCTCGGGCACGCCCGCGCCGGTGAACAGGTCGAACAGCCGCGCGTCGACGATCGCCGCCTTGTCCGCGCCCTTGACCGCGCGGACAAGCTGGTCCGCGGGCAGGTCGGCCGGCACCAGGAACGCGAAGTCGCGCGTCACCGGCTGAAGCGCGGGCGGAATATAGGCGGCGCGCATGAAGCCGCTCGTCTTCTTCGCGGGCAGCGCGTCGAGGTACAGCTCGACTGCCGCGACCGGACCGTCGAGGTCGAATGCCCGTAGCACCGACGGATGCACCATGCCGAACGCCGCCAGCACATTCTTCGGCCCCAGCCGCAGCGTCGCCGACTGGCCGGGGTGCCACGCGGCACCTGCGTCGCCCATCACCATCAGATTGGCGACCGGCGCGCCCGCGGCTTCGAGCAGCGCCAGCGCCTCGCCCTTGGCATCGAATGCGTCAAACGGCTGCGCCTTGCCGGTACGCCATCCGCGCGGCGCGCGCTCGCCCGCCAGCAGCACGCCGAGCGTCAGCCGCTCGTCTTCGGCCAGATAGCGCCGCCCGATTTCGAACAGCCGCACGCTCGCCGCGCCGCGCTTCAGGTTGCGTTCGGCGGCGGACAACAGGCCCGGCAGCAGCGAGGGGCGCATGACCTTCATGTCCTCGCTGATCGGATTGGCGAGCGTCCAGGCGCCGCCGCCGAAAACCGCCGCCTGCGCTTCGGACAGGAAGCTCCACGTCACGGCTTCGTTCAGCCCGCGCGCAGCCGCGGTGCGGCGCATGCGGCGTTCCAGCTTCTGCTGCGGCGTCGCGGTCGGCGTGGCGACGCCCGGCGCGCGCGGCAGCGGCGCCGAGGGCACGCAGTCGAGTCCCTCGATGCGGATCACTTCCTCGACCAGGTCGGCCGCGCCGTCGACGTCGCGCCGCCAGCTGGGCGCAGTAACGCGCAACGCGTCATAGCCGCTTTCCAGGTCGGTCGGATCGCCATTTTCGTCGAGCGGTTCGACGGTGAAGCCCAGGCTTTCGAGGATATCCTTCTGCCGCGCGACCGGAACTGCCAGCCCGCCCAGCGTTTCGGCAAGCGTCGGGTCGTATCCGATCACCGCGCCGATGCGCGGCGGCGTGCCCGCGCGTGTCACCGGGCTGGCCGTGCCGCCGCAATGATCGAGCACCAGCCGCGTCGCGAGCGCCAGCCCTTCCTCGAGGAACGCCGGGTCGACGCCGCGTTCGAACCGCGTGCGCGCGTCGCTGGTCAGCGTCAGCTTCTGCCCGGTGCGCGCGATGTGCTCGGGCGTGAAATAGGCGCATTCGATCAGCACGTCGGTCGTCGTGTCCGACACGCCCGAATGCTCGCCGCCCATGATGCCGGCGATGTCGTGCACCGCCACATCGTCGGCGATCACCGTCATGCCCGCGTCGAGCGTATAGGTGCGGCCGTTGAGCGCCACCACCTGTTCGCCGTCGCGCGCATGGCGGGCCACAAGCGCGCCGGTCAGCTTCGCGCGGTCATAGACGTGGAGCGGGCGCCCCAGATCGACCGACAGGAAATTGGTGATGTCGACCAGCATCGAAATCGGCTTTTGCCCGATCGCCGCCAGCTTGCGGCGCATCCATTCGGGCGCCTCGCCATTGGTCACGCCCGACACCGACTGCGCGAAGAAGGCGGGACAGCCTTCGGGGTCGTCGGTGCGCACCTCCGGCGCAGCGCCTTCGCCCGGGACGGTTGCCGAGCCACTGCGATAGACTTCGTCAAGCGGCTTGAGCGTGCCCAGCCCCGCCGCCGCCAGGTCGCGCGCGATGCCGCGCACGCCCATGCAATCCTGCCGGTTGGGCGTGATCGCCACGTCGAACAACGGGTCGTTCAGCCCGGCATAGTCGGCGAACGCCGTGCCGACCGGCGCGTCGGCGGGCAGTTCGATGATCCCGTCATGATCCTCGCCCAGCTCCAGCTCGCGCGTCGAACACATCATCCCGTTCGACGGGACGCCGCGGATCGCGGAAACCTTCAGCTCCATGCCGTTCGCGGGCACGACGGCGCCGGGCAGCCCCAGCACGCCGACCAGCCCGGCCCGCGCGTTGGGCGCGCCGCACACCACCTGCAACGGATCGCCCTCGCCGGTATCGACGCTCAGAACCTGCAGCTTGTCGGCCTGCGGGTGGCGTTCGGCGGTCAGCACGCGCGCAACGCGGAACCCCGCCAGCCGCTCGGCAGGGTTCTCGACGCCTTCGACTTCCAGGCCGATGCGCGTCAGCGCTTCCGCCACCTGATCGACGGCGGCGTCGGTTTCCAGATGCTCCTTGAGCCAGCTCAACGTGAATTTCATGCGCCGACTCCCCCCGACAACGTGGGTACGTCGAGCGCCGAGAAGCCATAGTGCTTCAGCCAGCGCAGGTCGCCGTCGAAAAAGGCGCGCAAGTCATCCATCCCGTATTTGAGCATCGCCAGCCGGTCGACGCCGGTGCCGAACGCAAATCCCTGCCAGGCGTCGGGGTCCAGCCCGGCGGCCGCGATGACGCGGCGATGGACCATGCCCGAACCCAGCACTTCCATCCATCCGCCGTCGGGCGCGTCGCCCGACCCGCCGATCACGCGCTTGCCGTTGACGCGCGTATAGCCGACGTCGACTTCGGCCGACGGCTCGGTGAACGGGAAATAGCTGGGGCGCAGCCGCAGGACGATGTCGTCGCGTTCGAAAAACGCCTTCAGGAACGTCTCCAGCGTCCACTTCAGATGGCCCATCGTGATGCCCTTGTCGATCACAAGGCCCTCGATCTGATGGAACATCGGCGTGTGCGTCGCGTCGCTGTCCGACCGATAGACGCGGCCGGGGGCAATGATGCGGATCGGCGGGGCGACGCTTTTCATCGTCCGGATCTGCACCGGGCTGGTGTGCGTGCGCAGCACCATCGGCTGGGCATGGTCGCCCGCCAGATAGAAAGTGTCGTGCATCGCGCGCGCCGGATGCGTCTCGGGAATGTTGAGCGCGGTGAAATTATGCCAATCGTCCTCGATCTCGGGGCCGGTGGCGACTGCGAAGCCCATGTCGGCGAAGATCTCGGCCAGTTCGTCCATCACCTGGGACACCGGATGGACGCTGCCCGCCGCGACGCCGTCGACCGGCAGCGTCATGTCGACGATCTCGGCGGCGAGCTTCGCTTCGAGCGCGGCGGACTCCAGCGCGGCCTTGCGCGTCGCCAGCGCGTCGGTCACCGCTTCGCGCAACGCGTGGATGCGCGGCCCTTCGACCTGGCGTTCGTCGGGGCTCATCTTGCCGAGCGTCTTCAACAGGCCGGTGACGGCCCCCGCCTTGCCCAGTGCGTGCACGCGAATGGCGTCCAGCGCATCCAGCCCGGCGGCGGCGTCGATCGACGCGATCAGGTCGGCGCGCAATTGTTCGAGATCGGTGGTCATGCCCGCGTCCAAAGCAAATGGACGCGCCGGGCGCAATGGCGCGCGCGTGTGACGGCGGGGAAAAGCCGCGAAACGGCGCGGTTACAGTGCAGCGTTGACCATCATGTCGTCGCTGTCGACCATGTTGTCCGCCCCCTCCGGCGCCTCCGGCTCGATGTCGGCGACCGGTGGCGGCGCGCTCGATTCGGACGCATCGCGTGCCACGCGCGACCGGATCGCGTCGAGTGCGGCCTTGTCCGACATCGACGTCGGCACCGGCAGGTCGGTCGCGACCCAGTCGCTTTCGCCCGCGATCACCGGATGGAACAGCGCGCCCGCATTGTCGGCGATCAGCGGGCCGAGTTCGGGTTTCACGCTGGTGAAGAAGACCAGCCGCCCCGGCTTGTCGCCGGCGATGCCGCCGAAAGTCGGCACGCTGCGAAAGCTGCCGCCCATGTCCGCTCCCGCCGCCAACCGCGCGAGCAGCGTCATGTCGACGGGCAGCCCCAGCTTCAGCCGGTCGCCGACGGGCGCGAGATAGCTGACGAAATGCAGCGTGCCATATTGATATTGCAGCAGATACCCGCCCTGCGCGGGCAATATCTGGAAACTGCGGTCGGGCAGGCCGGTCGCGGTCAGCACATTGTTGCCCGCGATGCTCGCCTGGCGCGCGGGATCGTCTTCTTTGCGCTTCTCGGTTTCCTCGCGCGACAGCAGGCGGCTCGCATCGGCGACACCGTCCTTGTCGACGAAGCCGACCTGCATCGACCCGGCATCGCCGATGAAGAACAGCGCGACGCCCTTTTTCGCGTCGACATAGACTTTCTTGAACGGCGACAGGTCGACGCCGCCCGGCGGCGACGCGACCGTGATCGCGGCGGGCAGCGCGAGCCGGTTGACCGGCGGCTTGTCCTCGCCACAGCCCGCCAGCGCGAGCGACAAGGCGAGCAAGGTCATCAGTGTGCGCATGTCACTTCACCTTGTCGAGCGTGCCGACCAGCAGACCATCCTTGTAGAAGGTCCCTTCGGCATAGGCCTGTATCATGCGCTTCAGCGCGTCGGGGGTGATCGGGATCAGGCTGTCGCCGTTCTGCGACAGCGTGAAGCCATGGTCGGCGGCCCAGGTCATGCGGCCCAGGTTGCGGCACCCCATGGCGACGTGCATCGGCACCCGGTCGCGCCGCGGGTCGAACCCGCACAGCTTCTGCATGTCGGGGCCGCCCGCACCGACGACGGCATCGGGCGCGGCATCGACCATCAGCCCCAGCGCCTCACCGTCCTTGCCCATCATCGGCCTGGCGCGCAGCTTGCCGACCATCATCATCGGCATCGCGGCGTCGCACGGCTTGGTGAAATCGGCGCACAGTGCGCCGTCCTTCACGACCAGCACCTGCAGGTACAGCCGCTCGACATCGGCTTCGGCGAGCGATCGCTTGGGCTGGGTATCGTCGCCGCCCTTGGGGCCGATCGTCGCGATGCCGCCGGGGAAAATCTTCTGGCGCAACGCCCTGTCGACGCCCGCGTCTATCGAGTCGACGGGGACCAGATACAGGTCGACCGCCGGGCCCTGACTCTCCTTCGCGGGGACGAAGCGATAGCCATGGCCGTCGGCAGTCGCCTCCACCCGACCATCCTTGCCATCGCCGACGGTCGCGGGCGGATCGACGATCACGCCCTGTTCGCGCACCCATTTGGCCAGCGCATCGGGTTCGCTCGCGGCGGGGGTTACCAGATGGCACCCCGCGATCGCCGCCGCCGCGCCCAGTGCGGTCGCGGCTTTCCAAATTCGTCGCATCGGCGCTCTCCCCCGGCGTTGCTGCTGACTGGGCAAGCCTAAGAGCCAGCGCGCGTGCGTCAACCCGCTTGCGTCGGCTGTGCGGCGTCGCCCAGGGCAAGGCGCTCCCGAAATCCTGCCTTCGATTTCGTCGAGCGCAGTGTCGATCTGCGATCAGATCGTTGAAATCCTCGCCGCCCGGCTGGTTGTCGCCCACCGACGCGCGCGCTTTGATGCTGTCGTCGAAGAGTTCGACGATCGACACGCCGAACGTGCGGCGGCCTAGGTCGAGCACCAGAATCGGTTCGCGATTGCCGCGCTCGTGGTGGTCAGGCTGACAGCCGAGGGCGTGAGCAGGTCGCCCAGGCTGTTGGGGATCAGGACCGGCGCGCCGTCGCGAAAGCAGGCGACTGCGCTGTTGGTTGTCCCCAGATCGATACCGACAATCATCGAATCCCCCCGGGTCGCGGGCATAGCATGGGGGCGAAACAAAAAAAGGCCGCGAATCCAGCGATCCGCGGCCCTTTTTTTTCGATGTGGAGGCGCGCTTACGCCGCTTCGGGCAGCGCTGCCTTCGCCTGTGCGATGATCGCCGAGAAGGCGTCGCCTTCGTGCATCGCGATGTCGGCCAGGACCTTGCGGTCCAGTTCGATGCCGGCCAGCTTCAGGCCGTGCATGAACTGCGAATAAGTCAGGCCCTCGGCGCGGACGCCCGCGTTGATGCGCTGAATCCACAGCGCGCGGAACGAACGCTTCTTAACCTTGCGGTCGCGATAGGCATATTGGCCGGCCTTTTCGACGGCCTGGCGCGCAATGCGGATCGTATTCTTGCGACGGCCGTAATAGCCCTTCGCCTGATCCAAAATCCGCTTATGCTTCGCCTTGGTGGTAGTACCACGCTTCACTCGTGCCATGTGTCAGGCCCTCCTTACTTCAGACCGTAGGGCGCCCACGCCTTGACGTGCGCCACGTCGGCGTCGGCGAGCACGGAGGTGCCGCGATTCTGGCGGATGTACTTCGCATTGTGCGAGATGAGGCGGTGGCGCTTGCCGGCGACGCCGTGCTTCACCTTGCCGGTGGCGGTGAATTTGAAGCGCTTCTTCACACCGCTCTTGGTCTTGAGCTTGGGCATTTTCGTCTCCTTATATGGTTTTCGACGATTGCAGACGGCCTCGGCAGCCCTTGTGAGCCGGACAGTCCCTGGGATCGCGGAAAGCGCGCGCCATAGCCGAAGGTCCATGCGAATGCAACTGAGTCGGTGCAGTGTCGCGGCACGCGCGGCGGGCAGCGCGCCGGCGCCCGTACCCGCGCGCCCGGGCCCCCGATGGAGTACGCCCGACCGGACAGCGCCGCGTGCGCCGCAGACCGCCACGCCGGGGGAATTCCGTCTCCCGTCAGCCGTCCGATGCGGCCTTGCGCGATCGCCGACAGCACGACGACTGCCCAGGTCGCGGCAAGCCGGGTCGTTCTTGCAGGGCCCCTCCGGGAAACGAAGGCGCCAGCGCAATCGAAAGTGCCCCGCGAATCCGCCCATCCCGGCGCCGGCGTGGCGAAGATCGATGCGGACGCCGGCTTCTGCGGCACAACGGCTGCGGCCGGGCCGACTTTATGCTTTCCTGATGCGTTTCGCACAATTTCCCGTGGAACCTTAACGCCGCTCGCCTCCACATCGCGTCCGTCGATTCCAGCGTGGGAGCACCTTCATGTCCGCGTCCTCCTTGCTGCGTCGCCTCAAGCGGGGCGAGCGTTGCTGGCCGGCGGAGGTCGGCCTGCGCGGGCTGGGCATTGCCTTGCTCGGGCTATGCGCGACTCTCGGCGCCTGGCTCTATCGCAGCCTCCACGCGACGCTCACACCGGCTGGCGCGCTCCACTATCTGGGCGCGATGCTGGCGGTTGCCTGCTGGTCGCTCGGCTGGGCGCTGCTGGCGGAAGGTCCAGGCCTGTTCCGCCTGATGCCCAGGCCCCGCCGGACGATCCACCGCTTCTGAGCGAAACCGTGCCGGGGACTTTATGTTTTCCTTACGCGATACCGCGAATTTCCCATGGAACCCTAATTGCGAAGTAGCGAACTAGGACCCCGACAATTTTCCAAGGACCGCCCGGTCCTTCAACTCGGGGAAATTCCATGACCGACCTTTTGTGGCTGGCGGTGGTGGCGGGGCTTTTCCTGCTTTCGCTCGCCTATGTGCGCCTTTGCGAAAAGGCATGAGGCGCGAGCGATGACGCTTTCTTTCCTGCTCGCCGGCCTCACTGCGCTGGGCCTTCTCCTTTACCTCGTGGCCGCGCTCGTCCGGCCCGAGAAGTTCTGATCGGAACTCGCCATGACCGTCCAGGGCTGGATGCTCATTCTTGTCTTCACGCTCGTCATCGTCGCGCTGGTCAAGCCGATGGGGGCGTGGCTGTTCGCCGTCTATGAAGGGCGGCGGACTCCCTTCCATGTCGTGTTCGGGTCCGTCGAGCGCGGCTTCTACAGGCTTGCCGGTATCGATCCCAACGTCGACATGGGCTGGCGCCGTTATGCGCTGCACATGCTGTCGTTCCAGCTCGTCACGCTGGTCTTTACCTATTTCGTGCTGCGCTTCCAGGACTTGCTGCCGCTCAATCCGCGCGGCCTTGCCGGACAGTCGCCCGACCTTGCGTTCGCCACTGCGGTCAGCTTCACCACCAACACCAACTGGCAAAGCTATTCGGGCGAGATGCTGTCGATCCTCAGCAACATGCTGGGGCTGACGATCCACAACTTCCTCTCGGCCGCGACGGGCATCGCCATCGCCTTTGCGCTGTTCCGCGGTTTCGCGCGGCGGCAGGCGCCGAAAGAAGCAGGGGGCGGCATCGGCAATTTCTGGGCCGACCTCACTCGCGTCACTCTTTACGTCCTGCTGCCGATCTGCATCGTCTATGCGCTGTTCCTGATCGCAAGCGGCGTGCCGCAGACCTTCACGACTTCGGTCGATGCGACCACGCTTGAGGGCGCGAAGCAGACGATCCTGATGGGCCCGGTCGCGAGCCAGGAAGCGATCAAGATGCTCGGCACCAACGGCGGCGGCTTCTTCAACGCCAATTCGACGCACCCGTTCGAGAATCCGAACGCGCTCACCAATCTGGTTCAGATGCTGTCGATCTTCTCGATCGGCGCGGGGCTCACCTGGTGCTTCGGCAAGGCCGTGGGCAACACGCGCCAGGGCTGGGCGATCTTCTCGGCGATGATGGTGCTGTTCCTCGCCGGGGTGAGCATCGTTTATTGGCAGGAAGCCGCGGGCAACCCGATCCACCACGCCCTCGGCATCGCCGGCGGCAATATGGAGGGCAAGGAAGTCCGCTTCGGCATTGCCGCCAGCGCGCTTTTCTCGGTAATCACGACCGCGGCGTCGTGCGGCGCAGTCAATGCGATGCACGACAGCTTCACTGCGCTCGGCGGGATGATACCGCTGTTCAACATGCAGCTCGGCGAAGTGATAATCGGCGGCGTCGGCGCGGGCATCTACGGCTTCCTGCTGTTCGCGATCCTAGCGGTATTCGTCGCCGGGTTGATGGTGGGCCGCACGCCCGAATATGTCGGCAAGAAGATCGAGGGACGCGAAGTCAAGCTTGCGGTGCTCGCGATCGCCGTGCTGCCGCTGATGATTCTCGGGTTCACGGCGCTCGCGTCGGTGCTGCCGCAGGGGTTGGCGGGACCGCTCAACAAGGGTCCGCATGGCTTCAGCGAGATTCTCTACGCCTTCTCGTCGGCGACCGCGAACAACGGCTCGGCCTTCGCCGGGCTGACCGCCGCCACGCCCTTCTACGACGGGCTGCTGGGCGTCGCGATGTGGGTCGGGCGCTTCTTCGTGATTATCCCGGCGCTGGCGATCGCCGGCAGCCTGGGCGCCAAAAAATTCCATCCCGAGTCCGCGGGCTCGTTCCCGACCACCGGGGCGCTGTGGATCGGTCTGCTCGTCGGCATCGTATTGATCGTCGGCGGCCTGACCTTCCTCCCCGCGCTCGCGCTCGGTCCGATCGCCGACCATTTCGCGACGCTAAACGGCCAGCTCTTCTGACAGGTGCCAAAATGACGACTGCAACCATGTTCTCGGCATCGCTGATCGGCCCGGCCGTCGGCGACGCCTTCAAGAAGCTGAACCCGCGCGAACTGGTGAAGAACCCCGTGCTCTTCACCACTGCGGTGGTGGCGCTGCTGCTCACCGTGCTGCTGGCATTGGGGAGCGAGCGGCTCCCGATCCTCTTTCAGGTCGAGCTGATCGTCTGGCTATGGCTGACGGTGCTGTTCGGCACCTTTGCCGAGGCGCTGGCCGAAGGGCGCGGCCGCGCGCAGGCCGCGTCGCTCCGCGCGACTAAGGCCGAGCTCAGCGCCAAGCTGCTCGCCAATGACAGCGGGTACAAGGTCATGCCTGCCTCGCAGCTCCAGAAGGGGCAAGTCGTGCTGGTCGAGACCGGTGACCTGATCCCCGCCGACGGCGAGGTCATCGAAGGCGTCGCCTCGGTCAACGAAGCCGCCATCACGGGCGAGAGCGCGCCGGTGATCCGCGAGGCGGGCGGCGACCGCTCCGCGGTCACCGCGGGCACGCGCGTCATCTCCGACTGGATCAAGGTGCGCGTGACGCAGGAGCCGGGCCAGGGCTTCCTCGACCGGATGATCGCCCTCGTCGAAGGCGCCGAGCGGCAGAAGACGCCCAATGAGATCGCGCTGACGATCCTGCTCGTCGGACTGACGATCATCTTCCTGATTGCAGTGGCGACGATCCCGGGTTTTGCCAGCTATGCCGGCGGCGCGGTGCCGGTGGCGATCCTCGCGGCGCTGCTCATCACGCTGATCCCGACGACGATCGCCGCGCTGCTCTCGGCGATCGGCATCGCGGGCATGGACCGGCTGGTGCGTTTCAACGTGCTCGCCAAGTCGGGCCGCGCAGTCGAGGCGGCGGGCGATATCGACGTACTGCTGCTCGACAAGACCGGCACGATCACCGTCGGCGACCGCCAGGCAAACGCGTTCCGCCCGCTCGCCGGCGCCGGGATCGATGCGCTGGCGCGCGCCGCGCTGCTCGCGAGCCTTGCGGACGAGACTCCCGAGGGCCGCTCGATCGTAGCGCTCGCTCAGGGCAAATATGCGATCCCGACCCGCGCGCTGCCCGAGGGCGCGGAAGTGATCGCCTTCACGGCCCAGACTCGCCTGTCGGGGATCCGGGCCGGGGGAAGCCTGATCCAAAAGGGCGCGGTCGACGCGATTCTGCGGGCCAATCCCGGCGTAGGCGAGACCGCGGCCGCGGCCGACCTGCGCAAGATCACCGACGAGATCGCGCGGCAGGGGCAGACTCCGCTGGCGGTGGCGCAGGACGGGCGGCTGCTCGGCGCGATCGCGCTCAAGGACGTTGTCAAGGCAGGCGTGCGCGAGCGCTTCGCTGAGCTCCGGCGCATGGGCATCCGTACGGTTATGATTACCGGCGATAATCCGCTGACCGCCGCCGCCATCGCCGCCGAGGCGGGGGTGGACGACTTCCTTGCCGAGGCGACGCCCGAGGACAAGCTCGCGCTGATCCGCAAGGAGCAGGCGGGGGGCAAGCTCGTCGCGATGTGCGGCGACGGCACCAACGACGCGCCGGCGCTCGCCCAGGCCGATGTCGGGGTGGCGATGAACACCGGAACCCAGGCCGCGCGCGAGGCGGGCAACATGGTCGACCTCGACAGCGACCCGACCAAGCTGATCGAGATCGTCGGCCTGGGCAAGCAGCTGCTGATGACCCGCGGCGCGCTCACCACCTTCTCGGTGGCGAACGACGTGGCGAAATATTTCGCGATTATACCGGCGATGTTCATCGCCTTCTATCCGGGGCTCGGCGTGCTCAATGTCATGGGACTGGCAAGCCCGCGGAGCGCAATCCTGTCGGCGATCATCTTCAACGCCCTGATTATCCCGTGCCTGGTGCCGCTCGCGCTCAAGGGTGTGAAGTACCGGCCGATCGGCGCCGGGCCGCTGCTCGCACGCAACCTCGCGATCTACGGAATCGGTGGAGTGATCGCCCCCTTCATCGGCATCAAGGCGATCGATCTGGTCGTCAGCAGCCTCAACCTCGCCTGAGGAAAGAACCATGCTCAAGGAATTTACTTCGGCCATCCGCCCGGCGATCGTGCTGACAATCCTGTTCGCCGCGCTGCTCGGGCTCGCCTATCCCGCCTTAATCACCGGCATCGGGCAGCTTGTCTTCCCGCACCAGGCGAACGGCAGCCTGGTCCGCGACGGCGACCGCGTCGTCGGTTCGGAGCTGCTGGGCCAGGGCTTTGCCGGCGAGCGCTATTTCCACGGCCGCCCATCGGCCGCCGGTGCCGATGGCTATGATCCCACCGCGTCTTCCGGCTCCAATCTCGGCCCGGCGAGCCAGGCGCTGCACGACCGGATCAGGGACGATCTCGCCGCGACTCCCAAGGCACCAGGACAGTCGGTTCCCGCCGATCTGGTGACTGCCTCCGCCTCGGGGCTCGACCCCCACATCAGCCCCGAGGCGGCCTTTTTCCAGGTCGATCGCGTGGCCAGGGCCCGCGGCATCGATCCGGCGAACGTGCGTTCGCTGGTGGAAAGCCATGTCGATCGGCCGCTGCTCGGCTTCCTGGGCGAGGCGCGCGTCAACGTGCTCGCGCTCAATCGCGCGCTGGATCGGCAGCCCCCGCGTTGATCCGGCGCTCGACGGATCGGGCGATGGGGCGCATTGCTAGGGAATGAGCACGCCGCCCGATCCGGACTATCGGCCGTCCCCCGAGGCCCTTCTGCGCGCCGCCGCGCAGGAGGGCCGCGGCCGTCTTAAAGTGTTCCTCGGCGCGGCGCCCGGCGTCGGCAAGACCTATGAGATGCTGAATCAGGGGGCGGCGCGCAAGGCCGCCGGAACCGATGTGGTGATCGGCGTGGTCGAGACGCACGGCCGCGCCGACACCGAGGCGAAGGTCCACGGCTTCGAGATCGTCCCGCGCTGCGCCGTCGAATATCAGGGCCGCAGGCTGGCCGAGATGGATATCGACGCCATCCTCGCCCGCCGGCCCGAGCTGGTGCTGGTCGACGAGCTTGCGCACACCAACGCGCCGGGCAGCCGCCACGACAAGCGGTACCAGGACGTCGAGGAACTGCTCGAGGCCGGGATCGACGTCTTCTCCACCGTCAACATCCAGCATCTCGAAAGCCTCAACGACGTCGTCGCCTCGTTCACGCGCGTGCGTGTCCGCGAGACGCTGCCCGACCGCGTGCTCGAGAATGCCGAGATCGAGATCGTCGACATCCCGCCCGACGAGCTGATCGAGCGTTTGAAGGACGGCAAGGTCTATGTGCCGCATGAGGCGGCGCGCGCGCTTGGACATTTCTTCTCCAAGTCGAACCTCTCGGCGCTGCGCGAGTTGGCGCTGCGCCGCGCCGCGCAGGCGGTCGATGCGCAGATGCTCGACTATCTGCGCGCGCACGCGCTCGCCGGCACCTGGGCGGGAGGCGAGCGCATCGTCGTCGCGGTGAACGAACTGCCGGGCTCGGCAGAGCTGGTGCGCGCCGCGAAGCGCCAGGCCGACGCGCTGCGCGCACCCTGGACCGCAGTCCATATCGAGACGCCGCGCAGCGCGAGCTTCACGGCCGACGAGAACAAGCGGCTCGGCGCGACGTTGCATCTCGCCAGCCAGCTTGGCGGCCAGGTCGCGACGGTGCCCGCCGAGGGCGTGATCGCCGGCCTTACGCGTTTCGTCGCCGAAGCGCGCGCGACTCAGCTCATCGTCGGCAAATCGTCGCGATCGCGGCTGTTCGAGCTGCGCCACGGTTCGGTGGTCGACCGGCTGGTGCGCGAGACGCCGGGCGTCGCGGTGCATGTGCTGCCGCTTGGCGATGAGCAGCCCGCGCGGCCGGAAACACGACGCCGGCGCCGGCGTGACTGGGGCAGCCCGAGCGGCTACCTCCTGTCGCTGGTACTGATCGCGGCGGTGACCGCGGTCGGCGCGAGCATTTATGCGCTGGGCAGCGTGACCAACGTCGGGCTGCTCTATTTGCTGCCCGTGATGGTCGCCGCCACGCGGTACGGCGTGCGCACCGGAGTCGTCACCGGCTTGGTCTCGGCGCTCGCGTATAATTTCTTCTTCATCCCCCCACGATTCACCTTCACGATCCAGGACCCGCAGAATATTATAACCGTGCTGGTGCTGATGGTTGTGGCGCTCGTCAGCAGCCAATTGGCTGCCCGCGTCCGCGTCCAGGCTGACATCGCTCAGCGCAGCGCGGGCCAGAACGCGTCGCTCGCCGGCTTCGCACGGCTGCTTACGGGCATCGCGACGCGCGAGGAGCTTGGCCAGACGCTTTGCGCCGAGGTGGCGCGGCTGCTCGGCGTCAGTACAGTATTGCTGCTTCGCGAGGAGGGCGCGCTGGTACTGCGCTCCGCCTATCCACCCGAGGACAGGCTCGAGTCGATCGAGCAGGCGGCCGCGCAATGGGCGTTCGACAACAACAAGCCCGCGGGGCGCGGCTCGGACACGCTGACCGCATCCGAATGGCTGTTCCTGCCGCTTGCGGCCGGAGGCCGCGTGCTCGGCGTGTTCGGACTCGCGCGCGCGGATGCCGGCCCGCCGGTCCGCTCCGACCAGCTCCCGCTGCTGCTCAGCCTCGTCGATCAGGGCGCGTTGGCGCTCGAGCGGATCGCGCTCGAGACGGAAATGACGAGCGTGTCGCAGCTCAAGGAGCGCGACCGGCTGCGCGCAGCGCTGCTTTCCTCGGTCAGCCACGATTTGCGCACGCCGCTCACTACCATCATCGGCACGCTCGCCGAGATGCGGCCCTCCGACGAAGTCCAGGTGGACCAGTTGACCTCGGCGCGCGCAGAGGCGGAGCGGCTTCACCGCTTTGTCGCCAACCTGCTCGACATGGCGCGGATCGAGGCGGGGGCGCTGCGCCAGTCGGTCGAGCCGGTCGACCTGGCCGAGGCAGTGGCGGCGGCGGTACACGACCTCAGACGCACGCTCGACGGCCATGCGATTGCGTTCGACGTGTCGCCTGAGCTGCCGCTGGTGCGCGTCGACGCCCAGCTCTTCCATCACTGCCTTATCAACCTGCTCGAGAATGCCGCCAAATATGGCGATCCCGGCAGTCCGATCGGCGTCCTTGCACGGCGCCTGCCCGACGGGCTGACGCTGACCGTGATGGACGAGGGGCCGGGCCTGCCGCCGGGCGAGGAAAGTCGGGTGTTCGAAACCTTCACTCGGCTCGAAGGCTCGGATCGCAAGGGGGGTACCGGGCTCGGGCTCGCGATCGTCAAGGGCTTCTCCGAGGCGATGGGCCTCAGCGCCTATGCCGCCAACCGCGACGACCGCCCGGGCGCGTGCTTCACTATTCGCTTCCCCGAGGACCATCTGATGAAAGGAACCAACCTGCCATGAGCGTGACGCGATGAGTTTGGCCGCCAAATTGCTGGTGGTCGACGACGAACCGGCGATCCGCCGTCTGCTCGCGACCGGGCTCGAGCGCGCGGGCTATCGAGTCGTCGAAGCGGCCGACGCGCGCGCGACGCTGGCTGCGCTCCAGATCGACAAGCCCGATGCGGTGCTGCTCGACCTGGGCCTGCCCGATCGCGACGGGCTCGAGCTGGTGCCTTTGGTCAAGGCGACTGGCGCGGCGCTGGTGATTGTCTCGGCGCGCGATGCCACCGACCAGAAGGTCACCGCGCTCGATCTCGGCGCCGACGACTATGTGACCAAGCCGTTCGATGCCGAGGAAGTGCTCGCCCGCGTGCGCACCGCGCTGCGCCATCGGCTGCAGCTCGAAGCCGAGGCGCCGACCGTGCGCTTCGGCGAGGTCGAGATCGACCTCGTCGCCCGGCTGGTCCGCAAGAGTGGCGAGGAAGTGCATCTGACGCCGAAGGAGTTCGGCTTCCTCGCCGAGCTCGCCAAGCATCCGGGCCGCGTCGTCACGCACGCGCAGCTGCTCCGGTCGGTCTGGGGGCCGGGGCACGAACAGGATGTCGAATATCTGCGCGTCACCGCGCGCGGCGTGCGCCGCAAGCTCGAGGACGACCCGGCCCGGCCTTCCGCGATCCGCAACGAACCCGGCGTCGGCTATCGCCTGATGGCCTGAGGCGGTGCCGCCGGTCTTATGGAAAGCGTATGCAAAACCAGCGCGTTCATGCGGAAGCTTTATGCATCCGCCGCCAGATTTCGAGGTGCGCAAAAGACAATGGGTAGCGACAGCCTGGTGCCGTCCGGCTGGACCTGGAAACAAATGCCGCCGCCGCCCGCCGGCTTGTACGTCGGCTTAGCCTTGTCGGTGGCGATCGGCTAGAGTCTGTCACATTCATATTGAAGCATAACCGGAGTTTCTGAGGTAGTTGGCGCATTCGTGTAGCGGGAAGGCGTCGAGGAGCGTTCCGATGCGTTTCCATGTGGCGTCGATGGACCGTTCGGCGGCTTTGCGCAGGAGCAGCTTGAGCTTGGCGAAGACCTGTTCGATCGGGTCATGGCGCAGCGCGGCCAGGAAGGTGCCGCGTTTCTTAAGGTGCTCATCAAGGCAGTGCCCTATCCGATCCACACCATCCTGACCGACAACGGTGTGCAGTTCGTCGATCGGTACCAAGGCGTGTCGCACACGTGGATTGGCCACATTTTC
>JBMOOB010000038.1:0-49098 GCA_049323815.1 Pseudomonadota bacterium | reverse complement strand
AAGCGACCGCTGAGAGAAGGAAAATAGACCTCTCAGCGGTCTCTCTGGGAAAACAGCGTCGTAATTTGCGTGCTCTCAAATACCCTGTCCCAGACTCTCATTTTTGCTGTCCCGCTACAGCGGCGAAAGCGAGCACCGCAAGCGCGGGGCGGAGGGAGGGGGGACGCTTCACGGATCGGTCCTTGGGTATGTATGCGGGTGGTCTGGCATGGCCGACGCTCACGGGTCCATCGGGTCGGTCGCCTCGCGGTGGAAGGACATGGTCGTCGGAACGAATTCCAGCATCGTGAAGTCGATACGGCGCAAGAGCTTCCACGGCAGATATCCCTGATCGCGCAGGAAACGGTCCTCCAGCTCCTTCGACCCGATGTAGCGCCCTTCGCTGATGTACAGCGATTTCATGCCGATGGGCGCACCGGTGCGAAAAATCATGCGGCCGTTGTCGCGGATTTCGGTCGTGGTGTGGCGCGACAGCGGGTTGATGAGCACGCGGTCGGCGGGGATGCCCAGGTCGCGCACCAGATAGGCTTTCATCTCGAACGCCTCGGTCCATTGCGTCCCGCGCGGGCGCAATCGCGCGCCCGACACGAGGAGGATCGGCGCACGGCCGGAGCGGAACAGGCCGGCGGCGGTGCGCAGCGCGACCTTGCGTCCGGGATTGAGCGGTTCCTCGGCGATTTCGGGCGACCATCCCGGCACGACGATCGCGGCATAGGGATAATCGGCCCAGCGCACCCCCGCGAGATAGGCGAAGGTTTCCGCATTCTCGCTTTCCTGCAGGCGAAGCTGGTGCACTGCGTCGTCGCGGCGGTTGATCTCCAGCAGCGCGAGCGCGAAGTCGAGTGCGAGCGCATAGGGCGCGCGCGCTTCGGTCGAGCGGCGCGCCACGTCCCACACGGTCAGCGCCATCAACGCGCGGTAATAGGTGCCGTCGAACGGATAGAGCAGCCAGTCGATATCGGCATAGCGCGGCTTTTCATTCAGGGCGTAGACGCGGATGATCCGGTCGATCGCCTCCTGCGCCTCGCCCCATGCCTTCACGAACAGCGCGCGGTCGCTTAATGCCGCGTCCCGCTGAAAGCGGCCCGACGGGCGCATATGGTCGGTGACCAGCCGCCGCACGGCGGGCGACCGGTCGAACAGCCGCCCCGCCGCGATGATCGCATCGGCGCGTTCCGCATCGGTCCAGCGCAGCGCCTCCGCCGAGCAGCCGGGCTGGCGAAGCGGCTTTCCGTCCGCACCCCTGGCCTGATACTCCGCCTGGCACGCGGCCGATGCGGTATCGGCGCGCGCGCGCGCGGCATGGGCGATGGCTGCCATCGCCGGGTCGGTGCGCAACGCCCGGAACGCATCGGGCAACTGCTCCAGCAGCGTCAGGAGATAGAAATTCTCGTCCTGAAGCAGCGAGGGGCCGGCGAGCGGGCGATAGGCGAAGTCGATGCCGTCGACGTGCGCGCGGTTCAGGCCAGGTCGGGCGACCAGATCGGCGGGGGCGATGTCGGCGCCGGGGCGCGGCGCCCATCCGGATTGCGCCGAGGCGGTGGCGGGCAGCGCCAGCGCCGCGAGTGCCAGCGCCGCCGCCCCGCATTGCGCAAAGGTCGAACGGGTCATGGGGGGAAGCAATCCTTTCGTCGGGCAAGGGGACGGGCGGCGACGGCGCGGGGTCGTCGCCGCATGCGCGTCCGTCACATCTTGTACGAGAAGCCGATCCAATAGGCGCGGCCGGTGTAGTTATAGTCGCGCACCGCCTGATCGCTCAGGCTCTGATAGTTGATGCGCGTCGCACCCGTCAGGTTGCGCCCCTCGCCGATCAGTTCCAGCCGGTCGTTGACTTTCAGCCGCACCTGCAGGTCGAACTGGTCATACGGGCGGTCGTACCGGTCGAGCGCGTCGCCGTTCGCGTCCAGGTTGATCGTCGTCAGGTAGCGCGCCTTGTGCGCAAAGGTGCCGCGCGCCTGGAACGGACCCGATTTGTAGAACAGCGAGACATTGACCAGGTCGCGCGGCTGTTCGGTCATATAGTCGAGCTGCCGCAGCGATCCGTCGGCCATGATGACAGTCGACTTGCCGCGCATGTGCGTCCAGTTCGCCGACAGGCCGAGATCGGCCAGCGGCCCGGGCAGGAAGTCGAGCCGGTTGCGGACGAAGTTCAGCTCTATCCCGTTGACCGATGCGTCCGACATGTTGCGCGGCTGGACGAAATCGACATCCTCGCCGTTGAACGTGCCGGCGGTGCGGCCGGTGAAGATGTCGTTCTTCACTTCCTTGCGGAATACCGCGACCGACACGATGCCGCCCTTGCCCGGGAAATAATATTCCAGCGCCGCGCCATAGCTGTTGGCGGTGCGCGCCTTCAGGTCGGGATTGCCGCGGCTGACGGTCGCAATATCCCCGTTCTGGCCCTCGCTATATTTCTCGCCTGCGGCAAGCTGGTTGGGGTTGGGGCGGCCGACGCCCTTGTAATAGGAAGCGCGGAAGCGCAGCCCCCCGGTGAGGTCGTAGTAGCCGGTGATCGACGGCAGCCAGTTCGAGTAGCTGCCCTTGCGCGAGACGATGGTGGTCACGCCGCCCGCGTCAGTCGAGGGGCGAGTGACTTCGGTGTCGGTCGCTTCCAGCCGCAAGCCCAGGATGACCGACATACCGTCGCGCTTGAAGCTGCCCGCGACATAACCCGCGCCCACGTCTTCGCGCATCGAATAGTCGGAGTCGTCGGACTGCACCGTGCCGACGAAATTCTGGGGATTGGCTTCGAAATAATTGTAGAATTTCTCTATGTCGATTACCGGCACCGGGGCAGTGGCATTCATGACGTTGAACGTGCCGCCATAGAATTGCTGCATGTTGAGCGTGACGCCGCTGGCCAGAACATAGTTGGTCTGGTCATGGTCGAACACGCGTTCGGTGCGGCGGAACTTGGCACCCGCGCGCACGCCGAACCCGGTGTCGCCCTTGCCGATGTTGTAGCCATAGTTGATCTCGCCCTCCTTCACCGTGTCGACATTGTCGTCGACCGAGGGGCGATAGTAGTTGAAGCTATAGTTCGCCGGATTGGCAAAATATCCGGGGTTGTTGATCGTCAGTTCGGGGACAAAGCCCGAAACGTCGATCGTCGATCCCAGGTTGGTGTTGTTGTTCGACGTGATGAATCGCAGCGAACTGGTCGGTTCGAAGAATTTCGCGCGCGACCAGGATGCACGCGCGTCGATGGTCGACACGTCGCTGGGTGCCCAGCGGACCGTGCCGTTGATCGTCGTCAGCGGCTTGTCGTCGGGATAGTCGTTGAAATTGGCGTAGGCCTGACCCGCGCTCGACGTGGCGATTCCGTCGGCGTTGGTCGAGATGGTGCCGCGCGGATAATAATTGTCGAGATACCGGTATTCGCGCTCGTCCTGTTCGAATTGGGCATAGGTGATCGCGGCATAGAGGCTGCTGTCGGGCTTGAACTCCAGCTTGCCGAAAGCGCTCCAGCGTTCGGAACTGAGCGGATAGCCGACGAGGCCGAAGCTGCCCGGGACCAGATAGTCGCCGCGTCGAGTCCAGCTCGACGGCTGGAACCGGTTCTGGTCGCGCTGGCGGCGCAGAAAGCTGCCCGCCGCCACGACGCCGAACTGCTCGCCCGCGCCGAAGCGCGTCGAGAAGGTGGCTGCCGCGCGCATCGAAATGCCGTTCGATCCCGGCGCGTGGTTGTATCCCCAATAGCCGGGGGTGTCGCCATAGACGGGGACCGACGTGGAATCGTACACGCCCGCATAGGCATTGCCGACCAGATAGGTGCCGTGGCTGTCGTAGGCGGAGCGCGTCGTCAGGTCGATCGCGCCGCCGATCGCGCTGCCTTCCATGTCGGGCGTGCGCGACTTGCGGACTTCCGACCGCTTGATCGCCGTGGTCGGAATTGCTTCCATGTTGAGGCGACGGTTGTTGCGTTCCGACGACGCCAGGCTCGCGCCGTCGAGCGCGCCATAGGTGTAGTCCGGGTTCAGGCCGCGGATCGCGACATAGCGGCCTTCGTCTTCGTCGAACACCGTGTCGACGCCCGGCAGGCGGCGCAGGCTGTCGGCGACGTTGTAATCGGGCTGCTGGCCGGTTTCGTCGTTGGTCAGAAAGTCCGCTTCATAGTCGCGGTTGCGCTTTTCCTCGACCGACAGTGCATTCTGCCGCTGATAGCCGGTGACGACGATATCCTCGCCGGTCCCATCGGGTGTGTCCTGCGCCAGCGCGGCCGGCGCGATCAGTGCGGTTGCGACAAGCGACGCGGTGCCGAGAAGCAATGCCCGTTTCGATCGTGAAAAGGCAATGGAATGATATGCGGCCATGGTGTCCCCCCGGATTGGTTGAATGCGATGGCGGAGCAATTACACCCGATTCGGGTATATTTTGTGACAGCGCGCGTCATATATTGAAATTAATGGACCTTAGAGATGGAATCCGCTATGAAAATAGGGTAATTATCTCACCAAGGGTTATATTAGAGTGTCGGAAGCAGTCGAGAAATGGCCGGACCTGCTGGCGACGGAACGTCGTATCCTGGCCTTTGTAAGTGCCAATCCCGGCGCGACGCAGCGCGAGCTGGGCGACCGGCTCGACGTGCCGCAGCAAACGGCGTCGCGGCAGGTCAATGACCTGCTGGCGAGCGGGCTGTTGGTCGGTGGCGAACGTGTGTCGCACGGGCGCCGCGGCCAGCCGAGCCTGACGCTTACGCTCAACCCCGACCGCGTCTTTTCGCTCGGCGTGTCGATCATGGCGGATGCGGTGTCGGTGATGCTGGTCGACATGGCGGGTACCGAACGCGGCTATCGCCGCTATCGCCCCGCCGTGATGAGCCGGGACGCCGTGCTGGACGCCGCGGCGACGGGGCTTGCCGAACTGACCGCGGGCGCCGGGGTCGACGCCGCGCGCGTCGCGGGCATCGGCGTGGGTATCACGGGTTTCATCCGGCCGGACCGGCGCAGCTTCAACACTCCGCGCATGCTCGACGAATGGGCCTATGTCGACGTTGCCGACATCTTCGCGCAACGGTTCAGCCGTCCCGCCTGGGCGGACAATGACGGCAATGTCGCGGCGGTGGGCGAATCGCTGGTGGGCGTCGGCCGCTGGGCGCCCACTTTCGCCTATCTTTATATCGCCACCGGGTTCGGCGGGGGGGCCATCGTCGACGGGGCGCCGCTGTACGGTCGCCACGGCAATGTCGGCGAATATGCCACGATGCTGCCGCCGCTGCTCTATCCCTCGCCGACGCTGGAATTGTTGCGGCTCACCATGGCTCTGCGCGGTGCGGAGTTCCCCGACGTGAGCGCGCTGATCGAGGGGTTCGACGTCAACGCGCCCGGCGTCGACGAATGGATCGCCAAGGTTACCGATTCGCTGTCGCTGGTGTGCGGCGCCTGCATCGGCGTGCTCGATCCCGACGCGATTGTGCTCGGCGGCCGCATTCCCACGGCGCTCGCCCAGCGGCTGATCCCCAATATCGTCGTCCCGTCGGTGCCGCGTCGCGGCGAAGGGCGCGAGATCATTCCGATCGTCCCGGCGGCGGCACCGGGCGATGCAACTGCGCTGGGCGCGGCGGTGCTGCCGCTTCAAATTTGCATTTTCGGTGACGGGCGGCGCTGACGCGCCGCGTCGTGCGCAGTCAGTCCGCTGCCTTTTTCACAATTCGCGCGGTGCAGGTGTTCAGCCGCGCCGCGATACGCGGCGCGGCCGCAGGGTCGATCTGTTCGGGCCGCGCTTCGTCCAACATGGCATGGCGCGGGGGGGGCGGTCGCCCTCCCGCGACGCTGATCTTCGCGAACATCGGGAAGGCCAGGTCATAGATCGGGGGCTCCACGGCATCGGATCGGACTGGATTTGCCTGCTCACGCTCCTTGCCGCTACGCGGTTCAATAGGTGATGCCCTTCGCTGCAAGCCGCGCGTGGAGCGCGGGGTCGACGGCGTCCTCATGTGCCTTGCGAATCTGGATCAGCGACGCCAACGGGCATTCGACATAATGGAACGCGCGCCAGCCGCCGGGCTTCCGGCGCAGCGTCATGCTGATCCGCACCGGCCCGCCGAACGGTTTCGGATAGAGCCGGTTGCCGGGGATATAGGTACTCCAGTTGGCGTGATAGAAGGCGATGGCGACATCGTCGCCCGCCCGCACCGCGGTCAGGTCGCGCCAGGTGAGCAGCCGTTCGGCCTTCGACCGGTCGACGCCCCAATAGCCAAGAATCGCGTCCCAGCCGATGTGCGGCTCGCATTCTTCGGCGAGGTAGATCGGCTGCGGCTCGCTTTCGTCCCACAGCGCGCGCATCGCGGCGACGTCATATTGGTTCCAGGCGGCGAAATAGGCGTCGAGGAACGCACTCAGTTCGGCGTGCAGCGTGTCGGTCATATTCAGGCTCCCAGCTTGCGCAAAGTGAGGGGACGGCGGGGAATGCTGACTGCCTTCTGCCGTGTGTAGAAGGCCTCGGCGGCGCGGCCGCCCTCGGCGCCGACGCCCGATTCGCGATAGCCGCCGAACGGCGCGCGCAGGTCGCGGATCATCGGCGTGTTGCACCAGATGGTGCCGGCGGAGATGCGCTCCTGCGCCTCCATGATCCGGCCGATGTCGCGCGACCAGGCATAGCCGACCAGCCCGAAGCGCGATTCATTGGCGATGCGGTACGCATCCTCGTCGCTGTCGAACGGCATCACTGCGGCAAAGGGGCCGAAAATCTCCTCCTGGCACAGGCGGTGCGCGTTCGAATCGACTTCGGCGATCGTCGGCTGGAAATAAAATCCGCGATCGAACCCCGGCGCGCGGCCGCCACCCGCCAGGATGCGCGCGCCCGTGTCCCCGATCGACGGGACAAAGCTCATCACATGCTCATAATGCTGGCGCGTCGCGAGCGGCCCGACTTCGGTCGCGGGATCGCGTGGGTCTCCGACGCGCACGCGCTTCGTCCGTTCGACGAACGCCTCGACGAACTGCCGGTAGATGCTTCGCTGGACCAGCACGCGCGATCCCGCCAGGCACTGCTGGCCGTTGTTCGAGAAAATGCCGATCAGCGCCCCGTCGAGCGCGGCGTCGAAATCGGCGTCGTCGAAAATGATGTTCGCCGACTTGCCGCCCAGTTCCATCACCGACGGCTTCAGCGCCGCGCCAGCGGTGCCCATGATGATTCTGCCGGTGCGCGTGCCGCCGGTAAACGACACGCAATCGACCTGCGGATGGCGGACCAGCCGGTCGCCGACGCCCGCGCCGAAGCCGTTGACCAGATTGACGACCCCGGCGGGCAGCCCGGCGCGCTGGATCGTCTCGACCAGCATCGTCAGCCCCAGCGGGTCCTGCTCGGCGGGCTTGAGCACGCAGGAATTGCCGAACGCGATCGCCGAGGCGACTTTCATCGACCCCAGCGCCAGCGGCGAGTTCCACGGCGAAATGAGCGCGGCGACGCCGACCGGTTCGCGCCGGACATAGGTGAGGTAGTTCGGCTCCTGCTCGTACAGCTCGGCCGTCATCTGGCCGATATAGTCGGCGAAGAAGCGGAAATTGCCCGCCGCGCGAACCACCTGTCCGTTGCGAACCTGGGCATAGGGAATGCCGGTGTTGGCGCATTCGATATCGGCGATGCGGTCGGCCGCCGCGTCGATGGCGTCGGCGCAGGCGCGCAGCACCTCCTGCCGTTTCTCGACGCTCATCATCCGCCATTCGCCGCGGTCGAACGCCGCGCGCGCCGATGCGACGGCGCGGTCGACGAGTGCCTCCTCGGCTTCGGGCACTTCGGCGATGACCTGTTCGGTCGACGGGTCGACGACCTGGATCGGCTGCCCGGTGCCGGTGACACTCTCGGCATCAAGGATCGCGGAGGGGGATTGAAACATCAGGCGGCTCCTTCGGAGGGCATGGCGAGGGCTTGGGACAGGCGCGGGCGCCAGTCGATGACGTCGGGCTCGGCAATGCCGATCCGGCGACACAGCGCGCGCGCAAGGCAGAGGTTGGAGGACAGCATTGCCGCGCCCGCGGGCGGATCGCCGAGCAGCGCCAGCGACGGCATGCCGGTACCGCTCAGCAGCACCGCGTCGACGGCCAGCGCCGCCAGCGCCTCGGCCGCCGCACGCGCGTCGGCGCTGCCCAGCGTATAGATGCTCCGTGTATCGCGGCTGCCGGTTTCGATCCGGCGAACCTCGGCCACGTCATAGCCGAGCGCGCGCCAATAATCGGTGGCAGCATCGGCAAGCTGCGGCGGATAGGGTGAAGCGATGGCGATTCGCCGCGCGCCGATGGTGCGCAATTCGGCGTCGATCGCCGCCGTCGCGGTGACGATGGGATAGCCGAACCGCGCCTCAAGGTCGGCGATCAGCGCCGCTTCGCGGTCGCGGTCCATGACATAGGAGGATCCGGTGCAGGCAAAGCCGAACACGGCGGGGCGCAGCGTGTCGAACTGCTCCAGCGCCGCATCCATCCGGTCGAGATAGTCCCACAGCCGCGCCATCGGTTTTTCCTCGGCGCTGGTCAGCCGGGCGACCGCGACCAGGACGTTGGGCGGCATCAGGATGCGCATCTCCGCCTCGACGGTCGGATTGGCCTGCGGCGTGCCGATGCCGACCAGCCCCGCGCGACCATAGTCGTAATGGGGGGCGCTCATGCGATTTCCGCCGCCTTGCGCAGTCCGTCGATCATCGACGTGCGCAACAGATGCGCATGCACCGCGACCGGGTCTTCCGCGGTGCGCTGAAGCGCGGCCAGCATCGCGCGGCGCTTCTCTGGGTCGCGTTCCTGCATGCGCGCGCGATTGCGGTCGGCCTGCGTCAGGATTTCCTGCAGCGCGACCGGGCGGCGGCGGCGGGTGTAGCGGTCGAGGTGCGCGACCGGCATGCCGCCCAGCACGTCGGCGAGCGTCGACACCAGTTCGAACGCATCATGGATGCCGCCGTTCATTCCCATGCCACCCGACGGCGAGTTGACGTGCGCGGCATCGCCCGCCAGCAGGACGCGGCCGTGGCGATAGTCGTCGACGATGCGCATATGGATGCGATAGGGGCGGATTTCCTCGACGGCATGCCCCGCCGGGCTGGGGGCGATTTCCTGAAGCTTGCGCGCGATGCTGGCGGGTTCCAGCGCGTCCTCGATCGTCTCGTCGCCGTCGGGATAGAGGCTGCACCGCCACAGGTCGGGCAGCCGCAGCAGGCTGAACGTCCCCTTGTCCTTCCAGACATAATTGACGTTCGACAGGCCCGGCAGATGCTGTTCGAAGCGAAAGCGCGTCGTCGCGAGAATGGTCGTCTCGGGATAGGTCTTGCCGTCGAAGGCGAGGTCGAGCCTGCCGCGCACCGTGCTGCGCGCACCATCGGCGGCGATCAGATAGTCGCCGGCGAACCGATGCGCCTCGCCGGCGGGATCGCGCGCGGTCACCGACACGCCGTCGTCGTCCTGCGCGAAATCCTCCAGCTTCATCCCCATCCGCACGTCGCCGCCCTCCGCCACCACGCGGTCGAGCAGGATGCGGCACAGCACCGACTGCTTGCATTGCAGGCGATAGGGATGGTCGGTCGCGTCGGCGATCGCGCCCAGGTCGAACAGCGCGCGGTCGCCCGACGGGTGCATGCGGATCTGCCACGTCGGGCTGACCAGTCCTTCTGCGATCAGCGCGTCGGCGATGCCCAGTCCATCGAGCATGTCGAGCGTCGGCGGATGGAAGGTCGAGGCGCGCAGATCGTCGGGCAGTTCCGATTCGCCTTCCAGCAGCGTGAAGTCGATGCCGCGCCGCAGCAGCAGCAGCGCCGCCGTCAGCCCGACCGGGCCCGCGCCCGCGATCAACACTCGGCCCATCGTTTCACCCCCTCCCTTGCAATCTGATTTGTACTAGATATAAGAGTATTCAGCAGTCGTAAACGCCTCTTGTCCGATCCGGACGAATGAGGCGAGACTGGCGCGAACAGCCGGTGCCGCGTGCCGGCACTGGAGGTAGGCGATGGCTTCTAACGCACTGCTCGACCGTCAGAATTCGGCAATTCCCGACATCGAATCGATTGCGCGCCCGACGCTGGAGGAGCGCGGCCGCCAGCGGTTCTGCAGCGCGCTGCGCCGCTATGCGATCCAGGAGATGCCGGAGATCGTGCGCCAGGATTTCGAGGAACGCGTGAAGCCCCGGTTCGAGGCGCGCGGCGAGCCGCTCGACACTGCGCTGGCGATCGAGAAGGCGATGAAGCCCGAGGCGTCGTACCGTTTCTATTCCACGCTGCGCTACAATGCGCAGGAAATGTGCTTCCTGTCGGTGCAGGACAGCGTCGAGCGCGCGTTGCCCGAAATGATCGACGTTGCGCGCGACGCGGCGGATCGCAATCCCGCCGGCGGGTCGCTCCGCCTCGACCCGGGCATGGAAATCCCGCGCTATCTGTCGGCGCTCGACGTCCATCTGACACCGGGCTGTTTCCATAACGAATGGGTCGCGGACGACGTCGCGCAGGGCGCCGTGGTCAGCCTGGGCGCGCGCGTGTTCTCGGCGACGATGAACCATCGCAGCTGGGGCGGCGTCGCGCGCGTCATCAGCCGCTGGATCAAGCATGAGCACCCCGATTTCCGGCCGCTGCGCATGCTCGACATCGGCACATCGTCGGGCAAGAACCTGATCCCCTATGTCCAGGCGTTTCCGGGAGTCGAGGCGCATGGCGTCGACGTCGGCGCGCCGTTGCTCCGCTGGGGCCACGCGGTCGCCGAACATGAAGGCGTGCCGGTCCATTTCAGCCAGCAGAATGCCGAGGAACTCGATTTCCCCGACGGTCATTTCGACCTGATCGTCTCCAGCTTCTTCTTCCACGAAATCCCGGTGAAGGCGACGCGCAACGTGCTGAACCAGTGCCGCCGCCTGCTGCGCCCGGGCGGGTTGATGGTGCATCAGGAACTGCCCGCGACGGGGCTGGTCGACGCGTGGGAAGATTATTTCTGGAACTGGGATACCGACAACAACAACGAGCCCTTCTATACTGCGTTCCGCGCGCAGGACCCGATCGCGCTGATGGAAGCGGCCGGGTTCGACCGCTCGCGCAGCTTTGCGCAGATATTGCCCGACGCGGGCACCTATCCCGATCGCGCCGCCGCGTTCGATTGGGACGAACCGGGCCGGCCGCGCCACGGCAAGGGCGGCTGGTACGTCTTCGGCAGCAGCCTGGCGGCCGAATAACCGCACGATAACGCGACAACATCAAGGAAAGGGACGCCGGTGGAGCAGAGAACAGGCGCATTGTATCGCTGGTATGTCGTCGTCCTGCTCTTGCTGGTCTTCATCCTTTCCTATTTCGATCGCTACATCCTCTCGCTGCTGGTCGAACCGATCAAAAAGGCGATGGACCTGAGCGATTTCCAGATCGGGCTGCTGATGGGCCCGGCCTTTTCGCTGTTCAACGTGCTGGTGACGATTCCACTGGGCGTGATGGCCGACCGGACCAGCCGCAAATGGCTGTTGATCGTCGGCATCGTCATCTGGTGCACGATGACGACGATGAGCGGTTTTGCGATGAGCTTCCTGCCGCTTCTTTTCTTCCGCTTCGGGCTGGGGCTGGGCGAGGCAGTGGTCAGCCCGTGTTCGGTGTCGATCATCAGCGACTATTTCAACCGCAAGGAGCGTGCGCGCGCGATCAGCGTCTATATGGCCGGGCCATATCTGGGCGCGGGACTGGCGTTCCTGCTCGGCGGCTATCTGGTCTCGGCGCTGCACGACAGCGGGCCGATGCCGGTGCTGGGCATGGGCCCGTTCGAGCCGTGGCAGCTCGCCTTTCTGCTGGTCGGCGCGCCGGGGCTGTTGTTCGCGGTGCTGATGCTGACGGTGCGCGAGCCCGCCAAGACCGAGAAGCTGAGCAGCGCGGGCGCGCAGGCGAGCGCGGTGCGCTACATGCTCACGCGCTGGCGCGGGTTCGGCGTCGTCACGCTTGGCGCCACGTGCAATTTCGCGATGAGCACGCTCACCTTGTGGAACGTGCCGTTGTTCCAGCGCGTCTATGGCTGGAATGTCGCCGAAATCGGCGCGGTCACCGGGCTGTTCTATTTCACCGCCGGGCCGCTGGGCACCGCGCTGGCGCTGTGGGCGAGCAAGGCGCTGGGCAAGGGCAAGGAAGACGGCGCGATGCGCGTGCTGATCCTGGGCCTGTTCATCACCGTGCCGATGAGCGCGCTCTATCCGATCATGCCGACGGCCGAACTGGCGGTGGTGGCGATGTTCCTGGCGTTCATCGGCAAGTCGGCGGCGACGGCGGGCGGCCCCGCCGCGCTGCAGATGATTACGCCGGGCGAGATGCGCAGCCGGTCGGTGGCGATCTTCAACACCGTCATCTCGCTGGTCGGCCCGCTGCTGGGGCCGCCGCTGATCGGCGCGGCGACCGACTGGATGGGCACGCCCAAGGCGATCGGCGTGGCGCTGTGCGGCTTTGTGCTGATCGTCGGCGTGCCGACGCTGCTGCTCGTGTGCCTGGGGCTGAAGCATTATCGCGCGCTGGCGGTCGAGATGTCGGGCGCGCTGAAGGCGGAGGCGGATGCGGCGGACGCTGCGGCGGCAGCAGGGGCGGCTCCCGCGGGCGCGTGAGTCGCATTTTCCTTCACACGTCCTTGCGAGCGTAGCGAAGCAATCCAGTCCCGGGCGCGCGCGGCTGCTGGATTGCTTCGTCGCTACGCTCCTCGCAAGGACGGACGAGAACAGCCTCAGCACTTGGGCGTCACTTCCTTCAGGAACGCGGCCGTCACCTCCGCCCAGCGCGCCGGGTCGATCATCAGCGCGTGCGCGCCGTCGGTGGAGAAGAGCTGATACCGGAAGCGCGGATAAAGCCGCGCGGCGCGCAGGTCGTTGGCGTGCAACGAATCCTTCTTGTCGGAGAGGATCAGCACCGGAGCGCGGATCGCCGCCAGGTCGGGGCCGATGTCGTTGCGGAACACCGCGTCGTGCGCCACGTCGTTCGCGCCCGACTGATACCAGGCGAAGACCGACCAGTTGGCAGTCACTGCGGTGCGCGGGTTCGGCCCGGCATAGTTGCGGATGTAGCGATAATAGTCTGACAGATGCGATCCGTCGGGGCTAAGCGCGCGTGCGCGCTCGGGCGCGCCCAGCCGCGTTGCGCGTTCCTCCGCCGTGTAGAGCGGAGTACCGTGCAGGATCGCGCCCGTCACGCGGTCGGGATGGCGCGCAGCAAAGGCGGCGCCGATCGCGGCGCCGGTGTGATGGCCGGCGACCAGCACCCGGTCGACCCCCAGCGCATCGAGTACCGGCACCAGATTGTCGGCATATTCGGTGATCGTCGGCCGCCCCTGCGGCGCGTCGGACATGCCGTAGCCGGGGGTGTCGACGGCGAGCGACCGGACGCCGCGTTCGGCCAGGCATGCCTGGATTTCGGCAAATTCGATCATCGACCACGGCGTCTGGTGGAGCAGCAGGACGACCGGCCCCGTCGCCGGTCCCGCGACTCGGTAATGCACTTCGCCCATCGGTGTCGGGACATAGCCCTTTCCACCCTTCAATAGCCCCATACCGATCCAGCGCACTTCGGTCGTGCCGACGGCGGGACAGGCGGGGCCGGCATCGCGCGCGGCGGCGACACCCGGCGCGCACGGCAAGACGGCGATGCACGAAAGCCACAATCGACGGATCTTCATGAGCCTCCTCCAAAATGGCGCATCAAGGCGCTTGATTTCGCCCCGAGGCGATGATTTGATATAAGAATAGAACATTTGAAGCGCGGGGGCGCAATTTCTTTCAACGAGGGCCGTGTGAACGAAACGATCGGGATCGCAACGATGGAGCGGCCGGACACCGGCGGTGCCGCGCAGTGGGACCTGATCGTCGTCGGCGGTGGTTCGGCGGGGCTGCCCGCGGCGATCTTTGCCGCGCGGCGCGGCGCTCGGGTGCTGCTGATCGACCATGCCGACCGGCTGGGCGGGTCGTTGTGGGTCGCGACCGGCCAGATGAGCGCGGCCGGCACGCGGCTTCAGCGCGAACGCGGCATCGCCGACACGCCCGACCTGCATTATGAGGATGTGATGCGGATCAGCCGGGGCACTGCCAATCCAGGGCTGGTGCGCCGCGCGGTCGATCATGCCGCCGAAACCTTCGACTGGCTGATGGACGAGGGGTTTGAGCCGCTGCCCGAACATCCCGTCACCGGCTATGGGCATGAGGCATATCGCCTGCCGCGCTATTATTGGGGCAAGGACGGCGGGATCAGCGTCAAGGACGTCCTTGTGCCGATCGTCGAGGCGCTCGAGCGGGATGGCGCCATCACGGTCCGGCTGAACCACGAAGTTACCGCGCTGACCACCGGCGCCGACGGTGCAGTGACCGGCGTGACGATGCGCGGCCCCGATGGCGAAGCGCAGCAGGCGACGGCGCAGGCGGTGCTGCTTTCCTGTGGTGGCTATGCCGGCGATCCGGAGACGTTTCTGGCCCGCAACGGCGCGCCGCAATATAATGCCGCGCCATGGCAATGGTCGCGCGGCGCGGGGCTGCGGCTGGGCGAGTCCGTCGGCGGCTATGCGCGCGGGGCGGAAAAGCTGTTCTGCAACTTCGGCACGCTGTTCGATACCGACGATTTCCCGGCGCGGCCGGTCGGCCGGATCGAGCATTTCCCCGAGCGGCGCCAGCCCTGGGAAATCTATGTCAACGCGGCCGGGCAGCGATTCGTGCGTGAGGACATCGACAGCGTCGACGCACGCGAGATGGCGCTGTTCCACCAGCCGGGCCAGCGATACTGGATCGTCTTCGACCATCGCATGCTGATGGCGGCGCCGCCGATCATCGTCGGCTGGACGCGCGAGCAGATGCTCGACGCCTTCGACCGCGCCGGGCCGGCGTTTCTGACCGCCGACACTGTCGAGGCGCTGGCGGCAAAGGCGGGAATCGACGCGCCGGGCCTTGCCGCGACCGTCGCCGGGTTCAACTATGGCGTCGCGACCGGCAACGACTTTCTGGGGCGCCGGCACCATCCGCTGCCGATCGAGCAGGGGCCGTTCCACGCCATCCGCATGCAGGCGAGCTCGATCTCCAGCGCGGTCGGGCTGGCAGTCGATGACGACCTGCGCGTGATCCGCCCAGACGGGTCGGTGATCCCCAATCTCTATGCGGCGGGCGAAATCCTGGGGTCGAGCCAGACGATGGGCCAGGCCGCGTGCGGCGGCATGATGGTGACGCCCGCAATGACCTTCGGCCGCCTGCTGGGCGGCAGCATGATTCCGCTGGAGGTGCGCCGATGACGCTGCCGATCCTGACTGCGCTGCCGGGCGAGCGGCGCGGCTATGTCGACGGGCCCGATGGCCAGTTGCATTATCGCAGCTTCGGCGAAGGGCCGCCGGTGGTGCTGGTGCATCAGGCGCCCTGGTCGTCGATCCAGTTTCGCCACGTGCTGCCGATGCTGGCACAGGCGGGCTATCGCGCCGTCGCTATCGACTTGCCCGCGCACGGCATGTCCGATCCGCCCGCGCGGCCGGGGATCGACACCTATGCGGCGGCGACAGGCGCGCTGATCGACGCGCTCGACCTTGCGCCCGCCATCGTCCTCGGCCATCGCGGCGGCGCGATGGCGGCGGGGCATCTGGCCGCGGAGCGGCCGGAAAAGGTCGCCGCGCTGGTGCTCGACAACGCGCCGTTCATGACGCCCGAGGAGCGGGCGGCGCGCGTCGGTCGCTTTCCCGACAATCAGGACATCGCGCCCGACGGCAGCCATATCACCGACCGCTGGGCCTGGGTCCGCCGCGTCGGCGACTCCGACTGGAGCGACGAGACGGTCCATATCTCGGTAGTCACTTATTTTACCCACGGTCCGTGGAAGGAACATGGCCATTCGGTCATTCCGCTCCACGATTTCCGCCAGGACGTGCCGCGCATTTCCTGCCCGACGCTGGTGATCGCCAGCCGCACCGATCCGCTGTTCGAATCGGGCGCACGGCTGCGCGCGGCCCAGCCCGACTGGTGCTATGCCGAATTGCCCGGCGGGCCCGGAATGGTGCTCGACCGGGCGGACGAATGGATTGTGCCGGTTCGGGAATTTCTGGATTCGATGACGACCGAATCGGCGCGCAAAAAGCAGTTTACAACTGCCTCATTTGATATAAACATATGACAAAATAACGACGCTGCGGGATGGAAAATGCTGTTTGCCCCGGGGAGGGTAAGAACCCCATCGGGTCGCAGGAATTCTCAGGGAGGGAAGGGTCGGACATGCTTTTGGATACACGCAAACTCGGATTTTTCGTGGGGGCGGTATTGCTCTCCACCACTTCCGCGATGGCACAGACCGCGTCGGAAACCGTCGCCGCGGATGACGGCCAGACTTCGACTACGTCGGGCGGGGAAATCGTCGTTACCGCGCAGCGTCGCACCGAACGCCTGCAGGACGTGCCGCTGGCCGTCACGGCGCTGACCGCCGACGACCTGCAGACGCGGCAAGTCAACAACACGCTCGATCTGGTGAATTATGTCCCGAACCTTATCGGGCACAACAACACCTCGGTCGGCACCGCCAACACCTATGCGTTGCGCGGCCTTGCGAATACGGAGTCGATTTCGACCTTCGATCCGCCGGTCGGCACCTATGTCGACGACGTTTATATCTCGCGCCAGAACGCCAACAACTTCTCGTTCTTCGATGTCGAGCGGATCGAAGTGCTGCGCGGGCCGCAGGGCACGCTGTTCGGTCGCAACACGACCGCCGGCGCGATCAACCTGATCCTCAAGAAGCCCTCGGATCATGTCACCGGCTATCTCGATGCCGGCTATGGCCGCTACAATCGCGTCCAGATCCGCGGGTCGATCGACCTTCCGGCCAGCGAAAAACTGCTGACCAAGATCTCCGCTTATTATGTCAGCTCGGACGGCTATGTGCACAACCGCACCACCGGCGAGTTGCTGAACGGCGAGGAAAGCTATGGCGTTCGCGGTGCGGTCCGCGCGCTCTTGTCGGACGATGTCACCTGGGACGTCGCGGCTGACTATGTCTCGTCCTCGGTCGCCAATCTGCCGAACTTCTACGATCCGGCGAGCAAGGAACGGATCAGCTTCACGCCGCTGCGCACCGATCAGGGCCTCGGCACCGGCCTGTTGTCGGCGGGGCTGGCGGACAATACGCTCGGCAATGATACCAGGTCGTGGTCGCTGACGTCGAACCTTCAGGTCGACGCGGGCGATGTTTCGATCAACATCATCACCGGCTATCGCGATCTGTATCAGGAATATCTGACCGACAGCTTCGCGGGCCTGAGCAGCGCGTCGGTGGTGCTGGACGGAGTCAACTTCGTGTCGGGTTCGCGCGGCACGTCGACGCCGCTGGCCAATGACAGTTGGCACAAGCAGTTCACCCAGGAAATCAAGGTGACCGGCGAAGGCTTCGGCGGGCTGCTCAGCTATGTCGGCGGCTTCTTCTACATCAACGAAACCAACAAGACGAATTTCGCCAACATCTCGCTGCCGCTGTCGGGCAATCCGACGGTAAGCGGCGACCGCATGATGTACAATGATACGGAATCCTATGCCGGCTATTTCCAGGGCGACCTGCACATCACGCCCAAGCTGACCTTCACCGCCGGCATCCGCTACACCGACGAACACAAGACGATCGAGTTCAGCCCGAACCCGAACCCGTTGCCGCGTTCGGCGGCGGCGAACCAGCCTTTCGACACCCAGGACGTGCTGAACGCCGGCATCCCGGTGACGCTGGACGCCAGGAAGTGGACGCCGCGCTTCGCGCTGAATTACAAGTTCACGCCGGACCTGATGGTCTTCGCGTCGGCGACCAAGGGGTTCAAGTCGGGCGGCTGGAACTCGCGCGCCTATTATGCGGCGGGCGCTGCGGCGTTCACCGAGGAAACGGTGTGGTCGTATGAAGCGGGCCTGCGTTCGGAATTCTTCGACCGCAAGCTCAAGGTCAACCTGACCGGCTTCTACTATATGGACTATGACGCGCAGTTGCCGGGCGGCGGCCTCAATCCGCTGACGGGCACGATCACCTATCTGACGCGCAATGTCGCCGACCTGGAAAACTATGGTCTGGAAGGCGAAATCACGCTGACGCCGGTGAACAAGCTCAATTTGTTCTGGAGCTTCGGCCTGCAGCATGCGTCGTACAAGAACCCGAACCAGATCACCAAGGACCAGATGGCCAATTGCCAGGCGGGCATCACCGCCAACAATTGCAATACCGGCATCGTGACGCCGGACGGCAAGCTGGGCGTGCCGACGCGCGCGCCGGGGCTGACGTCGACAGTCGGCATCAACTACGACATGGACGTCGGCGGCGGCTGGTCGCTGCAGCCGAGCGCGAACTGGAACTATATTTCCAGCGACTGGGTCTCGACGTCGAACGATGCCCGCGGCTTTCAGGATGCGCACAGCCTGTTCAACGCGGGGCTGACGCTGAAGTCGGACTTCGGCTGGTCGATCGGAGTCGAATGCAGCAACTGCTTCGACGACACCTACAAGACTTCGTTCCTCATCTACCCGTATCTGAACAGCCCGGGCACGTGGATGGTGCGGACTCGCTACAACTTCTAACCGACGCTGCGAATCGGGGAAGCGGGGAGGGTGTTTCTCCCCGCTTCCTCTATTTTCAAGGACAGGCAGGCATGGCGGACGCGAAGGATATCCAGGTCAAGCTGCCCCGCGTGAGCAAGGGCAAGCGGTCGCGCTTTTTCGACGATCCGGCGATCGACCAGGTGATGACCTGCCTGCTCGAACTGATGGCCGAAGTGTCGTCGCTGCGCGAGCGGCAGGATACGGTCGAGCGGCTGCTCGACGAAAAGGGCGCGGTCACGCGCGCCGATATCGAAGCCTATCAGCCCTCCGCAGAAGTCGAAGCGGAGCGTTCGGCGTGGAACAACGGCTTTATCCGCCGGGTGATGCGCCTCCACGATCCCGATTGAGCGTGACCAGCTATCCGCATCTCTTCTCGCCCGTCCGCGTGGGCGGGCGTGTGCTGCCCAACCGGATCGTCCATGCATCCACCTCGACGCATTATTGCGAAGGCGGGCGCGTCACCGACCGGCTGATCGACTATTACGTCAACCGCGCGCGCGGCGGCGCCGCGCTGCTGGTCAGCGAGCCGATGGCCATGCTGCCGTGGCAGGCGCTGCCCACGCGGCCGCAGGTGCTTTCGGGCATCAACCGCGATGCGCTGGCGCGCTGGGCCGATGCCGTCGCGCGCGAAGGCGGGCTGATGCTCGGGCAGGTGCAGGACAATGGCCGCGGCTTTCGCGCCGGGTTTCGCAACCTGCACGCGCGCGGCGCCTCCGCGCTGCCCGACGATTTGAGCTGGACGGTCCCGCACGCGATGGACACGGCCGAGGTGCATGCGATGATCGACGCGTTCGTCGAAAGCTGCACCATGCTGGCCGAAGCCGGGTTCGCGGGCGTCGAGATTTCCGCCGGGCACGGCCATGTGTTCCACCAGTTCCTTGCCGCGCGGTCGAACCGGCGCGAGGATGAATTCGGCGGCGACCGCGACGGGCGCACGCGCCTGCTGCGCCTGCTGATGCAGGGTATCCGCGCGCAATGCGGTGCCGACTTCCTGATCGGCGCCAAGCTGCCCGCGTGGGACGGCATGGCGGACGGTATCGACGTGGCGGAGGCGGAGGCGATTACCGCGCTGCTCCATGCCGACGGCACGATGGACTATCTGACCTATTGCTGGGGCAGCCATTCGGACACGCTGTACACGCACCTGCCCGACAATCACGGGCCGCGCATGCCTTATGTCGACACGATCCGCCGGCTGGGCCGCGCGGCGGCGCCGGGGGTGCCGCTGGGCGCGCTGGGGCTCATCACCGACCCGAACGAAGGCGAGCGCGTGGTCCGCGACGGGCTGGCCGACCTTGTGATGCTCGCGCGGCCGCTCGTCACGGATCCCGCATGGCCGGTAAAGGCGCGCGAGGGGCGCGAGGCGGAAATCCGCTATTGCGTGTCGTGCAACACCTGCTGGCACATGATTACCTCGGGCCGTGGGCTGTTGTGCGACAACAACCCGCGCGTCGGCGCGGCGGACGAGGCGGACTGGCGGCCCGATCCCGCGCCGGTCCGCCGCCGCGTCGTGGTGGTCGGTGCGGGCATCGCGGGGATGGAGGCGGCATGGGTGGCCGCCGCGCGCGGGCACGAGGTGCATGTGCTGGGCGCCTCCGAAGAGCCGGGCGGCAAGACGCGGCTGCACGCCGACCTGCCGGGTGGTGAGGGGCTGAGCAGCATCTATGACTATCAGATGCTCGCCGCGCGCCGTCATGGCGTGACGCTGCATCTTGGCCGCCGGGCCGAAGTCGCCGACGTGCTCGCGCTGGCGCCCGACGTGGTGATCCTGGCGACCGGATCGACGCCTGCTTGGCCCGATTTCCTGCCGGAGGAATGGCGCGACGAAGGGCTGATCCCCGACCTGCGCGAAGCGGTGCGCCAGCTTGCCGCCTATCCCGGCCGCAACCCCGGTACGGCAGTGATCTGGGACGAGGATCACGGCGCCTTCACGTATGACGCCGCCGAATTCCTCGTCGACCGCTTCGACCAGGTCGCGATCCTGACTCCGCGCGAACGGATCGCCAGCGACGAATCGCTGGTGGTGCGCCAGGGCGTCTATCATCGCCTCTATCGCAAGGGCGTGCGCATCCTGACGTCGGTCCGCCCGCTGCCCGCACCGCGGATCGAGGACGGCGAAGTCGCCTATGCCAATGTCTTCAGCGGCGCCGAAGACGTGCTGCGCGACGTGTCGTTCCTGACCTATGCGACCGCGCGCGTGCCCGACGACGTGCTTGCCGCGCCGCTGCACGCGCAGGGGGTCGACGTGCGCGCGATCGGCGATTGTCGCGCGCCGCGCATCGTGCTGGCCGCCACGGCCGAAGGGTATCGCGCGGCGATGGACATATAGCGCACATGCACATGCACATGCACATGCACATGCGTCGTTGCGCGCGAAGCGAAGCGATCCAGTCGCGCGCGCCGGTCCCGGGTTGCTTCGCGTCATGCGCAACGACAGCGTATCATACTGAATCAGCCAAGGAGTTTCTGCCATGTATCCCGATCTGGAAGGCAAGGTTGCGATCGTTACCGGTGCGGGCCGCCGCAAGGGGCTGGGCGAGGCGATCGCGCGCAGGCTGGCCGAGGACGGCGTCAGGCTGGTGATCCACGACCTGGGCGAAGTGAAGGGCGACATGGCCCCCGCGCACGGCGTCGGCGCGACTGAGGAGATGGAGGCGGTTGCCGCCGAAATCCGCGCGATCAACCCCGATGTCGCGACTTTTCAGGCCGATATGCGCGAAGAGGCGCAGGTGGCGGCGCTGGTCGCTTATGCCGTGGAGCGTTTCGGGAGGCTCGACATCCTCGTCAACAATGCGGGCGTCGGCTATCTGTTCGGGTCGTTGGTCGACGCGACGCAGGAAATGTGGGACACGGTGATGAACGTGAACCTGCGCGGCGCCTTTTTCGCGACCAAGCATGCGGTGCGCCAGATGCTGACGCAGGACGTCCAGCCCGGCTGGGGGCGCGGGCGGATCGTGTCGATCGGCAGCCGGGGGTCGAAGTCCGGTTCGGCGCTGACGTCGTCGTACATCGCGTCGAAGCATGGCCTGGTCGGGCTGACGCGATCGGCCGCGATCGAACTGGGGCCGCAGGAAATTACCGTCAACGCCGTCTGCCCCAATCACGTCACGACCGGGCTGGGCAGTTGGCAGAACGACTTCATGGCGAAGGCGCGCGGCCAGACGCTTGAGGAATATATGGCGGCGATGCGGTCGCGCATTCCGCTGGGCCGCGTCGGCGAGCCGAGCGACACCGCCAATGCCTGTGCGTTCCTGTGCTCGGGACAGGCGCGCTACATCACCGGCGAGGCGATGAACGTGTCGGGCGGCGAGGAAATGCACTGAGGCCGATGTGCCCTGCCCGCGTCGGGGCGGGAGCCTTCCAGTCATTTCTCCAGCATGGAAACAGCGTCGTACGGGCCGGGGTGGCCTTCCCCGAGCTTCTTGTCGCCGTCGTCCGGCGCTGCTCGTTCAGGCGCCGTGCGACTCGCGCCGCGGCCTCGCGGCCGGCGGTTTGGCCATGGTTGACGATCCGGTTTCGCCCGGGCGGCGCAGGCTGGCCGAAATCCAGCCGTGGACATCGCGTGCGACGAGCGGTGCGCGGACGAGAAGAGCTATCCTCGCCTGCCGGCATCCCGCCTGCACTGCGACGCCATTGTTGTTCTTTGATTTTCCCCCGTTGACCAGGATAAGCGGCATTGGGCGCGCTCCCATGCGGGGCGCATCCGGCCGGGATTTGTCGAGCAGGAGCAATCGATCCGCACGCGCGCCAGGCCCCCCGGCGCGGGGCGCGCCGGTTGCTTGTGGCGGGCCCGCGTGCGCGCGACGGAGCCTTGCGCGACGGGGGGGGGGCTCACCGAATTCCGCTCGGTTCCTTCCCGGCGGGGGCGGCATAGCACGGCACAACGGTCGAGCACGGGGCACGCGATCAACGCTCCAGCGCCGCGATCCCCGCCTTGCCCACCGTTTCATCCTGGTCGGGCGTGCCGCCGGACACGCCGATGGCTCCGGCGACCGCGCCGTCGGCCAGGACCGGCAACCCGCCCGCCATCGGCAGATAGTCGGTCAGACGCAGCAACGCCGGGTCGGCCGCCACGCGATCCGCCAGCACGCGGCTGGGCGCGCGCAACAGCGCCGCAGTGCGCGCCTTTCGCAGCGCGACGTCGGCGGTCATCAGCCCCGCGCGGTCCATCCGCTGAAGCGCGATCGGATACCCGGCCGCGTCAACCACCGCGACCGACATGGCAAGATTTGCCTCTTCAGCCGCCTTAATTGCGACTTCGAGCATCAGGCGGGCGTCTTGCGCATCGATAAATGGCTTGAGCTGCATGGATAACGGACCTTTCTTGTTGCGAATAAAAGGTAAAGGGGGCACCGCTTTCGCGTAGTCGCGACTTGCGGCGTCGGTTGGCCGGGGGAGAAGCGCAATTGGCATCCGAGACGGAAGAAGTCGTAGCCGTCGATCGTGGTCAGGCAGTGCCCCTGTACCATCAGATTTTCCTGCAACTGCGAGAGGAAATCACGAGCGGAGAGCGCGCGTTCGGATCGCGCATGCCGACCGAGCAGGAACTGTCGGCGCAATTCGGCGTGTCGCGCATTACCGCGCGCCGCGCGCTTGACGAATTGGCGGACAACCATCTGGTCGAACGCAAGCGGCGCGTCGGCACGACGGTGGTGTTCCGTTCGCCCGCCAAGCCGATCCAGGGCAATATCGAACAGGCGCTTGATTCGCTGCTGACTTTCGGTCGCGCGACCAAGGTCAAGCTGCTTGAAGTCGAATCGGTTCCCGCCCGCCCACCGATCGACGAGGCACTGGAGCTGCCCGCGAACAGCGAGGTGCTGCGCGTCGTGCGCGTACGCTGGCTCGAAGACCAGCCGGTGGGGCATTTCGTCAGCTATATCCCCGTCACGCTGGGCGCAGGCATGACGCGCGCCAAGCTGAAATCCACGCCGATGCTGGCGCTGCTCGAAGAGGCAGGGGTGCAGATCGGGTCGGCGCGCCAGACGATTTCGGCGACGCTGGCGGATGCCGCGCTGTCCGCCGCGCTGCAGGTCGAGATCGGCTCGCCGGTGCTGCGCGTCAGCCGTACCGTGCTCGATACCCAGGGGAAGCCCGTCCAGCATATCCTCGCCCAATATCGTTCAGACCGGTATCAGATCCGCCTCGACCTGAAGTCACCCAGTTCGGCGGCGCAGCTGCTCTGACGCTGTTGTCAGATTTGATATAGAGATATGACAAAATAACCGCTATATCCACATGCTTCGCGCGCGGGCAGGCAAGGGATGGCGGAATGAGCGACTGGACGACCGATACCGACCCGAGACTGCTGCGCATCGCCGCGACCACGGCCTCGGTGCCCGATCTGGACACGGCGGTCGCCTGCTACACCCGGCACCTCGGCTATCGCGTCGTCGAACAGGGTGTGGTTGCCGCCGACCTGGCTGCAAGCTGGGGCACGCCGGCCACCGCGGGCGCGCGCTGTTGCACGATGCAGGCGTCGGGAGAGCGCGACACGTTCGTCCGGCTGGTCGAAGGACCCGCCATTCCCGGCTATCGCCCGCTGACCAGCTTCGGCTGGAACGCGTTCGAGATCATCGTCGACGATGTCGATGCGCTCGCCGAGCGGCTGGCGGATTCGCCGTTCGAGATCATCGGCCCCCCCAAGCCGTTGCAATTCATGCCGTCGATCGTCGCGATGCAGGTCGTCGGGCCGGGTGGCGAATGCCTGTATTTCACGATGGAAAGCGGTGACCGCGACACCTCCATCCTGCCGCCGCCGTCGGGCTTCATCGGCCGCACCTTCATCGTCGTGTGCGCCGGGCCGGACTTCACGGCGATGCTGCGCTGGTATGTCGATCATTTCGCATTGCGCGAGCGCCCGGTGCGGCAGAGCAAGGTCGACATCGTCCAGCGCGCGCAGGGGCTGTCGCACGACCACACGATCGAACTGAGCGCGATCGGTATGCGCCAGCGCGGCAACCTGCTCGAACTCGACGGCTATCCGCACGGCCCCGCGATGATCGCCGCGCAGCGGATGCGGCACGACGGCATGCTGCCACCCGGCAACGCGCTGGTGACGCTGGAGGTCGAGGATCTGGATGCCGTGGCGTCGCTCGCCATCGCTCCGCCTGCGTCGCGTACAGGGGCCGTGTACGGCGGTCGCCGGGCATGCACGCTGATCGGTCCGGCGGGCGAATTGCTCGAACTCGTTGCGCCATGTTGATTTGTATCTAAACTAGATCAAATCGCTTGCGGATCGTGTCGTCGCGTGCTTAGTTCGAGATACAGGCTTTCGACAGGAGTCGAGATTGAAGGTCCGCGATCTGCAGCATGGGATGCTGCCCGAAACCAGCGCCGAACAGCGCAGCCGGCAGGAAGCCGTGGTCGCGCTTCGCCGCCTTCTCAATACGCGTGTGCGCCCGCGCAACGTCGCTGCTTTCGAGACCGAGGCGCAGCCCGCTTTCGTCGCGGCGCATGGCCGCGCGCCGCAGTCGCCCGAGGATATCCAGCAGGCGTTCCTGATGTCGCCCAGCTATCGTCGCTGGAGCGCGGCCAACCGCGCCGCGCAGGAAATGATCTGGGTGTCGGTGGGCGAGCCGATCTACGGCGACCTTGACCGCATGCGCGCCGCCGCGCGCGCGCTGATGGACTCGCCGGAGCGCAAGGGCAGCCTGACGCTCGATCCCGCCTATGACCCGTCGCCCGAAGTGGCCGACATCGACATCCATCTTCAACCGGGGGGCTATGCCATGGACCTGGGCCCCGACGATGTCGTCGCGGGCGCGCTCTATGAATGCGGCGGCAATGTCTTCTCGTTCGGTCAGGGTATCGGCCGCGGCGACAGCAAGGCAGGCGTCATCATTCGCCTGCTCGACGAACATTTCGGCGGCTTCCGGCCGCAGCGAATCCTCGACATCGGCTGTTCGGCCGGTGCCGCATCGGCGGCCTATGCCGCCCACTACCCCGACGCCGATGTCCACGCGGTCGACATCGGCGCCGGTATGCTCCGGTACGCGCACGCGCGTGCGGAGTCCCTTGGCGTCGCCGTCCATTATCATCAAATGGACGCGTCGGAGCTCAAGTTCGAAAAGGACAGCTTCGACTTGGTTGTCTCGCACAACCTCATGCATGAAATCGGTCAGGAGAAGCGCCGCGCCATGATCCGCGAGGCGCGGCGCCTCGTCCGGCCGGGCGGAATCGTGATCCATCAGGACGTCGCGATCCGCAACCTGCCCACGATGGTCCACCAGGTGGAACGCGACTGGGATACGCATTTCAATGGCGAGGTGCATTGGAACACCTATGCCATGGCCGATCTGCGTGCGGACATGCTGGCGGCCGGGTTCGCCGAGGACGAGATCGTCGAGCACGACCTTGCCGCGCTCCAGGGCTTCGCCAACAACCGCTGGTACGCGATCAGCGCGCGGAAAACCGCATAATGGCGACAAGGGCGGAGGCGCTGACCGCGCTCATCCTGTCCGCGCGCGGCGAACGCCCGCAAAGCCTGGGCTGTGCCGAGGCGGAGGACGTGCTCAACATCGCGCTGGCACTGCTGATCGAGCTGTCGGTGTCGAACGACCGGATCGACCGGCTGGAACGGCTGGTTGCCGACCTGCGCGGCGAGCCGGTCGAGGCGCTTCGCGACATCGGCTACGACGGCGACGCGGCGCGCGAGCGCCAGCAGGCGATGGAGGCGCTGCTGACGCGCGCGTTGCGCATCCTGTTGGATCCGCGTGCGCAGGCCGGACCGGAATCCCCGGCCTGTTGATCCCCGGATAGCTGCTCCGGAACCATGCGGTGCAATCGGGCCCGGCCGGGACAGGTTCCGGGCCGGGCCTTTTTTCGTGCCGTCAGTCCGCCTGCGGCCGCCACGCGTCGACCAGCGCGCCGGCGGTCGCGAACCATGTCGCGTCGTCGGCGGCGAGCCGGCCCAGCAGCGCCTCGAACGCGTCCATGCGATAGGGCAGGCCGGTGATGTACGGCGTCAGCGTGAACGGCAGCACGCGGCCCGCGCCATAGTGCGCCGATTCCGCCTTCAGCCAATCGAGCGCATCGTCGACCTGCTGCGCCACGCTGTCCATCGACTGTTGCTGGACGGCGATCATCTGGCGGTCGGACAGTTCATGGTTGAACGGCACGCTGACGATCGTGCCTGCCTCGGTCGTGGCGAGATAGGGCAGGTCGTCGTTCACCCAGTCGCACATATAGTCGAACCCCGCCTCGACCAGCAGCCGGGGCGTGTTGAAGCTCTGCGACCGGGCGATCGACTGCCACCCGCGCGGCGCCATGCCCGTCGCCTGCGCCAGCGTGTCGCGCGCGGTCGCGATGATCGCGCGCTCCTCCGCCTCGGGCAGCGTCGACGCGATCGTCGCGTTCATGTCGGTCGCGTGCGCGACGATCTCATGCCCGGCGGACAGAATGTCGGCGATGATGCTGGGATAGCGTTCCGCGATCGCCGAATTGACTGCGATCGTCGCCGTCACGCCTGCCTTCGCGAAGGCATCGAGCAGGCGGTAGAAGCCGACGCGCGTGCCATATTCGCGCGCGGTATAGTGGCGATAGTCGGGGTAGGGCGTGACCATGTGCCCCGGCGCGCGGAACGGCGTGTCGTTGGGCGTGATCGGGAACCACTCCAGATTGACGAGCAGCGTCACCGCGACCGGCTTGTCGCCGGGCCAGGCGACCGGCGCGCGCGTCGGCATCGGCGAGGGGGTGTAGAGGCCATGGTCCATGCCCTCGCGACGCTTCGGATATTCCAGATAGGCGGGGTCGAGTGTCATGCGTCGGCCTTTGCGTAGCGGGCTGCATCGGCGGCGACGGCGTCACAGGCGCCGCTCGCCAGGAAATGGTCGGCGATGTCGCCCGACCGCGTGATCCACGCGCGGCCGTCGGCGGCGATGTGGCGCAACACTTCCTCGAACGGGCCGATGCGATGCGGCTGGCCGATCAGATAGCTGTGGAGCGGAATGCACATGACGGTCCCGCCGGGGCCGTCCGCTGCCTCTGCCTCGGCGGCGAGGCGATCATATTGCCGCATCAGCGTGGCGGCATAGTCGCGCGGGCTCATGTTATAGATGAAGAAGCCGTAGTGGTCGTTCACTTCGATGCTGTAGGGCATCGACACGAGCCGACCGGACTTCACCTGTACCGGTGCGGGCTGGTCGTCGTGGTAGAGATCGCAGGTATAGGTCATGCCATATTCGGCGATCAGGTCGAGCGTGCGCGGCGTGTGCGTGAGCGCCGGGGCAAGCCAGCCCTTGATCGTCTGGCCCGTGGCGTCGCGGACGGTGCGGATCGAATCCTCGATGATCGCGCGTTCCTGGCGCTCGTCCATGCCGTAGCTGTAGCGGGTGTTGTAGATGCCGTGGCTGAAGAATTCCCATCCCAGGTCGTTGGCATTGGCGACCACATCGGGGTGGTGCTGGCACAGCGCGACCGACAGCGACACCGACCCCTTGAAGCCGTGCTTTTCCATGACCTCCGCCATGCGCCAGTGGCCGATGCGGTTGGCATAGTCGCGATGGCCGTATCCGACGACGTCGGGATGCGGCTTGGGCCAGCTTTTCCGGTGCGGATTCGCGGGCGGGTCGATTTCGTAGAATTCCAGGTTGGGTGACACCCATACCGCGACTTTCCTGCCGTCCGGCCATTCGAGCTTCGACCGGTCGCGATACGGCCGGAAATCATAGAGGCCGGGGTCCTTTTCGCCTTCGCGCATCAGCGTGCCTCCAGCCAGTCGATGACGGTCTGCACCGGCTCGACATCGGCGTATTTGAGCTGAAGGTCGGTCAGGTTGGCGAAGTGATAGCTTTCATGCTTGTCGGCGCAGGTCTCGATCGGGACGATCGTGCGATAGCCGCGGCTGAGGCTGTCCACTGCGGTCGCGCGGACGCAGCCCGAGGTCGATCCGCCGGTGATGACCAACGTGTCCACCTTGTGCCAGACGAGCAGGCTCTGCAGCGGCGTTTCGAAGAACGCCGACGGCATGCGCTTGGTATAGATCGCGTCCTTGTCGTGGTCGATCTCGCAGCGTTCGTCGAATTCGTGGCGGCGCGAGCCGTATTTGATGTTCTGCAGCGAATCGGGCGTGTCGGTGCGCGTGCCCCAGACGCCGGCGTCGCTCGCGTCCTTCATATAGGCGACATGCGTCCAGATGACCGGCATGCCGCGTTCGCGGGCAAGCCGCGAGAGGGTGTTGGCATATTCGATCTGGCGCGGATCGGTCTCGTACGCGGTCTTGAACTCGTCGATCCGCGTATAGGCGTTCTGGAAGTCGACGTTGACGATGGCGAGTTTCTCGCCGAACCCGAACTTGGCGCGCGCCGGGTTGGCCATCACTTCCTCGAAAATCTGCCGGGCGGTCCTGTCCTCCCGGATCATTCTGGTGCCGATCGTCATTCCGCAGCCTCCATGGTACGCGACAGCGATTCAGGGGTGAAGCCGAGCGGAAGCCCGGCATCGGGAGTGAAGCCGTAGAGCGGCTCGCCGGGCAACGCTTCGGCGATGATCTTGCGGACTTCGAGCAGCCTGGGCAGGTCGATACCGGTTTTCAGCCCCATCGCCTGCAGCATGAACACCAGATCCTCGGTGACGATATTGCCGCTGGCGCCCGGCGCGAAGGGGCAGCCGCCGATGCCGCCCAGCGACGCGTCGACGGTGTCGAGCCCCATTTCCAGCGCGGCGAGCACATTGGCGAGTCCCAGCCCGCGCGTATTGTGCAGGTGGATGCCGGTCAGCGCATCGTCGCCCACCGCGCCACGCACCGCGCGCACCATGTCCTTGACGGCTCGGGGGTCGGCATAGCCCGTCGTGTCCGACAGGCCGACTTCGTCGCACCCCGCCGCCATCAGCTGCTCGGCGAGCCGCAGGATCTGCGGCAGCGGAATCGCGCCTTCGATGGTGCATCCGAACACGGTCGACAGGCTGCCTTCGAAATGCGGGCGCCTGCCCTCCGGCTGCGCGGCGATCAGCGCGGCGATGGCGCGCGCTTCCTCGATCACCTGCGCGTGCGTGCGGCGCAGATTGGCGAGGCTGTGGCTTTCGGAAACCGACAGCGGCAACGTGATCTTGTCGGCGCCGGCGGCGATCGCGCCTTCGGCGCCGCGCAGGTTGGGGACCAGCACCGCGACGGCCAGCCCCGGAATTGTCTTGGCAAAGGCGGTAATTTCCGCAGTATCGGCAAGCTGGGGCAACAGCCTGGGCGGAACGAAGCTGCCAACTTCGATTTCGCGCACGCCGGCGGCGGCCTCGGCGGCGATCCATGCCTTTTTCGCGGTGGTGGACATGGTGCGCTTGATGCTCTGCAGGCCGTCCCTCGGGCCGACCTCGCTGACCAGAATGTCGGGTGCCATCAAACCTCCGCTTGCTTTATTGTCCTATTTCTATATCAAATGATCCCGGGTTGTCGAGAAGCGTCGACGCGAAAGTCGAGAAACAGGGATGATGGAACCGCTGCCGCTGGCCGGCCTGAAAATAGTCGAATTTACGCACATGGTCATGGGTCCGTCGATCGGCCTGATCCTGGGCGATCTGGGCGCGGATGTCGTCAAGGTCGAACCGGAGGGGGGGGACCACACGCGGCGCCTGCTGGGGTCGGGCGCGGGATATTTCCCCATGTTCAACCGCAACAAGCGCAGCGTCTGCCTGGACCTCAAATCGACTGAGGGCAAGGCGGCGGCGCGCCGCCTGATCGACGAAGCCGATGTCGTGATCGAGAATTTTCGCCCCGGCGCGCTGGCGAAGCTCGGCCTGGGTCCGGATGCGTTCAAGGAAAGCAACCCGCGCCTTATCTATTGCAGCGCCAAGGGGTTTCTGACCGGGCCCTATGAACAGCGGACCGCGCTGGATGAAGTGGCGCAGATGATGGGCGGACTCGCCTATATGACCGGCCCGCCGGGACGGCCGCTGCGCGCGGGCGCGTCGGTCATCGACATAGCGGGCGGCATGTTCGGCGTGATCGGCATCCTTGCCGCGCTCGAACGGCGGCACCGCACGGGCGAAGGCGGCGAAGTCAAATGTTCGCTGTTTGAAACAACGGCATTCCTGGTCGGACAGCACATGGCGCAAAAGGCCGTAACCGGCACCGCTGCGCCGCCGATGCCCGCGCGCATTTCCGCCTGGGCGGTCTATGACGTGTTCGAAACCGCGCGGCCTGACGAACAATTGTTCGTCGGCGTCGTCAGCGACGCGCAGTGGCAGGCGTTCTGCGATGCCTTCGCCCTCACCGAATTCGCCGCCGATGAAACGCTGGTCGCGAACAATGACCGCGTGTTGCAGCGCGACCGCATCCTGCCGATGCTGCGCGAGATGTTCGCCGCGATGCCGCGCGCCGAAATCGTCGCGACGCTGGAAGCGATCGGTCTGCCGTTCGCGCCGATCATGCGGCCGCAGGACCTGCTCGACGACGCGCATCTGGTCAGCAGCGGCGGGTTGGTGCCCGTCACGCTCTCCAGCGGCGAGACCGCGATGCTGCCCGGCCTGCCGATCGAAATCGACGGGCAGAAGCCTGGGCTGGTCCGCGACTTGCCGTCGCCGGGCGAGCATAGCGACGAGGTGCTGGCCGAAAGCGTCGCGCGTTGAACCGAACCATCTTCGACAAGATCTGGGATGCGCATCGCATTGCGGGCACGCCGGGCGGGATCGAGTTGATCCTGATCGACCGCATCCTGTTGCACGAGCGCACCGGCGGCGTGGCGCTGCGCGGGCTGAATGAGCGCGGCCTGCCGGTGTTCGCGCCCGACCAGGCGTTCGCGGTGATGGACCATATCATCGACACGCGTCCCGGCCGCACCGACCGCACGCTGATGCCGACCGGCACCGACTTCATCCTGGCGACGCGCGCGGCGGCGGGGCAGGCGGGCATTCGCCTGTTCGACCTCAACGACCCGCAACAGGGCATCGTTCATGTCATGTCGCCCGAACTGGGCATCGTCGTGCCCGGCGCGACGCTGATCTGCCCGGACAGCCACACGTGTTCGCAAGGCGCGCTGGGTGCGCTCGCCTGGGGCATCGGCTCGACCGAGGCAGAGCATGCGCTCGCCACTTCCACCCTGCGCGTGCGCCGACCGCCGCGGATGCGCGTGCGCGTCGACGGCGAACTGGCGGCGGGCGTGACCGCCAAGGATCTGGCGCTCGCGCTGCTCGGCCGCTTCGGTGTGGGCGGTGGCGCCGGACATGTCGTCGAATATGCGGGCAGCGCGATTCGCGCGCTGGATGTCGAGGGCCGGCTGACCCTGTGCAATATGGGCACCGAATTCGCGGCGTTCACTGCGATCATCGCGCCGGACCAGAAAGCGCTCGACTATCTGAAGGGACGCCGGTTCGCGCCCGCCGGCGCCGACTGGGATCGCGCGGCGGAACATTGGCTGGCGCTCGCCAGCGACGACGACGCCGAATTCGATGTCGAACGGGCGTTCGACGCGCGCGATGTCGCGCCGATGGTCACCTGGGGCACCAGCCCGCAGCACGTGGTGCCGGTCGACGGCGCGGTGCCCGCCGCGGACGAGGCGCCGGGGCAGGGCACGCCCGAGGGGCAGGCCCGCGCGCTGGCCTATATGGGGCTGGAGCCGGGCACGCCGATGGCCGGTCTGTCGATCGACGCCGCTTTCATCGGGTCGTGCACCAACAGCCGGATCAGCGACCTGCGCCGCGCCGCCGCGCTGCTGAAGGGCCGCCATGTCGCGGCGGGCGTCAAGGCGATCTGCGTTCCCGGATCGACGCAGGTGAAGGCACAGGCCGAGGCGGAGGGGCTGGACCAGGTCTTTCAGGCCGCCGGGTTCGAATGGCGCGAATCGGGTTGTTCGATGTGCTTCTTCGCGGGCGGCGAGAGCTTCGGTCCGCAGGAGCGAGTCGTTTCTTCCACCAACCGCAATTTCGAAAGCCGGCAGGGGCCGGGCACGCGCACGCACCTGGCATCGCCCGAAACGGTCGCCGCGTCCGCCATCGCCGGCCATATCGCCGACCCGCGCAGGATCGCGGCGCGATGAAGCCGTTCACCAGCGTCACCGCGACTGCCGCGCCGCTGCTGCGCGACAATGTCGATACCGACGCGATCATCCCTTCGCGCGAGATGCGTAGCGTGTCGAAAAAGGGACTGGCCGACGGGCTGTTCGCGGGGTGGCGCTACACCGCGATCGGGTCGCGCGATCCGGAACCCGGTTTCGTGCTCAACCGCCCCGGCTATGCGGGTGCGCAGGTGCTGGTCAGCGGCGCCAATTTCGGCTGCGGGTCGAGCCGCGAGCACGCCGTCTGGGCGCTCGTCGAATATGGCTTTCGCGCGGTGGTGGCGCCGTCGTTCAACCCGATCTTCCAGGGAAATTGCATCGCCAACGGCGTGGTGCCGGTGGTGCTCGACCGCGACGCAGTGGAGAGTATCGCCGATGTGCTGGAAAACGGCGCGGAGCCGGTGCTGACCGTGGACCTGGAGGCGCAGCGCGTGGCGCTGGCCGACGGGACGAGCTGGCATTTCGAAATCGACGCGGATGCGCGCGAGGCATTGCTCGCCGGGCGCGACCCGATCGGCCAGACCTTACAGCTTGCCGAGGAAATCGCCGCCTTTCGCGCGCGCGATGCCGCCGCGCGGCCGTGGATCTACGCGCCCGTCAAACGCTGAAGCCCGGATCGGCTCGCCGCGTCCTTCGTTCCCTTCGGTATCCATGCCGAAGAGGAGAGAGAATCATGGCACCGCGCAAATGGTCGCATGAAGTGACCGAGCATTCGGACTCGCTGGACCTTGAGGAAGGCGTGTTCACCACGGACGATCCGCGCGAAATCGCCAGGTCGCTCAAACGCTCCGCCGAACACAGCACGCGCCGCAAGGGCACGCCGCTGCAATCGGCGATGAGCATGCTCACCTTTTATATCAACCGCGCGGGCGACAATCTGACCGACAGGGACCGCGACCGGCTGGAACGCGCCAAGGACGAATTGCGCGACCTGTTCGACAAGGAACGCGAGGGCGCCTGAGCGCCGGTCCGCGCTATTCGATCGACTTCGCCAGTTCGCGGTTGAGCCACAGCGCCAGCAGCGTGCCGATGGCACCCGACAACAGATATCCGCCCGCCGCGATCAGCCCGAACTGGCTCGACAGCAGCAGCGCGGCGAGCGGCGCGAAGCCCGCGCCGAACAGCCACGCAAGGTCCGACGTCAGCGACGACCCCGTGTAGCGGTGGTGCGGCGAGAAGGTCGACGACAACGCGCCCGATGCCTGCCCGAACGAAATGCCCAGCAGTCCGAAGCCGATCAGCATGAACGCGATCTCGCCTGCTTCGCCTGCGTCGAGCAACTGCGGCGCAAAGCCCGAGAAGACGGCGATCGCCGCAGCCGATACCGCCAGCAGCGTGCGGCGGCCCAGCCGGTCGGCCAGATGGCCCGACAGGATGATCGCCGCGACACCCACCGCCGCCGCGCCCGCTTCGATCAACAGGAAGCGCGCAGGGGTTTCGCGCGTGAACAGGAACACCCACGACAGCGGGAACACCGTTACCATGTGGAACATGGCGAAGCTGGCGAGCGGCGCGAAGGCGCCGGTCGCGACGGTGCGCCATTCGGAACGCAGCGTGCGCAGCACCGGCGCGGGCTCGAGCGCGCGATTCTCGAACATCTGGGCATATTCGGGCGTCACCACGATGCGCAGCCGCGCGAACAGCGCCACGACGTTGATCGCGAAGGCGACGAAAAAGGGATAGCGCCAGCCCCAGTCGAGGAAATCGGCCGCCGGCAGCGTAGTGATGAGGAACATGAACAACAGGCTGGCGACGATCAGGCCCAGCGGCGCGCCGAGCTGGGGGATCATTGCGTACCAGCCGCGCTTGCCCTCCGGCGCGTTGACCGCCAGCAGCGAGGCGAGCCCGTCCCACGATCCGCCCAGCGCCACGCCCTGGCCCATGCGGAACAGCGCCAGCAGCAGCGCCGCCTTGGTACCCAGCGTGTCATAGCCGGGCAGGAAGGCGATGGCTGCGGTCGACCCGCCGAGCAGGAACAGCGCGATCGTCAGCTTGGCGCCGCGCCCGTACAGACGGTCGACGGTGGTAAAGACGAGCGTGCCGACCGGCCGGGCGATGAACGCCAGCGCGAAAATGGCGAAGGAATAAAGCGTGCCCGTCAGCGCATCGACATAGGGAAAGAAAAGCTGGGGAAACACCAGCACCGACGCGATCGCGTAGACGAAGAAATCGAAGAACTCCGACGTGCGGCCGATGATGACGCCGATCGCGATTTCGCCCGGGGCGACCTTGTGCGCACCGCCGTGGCCATGCTGGTCGCGCACATCCTGTTCGGCGTGAGTGGTGGAAACGGACGTCACACGCATCAACCTTCGATTCTGCGGAGCCGCCTGGCCCCTTTCCAAGAACGCGCGGCCCACGGACCGGGGTCCGCGAGCAACCTTGCCCTTCTTGTCTTTGATCCATCGCAAAGGGATTGGACAAAATGTCCTATGTCTCGCCATTCGGCAGGGGATTAGGCGCAGCGCCCATGTCCGACCCTTTCCGCCGATTCCGGCCGCGCCTGCGGCTGCTTAGCGCCCTGGCTGCCCTGCCGCTGCTGGGCGGTTGTCACATGATCGTGCTCGATCCCGCCGGCGATGTCGCGCGCCAGCAGGGCAATCTGGTCATCCTGTCGACGGTGCTGATGCTGCTCATCATCGTGCCGGTCATGGCGCTGACCGCGCTGTTCGCGTGGAAGTATCGCGCGCGCAATGCCGATGCGCGCTACGAACCCGAATGGGACCATTCGACCAGCCTGGAACTGGTGATCTGGGCCGCGCCGCTGCTCATCATCATCTGCCTGGGCGCGCTCACCTGGGTGGGTACCCACATGCTCGACCCCTATCGCCCGCTGGCGCGCACCGCGCCGGGGCAGGCGGTGGCGGCGGATGTGAAGCCGCTCGATGTCGAAGTCGTCGCGCTCGACTGGAAATGGCTGTTCATCTACCCCGAATATGGTGTCGCGACGGTCAATGAGCTGGCCGCGCCGGTCGGCCGGCCGATCCGCTTCCGCATCTCCGCCTCGTCGGTGATGAACTCCTTCTACGTTCCCGCGCTCGCCGGCCAGATCTATGCGATGCCGGGCATGGAGACGTCGCTGCACGCGGTGTTCAACGAAACGGGCCGGTTCCGCGGCTTCTCCGCCAACTACAGCGGCCACGGCTTTTCGCACATGCGCTTCGACGCGCTGAGCCTGAACGACGGCGATTTCGCCGCCTGGGTGGCGAATGCCAAGGCGGGTTCGGCGGGCAAGCTCGACCGCGCGGCCTATCTGGAGCTTGAACGGCCGAGCGAGAATGCCCCCGTCGCGCGCTATGCCTCGGTCGATCCCGACCTGTTCGACGCCGTCGTCAACCTGTGCGTCGAGCCGGGCAAGATGTGCATGGGCGACATGATGGCGATCGACGCCAAGGGCGGCATGGGCGAGGCGGGCAAGTACAATGTCCGCCAGCTCACCTATGACAAGTTCAAGGGGCGCGGTACCCAGGCGCCGCCGACGCGCGCGGTGATCGCCGCGCTGTGCGCCGACGGTACGCTGCCGACCGCCAGGCGGCCGGATGCGCCCATCGCCGACCTGGCGCCGCTTGCGGGCAAGGGGCTGACCGCGCCTGCCCGACAGGCAAGGTCGCCGCTGGTCGCCGCGGCAGAGGCAATGACGCCGCCCGCCCGCCCGCGCTCCTGACAGACGGAACACCAAGAATCATGACCGCGCAAACCGCCCAAGCCATCAGCCCGATTTTCGGCCGGCTGACGTTCGACGTCCTTCCGCTGCACGAACCCATCCTGGTCGCCACTTTCGCGGTGGTCGCGCTGGGCGGGCTGGCGTTGTTCGGCGTCATCACCAAATACCGCCTGTGGGGCTATCTGTGGACCGAATGGTTCACCAGCGTCGACCACAAGAAGATCGGGATCATGTACATGATCCTGGGGCTCGTCATGTTCACGCGCGGTTTCGCCGATGCAGTGATGATGCGGTTGCAGCAGGCAATGGCGTTCAACGGGTCGGAAGGCTATCTGCCCGCGCACCATTATGACCAGGTGTTCACCGCGCACGGCGTCATCATGATCTTCTTCGCGGCGATGCCGTTCGTGACGGGCATCATGAACTATGTGGTGCCGTTGCAGATCGGCGCGCGCGACGTGTCGTTTCCGTTCCTGAACAACTTCAGCTTCTGGATGACGACGTCGGGTGCGGTGCTGGTGATGGCGTCGCTGTTCGTCGGTGAATTCGCGCAGACCGGCTGGCTTGCCTATCCGCCGCTGTCGGGGCTGGCGTACAGCCCGGCGAGCGGTGTCGACTATTACATCTGGTCGCTGCAGATCGCGGGTGTCGGCACGACCCTGTCCGGCATCAACCTGATCGCCACAATCATCAAGATGCGCTGCCCCGGCATGCGGTTGATGCAGATGCCGGTGTTCACCTGGACCTCGCTGTGCACCAACGTGCTGATCGTCGCGTCTTTCCCGGTGCTGACGGCGGTGCTCGCGCTGCTGACCGCCGACCGCTACATCGGTACCAATTTCTTCACCAACGACTTCGGCGGATCGCCGATGATGTACGTGAACCTGATCTGGATCTGGGGCCACCCGGAAGTGTACATCCTGATCCTGCCGCTGTTCGGCGTCTTCTCCGAAATCACCTCGACTTTCTCGGGCAAGCGGCTGTTCGGCTATTCGTCGATGGTCTATGCGACGGTGGTCATCACGATCCTGTCGTACGTCGTGTGGCTGCACCATTTCTTCACCATGGGGTCGGGCGCCAGCGTCAACAGCTTCTTCGGCATCACGACGATGGTGATTTCGATCCCGACGGGTGCGAAGCTGTTCAACTGGCTGTTCACCATGTACCGCGGGCGCATCCGGTTCGACCTGCCGATGATGTGGACCGTCGCGTTCATGTTGACCTTCGTGGTCGGCGGGATGACCGGCGTGCTGCTGGCGGTGCCGCCCGCCGATTTCGTACTGCACAATTCGCTGTTCCTGATCGCGCATTTTCACAATGTCATCATCGGCGGCGTGGTGTTCGGCGTGTTCGCGGCGATCAACTTCTGGTGGCCCAAGGCGTTCGGGTTCACGCTGAACGTCTTCTGGGGCAAGGTCAGCTTCTGGTGCTGGGTCGTCGGCTTCTGGTTCGCGTTCATGCCGCTCTACATCCTGGGCCTGATGGGAGTCACGCGGCGGATGCGCGTGTTCGACGACCCCTCGCTCCAGATATGGTTCGTCATCGCCGGCTTCGGCGCGGCGCTGATCGCGTGCGGCATCGGCGCGATGCTGGTCCAGTTTGCCGTGTCGATCTGGAAGCGCGACGCGAACCGCGACGTGACCGGCGATCCGTGGGACGGCCGCACGCTCGAATGGGCGACGTCGTCGCCGCCGCCGGCATATAATTTCGCCTTTACCCCGATCGTCCACTCGCTCGACGCGTGGTGGGAGATGAAGCGTCTGGGCGTGCCGCGCCCGACCGAGGGTTTTCGCCCGATCCACATGCCGAAGAACACCGGCACCGGCGTCATCCTGGCGGGCATCGCCACGGTCATGGGCTTTGCGCTGGTGTGGTACATCTGGTGGCTGGCCGCGCTGTCGTTCGCGGGGCTGCTGGCGGTCGCGATCGGCCACACCTTCAACTACAAGCGGGATTATCACATCCCGGTCGAAACCGTCGTCGCCACCGAGGCGGAGCGGACGCGCCGGCTGGCGGCGGGAGCCTGAACCATGATTGCAACGACCATGCCCGCCGGCGCGGCGAACGATCCCGCGCGCTTCTATGACCTGAACGAACACGACCATCCCGAAGGCGGCAGCACGATGCTGGGCTTCTGGATCTATCTGATGAGCGACTGCCTCATCTTTGCGATCCTGTTCGCCAGCTATTCGGTGCTGGGCGGCAATTACGCCGCCGGGCCGGGGCCCCGCGACCTGTTCGAGCTGCCGCTGGTGGCGTTGAACACCGCGATGTTGTTGTTCTCGTCGATCACCTATGGATTCGCGATGCTGTCGATGCAGCAGGACAAAAAGGCGCCGACGCTGTTGTGGCTGGCGGTGACCGGGCTGTTCGGCGCGGCGTTCCTGGGCATCGAACTGTACGAGTTCAGCCACTTGATCCACGAAGGCGCCACGCCCCAGCGCAGCGCGTTCCTGTCGGCGTTCTTCACGCTGGTCGGCACGCACGGGCTGCACGTCACGTTCGGCATCGTGTGGCTGGTCACGCTGATGGTGCAGGTCGGCCGCTTCGGCCTGATCCAGGCGAACAAGCGCCGGCTGATGTGCCTCAGCCTGTTCTGGCACTTTCTGGACGTCATCTGGATCGGCGTCTTCACGATAGTCTATCTGATGGGAATGCTGCGATGAGCCACGACACGCACCATGACGCCGAAAATCACGGCACGCTTCGCGATTATGTCATCGGCTTCGTGCTGTCGGTCGTCCTGACCGCGATTCCCTTCTGGCTGGTGATGACGCGTCCGCTGGACAATGGCACGACGATCGCAATCGTGCTGGGCCTGGCGGCGGCGCAGATGGTCGTCCACATGATCTACTTCCTGCACATGAACGGGAAGGGCGAGGGCGGATGGACGATGATGGCGCTGATCTTCACGATCATCATCGTCGTGATTCTGCTCACGGGTTCGCTGTGGGTCATGTATCATCTGAACGCCAACATGATGCCGATGCCGATGGATATGAGGCAGATGCCGTGAACCAGCCGCGCCAGCGCCGCGCCGCCGGGGTGCGGGTGGTGCTGGTGGCCGCCATGCTGGTGCTGGTGGCCGGGTTCGTCGCGCTGGGCGTCTGGCAGGTCCAGCGCCGGGCGTGGAAACACGCGTTGATCGCGGCGGTCGACGCGCGCGTGCATGCCGCGCCGGTGGCCGCGCCGGGGCCGGACAAATGGGCTGCGATCACCGCGCGGAAGGACGCGTACCGCCGCGTCGCGCTGACCGGGCGGTTCGACCATGACAAGGCAGTCCGCGTGCGCGCGGCGACCGACCTGGGGTCGGGATACTGGCTGATGACTCCGCTCGACACCGGCCGGTTCATCGTGCTGGTCAATCGCGGCTTCGTGCCGCCCGATGGACAGATGCCCGGCCGCACCGCCGTCGCGCAGCCGCCAGGCGTTGTGCGAGTCACCGGCCTGTTGCGCGTGACCGAGCCAAAGGGCGGCTTCCTGCGCCGCAACGACCCCGCCGCCGCGCGCTGGTATTCGCGCGACGTGGCCGCGATCGCGCAGGCGCAAGGATTGTCGAACGTCGCGCCCTATTTCGTCGATGCGGAAACCTCTCCCGAAGCGAAGGGATACCCCGTCGCGGGGCTGACCGTCGTGCGCTTTCCCGACAATCATCTTGGCTATGCGCTCACCTGGTTCGCGCTGGCGGGGCTGAGCGGCTGGGGCGCGTGGCGCGTGGCACGCGAAGCGCGCGGGGCGTCGGTGGGGGAGGCTGCGTGACCGACCGCTACTGGGCCGACTTCGCCCCGCCGGAGGCCGACGCCGGGCGGCGCAACATGCGGCTGCTGATTCAGCTCCGCTGGATCGCCGTCGTCGGCCAGCTCGTCACGGTCGCCGTCGCGCATTGGGCGCTCGACGTGCGGTTGCCGCTGTTCCAGCTGATCGCCGCGCCGCTGGTGCTCGGCGTCATCAACATCCTCAGCGAGCCGCTGATCCGCCGGCGCGAAGCAGTGACCAACGGCGAACTGACCGCCGCGCTGTTGATCGACGTCGCGACGCTGGCGTGGCAACTCTATCACGCCGGCGGGCTGATGAACCCGTTCGTGTCGCTGTTCCTGTTGCAGGTCGTGATCGGTGCGATCCTGCTGACGCCCGCATCCTCCTGGGCGATCGTCGTCGCGACGGTGGTGGCGCTGGGCATATTGAAGATTCATTCGGTGCCGCTGCGCCTGCCGCCGCAGTACGCCAGCGACCCCTTGGCGCTGTACCTGCAGGGCAGCCTGATCTGCTACGGGCTGATCGCGGTGCTGCTGGTCGCGTTCGTCACGCGCATCAGCCGCAACCTGCGCATCCGCGACGAGGCGCTGGCGAGTGCGCGGCAGCGCGCGGCGGAAGAGGATCATATCGTGCGCATGGGCCTGCTCGCGTCGGGCGCCGCGCACGAACTGGGCACGCCGCTGTCGCTGCTGTCGGTAGTGGTCGGCGATTGGCGCACCATGCCCAGGATTGCCGACGATCCCGATCTTCAGGGCGACCTGGCCGACATCGACAATGCGGTCCAGCGGTGCAAGGCGATCGTCGGCGGCATTCTGACCACCGCAGGTGAAGCGCGCGGCGTCGCGCCGCAGGTGACCAGCGTGCGCGCCTTTGTCGACGGCATCGTCGCCGACTGGCGCACGCACCGCACGGCCGGCACAATCGACTTCGTCGACCGTTTCGGCAAGGATGTGACGATCGTGTCCGACGCCGCGCTGAAGCAGGTGATCGGCAATATACTCGACAACGCAGTGGACGTGTCGCCCGACTGGGTCGGCGTCACGCTGACGCGCGAACAGGGCGCGATGGTGCTCGAAATCGCCGATCGCGGTCCCGGCTTCGCCCCCGAGATGCTGGAGAATTTCGGGCGCCCCTATCGTTCGACCAAGGGCGAGCCGGGCGGCGGGCTGGGGCTGTTCCTGCTCGTCAATGTCGTGCGCAAGCTGGGCGGCGAGGCACTGGCGTTCAATCGCCCGGCGGGCGGGGCGCTGATTCGAGTGACATTGCCGTTGGCGGCGCTGGCGCTCGACGAAGGGACGATGGGATGACTGCCGAACAACGCCTGCTGGTGATCGTGGAGGATGATGCGGCGTTCGCGCGCACGCTGAAGCGTTCGTTCGAACGCCGCGGTTATGCCGTGCTCGCGGCCGAGAGCCACGAGCAGCTTGTGGCGTTGTTGAAGACCCACCGGCCGCGCTATGCCGTGGTCGACCTGAAACTGGGTGGTGCGTCGGGGCTGGCGTGCGTGCAGACGCTGCGCGCGGGCGACGCCGACATGCGGATTGTGGTGCTGACCGGCTTTGCCAGCATCGCGACGGCGGTCGAGGCGATCAAACTGGGCGCATCCTATTACCTCGCCAAGCCGTCCAATACCGATGACATCGAAGCCGCCTTCGCGCGCGAGGATGGTGACCCCGACGCGCCGCTCGACGCGCGCCCGTCGTCGATCAAGACTGTCGAATGGGAACATATCCATCGGACGCTGGTGGAAACCGATTTCAACATTTCCGAATCCGCGCGGCGGCTGGGCATGCACCGCCGCACGCTCGCGCGGAAGCTGGAGAAGCGCCAGCTTCGCTGAACCCGCCGCGGTCGAGTCGCGTCGAGCCCTTCGCGGCCCTGTCGACGGATAGCATGCGCCGTTGCGATGCAGCGTGCGCCGGCCGCATCGCGGCATCAAATGGCCAGGATGGCCTTACCAATTAAGCAAATATGAGCGCTCTGCAGTTGTTGCAATGCACGGTTTCACGAGCATTTGCGCGCATGTAACCGTTTACTTGAACCCCGCAGAAAATAGCGGTTTTTCAACACTGACAACCTTGACTTACCGGCTGAGAATAGTACCGCTATCACCACGATCGGCGCCCAAGCCGGCGTTAATGGCGTTCAGGCCAATCAGAGGAGGGGACAGGTTCCATGATTCCATTCGACAGTATTTTTGCGCGCGCAGCGGGTCTGGGCGCCGGCCGCCGCGGGCTGCTGATCGGCGCGTCCGCGCTGGCGGTTGCCTCCTTTGCAGCTCCGGCCGCGGCGCAGGATGCCCCCGCCGCCCAGGCCGATGAACAAGCGGCGGAGCCGGACAGCGATGTCATCGTCGTCACCGGCATTCGCGCCAGTCTTGACCGCTCGATCGACATCAAGCGCAATTCGAATGGCGTCGTCGACGCCATTTCGGCGGAGGACATCGGCAAGTTCCCCGACACCAACCTCGCGGAATCGCTCCAGCGCATCACCGGCGTCGCAATCGACCGGACCAACGGCGAGGGGTCGGAAGTCACGGTGCGCGGCTTCGGCCCCGGCTTCAATCTGGTGACGCTCAACGGTCGCCAGTTGCCGACCGCCAGCGTCGCGACCGTCGGCGGCGACCAGAACGCCGACTATGCGTCGGGCACCAGCCGCTCGTTCGATTTCGGCAATCTGGCGTCGGAAGGCGTCAGCACGCTGGAAGTGTACAAGACCGCGCGCGCCGCGGTGCCCTCGGGCGGCATCGGCGCTGCAATCAATATCGTCACGCGCCACCCGCTCGATGCGCGCGAGACGGGGTTGAGCGGCAGCATCGGCGCGAAGGCGCTGTACGACACCAGTGTCGACCGCCGCGACAGCGGGTCGAAAGTCACGCCGGAAATCTCGGGCTTTCTGAACTGGACCGACGAGGACAGCCGCTTTGGCGTCGCGCTGTTCGGCAGCTATCAGAAGCGCAACTATGCGACCGCTTCGGCGACGTCGAACGCGTGGAACATCCGTACGCTGGGCGAATTCCTCGATCCCGCCAACGGGTTCGTCAATGCAAGCACGAAGGTCGAAAACGCGCCGAGCGACTTGAACACGCTGGTCGCGGTGCCCAACGACAGCCGCTACGATTTTTCGGAGGGTACGCGTGAGCGCATCAACGGCCAGGCGGTGCTGCAATTCCGCCCGGTGGAATCGCTGACGCTGACCGTCGACGGTCTTTATGCGCAGAACCGCCAGACTGAGCAGCGCGGCGACCAGAGCAACTGGTTCAACCGGCCATTCAACCAGGTGCGGTTCGACGATGCCGATCCGGTCGCGACGACGGTGTTCCTGCAAGAGAACATCAACGGCGTGAAGGACGAAGGGTTCGAGCAGCAGTATCGCGCCCAGAAGGACCGGCTGTGGGACGTCGGCTTCAACGCCAAGTGGGAAGCCACCGATCGCCTGACGCTCTCGCTCGACGGCCACATCGGCAAGTCCGAGAGCCTTCCCGACAACCCCAATGGCAACAGCTCGACGCTGGTTGGCATCGGTGCCCCGGTCATTTCGGCGCATTCGGTCGATTATAGCGGCGACATCCCGGTGCAGGCGATCACGATCAACGATGGCGTGCGCGGCAATGGCAACGGCACGCTCGACGTCGGCGATCTGGGAACGCAAGTCGCGCGCACCGTCACGTCGAGCCAGGAACAGCGGATCAAGGAGGTCCGCGCCGACCTGGGCTGGGACCTGGGCGGCGGCAGCCGGTTCGACGCCGGTGTCGGGTATCGCACGTCGAAAATGAACCAGTCGCGTGTCCAGACGCAGCAGACGCTGGGCGATTGGGGCATCGGCAATGTCGGCGACGTGCAGCAATATGCGGGCGAGTACATCACCACCACCTGCGTGGTGTGTAAGTTCAAGCGCTATACGCCGGGTACCGCCGGAGCGTCGACGATCGGCTTCCGCGGTGACGCGACGAAGCTCTACAATGCGCTCTCGCCGGTTTATGCCGCGCTGGGCAATCCGGTGAACACCACGCAGAGCGAGGACAATGAGGTCCGGGAGAAGATTTTCTCGGCCTATGGTCAGGTGACGTGGAACGGGGAATTGCTCAACCGCCCGGCCAACCTGGTCTTCGGCGTGCGGTATGAAGACACGCGCGTCACCTCGACGTCGCAGGTCGCGGTGCCGACCGGCATCCTGTGGGTGTCGGACAATGATTTCACCATCGTCGTCGGTAACGACGTCCAGCCTCTCACCCAGAAGGGCGGCTATACCAACATCCTGCCGGGGATCGACTTTCGCGTCGACCTGACCGACAAGCTGGTGGGGCGTATCTCGTGGGGCCAGACGCTGGCGCGGCCGTCCTACGGCGACCTGTTCGTCGCGCAGACGGTGGGGCAACCGCCGCGTCCGACCGCCAATGGCGGGGTCGCATCGGGGTCGTTGGGCAACGCGGACCTCAAGCCGCTGCTTTCGGACAATTTCGACGCGTCGGTCGAATGGTATTTCAAGCCGTCGAGCTTCGTGTCGTTCGGTTTCTTCGACAAGCGGGTCCGCAATTTCGTCGGCACCGGCCAGACGTCGATGAACCTGTTCGGTTTGCGCGATCCCAGCTCGGGCGAGCCGGGGACGCGTTCGGGGGAAGCGCTGGCCGCCCTGAACGGGCTGGGCGCGGATCCGACCGACGTGAACCTGTTCACGATGACTGCGCTGTATCAGCAGACGGGCAGCATCGCGGCGGCAACTGCGGCGTTCTCGGCGCACTATTCGGGCGGCGCGCTCGATCAGGCGTTCGTGGATTCGGTGCTGAAGGACTATGACATCGCCGCCAACGCGGATGATCCGTTGTTCCAGTTCGCGGTATCTCAACCGGTCAACAACCGCGAAGCGCATATCCACGGGTTCGAAATCGCGGGCCAGTATTTCTTTGGCAACACGGGTATCGGCGTGGCCGGCGCGTATACGCTGGTGCGTGGCGACGTCGGTATCGACGTGGGCGCCGCGCCGTCGGTCAATCAGTTCGCATTGCTGGGCCTGTCGGATACTGCCAACGCGACGCTGATTTTCGAAAAATGGGGTGTCTCGGCACGCGTCGCCTATAACTGGCGCGACAAATATCTGTCGGAAACCAACCGTGGCGGCGGCGACCGCAACCCGGTGTTCGTGGCGCCCTATGGCACGGTGGACATGAACATCAGCTATGATGTGACTCCGAACCTGTCGGTTTCTTTCGAAGGTATCAACCTGACGCACGAAGACCTGCGGACCTATGGCCGCGACGAGAGCGACCTGTGGTTCGCCCAGGAACTCGACACGCGCTACTATCTGGGTCTGCGCTTCCGCTTCTGACGCCCGCGCGTCCGATGCGTCTTTGGAAAGGGCCGTTCCGCGCGAGCGGCCCTTTTCGCTCTTGATGGCGGGCACCGGTTGCGCGCACTCTCGCGCGGCGGTTTCCCGCGAAAGGACAGCCAGCCCCATGGCCGCACCCGCCTTGCTCAACAATGTCGATCATCACGACCTGCGCGTGCGTGTCGGCCACGGCGCCGCATATGGCGACGCGGTGGCCACTTCGCTGGTGTTTCCGACCGAGTTCGAGGCGGTCCAGCGCGACTATCCGATCTTCTTTCGCAAGGACGCCGGCGGCGCGTTCCAGGCGGTCGCGCTGCTGGGGCTTGAGGCGGGCGAAAACCTGTTCCTCGATGGCGACCGCTGGGATGCGCGCTATGTTCCGGCGTTTCACCAGCGCGGCCCGTTTTCGATCGGGCTTCAGCGCGGGTCCGACGGCGCGGCGTACGGGGCGCCGATGATTCAGGTCGACGTCGACCATCCGCGCGTCAGCCGTACCGAAGGCGAGCCGGTGTTCCTGCCCAACGGCGGCAACGCCCCGTTGCTGGAGGGGATCGCGGCGGCGCTGCGCACGCTTTATGCCGGAGTCGACGCGAGCCGTGCGATGTTCGACGCCTTCACGCGGCTCGACCTGATCGAGCCGGTGACTGTCGAGGTTCGCCTGGGCGAGCATGAGCAAATCGACTTCACGCAGTTCCACACCATCGGGGCCGAGCGATTCGCGCGGCTGGACGGCGATGCGCTGGCGGCGCTCAACGCCGCGGACCTGTTGCGCCCGGCTGTGTGGGCGATGTCGTCGCTCGGCAATGTCCAGCACCTGATTGCGCGCAAGCTGGCACGGACGTCCGCATGACCACCGCCATCGCGGCACAGACGCGCGTGCTGGACGGACTGATGCGCGACAGCGTGCCCGTTGCGGAACTGATCGTGTCCGACCGCCCTGCGATCCTGAAGGGTCTGGCGCGCGACTGGCCGCTGGTCGCGGCGGGGCGCAACGGGCCGCGCGCGGCGGTCGACTATCTGCTGCGCTTCAGCAGCGGCCGGCCGGTGGTCGGCTATACCGGGCGCGAAGGGGCGGGGCCGCGCTTCTTCTATGACGACAGCGCGACTCGGCTCGATTTCTCCAGCGCGCGTGTCGCGATGGATGTATTTGTGGAGGAGATGCTCGATCCCGCGCGGACCGAGGCATCGCCCGCGCTCTATATCGGGTCGACCGAGGTCGACGCGTTCCTGCCCGGCCTGCGCGGCGAAAATGACGTGGCGTTCGATCCCGCGCAGACCGGTGGCGCCCCGCCGCCCGCCTTTGCATGGATCGGTACGCGCACCACGGCGGCGGCACATTTCGATTTTTCGAACAACATCGCAGTCTGCGCGGTCGGCCGCCGCCGCTTCACGCTGTTCCCGCCCGATCAGGTGAGCAACCTCTATCCCGGCCCGCTCGACCCGACTCCGGGTGGGCAGGTCATTTCGATGGTCGATTTCGATGCGCCGGATCTGGCGGCGCATCCCGGCTTTGCCGATGCCTGCGCGGCGGGCGAAATCGCGGAACTGGAACCCGGCGACGCGCTTTTTCTGCCCGCCATGTGGTGGCACCAGGTCGAGGCGCTCGACGCCTTCAACGTACTGGTCAATTATTGGTGGAACGCTTCGCCCTCGCACATCGACACGCCGTACATCACGCTGCTCCACGCGCTGATCGCGTTGCGCGATCGGCCCGAGCATGAAAAGCGCGGCTGGCGCGCGCTGTTCGACCATTATGTCTTCGGCCCGCCCGAACGCGCGGGTGCGCATCTGCCCGAAGGTGCGCGCGGGCCGCTGGGGCCGATGGACGCGTTGCAGGCGCGACGACTGCGCGCGATGCTGCTCAACATTCTCAATCGCTGACCGGATCGGACCATGATGGAACCCAGGGTACGCAAGGTAGTGATCGCAGGCGGCGGCACGGCGGGTTGGTGCGCGGCGGCGGCGCTGTCGCGCCAGTTGGGCGCGCTCGTCGACGTCACGCTGGTCGAATCCGATGCGATCGGCACGATCGGCGTGGGCGAGGCGACGATCCCCACCATCCACGCGTTCCACCGCATCCTGGGCGTCGATGAAACCGAATTCGTCCGCGCGACCGGCGCGACGTTCAAGCTGGGCATCGCGTTCGAAAACTGGGCGCGCGACGGCGATCGCTACATCCATTCGTTCGGGGAGGTCGGCACGTCGACCTGGATGGGCGGGTTCCAGCATTTCTGGCTGCGCGCGCGCGACCAGGGGTTCGCCGGGCCGCTGGGCGACTATTGCCTCGAACTGCGCGCGGCGGAGGAGGGGCGGTTCGGGCTCGGCGCCGGAATGCCCGCGCTCAACTATGCCTATCATCTCGACGCGACGGCCTATGCGCGCTTCCTGCGCACGCTGGCAGAGGGGGCGGGGTGCGTTCGCGCGGAAGGGAAGATCGCGCGGGTTCATCGCGACGGCGAAAGCGGCCTGCTGACTGCGCTGGAACTGGAGGATGGGACGCGGATCGAGGGAGATCTGTTCCTCGACTGCACGGGATTTCGCGCGCTGCTGCTCGGCGAGACGCTGGGCGTCGGCTATGAGGACTGGAGCGAATGGCTCGCCACCGACAGCGCCGTCGCGGTGCAGAGCGAGGCGACCGGTCCCGCGCTTCCCTATACGCGCGCGATCGCGCACCGCGCGGGGTGGCGCTGGCGCATTCCGTTGCAGCATCGCGTCGGCAACGGCGTGGTCTATGCGCGCGATCACTTCTCCGACGACGAGGCGCGCGCGATGTTGCTCGCGGCAGTCGACGGGCCGGTGCGTAACGAGCCCCGGCTGCTGCGCTTCCGTGCCGGGCGCCGCCACCGCCCGTGGGAGGCGAACTGCATCGCGATGGGGCTGGCGAGCGGATTCCTGGAGCCGCTCGAATCGACCAGCATCCATTTGATGATGATCGGCATCACGCGGCTGTTGCAGTTGTTTCCGTTCGACGGCGCATTCGCGGCGCTGCGCGACAGGTTCAATGCGCTGGCGAACGACGAACTGGAGCGCGTGCGCGACTTCATTATCCTGCACTATCGGCTGACTGAACGCCGCGATTCCCCCTTCTGGGACCGGTGCCGGACGATGGAAATTCCCGCGTCGCTGGAAAATCGCATCGCGCTGTTCCGCGACGCGGCGTATGCCTATCAGGATGGCGGCGACCTGTTCCGTGTCGATTCCTGGGTTCAGGTGATGCTCGGCCAGCGGCTGGAACCACAAGGCTGGCACCGCATGGCACAAATTATGCCGCGCGACCGGCTGGAGGCGACGCTGGCGACGATCCGCGACCGCGTGACCGCCGCCGCGGCGCAACTACCCACGCATGAGGAGATGCTGAGGCGGCTCCAGGAAACGGCTTAGTCGCGGCGTGCGGCGCGCGAAGCGATCCGGCGACGAACGCCGCCGGCATGGGCGTAGATCGCCCCGCCGCCTTGCGCCTCGCAAGGACGCACAGCTTGCACCAGCCTGTGCCTCGCGCCGTTCACGCATAGGGTTGGCCCGGCGCGGGAATCGTCGGCGTCTCCGGCTCGGGTGCGGGCACGTCGATGTCGGGCGCGGGCGGGGCGATTTCGGGCGGCGGCGCGTCGGGCCGGCCGGGCTGGTCCGGCTGTGGCGGGGTTTCCGGCGGCGGCGTGGCGGGGCGCGCCGGTTCGGGTGCGGGGGGTGTTTCGGGTGGGATGGGCGGTTCGACGGGCATGATATGCTCCTGCATGCGTTTCATGCCGGAACGCATGGAATCGGGCGCGGGTTGCGCGACACCTTGCCGATCCATCCCCGCCTGCTATAGACCCCGCCGACCGGCGGTGTCCCCTGCGGGCGTGGCGGAACTGGTAGACGCGCTGGATTTAGGTT
>JBMOOB010000037.1:0-50327 GCA_049323815.1 Pseudomonadota bacterium | reverse complement strand
GCTTAGCGAGATTTCCCCGTTAGGGGGCGCTGCTCTGGATAGCACCGGGGCGGCACGCAGGGCCATGGGATGCCCATGCTCCAGGACCAAAACCCAATCAGCCCCTGGAAATAGGGGATATGGGTTGATTGGATCGGGCTGCACGCCGGATGGAGGCTCGCTGGATGTGGCGCTCGTTGTCCTGGTTGTGGCGGCAAGGGATAGGATGCCGACAGCTTGCGCAAGCCCCTGCGCCACAATGGCGCCAGCCCCGTCATTCCCGACGGGCGCAACCGCAAGCAAGATCCATAGGCTGCGACCAGCAGCGCTGTCGCGACCGGCATCTCATCGAAAACGCGTTCTGCCGAACCAAGGATTTCCGCCGCGTCGCCACCCGTCATGACGCGCCTGCCGCCAACTTCCTGTCAGCTATCGTGCCAAGACAAGGACGAGCAGCTTCAGGCTCTGCGCGACCTGCCCGATGCTCCCCCGGTGGCACCGCCGATAAGGCCGACGATACCAACCCGTCGCAAGGGGCACAGGCGCGTCGGCGCGGCGAGCGTCAGCGAGAGCGCCGCGACGCCTCCAGGCGCCCGCGTGGGAGCGCGCGCCGCGAGCAGCGCCTTTGTGCTCTGACGTCTGCGCTCAAGAAGGCAACATCGGGCGGCAATATGCTCCGCCCTCACTGCGCGCGCGGGCGGCGCGTCGATTCGCGAACAATCAACGTCGAGGGCAGCACGATCGGCTCGGTAGAGGCGGGTGCGCGGCCGGCGCAGGCGTCGATGATGCACTCCGCGGCCTTGGCGGTGATGTCGGCGATCGGTTGCGAGACGGCGGTCAGCGCCGGGCTGACAAAGCGCACGATCGGCGTGTCGTCGAAACTGATAAGCGACACATCCTCGGGCACGCTGCGCCCGCGTCCGCGCACCGCCGCCAGCGTCGCCAGCGCAGTCTGGTCGTTGGCGGCGATCACGGCAGTCACCTCGGCTCGGTCGAGCAGCGTGCGCGCCGCGACCAGCCCGGTGTCGTAGGAAAAGTCGCCCATCTCCAGCAGCCCTTCGGAGGAGATGCCCGCCGCCGCCATCGCGGCGCGCCAACCGTCGATGCGCCAGGCGCTCAGATCATATTCCGCGGGGCCGCCGATGAAGCCGATGCGGCGGTGGCCGAGCGCGAGCAGATGTTCGGTCGCGAGCCGGGCGCTGCCGCGGTCGTCCTGCACCAGCATGTGCCCCGGACCTTCGGCAACCGAGCCGATGCGCGCAATCTCGATCCCCTTTTCCGCCAGCAGCCGCAGGATCAACGGGTTCTGCGAATGCGGCGGCGTCAGGATCGCACCGTCGGGCTGGAGCGCGGCAATCGCGGCCCCCAGCTCGCGGGCGATCTGGTCGCTCTGGGTGTCGATCAGTTCGACAATCATGCGATAGCCATGCGCCGAACAGGCGAGCATCCCGCCCAGCAGCATCTGGTCCACCCAATCGCGCCCTTCGCGCGCGCGCCAGTCGGCGATGGTCCGCTCGCGATCGTTGAGCGCGAGGATCAGGTACGAGCGCGATCCGCTCATCCGCTGCGCCGCCAGCGACGGCACATAGCCCAGCTTGGCGATCGAGGCCTGCACCCGGTGCAGCATTTCGGGCCGCACGCCGGGTTCCTTGTTGATTACGCGGCTGACCGTCTGGAGCGAGACTCCAGCATCGGCCGCGACATGGCGAATCGTCACGGACTGACGCCTGCGAGACATGCGAATTCCTCTTCCCCCTGGTTTCTCGCTCAGCGGCTCAGTTGCCGCAAAAGATAGGCGCGCAATTGCCCCGCCGTTTCGGGCGTGAGCGGATCGAGGATGCCGCGCGCGCCCTCGTCCAGATGCGCGGTGACTGCCTCGCCGGCAGTGAAAACATAATGATCGAACATGTTCCGCCAATGCGCGCGATCCGTCGCCGGCAAGTCGCGGATCGCAAGCAACGCCATCAGCATCGCGTCGTGCGGCTCGGCGAGCCAGGTGGGCCTGGTGCGCCACCAATAGTTGATCATCACGTTGAAGCCGTCGAGCGCCTCGACATGGTGCCACCATAGGCTGGGAATGCGCAGCGCGTCGCCGGGCGCGAGCACCACGCTCTGCGCATGGCGCAGCGCCTCGCGAAAGCGGCTGAAGCGCGTCGGATCGGGCGCGTGGAAATCGACCATGCTGATCGGGCGCCCGCCGGGCGTGCTGTCGAGCGGGCCGGGATAGAGATTGGCGAACTGGTCCGGCGGAAACAGCGTGAATCGGCGATGGCCGACGGCGGTGCAGGCGATATTGTCCGGCTCGTCGCAATGCGCGGCGACGCGAGTCGAGGTGCCGATCCAGATCGTCGCGGCGAGCCCGTCGCGCGGATGCAGCGGCGCGGGATTGGCCTCGGCCAGGCCGGGGAAGAAGCGCGGAACGTCGGTGGAGGCGATGTAGCGTAGCGGCGCGTCGGGCTGCGCCTCGTCCGCTTCGATCTGCGCGAAAATCTCGGCGATCCGCCCGCGCCGAGTGCGGTGGTTCATCGCCAGCCCGGTATCGTAGAAAATGCGGTTGCCCGCGCCGGGCGCGCCTTCGACATAGGTGAAGTCAGTATCGCGCGCGAATTGCCGCAGATAGTCGCGCACCTCGAACGCTCCCTGCCGCCCCGCCGCGACCAGCGGCCAGCCGGCGACAAGGCCGCGCACCACGAACGGCTGGGTCGAGCCCGCAAGCGCGCGATCGAGCGCGTCCGCGTCGCCCGCCGCGACTTCGGCGACGGTCGGCAGCGCGTCGAACGAAATCGGCGCGTCAGTCATCCGCCAACCGGCGCTGCTGGCGCGCGATCAGCGGCGCGATATTGGCGAGCGACGCCAACGCCATGGTGATCGGCAACAAATGGCCGTCGCGGTGCAGCGCGCCCAGCGCTTCGCCGTCCAGCGCCGCGAACCGCTCCTCATCGATACCGTGGAAATCGACGATCTGCCGGGCATTGCCCTCGGCATCGACGAAACGGATCGACACCGGCTCGATCAGCGCGTGGCGATCGAGCGCGTCGAAGAAATCGGGCGCGGCGCGATAGCCGCGATCGAGCCGCCCCAGCCCGTCGAGCACGGCAGCAAGATAGTCGCTCGCCGCACCCCCGGCATCGAACAGCGGGGCGGCGGCCTCATAGCCGGGTTCGCCCAGCACCAGCACGCGCGGGCTCGCGGCATCGAGATGCAATTGGGGCACGTCGCCCCCGGCAGGCGGCGGGCCGATCAGAAAGGGGCGCGTCGCCATCGCCAGCGGCAGATACGGCGCGTTCCATGCATTCCCGTCGAGATACAGATTCTCCCCCGGCGCGAAGCCGAACAGCGCCACCGCCTGAAAGCCGTCGCGCGCGGCGGTGCGCTGGAACAGGATCGGATAGGCGTTCTGCACCTGGCGAAACTCGTCGGGCACGATCAGGCAAAGCTGGACGGCATCGCCGAACGCCGCGCCGCGCCGCCGATCGATCCGGATCGCGCGGTGATCGTCAATCGTCACGAGTTGATGGTCGGTCATACGAAGGTTCCCGGTTCCCCGCCGCCGAGGTTGGCACGCCGCGCGGCGGGGCGGAAGGGCCCTGCAGTCGCGAAACCGCAAGGCCCCGGTCGTCGTCAGAAGCGGAAACGCAGCCCCGCCGTGTACCGGGCATAGCCCGGCGCGGTGACGCCCACATAGCTGTCGGTCCGCTGGTGAGTGCGGCGGCCCTCGCCCGTCAGGTTGATGCCCTCAACGAACACGGTAGTGCTCGGCAGCACTTCCACGCTGGCGCTGGCGTCGATCTGGCCATAGGCTTCCGTATAGCTCGGGTTCGACCCCGCGCTCGCCAGGAACTCGGCACGCCAGTTATACGCGACACGCGCCTGGATGCCGTTCTTGTCGTAATAGCCGATAATGTTCGCCGTATCGCTGAGGCCCACGAGGGCGAACTGGTTGACGGTTGCGGGCTGATCGTTGCGGTAATGCACGTCGCCGTCGACGACCGTGTAGTTCAAGATCATGCCCAGGCCAGTATTCCAGAAGCGGTGCTGGAGCGCGAATTCCCAGCCATGGACATTCGCGGTCTGACCGTTGTTCACCGGCGTATTGACCGTGAACAGCACCGGATTGTCTTCCGGCAGGCCCAGAATATCGCCGGTATAGGCGCCGGGCGTGCCGCCGGTGATGACCACCGAACCGGGATAGTTCGTGAAGATATACTGGCGGATGTCGTTCGACGTCGCCCCGGTGCCGAGCGCGGCCAGCGCCGCCTTGTAACGAGGACCGTCCGCCGGGTTGGTGAGCCCGAAGACCGACTGCTTCACCTGGCCGGTACCGATGAAATTCACCACCGACTTGTGGAAATAGCCGATCGAAATGTAGCTTTCGGGTTGGTAATACCATTCCGCCGAGAAATCGAGATTCTTCGACTTGTACGGCAGCAGCCCCGGATTGCCCTGGCTGCCGGTGCCGCCATCGACGCGGAACAGCGAATCGATCGTCTGGCCGCCCTGGAGGCTGCCATAGTCCGCACGCGCGATGGTGTGGCCATAGGATGCGCGCAGCTTGACGTTGTTCAGCGGCGAGATGTCGAAGTCGATCGAGGGCAGCCAATTCTCATAGGAACCCTTCAGCGTCGTATAGTCGCTCTTGCCCGAATAGACGACGCTCAGCTCGTTCGCCGCGACCCATTTGGTACCCGTCGCGACCGGCACCAGTGCCGACGAATCGATCCAGGTCTTTTCGTAGCGGACGCCGGCATAGAAGTGCGCCGGGCGACCGAATACATCGAACTTGCTGCTCACCTGCAGGAAGGGCGCGAGCGTCTTTTCGTGAATGTTCCGATCGACCGTGTACTTCGCAAGGCAGGTGTCGGAGTCAAGCGGGGTGCCGGTCTGCGGCTTGGAGCAGACCTTGTAGAGGCTCTCAAGATTGTCGATCAGCGTCTCGAAGTTCTTGGTGTAGATCTGCTGGATCAGCAGGCTGCCGTCGGTCTTCAGCCCCGGATATTTGTCCGGAATCGTCGCCAGCGTGAACAGGCTGTCGGGGAGGTCCGAAGCCGGGCCGGCGCCGCCCCAGGTGTTGTTCTGCAAATAGCCATAGGCCGAATGGACCTTGTTATCGACATAGGACACGCCGAAATCGATGCTGTCGAGCACGCCGCCATGCTCCCAGCGGCCCTTGATCTGGGCCTGGTTGATCTCGTCGCGGAACAGGCCGTTGCGGAACGAATTGCCGGTCGCCTGAATGCGCGAGGCGTCGAGCAGGTCGATGCCCGGCTGCATCTGGATCGAGAGCACCGGCATGTAATGGGTGAAGTCGATCGTCTGGCTGGCCGCGCCGAATATCGCGGTACTGACCGACGTGCTCGTCCCATATTTGTTGGTCGGGCCAGACTTGGCGGTCGAATGGTGCGCGTCGATCTCGAACGAAAAGGCGCCGTCCGGATTCCATTGCAGGTTGCCGCCGATCGAGTGGTTCTCGCTTTGGTTCTGGCTGAGGTTGCTGACGTAGGAAACGTCCTTGCCCTCGCTCGCCTTGAAACGCTCGGTATAGAAGACCGGGCTGGCCACCGCACCGCTGGTCCACTGGCTGACGGTGTCGTTGTTGTTGAAATAAACGCCGATGCTGTTGCTGCGCACCTCCACGCGGTTGCGCGAATAGGTATAGTCGATCGTGCCGGTCAGCGTGTCGGACGGCTTGAACTGCAGCACCGCCTGGCCGTTGATGCGCTCGCGCTCGATATCGTTGATGCCGATGCCGGCGTTCTGAGGCACGCTGTAGATCTGGTCGCCGGTCGGGCGGTTGGTGATGTTGGCATAGCGCGGATCGCCGGGCTGGGCGAGTTCGCCGCTGGTATCCGATCCCTTGCGGCCGTTCTTCCAACCGACATAGGCTTCGTTGTTGCCGCCCTTGCGCTTCTGATAAGTGCCGGAGATCAGGATGCCGATGCGATCATCGGCGAAGCTGTCGCTGAAGATGCCTGACAATTCCGGCGTGATCGGCGTGTTCTCGGCGTTGCTCGACGTATCGTACATGCCCGATACGGCGATGCTGGCATGCAGGCCCGGCTTGTCGAGCGGACGGAGCGTGCGGATGTTGATCGTTGAGCCAATGCCACCGGATTCGATGTCCGCGCGACCGGTCTTGTAGACCTCGACGGCGGCGATGCCGTCCGACGAGAGGTTGGCGAAATCGAACAGACGCGAAGTCGGCGCGGTGGCGCCGCCGTCCAGCGTCGAGGTCGGCATCTGGCGGCCGTTGAGCGTCACCAGATTATAGTTCGGACCGAAGCCGCGCACGGTGACGGTCGAGCCTTCGCCGATCGAACGGTCGATCGAGACGCCGGTGATCCGCTGGAGCGATTCGGCGAGGTTGGTGTCCGGAAACTTGCCCATGTCCTCGGCAGTGATGCCGTCGACCACGCCCTGCGCATCGCGCTTCAACTCCATCGATTCGCGGAGCGACGCGCGGATGCCGGTGACGACGATTTCGCTGTCATCCTCGGCCGAATCGCTCGAATTTTGCGCTGCAGCAACACCCGGCGCCACCAGCAATGCCAGCGACGAGATACCCGCCAGCCAAGCTATCGTTTTCCTTGCATGTTCACGTTTCATTTCGACTCCCCGCTCATAGGATCATGGCCCCTCCATGATGTGAACGTTCACATACAATCATTCATTACAGGGTCAATAAGTCACATTTTCGTAGTATTTGTCCCCAGAATCGTTCTCAAATCTGTCATGGGCGCGACCCTTGGCGTGCGCGATCGGCAACCGGGCCGACACGTTGCGAGGAACGGCGTTGGCAGGTCCGCGTGCAGGCTCTATGCGCTCGCGTCATGGCCTCCGAGCTTCCCCTGCGCCCTATCGAGGGTGGTTTGCGGCACTGGCGATTCCTCGCGCTTTTCGCACTTGCGAACGCAGGCGGGACGATCGGCTATCTGCCGTTGTTCACGGTGTTCCTGCCGATGAAGGTGGAAGCGGTGGCGGGGGCCGCGCGGCTGAACCTGTTCACGCTGATCGCGCTGGTCGGCACCATCGCCGCGATCGCCGCCAATATCGGCTTTGGCTGGCTGAGCGATCGATCGCTGGCGCGGGGCGCCGGGCGCCGCGGCTGGATGGTGCTGGGGGTGACGGGACTGGCGCTCGCCTATGCGCTGTTCGCCCGCGCGAACGCGCCGGCATCGCTGCTGCTCGCAGTGGTGGCGGTACAATGCGCCGCCAATGCCGTGCTTGCGCCGCTGATGGCGCTGATGGCCGACGAGATCCCCGACGCGCAAAAGGGGTTTACCGGCGCACTGCTGGCGCTGGCCAATCCGATCGGCGCCGCCGTCGCCTGGGCGCTGGTGCGGCTTTCGGGATGGGGCGAACCGAGCCAGCTCGGGCTGTTGTCGCTTGCCATCGCGCTGCTGGTGGTCCCGCTGGCGTTTTCCGGCGCGCACCGCCTGCCGCTCCACTCCGCCCCGGCGCCGCGCACCCGGCTCCAGCGCAACCTGGTCGCCGCCTGGGTGGCGCGGCTATTGCTGCAGGCGGCGGGAAACGGACTGACGCTGTATCTCTTTTATGTCTTCGCCGATCTCCCGCCAAAGCAAAGCGCCGTCGAGACCGCCGATCTGGTGGGGCGCACGATGGTGCTCGCCTATCTGCTCCCGCTGCCCTGCACGTTGCTGCTCGGGCGACTCTCGGATCGCATCGGGCGGCGCAAGCCGTTTCTGCTGGCGGCGGCAGGGGTCGCCGCCGGGGGACTGGCGGTAATGGGGCTTGCGCCCGGTCGCGCCGTCGCGGCGATCGGCTTTCTGATCTATGGCACCGGCGCGCAGTTGTTCATGGCGCTGCACGCCGCCTTCTGGATGCAGGAACTGCCCGACCCGCGGCATCGCGGGCGCGATCTGGCGATCCTCAACCTCACCAACACGCTGCCGGCGCTGATAGGCACCGCGATCGCCTGGCTGGCGACTGCGCCGGGCAGCTTTACTCCGCTGCTGCTGCTGCTCGCCGCGCTGACTTTTGCGGGGGGGCTGGCGATGCTGGCGGTGCGCGAGCCCCCGCCCGTCGGTCAGGGATAGGCGAGCAGCCGCTGCAGCGTGGCGCCCGGCCTTGCCGCCGCCCCCGCCTCGTTCACCAGATGGGCGATGGTGCCCACGCCGCCGCCCAGCGACATGGTGGTGACATGGCGAAAGCGCACGCCGGAACGGCGCGGCGCCTCGATCGCGCTGTCGAGCACCACCTGCGGATTGGTGCGGAAATAGACATAGATGCCAAGCGCCACTGCCTCATGCGCGTGCACTGCATCCCCCACCTTGTACGCTGCCCAGCCGCGCGCACCCGCCGCCATCCACGATGCCTGGTCGGGCGGATCATAGGGCAGTTCGTTCTGGTAAAAATAGGTGCGCCCGCGCTCGCCGCGCCACCACGTCTGGTAACGCTGGAAATGCTCGACGAACAGCGCGTGGATGGTCACATCGTCGCCGTTCACCACCAGCCCCTGATCGCCGGTGCTCTCCTCCCAGCCGACATGCACCCTGGTGCCATCGACATCGCCATGATCGGCGCGCCAGATCCACAGATGGTCGGCAAGCACATGGTTGCTGTTGATCTCCAGGCACGTCTCGACCTTGCCGACCTCGACTCCGCCGACGCGGAAGAACAGGTCCGCAAGCAGCATCGGGTTGTGGCGATGATCGCCCACGCAACCGCGCGGCCCGACGCGCACCAGCACCGCCGAGCGCGCGGGGCCGGCATCGATCATCAGCCCGGCAACGGTCACCCCCGACACATCGTCGATCTCGATCGCGGCATTGCCCTGAACCGGCTGGAGCGTGGCGAGCCCGATCCCGAACAGCACCCGGTTGGGCGCCGTCACGCGGATCGGCGCGTCGAGCCGGTACACGCCTGGAGTGAACAGCAGATGCTGCCCCCGTGCCAGCGCCGCATTGAGCGTCGCCGCGTCCATTTCCGGGCGCGCGAGGAAGAAATGCGCGATCGGCAGTGCATGGCCCGGAGTCGGCGCGTCCGCCCAGCTCGGCCCCATTGCGTCGCGGCGCAACGCGGGCACGAACACCGACCAGTGCCCTGCCGGGTCGACCTGGAGGAACGGCTTCTCACGCAGCAGCGGCACGCGCAGCAGCGTCGTCACCGCCGGATCGGGGAAAGTCGTCGCCGGGGCGCCCAGCACGCCCTGGAACATCATGTTCCAATTGACCCCCTGCCACCCGCCGATATGGCTGCTGCGGCTGTACCATTGCTGCTGGCTGCCCGCGTGGATCGTCCCTTCGATCCGGCAATCGGCGAGGAAGCCGCCGCTCGACGAGCCGCCATCGTCGAGCAACAGATCGCCGAGCACATGGATGCGGCGATAGGGCGCCGCCTGCGACACCGCCCAGCGGTCCCACCCCCCGGGGGGGCGGATGGTCAGATTCTCGGCACCGCGCCAGAAATTGGCGAGCGCATCCCCCTTCAGCCAATCGGCATTGACGCGGACATGGCCGTCGATCGCCACCGCCCCCGGCGCCTGCCCCAGCCCCAGCACCTGAGTGAAAAAGCCCACCTTCACATCGGCGCTGTAGCGGCCCGGGCGGAACAGGATGGCGAAGCGGCGATCGGTGAAATGCGCCGCCTCCTGCTGCACGAAAATCGCGTCGATCCGCGCCTGGATCGCCTCGCCGGGCATCGACGGATCGAGCACCAGCACGTTCGGCCCGAAATCGGGCGCAGTTTCCGGCTGCATCCCCGCCCCCGCCTTCGCGCCCATCGCCGCCCCCGCCGCCGCTGCCATCGCTGCTAGCCCGGCATCGCCGGCGCGACGGATCACCGTGCGCCGCGCTGCATCGGGCAGGCGGCCCCCTTCGCTGTCGTACAACGCGTGTCCCCGTCAGGCAAAGTCGAGTTGCGGGCGGCCCTGCGCGACGATTGCGGTGCGCGCGGTCTTCACCGGCGCGCCGGGATCGGTGACCGTATCGACCGTGCGGAACTGCGCCTGCCACTGATCGCGCGTCACCTCGCACAGGAGGTAGCCGCGGCGGTCGTTCATATATTTGACGAACGGATTGCCCGCGAGGATCTTGTCGGTGCCCGCGCGCACATCCGCCCCGTCGCCACCCGAGCTGATCGAGGTGGAGACGAACTCCACTGCCACCGCCTCGCCCTGGCCGGCGCGGGTGCGCAACTCGCCAGCATAGTTCTGGTGCTCGTCGCCGGTCAGCACCACGACATTGCCGCGCCCGGCAAACTTCGCGAACAACCGCTCGCGCGGCAGGTCATAGCCGCCCCAGCTGTCCATGTTGCGAATGGGCGCGGGCTCGTCGCCCATGCGGCGATCGAGCGGCATCATCATCACTTGTTGGGCAATCGCGTTCCATTGCGCCTTGCCCTCGGCGAGGTTGCGGGTAAGCCACGCCTCCTGGGTGCTGCCCAGCACCTGCGCATCGGCGGCGTCCCAGCCCGCGCATTTCGGCTTGAAGCCGTCGTCGCACGGTTGATCCGTGCGGAACTGGCGGGTGTCGAGCAGGTGCAGGTCGAGCAGGTCGCCGACGCGCGCCCGGCGATAGGCCTGGATCGCGTTGCCGCGCGGGATCGAGGCGCTGCGCACCGGCATATGTTCGTACCAGGCCTGGAAAGCGGCGGCGCGGCGGAGCAGGAACGCCTCGGGCGGCGTGCCGTTCTGGTCGCGATCGCTCACCCAGTTGTTCTGGGTCTCATGGTCGTCGAAGGTCGCGTACCAGCCGGTGGCGGCGTGCGCGGCCTGCAGATCGGTGTCGGTCTTGTACTGGGCGTAGCGGCGGCGATAATCGTCGAGGCTGAACGGCTCCTCGCCGGCATGCGCGCGGATGAATTTCCGCGGATTGCCGCCATAATCGAACGCCACCGGGTTACCGCGGCCTTCGTAGATGTAGTCGCCGTAATGGAAGAGGAAGTCCGCCTCCTCGCGCGCGGCATGGGCATAGGCGGTGTAGAGCCCCTGCTCATAATGCTGGCAACCCGCGACGAGGAAGCGCGCCTTGGCGACCGACGCCCCGGCGGCGGGCAGCGTCTTCACTCGCCCGCGCATCGAACGCTCGCGCCCGCAGGTGAAGCGATACCAATAGGGCCGGTCCGGCTCCAGCCCCGCCACTTCGACATGCACCGAATGGCCCAGTTCGGGCCGGGCCAGCGCCTCGCCCTTGGCAACGACGGTCCTGAAGGCGGCATCGGCGGCGACGTCCCACTGCACCGCGATCGGCGCCATCGGCATCCCGCCATGCGGCTCGAGCGGTTCGGGGGCGAGCCGCGTCCACAACACGAACCCGTCCGAGGATGCATCGCCCGCCGCCACGCCGAGAGTGAAGGGATAGGCGCGGAAAATCTGCTGCGCGCGGACGATCGCCGGCGCGCCCAGCAGCATCATCGAACCCGCAGCGCCCCGCAGCAATTCGCGTCGTTTGATAAGCATGTCCCGTCTCTTTCGATTCGCATGGCAAGCACCCGGCCTCGCCGCGGCGCGGAGATGCAGTCGCTGTTCGCGCCCTATCGCAGGTGAAGATGACAGGAATGTGAACGTTCACATCCCTGTCGCTCCCCAACCCCCGAGCGGTGCGGCGGCGAGGAAGAAGCCCTATTCGATCCAGCGCGCGCGGCTGCGCTCCGCCCCGCGCCACAACGCGCTCGCCGCTGTGGTGTCGATCGCATGGCTCGCCGAAACTCCGTCAGGCCGCCAGCGCCGCCCCTTATTCGGGGTGCACCGCAATCGTACCTGATGCAGCGGCGCCGGCCGTTCGTATATTGCGAATCACTTGCAATAGATGAACCGCCCCGATAAGCGAGCACCGTCACAATGGGAAGGACACGAAATGAGCGCCCTCATCGCGCTGCTCGCTGCCGCGACGGCAGCATCGGCCGCAACCTCATCTCCCGCCGACGAGCAGGACGCGGCACGGAACAACCAGGAAATCGTCGTCACCGGCGAGCGGACCGAAGGGGCGGACGACTATGCGGTCAAGAAGCAGACCACCGCGGCTCGCCTGCCGATCAGCCAGCGCGAGACGCCGCAATCGGTGAGCGTAGTGACCCGCGCGCAAATCGAGGATTTCGGGCTGAATGACGTCAACGCGCTGCTCGCGACCGTGCCGGGCGTCAACGTCCTCGCCGCAGAGACCGACCGCGTCTATTATTCGGCGCGCGGTTTCGACATCCAGACCTTCCAGATCGACGGCGTCGGCCAGCCGTTCTCGTTCGGGATCCAGACAGGATCGCTCGACACTGCCCTCTATGACCGTATCGAAGTCGTACGCGGCGCGCCGGGGCTGCTGTCGCCGACCGGCAACCCGTCGGCGGTCGTGAATTTCATACGCAAGCGGCCGTATCGCGACCTTCGCGCCTCGGCGAGCGTGCAATATGGCTCGTTCGACAATCTGCGCCTGGACGGCGATATCAGCGCGCCGCTGACGGCCGACGGCAGCATCCGCGCACGCGCGGTCGGCGCCTATCTCGACACCGACAGCCATCTCGACCGCTACCATCTGCGGCGCTGGACGGGGTATGGCATCGTCGAAGCCGACCTGGGACCCGACACCATCGTCAGCGCCGGCTATGGCTATCAGGACCATCAGAGCCGCGGCGCGATGTGGGGCGCGGTGCCGCTCTACTATACCGACGGCACCCGCATCCCCTTCGACCGGTCGAGCAACTATGCGCCCGACTGGGCCGGGTGGAACATCATCGACCGCCAGATATTCGGCGACCTGACGCATGATTTCGGCAACGGTTGGACCGCCAAGCTCACCGTTCTGCGCAAGGCCGTGAGCGAAAGCGACACGCTGTTCTATATCTACGGCAACCCCGATCGCGCGACCGGCGACGGCATTTTCAGCTATCCCGGCGCATTCGAGTCAGAAGCGCGCAACCTGACGATCGACGCCTATGTCGGCGGCAAGCTGTCGGTCGGCGGGCGCGATCACGACGTGGTGATCGGCGTCAACCGCGGTGCCGAGAAATATCAGCAATATTCGAGCTACGACTATGCCGCGATCGGCGTGCCGTTGCCGCTCGACACGCTGTTCGACGGCACTTTCCCCATGCCGAACTTCCCTACCCCCTATGACCTGAGCCTCGACACGCATACGCGCCGCGAGACAGTCTATGGCCTCGTCCGGCTGAACCTTGCCGACTCGACCAAGCTGATGCTCGGCGGCAACTACACGCATGCGACGAGCGAAGGCTATTCCTATGGAGAACCGACCGAATACGACCATTCGCGCTTCCTGCCCTTCGTCGGCGCGACGGTCGACCTGAATGCGAACCTCAGCGCCTATGCGAGCTATGCGACGATCTTCAACCCGCAGACGCAGTTCGACGCCGGCAACCATCTGCTAGACCCGATCGAGGGCGACAATATCGAAGTCGGCCTGAAGGGCGAATGGATGGGCGGCAAGCTCAATGCGAGCGCCGCGATCTTTCAGGCGCGGCAGAACAACACCGCCGAGGCCGCAGGCTTCGATCCGGTGACCGGTCGCACCATCTACAAGGGTGTCGACGCCAAGTCGCAGGGCATCGAACTCGAAGTCGCTGGACAGCCGGCGGCGGGCGTCCAGGTGACAGGCGGGCTCACCTTCCTGCGCGTTCGCGGCGAAGACGACGCGCCGGTACGTACCTTTGTGCCGCGCAACACCGGGCGGCTGAACGTCACCTGGTCCCCGCGGCCGCTGCCCGCGCTCAAGGTCGGCGCATCGGTGCAGTATCAGAGCAGCTTCTACTTCGAACCCGGCGCGGTCTCCACAACCACCGGCGATCCGGTACGGTTAACTCAGGATGCATATGCGACGGTGGACCTGATGACTCGCTATGAGCTGACGCGCAATATTTCGGTCAGTGCCAACCTGCGCAATCTGACCGACGCCAGATACCTGACGTCGCTGACTTTCGACCAGGGCTATTATGCCGCGCCCCGGACGATCCTGGGCACTCTCAGCGTCCGCTATTGACGATGGGGGAGCACTCGGGGATGCCGGCATGACTGCGGCGGCACTCGTCGCGATCGCCGGGGCGATGCTGCTGGTGCGGCTCGGCTGGGCCGCGCGCCGCGCGCTGGCGCTTCTAGGCTGGGGCGTGGCGGTTGCCGCGCTGGCGGCGCTCGGCTGGCGCGACGGTGCCTGGGGGCTTGCGCTGGGGACCGTCGCGGGAACCGGGGCAATTGCGCTGATCCTGCTGCACGCCGGTTGGGCGTCCCCCACCGGGCACCGGCACCCCGCGCGCGAAGCCCCGCCGATGGCGCTGCCGTGGCGCTGGCGCGATTTCGGTCGTCGGCTCGCGGTGTTCGCGCTGGTGGTGCCGGTCGGCTTCGCGGCTGCACAATGGTTCGCCTTTGGCGCGCAGGCACTGGCGCGGCGCGCAGGCGATAGCGATTCGAACACGACCGTGCTGATGCTGATCCTTCAACCGCTGCTGTGGACGGCGATCATGTCGGTCCAGATGACGCGCAGCGGTCCTGCGCGAATGGTTGCCGCACCCGCAGTCGTCGCGGGCGCAGGCACCCTGTTGTGGAGCCTGGCATGAACAGCACCGGGAAGCCATCGCTCGGGCTCGCCCAACGGGCATTGTCCGGCCACGCCGCAATCGGGCTGCTGGTCGGCGCGCTGCTCTATATCGTGTCGTTGTCGGGCACGCTGGTGGTCGTCCACGACCGGTGGCAGCGGTGGGAGGAACCCAATATCGCCGAGACCGGTCCCACTCTCGCCCCCCTGGCGGCGCAGGCCGCGATGGCGGCGGCCATGGCACGCGAACAGGGCAAGCCGCGTACCACGCACCTCTATGTCCGGATGCCGACCGATGACCTGCCACGCGCAGTGGTTACGACCGACAACGGCGCCTGGTACGTCGACCGGGCGGGCAGGATCGTCGCGCGCGAAGGACATGGCTGGACCGAATTCGTCATCGCGCTGCACGAAACGCTCAATTTGCCGCTTATCCTCGGTCTGATCGTCGTCGGCATGCTGGGCGTCGCGCTCGCGGCGCTATGCATCACCGGCGTAGTCGCGCACCCGCGCATCTTCCGCGACGCATTCCGGCTGCGCATGCGGCAGGACAGCCGGATCGCACGCGCCGACTGGCACAACCGCATCGGCGTATGGACGCTGCCCTGGGCGCTGGCGGTCGCGCTGACCGGCGCGTTCATCGGGCTGGGCAGCGTCGGCTTCACGGTCCTCGCCAGCGCCTATACCGGCGGCGACCTTGAAAAGGTCTATGCGCCGATCTTCGGCGACGAACCGCCCGCGGATGCGCGCCCGGCGCCATTACCGAACATCGCGCGCGCACTCGGCACCCTCGCCGCGCGCGTGCCGCATGCGTCGCCGACCTATGTGATCGTGCACGAGCCGGGCACTGCCGGCCAGCACGTCCAGATCATCGCCGAGCATCCGCGGCGGCTGATCTACGGCGAAACCTATGCATTCGACGCGGCAGGCGAATGGAAGGGGCCCGTAGGGCTATCGGACGGGCCCTGGGGCAAGCAGTTCGCGGCGTCGACCTATAATCTCCATTTCGGCAATTTCGCCGGACTCGCGGTTGAGATCGCCTATATGGTGTTCGGCCTGGGGCTGTGCGTCGTCACATCGACCGGCACGTCTTTGTGGCTGCAGAAGCGCCGCCGCCGCGGGCTGGGCGGCGATCGTCTTGCCGCAATCTGGGAAGTAGTGATCTGGGGCACGCCGCTCATGATCGTCGCGCTCGCCTGGCTGCGCGCGCTGGCCGGTCCCGATGCCCCGTTCGCGCCAGCGTTCTGGATCGCGCTGGCCGCGGGCAGCGCGCTCGCCGCGTTCAAGCCGGCGTGGGCCCGCGGCGCACGCCTTCGTGACGCGACGCTCTGGGCCGTGATCGGTACCGCGGCGTGCCACTGGGCCATCTACCGGCCGACGACGCCCGACATCGTCGCCATCGACCTTGTCGCGATCGCGCTGGCCGGCGCGGCGCTGGCGGGCACGTTCACGTCGCTCCGCGCAAGGCGCCGACTCACCGAGATTCGCAGGCCACGCTAGGGCCTCGCAGCCGTGCTTCGCACCGGCAGCTAGGGCTTCAGCCCGCGCCAGTGGAAAATCATCGATCGCACCGATTTGGTGATCCACTCGACGAACTGGTCGTCGCGCGCGGCGTCGCCGTGTTCGATCCATCGTACATAGCTGTCGAGCATGAACGCCGTCACCGCCTCCGCCATGATGATGGTGGGCCCGGGTACCGCATCCTCAGGGCCGAGAATGGCCGTCTCTCGCTCGATCACCGCTTGCACCAGTTCGCTGCTCAACTGTTCAAGATGATGGCCGAAAGTCGGATCGTGCGCGGCGTGGCGAACGAGCAGCCTCATCGCCGCTGCATGGTCGCGCGCGACGGGCAGCGTGCGGCGGACACGATCGGTCCACCACGCAGCCTCCTCGCGGTCGGCGGTCAGGATCGCCTGCACCACTTCGTCGAGCACGGCGTGCACCAGCGCGTCCTTCGACTTGAAATAGCGATAGAGGATGACCTTCGACACGCCCGCCTGCGCCGCCACCTGATCCATCGTCGACTGGCGGATACCCCGCGTCTCCAACACCTCGGCCGCCGCGCGCAGCAATTGCTCGCGGCGTTGTACCCGATGGGCGTCGATCATTTCCGAATAGCTTTTTCGCATGCCCCGACGCTCGCCCAGTCCAGCCGATTTGGCAAATCCGGCCTGCGCCACTCGCCTGCCCATGCTGGCGTCCCTTAAGCTGTTTACGGACAAGTTACACCGTGTTACTTACGAGTGACAACAAGAGTCGGAACGGCATCGACCGGATTCGACAGGGGAGGCGTGAAGAATGGCAAAGATATTGAATTCGAAGATGAATCGCGCCCTGCGCACGGGCGCGGCGATCACGGCGCTGACCGTTGCGTGCGCGGCGGCCCCCGCCTGGGCGCAGGCGAGCGACTCGCAGGAGAGCGATCCTCCCGCCGCCCAGAATGATTTCGGCGGCGAAATCCTGGTGCAGGCGCGCCGCCGTTCGGAAACGATCGAGGATGTGCCCGCGTCGGTCAGCGTGCTGACGGACGACGATATCGAGCGGCTGAACATCCGCGACGTCGCCGACTATACTCGCCAGACGCCGGGCGCGATCCTGGTCAGTTCGGGCGCGCAATATCTGAGCGACATCGCGCTGCGCGGCCAGGGCGGCGGGCGACTGGGCTTCTCCGAATCGACCACGGGCATCTACCGCGACGGCATCTATGTGGCCGGCGGCGGCTTTGGCGGGCGCAGCTATGGCGACATCGATTTCTACGATGTCGAGCGCGTCGAAGTGTATCGCGGGCCGCAGGGCGCGCTCTATGGCCGCAGCGCGGTCGGTGGCGCGGTGAACGTCATTAGCCGCAAGCCGACCAATGATCTCGAAGTGCGTGCCAAGATCGGCTATGATTCGGCCGAACAGCTCCAGACCTCGGCGACGGTCAATCTGCCGGTCGCGAATACGGTCGCGTTGCGCATCGGCGGCTTCTACAATAATCAGAAGCAGGGCTTTCACGTCGACGAAGTGACCGGCCGTTATCTGGACACGCAGAAGAGCTGGGGCGTGCGCGGCATCCTGGGCGCAGGGATCGGTACCGCCAGCACGGTCAATCTTACCGTCGAATATTCCGATTCGAATGCGCCGGGCTTTACCTCGCTCGGCCAGAATGTCGCGCTCGACCCCGACCGGTTCGTCCGCACCGGGCTGGACACGACCGACCGAGTCGAGATTACCCAGACGCAGATGCTGTTCGATTTCACGCATGACTTCGGCGAGTCCGAACTGGTCGTGCTGGCGAACTACAAGAGCCGCCAGGGGGACCGCGCCGGCGCCGATTTCGACCATTATTCGAGCATCCGGAGCCCCAACATCACGCTGATCGACGATCAGGGCGAGGATTTCGAACGCTATGGCGGCGAAGTCCATTGGGGATCGACGGGGAACGGGCCGCTCAGCTGGCTGATCGGCGCGGATTTCCAGTCCTATGAGAGCAAGACCTATTCCTATCGCCACGGCACGATCATCGGGTCGGCGGCCACGACGACCACAGTGCGCCGCCAGCTTCGCCTGGACAATGCGCGCGAGACGCTGTTTTCCTATTCGGGTTTCGGGCTGCTCGGCTACGCCCTTACCGACCGGCTGAACATTACCGCCGAAGCGCGCGTGCAAGTCGACTCGAAGAAGTTCAACTTCCAGCGGTTCGATCTTGACGCGACGACCAACGACGCGATCCCGCTGACTTTCTTTGACCGAAGCTGGACGCGCTTCCTGCCCACGGTCTCGCTCAATTACGAACTGAGCGATTCGGTGACCTTCTACGGCCGAGTCGCCACCGGCTATCGCCCCGGCGGGTTCAACCAGACCCCGGCGCCCGGCTATTTCGACCGCGTCCCCTATGATCCAGAGGACCTGACGCAGGGCGAACTGGGAGTGAAGACCATGTTCCGCAGCGGCGGATCGATCTTCCGCGGCCAGCTTGCGCTCTATTACGGCGAAACGCGCAATGTGCAGCAGACGACGACGCTGACGGTCACCAACCCGGCGTTCACGCTGGAGAATGTCGGCGACAATCGCGTCTATGGCGCAGAACTGGAACTGTCGGCGATGGTCCCGCTTGGCGCGGGCAAGCTGAGCCTGTCGGGCAGCGCCTCGACGTCGCACGGCAGTTGGAAGGACGGCGCGGGCATTCTCTATCAAGGCGCCGTGCTCGACCTGAGCGGTGAAGAAACGCCGCGCGCGCGCGATTACATGGTCACGCTCAATGCCGGGCTTACCTATCCGCTGGGCGGCGGCGTCGATGGCCTGTTCACCGCCAGCTATCAGGCGGCGGGCGGCGGCTATGACGACGCGTCGCTGCTGCGCAAGAGCGAAGCCTATTCGACCGCCGATGTGTCGGTGGGCGTCCAGGGCGAGAACTGGCGCCTGCTTGGATATGTCAAGAACCTGACCAACGACATCTACCGCGTCGTGAATGTCGGCGGAAACAACTATTACAATACGCCGCGCACCTGGGGCGCAAGTCTTTCGCTGGAATGGTGAGGTCGCCGATGAAGCATCTTCTATCTCGTGCCGCGATGTCCGGGGTCGCCTGCCTGTGCCTGATCGGCGCGGGCCAGGCGGATGCCCAGCGGCTGCAACGGCTGCGCGCGCTGCGTGCCCAGCGCGCCGAAAACCCCGTGCCCGCAGGCACGACGACGCACAGCATCGACGTGGCGGGCACCACGCGAAACTATCTGTTGCTCGACGGTGCCGACGGACGGCCCGGCGCGCCGCTGCTCGTCATCCTGCACGGCGGCGGCGGCAATGCCGCGTCGATGGTCGCGCGCTGGGCGGAAAAGGCGCGCAAGGAGGGGCTGGTCATCGCCTTTCCGAACGGCGTCGGGCGCCAGGAACGCATGGGCACCTGGAATGCCGAGGGATGTTGCGGCTTCGCCATGACCAGCGACAGCAAGGACGTGGCGTTCGTCGGCGCGGTGATCGACGAGGTGCAGCGGTCGCGCCGCACCGATCCGCACCGCATCTATGTCGCGGGCATGTCGAACGGCGGCATGATGACCTATCGCATTGCGATTGCACTGGGCAACCGGCTGGCAGGCGCGGGCGTCGTCTCCGGCGCGATGTTCGGCGGCGAAGGCCAGCCGCGCGGCGCGGTCCCGATCCTCATCATGCACGGCGTGAAGGACGATGTCGTTCCCTATGAAGGCGGGCAGAGCAGGCTGGGCTTCGTCGCCCAGTCGCAGAGCAAGCCGTTCGAGCCGGTGCGCTATGCCGTCGATTTCTGGCGGCGCGCCAATGGCTGCGGCGCCGCGCCGGCGGCCAGCACCACGGGCGACATCACGGTTGAGCGCTACACCGGCTGCGCGGGCGCCGACTTGACCTTCTACAGCCTGGCATCGGCCAACCACACCTGGCCGGGCGGCGGAGCGGCGGGGTCGCCAATGCTCGAGCGCTATCGCTACGATCAGATCAGCGCGACCGACGTGCTGTGGGATTTCTTCAGCAAACACGTCCGCAAATGACGCGGCGCGGCCGCACGCCCGCGCGGCCCGATGGATTGTCCGGAGGGGCATCCCCCCTCTCTCACCACCTGTCGGGGCGACGGCGTCGTCCCGACACTTTTTGGCGGGTGCCGGGCGCTGCCGCCTGCAGAAACGGGAAATTATCGTGACTCTTCCAGGCTCGCTGCGTGCCCGTCCGGGCGGCGGCTTCGACCCCGCGTCCGTCCGGACGATCGACGCGCTGCTCACTCGGACGGCGGCGAGCCAGCCGCATGCACCGGCGATCGGCCCGCTGGACGACGCCATCGACTTCGCCGAACTCGACCGCCGGGTCAGCCAGGTCGCGAACGGCCTTGCCGTCGACGGGCGGCGGCGGGATCGCGTCGCACTGATCGGCCGCAACTCGCGCGAACAGGTGGAATTGCTGCTGGGCGCGATCCGCGCGGGGCAGACCGCCCTGACGATCAACTGGCGGCTGACGCCGCCTGAAATGGCCTATATCCTCGAACATTCGGGCGCGAGCCGCGTGTTCGTCGACACCGAATTCCTGCCGGTCGCGCAGGCCGCGCTGGGCAACCGCGCCGTGCCGTTGCAGACGATCGACGGCGACGGCCCCACCGATTATCGGCGCTGGCGCGAGCGACAGAGCGACCGCCGCCACCCCGCCGACGGCACGCCCGACGACGTCGTGCTCCAGATGTACACCAGCGGCACGACCGGGTTGCCCAAGGGCGTGCAACTGACCAACGCCAATATACTCGCGTCGCTGGCGATCTTCAGCCTGCCCCCGCTCGATCTCGACGCCAGCGACGTGCTCTATGCGCCCGCGCCGATGTTCCACATCACGGGCATCGGCCCGGTGCTGCGATGCATCCAGTCGGGCGCGCGGCTGGTCCTGGCGGGCGCGTTCGACCCGGCGCAAGCCGTCGCGACGATGGCGCGCGAGCGAGTCACGTCGACCACCTTCGCCCCGGCGATGATCCAGGCATGCCTGGCAAGCCCGGCGATGGAGGGGGCCGACCTGGGCCCGCTGCGCGTCATCATCTATGGCGGGTCGCCGATCGCGGAGTCGCTGCTGCGCGAGGCGCAGGACCGCATCGGCTGCGAATTCGCGCAATGCTATGGGCTTACAGAGACCACCGGCCCGGTCACGCTGCTGCGGCCCGACGACCATGCGCCGGGGCGCGGCAAGCTGGCATCGTGCGGGCGCGCAGTCGACGGCGTCGAACTGTGCGTTGTCGATGCCGAAGGAAGTCCCCTGCCCCCGGGCGTAACCGGCGAAATCGCAATCGGCGGGCCGCTCGTCATGAAGGGCTATGCCGCCGACCCCGACGCCACCGCCGAAACCATCCGCAATGGCTGGCTGCGCACCGGCGACGCCGGCTATCTCGACGACGAAGGCTATCTGTTCATCCGCGACCGGGTGAAGGACATGATCGTGTCGGGGGGCGAGAACATCTATCCCGTCGAAGTCGAGAACGCGATCCAGTCGCACCCGCACGTCGCCGATGTCGCAGTGATCGGCATTCCCCACGAACGCTGGGGCGAAACGGTGCTGGCGCTGGTCGTCCCGTCTCAGGAGACGGCCGATGCCGACGCAGTGCTCGCTCACTGCCGCGAACGCATCGCCGGGTATAAATGCCCGCGGGCGCTGCACTTCGTCGATTCCATCCCGCGCAACGCCGCCGGCAAGATCCTGCGGCGCGAATTGCGCAAGCCGTTCTGGGAGGGCGCCGACCGACTGGTCGGCTGACCGACCGATACACGCCCTATACGACAAGAACCGACATGGCCGGGAGAGAGAGAATGACCGAAACCATCCACGACATTTCGCGGCGCAGGCTGATCGCCGTGGCGGCCACGCTGCCGTTCGCGGGGCTGGTCACCGGCTGCGCGACCGCCGCCGCCGGGCGCGTGGGCACTGTCGACGACGCCGCGATCCGCGCCGCATTCTACTATGGCTATCCGCTGTATGAATTCGCACGCGTCGAACAGACGCTGGGCAAGGGGCTGGGCGGGCCAGGGCTGCTGAACACCGTAACGCGCCGCGCCCAGCTTTCCGGGCCGCAGTCGCGCAACGTAACCGCACCGAATAACGACACCGTTTACGCCTCGTCGTTCCTGGAGCTGTCGGGCGGCCCGGTCGAAGTGGCGGTACCGACGATTCCCGACCGCTATTTCTCGGTCGCGTTCATGGACACGTTCACCGACAATTTCGCCTATATCGGCACCCGCGCGACCAGGGGGAAGGGCGGCCGCTTCTGGATCGTCGGCCCGCAATGGCGCGGCGCGGCGCCGGCAGGCGTCGGCATCCTCCGGTCGTCGACCAACGATGTCTGGATGCTCGCGCGCATCCTGGTCGAAGGACCCGACGACTTGCCCGTCGCCTCCGCCTTGCTCGATCAGGTGCAGGTGACGGTCCCCGGCGGGCGACCCGCCCGCGGATACGGCACGCCCGCGACGACCGGCGTGCCCGACCCCGCCAATTTCCTGGCGGTCATCAACGAAGTGCTGCGCCGATCGCCGGGCGGCATGGGGGAGACGGCACGCGCCGCGCGCTTCCGCGCCGCCGGGATCGGCGTCGACGCGCCTTCCCCCGAACTGCTGGCGCAATGGGCCGCGTTCCTGCCCCGCGGCTATGACGAACTGCGCGAAGGCTTTCTGTTTCGCGAGAATATCTCCGGCGGCTGGACCTATCAGTCGCGCGGCGTCGGCAATTTCGGCACGAACGACCGGCTGCGCGCGATCGTCGCACTGGGCGGCATCGCCGCGTTGGGCGAGCAGGAAGCGATGTATTTCCATGCGACGCTGGACGGCAGCGGCCAGCGCCTGAACGGCGCGAATGCCTATCGCTGGCGTGTCCCGCCCGGCGGCGTTCCCGCCGATGCCTTCTGGTCGCTGACGATGTACGACCCGCAACCCGACGGCCGCTATTTCCTGAGCGAAAACCCGATCAACCGCTATTCGATCGGCGATCGCACGCCAGGGCTGGTCTATGAACCCGACGGCAGCCTGATTATCCCGATCCAGCATGCGCGCCCGACCGGGCGGCTGGCGCCCAACTGGCTGCCCGCGCCGCAGGGGCTGATGCGGCTTGCGCTGCGCGCCTATCTGCCCAAGCAGGAGCTGCTCGACCGCAAATGGCGCGTTCCGCCGCTGGAACAGGGCGCGCCCTTGTGACGGCGCGCGCGGAGCCGTGCTTGCCCTGATGCTCGGTGCCCTGCTGTACCGCATCGGGCACGGCAGGCTGCGGCGATGGATGCGGCGCACCCGCGCCACGCCGCCGCGTTGACTTGCCCCGCGAAATTCCCGCGCGGACGGCACCTACGAAAATGGCGGCGGGTATCGCACCCGCCGCCACTTTTTTACGCGGTCGCCTTCTTCAGGGCTGGAGCGCGGTGACCATCAACGGCTGGAGCACCTGTTCCAGCTCGATGCCCTTTTCCGCGCCGCTGTCATGATCCTCGGTCGCGATCACGGCCCAATAGCCGTTCTTGCGATCGATCCAGGGCGTGAAGCCCCAGGCGCCCGGCGACGAGTTGATCTTGTCGGTCGCGCACTGCGTCGCGTAATTGGCGCCGCCGGTGCCATATTCGCATTCGACCCAGCTTCCCTGCGCATATTCCCACTGGCTGCCGTTGTTGGCCAATACCGCGTCGGGCACTTCGCCCTTGGTCGCGGTCAGCGTGCGCGGCGCGAAGAAATTGTCGAGGTCGGTGATGAGCGTGCCGTTGAGCAGCGCGCGCATGATGACCGAATACTCCTCCGCCGTGCTCTCGCCGCCGGCCGCCGCCCAGGGGTTGGCCGCGCTCTGCAACGCATAGCTGGTGTCGATCAACCCCAGCGGAGTAGTGACGTAGCGCGCGAAGATGGTGCCGAAATCGCCGGTGTCCGCAGCATCGAGCATGCCCGCCGCGACCTGCATATGATGCGGGCCGTAGAAGAAGGTCGAGCCCGGCACGGTATCGACATTGCCGATGTAGATGCGCCGAATGCACAGGTCGAGCGTCGTATAGGCGTTGTAGACGCAGCTCAGCAGGTTCGTGTCCCTGGTATTGAAACCGCTGGTGAACGCCAGCAGGTGTTCGAGCGTGATCTGGCTGCGATTGTCGCTCGCGCTGCTGGTCCAATAGCCGAAATATTGCTGCGGATGCGCGCCGGCGGTGATCTTGCCTGCCTGAATCATCCGATAGGACAGGATGCCGGTCAGCAGCTTGGTCGCGGACGCGAGCGCCAGCTTCTGGTCATATTCGATCGCGCCCTTCTTGTAACGGCACAGCTCACCGTCGCCATTGCCGAAGATGACCGCGACATTTTCCAGCCGCGCGGCGTCGACGGCGGCGCGGATCGGCGCGCATTTGTCCTCCACGGCGGTCTGGACATCGGACGCCGATGCCAGCGGTGCCGACGGTATTGCCGACGTCGAAGCAGCCTTCGGTGCGGTGATACGAACCGTGCCCGGCCCATTTGGTGCCGCATCGGATGCCGTGTGGATGGCATAGGCCGCGAACGCGCTGCTGGATGCGAACAACAAACCGGCACCGGCAAGCTTCTTTGATATTTTCATGATCCTCTCCTTTTGTTTTGGTCTTCATTCCCTCCGGTATTCACTCGGTACTGAATCGCCGCCCCGCTGGACCTGCCAGTGAAGGATTCGGCGATAGGAGGTTTCGGTCATCCGGCGGCCCAGCCGCTCGGCGGCGTCGGCGTCGCGCATGCGAAACGCCGTCGCCAGGTCGATCCAGAAGTCAGTCGCCTCCGCCATCGCCTGTTCGGTCTGCACGCTCATCGGGATGAACCCCGACAGCGCGCCTTGCGGCACGGGGCCGACGACATCGTCGATCCGCCGGTTGTCGGCGAGCGCGATCGCGAAATTGCCCGCGTCGATCGCGGCGCGCGCGAACGCCTCTGGCGCGGTCCCCGGCGTACGGCCCAATGTCACCACGCGATTGGCGCGTTCGAAGAAGTCGTCGACCTGTTCGTCGCTCGCCTTCATCACGGCGAAGCGGAAGGCGAGGCCCAGCATCGCGCCCGAGATCAGGATCGACTCCAGCGTCGGCGATCCGTCGAGTGCCGCGACGCGCGCGCCGATGCGCGGCACGATTTCCACCCAGCCTTTGGCGTGGAGCAGTTTCAGCGCGTCGCGCACCGGGCCGCGGCTGGTATCGAATTCGTCGGCCAGCGCCTGTTCGGTGATGCGCGTTCCGGGCGCCAGCGTGCCCTGGTTGATGCGGCGCACGACTTCGCCCGCGATGCGATCCGCGATCGGCATGTCATCGAGCGGTGGAGAGGAGGATCGGTTCAAGTCAGCTTCCCGTAGACAAGGCGACGCAGCTCGTCGCGCAACGGGTGGATGCCGGACGGCAGCTTTTGAGTCATCAACACGACGCTGGTGCGCGTCACCGGGTCGACCCAGAAGGTGGTGCTGGCGGCACCGCCCCAGGCATATTCGCCGCGATGGCCGATGCCGCCCGCCGCCGCCGGATCGACCAGCACCGAGCCGCCGAGGCCGAAGCCCAGCCCCTTCACTTCGCCGCCCAGCCCGAAACGCGCGGCGGCGCTGAGCGGCATGTCGCCCAGCGCGGGGGGAAGCTGGTTCGTCATCATCGCGCGGACGCTGGCGGGGCGCAGCACCCGCGCGCCGCCAAGCGCGCCGTGGCCGATCAGCATCCGGGCGAAGCGCGTATAGTCGCCCAGCGTCGAGAACAGCCCGCTGCCGCCCATCGGAATGACGCTGTCGGTGCCCCAGGCGGGGATCAGCGGCGGATCAAGCCGCCGCGTCGCGCCGTCCGCCCCGCCGACGTACATCGCGGCCAGTCGCGGGCGCTTTGCCGCGGGCAGCGCGAAATGCGTGTCGACCATCCCGAGCGGCGCCAGGAGACGCGCCTCCAGATACGTCGCGAAATCCTGGCCCGACGCCGCCTCGATCACGCGGCCTGCGATTTCGAGCCCACTGCTGTACAGCCATTTTTCGCCCGGCTGGAACGCCAGCGGGATCGTCGACAGAACTTCGCTGTATCGCTTCAGCGAGGTGATCCCCAGCGACGGGCGGAACTGCCCGGCGATCAGCCCGATGCGGTGGTACAGGTCGGCGGTCGGTTCGAACCCCTTGTTGAAGCTTTCGCTCAGGCCGGAAGTGTGGGTGACCAGATGGCGCACGGTGATCGGCCGCCGCGCGCGCTCGGTCACCGGCGTGTCACCGTCGAAGCGGACGAATACCTGCGGTTCCGACCATTCGGGCAAAAAGTCGCGAATCGGCTGGTCGAGCGCGACCTTGCCGTCCTCCACCAGCGTCATCATGCACGCCGCCGTGATCGGCTTGGTCATCGAATAGATGCGATAAATGGTCGCTTCGTCGAGCGGCCGCTGCGACTCGCGGTCGGCGAAGCCGTGAAGTCGCGTCAGCGCGGGCGCGCCCGGCGCGACGATGCGGACGGCGGCACCGCTGACCCAGCCTTTGTCGACGATCCGCGCAAGCCAGATTTCGAGCGCCGTACCCAGCGCCCTGCGATCGCGCACAGCCGCAACGCCGGCACCGGGCAGCATCGCGGCGCACCAACTGCCTGCAAGCGCGGCACCAAAGGCACGGCGGCTGATCGCCTGAGTCATTACGCAGCATCTCCCTGTTGATCGGCAGGGCTTGTAAACAATTTATCATATCGTTGACAATAGCTGTCACTCGCGAGTAACAGGGGCCGCCGCAGGAATGCTCCGGACGAGGGCGTGCGCGGCGGGAGGATGAACCATGAAGCAACGGCACACGGGCCGCGCGCTGCTGACGACCAGCGCGCTCGTGCTTTCGGCAACGCTCTATGCCACCACGGCGCAGGCGCAGTCTCAATCTACCGACACGCCCGCGGGACAGCAGGCGGCGGAATCGGACGCCGACATCGTCGTCACTGCGCGTTTCCGCGCCGAAACGGCGCAGGACATCGGCGGCAGCATATCGGCGATCGACGGCCGCGCCATCGCGCGCGAAGGCATCGAGGATTTCGAGGACATCGCGCGGCGCACGCCGGGCCTGTCGACAATCGACCGCGGCCCCAGCCAGAACGACGTCAGCGTGCGCGGCATTTCGAACGGCGTATCACCGCGCCTGTCCGACCTGGGGGGATCGGGCCCGCTGGTCAGCCAGTTCCTGGACGACATCCCGGTCGCCGCCGCGACCGCCAGCCAGCGCGACTTCAACTATTTCGACTTCGACCGGATCGAAGTGCTGCGCGGGCCACAGCCCACTCTGTTCGGCGAAGGATCGGTCGGTGGCACCATCCGCTATTTCTCACGCGATCCGCAGCTTGGCGGCGGCGCGATTTCGGACATGGTGTTCCAGGCGGGCCTGTCGTTCACCGATCAGGGCGGCGCCAACGTCTCGGCATCGGCGGCGACGTCGTTCATCCTGGTGCCCGACACGCTCGGCATCCGGGCGGTAGTCAATTATCGCCGCGACGACGGGTTCATCGACAATCCGCGGCTGGGGATCGACAATTTCAACGACTATCGCGCGTTCAGCGGCCGCGTGGTCGCGCTGTGGAAGCCGACCGACGCGCTGACGGTCCGCCTGATGGCCTTCGCCGGGCGCGACGAATTCGGCGGCAGCTACGAAGTCGACGCCCCACCCGCCAGCAAGACCGCGCTGACGCTGTCGACGCCGGTGCGCGGCAACAACCATGACGACTTCGAACTGTATACCGGCAAGATCGAGTATGATGCCGGGCGGGTGGCCTTCACGTCGATCACCGGCTGGTACAGCCGCAACCGCCGCGACGAATTCTTCGACGCCCAGTCGGCCGCCGCCTTCGGCCTGTTCACGACGCCACTCACCGCCGTCGGCGTGTCCGACGCGGACGACGAAAGCTTTACGCAGGAATTCCGCTTCGCGACCGACCTGGGCGGCGCGTTCGACCTGATCGGCGGCGTCTATTACCAGAAGGCGAGCTATGTCGCGCACCTGACCACCACTGCGGCCGAATTCGCGCCTTTCACGCTGCCCGCCGGGGGCACGACGCTGATCGGCCAGGCGGGATCGGTCGATTCGCGCCAGATCTCGGGCTTTGTCGAAGGCACGCTGCGCGCGTCCGACCGGCTGCGGCTGATCGCCGGCGTCCGCTATGTCGACGAGAAGATCACCAGCCTGTCGATCCAGTCGGTCGCGGCGTTCGGCGGCGGCCCGACCGGGCTGGCTCCGCCGTTCGCGATCGTCGACGTCAATACGACTGCGACAGCCGCCGGCATTCCGCTGGAGGAATCGTTCCAGCTTCGCCGCTTCCTGCCGCGCGCGGCACTCGAATTCGACGTGACCGACAATGCAATGCTCTATGCTATCGCGGCGACGGGGGTGCGCAACGGCAACCTCAATCCGTTCACCTCGGCACTGCGCGGCGCGGGATCGCCGCCCAGCCTGACGCGGTTCGAACAGGCGCGCTCGTTCCGCGAGGACAAGGTGCTGTCGTTCGAAGTCGGCGCCAAGACGCGTTGGCTGGACGATGCGCTGACCGTCAACCTGTCGGCGTTTCACACCGATTTCCGCGATCCGCAGATCCTGACGGCAAATCCGTTCGTGCTGACGCTCAACGGCCCCGACCTGGAAATCCTGGGCGTCGAACTTCAGTCGAGCTGGCGCGCGGCGCGGGGGATCAATTTCCACCTGAGCGGCACCTGGCAGGATGCGTCGTTCCAGCGCGGCGCGACGCTGGCCAACCCCGCCACGCTGGCAGCGCTCGGCTTCACCCAGGACCTGCAAAAGGGCAATCGGCCAGTGAATACGCCCGAATGGGCCGCCGCGACCGGCGTCGACATCCGCCAGCCGATCGCCGACGACCTGTGGATCACGAGCAGCCTGTCCTATCAATATGTCGGCCCGCGCTTCGCGCTTTCGCAAAACTATCCGTCGAGCCGGATGGACGCGCAGAATTTCGTCAACCTGCGGATCGGAGTCGAAGGCGAACACTGGTCGCTGACCGGTTTTGTCGACAATCTGACCAATACGATCGAATATCAGGCGATCCAGGGCAATACGGGGACGCCGATCCTGGTCGGCGGCAGGCTCGACTTCCGCCCCACCAGCGTGTCGATCAATCGCCCGCGCACGATCGGCGTGCAGTTCGGAACCCACTTCTGACGCGCCGGAGAAGCAATGACGCGCGCCGTGGCCGGCCGCCGCGGCGCGCGTTGCCTCGCCGGGCCGCCACGCCCGAACACCTGTGCGGCCCCGCACGCCCAGCGCCGGGCGTGGTCACTTAGGGATTTACCACGAATTGCCATCAACCTTCAGAATTATAAAGATATTCTAAACCCTGTAACGTTCAGTTTGTGGTTCGGATGTCGCACTCTCTCCATTCTGCCATTGCCCCGATCGACCGTCGCGGCAGCGCGCGTTTCGCGCTGAAGGTGCCCGTTTCGACGCGCCTGACGGGCAAGCCGCGCCAGCCCGCCCGGCTGCTCGACATATCGGAGGGCGGATGCCGGCTGATGACACCCGACCACTGGTCGCAGGGCCTGCCCTTCTGGCTGACGGTCGCCAATCTCCAGCCGCGCTTCTGCCACGTCATGTGGTCGGTCGAGCGGTTCGCGGGGGTGCGATTCGCAGTCCCGCTCGACGAACCCGTGCTGCGCGGGCTGGTCGACGCCTATGGCGCGCTGACCGAGTGTGATTCGGACGCGCTGCACGCGCTGTCGGAACGATGCGTCCGGCTTTCGCGGACCGCGCGCGGCGAACTGGGCGCCGATCGCCTGGCCGAACTTGCGCGCGACTGTACCGAACAAGTCAGCGCCTTTCACAGCGAACGGCTGCGCGCGCGCACCGACGCGTTGCTGGCGCGGCTCTCCAAACCGGACGGCGCGTGACCTTCGCGCGGTTGCAACCGGCGCCGCTTTGCCCGACAGACGCCTGCGTATCGCAGGAGACCGGTTCATGAAGACGCGCGCCGCCGTCGCATTCGAAGCCAAGAAGCCGCTCGAGATCGTCGAGCTGGACCTGGAGGGACCGAAGCCCGGCGAAGTGCTGGTCGAAATCATGGCGACCGGCATCTGCCACACCGATGCCTATACGCTCGACGGATTCGACAGCGAGGGGATCTTCCCCAGCGTGCTCGGCCATGAAGGCGCGGGTATCGTGCGCGACGTCGGCGCCGGCGTGACCAGCGTGAAGCCCGGCGACCATGTCATCCCGCTCTACACTCCCGAATGCCGCCAGTGTAAATCCTGCCTGAGCGGCAAGACCAATTTGTGCACCGCGATCCGCGCGACGCAGGGCAAGGGGCTGATGCCCGACGGTACCACGCGGTTTTCGTACAAGGGCCAGCCGATCTTCCATTATATGGGCTGCTCGACCTTTTCGAACTTCACGGTGCTGCCCGAAATCGCAGTTGCCAAGATCCGCGAAGACGCGCCGTTCCAGACGAGTTGCTACATCGGCTGCGGCGTGACCACCGGCGTCGGCGCGGTGGTGAATACGGCCAAGGTTCAGGTCGGCGACAAGGTCGTCGTGTTCGGACTGGGCGGCATCGGCCTGAACGTCATCCAGGGCGCGAAGATGGTGGGTGCCGACATGATCGTCGGCGTCGACATCAACCCCGACCGCGAGGAATGGGGCCGCAAGTTCGGCATGACGCACTTCCTGAATTCGAAGGGCCTGTCGCGCGAGGAAACGATCGCGAAGATCGTCGAACTGACCGACGGCGGCGCCGATTACAGCTTTGACGCGACCGGCAATACCGAAGTCATGCGTACCGCACTGGAATGCTGCCATCGCGGCTGGGGCGAAAGCATCATCATCGGCGTCGCCGAAGCCGGCAAGGAAATCGCGACGCGCCCGTTCCAGCTCGTCACCGGCCGCGTTTGGAAAGGCACGGCGTTCGGCGGCGCCAAGGGGCGGACCGACGTGCCGAAGATCGTCGACTGGTACATGAACGGCAAGATCGCGATCGACCCGATGATTACCCATGTCCTCAGCCTCGAGGACATCAACAAGGGCTTCGACCTGATGCATGCGGGCGAGAGCATCCGCAGCGTCGTCGTCTATTGAACCGCAGCAAGAGAGGTACGGAATGTTCAGCCATGTGATGATCGGCGCCAATGACGTGGAAGCGTCCAAGGCATTCTACGACGCCGCGCTGGGCGCGCTTGGGGTCGCGCCCGGCCGTGTCGACGACAGCGGCCGCGTCCTTTATTTCCACGATGGCGGCCTGTTCATGCTGACGACGCCGATCGACGGCAACCCCGCCTGCCACGCGAACGGCGGCACCATCGGTTTCAAGGCGCAAACCGCGCAAGCAGCCGATGCCTGGCACGCCGCCGGTTTGGCGCACGGCGGCACCGCATGCGAAGATCCTCCCGGCGTACGCTCCGGTTCTTTCGGCAGCCTGTACCTCGCCTATCTGCGCGATCCGTCGGGCAACAAGATCTGCGCGGTGCATCGCATCGCATGATCCCGCTGCGGCGGCCAGGCCGGATCGGCGGGCGATGAACGGGCTCGAATGGGTCCTGACGCTCACCTGCGCCGACCGGGTTGGAATCGTCGCGGGGGTCAGCGGTTTTCTGGCCGACCGCGACGGTTTCATCCTCGACAGCCAGCAATATGCCGATGTCGATACCGGCCGCTTCTTCATGCGCGTGCGGTTCAAGGCGGGGGGCGCGCGCTTCCCCGCCGACGACCAGGCGCTGCACGGCCATTTCGCCGAGGTCGCCGCCGCGCTGGCGCTCGAATGGACGCTGGCGCGCGCGGAAGTACGGCCGCGCGCGGTGATTGCGGTTTCGAAAGGGTCGCATTGCCTTGCCGACTTGCTCCACCGCCGCGCCAGCAACGGCCTGTCGGTGGACATCGCCGCCGTGGTGTCGAACCACGACACGCTGCGCCCGATGGCCGAATGGCATGGCGTGCCGTTCCACCACCTGCCCGTCGATCCGGACGCGCGCGATGCGCAGGAAAGCGCGATGCTCGCAGTGATGGACGCCGCGGGCGCCGAGTATCTGATCCTCGCACGATATATGCAGGTCCTGTCACCCGGTTTCGCCGCGCGGCTGGAAGGACGATGCATCAACATCCATCACAGCTTCCTGCCGGGGTTCAAGGGCGCGCGCCCCTATCACCGCGCCCATGCGCGCGGAGTCAAGCTGATCGGCGCGACGGCGCATTTCGTCACGTCTGACCTGGACGAAGGGCCGATAGTCGAGCAGGCGGTCGAACGCATCGACCATCGCGCCTCGGTCGACGACATGATTCGCATCGGCCGCGATATCGAGGCGCTGGTGCTCGCGCGCGCAGTCAACGCCGTGGGCGAGCGGCGAGTATTCCTGAACGACGGCAAGACGGTGGTGTTCCAATGACGATCGAGACGCTTTCGACCGCGAAGTCGCATGGCGGCGTACAGGGCGTGTATCGCCACGCCTCCACTGCGACCGGCACCGACATGGTGTTTTCGGCGTTCGTGCCGCCGCACGCCGACGGCGCGACATTGCCGGTGCTCTGGTATCTCTCCGGCCTTACCTGCACCCATGCCAATGTGACGGAGAAAGGCGAATATCGCGCCGCCTGTGCCGAACACGGCGTCATCCTGGTCGCCCCCGATACATCGCCGCGCGGCGACGATGTGCCCGACGCGGACGGTTACGACTTCGGCAAGGGCGCGGGGTTTTATGTCGACGCGACACAGGCGCCCTGGGCCGCGAATTTCCGGATGCGCAGCTATGTCGAGGACGAACTGCCCGCGCTGGTCGCCGCCGAGTTCCCGATGGCCGACAGGACGCGCCAGGGAATCACCGGCCATTCGATGGGCGGCCATGGCGCACTGACGATCGCGCTGCGCCATCCCGACCGGTTCGGCAGCGTGTCCGCCTTCGCCCCCATCGTCGCCCCCGCGCAGGTGCCGTGGGGGCAAAAGGCACTGGCAGGGTATCTGGGCGACGACCGCGCGGCGTGGCGTGCGCACGACGCCGTCGCGCTGATCGAAGACGGCGCGCGCGTCGCCGAACTGCTGGTCGACCAGGGCGATGCCGACGCGTTCCTGACCGACCAGTTGAAGCCCGAACTGCTCGCCGATGCATGCGCGAGAGCCGGCATCGCGCTGACGCTGCGGATGCAGCCGGGCTATGACCACAGCTATTATTTCATCTCGACCTTCCTGGCCGAGCATGTCGGCTGGCACGCGGAGCGGCTGAGGCGCTGATATTCCGCTTGGAAAGGCACCCGTCCGCGCATTTCCAGGGTGCGATGACAAGAGGATTCCGTCCTTGCGAGCGTAGCGAAGCAATCCGGCCCCCGTTCTGGATTGCTTCGCTACGCTCGCAAGGACGAAGCGGATCAATCAAACGTCGTCCGACTCAAAGCAGCCCCCGCGCCGCAAGGCGCCTCGTCACCTCCCTATTCGGCGTCGGGCACTTCGCTGGTGTGGATGTGTAGCGGGCCGGAGAGCGTGCGGTGCACCGGGCACTTGTCCGCGATGGTCAACAGATGCGCATGCTGTTCGGGAGTCAACGGCCCCGTCATGCGAATCGCGCGATAGAGCGCCTGGACGCGCGCGGCACCCAATGTATCCGGCTCGGTATCGCTGCGGTGGTTGCGCTCGTGCCGCAACCGGACCTCCACGTCTTCGAGCGGCAGCCGCTCGCGTTCGGCATAGAGCTTGAGCGTCATCGACGTGCACGCGCCCAGCGCCGCCAGCAGCAGGTCATAGGGGCTGGGGCCGGCGTCTTCGCCCCCCGCCGTCACCGGCTCATCGGCCAGCAGGCTGTGCAGGTGAGTGCGGACGATCGTCCCGAACTTGCCCGACGCATTGCCGACCACCACTTCGCCCGGTGCCACCGCCGGCCCGGTGTCGACCGGCGGCAGGTAGCGTTCGGCCCAGGTCGCGATCATTCGCGCGGCATAGAGCGCATCCTCCTCGCGCGTCAGCAGATGGTCGGCGCCGTCGAGCGACACGAAGCTCTTCGGATGATGCGCCGCCTCATAGATCTCGCGCGCATTGTCGATGCCGACCACTTCGTCGCGCGGCGCGTGGAGGACCAGCAGCGCGCGATGCAGCCGGCCGATCCGCGCACCCTGGTCAGTAGCGCGCAGCGCGTGCAGGAAGGTCGCGCCGATACGGAAATGCCGTCCCGCGATCGCCACGTCGCCGCTGCCGTCGCGCTCGATCGCGGCGAGGTCGCCGTGCAGGTGGTGCAGCACATGGGCGGGATCGAACGGTGCGCCGATCGTCGCGACCGCGCGCGCCTCCGCCACCTGTTCCGCCGCCGCCAGCACCGCCGCGCCGCCCAGGCTGTGCCCGATCAGCAGCGCGGGTGCGCCGATGGTATCGCGCAGGTGGTTCGCCGCCGCGACGATGTCCGCCACATCGCCCGCGAATCCTTCGTTGCCGAAATCGCCCTCACTGCCGCCCAGCCCGGTGAAGTCGAACCGCATCGTCGCGATCCCCAGTGCCGCCAGCGCGCGCGTCAGCCGCGTCGCGGCGTGGCTGCGCATCGTGCAGGTGAAGCAATGCGCGAACAGCGCGACCGCGCGCAGCGGACCGACCGACAGCTCGACCTGCGCCGCCAGCACCTGGCCCGAAGCCCCGGCAAATTCCACCTTTTGTCCCGCCATCCACTGTTACTCCCAACCGGCCGGGATGTCCTAGCAAAGCGCCCCCCGCAGCGCCAATCGACAGCGTCATGAAGTAACGGACACCTTGCCTTTAGTCAGGGGTGCTTGACACATCCGCGCCGCTCCCCTACATGTCAACTAGCCCTGACATTGTGTCAGGGACCGAAGACAATTTGCCATGCGCAACCGATTGAAGATTCTGCGCGCCGAACGCGACTGGAGCCAGGCAGAGCTTGGCGGCCAGCTCGGCGTATCGCGCCAGGCGGTGAATGCGATAGAAACGGGGAAATATGATCCCTCGCTTCCGCTCGCGTTCCGCATCGGGCGCCTGTTCGAATTACCGATCGAGGAGATTTTCTTCGATGACGAAGCAAGGAACGACCATGCCCCGCGTTGAGGGGGCCGGTATCGTGGCCGGGCGCAAGCGGCGGCGGCGCATTGTCGCGATCGCGGCGGTGCTGGCGGTCATCGGCGGGCTGGGCGGATTCGCAGTCGGATTTTTCGACCATCCCGACAGCGCGGTGCCCGCTCCGGTGGCCGTCGCCGGCGCGGTGCTGATTACCGCCGCGCTGACGATGGGCAGTGTCCTTTATTTCCGCGCCGTCGACGAGCTGGAGCGGAGCGCCAACTATTGGTCGAGCACCATCGGCCTTTACGCCTATATCCTCGCCTATCTCGACTGGTTCCTGCTGTGGCGCGCCGGGATGGTGGGCGAGCCGTCGCATGCCATATTGTTCGCCTTTACGGTTCTCGTAAGCGCGAGCGCCTATCTGTGGCGGAAATTCCGCCCCGGAAACTGAACGCGCCTTCCCCGATTTTTCCCTGGAGACCCATGTCCATGATGAAGTCCCTGTTCCGTTCGAGCGCAACGCTCGCGCTGCTGTTCGCGCCGCTGGCGCATGCGCAGGAAGCGGCGCCCGCCGCCCCCGCGGCGCCGGTCGTCGTCCAGGATGCCGATCCCGCGCTGTGGGTCGTGCAGGACGACGACACCACCATCTATCTGTTCGGCACGGTCCACCTGCTCAAGCCGGGTCTGAGCTGGTTCGACGAAGCGGTGAGGCAGGCGTTCGACAAGAGCGATCAGGTCGTGCTGGAAATGGTCCAGCCCGATGACGCGGCGATGCAGGGGCTGGTCATGTCGAAGGGCTTTAATGCGACTGGCCCGTCGCTGACCGACAAGCTGCCCGAGGACAAGCGCCCCGAATATGCGGCGGCGATGCAGAGCATCGGCATTCCCGCGACGGCGTTCGACCGGTTCGATCCCTGGCTCGCGGCAGTGACGCTCGGCGTATTGCCGCTGCAGAAGCTGGGTTATGACCCGACCCAGGGGCCCGAAGCGGTGCTGACCAAGGCCGCGGCCGATGCCGGCAAGCCGCTGGTCGGGCTGGAAACCGCCGAACAGCAGCTCGGCTATTTCGACGACCTGCCCCAGGACCAGCAGGTTTCCTACCTCGTCACCGTCGTCGAGAACATGGGCGACGCCGGCAAGACGCTCGACAAGATGGTCGACGCGTGGAGCAAGGGCCAGCCCGACACGCTCGGCACGATCATGAGCGAGGAAATGCGCGAAACGCCGGGTCTCGCCAAGGTGCTGCTGACCGACCGCAACATCCGCTGGGCGGATTGGATCGCACATCGGCTCGACCAGCCGGGCGTCGTGTTCATCGCCGTCGGCGCGGGCCACCTTGCCGGTTCCGACAGCGTGCAGGCGCAGCTTGCCAAGCTGAAGATCAAGGTGCGCCGCATCGAATATTGATGCCGGCCCGGCCGGGTCTTCGGAAAGGCCGCGATCCCCTGCCCCGGGGGCGCGGCCTTTTCGCGCTTCTTCGACACGGCATCGCTGAAATCCGCGGAAGCCGAACTGGCCGCGGGTCAGAGCAGCAGCCGCTCGCCCAGGTCGCGGCCGACCATGCCGCCGCCGCGCCGCCGCTCCGCCTCCTGCCGCGCGGTATAGCGCACGTCGGCGTCGCGATCGTCGAGGAAGCCGATCAGCGACTCTTCGGAAATCTCCTTCCAGTATCGCCCGCGATCCGGCCCCTGCCGCACGCGCGGCAACAACCCCGGCAGGTTCGACCATTCAACCAGTTGCGCCAGGCTCGCCTCGTTCAGCATGTCGCGCAAGTGGAACGCAGTGACATAGGCATCGGGAAACGCACGGTGCGCGGGCAGGCCGCGTTCATGCTCCAGCCCGTCGGGCTTGCGCCAATATCGTAGCACCTGGTTGGAGAAGCTGGGGCTGTCGGGCCACAGCCGCATCGCGCATTTCCAGGTGCAGATCCAGTCGGCGCCGCGCGTCAGCGCAGGCGTGCAGAATTGCTGCTCGAAATCGGCGCGATGCGCGGCCAATGCCAGGCGGCGCGGCCAGGGGTCCAGTATCTGCCGCGCGACGTCGTGCCACCACGGCGCATCGGCGACCTGTTCGTCCAGGATATGGTGGATCGCCTGCGTGATCGGCGGCATCGGGCGGCCGGGGTTGACGAGCGTCGCCCCGCCCTCCCCCTGCAATTCCCAGCGACCGTCGGCGCCCAATGCGACGTCCTGCCAGCCGATTTCGCACACGCCGTGCCCGGCGGGGGTGGGGCCAGTGGTTTCCAGGTCGACGACGCGGATGATCTGAGGAGGTGGCGGGGCCATGCCCCCTAAGTGGCGCGTCGCGGCGCGGATTGCCACCCCGATTGCGCAGAGCGACCGCAGCCCATCCGCGAAGACGCAATCGAGTCCGGCCTAGCGGCTGAGCCGGCACCAGGCCCACCGGCGCAGCCGGCGCCAGGCCCCTAGCGGCTGAGCCGGCACCAAAGCAGCGTGACGAGCATCACGACCGCCTGCGCCATGAACAACGTCTGCGCGCTCATGTCAGGCACCAGCCCGCCGATCCGAAGCAGCTGCCAGCTTGGATAGCCGATCATCAACGCCTTCATCATCGTCACCGCGACGGTGTTGATCTGGCGCTTCTTGAATTCGTCGGTGATACGGTCGCCCATGCGGAAGAGGACGAACAGCAGCCCGCCGACACTCGCCGCCGAAGCGACGGTCAACCATGCCGGTGCCGCCCCACCCGGTGCCGCGTGATTGGCCCAGGCCGTCGCGAGCTGGATCGCGGCGGCGACCAGCGCCATCGCGATCAGCATCGCGCCGCTGCGACGGCGGCGGCGTTCGGTCTGTTCGCCGATATTCGCGGGTCCCATCTCAGTCGCCATCATCGAAAATCTCCTCGATTGTCAGGCCGAACAGCCGCGCGATGCGGAACGCGAGCGGCAGCGACGGATCGTGCTTGCCCGTTTCGATCGCATTGACCGCCTGGCGCGACACGCCCACGCGGCCGCCAAGCTCCGCCTGGCTCCATCCGCGTTCGGCGCGCAGCACTTTCAGCCGGTTGTTCACCGCTGCCCCCCTTCCCCGCAGTACCGGCGCGGCACCACTTGTCAGGTTTTCCTGACATACGCTCTTTCCGGAGTATGTCAATATAACCTGACACTTTGTCGCAATATCCTGACTTTGCGGGATAGAGAGACGAAATGGGCGCCGCCTCCCGTGCGAAGGCGACGCCCATTCGAACCCGTTTCCGGTGTGACGGCGGCTCAGTGCGCCGCCTGCGGCCCCCGTTCGACGCCGCTCGCCGACAATTGCGCGTCGAGCTGCGCCATCAGCCGGTCGAGCCCTTCCTGGCTGCGCGCCTCGGCCCGCGCGACCAGCACGTCCTGCGTGTTCGACGCACGCAGCAGCCACCAGCCGTCGGGCGTGCTCACCCGCGCGCCGTCGGTACCATTCACGTCGGCGCCCGCTTGCTTCAGCCGGTCGAGCACTTCGTCGACGATCGCGAACTTGCGGCTTTCGTCGACCTGGAAGCGCATTTCGGGCGTGTTGACGAAATCGGGCATCGCGCCGCGGATTTCAGTCAGCGACTTGCCGATCACATGCACGGCCTGGATCAATCGAACGGCGGCATATTGCGCGTCGTCGAATCCGTAATAGTCGTGCGCGAAGAAGATATGGCCGCTCATTTCCCCCGCCAGCGGCGCGCCGGTTTCCTTCATCTTGGTCTTGATGAGGCTGTGGCCGGTCTTCCACATCAGCGGCTCGCCGCCCAGTTCGGCGACTCGGTCGAACAGCATCTGGCTCGCCTTTACATCGGCAATGATCGTCGCGCCCGGCACTTCGCGCAGCACAGGTTCCGCCAGAATGGACAAAAGCTGATCGCCCCAGATTACGCGGCCCAGCCCGTCGACCGCGCCGATCCGGTCGCCGTCGCCGTCGAAAGCAAGTCCGAAATCGAGCTGCTTTTCGGCGACGAGCTTCTTCAGATCCTCCAGATTCTTTTCTTCGGTGGGGTCAGGATGATGGTTGGGGAAATTGCCGTCCACTTCGGTGAAGAGCAGATGATGCTCACCCGGGAGCAGCTTCACCAGCTTCTCGATCACCGGGCCCGCGGCGCCATTGCCCGTATCCCAGCCGATCCGATAGGCGCCGCCGGCATAGCCGGCGAACAGGCGGCTGACGTAAAGGTCAAGGACATCGGCGTCGGTGACGTCGCCCGCCCCCTCTTCCCAATCGCCTTCGGCCGCCAGCTTGCCGATCGTCTGAATGTCGTGGCCGAAAAACGGGCGGTGCTGGAACACCATCTTGAAGCCATTGTAATTGCCGGGATTATGGCTGCCGGTTATCTGAATGCCGCCGTCCACCTCTAGCGTCGCTTCGGCAAAATACAGCATCGGCGTCGGCCCCATGCCGATCCGCACCACATCGCAACCGGCAGCGGTCAGCCCCTCGACCAGCGCCGCTTCCAGTTCCGGCGACGACAGGCGCCCGTCGCGCCCCACGGCGACGCGATGTCCGCCCGCGCGGCGCAGCAAAGTGGCAAAGCCGCGCCCGATGGCGCGCGCATCGTCCGGACCCAGCGTCGTCCCCACAATTCCGCGGATGTCGTACTCACGCAACGAAGTGGGGTCGAAACGATGCGTCATGGTGCCTCCATGTCTTGAATGTGCCGCCCCAATCCCCGAGCGGCAGGGAAAGTTCAATCCCGCCGTTGCCGCAATGCGAAAGATTTCACGTCGACGCCTTCAGCAATAAATCGCGTGCGGCATTGATCTGTCGGGCAAGTTCCGGCGATCCGCCATGATCGGGATGAACCGCGGCGATCAGCCGCCGGTGCGCGGCGCGGATCGCGTCGGCGTCGGCGTCGGGGCCGACGCCCAGCACCGCGCGCGCCTCTTCCTCCGCCGCCGGAACGGGGGGCCGGGGCGGCGCCACGGGGCTACCCGCCCGGACCGTGTTGGGGCCAAAGCCGTGCCAGAGCCGCCAGCCGAGCCAGGCGACGGCCAGCGCGGCGAGCAGCTTCGCGATCATGCGAACAACGGCATCGCCGGTTCGGGCAGCGCCAGCCCCGCCATCATCTCGCGCAATTCCTGTCGCGCGGCGACGTGCGCCAGACCCATTTCACCGAATTCGCGCGAATCGAGCATCGTCAGCCCCTGGGGAAACAGCTCGCGATAGATAACGCGTTCGGACAGACCCGAAATGACGCGGAACCCGGCGCGTTTCGAAAGCTGGTCGATCGCGTTCGACACGCGCTTCATATTGCGCGCCTCGATATGCTGGACGCGGTTGCGCAGCACGACCCAATCGATGGTCTCTCCATCCGCCTTGGCCCGGCGCTTGCGCGATTCCCAGATCAGCTCGGAATAGAAGCTGGGGCGGATCACGCGGAACGATTCGGGATCGACCTGGCCGATCAGGTCGAAGTCGACGAAGCTGTCGTTCATCGGCGTGACCAGCGTGTCGGCGTTGGTCACTGCGATTCGCGCGAAGCGGTCGTCGCGGCCCGGCGTGTCGACGACCAGGAAATCGGCATCGGCGCTGAGCGTGTCGAGCAACGTCGAAAAACGCGCCATCGATTCGCCGTCGTGCGTGTCATAGCGCGGCATCGGCAGGTCGCGCCCGGTGCGGCGGATCGTCGCGGCGCGATTGTCAAGGTACCGGCCCAGCGTGCGCTGGCGGTGATCGAGGTCGAGGCACGCGACTCGCGCGCCCTTGGCGGCGAGCGCGATGGCGACATGGACGGCAGTGGTCGACTTGCCCGTCCCGCCCTTTTCATTCGCAAACACGACAACGTGCAACCGGTTGGATCCCTCGGACAACGCTTGGCACTTCCTTAGTTGATCGCCCGGGCTCCCCCCCATAGAAGGCCCGGCCTTGTCCTTATCTAAGGGTGTTACCGCGTGCAAACCATCCGTCAGCTCGACGATCTGCGCCAGGCCGTGGCGGCGTTCCGCGCCGCGGGCGAGCGCGTCGCGCTCGTCCCCACCATGGGCGCCCTCCATGCCGGCCATATGGCACTGGTGGAGGCCGCACGCCGACAGGCTCAGCGAGTCGTCGTGTCGATCTTCGTCAATCCGCGCCAGTTCGGCCCCGGCGAGGATTTCGCTCAATATCCGCGCCATGAACAGCGCGACGCGCGGATGTTGTCGGAAGCGGGCGTCGACTTGCTATGGATGCCGCCGGTCGAAGTCATGTATCCCGAAGGCTATGCGACCAGCATTTCGGTCATGGGCGTGAGCGAGGGGCTGGACGGTGCCGCGCGCCCGGGGCATTTCGACGGCGTGGCGACCGTGGTGTCGAAACTGTTCAATCAGGTCGACCCCGACATCGCGCTGTTCGGCGAAAAGGATTTCCAGCAGCTCGCGGTCATCCGCCGCATGGTCACCGACCTGAATTTCCGGCTCGACATCGTCGGCGTGCCGACTCAGCGCGACGACGACGGCCTCGCGCTGTCGTCGCGCAACGCCTATCTGGCGCCCGAAGATCGCGCCCATGCCGTCGCATTGCCGCGCGCGCTGGGCGTCGCCGAACGCGCGATCATGCGCGGCGACGATCCCGCGACGGCACTCGCCCAGGCGCGCGACATGCTGACCGGCGCCGGTTTCGAAGTCGACTATGTGGCGCTGGTCGATGCAGTTACGCTAAATCCCGTAGAGCGCGTTGAAGATCGCCCGCTTCGACTGCTTGCCGCCGCGCGAATTGGCGGCACGCGACTGATCGACAACCTTCCGGTAAACTCCGGTTAACCCAATTAACCTTTTGTTTGCCGTAGTCCTTCAGAACTTGCGTCATGGCAAGCAAAAGGCACGGCAATGGGCAACAGTCTCCGTAGTGCGCGTTTCCTGATCGAAAGCCGGCTGCGCGATGCAGTCCGCGGCGACGCGCAGGCATGTTACGATCTCGGCATCGTCTATTCGTCGGGGGCGCAGGGCGTCGACGTCGACCTGGTCGAAGCGCATAAATGGTTCAACATCGCAGCGGCCGGCGGCAGCGAACGCGCGCAGGAATGCCGCGCCGAAATCGCCGAGGACATGACCGCGCGCGAAATCGTCGAGGCTCAAAAGGCCGCCCGCGCCTGGCTACGCGGAACCGAGCGCCACGCCGCCTGATCCGCGTCAGGACTCGCTGCATCGCAAGTCGGGCGAGCCCGACCGGCACAGCACGACCGCATCGAGCTGAACCGTGGCCCAGCCCGTTTCCGTCGCATCGGGCACATGTCGGAACGCGACCTGCGCCATCAGCAGCGCGCCGTCGGTTGCGACCACGCGGTAGAAGAACGTCTCCGGCTTGCCGGTCTCCGGGTTGAGCGGACAGTCGATCCGTCCGGCGACGGCATCCAGCCCCCCCAGCCGAGCAGCGCCCCGCGGCGCGACCACTGCGCCGGGACAGTTGCGCCGCAGCGCCATCGCAAAACTCTCCGAAAAGGCCTCCGCCGGCATCGCGCCGTTCAGCCGAATCAGCGTCACCATCCGCGACCAGTCGTCGAGCGTCTCGCCACGTGCGATGCGCTCCTCGATCCGTCCCGCCTGTGCGTCCTGCCGATACGCCGTCACAAAGCCATCCGGCATCGGCGCGTTCATCCAGACGCCGGGCAGGAACAACAGGCCGAGTGCAAGCAACAGTGATTGCACTGCGAGTTCTCCGTCGGGTTTACACCTCTTTCGCCGCTGATTTTTTCGCGGGCGCCTTCTTGGCCGCCGCCTTCTTCGGCGTGGCCTTTTTCTTGGCCCCCTTCGCCGGGCCCTTGGCGGCCTTGGCGTCGATCAGCGCGATCGCCTCTTCCACCGTCAGCGCCGCCGGGTCCGCCGACTTGGGCAGCGTCGCATTGGTCGTGCCGTCGGTGACATAGGGGCCATAACGCCCCTCCATCAGCTTCATTTCGCCGCCCGAAGTCGGATGCGCGCCGAAGGTCTTCAGCGGTTCGCGCGCGGCGCCGCGCGCCGGGCGGCCGCCATTCGCCGCCGCCTCGGCCAGCTTGACCACCGCCGCGTTCATGCCGGTGTCGAACACTTCCGCCGTCGATGCCAGCCGGGCATATTTGCCGTCATGCGCCAGATAGGGGCCATAGCGCCCGATCGACGCCGTAATCTCCTTGCCGCTTTCGGGATGCACGCCGACGCTGCGCGGCAGCGACAACAGCTTGAGCGCCCATTCGAGGTCGAGGTCGCCGGGCAGATCCTTGGGGATCGACGCGCGCGGCGCATCCTTGCCGTCACCCAACTGGAGATAGGGGCCGAACCGTCCGGAGCGGCGCGACACCTCCAGCCCCGTGGTCGGATCGGTGCCGAGCACTTCCGGCCCCGTGTCCTCGCCCGCCGATCCGCCCGGCTGGGCAAAGCGGCGCGTGAACTTGCATTCGGGATAGTTGGAGCAGGCGACGAACGCGCCGAAGCGCCCGCCGCGCAGCGCCAGCTTGCCGGTGCCGCACAAGGGACAGGCGCGCGGGTCGGTGCCGTCCGCCCTGGGCGGGAAGAGATAGGGTTCGAGGAACTTGTCGAGCTCGGCAGTGATGTCCGACGGCTTCTGTTCCATGACCTCGGCCGTGCGCGGCTTGAAGTCGCGCCAGAAATCCTCGAGCACCGCCTGCCACCCGGCGCGGCCGCCCGACACATCGTCCAGTTCTTCCTCCAGCCCGGCAGTATAGTCGTAGCTGACGTATTTCTGGAAAAAGCGTTCGAGGAACGCCGTCAGCAACCGGCCGCTTTCCTCCGCATGGAAGCGGTTCTTTTCGACGCGCACATAGGCGCGGTCCTTGAGCACCTGGATAATCGAGGCATAGGTCGACGGACGGCCAATGCCGAGTTCCTCGAGCCGCTTGACCAGCGACGCTTCGGAAAAGCGCGGCGGCGGCTGCGTGAAATGCTGTTCGGCGACGACTGCCTTCTTGGCGGGCGCGTCGCCTTCGCTCATCCGCGGGAGGCGGCGGCTGTCCTCATCCCCCTCGTCGTCGCGGCCTTCTTCGTACAGCGCGAGATAGCCGGGGAACAGCACCACCTGCCCCGTCGCGCGCAGCGTGTGCAGGCCGGTGCCGTCGGTCAATTCGACCGTGGTGCGCTCCATCCGCGCCGATGCCATCTGGCTGGCCAGCGCGCGCTTCCAGATCAGGTCGTACAGGCGGCCATGGTCGCCCGACCCCGCCTTGTCGCGGCCGAAATCGGTGGGGCGGATCGCCTCATGCGCTTCCTGGGCGTTCTTGGCCTTGGTCTGGTACTGGCGCGGCTTGTCGGGGACATAGCTGCCGTCATAGCGATCCGCCACTGCCTTGCGCGCGGCCTGGATCGCACTGCCGTCCATCTGGACGCCGTCGGTACGCATATAAGTGATCGCGCCATCCTCATACAGCGCCTGCGCGATCCGCATCGTGTGGCTGGCGGAAAAGCCCAGCTTGCGCGCCGCCTCCTGCTGCAGGGTCGACGTGGTGAAGGGCGGCGGCGGGTTGCGCGTCGCGGGCTTGGTCTCGACCGACGCGACCGAGAAGCGGCCTTCCTCGACCGCCTGTTTGGCCGCATCCGCCGTGCCCTTGTCGCCGATCGACAACCGGTCGAGCTTTTCGCCCTTCCACCGCACCAGCCGCGCCTGGAACGGCGTGCCGTCCTGTTCCATGTCGGCGGTGACAGACCAATATTCCTGCGCGGTGAACGCTTCGATCTCGCGCTCGCGCTCGACAATCAGGCGCAGCGCGACCGACTGGACGCGGCCCGCCGACTTGGCGCCGGGCAACTTTCGCCACAGCACCGGCGACAGCGTGAAGCCGACCAGATAGTCGAGCGCCCGGCGCGCGCGATAGGCGTCGATCAAGTCGGTATCCAGGTCGCGCGGATGCTCCATCGCGGTCAGGATCGCGGGCTTGGTGATCGCGTTGAACGTCACGCGCTCGACATGCGCGGGCAGCGCCTTCTTGTTGCGCAGCAATTCCTGCACGTGCCAGCTGATCGCCTCGCCCTCGCGATCGGGGTCGGTCGCCAGGATCAGTCGGTCGGCCTTCTTCGCCTCGTCGGCGATCGCCTTCAGCTGCTTCGCCTTGTCGGCATAGGTTTCCCATTCCATCGCAAAGCCATGGTCCGGGTCGACCGACCCGTCCTTCGCCGGCAGGTCGCGGACATGGCCGTACGAGGCGAGGACGCGATAGTCCTTGCCGAGGTACTTCTCGATGGTCTTCGCCTTGGCTGGCGATTCTACGATGACAAGCTGCATGGGAAGTCGATGAGGTCCTTACGCGTACACGCACGAGGATGGGGAGACGCCGGGGCACCCGTCAAGGACACCGACTCGAATTGATGTCCGGCGCCAGTTCGGCGACGATGCCGACGCGCGTCGCTTCGCCCGCGAAGACGAAGCGGTGCTTGTCGACGAAGGAGCCGAACATGCGTACTGGCCGATGCCATTGCGGTGCGATCCGGTATCAAATGCCCGACGCGGCCGCCTATATCAGTATTTGCCACTGCGTCGACTGTCGCCGGCACGCCGGCGCGCCAATGGTAGCGTGGGCGACCGTCCCCGCTGACTGCCTGACGATCCAAGGGGCACCCGTCACCTACGCATCGTCCGGTCAGGGCCGGCGCCAATTCTGTGCGCAGTGCGGCACCGGGCTGTTCTATACAAACGCGGCGGCGATGCCGGGGCTGGTCGATGTACAGACCTGCACGCTCGACCAGCCCGAGGATCTGCCCCCGCACGTCCAGATTCATACGTCGGAGCGCCTGCCTTGGACGCCGGGAATCGGCGCGCTCCCCGAATTCCCGCATTCGCAGACCTGAAGTCTGAAAATCGCTTGCCGGCGCACGAAACCGACGGCCGTGGCCGCCCGAACGCAAACGCGTGCCGGCGAACGATCAGGCAGTACCGCTTTCGGCCGGCTCCAGCAGATCGAAATCGCCGGCGTCGTGGCGTTCCGGCAGGCAGCCTTCGGCGGTGCGGTTGACAAGGCGTCCGCGGCGGACCGCCGGGCGGTCATACAGTTCCGCAGCCCAGCGAAGTAGGTTTCCATATTCCTGCGCCGACAAAAACTCCGCCGCCGTGCCGTAGATTTCGCCGCGCACCAAGGCGCCATACCATGGCAGGACCGCCATGTCGGCGATCGTGTAGGCATCGCCGACCATGTAGCGGTTGTCCGCCAGATGCGTGTCGAGCACGTGCAACTGGCGCTTGGTTTCCATCGCATAGCGGTTGATCGCATATTCGATCTTGAACGGCGCATAGGTAAAGAAATGGCCGAAGCCGCCGCCGACGAACGGCGCCGATCCCATCTGCCACATCAGCCAGTTCATCGTTTGCGCGCGCGCCGCACCGTCCGAGGGCAGAAACGCGCCGAATTTCTCGGCGAGATAGAAGAGGATCGATCCGCTTTCGAACAGCCGCGTCACCGGGTCGGTCGAATGATCGGCCAACGCCGGGATCTTCGAATTCGGATTGATATCGACAAAGCCGCTGCCGAACTGGTCGCCCTCGCCGATGTTGACCAGCCAGGCATCATATTCGGCGCCCGAATGGCCGGCGGCCAGCAGCTCCTCGAGCAGGATCGTCACTTTCTGGCCGTTGGGCGTGCCCAGCGAATAGAGCTGGAGCGGATGTTTGCCCACCGGCAGCGGCTTTTCGGCCAGCGCGCCGGAAACCGGGCGATTGATGTTGGCGAAACGGCCGCCGTTGGCACTGTCCCAGGTCCAGATCTTGGGGGGCACATAGCCGGCGGGCTGGTTCTGGGCGGGATCGGGGGTGTCGGCCATGCGGGGCGTCTCCTCTGGGGATGGAACGCCTCGTCATATGGGCAGCCGAAAGCCGCCTTCCAGCCCCCGGACGCAAAGGCGCCCAGGCGGGACGGACGCGCCCGCGCGGCGCAGGATTGGGGCCGGGAGAAGGCTATGGACGGTTCGGATTATTGGGGTTCGACGCACGGCGCCTCCACAAGCCGTATGCGAAAAAACCGATACCGATAACAGTCATGACGCCGCGCGATGGCTCAAGCCATTTGCCGAAAATACCGCCGGCTAAATCGAAATAGAGGATCGCCAAGAACCCGCTGGCGACGCATAGCCCTCCGACCCACAGAGAGAGAGAGATTCTTGCGTCTTCGCCCATGGCCATAGCTTCCGGTGATTACCGGCAAGATAGGCGAAGCCGGAAGCATTCCGCAACCTGGGGCGATCTCACTCGGGCGCAAGGCTTACGCGACCGCCCGCATGCCGCTCCAGCCTTCCGCCAAGCTCCAGCTCCAGCAGCACCGTCTGCACGACGGCAGGTGCGCGCCCCGACTGGCGGATCAGTTCGTCGACTGCGACCGGAACCGGGCCGAGCAGGCGCGTCACCGCCGCGCGTTCGGCATCGCTCGCATCGCGTGGCGGCGGCCCTGCATAGCCGCCGTCCGGCGCGCGCACCGACCGCGCGTCGATCGGGCGCACCTGCTCCAATATGTCCTCGACGCTCTGCACCAGCGTCGCGCCCTCGCGGATCAGCAGGTTGCACCCCTGCGCGCGCGGATCGAGCGGAGAGCCCGGCACTGCCATCACTTCGCGCCCCTCCTCCGCCGCCAGCCGCGCGGTGATGAGGCTGCCCGAACGCGGCGCCGCCTCGACCACCACCACGCCTTGCGCCAGCCCGGCGATGACGCGGTTGCGCGTGGGGAACAGCCGCGCCAGCGGCTCGGTGCCCGGCGGCTGCTCGGCAATCAGCAGACCGCGCGTCGCAACGGCTTCCTGCAACTCGGCATTTTCCGGCGGGAACACAACGTCGATGCCGCACGCGATGACGCCCACGGTGCCACCGCCCAGCGACCCGGCATGCGCCGCCGTATCGATTCCGCGTGCCAGCCCGGACACGACGGCCACCCCCGCCTCCGCCAGCCCATGCGCGATCTGGCGCGCGAAACGGCATGCGGCGGCGGACGCGTTGCGCGCGCCGACCATCGCGACGCACGGCCGATGCGCGATGGCGATGTCGCCGCGCACGATCAACGCGGGCGGCGCGCTTTCCATTTCGGCAAGCAGCGGCGGATAGTCGGCGTCTTCGAGAAACAGGTACCGCGCGCCCAGCCGCTCGACTCGCGCGATTTCGTTCAACACGGTGCGTTCGTCGGCGATGCGCGGCGCACGCCCGCCGCCGCGGGCGGCGAGCATCGGCAACGCCTCCAGCGCAGCCCCGGCCGTGCCGAACCGCGCGATCAACTGGCGATAAGTGACCGGTCCGACATTGGCGGACCGCAGCAGGCGGAGCCGTGCGATGCGAGCCGGGCCGTCATTCACGCTTCTGCCCGATCCTCGGCTCGGTACCGCTCATCAGCCGGTCGACATTGGCGCGATGTTTCCACAGCACGATCAGCGCCAACGCCAGCAAGGGCAGCACCAGTTCGACCCGGCCGAAATAGGCGGCGCTCACCGGCGCGCTGGCCGCCGCCGTAAGCCCCGCCAGCGACGAAATGCGCAGCACCGCGAGCAACCCAAGCCACAGCACCGCATAGACGATCGCCGACGGCCAGTGCAGCGCCAGCACGATGCCCATCAACGTCGCAACTCCCTTGCCGCCGCGAAAGCGCAGCCACACCGGATAGCAATGGCCGACGAACGCGGCCATGCCCGCCACGATTTCAGTCCCCGGGAAAAGCGCGTGCGCGATGACAACCGCCGCCCAGCCCTTTGCCAGATCGAGCAGCAGCGTCGCCGCCGCCAGCCCCTTGCGGCCGGTGCGCAATACATTGGTGGCACCGATGTTGCCCGAACCGATCTGGCGAAGATCGCCCGCACCGCCCAATCGCGTCAGGATCACGCCAAACGGAATCGAGCCGAGCAGATAGCCAAGCGCCAGCGCGGCGACCGCGCCGGGCCAAATGGATGGAATCGACACGTTTTTTGCCCCCCAGGAGCCGATAGCATAGTCGATGGCGCGGCGCGCGCAATCGGTCTTGCGACGGGCCGCCTGGCGAAACCGCGCGCGGCGGCGCGCAAACCGTTCCGGCAAATGCGGCGCGAGCCGCGCTCGACCCTTGCATGTCGTTCCCGCGCCGGTTGACGATCGCGAGGTGCGGGCGCATCTGCGGCGCATACGCTATGGCCGACGACCGCCCTCTTCTGTTCTTCGATTCCGGCGTCGGCGGCCTGTCGGTGCTGTCGGCCGCGCGCGCGGTGATGCCGCAGGCGCCGCTCGTCTATGTCGCCGATTCCGCCGGTTTTCCCTATGGCACTCGGCCCGAGGCGGAGATCGCCGCGCGCGTGCCCGCGCTGCTGGGGCGGCTGGCCGAACGCTATGACCCGCGGCTGATCGTCATTGCCTGCAACACCGCGTCGACCATCGCATTGCCCGCGGTGCGCGCCGCGCTGGACCTGCCGATCGTCGGCACCGTGCCCGCGATCAAGCCCGCCGCCGCACTGAGCGACACGCGCGTCATCGGCGTGCTGGGGACGGAGGCGACGGTGCGCCAGCCCTATGTCGACGACCTCGCCCGCCGCTTCGCCGCCGATTGCACCGTGCTGCGCCATGGATCCGCCGAACTGGTCGAACTGGCCGAGGGCGCACTTGCGGGCACGCCGCCCCCGCCCGAACGGATGCGCGCGGTGCTCGACGGCCTTTTCAAGCAAACGGCGGGCGAGCGGATGGACGTGATCGTCAACGCCTGCACGCATTTTCCGCTGGTCGAGGACGCGCTGGCCGCCGCCGCGCCGCACCCGGTGCGCTTCGTCGACGGCAGCGCGGGGATCGCGCGGCGCATCGCGGTGCTGACGCACGGACAGCAATGGCCCGCCGCCCCCGCGCCCGGACGCGCAGTGTTTACGCGGCTGGGCGATGCCGAACGCGCGCTGGCCGGACCGCTGGCGAAGTTCGGCCTCGCACGGATAGAGGGGCTTTAGCCCGTCAGGCAATCATGCGATGGGCAGCGGCATCGACGGCTGGTCGCGTTCGCGCACCATCCGCGAATAGCGTTCGGCCAGTTCGGCGTGCACGCGCCGCGCGGCGCAATCGCCCTGAGCCTCGGCACGCCGCCGTTCCTCGCGCGCGCGCAGCCGGTAATAGTCGAGATCGTTTTGCGTCATGGCACTGCTCCTTCAAAGCGTTCGGGAGCATGCAAACCAGTCGTCCACGGGCCTGCTTGCAACGAGTCGCCGGTGACGGGACGATCATACCACAGCGCCGAACCCACTGCGAATCCGCCGGGCACCCGCCACGTCCGCGCCGCGCCGTGCGCCGCAACCGCGCGCAAAAGCGGGAATATCGCCGCGAAGACTGGGACATTTCGACCCACCCGGCCCGCATAGGGGACAATGCGGATGCCGCAACCGCTGGAAATCCGCTGTTGGACCGTCTACGGGATTTACATGGCAGAGCGGGACAACATGCCGGTGACTGTGGACTATACGCGCGTCTTTTCCCAGGCGATCGACCGCCTGCATGCCGAAGGTCGCTATCGCGTCTTCATCGATATCCTGCGCAACAAGGGCATGTTCCCCAACGCGCGCTGCTTTCATGGCCATAATGGCCCCAAGCCGATCACGGTCTGGT
>JBMOOB010000036.1:0-56093 GCA_049323815.1 Pseudomonadota bacterium | reverse complement strand
ATTAAGCGACCGCTGAGAGAAGGAAAATAGACCTCTCAGCGGTCTCTCTGGGAAAACAGCGTCGTAATTTGCGTGCTCTCAAATACCCTGTCCCAGACTCTCATTTTTGCTGTCCCGCTACAGCGGCTGTTCAAGACGTTCAGCCCCTCCCCTTCAGGGGAGGGGTTGGGGTAGGGCGTACCGGTCTCCCTGAGACCGCCAGTTGCTTGGACAGGCCCCTCCCGAGCCCCTCCCCTGAAGGGGCGATTATAGCGCTTGCAGATAGAGGCGGGTTTCGACGTCCCAGGCCTTCTCGTCATTGCGAGCGCAGCGAAGCAATCCAGAGGCGTCGCGCAAGACCCTGGATTGCTTCGCTGCGCTCGCAATGACGATCCCGAGGCTGTCGCGTTTGCGATCCATACAGTCGCCCCTGAAGGGGAGGGGCTTGAGTGTCTTGAACAGCCGCCTCGATTCAAACCCGGTCGCCACCCACGGTTTCTGAATCGCCTCGCCGCGCCCGCAAGGAGGGGGGCCTGGAGCGCCGCCTACACCAGCGCGATCCGGCGCCCCTCGCGCGCGCTTACCCGCGCCGCTTCGATCAGCCGCAGCCCGGCGACGGCATCGGCGGGGGCGACCGGTGGCGGCGCGCCGTTCGCAATCGCCTCGGCCATCGCGGCATAGAAGCCGCGATACGCGCCCGCCTGCGACACCACCGTCTCGATGGTGCCGTCTGCGCGCGTCAGCGTGCCGTGGATCGCCGCATCCTCGACGCCATAGCCCGGATCGCCCGGCCGCCCGCCCGCGCGCAGCGTCGCTTCCTGCGGGTCGAGCCCGAATTTGACGAAGCTCCCGCCCGTCCCGTGCACGCCGAAGCGCGGGCGCGCGGCGGCGACCAGCGACGCCGCCGACAGCACTGCGCGCATCGTCCCGTACTGCAGCGTCACGCGGAAATAATCGTCGACGCGCGCCTCGCCGCGCTGCGCGGTCACATCCGCCTCGACGGCTTCGGGCCAGCCGAACAGTTGCAGCGCCTGATCGATCAGATGCGGCCCCAGGTCGGCAAGCAGCCCCGACCCCTCGGCGGGGACTTCGCGCCAGCCTTGTTTGATCGCGGGGCGAAATCGGTCCCAATGTGCCTCATACAGCGCCACATCGCCCAGCGTTCCGCTTTCCACCAGCGCGCGCACGGTGCGGAAATCGCTGTCCCAACGGCGATTGTGGAACACGCTCAGTACCCGCCTGCGCCGCACCGCGAGCGCCGCCAGCGCCTCTCCCGTCGCGGCGTCGAGTGCGAGCGGCTTGTCGACGACCACATGCTTGCCCGCGTTCAACGCGGCTTCGGCCAGCGGCGCATGCGTGGGGTTGGGGGCGGCGACCACCACCAGGTCGATGTCCGCATCGGCGATCAGCGCGGCGGCATCGGCCAGCACGCGCACGCGCGGCCAGTCGGCGGCGATCTCATCCTTGCGCGACGACGCGACGGCGGCAAGTTCCATCCCCGGTATCGCGTCGATCATCGGCGCATGGAACGCCTTGCCCGCCAGCCCATAGCCGATCAGCCCGACGCGGATCATCCAGGCTTGCCTTCCATCGCCCGCACGATCGCTTCGAAGCATGCGCGCAACTGTTCGGGATCCTGAGTGCGCTCCAATCGCCGCAGCCGGAAATGGACGTGCGCCATCGCCTGGTAATAGCCGGTGAACAGCGGATTGATCGCAGCACCCGCGATTGCGCCGAGTACCGGGGTTGCCTGCGCGATCAGCTTTTCGCTGACCACCAGCCCCAATCGCGGGGCGATTGCCTTGACTAGCTCGGCCAGCGTCTTGCCGGTCAGTCCGACGCGCAGCGCCCACAGGCTGGCGTCGTCGGCGTCATCGTCGGGCAGGGGCCCGCCCAGCGCGAACACGGTCAGGCACTGCGCGCGCACTTCGGGGTCGGCGATGTCCTCGCCATAGTCGGCGGCGATTTGCTGGATCGACCGGAAGATCAGCGTGGTGGTGACCGGCAGGTCGACCAGCGTCGTCGCCAGCCCGCCCGCACCGCCCAGCGCGCCCGAAGCCATCGCCGCCAGTGCGTGTACCCGCTCGCCGCGCATCCGGCCGAGCGCGCGGCCGATCCGGCTGGTGCCGCGCGCATCGCCCTGGCTGACCCGCGCGCCGGTGTAGGCCGCGCGCAACGCCGCCTCGGTCGCGTCGGACAGGCGGCGTTGCCAGCTTTCGGGCAGGTTGCGCGTCAGATCCTCGGCAAAACGGCCTGCGAAATTGAGCATGCGCAGGAACAGCCCCTGCGCGTCGCGATAGCGCGTCGCGATCGCGCGCAGTTCGGCCAGCACTTCGGCGTCCAGCCCGCCGCACGCATTGCTTGTCGCCATCGTTTCCGCCATGCTGGTGCGCTAGCCGATGCGCCGGGGCCGCTCAATGGGGCGGCCATGGAGAAAAGGCGCAGGGGCGGTCGTTGATCGCGACAACCCACGGGGCGGACAGGAGAAATAGCGGAATGAGCGTGGCCTTTCGTCGCGAGAGCGACGAGGAACATCTGGAGCCGAAATTCGAATTGCCGATCCCGCCGGGGCCGAACTGGGTTACGCCGCGCGGGTTGGAGCAACTGCACGAACGGCTCGCACAGGCGACTGCGGCGGTCGCGGCCGAGCGCGATGAGGAAGCGCGCAAGCGGCTGTCGCGCGACCTGCGCTACTGGCAGACGCGCGTGGCGACCGCCGAACCCGCGCCCGCGCCGGACGAAGGCGAGGCGGGGGTGGGATCGCGCGTAACCTTTCGCCTGAACGGCACCGAACGCTCGATCGCGATCGTCGGCGGAGACGAGGCCGACCCGCAGTCGGGGCTGCTCGCCTTTTCCGCGCCGCTGGCCCGCGCGCTGATGGGCGCGGCAGAGGGCGATCTGGTCGCCTATAACGGCGTCGACGACGCGATCGAAGTGCTCGGCGTTTCACCGCGCGAATAGGCGAAGGATCTCCTCGAAGGGCAGGTGGCGCGCGCCCTATGACGAAGGCATCGCCCTTGCGCCCCGCGTATCGCCCTTGCTAGCGTAGCGAAGCAATCCGGGAACGGCTTCGCGCATTCCCGTGAGGTGCCTCGCTGCGCGAGAATCACAGCCTTTGAAACCGGGCTGTGTCCGCGGGCGATACACGCGCCTCCAGGGAGAATCGCGCCCCGCGCCGCAACCCCGGGTATGCAGCGCGGCAACGATCAATCCGGCCGCCACGCAATATTCCGCTTGCGATTTTCGGGATTCGCTCGCATGGGCGGGTTTCCATGGAAATTGCAGAGCTCCCCGCGCTTCTTGGCGAAGCGCTTGCCGCGCGTGGCTATTCCACGCTGACGGCCGTCCAATCCGCCGTTGTCGCGCCCGACGCGCACAACCGAGATCTCATCGTGTCGGCCCGTACCGGGTCGGGCAAGACCGTCGCGTTCGGCCTGGCCATTGCCGACGAACTGCTCGCCGACGGCGGCCTGCCGCCCGCCGGACTGCCGATGGCGCTGGTCATTGCGCCGACGCGCGAACTGGCGCTGCAGGTCAGCCGCGAGCTGATCTGGCTCTATGCCTCGGCCGGCGCGCGCATCGCCACTTGCGTCGGCGGGATGGATGCGGCGCGCGAACGCCGCAACCTAAACCACGGCGCGCATATCGTCGTCGGCACGCCCGGGCGTCTGCGCGATCATCTGGAACGCGGCGCGCTCGACTTGTCCGAACTGCGCGCGGCGGTGCTCGACGAAGCCGACGAAATGCTCGACATGGGCTTTCGCGAAGACCTTGAGGAAATCCTCGACGCGACGCCGCAGGGGCGCCGCACGCTGCTGTTTTCGGCCACCATGCCGCGCCCGATCGAACAGCTCGCCAAACGCTACCAGCGCGACGCGCTGCGCATCTCGACGATCGGCGAGGAACGCGGGCACGGCGACATCCAGTATCAGGCAGTGACTGTCGCGCCCGCCGACATCGAAAATGCCGTCGTCAACCTGCTGCGCTTTCACGAGGCGGAAACCGCGATCCTGTTCTGCGCCACGCGCGACAATGTCCGCCGCCTGCACGCCAGCCTGGTCGAACGCGGCTTTGCCGCCGTCGCGCTGTCGGGCGAGCACAGCCAGTCGGAGCGCAACCACGCGCTCCAGGCGCTGCGCGACCGGCGCGCGCGCGTTTGCGTTGCGACCGACGTCGCCGCGCGCGGCATCGACTTGCCCAGCCTGACGCTGGTGATCCATGTCGAGCTGCCGCGCGATGCGGAAACGCTTCAGCACCGTTCGGGCCGTACCGGCCGCGCGGGCAAAAAGGGCACGGCGGTGCTGATCGTCCCCTATCCGCGCCGCCGCCGCACCGAAACCATGTTGCGCGCCGCGCGCGTGCCCGCCGAGTGGGTCGCGGTACCGACGCCCGACGACATCCGCATCCATGACCGCGAACGGCTGCTCGCCACGCTGCTCGAACCGATGGAATTCGACGATGAGGATCGCGCGCTGGGCGAAAAGCTGCTGGCCGAACGCAGCGCGGAGGATATCGCCGCCGCGCTGGTGCGCGCGCATCGCGGGTCGTTACCGCTACCAGAGGAAATGCTCGACCAGGGGCAGGGCACGCCCGAACGCAACCGCGAGCGCGAGCCGCGCGGCGGGTTCGAGGACACGGTCTGGTATCGCATGGACATCGGCCGCCGCCAGAACGCCGACCCGCGCTGGATCCTGCCGCTGCTGTGCCGTCGCGGCCATGTGACCAAGGGTGAGATCGGGGCGATCCGCATCGGCCCGAACGAAACTTTCTTCGAAGTGCCGCGCGCCACTGCCGCGCGCTTCGACAAGGCGCTCGCACGCGGCAGCGACGACGACAGCGGCATCGCGATCACTCCCGCGCCGGAGGGGGCGCAGCAGTTCCGTGGACCGCCCCCGCGCGGCCAGCGGCAGGAGCCGCGCCACGGCGCAAAGCCCTATCGCGGCGCCAAGCGTCCCCCGCGTCGCTGACGTGCGGCCGGGTGCACGCCCGGCCGCAACGAGTCATCCGCCTTTCGGGTTGCCGCGAATATAGGTGGCATCCGATGGCGGTACGCGTTGCAGGTCCCAGCCGAAGCGCATGGCAACGGCTGCCGCGGCGACGTGGACATTTGCCGGAACGGGTGTTCTTGCACGGCCGCGTCGGTCCAGAAGGATGCATTGCGCCTGCCGGACCTGGACAGGATGCGCGCGTCCAGCGCCTCGATGGCTGCGTGCCGCGCGTCGGAAAATGCCCCATCATGCCCGACCATTTCGCGCAAGCCGCCCTCAAAATCGAGCGCCGGCGCGTCTGCCTTGCACATGAAGTCGGGAAAACAGCGAACGCCGGATTGCGGCGAGCTGTACCGGCGCGATGGCCGCGCGCTCCAGCCTGGTTCGCATCGCGCCATTCCATCGCGCGCGCATCGCGGCGCGACCTTCGCACGATGCTGACGGGCAAGGAAAAATGCCCGGCGGCCGCTTTCGGGGGAAAGGGGGTTGGCCGCCGGGCCGAGTGCGGAGGGACAGGCATGGGGCAGGGATTCCAAGCGCCCCGTTCCCCTCCGGTCTGGTAGGAACGTCAGGCGGCGATGGCCGCCAGCCGTTCGTGTTGCGGCGAACCGCTGTGTTCGACGTCGATGTCCACGCCCTTCTGGCGACGACGCTTCAGCGCGTCGGACACCAGTTCGGACACAGTGTGGTCCATGAACTCCAGCCGCGACAGGTCGATGCGCAGCTTGCCGTGATGCGGCAGGCGGTCGACCAGATGCGCGACCTTGCGGATCGCCATGGCGGTCGCCTTGCCCTCCAGCACGACCTCATGATGGTCGTCGGCATGCTTGTGCTCGCTGACGTGCAGGCGCATCCGGCGCATCTGCGGCAGCAGCTCGATCGCCGTCAGCGCAAGGCCCGCGATCACGCCGGTCAGCAGGTCGACGGTCACCACCAGCAGGAAGGTCACGCCCCAGATCGCGGCGGGAAGCACGCCATAGTTGCTGAACAGGTGGCGGACATCGTCGACTTTCACCAGCTTGACGCCGGTGACCACCAGCACGCCCGCCAGCGCCGCGGTCGGCACTTCGGCAAGCACGAACGGCAGCAGCGCGACGAACGCCAGGATCCACGCGCCGTGCAGCATCGTCGACGCGCGCGTCATCGCGCCCGACTGGACATTGGCGGAGCTGCGGACGATCACGCCCGTCATCGGCAGCGCGCCGACCAGACCGCACAGGAAATTGCCCACGCCCTGCGCGCTCAATTCCTTGTTGAAATTGGTCTGGACACGGTCCTGCATGCGGTCGACGGCGGCCGCCGACAACAGCGTTTCCGCGCTGGCGATGAAGGCGATGGCCAGCGCCATGCCCAGCAGCGCCGGATCGGCCAGCATCGACAAGCTGTCGGCGCTGGGCAGCGTCAATCCGCCGACGATATTGTCGGGCAGGGTGATGCGCTTGACCGCCAGTCCGCCCGCCATCGCCACGACGGTGCCCGCGACCACGCCGACCAGCGCGCCCGGCAGCATCTTCAGCGACGCCGGCTTGATCTTGTCCCATCCGATCATCGCCGCGATCGTCACCAGGCCGACTGTCAGCGCCTGGACCGCGTCATCCTCCAGCCCCAGGAACGCGCCCGGAATCGCCTGAAGATTGGCCAGCCCATCCTTCAGCGGGCTGTCGTCGATCAGCACGTGGATCTGCTGCAGCACGATCACCGCGCCGATACCCGCCAGCATGCCGTGGACGACCGCCGGCGATACGCCGCGAAAGAACTGGCCGAGCCGCATCATGCCGCCCGCGAACTGCAGGATGCCGGCCAGGATCAGCACCGGGCCGAGCGCGGCGATGCCATGGTCGGCGACCAGGCCGAACACCAGCACCGCCAGACCCGCCGCGGGGCCGCTGACCTGCAGCGGCGAACCCGACAGCGCGCCGACGACGATGCCGCCGATCACGCCGGTGACCAGCCCCAGCTCGGGCGGCACACCGGACGCAATGGCGATGCCAAGGCACAGCGGCATCGCGACGAGAAAGACCACGAACGACGCCGCAAGGTCGCGTCCGAAGGTGTTGGGGATCAGGCTTTTCTTCCCCTTTGCCATGGCTTCCGACATGGTCAGGCGGCTTCGACCATGCCGGCGGCGCTGGGTGCGGCGTTGGTCCGGCGGCGCGCGCGAAGCGCAATGGGCAGCGGTTCGGTCGGATCGAAGGTGCGGAAATCGCCGTCATGGTCGAGCGCCAGGATGCGGCCCGATTCGATGTCGAAGAACCAGCCGTGCAGGCTCAGGCGGCCCGCCGCCAGCCCCGCCGCGACCGACGGGTGGTTCTGAAGGTGGACCAGCTGGATGCGGATGTTTTCCAGCGCCAGCGCCTGGACCTGTTCGTCCGCGCCCATGTGGCCGCAACAGGTGCGGACGACTTCATGCGCGGGTTCGGCATGCGCCAGCCACGCCTTGACGTTCGGCATCGTTTCCAGCGCTTCGGGGTTGAAGAACGCCTTCATCGCGCCGCAGTCCGAATGGCCGCACACGATGATGTCGCTGACGCCCAGCGCCACCACGGCATATTCGACTGCCGACGACACGCCGCCGTTCTTCATCGCGAAGGGCGGCACGATATTGCCCGCGTTGCGGCACACGAACAATTCGCCCGGGCCGGATTGCGTGATGAGTTCGGGCACGACGCGCGAGTCCGCGCAGCTTATCATCAGCGTCTTGGGCTTCTGCCCATCGCGTGCCAGTGCCTGGAACAGTTTCTGTTGCTGGGGAAAAACGTCGCCCTGGAACCGGGCGACACCGCCTAGGATATTCATGCTCTGCTCCGTTACGCTTGCGGTCCCGACGGGGAACCTTGGCTACCGAAGCTGGGGGTGCCGCTTTGCTGCGGCGCATCAAAAGCGTATCAAAAGATTTCCGCTCGGCATTTCGTCCGGCGCGACGGGCGGCTTGCCCGCGATGGGCAGGCGGATCGCCGCGACCAGCCCCTGTTCGCGGTTGGTGAGCGTCAGCGTGCCGCCATGCGCGGCGACGACCCTGGCGACCACTGCCAGCCCCAGTCCCAGCCCCCTGGTGCTGCGCGCTCGCGCTTCGTCGGCGCGATAAAAGGGTTCGGTGACATGGGGCAGCGCCTCCGCGGCGATGCCGGGCCCACGGTCGGCGACGGCCAGCACGGCGTCGCCGCCGTCCCGCGTCAGCGCCACTTCCGCGCAACCGCCGTATTTGATGGCGTTCTCGACCAGATTGGCGATCGCCCGGCGCAGCGCGACGCGGTGGAGGACGGCGTCGAGCCGGTCGGGCCCCTTGTACGACGCTTCGGCGCCCATGTCCTGCTGCTGCTCGACGATCAGTTGCGCCAGCGCCGCCAGGTTGGTGCGTTCGGCGGGGTCGCTGTCCAGCTCGCTGCCGCCGCCCAGATAGTCGAGCAGCGAATCGAGCATGTCCTGCATCTCGTCGACGTCGGCGCGCATGGCGATGCGGTCCTCGGGCCGCTCGCCGCCGCCCAGCCGCAGCTTCATGCGGGCAAGCGGGGTGCGCAGGTCGTGGCTGACCGCCAACAGCGCCTGGGTGCGGCTTTCCAGCAGCTCGGCGATGCGCGTCTGCATCGCGTTGAAGGCGTCGGCCAGCCGGCGAAGTTCCTGCGGCCCCGTTGATTCCACGCGCACGCGGCTGTCGGCAAAGCCGATGCGGTTCGCCGCCTGCGCGAGCGCGCGCAGCGGTGCCGCGAGCGTGCGGACCAGCAACGCGGTGACGACCAGCACCGCGCCCGCCAGGAACAGCAGCGACAAGAGCCAGTCGACCGGCGCGTGCCATCGGCTCACCGGCTCGCGCGACTGGAAGTGGATCCAGGCACCGTCGCGCGTCTGCAACGCGCCGACCATCCGGTTGCCGCCCTTGTTCCCGCGCGTGACCCCCAGGCGCAGCGTCCGGCCTTCCAGCGACGGTTCCCACGAAAGTATTTCGCGCAGCGCCGCATCGGCGACGCGCCCGCCGATCAACGTGCCGGGCGGCGCGCTTGCATAATCGAAGCTGACGTGGCGCGTCGACAGCCCGGGCGCCACGTGCGCGCGGTCGTCCGGCGCGGTGCGCGTCAGCACCCGGTCGGCGACGACCAGTTGCTCGGCGACGCGATGCGCCTCGCCGGTGCGCAGCATCAGCCGCTCGGCCTCGCCGAACAGCAGCACCGTGCCCGCGAATTCGATCAGGATCGCGAGCAGCAGCACCAGCGTCACGCGGCCGGTCAGCCCGACCGGCCACAGGCGGATGCGCGTCACTGCCGCTCCACGCGGGGCAGGAACATATACCCCGCGCCGCGCACCGTTTTGATAAGCTTGTCGCCATCGCCGTGCGCGCCCAGTTTCGACCGCAACCGACTGACCAGCACGTCGATGCTGCGGTCCGACGCGCCGGAAAACCGCTCGCGCGTCTGTTCCAGCAGGAATTCACGGCTGACCACGCGTTGCGACGATTCGGCGAGCGTCACCAGCAACTCATATTCGGCGCCCGAAATCGGTACCTGCGTTCCGTCGGGCGCGCGCAGCTCGCGCCGGTCCTGGTCGACGGTCCAGCCGTCGAATTGCAGCGCACGCACGCGCGGCGCGGCGGATACTTCGCCATTCACGCGGCGCAGCACGGCGCGGACGCGCGCGACCAGCTCCTCGGCGCTGAACGGCTTCGACAGATAGTCGTCGGCGCCCAGTTCCAACCCGACGATACGGTCGGTGTCGCGCGCGCGGGCGCTGATGATGATGATCGGCAGGCTGGTGCGCGCGCGCAGCCAGCGGCAGATGTCCAGCCCGTTGGTGCCCGGCAGCATGATGTCGAGCACGACCATCTGAAACCCGCCCGTTTCGATCAGCGGGCGCATTTCGGCGGCGGTCGACACACCCACCGCCTCGAACCCGTTGTCGCGCAATGCGCGCGCGATCAACAGGCGGAGCGGGCCGTCATCTTCTACGATCAGGATTTTCATCGGCGGGTCTGGAACAGGCTCTCGCTTGGGGGTCGCTGGCCGTTTCGCTGCGGAACCGGCGGCCGTTGAGATGTCGCTCCACCCGCCCGGTTGCAAGACCTCATGTTGCGCAAACCGGCGGATTGATACCGCCCAGCAATGCTTTGTAACCCGGCAATCTTTTGTAATGGCCGGGGCGGGGTTCAACGCACCGGCGCGCGGCACATTTCACCGTGTCGGACCAGCCGCAGGGCGGGGCGCTGTCGGAAATCTCAAGCGAAATGGTCGGGGAGAGAGGATTCGAACCTCCGGCCCCTGCGTCCCGAACACAGTGCTCTACCAGGCTGAGCTACTCCCCGACGGAGCCCGGTCCACAATCGCTTCGGGAGCGAACCGGCTTGAGCTTGGAGCGGCGCCTATACAGAGGCCCGGGGGGGTGCGCAAGCGGTCTTCGCACATTGCCGCACAATCATTCTCCGGCGGGTGCGCGCGCGGCCAGCAATGCCTCTATCGACGTGAATTTCTCGCGCGGGGCGCCGCTGCGCGCGGCGGCCGCCTCGGCTTCCTCGATCCGCTTCCAGTCGCGGAAGGTGACGACCTCGACTCCGCGTTGCGCAAGCAGCGCGTCGAGCCCCGGGCGGCCGTGCTTGCCGCTGTCGCCTGCCACGTCTTCGCTGATTTCCTCGGCAATGCGATAACCGTCGGGCTTGTTGGTGCCGATCGTCCCGCTCGGCCCGCGCCGCGCCCAGCCGACCGCATAGAGACCCGGCACGATCCGCCCGTCTTCATTGGCGAAGCGGCCCGCGCGCTCGTCATAGGGGACGCCGTCGATCGCGGGCGTGCGGTATCCGATCGCGCTGACCACCAGGCTGGCGGGGATGGCATAGGTTTCGCCGGTGCCGGCCGCGCGGCCGCCGTCGTCGAGTCGCGTGCGTTCGACGATCACGCGCTCGACCTTGCCGTTGCCTTCGATCGCGACGGGCATGGCAAAGAAATCAAAGGCGATGCGCAGCGGCTTGTCGCCCGCCACGCCCCCCGCAAAGCCGCGCAGCTGCGCCACTGACTTGCGCAGCCCGGGTTCCAGCGCGGCGTCGGCGCCCTCGGGCGGCAGGTCGGTCGGGTCCACCACCGGCGCGGCGCGGGCAAGCGCGCCCAGCTCGCCCAGTTCCTTCGGCGTCATCGCAATCTGGTGCGGCCCGCGTCGCCCCAGGATGGTCACGGTTTCGATCCGCGATTGCTTCAGCGCGTCGAGTGCAGTCGCGACGATATCGGACCCGGCGAATTCGGCCTCCGTCTTCGAAAGGATGCGCGCGATGTCGAGCGCGACATTGCCGTTGCCGATCACCACCGCGCCCGGCCCGTCGAGCGGCGGCGCCAGGTCGGCGAAATCGGGATGGCCGTTGTACCAGCCGACGAACGCGGCGGAACCATAGACGCCGGGCAGGTCGGCACCGGGGATCGTCAGCGGCCGATCCTCCGGCGCGCCCGTCGCGAGCACGACGGCGTCGTACAGGTCGAGCAGCTCGCCCACGGATACTTGCCGCCCCAGCGTGACATTGCCGACGAAGCGGACATTGTCCGTCAGCGCGACGGCTTCATAGCGGCGCGACACCGCCTTGATCGACTGATGGTCCGGCGCGACGCCCGACCGGATCAGCCCGAACGGGACGGGCAGGCGGTCGATCACGTCGATCCGGCAATCCTCGCCGAACAGTTTCTGGCAGGCTTCGGTGGCGTAATAGCCCGCCGGGCCCGAGCCCACGACAGCGATATGACGCATGGCCGCTCCTGGTCGATGTCAGCGGGACAGCCTAGCGCGTGCGATCGGCGTGGCAAGCGCGCGGCGGGCCGGAGTGTGGAGTCTTGGACACGGTGCCGGGGTATTTCTTCGTGCCCGCCCGGGTGTTCGGTGCTTGTCACACACCGGACATATTGGCGGCCTAACCGCCCGGCCGCGAGGAGAGCCTAACCAGCTCAGGCATCAAGAAAAGCCACTCCGAACCCAGTGCGGTTCCGGGGACGGCTTCGTGCGTCCCGCGAGAGGCAGAACAAACTCCGTCAGGGAAGAGAACCTATGCGTATTTATGGGTGCAGCAAGCGCCGCCTGCTGGTGGGCGCGGCAATGGGATCCGTATTGTTCACCGGTTCGGCGTTCGCGCAGGATGCGCAGCCGAACGACGGCCTTGAAGAAATCGTCGTGACGGCCGAGCGCCGCCCCGAAAACCAGCAGGACGTGCCGGTGTCGGTCGGCGTCGTCAGCGGCGCCGCGCTGCGCGACTATACTGCATCGGGCGACGACACGCTGCTGTCGCTCGCCGGCAAGGTGCCGAGCCTTTATGTCGAAACGACCACCGGCCGCATCTTCCCGCGCTTCTACATCCGCGGTCTCGGCAACATCGACTTCTACCTCGGTGCGTCGCAGCCGGTGTCGATCATCCAGGACGACATCGTGCTTGAACATGTCGTGCTCAAGTCGAACCCGGTTTATGACCTGAACCAGATCGAAGTGCTGCGTGGGCCGCAGGGTTCGCTGTTCGGCCGCAACACGACCGCTGGCATCATCAAGTTCGACACGATCCGCCCGACCCAGGAATTCACCGGTCGCGCCTCGGCCAGCTATGGCAGCTACAACAGCGTCAACATCGACGCGGGCGTCGGCGGGCCGATCATCCGGGACAAGCTCGCGTTCCGTGTGTCGGGGCTGTACCAGCACCGCGACGACTGGGTCGACAACAGCTATTCGGGTCCCAGCGCCGACGGCACGCGCGTGCCGCAGAAGAATGCGCTAGGCGGCTTCGACGAACGCGACGTCCGGCTTCAACTGCTCGCCACGCCGACCGAGAATTTCTCGCTGCTCGCATCGGCGCACGGCCGCTGGTATGACGGCACGTCGACGCTGTTCCGCCGCGCGGCGCTGACCAAGGGGTCGAACGACGTCAGCAACGTCGATTTCGACACGGTGCGCTTCGACGAGGCGGCGAACAATCCGCAGGCCTATGACACCTACGGCGGCTCGATCCATGCCGACTGGCAGCTCGGCGGCGTGACGCTCACTTCGATCACCGGCTATGAAACCACTTCGGGCTACAGCCGGGGCGATACCGACGGCGGCGCGGCGGCCGATTTCGGCGGTTCGGGCTATGGCGAATCGATGGGCCAGATCCGCGACCTCGACCAATGGACGCAGGAACTGCGCCTTGCCAGCAACACCGAAGGCAAGCTGAAGTGGCAGTTCGGGGGCCTGTATTTCGATTCGCGCGACGTGACCGATTTCTACCAGCGCGCGTGGTTCCTGACCGGCGCGGCGCGCAACCCGAACAACTGGGTGCGGCTGCACAATACCAACACCTCGTGGTCGCTGTTCGGCCAGGCCAGCTATGAAGTCGCGCCGCGCTTCACGCTGACCGCCGGCGCGCGCGTGACCGAGGATACGAAGCAGACCGACCTGCTCAAGACCGCCGACCGCGCGGACGGCACCGTCACCTACACCGGCCGCCGCCACGTCCGCCTGTCGGATACCAAGCCGAGCTGGGACGTCAGCGCGCTGTATGAAGTCAACCCCGACCTCAGCGTCTATGCACGCGTGGCCAAGGGCTTCCGCGGCCCGACCATCCAGGGCCGTTCGGCGGTGTTCAACTCGGACTTCACCACTGCGGATTCGGAAACCATCCTGTCGTGGGAAGCGGGGCTGAAGAGCCAGTTCGGCAACAAGCTGCGCTTCAACCTGACCGGCTTCTACTACACGGTCGACGATATCCAGTTGAACGGCAACGATGCCAACGGCAACGGCGTGCTGCTCAACGCCGACAAGGCGAAGGCGTACGGCCTGGAAGCAGAGCTGGACTGGCGCCCGGTTCGCAACCTGTCGCTGACGGCGGGGCTCAGCCTGCTGCACAGCGAAATCGACGACAAGAATGTCGAGGTTCAGACCTGCGCCTCGGGCGGGGTGCTGGTGTGCACGGTCAATGACCCGTATCGCCAGATCACGCTGTTCGGCGCGCCGGCGTTCCTGGCAAAGATCGACGGCAACCCGCTGCCGAATGCGCCCGAATACAATCTGAACTTCGCCGCGCGCTATGACCTGCCGGTCGGCGTGGACGGCGCGGCGTTCGTGGCGACCGACTGGAACCTGCAGGGCTATACCAGCTATGTCCTGTACGACAGCGAAGAGTTCACTTCGAACGGCAACTTCGAAGGCGGGCTGCGCATCGGCTATCGCGGCGGCAACGGCGCGTGGGAAGTGTCGGCGTTCGCGCGCAACATCACCAACGAAAAGAACCTGAAGGGCGTGATCGAAAACTATCTGGCCGCGGTGCTCAACGAGCCGCGCGTCGTCGGCGTCTCGTTCAACGGCAAGTTCTGAGGCTTTTTCGTACAGTCCGAAACATCGGGGCCGGGCGCACGGCGTCCGGCCCCCTTTTTTTGTTCGGATCGGCCCGAAGCAGGCTTGCCTCCTAAGGCGAGGGGCCGGGGGTTGGGCTTTGCCGCTGGCGCCGTGACTTCGGGAATGCGTCCCCGCCTGACCCTTCCGCTGAAGGGGCGCTTCGATCGCCTGCAAATAGACGCTGGGTTCGACGTCGGAGGACTTTGACGACCCGAGGGGCCGCCGCGTTTGCAGTCTACGCAATCGCCCTCCAGGGGTGAAGCCGTGCACCGTCGCGCACCGGCATTATCACGGCCGGCGCCGAGGTGACGGTTTTCGCCAGTTCGCGCGGCATTCCTTCCGGCGAATATCGACCATAGTCCTGCGCGATCCATGGCGCGTGGATTAACAGCGCGAGCGAAATCGCGGCGACGGTCTTCTCCATGATTTACTTCCCTCGTATCCGCGTCGGACATGCAATGGCGTGCGGTCGGGGCGATCAGACATCGGGCGCAACAGGCGGCGCCTTGCGAAATCGGTGTCCGCTTCGGGCGGGCTATTGTCGCTGTCAGGCGCAGCGGAACCTTGACTCGACTCGGGCGAACGCGAGAACCTCAGCCGAACGTCCAGGGGGAATGCCATGTATCGCAAGCATATCGTAGCGGCGCTTGCCGCGACTGCGCTCGTCTCCGGTTCGGCCGCACCGGCTGTTGCCTTCGCTCCGTCCGCATCGGCATATGCCGCGGCAGCGATGGAGGCTCCGGCCGCCTCGCCGGGCAAGAAGTGCAAGAAGAAGGGCGGCGTGATCGGCGCCGTGGTCGGCGGTATCGCGGGCGGCCTGCTGGGCAGCAAGGTCAAGAAGGGTGTGGGAACCGTCGTCGGCATCGCGGCGGGCGCGCTGATCGGCAATGCGATCGGGAACAAGCTCGACGATTGCGAAAAGCAGAAGATGAGCGACGCGACGCTGGAAGCGGTCAACGACCCCAGCACGCGCCCGGCTGAAAAACGCTGGACCAGCGACACGCGCGAGGGCGTGGGCGGCACGGTGACGGCGGCGCCGCCGCGTCGGACGGCCGATGGCCGCGAATGCCGCCGCGTGACTCAGGTTTCCTATGTCAATGGCGAGGAAGTGCGCGAAACGCCGACGCTGTGCCGCACGCCGCCGCAGAACAGCTGGGCAATGACTGCCTGACGGTTTCTGGTGCGCACGCGCGGTTTGAAAAGGGCCGGGGTGGGGCACCCCGGCGAACGGGGGATAGCATGGCCAGGTTTCTGAAGCGTCCCACGGGGCGGATCGTCGGTCGCGCGTGCGCCATCGGCGGGGCCGCCGCGCGGCTGGCGATCGGCGGCGTCGTGGCGACCGGGCTGATCGTCCAGTCGGCACAGGCACAGAGCTATTGCGCGACCAGCGTGCTTCCCACGCGTTTCCAGACCGCCGCCTTCGGCGCGCCGATGCGCTATGCCGTCCAGACGACGCCGGCGGGCCGCGTGCTGGTCGCGTCGGGCGAGATCCGCGTGGGTGAGGGGCAGCGGCTGGCGCAGGCGATCGCCAGTGCGGGGTCGATCAGCGAAGTCTGGCTCAATTCGCCCGGCGGCGTGCTGACCGAAGGCATGGCGATGGGTCGTGCGCTGCGCAAGTCGGGCATTCTGACGCGCGTTGCCAACGGCAATGCGTGCGTCAGCGCGTGTACCTTCGCCTTTCTGGGCGGGCCGATCCGCATCATCGACGGCGACGCCTATTACGGCGTGCACATGTTCTCGCGCTATTTCGACATGGATCAGGTCATCAGTTACCTCGACGCGATCAAGGCCTATGTCGAAGCGAACGATGCCAAGGGGCTGCAATCGTTCCTGATGCGTCAGGAGCAGTTGAATGCCCAACTCGCGGCCGAATGCGCGAAATATCTGGTCGAAATGTCGGCGTCGCTCGAATTCCTGACCGGCACCTTCGGCCAGCGCCAGACGGGCATCTGCTACCTCAGCCGCGACGGCATGATCCGCTACAACGTCGTCAACGCGTCCTGACCGGGGGCTGCATCGCCTGGTCAGGCGGCGCGCAATTCCTCGATCAGCTTTTCCATCCCCTCGGACAATGCGCGGGCGCGCGTGTCGAGCATGCGTGCCAGCATCGCGGCGCGCTGGGCGATGGCGCGATTCTCGGCGGCGGCTTCACTGATCGAACGGCTGCGGCGGTCGGTGTCGATCACGTCGGCGACGACTTGGCTCGCCGAATACGCAATCGCGTCGCTGGCCAGTTGCTGGTCGTCGACGGACAGCGCGATGGCGGACGCGGCGCTGCTGATTTGGTCCATCCGCGTCGTAGTGGCGATGATGGCGTCGACGAAACCCGTCGCCGCGCCGCCGACCTTCTCCAGCGTGACGGCGATCTCGCCCGCGGCGGCGGCGGTGCGCGATGCCATCTGCTTCATCTCATGCGCGACCACGCCGAAGCCGCGTCCTGCCTCGCCGCTGCGCGCGGCTTCGATCGTGGCGTTGAGCGCCAGCAGGTTGCTTTGCGCCGCGATGGCGCTGACCAGTTCCAGAATGCCTTGCGCGGTTTCGATCTCGCGCGTCAGGCTGTCGATTCGCGGAGTCAGCGCCCCGACCGACGATGCGGTCTCGGTGACGATCGCGCGTGCCCTGCTTGCATGTTCGCCGACCTCGCGCGCGGATCGCGTCAACTGATCGGTCCTGTCGGCCACCAGCGTCATGTTGGTCACTGACTGCTCGCTTGCGTCGCGCAGGTTGCTTGCCTGGTCGAACAATCTCGCGGCAACTGCGGTCACCGCGCTCTCCTGGTCCGACATCGCCGCCGCGACCTGGCGCAGGTCTTCGGCCAGCGCGCCGACGCGTTGCTGCAAGTCGGCGGCGATCTCCCTCCGGCGCGCGTCGGTTTCGCGTTCCAGCTCGGCTTCCGCGCGCTCGCGTTCGCGACGGCTGCTCTCGGCCTCCGCCTGCGCCGCGCGCATGCAGTCGAGTGCCTCCTGCGCCTCCTTGCGCAACCGCTCCGCCTCTGCGTGCGCGACTTCGGCGTCCGCGTGCGCGCGCAGGGCGGTTTCGCGCGCCTCGGCATTGCGCAGCGCCAGCCGGCGGATCCACTGAGTCGTGTAAATCAGGATCGACGCCTCGGCGCCCACCAGCGCAGCATGCAACAGGACGCGCGAAAGGCTCCCCGCACCCGGGAATACCCATTGCGGCAGGGCGTAAAAGAGGATCAGGTGGTGCAGCGCGATTGCGCCCGCCGCCGCCAGGATCGGCCGCCAGTCGCACAGCATCGCCAGCATCGTCAGGCAGACGAAGAAATACATGTGCAGGTCCATCTGCCACGGATTTCCGCCCAGCAGCGCGACGACCAACATCGGATAGAGCGGCACCGCCAGCCCCAGCGCCAGCCGCGACCGGCGGTCGTCGCGTCCCGCGCGGTGCGCAAGCGTCGGCCCGACTGCGCCCAGCGCCCCGATCGCCAGCGCGGGCCAGGTCAGCGCGCTGCCCGCGATCAGCCCGATCGGGAGCAGCGCCGCCGCGTTGAGCCACAATAGCCGGACGATCAGCCGCGACGCGGCCTGACGATAGGGGCGCAGGGCAATCGCGGCCTTCACTCGCAAACTCCATTCATGCATGCCGCGCCGATCGCGGGGGGCTGGGCCGAAGCGCGCGGCGCCGGCGCCGCCGCTGCGCGTGACGAACGACTGCGTGCGGTGCCGAACCCGGGCGCTGCGGTGCCGGGCGCCCGCGCGGCCGCGGTCGGCAGCGCGGGGACGCCGGAATGCGCCGGCACCGGCAGCGGCCGCGCAGCGACGGGGGAGGGAGCAAGCGAGGCCGGCGTCATTGCTTCTGACTTGCGCAGATTTGCGTAAAATCCGCGTTAAGCGTGGCGGAAGGAGCGGGCTGCTCCGCGCCAAGCCTCCGACGCCTCTTCGCACGCGGCCCGCACCCTGCTAACGGCCGCTGAATCATGGCCACCGAAATTTCCAAGATCCGCAACTTCTCGATCATCGCGCACATCGACCACGGCAAGTCGACGCTCGCCGATCGCCTGATCCAGCGCACCGGCGGGCTGTCGGAGCGCGAGATGAGCGCGCAGGTGCTCGACAACATGGATATCGAGCGCGAACGCGGCATCACCATCAAGGCGCAGACGGTGCGCCTGGAATGGAAGGGACATGTCCTCAACCTGATGGACACGCCCGGCCACGTCGATTTCGCCTATGAAGTCTCGCGCAGCCTGGCCGCGTGCGAGGGCGCGCTGCTGGTCGTCGACGCGGCGCAAGGCGTCGAGGCGCAGACGCTGGCGAACGTCTATCAGTCGATCGAGCATGACCATGAGATCATCCCGGTCATCAACAAGATCGACTTGCCCGCCGCCGAGCCCGAGAAGGTCAAGGCGGAGATTGAGGATATCATCGGCCTCGACGCGTCGAACGCGGTGCTCGCCTCGGCCAAGGCGGGGATCGGCATCGACGAGATCCTCGACGCGATCGTCGAGCGCATTCCTGCGCCAAAGGGCGATGCCAATGCGCCGTTGAAGGCGATGCTGGTCGACAGTTGGTACGACCCCTATCTTGGCGTCGTCATCCTGGTCCGCGTCATGGAAGGGACGCTGAAAAAGGGCCAGCAGATCAAATTCATGCAGGCGGGGACCACCCATCTGATCGACCGCGTCGGCTGCTTCCGGCCGAAGATCGAACAGCTTTCGGACCTCGGTCCGGGCGAGATCGGCTTCATCACCGCGCAGATCAAGGAAGTGGCGCAGGCGCGCGTCGGCGACACGCTGACCGATGCGAAGCGCCCCGCGACCGATCCGCTGCCGGGGTTCAAGGAAGTCCAGCCGGTCGTGTTCTGCGGCCTGTTCCCGGTCGATGCCAATGATTTTGAAAAGCTGCGCGAGAGCATCCAGAAGCTGCGGCTGAACGACGCCTCGTTCAGTTTCGAAATGGAAACCTCGGCCGCGCTCGGCTTCGGTTTCCGCTGCGGCTTCCTTGGCCTCTTGCACCTGGAGATCATCCAGGAACGGCTGATGCGCGAATATGACCTCGACCTCATCACGACCGCGCCGTCGGTGGTCTATCGGCTCAAGCTGACCAAGGCGGCGGGCGAGGCCGAGGGGCAGGAGATCGAGCTGCACAACCCCGCCGACATGCCCGATCCCAACCGGATCGACGTGATCGAGGAACCGTGGATCCGGGCAGTGATCTATGTCCCCGACGATTATCTCGGTTCGATCCTGAAACTGTGCCAGGACCGGCGCGGTATCCAGCAGGACCTGACCTATGTCGGAGGGCGCGCGCAGCTTACCTACGAACTGCCGCTCAACGAAGTCGTGTTCGACTTTTACGACCGGCTGAAGTCGATCAGCCGCGGCTATGCCAGCTTCGACTATGAACAGATCGGCTATCGCGAGGGCGACCTCGTCAAGATGTCGATTCTGGTCAACAACGAACCGGTCGACGCGCTCAGCATGATCGTCCACCGCGCGAGCGCCGAGACGCGCGGGCGCGGCATGTGCGAACGGCTGAAGGACCTGATCCCGCGCCACTTGTTCAAGATCCCGATCCAGGCGGCAATCGGCGGCAAGGTGATCGCGCGCGAAACCATCGCCGCGCTGCGCAAGGACGTGACTGCCAAATGCTATGGCGGCGACATCACGCGTAAGCGCAAGCTGCTGGAAAAGCAGAAGGAAGGCAAGAAGCGGATGCGCGAATACGGCAGCGTGCAGATTCCGCAGGAAGCCTTTATCGCCGCGCTTCGGATGGGCGACGACAGCTAACCGCCGGCGCCCGCTCGAATCCCGTCGTCACGCGCGGGGCAGCGTGAACAGAAAGGCCGCGCCGCCTTCTTCGGGGCGTTCCGCCCAGATGCGGCCGCCATGCGCTTCGATGATCGTCCGGCATAGCGCCAGTCCCGGGCCGTTGCCGTCGGCGCGCGTCGTGAAGAAGGGTTCGAACCGCGAGCCGAACGCGCCATCGGGGATGCCGGGGCCGTTGTCGGCGACGCGTACCGCCCCCATCGTCCCGCTGCCCTCAGGTGGCCGAGCATCAAGCGATGCATCCGCGCAATTTGCAACATGCGCTGGAAAAGGAAGGTGCGTGTTTCGCCGATCTGCTCGATCAGGCGCGGATCGATATGGCGCGACGGCATCTGGGGTCGTCGAACCAGGCGGTCGGAACCGTTGCGCACCTTCTCGGCTATGCGACGCCGAGTTCGTTTACGCGCTGGTTTCATGGGGAATTCACCATGTCTCCGACCGCGTGGCGCACCCAGGCGGACGTAGCCGCCACAACCCAGCAGGAACGTTGACGGCGACGCGGCTCGCGGCCGGAAAAGGCTTAGGTATTTCTTCGGGTACCTGCAAAAGGGCGCAGTTTCCGTGAAACCCCTGATTGCACCTCTATAATATACTATTCCTCCAAGGAGAATGCAGGTGCAACTGAAAATCGGTGCCCGCTTGAACCTGATCGGTGTCGCAGCGTTCATGGGTCTTTTGTTGATGTTGGCGCTTTCGGTGTTCCGGCTCGATGCCGTGATGCGGAGCGATATCGCCGACCGTACGCAAAAGACTGTCGAATCCGCCTATTCGGTTCTCGATCACTATGCCGCCGAAGAAAAGGCGGGCCGGATGACGCGCGCGCAGGCGCAGCAGGCCGCGTTGAGCACCGTGCGCGACATGCGCTACGCGGGGGAGGAGTATTTCTGGATCAACGACATGCAACCGCGCATGATCATGCATCCGATGAAACCGGAACTGAACGGCAAGGACCTGACGCAGAACACCGACCCGAATGGAGTCTATCTGTTCCGCGAAATGGTCGATGTCGTACGCAAAAAGGGCGGAGGATTCGTCCACTACAGCTGGCCGAAGCCCGGCAAGCAGGAGCCGCAGCCCAAGATTTCGTACGTGAAGGGTTTTGCGCCCTGGGGCTGGGTGGTCGGCACCGGCGTCTATGTCGACGAAATCCGCGCCGCGGTGTTCGACGCCGCGCTTCATCAGGCGCTGGTGGCGCTGGGTGTCATCCTGGCGGTGACGGGGCTGGCCTATTACCTCGGCCGGTCGGTCGCTCGCCCGCTGTTGGCAACGGCCGACCGGATGCGCGCACTGGCCGAAGGCGATCGCTCGAGCGAGATTCCGGGGCTTGGCCGCGGTGACGAGATCGGCGCGATGGCAGCCTCGCTGGAGGTGTTCCGTGAGGCCGCCGTGGCGAAGGAACGCGCCGAAGCCGAAAAGGCCAAGGCCGATGCCGAACAGCAGTTCGTCGTCGACACCGTGTCGCAAAAGCTCGCCAGCCTGTCGGACGGCGACTTGACGGCCCGGATCGACGCCGATTTCCCGGTCGCCTATACTGCGCTCAAGTCGAACTATAACACTGCCATCGGCAACCTGCGCGACCTGATCGGTGCGCTGTCGGAAACGGTGGTGACGATCCGCACCGGTTCGACCGAGATCGCCCAGGCGTCCGAAGATCTGGCGCGCCGCACCGAAGCCAATGCCGCAAGCCTTGAGGAAACCTCTGCCTCGCTGTCGCAGATGGAGGACCGCCTGCGTACTTCGGCCAAGGCGTCGGACCGCACCGTGGAGCAGACCAATTCGGCGATCCACATCGTCGGCGAAGGCCGCTCGACCGCCGATCAGGCCGTCGCCGCGATGAACCGCGTGTCGGACAGCGCACAGGGCATCGACAGCGTGATCGAAGGGCTCGACAAGATCGCGTTCCAGACGCGCGTTCTGGCGATGAACGCCGCCGTAGAGGCGGGCCGCGCGGGTGAGGCGGGTCGCGGCTTCGCGGTCGTCGCCGACCTTGTCTCGGCGCTCGCCATGCGCTCGGAAGAGGAAGCCAAGCGCGCCCGCGAACAGCTTACCGCGACGCAGACCGATATCGGCGCCGCCGTCGGTGCGGTGACCAACGTCGACGGCGCGCTCGCCAATATCTCGGGCAGCGTGCAACAGGTTCACGAACTCGTCGCGTCGATGGCGGAGGACAATCGCGCCCAGTCAATGACGATCGGCGAAATCGCCGCTGCGGTGAATTCGATGGACCAGTCGACTCAGCAGAATGCCGCGATGGTCGAGCAAACCTCGGCCGCCGCGCGCAACCTGTCGTCCGAAGTCAACGGCCTCGCCGATCGCGCGTCGCGGTTCAAGACCGGCGCCGCGCAGGTCATGGCGATCCGTCCCCGGCACCAGCCGGCGGCTGCCGCCCCGGCACGCGCGGCGGCGCCCGCCGTTGCCGCGGTGGCCAAGGTGAACCCGGCCGACGCCGGCGACTGGGCGACCTTTTGACGCCCTGACGTCGCGACGGCCCTGCCTTCGCGAAAACCAGTTGACCCGCCCGCTTTAGCCAGTGCCTAAAGCGGGCGGGTTTTTCTGTGTTCGGGGCGGGCGGGGATGCGGATTGCGGCGCTGATTTTCTGGCTTGCGCTGTTCGCGGCGACGCCGGCCGCCGCGCAGGCGACGGTTGATCCCGACGCCTTCACCGCCGAAATGGCGCAGCGCCTGGCCGCCTCCTTTCCCGATCGCCAGGTGCGCGTCACCGCGCCGTTGACGCTGTCGGCCAGCCCGGCGAAGGAAGGGGAGGACGCTCCCGAACTCTTCCTCGACCGCATCTATAATTTCTGCCGCACCGCGACGCCCGAGGCATGCGAGGGAGTGAAGGCACGGTACATCCTGGGCGTGGCGGAGTCCTTCGCCGAACCCGCCCCCGTCACTCGCGACCAGTTGCGCATCGTTCTGCGCGAACCCGCCTATTGCAGCCAGCTCGACACCATGTTCGCCGAAGTGGGAGAGGTCGGCGTCACGCGCACGCTCGCGCCCGGGCTCTGCATGGTGCTGGTCGCCGATTATCCCAACACGACGCGGATTCTGCGCGTCAGCGACGTCGAGGCGCTGAAGATGGCGCCGGTTGCCGCCTGGGAGCTGGCGCGCAGCCAGACGCTGGCGAAGCTTCCTAATGTCGACGGCGATATCGACCCGACCGACCAGCCGGTCGCCGTCACCGACATGGATTATGTGCCCAGCCTGATGCTCGACCTTGATGGGTGGCAACGGCTGTCCGCACGGCTGGGGCGGCCGCTGATCGTGATGGTGCCCGCCGACAATCTGCTTGTTGTCGACGTGCTCGACCGAATCGACGACATCGACGGGCTGCGCGCCTTCCTGCGTCGATCGAAGGAAGAGGCGGAGCGCGGCGTTTCGGCCGAAATCTATCGCTGGGAAGCCGGCGGCTGGGTCGTGGTGCGTTAGGACGCGCAAGGCGCGCCCGGCCGCCGTCGCTCCGGGCGTTGCGCCATGAACGTCCGCCGTTGCTTTTCCGGCGAGCAGCGACCGGCGGCCGCTTGCCGGCGCATGTGCGGCAGGCGATGCGAGACGATTGCGGCACGTCGGGCGAGTGCTGCGTGCTCCGCCCGGCTGCGCGCCCGGCCTGTCGGGCGAGGTCCATGTCGCCTCCACGTGCCCGGGTGCACTATTCGTGTCCCGGCGCGGCCCAACCGTGGCCACGCAGTGCCTTGCGGCGCGCATTTGGCGTGCGCATAGTCGCCGAGCGGGCGAATCCCTGGGGAAATCCGCCCGCGCTGGGTCGCATCGGCGAGTGGGGAGAGTTACGTGAACCTGATTCCGGACGTCGCGCTGGCGGAAAACACCAGCCAGCGGCTGCCCTGTGTTGTGGTGCTGGACGGTTCCTCGTCGATGGCTTCGAACGGCGCGATCGACGCGCTGAACGAAGGGTTGCGGCTGCTCGAAGGCGATCTGAAGGCGGATGACGTCGCACGCCAGCGTGTCCGCATCCTCGTGCTGCGGATCGGTGCTCCGCATGATGTTGAAGTGGTAACCGACTGGGTCGATGCGATCGAGTTCGAAGCACCGGAGATCGAAGCGAACGGCACGACGCCGCTGGGTGCCGGCGTGCGCCGCGCGCTGGACGAAATCGAGGCGGAAAAGGCGCGCTACCGCGACCATGGCATCCCCTATAACCGCCCCTGGCTGTTCGTGCTGACCGATGGCGAACCGACCGACTATGATTGGGAAACCGCCGCTGCCGAATGCCGCGCGGCGGAAGAGGCGGGCCGCGTCTCGGTCTTTTGCGTCGGCGTTGGCGATGCCAATCTGGGCAAGCTTGCGCGTTTTTCGCCGCGCCAGCCGCTGCGGTTGAAGGGTCTGGCGTTTCGTGAGTTTTTCCTGTGGCTCAGCCGCAGCGCGCGCGCCGGATCGAAATCGGCGCCGTCGGACAATATCCAAATGGCCGCGCCGCAGGATTGGGCGGTCGTTCCGGGGCATGCCGGATGACTTCCGCCTCCGCGTGGCGGATCGCGGGCACCTCGATTGCAGGGCCGATGCACCTGTCGTCGGGCGGCGATTGCCAGGACCGGCACCGAGTCGAAGTGACGGCGGGCGGTGCGCTGGTCGCGGTGGTGTCCGACGGCGCGGGGTCGGCGCGCTTCGGGGGTGAAGGGGCGGCGCTCCTGTGCGACGCGATTGTTGCGCGGCTTGCCGTTTTTGCCGGCGGGGCGGCTTCCGGGCGCGGGGGGCGATCGCTGCTTGCCGGTGCGTGCCGCGCGGTGCGCGATGCAGTGGTGCAGGCGCGCGAAAGCGCGGCTGCGCTGGGGGCCGAACGCGGCGTCACGATCGACGCCTTTCACGCCACGCTGGTTGGTGCGCTGGTGACGCCGGGCGACGGCGGTATCTTTTTCCATATCGGCGATGGCGCCGCGCTGGCGCTCGCGTCGGCCGACGGTCGCTGGCAGATGTCGGGCCCGCGCAACGGTGAATATGCCGACACGACCTATTTCTTCACCGAGGCCGACTGGCGCCGAAACCTGCGTTTTTCGCGGATCGAACCGGGATATGATACGATTTTCGTGATGACCGACGGCGTGACCGACTTGGCGCTGTCGCGCAAGGGCGGCGCGCCGGAGCCGTTCCTGCCGTTCTTCGAACCCATCGGCCGTTTCCTTGCCGGCACGACGCGCGAAGCGGGCGAGGAGGCGCTGTCGGCGACGCTGGGCAGCGAGGCGGCGCGCGCGCGCACGCTCGACGACAAGACGCTTGTATGGGCACAGGCCGTGCGGTGACGGGCTTCGTCTACCTCGATACTGCGGGCAGCCGTCCGGTGCGGATCGGCAAGCTGCTGGGCGAGGGGGCGGCGGGGCGCGTCCATGCGCTGCCCGAACTGCGCGGCACCGCCGCGAAGCTGTATCATGGTGACGCCGATTGCCGCCGGCATGCGGCAAAGATCGACTGGATGCTCGCCAACCCGCCTGATCTGCCCCCCGCCCTCCATGGCGGCCTGCGCTATCCCCAGATCGCCTGGCCGCAGGCAAAGCTGTTCGACCGCGCGGGCCGCTTCGTCGGCTTCACTATGCCCGAAATCGATTTTGCCCGGTCGACGTCGCTGGTGAACCTGCTTCAGAAAAGCAGCCGGCGGATCGAACATCTACCCGAATATTACGGCTATCGCGTGCTCGTCGCGCGCAACCTCGCGTCGGTCTTCGCCGAACTGCACCGTGCCGGGCATCACATGATCGACATGAAGCCGGCCAATCTGCGTTTCTATCCGCTCGTGAGCTGGATGGCGGTCGTCGATACCGACGGATTCAGCATCGCGGGCGGTGCGGGCGGGCGCATTCCCGCCGATCAGGTGAGCGACGATTACATCGCGCCCGAAAGCTGGCAGCAAAAGCCCGAACAGCTCGGCGTCGAACAGGATCGCTTCGCGCTCGCGGTGATCGTATTCCAACTGCTCAACAACGGCGTTCATCCCTTTTCGGGGGCGCTGGCACCCGGCGCGGCAGGGCAGGCGACGCATCTTCAGGCGCGCATCCAGTCGGGGCTGTACGGCTATGGCCTGGTGCCCGACGCGCGCGTGCAACCCGCGGCGGCAAGCGTCCACCGCATGTTCCGCCGGTCGACGCGCGAGATGTTCGACCGCGTGTTCGCCGGTCGCGATCCGCGCGCGCGCCCGACGGCCGAACAATGGCGCGACCATCTTGAGGAACTTGTCGAGCGGCTGACGCCGTGCGCAGCGCGGCCTGACATGCACGCGCATTTCGGCCAGGGATGCGGCTTTTGCGGCCACGAAGGCCGGGTTGCGGCGGCGGTGCAAAAGGCGGTGCTGGAGGCGCGGCGGACGCCCGCGCGCATGGTACCGCCGCTGGCGCGGCCGGCGCGCCGTCCGATCCCCGTGCGCGGACGCCCCTATGCCGGAGCGGTGCATGCGGCATTTCCGCCGCGCGCGCGCCGGCGCCGTTCGGCGATGTGGAAGGCGATACCGGCGCTGGCGATTCTGGGCGGCTTTTTGTTGCCGTCGGAACAGCTCTGGGAGCAGGCGCGCTGGCTGCGCGACCGGATGGCGCCGCGCATTCAGGCGGTCGCCGCGGTGACGCCGCAACCGGTCGATGCGGCGGGCGTCACGCTTTTCCCCGAACCGCGCGACTATCTGGTGTTACCGCGCAAGGGCGATGTGTCGGTCGCGATGCGCGAGGGTCCGGGTACCGAATTTTCCGAGGTCGAAGCGTTGCCGATGCACGAGCAGGTCGCCGGTCGCGGTGAAAGCAGCGGCGCCGATGGTGCCCGCTGGTTGTGGGTGATGCGCACGGCCGACGGCAAGAGCGGTTTCGTGCCCGAGGCTGCGCTGCTCGACCGAACGGCGGGCAAGCGGCCCGGCCGGGCGGGGTGCGACGCGATTGTTTCCCCCGGGGCGGCGGCGGCGTGCATCGTCGGCAGCGAACTGGCCGGTGAGGAAGTCGAAAAGCGCTACCAGGGGCTGCTTGGTCGCGCCGCCGGATATGACCGTATCCGACTCACCGAGGGGCAACAGCTCTGGCGCGACCAGCGCGCGCGTTGCACCGCCGACTATGACCCCGTCGCCTGCACGGCGCAGGTCGACGCCCGTCGCCTGGGTGACCTTTCGTCCTGGAGCCGTGCGATCGCGATCGCGAACGACGGCGTGGCTACTGGCGTCGCTGGCGTCGATGCCGGTGCCGACGCTGGGGCAGATGCGTTGTTGCGGTGATGCGCATGCCCGCGTTGCGGCGGCTTTCGCATCGCGGAGGGCTTTATTTCGCTCGCGCTCGCGCCCACTAACGGCATATGCGCCGTGTCGCCGTTGCCGTTCTTGGCCTTGCACTCCTGTTTGCCGGTGCCGCCGCCTGGTGGATGCGGCCGCGTGATCGTGCGCCGCTGGTGCTCGCCGCTGCCAGCCTGCAGGAAGCGATGATCGCCGCCGCCGATGCCTGGGCGGCGCAGGGGCATGACCGCCCGATACTGTCCTTCGCCGGATCGTCGGCGCTGGCGCGGCAAATCGCCGCCGGCGCACCCGCCGACCTGTTCGTTTCGGCGGATCGGGACTGGATGGACGATGTCGATCGTCGCGGGCTGGTCGTGCCGGGCACGCGCGCCGATTTCCTGGCCAACCATATCGTGCTGGTCGCGCCTTCGCGGTCGGATGCGCCGCCGATTGCGCTTGGCCCCGGCGCGTCGCTTGCGGCGGCAATCGGCGCGGGGCGCATCGCCATGGCCGATCCCGATGCCGTGCCCGCGGGTAAATATGGCAAGGCCGCGCTCGAACATCTGGGCCTGTGGGACAGTGTCGCGCCGCGGGTGGCGAGCGCCGAAAACGTCCGCGCCGCGCTCGCGCTCGTCGAACGCGGCGCTGCGGCCTATGGCATCGTCTATGCCACCGATGCCCGCGCGTCGGGCCGCGTTCGCGTGGTCGGTACTTTCCCGGCCGACAGTCATCCGCCGATCCGCTATCCGCTCGCCCGGCTCACCGCCGCGACCAGCCCCGATGCAGAGCCGTTCCGCCGCTTCCTCGTCTCGCCCGCGGGCAAGGCGATCTTCGCGCGCTTCGGCTTTGCGCCGCTGTGACATGCTGTCGGCGCAGGAATGGGAGGTCGTCCTTCTGTCGCTTCAGGTCGGCGGCGCGGCAGTGCTCGTCACGCTGCCGCTCGCCTTCGCGCTCGCCTGGCTGCTTGCGCGTGGGCGGTTCCGGGGAAAGACGCTGCTCGACGCGCTGGTCCACTTGCCGTTGGTGTTGCCGCCGGTCGTCACCGGCTGGCTGTTGCTGCTCGCCTTTGGTCCCAACGGCCCTGTCGGCGCGGCGCTTCATGCGCTGTTCGGTGCGTCGGTGCTGTTTCGATGGACCGGCGCGGCGATTGCCGCGGGCGTGATGGCGCTGCCGTTGATGGTGCGCGCGATGCGGCTGTCGATCGAAACGGTGGACACGCGGCTTGAGGCGGCGGCGCGCACGCTCGGCGCGTCGCCGTGGCGGGTGTTCCGCACGATCACGCTGCCGTTAAGCCTGCCCGGCGTGCTCGCGGGCGCGGTGCTCGGCTTTGCCCGCGCGCTCGGCGAATTCGGCGCGACCATCACCTTCGTTTCCAACGTGCCGGGGCAGACGCGCACGCTGCCGCTCGCCATTTATTCCGCGCTGCAATTGCCCGACGGCGAGGCGATGGTGATCCGGCTGGCGACCGTGTCGGTGCTGCTTGCGCTTGCGGCGCTGGTCGGGTCCGAATGGATCGCGCGGCGCGCGGGAAGGGGGCTGCATGTCCTTTGACCTTGATGTCGCCGCGCGCGTCGGCGACCGCATCATTGCGTGCCGGATCGAATCGGGCGAAGGGCTGACGGTGCTGTTCGGCCCGTCGGGCATCGGCAAGACCAGCGTGCTCAACATGGTCGCCGGGCTGCGCCGCCCCGACGACGGGCATATCCGCGTCGGCGACCGGTTGCTGTTCGATGCCGACGCCGGCGTCGACGTGCCGGTGGAGGCGCGCCGTGCCGGCTATGTCTTTCAGGAGCCGCGCTTGTTCCCGCACCTGACCGTGCGCGCCAACCTGGCGTACGGCATGCCCGATCTGGCCGGCCCCGACGCGCCGGGATGGGAGGATGCGCTCGCTTTCCTCGGTATCGGCGGTCTGCTCGACCGCTGGCCGCGCAGCCTGTCGGGGGGCGAGGCGCGGCGCGTCGCCATCGGCCGCGCGCTGTTGTCCGATCCTGGTTTCCTGCTGCTCGACGAGCCGCTCTCTTCGCTCGACCGCGCGCGGCGCGAGGAGATTATGGCAGTGCTCGAACAATTGCGCGACCGGGTGCGGCTGCCGATCCTGATGGTCACGCACGACCGGGGCGAGGCGGAGCGGCTGGCGACGCGCATCGTCGAGATGTAGGCGGGGCGTGTAGCCGTCCGGTTCAGCTTGCCAGCGCCGTCGACGGCGTTGGGACCAGGCTGACCGCGGGGCCCAGCACTACGCGGTCGCGGCCCTTGTTCTTTGCTTCGTACAACGCAACGTCGGCGACCTTGTACAGCGTGTCGAAATCGAGGTTCTTCGCGCCGGTCGCCGCGCCGATGCTCACGGTCACGCGGCAGCAGTCGACGGTGCTGGTTCCCGCGATCGTCGCGCGGATCTGGTCGGCGAACTGCATCAACGCGGCGGGCGGCATATGCGGTAGCGCGATGACGAATTCCTCGCCGCCCAGCCGCCCCGCGACGCGCCCGTTGCGTTCGAAACTGATCAGCAGCGCGCCGATGCCGCGCAGCACTTCGTCGCCGATGTCATGGCCGAACCGGTCGTTGATCGACTTGAAATGGTCGAGGTCGATCAACAACAGGCACAGCCCGGCGGGCGATGCCTGCAACTCGGCGGCGGCCGCCATCAGCCCGCGGCGGTTGAGCAGTCCGGTCAGCGGATCGCGGCGGACCAGCTCGTCCAGCTCGCGCTGGCGTTCGCGCGCCATGTCGCGTTCGACACGCAGCCGCGCGAGCCGCATCGTCGTGGCGATTGCCAGCCATGCCGTCTGCAGCGCACAGGCGATCAGCACCATCAATTGCGGCCCGCCGCCGTACAGCAATGTGTCGAGGTCGATACACTGAGTCACGCCGACGGCGATCATCGGCGGCGTCCACGCCAGCGCGAAGTCGCGCGCTTCCTGCGATCCGCGCCGCCAGGCAATGCCGACTGCGACGAACACCGTCAGCAGATTGGCGAGCGTGAGGATGCCCAGCACCGATCCGACCGCCGCCAGCCGTTCGTCGACGATCGTCGCGGCCCATAGCCCGACGCCCGCCGTCCCGACGCCGACCGCGATGATCGCCCGCCGCACGGCGCGTGGCAGATAGGCGTCCCCAATCGGCGCCATCGCGCAGACGGTGGCGCACAGGCAGGCGAAGGTGGCGAGCGCAGTGCATATCTGCGAAGCCAGCGATCCCGCCAGCGCCGGCCATTGCATCGCCGCGAACTGCGACCAGATCGCGCCCCAGGCAAGCACGCTCAGCGCCCAGCCGGCGTGCCACGCCAGGAACGCCTGCCGCGACGCGACGGCGAGCGAAACGCTGTACAGCGCGCCGATCGCGAGCAGGGTCAGCGCCGCGCCGACCAGCGCGCCCAGCATCGACGTCGCGCGCCCCGCCTCATCGCGGTCGAGCGCGCGGACGCGGAGAAATTCGATGTCGGCCAGCCGCTCGATGCGCATCGTCACGGCGCGCACCGGCGCGGCGCGCGCGGGTGCCTCGAACGCGATCTGCCCGCCCAGGCGCAGCGTTTCGCCGAAGTTGCCGGGGGCGACGGTGCCGACAGGCAGGCGATAGCCGTCGGCATAGTCGAACGTCACCGCGAGGCTGGCGAAACGGCTCTGGTGAACCAGTAAGGCGACTGCCTGGCCCGCGCGGGCACCGTCTATCCGTCCGTGCAGCCACAAGGTGGCGTGCGAATAGCCTTTGGGCTCCACGCCCGAGCAGTCGAACGCGCGCGGCTCTGCGTTGCCGGCCTGCGTGACGGCGTGGCACAGCGTGCTGTCCAGTCGGATCGCCTCGGCACGGGCGCTGCCGCTGAACCCGAACAGAGTCAGCGTCAGGAACAGAGCCAGTCCGATCGACCAATGTCGCATGCGACGCCTTTAGCTGTGCCGTCCGGGTGCGGGCGACTCCATTCTCCAATGCCTCAAAATACTTGCCGGGAAGTTAGGGATGTCGAGGCACGGCCGCGCATCGCCCGGATTTTCGTTTCGCTCAAGCGTCGACGGTGCAATTGCGCCGTTCTCGACTCAAAAAGAAGCCGCCGCCCGGTGGACCGGACGGCGGCATTTTATCCTGCATGTCATAACCGGGTCATCCGGCCCCGGGCGATTACTCGCCCGGGTTCAGATAGTCCGCCGCATCGGCATCGGTCCCGTGGCCGCTGCTGGTCACGCGGGCCAGCGGGTCGGTGGTGCCGGTGCTTTCCCGCGCCGAACGCGCCAGTTCGGCCGCATGCTCTTCCGCCGCCGTTTCCGGCGCGATCAGCGACGCGTCCTGCATCTTGCGATGCTGGGCGCGCAGCGCCGCGTCGCGCGACGACGCGGCGATGCGGACGCGGTTCATGCCCGCGCCGGTGCCCGCCGGGATCAGGCGGCCGACGATGACATTTTCCTTCAGGCCGATCAGCGTGTCCTTCTTGCCCTGGACCGCCGCCTCGGTGAGGACGCGCGTGGTTTCCTGGAACGACGCGGCCGAGATGAAGCTGCGGGTCTGCAGCGACGCCTTGGTGATGCCGAGCAGGATGGGCTTACCGAACGCCGGCTGCTGGCCGGGGGCCAGCTTGGAATTCACATCGTCCATTTCCTCGCGGTCGACTTGTTCGCCCGGCAGCAGCGTGGTGTCGCCGGCGTCGGTGATTTCGACCTTCTGCAGCATCTGGCGCACAATCACTTCGATGTGCTTGTCGTTGATCTTCACGCCCTGCAAGCGATAGACTTCCTGGATTTCGCTGACCAGATATTCGGCCAGCGCTTCCACGCCCAGGACTTCCAGAATGTCGTGCGGATCGGGCGATCCGCCGATCAGGTTGTCGCCGCGCTTGACATAATCGCCTTCCTGAACGTCGATCACCTTCGACTTGGGCACCAGATATTCGACGACTTCGCCGCCGTCCTCCGGCTGGATCCCGATTTTGCGCTTGGCCTTATAGTCCTTGCCGAACACCACGCGGCCCGAAACCTTGGCGATGATGGCATTTTCCTTGGGCTTGCGCGCCTCGAACAGCTCGGCCACGCGCGGCAGACCGCCGGTGATGTCGCGGGTCTTGGCGGCTTCGCGGCTGACGCGGGCCAGCACGTCACCGGCATGGACCTGCGCACCGTCCTCGACCGACAGCGTCGCGCCCGGCTGGAGCATGTATCGGCCGGCCTCGCCCGAACCATCGTCGAGCAGGGTCAGGCGCGGACGCAGATCTTCCTTGCTCTTGCCGGCGCCGCGATATTCGGTGACCACGCGCTGCGTGATGCCGGTCGCTTCGTCGGCCTGTTCGGTCAGCGTCTTGCCGTCGATCAGGTCCTGATACTTCACCGTGCCCGGGTTTTCCGTAATCACCGGCATGGTGAACGGGTCCCATTCGGCCAGGCGATCGCCCTGTGCCACGGTGCTGCCGTCGTCGAACATCAGATAGGCACCGTAGGGGATCTTGTGCACCGCCAGTTCGCGGCCTTCGCCGTCGACGACGGCGATCTCGGCCGAACGCGACAGCACCACGCGGCGCTTGCGCTGATCCAGGATCACGCGGGTGTCGCGATATTCGATGATGCCGTCGGCGGGCGATTCCAGGTTCGACTGTTCGTTCAGCTGCGCCGCGCCGCCGATGTGGAAGGTACGCATCGTCAGCTGCGTGCCCGGTTCACCGATCGACTGCGCCGCGATGACGCCGACTGCTTCGCCGATGTTCACCGGCGTACCGCGCGCAAGGTCGCGGCCATAGCATTTGGCGCACACGCCGATCTTCGCTTCGCAGACCAGCGGCGAGCGGATCTTCATGCCCTGGATACCCAGCGCTTCGATCTGCGCGATCATCGGTTCGTCGAGCAGCGTGCCCAGCGGAATGATGATCTCGCCGGTCTTGGGGTCGACCACGTCCTCGGCCGTGGTGCGGCCCAGGATACGCTCGCCCAGCGACGCAATGGTCGAGCCGCCCTGCACGATCGCGCGCATTTCGAGCGCGCGTTCGGTGCCGCAATCCTCTTCCATCACGACGCAGTCCTGCGACACATCGACCAGGCGGCGAGTCAGGTACCCCGAATTCGCCGTCTTGAGCGCGGTGTCGGCCAGGCCCTTGCGGGCGCCGTGCGTCGAGTTGAAATATTCAAGGACGGTCAGCCCTTCCTTGAAGTTCGAGATGATCGGCGTTTCGATGATCTCGCCCGACGGCTTGGCCATCAGGCCGCGCATGCCGGCGAGCTGCTTGATCTGCGCCGCCGAACCACGCGCACCCGAATGCGCCATCATGTAGATCGCGTTGGCGGGCTTTTCGCGGCCGTTCTCGTCCTTCTTGACCGCGCGGATCTCGTCCATCATGGCCGCCGCCACCTGGTCGCCGCAACGGCTCCAGGCGTCGATCACCTTGTTGTACTTTTCCTGCTGGGTAATCAGGCCGTCCTGATACTGCTGCTCATAATCCTTCACGAGCGTGCGGGTTTCGTCGACCAGCGCTTCCTTGCTCGCCGGGATAATCATGTCGTCCTTGCCGAACGAAATACCGGCGCGGAAGGCGTGGCGGAAGCCCAGGCCCATGATCGCGTCGGCGAACAGCACTGTCTCTTTCTGGCCGGTATGGCGATAGACTTCGTCGATAACGTCGCCCACGTCCTTCTTGGTCAGCTGGCGGTTGACCACATCGAACGGCACCTTGTGGCTCTTGGGCAGGCATTCGCCCAACAACATGCGGCCCGGCGTCGTTTCATACCGCTTGAGATAGGTGTTGCCCTGTTCATCGGTCTGCGGAACGCGGCTGGTAATCTTGCTGTGCAGCGTCACCGCACCGGCGAACAGCGCCTGGTGCACTTCGGCCATGTCGCCCAGCACCATGCCTTCGCCGGGTTCGCCTTCCTTCTCGGTCGAGATGTAATAAAGGCCCAGCACCATGTCCTGCGACGGCACGATGATCGGCTTGCCGTTCGCGGGGCTCAAGATGTTGTTGGTCGACATCATCAGCACGCGCGCTTCCAGCTGCGCCTCAAGGCTCAGCGGCACGTGCACGGCCATCTGGTCGCCGTCGAAGTCGGCGTTGAACGCCGAACAGACGAGCGGGTGAAGCTGGATCGCCTTGCCTTCGATCAGCACCGGTTCGAACGCCTGGATGCCCAGGCGGTGGAGCGTCGGCGCGCGGTTGAGCAGCACGGGGTGTTCGCGGATCACTTCGTCCAGGATGTCCCAGACTTCCTTGCGTTCCTTTTCAACCCACTTCTTCGCCTGTTTCAGCGTCATCGACAGGCCCTTGGCGTCGAGGCGGGCGTAGATGAACGGCTTGAACAGTTCGAGCGCCATCTTCTTCGGCAGGCCGCATTGGTGCAGCTTGAGTTCCGGGCCGGTCACGATGACCGAACGGCCCGAATAGTCGACGCGCTTGCCGAGCAGATTCTGACGGAAGCGGCCCTGCTTGCCCTTCAGCATGTCGGACAGCGACTTGAGCGGACGCTTGTTGGCGCCCGTAATCGTGCGGCCGCGGCGGCCGTTGTCGAACAGTGCGTCAACCGCTTCCTGCAACATGCGCTTTTCGTTGCGGACAATGATGTCCGGCGCGCGCAGTTCCATCAGCCGCTTCAGGCGGTTGTTACGATTGATGACGCGGCGATACAGGTCGTTCAGGTCCGACGTTGCAAACCGGCCGCCGTCCAGCGGCACCAGCGGGCGCAGTTCGGGCGGGATGACCGGCACGACGTCCAGGATCATCCATTCCGGGCGGTTGCCCGAATCGATGAAGCTTTCGACAACCTTCAGCCGCTTGATGATCTTCTTGGGCTTCAGTTCCGACTTGGTCTCGGCGAGTTCCTTCAGCAGCTCCTCGCGCTCGCCTTCCAGGTCGAGTTCGATCAGCATCTGCTTGACCGCTTCGGCGCCGATGCCGGCCGAAAAGGCGTCTTCGCCATATTCGTCCTGCGCGTCGAGCAGCTCGTCTTCGGTCAAGAGCTGGAACTTCTCAAGCGGAGTCAGTCCCGGCTCGATCACGATATAGCTTTCGAAGTACAGCACGCGCTCAAGCTGCTTGAGCTGCATGTCGAGCAGCAGGCCGATGCGCGACGGCAGCGACTTTAGGAACCAGATGTGCGCGACAGGTGCCGCCAGTTCGATATGGCCCATGCGTTCGCGGCGGACCTTCGACACGGTCACTTCCACGCCGCACTTTTCGCAGACGATGCCCTTGTACTTCATGCGCTTGTACTTGCCGCACAGGCACTCGTAATCCTTGATCGGACCGAAGATGCGCGCGCAGAACAGGCCGTCACGCTCGGGCTTGAACGTGCGATAGTTGATCGTTTCGGGCTTCTTGATCTCGCCGAAGCTCCACGAGCGGATACGGTCCGGCGACGCGATCCCGATCTGGATCTGGTCGAACGTCTCCGGCTTGGCCATCGGGTTCGCGAAATTGGTCAGTTCGTTCATCTTGAACTCCTTAGCCCCTCTCCTTCAGGGGAGGGGTTGGGGTGGGGCCCTGTCCTCTAGGCTCCACCGGAATTGCTTGGGGCAAAGCCCCACCCCCGACCCCTCCCCCCAAAGGGGAGGGGCCAGATAAGGTGCGTTACTCCGCTGCCTCGGCCATGCCGTCGTCCTCGGTCTCGTCGACGCTCTTCAGCTCGACGTTGAGGCCAAGGCTGCGCATTTCCTTGACGAGCACGTTGAAGCTCTCGGGAATGCCGGCCTCGAAGGTGTCGTCGCCCTTGACGATCGCTTCATAGACCTTGGTGCGGCCGACGACGTCGTCCGACTTCACCGTCAGCATTTCCTGGAGCGTATAGGCCGCGCCATAGGCCTGGAGCGCCCAGACCTCCATTTCCCCGAAGCGCTGGCCACCGAACTGCGCCTTGCCGCCCAGCGGCTGCTGAGTGACGAGGCTGTACGGCCCGATCGAACGCGCGTGGATCTTGTCGTCGACCAGATGGTGGAGCTTCAGGATATATTTGTAGCCCACCGTCACCTTGCGGTCGAACGCGTCGCCGGTGCGGCCGTCGTACAGCGTTACCTGGCCCGACTGGTCGAGCCCGGCCAGCGTCAGCATGTCGGCCACGTCCTTTTCGACGGCGCCGTCGAACACCGGGGTGCCCATCGGAACGCCCGAGCGGACATTCTGCGCCAGGTCGATAAGCTGCTCGGTCGAGCGGCGGTCGAGTTCATCGCCATAGCTGTCGCCATAGACGGTCCTCAGCATCTCCTTCACCGCTTCGGGCGGCTCGCCCGCCTGCGGGTCGGGATTGGCTGCCCGCCATGCGTCGAGCGCGTCGCCGATCTTGCGGCCCAGGCCGCGCGCGGCCCAGCCCAGGTGCGTTTCGAAGATCTGCCCGACGTTCATGCGCGACGGCACGCCCAGCGGGTTGAGCACGAAATCGACCGGCGTGCCGTCTTCCAGGAACGGCATGTCTTCCTGCGGCAGGATGCGGCTGATGATGCCCTTGTTGCCGTGGCGGCCGGCCATCTTGTCGCCCGGCTGCAGCTTGCGCTTCACCGCGACGAACACCTTGACCATTTTGAGTACGCCCGGCGGCAGCTCGTCGCCACGCTCCAGCTTTTCGCGGCGATCCTCGAACTTGTCGCGGATGCGCTTCACGGCTTCGTCATATTGGCCCTTCACCGCTTCCAGGTCGGACTGGACCTTGTCGTCGGCGACGGCGAACTTCCACCATTCGTGGCGGTCGACCGACGACAGCAGCTCGTCGTCGATGGTCACGCCCTTTTTCAGCCCCTTGGGCACACCGGTCGCAACCTGACCGAGCAGCATTTCCTTCAAACGCGACCAGGTGGCGCGATTGAGGATGTTGCGTTCGTCGTCCGAGTCCTTCTTCAGGCGCTCGATTTCCTCGCGTTCGATCGCCAGCGCGCGCTCGTCCTTGTCGATGCCGTGGCGGTTGAACACGCGCACGTCGACGATCGTGCCCGAAACGCCCGGCGGCAGGCGCAGCGACGTGTCGCGCACGTCCGACGCCTTTTCGCCGAAGATGGCGCGCAGCAGCTTTTCTTCCGGCGTCATCGGGCTTTCGCCCTTCGGCGTGATCTTGCCGACCAGGATGTCGCCCGGCTCGACTTCGGCGCCGACGTACACGATGCCCGCTTCGTCGAGGTTGCGCAGCGCTTCCTCGCCGACATTGGGGATGTCGCGGGTGATGTCTTCCGGCCCCAGCTTGGTGTCGCGCGCCATCACTTCGAACTCGTCGATGTGGATCGACGTGAACACGTCGTCCTTCACGATGCGTTCGTTGATGAGGATCGAGTCCTCGTAATTATAGCCGTTCCAGGGCATGAACGCGACGAGCACGTTGCGGCCCAGCGCCAGCTCGCCGAATTCAGTCGACGGACCGTCGGCGATCACGTCGCCCGCGTTGACGACGTCGCCCACCTTCACCAGCGGGCGCTGGTTGATGCAGGTCGACTGGTTCGAACGCTGAAATTTCATCAGCGTGTAGATGTCGACGCCGCTTTCGCTGGCATCGACTTCGCCGGTCGCGCGGATGACGATACGCGTCGCGTCGACCTGGTCGACCACGCCGCCGCGGCGTGCGGCAATCGCGGCGCCCGAGTCACGCGCGACGGTCTCTTCCATCCCGGTGCCGACAAAGGGCGCTTCGGCCCGCACCAGCGGCACGGCCTGGCGCTGCATGTTCGAACCCATCAGCGCGCGGTTGGCGTCGTCCTTTTCCAGGAACGGGATCAGCGATGCGGCGACCGAAACGAGCTGCTTCGGCGACACGTCCATCAGCGTGATGGTGTCGCGCATTGCCATCAGGAATTCGCCGCCCTGGCGCGCCGACACCAGTTCCTCGACGAACCGGCCTTCGCTATCCAGCTCGGCCGACGCCTGCGCGACGGTGTGCTTCTGCTCTTCCATTGCCGACAGATAGATGACTTCGTTGGTCACCTTGCCGTCGATCACCTTGCGGTACGGCGTTTCGATAAAGCCGTATTTGTTGACGCGGCTGAACGTCGCAAGGCTGTTGATGAGGCCGATGTTCGGGCCTTCGGGCGTTTCGATCGGACAGATACGGCCATAATGCGTCGGGTGAACGTCGCGCACTTCAAAGCCCGCGCGTTCACGCGTCAGACCGCCCGGCCCAAGCGCCGAAACGCGGCGCTTGTGCGTGACTTCCGACAGCGGGTTGGTCTGGTCCATGAACTGCGAAAGCTGCGACGAGCCGAAGAACTCGCGCACCGCGGCGACCGCGGGCTTCGCGTTGATCAGGTCGTTGGGCATGACGGTCGACACGTCGACGCTCGACATGCGTTCCTTGACCGCGCGCTCCATGCGGAGCAGGCCGACGCGATACTGGTTTTCCAGCAATTCGCCCACCGAACGCACGCGGCGGTTGCCGAGGTTGTCGATGTCGTCGATTTCACCCTTGCCGTCCTTCAGGCCGACCAGCGTCTTGATAACCGCCAGAATGTCTTCGGTGCGCAGCGTCGTCACCGTGTCCTCGGCGTCGAGGTCGAGGCGCATGTTCAGCTTGACGCGGCCGACGGCCGACAGGTCATACCGTTCGGGGTCGAAGAACAGTCCCGCGAACAACGCTTCGGCGGTTTCCAGCGTCGGCGGTTCGCCGGGGCGCATGACGCGATAGATGTCGGCCAGCGCCTGGAACCGTTCCTCGGCCTTGTCGACGGCCAGCGTGTTGCGGATCCACGGACCCGTCGTCACATGGTCGATGTCGAGTAGTTCGATACGGTCGATACCCGCCTTGTCGAGCTTCTCCAGATTCTCGGCCGACACTTCGTCGCCAGCTTCGATGTAGATCTCGCCGGTCGATTCGTTGATGAGGTCGTACGCCGAATAGCGGCCGAAGATTTCCTCGGTCGGGATCAGCAGCGTTTCCAGGCCGTCCTTCGCCGCCTTGTTGGCTGCGCGCGGGCTGATCTTCTGAAGCGCCGGGAAGACGACTTCGCCCGACTTCGCGTCGACAATGTCGAATGCGGGCTTTACGCCGCGCCAGTTTTCGGGCGCGAACGGAATTTGCCAGCCATTGGGTCCGCGCACAAAGGTGACGCGGTTGTAGAAGTGATTGAGGATATCTTCCGAATTCAGGCCGAGCGCATAGAGCAGCGTCGTGACCGGCAGCTTGCGCTTGCGGTCGATACGGACGTTGACGATGTCCTTGGCGTCGAATTCGAAATCGAGCCACGAACCGCGATACGGGATCACGCGTGCGGCGAACAGATACTTGCCCGACGCATGCGTCTTGCCGCGGTCATGGTCGAACAGCACACCCGGCGAACGGTGCATCTGCGACACGATGACGCGTTCGGTGCCGTTGATGAAGAACGTGCCGTTCTCGGTCATGAGCGGCATGTCGCCCATGTACACGTCCTGTTCCTTGATATCGAGGACCGAGCGGGCGTCCGTATCGGGGTCCACCTCGAACACGATCAGGCGCAACGTGACGCGCATCGGGGCGGCATAGGTGATGCCGCGCTGACGGCATTCCTCGACGTCGAACTTCGGCGCTTCGAGTTCATAGGTCACGAAATCAAGCTCGGCGGTGCCGGCGAAATCGCGGATCGGAAACACCGAGCGCAGCGTTTTTTCCAGGCCGGAGACATAGCCGATCGAGGGGTCGGACCGCAGGAACTGTTCGTACGATTCGCGCTGCACCTCGATCAGGTTCGGCATTTGCACCACTTCGTGGATGTCGCCGAACACCTTGCGGATGCGGCGCTTCAGCGTGCCGCCCGAGCCCGAGCGCGCCTGCGCGCCGTCTTCGATAGCCTTGGTTGCCATGGGTTGTGTGTCGCCTCGTCAAATTCGTACCGGTTTCGAATCCCGCCGGTTCGGACGCACTGCAAAACGCCAAAGGACCGCGAGTCCCCGTTGCACGGAAACAGCAGTCTTCGGCGTCCTATGAACCCTCGGCCGATCCATCCGTCCGGTGCGTTGCGCGACGACGCACCATTTCCCGATCGCGAGGGGTGAGGGGGCGATATAGGATTTCGGCCGCCCGCTGTCAAAGGGGTGGGGTGCCACGCTTCCCTCCCGCGGCGAATTAATGCTGGTAAACGACGGTGTGGGGGATAGCATCGGTCCACCAGGATCAGGAATAGGGGCTTGGGTATGAAAAAGATCGTTGCGACGATGCTGACGGCTGCGCTGGTCGCGGGCGCTTCGATGGCGGTGGCGCAGGACAAGACCTCGCGCACGGACAAGGGCAAGCTGACGCTGTTCGAAGGCAATAATTTCGACCTCAAGGAATATGAGGTAAAGGGCGCGCGTCCCAGCATCAGCCTGGAATTCAATATCAGCTCGATCGCCGTCTATCCGGGTGAGAAGTGGCAGGTCTGTGGCAATCTTCGCTACAAGGACCCGTGCTTTGAAGTGACCGAGGATATGACCGGCCTTGGCGGCATCGCCGTTCGTTCAGCGCGTCAGATCAAGGAATAACGCGCGCGCCGGGCCCCGGCGCGCGCGGCATTGCGCGTCGGTGGTCCGCGGGTGGTGGTCCGGTACGGCCGGCAGGCGCGATCGCGCAATTATATGGCGCATGCCATTGATCTTGGCCCCGGCGCGGGCCTAGCATCGCTCCTTCGACATTTCAGGGGAGCCCAGAACATGACATTCAAGCTCGCGCTGCTTGCCGGCGCCGTTTCGCTCGTTGCCACGCCGGTGGCGTCGCAGACTCTCGATCCGACGATCTGGAACCCTGGCGGCGACATCCCCGCCAAGTTCGAACTGCCCCAGACCGACAACGACTATATTCGTCGCGAAGTCATGATCCCGATGCGCGACGGGACGAAACTGTTCACCGTCATCATGGTCCCGAAGGGCGCGACGCACGCGCCAATCCTGTTGACGCGTACGCCCTACAACGCCGCCGGCCGCACGCGGCGGCTGAACAGCCCCAAGATGCTGTCGATGCTGCCGCAGGGAGACGAGGGGTTCGTGCAGGCGGGCTATATCCGCGTCTTCCAGGACATTCGCGGCAAGAACGGGTCCGAAGGCGAATTCGTCGTCACGCGTCCGCCGGTCGGGCCGCTCAACCCGACCAAGGTCGATGACACCACCGATGCGTGGGACACGATCGACTGGTTGGTGAAGAACCTGCCGGAATCGAACGGCAAGGTCGGCATGCTGGGCTCGTCCTACGAAGGCTGGACGGTCGTGATGGCGCTGCTCGACCCGCACCCCGCGCTCAAGGTCGCGGCACCCGAAAGCCCGATGATCGACGGCTGGATGGGCGACGACTGGTTCCACCACGGCGCGTTCCGGCTGCCCAACATCGGCTGGATTTCGGGCATCACCGGCTACAAATCGGGCGGGCTGACGCCGCCGGGTGGCGGCTGGGACGATTACGACACCTTCCGCAAGATCGGCTCCGCGGGCGACTGGGCCAGGAAATACGGCTATGACCAATTGCCCTTCTGGCGCAAGCTGAGCGCGCATCCATCGTATGACGCATTCTGGCAGGGCCAGGCGCTCGACAAGCTGCTTGCCGCCAATCCGTCGAAGGTGCCGACGCTCTGGGAACAGGGGCTGTTCGACCACGAGGATATGTACGGCGCGATCCATAGCTGGGAAGAGCTGCAGAAGACCGCCGAGGCGAGCAACAACTTCCTGCTGATGGGGCCGTGGCGCCATTCGGGCTTCAACTATGACGGCTCTTCGCTGGGCGTGCTCAAGTTCGACGGCGACACCGCGCTCCAGGCGCGACGCGACATTCTGGTGCCCTTCTTCAATGCCTATCTGCTCGACGGCGCGCCTGCCGATACGCCGCCCAGCGTCAGCATCTACAACACCGGCGCGAACCATTGGGAGTTCTTCAAGCGCTGGCCGCTCGCCGATGCGCTGACGCCGCTCTATCTGTCGACTTCGGAAACGGCGGGCTTTGCGAAGCCGGGGGCGGGCGAGGACAGCTATGTCTCCGATCCCGCCAAGCCGGTGCCGTACCTGCCGCGGCCGATCAATTTCGGCGACGGCCGCTGGTCGACCTACCTCGTCACCGACCAGCGTTTCGTCGACGGTCGCCCCGACGTGCTGACCTATGCGACGCCGGTGCTCGACAAGCCGGTGCGCGTGACCGGCGTGCCGCTGGCCGACATCTTTGCCAAGACGACCGGCACCGACGGCGACTTCGTGGTGAAGATCATCGACGTCTATCCGGCCGAAATCGCGTCGAACCCGGAAATGGGCGGGTTCCAGCTGCCGATCGCGATGGACATCTTCCGCGGCCGCTACCGCAACAGCTTCTCCAGGCCCGAGCCGATTCCGGCGGGCAAGGTGCAGGAATATAAATTCCGCCTGCCGGCGGTGAACCACATCTTCCAGCCGGGGCACCGCATCATGGTGCAGGTCCAGTCGAGCCTGTTCCCGGTCTATGACCGCAATCCGCAGAAATATGTCGAGAACATCTTCTTCGCCCAGCCGTCCGATTACCAGAAGGCGACGGTGACGATCGTCTATGGCGGCAAGCAGTCGAGTTCGGTGCTGCTGCCGGTGGCGGCGCTCGACCAGAAGGCGGCATACGCGAAGTAATCGAAACCGACGATCTTGTTTTTGGGAAAGGGGGAGGCTGTGCCTCCCCTTTTTTTGTAATGTTGTTGAAATTATTCCATGGGATGGCCGAGCGATAGTTGTTTCAAAGGAGCCGGCATGTCGTTTTATTCGTCGTCGCTCGGGGCTCTCGCACTCGCCAATGTCGCTTTTCCCGTCGCCGGCACGCCGCTGGAACTCCGGCTCTCGGCCCCTTGGGAAATCAACTACGACAAGGATTCCTGCCATCTGATCGGGCAGTTCGGGACCGGCGGCGACCGGATTGTCGCCCGGTTCACGCGCTATGCCCCGGGCGACCTGTTCGACCTCGCGCTGGTGGGCGAACGGCTGAAGACGGCTCCCTGGCCCAAGGTGCGCTATGACTTCGGCCTGGCGGAGCGCCCGGCGGAGAAGGTCGCCGTTGCCGGAACGCTTGGCGAACTGCCGTTGCTCCAGCTGTCCGCGATCCGTGTCGATGGCTGGAACGGCGATCCGGGCGACAAGGACGCTCCGCCCGTCTCTCCCGTGCAGGAAGCCGGGGTCGCGGGTGTGACCCTGGGTCTGCCCGGCCGCCCTCCGGTCCGGCTCGTTTTCGGGTCGTTGGGCAAGCCGATGGCGGCACTGCGCACCTGCACCGCGCATTTGGTGCGGTCGTGGGGATATGACCCGGACGTACAGTCGACGCTGAGCCGCCCGCTCGAACCCGCGACGCCCCCGGGAGAATGGATCACTTACCGCGACTATCCGCGCGGCGCGGTTGTCGCGCGCAACGACGGGCTGGTTCAGTTCCGGCTGGACGTCGACGCGACCGGCCGCGTCTCCGCCTGTCACGTGCTGGCGCGAACCGAACCGGACGCGTTCGGCGACCTGACCTGTCGCCTGATGATGCGGCGCGCCGGCTTCCGTCCGGCGCTCGACGCGCATGGAGAAGCGGTGCCTGCCTATTTCGTCAGCCGGGTGACGTGGCGTACCGGCAGGTGAGCGCGCATCTGCCGCCGCCCGCTGGTCATATCCGCATCGTTCCGGTGTCGAGGAAGCGCTGGTGCCACGCCAGTGCCTCGCCCGGCAGCATCGGCGTCTGCCGGCCAAAGCTGCCCTTGCGCGCGCGTTCGTAACAGTCGCGCAGCATCGGGCGACAGTCGGGGTGCGCGCCGTTCGCGATCATCCACTCGGCGCGCGCGTCATCCCGCGCGCAGCCGCTCCACCACCCGTTTCAGCTTTTCGCGCACCTGCGTCGCGACATCGCCCAGCGCGGGATTGTCGACTGCCGCCATCGACGCAACCGGATCGACCGCCGCCACTTCGACGCGGCCCGGCGCCAGTTCCTGCACCACGACATTGCACGGCAGCATCGTGCCGATCTTGTCCTCATGGGCGAGCGCCTGATGCGCCAGCGCGGGGGCACAGGCGCCGAGGATGCGATAGGGGCGGAAGTCGACGTCGATCTTCTTCTTCAACGTCGCCGACACGTCGATTTCGGTCAGCACGCCGAATCCTTCCGCTGCCAGCGCTTCCTTCGTCGCGTCGATCGCGGCGTCGAAGGGCAGGGTCAGTTCGGTCGCGAAATAATAGCTCATGCGCTTGCCTCCTCACTCTTCATCGGCAGGCCGTCGTCGCGCAGGACGACATAGATCGCCGGAATGACCAGAACAGTCAGCAGCGTCGAAGAGATCAATCCGAACAGCAGCGAAATCGCCAGCCCCTGGAAGATCGGATCTGCCAGGATCACCGCCGCGCCGATGATCGCGGCGAGCGCGGTCAGCAGGATCGGCTTGAACCGGATCGACCCCGCTTCGATCAGCGTGTCGCGCAGCGACCTGTCCTCGCCCCGGCTGTGCCGGATGAAATCGACCAGCAGGATCGAGTTGCGCACGATGATGCCGGCGAGCGCGATGAAGCCGATCATCGACGTCGCAGTGAATGGCGCCCCGAACAGCATGTGGCCAATGACGATGCCCACCAGCGTCAGCGGGATCGGCGTCAGGATGACCAGCGGCAGGCGGAAGCTGCCGAACTGCGCCACGACCAGGAAGTAGATCGCGAGCAGCGCGACTCCGAACGCCGCGCCCATGTCGCGGAACGTGACCCAGGTGATTTCCCATTCGCCGTCCCACAGCAAGGTGGTGTGGCTTTCGTCCCCGGGCTGGCCGTTCAGGCTGACGACGGGCTTTTCCAGCCCATGGCCCGCCCAGTCATAGCGGTCGATCGCGTCCTGGACGGCGATCATGCCATAAACCGGCGCTTCATATTCGCCCGCCAGGTCGGCCTGCACCATGTCGGCGAACCGGCCGTTGCGGCGGAAGATCATCGGGCTGCCCGGCTCGACCGACGCGTCGACCAGCTCGCCGAGCTGCACCATCCGCCCGGCGCCTGCCGCGCGCGCGGTGGCGATGGGGGTGGAGGCCATGGCGGCGTTCCACTGCCGCTCCGACTGCGGCAGCTCGACAGTGATCGGCAACGGCGTGCGTCCGCCGCCGCGCGGGGCATAGCCGACTGTCTGGCCGCTGAGCAGCAGGCCGATCGAGTCGTACATCTCGCGCTCCGAAATGCCGTAATAGTCGAGTTTTTCGCGGTCGGGCGTCAGCCGCAGCCGCGGGCGCGGCTGGCCATAGCTGGTGTCGACGTCGACGATATAGGGGACTGATCGGAACAATTGCGCCACGACTTGCGCCGTCTTGCGCCGCGCCTCGGGCGTGGGGCCGTAGATTTCGGCGAGCAGCGTCGCCAGCACCGGCGGCCCCGGCGGCGTCTCGACGACCTTCAGCGATCCGCCGGCCGGCAGCGCGATCGCCTTCAGCTTCTCGCGAAGCTCCAGTGCGATCTGGTGGCTGGTGCGGCTGCGCTCGCCCTTGGGCGTCAGCGTGACCATCACATCGCCCATTTCGGGCTTGTCGCGCAGGAAATAGTGACGGACCAGCCCGTTGAAATTGAACGGCGCCGAGGTGCCGGCATAGACTTCCATCGCGGACGCCTCGGGCAGCGTCCGCGTCTGCGCGGCGACCAGCTCGGCGATGCGGCCGGTCTGTTCCAGGCTGGTGCCTTCGGGCATGTCGATCACCACCTGCACTTCGGACTTGTTGTCGAAGGGCAGCAGCTTCACGGTCACTGCCTTGAAGTAGAACATCGAACAGGCGACCAGCGTCGCGACGCCGACGGCGGCCAGGAAAATCCCCGCGCCGCGCCGCGTGCGGATGACGGGTCGTGCGAAACGGGCATAGAGCTTGCCCAGCTTGCCGCCGTCCTCATGCCCATCGCCGTGCCCGCCCGCCAGCGTCTTGCGCGCGAAGCGGATCATCAGCCACGGCGCGATCACCACCGCGACGAAGAAGGAAAAGATCATCGCGGCCGAAGCATTGACCGGGATCGGCGCCATATACGGCCCCATCAGCCCCGACACGAACAGCATCGGCAGCAGCGCGGCGACGACAGTCAGCGTCGCGACGATCGTCGGGTTGCCGACTTCGGCGACCGCGTCGACGGCGGCTTCGATTCGGTTGCGCCCGTCGTTCATGCTCCAGTGGCGCGCGATATTCTCGATCATCACGATCGCGTCGTCGACCAGGATGCCGATCGAGAAAATCAGCGCGAACAGGCTGACGCGATTGATCGTATATCCCATCAGATTCGACGCGAAGAGCGTCAAAAGGATGGTGGTCGGTATGACGATGGCAGTGACCATCGCCTCGCGCCAGCCGATCGCGAAGACGATCAGCAGCACGATCGACACCGTCGCGAGGCCGAGGTGGAAGAGAAGCTCGTTCGCCTTTTCGTTCGCGGTCTCGCCATAGTCGCGTGTCACCGACAGCGTCAGGCTGTCGGGGATCAGCGTGCCTTTCAGGCCTTCGGCGCGGTGGATGATCTGTTCGGACACGGTCACGGCATTGGCGCCCGCGCGCTTGGCGATGGCGACACTCACTGCGGGCGCATTGTCCCAACCGTTGCCGTCGCGCGCCCAGCGCGATACGCGCGCCTGTTCCTCGCGCGGCATCTGCGTCACGTCCGCCACGTCGCGGACATAGACCGGCTCGTTCGACGCGGAATTGACCGTCAGCATGCCGACATCGGCGGCGGTTGCCATCGTCTTGCCCGCGATCACCGACAGCGCCTTGCCCCCGTCGCGCGCGATGCCGCCGGGGAAGGCGCGGTTGGCCTGGCCCACAGCCTCGGCCAGCGCGCCCAGCGGCACGCCGCGCTGTTCCAGCCGCGCGGGATCGGGCGCGATGCGGATTTCCTCGGTCGCGCCGCCGGTCAGGAAGCTCAACCCGACATTGTCGACCTTGGCGACTTCGGTGCGCAGCCGCTCGGCCACGTCGCGCAGAGTCGCGTTGGTCCAGCGCTGGCCGCTGCCCGGCTTTGGCGACAGCGTCAGCACGACGATCGGCACGTCGTTGATGCCGCGCACCGTCACCAGCGGCGCGGGAATGCCGACCGGAATGCGGTCCATATTGGCATTCAGCTTTTCATTGATCCGCGTCGCGGCATCGTCGGCGTCGGAGCCCACCAGGAAGCGCGCCGTCACCAGCACGCCGTCATCCTCTGCCTGAGTATAGACATGTTCGACGCCGTCGACCGAGCGGACGATCGTTTCGAGCGGCTTGCCGACCAGTTCGGTCGCGTCCGCCGCCGACATGCCCGGCGCGGCGACGCGGATGTCGACCATCGGCACGCTGATCTGCGGCTCTTCCTCGCGCGGGATCGTCATCAGCGCGATCAGACCGAGCGCGATCGCGGCGAGCAGGAACAGCGGCGTCAGCGGCGACCGGATCGTCGCGCGCGTCAGCCGGCCCGAAATTCCCAGGCTCATTGCGCGGCGCCCCCGGCCAGGATGACGTCGCCCGCGGCCACGCCGCTCAGGATCTCAATGCGCTCGGGATCGCCGGTCGGCGCGGTCTGGACCGGAACCGACGTCTGCGCGCCGTCCTTGCCCGCCACGGTCACATAATCGATGCCGAAGCGATTGGTGACGAACCTTTTCGGCACGACGATGCCGGGCCGCGCGCCGATGTCGACCATCGCGGTCACGCGTTCGCCGACCAGCTCGGGACGCAGGCCGGGAACTTCGGCATCGGCACGCACGCGACCGCCGCTGACTTGCGGATAGAGCTGGACGATACGCCCGGTGCGTCCGTCGACTGCGGGCGATCCGCGCAGTGTTACCGTGGTGCCGGGTTCGAGCCGGCGCGCCACCGATTGCGGCACGTCGATGCGCAGCAGCACCGGCCCGGCGGTTACCGTTGCGACCGACATGCCCGGCTGGACGACCGAACCCTTCGGCACGTCGGCGCGCAGCACGCGGCCGGTGGCGGGCGCCAGGATCGCGCCCTGCACGGCATTTTCGGCGCTGGCGGAACGCTGCGCGCGCGCCGCCCTGGCCTGCGCTTCCGCCGCGCGGGCCTCGGCCACGGCCTGATCGAGCTTCGCCTTGGCATAAAAGCCGCGCTTGTACAGATATTCGACGCGCGACAGGTCGGCGCGCACCCGCGCGACCTGGGCGTCGGCGGCGGCGATCTGGGCCGCATAGGCGCTGGTTTCAAATCCGATGCGCGAATCCTCGACGCGGCCGATCACCTGGCCCTTGGTCACCTGGTCGCCTTCGCGGACCGTCAGATCCACCAGCGTGCCGGCGATGCGCGGCATCGCCTCCGCCTGGTCGCGCGTGGCGACTTCGGCCGCGAGCGGCTTGAGTTGCGCGACCTGGGCCGTCGCGACGGTCAGCCGCTCGGTCGCCTTCGGCACAGCGGCGGCGGGCGCCTGATGCGTTTCTTCTCCGCCGCATGCGGACACCGCCAGCGCGCCGAACGCGACCATCCATGGCTGATATCGCATCTTCAATCCTCGAAATCCTTTAATTTCAGGCATTCGACCGACGGTGCGGATGGGTAGCAAGCTACGACCAAGGTACGAATCGGTACAAATCCTGATTGAACAGCATTTACTAATATACGATAGCGACCCATAAGCTACCCGTGCAATCCCGTATCGCACCGCGCGTTGCGCATGGGCAGGAAAAGAACAGGAAGTGGAGATGCCGGAAAATGGGTGTGCCTAAGATCGTCGTGCTGGGCGCCGGGCTGGGTGGAACGATCACTGCCTATGCGCTGAAGGAAAAGCTGAAGGACCGTGCCGAGGTGATGGCAGTGTCGGACAGCGACAAATATTCCTTCATCCCGTCGAACCCGTGGGTCGCGGTGCGATGGCGTAACCCCGAAGAGATTCAAGTCGACCTGCCGCCGGTGTTCGCGCGGCGCAAGATCGGCTTCACGTCCGTCGGCGCGAAGCGTGTCGTTCCCGCCGAAAACCGGATCGAACTGAATGACGGCAGCGCGCTCGACTATGACTATCTGGTCATCGCGACCGGCCCGGCGCTGGCGTTCGACGAGATCGAGGGCTTCGGTCCCGAAGGCGGCTTCACGCAGTCGGTGTGCACCACCCCGCACGCCGTGGCGGCGGCGGCGGCGTTCGACCGGCTGGTCGAAAATCCCGGCCCGGTCATCATCGGCGCGGCACAGGGCGCAAGCTGCTATGGCCCTGCCTATGAATTCGCGATGATCGTCGACACCGAGCTGCGCCGGCGCCGGATTCGCGACCAGGTGCCGATCACTTTCGTGACCGCCGAACCCTATATCGGCCATCTGGGGCTGGACGGCGTGGGCGACACCAAGTCGTTGCTGGAAAGCAAGATGCGCGACCGCAACATGAAGTGGATCACCAACGCGCGCATCGCCCGAGTCGAAGACGGCACGATGCATGTCGAGGAAATCGCCGATGGCGGCGCGGTGGCAAAGACGCATGCGTTGCCGTTCCAGTTCTCGATGATGCTGCCCGCGTTCCGCGGCGTGCCCGCCGTGATGGGGATCGAAGGATTGACCAATCCGCGCGGCTTCATCCCGATCGACAAATACCAGCGCAATCCGGCGTTCCGGAATGTCTTTTCGCTGGGCGTGTGCGTCGCGATTCCGCCGACGGGGCCGACGCCGGTGCCGGTCGGCGTGCCCAAGACCGGATTCATGATCGAAAGCATGATGACGGCGATCGTCGAGAATCTGTCCGAAGTGATCGAGGGGCGCGAACCGACGCACCAGGCATCGTGGAATGCCGTCTGCCTCGCCGATTTCGGCGACGGCGGCGTAGCGTTCGTGGCGCAGCCGCAGATTCCGCCGCGCAACGTCAACTGGGCAGCCAGCGGCGCCTGGGTCCACCAGGCCAAGGTGCTGTTCGAGAAGTTCTTTCTCTACAAGATCCGCAAGGGCGTGGCCGAGCCCTTTTACGAGAAGGCCGCGCTGCAGATGATGGGGCTGGGCAAGCTCAAGATCCGCCCGACCCGCACCGCGCCGAAGCGGCGCGCCAACTCCACGGAGGCATAGGATGAACGTCGATCGTTCGGTTTTCGTTTTCGCCGGGATCGTGATCCTGACGGGTATCGCGCTGTCGATCTGGGTCCACCCCTATTGGCTGGCGCTGCCGGCCTTTGCCGGGCTGAACATGATCCAGGCGGCGTTCACGGGATTTTGCCCCGCCGCGATGGTGTTCAAGGCACTGGGGCTGCGGCCGGGCGCGGCGTTCCGCTGAGTCCACGGCGGTCGCGCCTTCCGGAAAAGGGCACTGGAAAGATCGGCCGGTTGGTCCGATCTTTCCCGGCGCGCTGACGTTTCAGTGCGAGAACGCTCACCGACGGGAGAATGCTGGTGGATTCGGAAATCATCCTTTGCCCGCGTTGCGACACCGCCAATCGCGTTCCGCACGCGCGGATGGGCGAGGGGCCAAAGTGCGGCAAGTGCGGAGCGACGCTGTTCGGCGGCGGTCCGGTCGCAGTCGATACCGCGCGATTCGACCGGTTGGTCCGGCTGGGAACGCTTCCGGTACTCGCCGATTTCTGGGCAAGCTGGTGCGGGCCGTGCCGGATGATGGCGCCGGTGTTCGAGGCGGCGGCGGCAGAGCTGGAGCCCCATGTCCGGCTCGTCAAAGTCGATATCGATGCCGAACCGGCGCTGGCCGAACGTTTTGGCATTCGTTCGGTCCCGACGCTGGGCATTTTCCGGCAGGGCCGGGAAATCGCGCGCCAGGCGGGGCTGGTCGACAAGGGGCGGCTGGTCGCCTGGGCACGCGCGGTGATCGCGTCGGTCTGATCGGCCGGGCCTGGTTCAGCGGCGCCCCCGCGCGGTTCAGGGCACCAGCACCGCTGCGCCCTCCAGCCGCCCTTCGCGCAGATCGCTCAGCGCCTCGTTCGCGCGGTTGAGCGGGTAGGCGGTCGTCGTGGTTCGCACCGGCACTTTCGCCGCGATGTCGAAAAATGCCGCCGCGTCGGCGCGCGTCAGATTGGCGACCGACCGGATAGTTCGTTCCCCCCACAGATCGGCGTAGGGGAAGGACGGAATGTCGCTCATGTGGATGCCCGCGCAGACGACGCGCCCGCCCTTGCGCACCGCACGCAGCGCGGCGGGTACCAGCGCGCCGACGGCGGCGAAGATAATCGCGGCGTCGACCGGCTCGGGCGGCAGTTCGTCCGAACCGCCCGCCCAGGCGCAGCCCAGCGACCGCGCGAAGTCCTGTGTCGCCGCATCGCCCGGTCGCGTGAGCGCAAAGACGCGGCGGCCCTGCCAGATCGCTACCTGCGCGATGATGTGCGCCGCCGCGCCGAAGCCATAGAGCGCCAGCGTCTCGCCGTCGCCCGCCATCGCCAGCGCGCGATAGCCGATCAGCCCGGCGCACAGCAGCGGCGCCGCCTCGACATCGCCGAACGCATCGGGGATGGCGATGCAATAGCGCGCGTCGGCCAGCACATGCGTCGCATAGCCGCCGTCGCGCGTGGCCCCGGTGAAGACCGGCGTGTCGCACAGATTCTCGTGGTCGCTCAGGCAGTATCGGCAATGGCCGCACGTCCCGCCCAGCCACGGCACGCCCATCCGCGCGCCCACCGCGATCCCCGTCACGCCTTTGCCTGTCGCCAGCACATGGCCGACGATCTCATGCCCCGGCACGATCGGATAGGCGGCGGGAATCTCGCCGTCGACGACGTGCAGGTCGGTGCGGCACACGCCGCACGCAGTGACGCGCAGCAGCAGCTCGCCCGGTCCCGGCGCGCCAAAGCCGCGCTCCACCCGGCGCAACGGCGCGCCCACTCGATCGCATCGCATCGCATGGCCCTGGATCATCGAATGACGGTGCGGCCGATGCGCGTGCGATGAAATAGGGGATGTTGCGATCGGGGCCGCGATCGTTTCGCGGCGGGATACGTACCCTTCCCAATGGAGCGGGCGGCTTTCCCACCTAGGGTTGACTGCGCCGAACTGGAGGAGATCCCGCGATGGCGATCGACAGGCATGAAGCGACCCTTCCCACCGAGCCGCTGCACGCGATGCTCGCCTGCAGCGCGGCTGCATGGCAATTGCCGTTCATCCTGTACACCGGCTGGTGGAACGCACTGGCGAACGCGGAACTGGGCGACGTCCGCTACCCTTGGTTTTGTCATTGGGGAAACCGGGGCGATGATCACCAGCTTGCCGTCCCCGAACCGATCGAGGGGGAGGGCGAACACGCGCTGTTCGCCTGAACCGGTGGCGCCGGCTCTGCGCTAAAGCATTTTCGAGTAGAACGTTGACGGGCCGCGGCTCGGAAATGCGGCGACGAAGGGGGTGGAGCATCTTCACCCCGGGGTGAAACCGCTCTCTAGCGCCGATTGCGACGCGGCAGACGCGCCAACGCCGCGGCGCGCCGACGCAGCATCGTGGATTTCACGACTTCCGACACGGCCAGTGTCCCCGCCGCGCCAACCAGCGCGATCAGCGCCATCCGCAAGTCGGGAATGCTGGTGCCGAGCAGGTACCGGAGCGGCGCCCAGGTCATCGCCAGCGCCTGGAGCAGCAGTGCGCCCGCCAGCCCGGCGAACAGCAGCGGATTGCGCGACACCGGTTCGCCAAGGAAGCTGTGATGCAGGCTGCGTACCGACAACAGGAAGACATTCTGGAACAGCACGACGCACAGCAGCACGCCGTTCTGCGCTTCGGCCAGCGTCGCGCCGCGACCCAGCGCATCATCCAATTGCCATAGCGCCACGCCCGCCATCACCAGCGCGGCGGGCACCATGCGCGTCAGCGCGTCGCCGTCGATCAGCCGCGCGCGCGCCGCGCGCGGCTTCTGTTGCAGTTCGTCGCCGTCGCCGCGCCCGAAACCCAATGTGATGTTCTGCACGCCTTCGGTCACGATATTCGCCCACAAGAGCTGCACGGCAGTCAGCGGCATCGGCAGCCCCAGCGCGACCGCGCCCAGGAACATCAGGATTTCCGCCACGCCGGTCGCCAGCAGGAAGATCGCGATCTTGCGGATATTGGCGTAGCAGATGCGCCCTTCCTCGATCCCGCCGACGATCGACGCGAAATTGTCGTCGGTCAGCAAAAGGTCCGCCGCCGCGCGCGCGACATCGGTGCCTGAGCGCCCCATTGCCACGCCGATCGCCGCCGCCTGCAGGGCGGGTGCGTCGTTCACCCCGTCGCCGGTGACCGCGACGACATGGCCCGCCGCGCTCAGCGTCTCGACGATGCGCAGCTTTTGCTGCGGTTCGGTGCGGGCATAGACATGCGCGGCGCGGATGCGCGCGGCGAGCGCGTCGGGATCGCCGCCCAGCGCCGCGATCTCGCGGCCGGTCAGGACGTCGCCCTCCCTACAGTCGATCCCCAGCGCGCGCGCGATCGTGCGCGCGGTTGCGGGATGGTCGCCGGTGACGATCCGCACTTCGACACCCGCTGCGCGGCATTGCGCGACTGCCTGCTTCGCTTCGGGCCGCAGCGGATCGAACAGCGCGACGCAGCCGAGCAGCGTCAGCCCGTGCGGATCGGCGAGCAAGTCATAGTCGGCGCGCGCCACCGTGGCCGATGCGAGCGCGAGCACGCGATAGCCCTGCGTCGCCAGCGCCTCCGCCGCGTCGCGCATCGCGGGATCGACATGGTCGCACATCTCGATGACTCGCTCGACCGCGCCCTTGGCGTGCAGCCGTACTCGCCCGTCGCCGTCGCGCACCGCAACGCTGGAGAAACGATTGACCGGCTCATAGGGGTGGAGCGCCACGATATCGCCGGGGTCGGGGGAGGCGATGTCCACGTCACCGGCGAAGCGCAGCAACGCGATGTCGACGCTGTCGCCGATGCCGTCGCCGTCGGGCCCAAGTGCCGCTTCGTTGCATGCCGCCGCGGCTGCCGCCAGCGCGTTCAATGCCGCGCGGTGCGCCGATACGTCCCAGTCGGCGCGCGCCGCCGTGGTGCCGTCGGGCAGCAGCACCGCCTCGACGCTCAGCCGGTTCAGAGTCAGCGTTCCGGTCTTGTCGGTCGCGATCAGCGTGCACGATCCGAGCCCCTCGACAGAGGGGAGCGTGCGGACGACGACGTTGCGCCGCGCCATCCGCTGCGTCGCAGTTGCCAGCGCGACGGTGACCGATACCGGCAGCCCCTCCGGTATCGCCGATACCGCCAGCGCGACCGCGAGCAGGAACACCTCTTCCGCCGATACCCCGCGCGCGATCAGCGCCACCGCCAGCGCGGCGATCAGCACGACGACCGCGACGGCGATCTGCCGCGCCAGCCAGGCGAGATAGCGCAGCAACGGCGGCGGCGCGGGCGGTGTGGCGTGGAGCGACGCGGCAATCCCGCCGAGCGCGGTTTCCAGCCCGGTCGCGACGGCCACGGCGGTCGCGCGCCCCTGGACCACCACCGTCCCCGCATGCGCCATCGTCGGCCGGTCGGCGACTCCGGCGTCTTCGGCGACATCGGCGTCGGCGTGCTTGGTGACCGGCATCGCCTCGCCGGTCAGCAGCGCTTCGTCTGCGCTCAATCCGGCGCTGTCGATCAGCCGCAGGTCGGCGGGCACGGCCGCGCCCGATTCAAGCAACACGATGTCGCCCGGCACCACGTCGGCGGCGTCGATTTCGCGCACCTGGCCATCGCGGCGGACGCGCGCGTTGTGGCGTACCAGCCGTTCCAGCGCGCGGGCGCTGGCACCGGCCTGCCCCTCCTGGATCGCGCCGATCGCGGCATTGGCGACGAGTATCGCCAGGATGAAGGCGGCGTCGGTCGCGTCACCGACCGCCAGCGACACGATCGCGGCGGCGAGCAGCAAATAGATGAGCGGGCTGCGAAACTGGCGCAGGAAGAGCTGTAGCGCCGATGGCACGCGCGTGCCGGGCAGGCGGTTGGGGCCATGTTCGGCCAGCCGGCGCGCGGCTTCGTCCGCGCTCAGCCCAGTGGGTGTGCTCTCGGTTGCGCGCAGCGCGTCGGCGGACGACAGCGCATGCCATTGCGGCGAGCGGCCGGTCGCGCCGGGGGCCGTCGGCGCGCTCATGGTCGGCGCGGCCATGGGAAGCGGCCGTGGCGCTGCGCGGCGCGCGCTTGGCGCGGCCGCTCGTACCGGCCGACGGGGATGAAGCGGGCGAAGCGGGGCATGGCGCCATCATGCGGTGCAGCATGCGTCACGCCGATACGCAAATCCCCGCAACTGTTCAGCCTGGCATCTCAGCCGAGCATCGTCTTCAGCGCGTCGAGCAGCGGTTGCTGGCTTTCCAGCATCATTGTGCGTGCCTGGTCGAGCGGGAACCAGCGCCCCTCCTCGATTTCCGGATAGGATCGCGTCCGGCCGCTGCCGCGCGGCCATTCCATGTCGAACCGGTTGCTGACGATCGCGGCGGGATCGACATCCTGTTCCAGCGCAAAGCCCTGCACCACCTTGCCCCCCGCCTGGCGCACGCGCGCAAGTGGCACCGGCGTGCCGGTGACTGCGATGCCCAGTTCCTCCTCGGTCTCGCGCCGGGCTGCCTCGATCGGTGCTTCGCCGGGTTCGATGGCACCCTTGGGTATCTGCCACGCGCCTTCGCCACGGTTGCGCCACCACGGTCCGCCGGGCAGCACCAGCAACACATCGACGCCCGCGCCATCGCGTCGATACAACAGGATACCGGCGCTCTGCTGTCCCAATCCATCCCCCCGGAATTTCCGCGACCGCTACCGCGCGGCAGCGGGATTGTCACGTCCCTCGCGGTGAAGCCAGCCGCGCAGGGCCTCGGCGACGGCCAGTCTGCGCGCCGATTCCTGCTCCGCGCGCGGGGGCGCAAAGGGCCGGGAGCTGCTGCCCGTTTCTTGGACACCGAGATAAGGTGGTTTCACCTGTCGGAGGTCATCAATGCAGAGAAGGAAGTTCGCCCGCGAGTTCAAGTTTGAGGCGGTGGGATTGGTTCGGGAGCGTGGCGTAACGATTGCCCAGGCGTCGCGCTGAGCTGCTGCCCGTTTCTTGGACCGTTTAGAGCTGGAAAATTCCAGTTGTGATTGGAGGGTCAGGAGACGAGGTGGACGATGAAGAGGTCGAAGTTTTCGGAGGCGCAGATTGCCTTCATGCGGAAGCAGGCGG
>JBMOOB010000035.1:0-5152 GCA_049323815.1 Pseudomonadota bacterium | reverse complement strand
TCGAGCAGCGAGACGTTGGCGGTGCCCAGCGCGATCGACGCTTCATTGGGAATCGGCGTCGAAATGCCGAATTCGCGCGCGACCTGGATCACCCGCGCGGGGCCGAGCTGATGGATCAGCCGCGCCGCCGCGACGTTGCTCGACCGCGCGAACGCCTCGCGTAGCGTGATCTGGCCGCGATATTTCCCGTCGCTGTTCTGCGGCTTCCACTGGCCGATCTGGACCGGCGCGTCGAGCACCATCGAATCGGGCGTCATCCCGCTTTTCAGTGCGGCGTAATAGACGAACAGCTTGAAGGTGGAGCCGGGCTGGCGCCGCGCCTGGGTGGCACGGTTGAACGGGCTCTGGCGATAGTCCTTGCCGCCGACCATCGCGACGACGCGGCCGTCGGGGCGCATCACCACCATCGCGACCTGCGCCTTTTTCAGCCCCGCGCGCGCGACGACGCGCTCCGCGGTCTTTTGCAACCGCGCGTCGAGCGTCGTGCGCACCGTCTGGTCCGACGCGATTTCGCCCGCGCGGTCGCGCGCGGCGGGCAGCACCCAGTCGGCGAAATAAGTGCCGTTGGGCAATTCCTTGACGCGCTCGACATGCAGCACGGCGGGGCGCACGCTCGCCGCGCGCCGCTTGTCGAGCAGCCCGGCGTCGACCATCGCGCCCACGACCAGCGCCTGGCGCGCGCGCGCGCCCTTCAGATTGCCGGTGGGCGCCAGCCGCGACGGCGCCTGCACCAGCCCGGCGAGCATCGCCGCCTGCCCCACGGTCAGCGCGTCGGGCGTACAGCTGAAATAATGGCGCGCCGCCGCGCTCAGCCCATAGACATTGTCCCCGAAATAGACGTTCGACAGATAGCGCGAGAGAATCTCGTTCTTGCTGAGCCACGCCTCCAGCCAGAACGAAATCAGCACTTCCTGGAACTTGCGCCCCATGGTGCGGTCAAGGTCGAGGAACGCGTTCTTGGCAAGCTGTTGCGTGATCGTGCTGCCGCCCTGGGTGCCGCCGTCGGACGTCAGGTTGTGGAACATCGCGCGCGCGATGCCGCGCGGATCGACGCCCCAATGGCGGTAGAAACGCCGGTCCTCGATCGCGACAAAGGCATTGCGGACATGGTCGGGCAGCTTCGCCGCGTCGACCGGCGCGCCGATGACCGCGCCGCGCCGCGCGATCGGCGTGCCGTCCTCTGCCAGCAGCGTGATCGACGGCGGCTCGGGCGGGCGCAGCGACTTGGACAGCGGCGCGGTCAGCGCCAGCCAGACGATCGCCACGACCAGCAGCACGATCCCCGCCGCAATGCCGCGCACCACCCAGCGCCACGGGCCGGGGCGATATCTGACCGGCAGGTTGGTGGTATAGCTGCCCACGGGCGGCACCGGGGCGTGCCCGCCGCCCGGCGGGACGGGGGAATAGCCGCCCGGCGGCATGGGCGGCACCGGCGATCCGCCCCGACCCGGAACGGCGCCCGCATCGCCATCGCGCGGGGTGCGCAACGGCACCGAACCCGCGCGGCCCGACGGCGGCGGCATGCCGCCGGTCAGCTCCAGCGGATCGGCCGGATCGTTCGGACGGATACGCGTCCAGTCGAAGGGATCGGGATCGGTCACACGCACTCGCCTTGGCGTGGTGTATTAGCGCAACAAAACAGGTGCGGCAAGCACGCCCCCCATTTCCGACCGGCCAAGCGGCCCCAAGCCGGCCCGGCCCCGGATATCGCGCGCCCATCGCGCGACTCGCCAGGGACGGCATGGCTGACCCCATCTTAGAACAGCCTGAACGCGGGGGAAAATTCGAACGCTTTGGCGTTTCCACCGCTCGCCTGGGCGCGGTAGGACCATCGGCCAACGTTCAGGAGCTTTCATGACCGATACCCCGGGCGGCCGCGACATCGCCGCGCTCCACCTCGATTGCGACGGCATCGGCGCCGAACTGCTGACGATCGGGGCGACGCTGCGCCGGCTGGAGTCGCCCGACCGGCACGGCGTGCGCGCGAATCTGGTGCTCGGCTATCGCGACCTTGCCGATTATGCGCGCCACCCGCTCTATCTGGGCGCGACGATCGGCCGCTATGCCAATCGCATCGCGGGCGGGCGCTTCGCGATCGACGGGACCGAATACCGCCTGCCGGTCAACGACCCGCCCAACAACCTGCACGGCGGCCCCGACGGGTTCGACGTCGCGCCGTGGGAAGTGGTCGCGCGCGACCGCCATACCGCGACGCTGCGCCTCACCAGCCCCGACGGCGACCAGGGGTTTCCCGGCACGATGACCGCGCAGGTGCGATACGACCTCGAAGCCGACGGCATGATGATTGCCCTGTCGGCGACGACCGATGCGTCGACCGTCGTCAACCTGACCAACCACGCCTATTATAATCTGGCGGGCGAGGCGTCGGGCGCCGACATCCTCGATCATTGGCTGCAGATCCCCGCGAGCCGCTATACCCCGGTCAATCCCGAACTGATCCCGCTGGGGCCGATGCAGGACGTCACCGGCACGCCGTTCGACTTCCGCCGCCCCAAGCCGGTCGGCCGCGACATCGACGCGCACGACAGCCAGATCGCGCTGGGTCAGGGGTATGACCATAATTTCGGGATCGACGACTGGGACGGCGGCCTGCGCCGCATGGCGACGCTGCACCATCCCGGCAGCGGCCGGACGCTCGACCTCTATTCGACCGAGCCGGGGCTGCAATTCTACAGCGGCAATCATCTGGGCGACGCGCCGCCGGGGACGAGCGGCACGCGCTATGCGCGGCGTTCGGGACTGTGCCTCGAACCGCAGCGCTTTCCCGACACGCCCAACCGGGCGGACTATCCCCCCGCGCGACTGGACCCCGGCGAGACCTACCGGCATGTCATTGCGATCCGGCTGCGCGTGGCCGACAGCCTGGCAACCGCCTTCGCGCTGTAGCACGAAAATGGAGCGAGCGGACCGCTGCCCGCTCGCCCCGGTCATGGTCGATCGTGGCCGGTCAGCCGAGCACGGGCTTGCCGTCGATGCGGCGCGGCGCACCCGCGTCGCCTTCGCCGCGCAATGCCTCGGGCAACAGCGCGTCGGGCAGGTCCTGATAGCTGACCGGGCGCAGGAAGCGGTCGATCGCCAGCGTGCCGACCGAAGTGCTGCGCCCGTCCGACGTCGCCGGATAGGGGCCACCATGGACCATCGCGTCCGTGACTTCGACGCCCGTGGGCCAGCCGTTCGCCAGGATGCGCCCCGCCATCCGCTCGAGCACCGGAACCAGCGGCTTCGCCAAATCGACATCGGCCGGGTCGAGGTGCAGCGTCGTCGTAAGCTGCCCCTCTACCGTCGCGGCGACGGCGCCCATTTCCTCGGCATCGGCGCACCGCACGACCAGCGATACGGCGCCGAACACTTCCTCGGCCAGTTCCTTGTCAGCCAGGAAATCCTTCGCGGCGACAGTGAACAGCGCGGCGCGGCCGCATACCGGGCCGGTCGGCTCCTGCCCCTGCGCGAGCAGCGTGAGCGCGGGCGCCGACGCCATGCGCGCGACGCCGCTTTCATAGGCGCGGTGGATGCCGGGAGTCAGCATCGTCTGCGCGCCCGCACCCAACAGCGCCTCGCTGGCCGTCGCGATGAACCGGTTGAGCCCCGGCCCCTCGATGCCGATCACGATGCCCGGATTGGTGCAGAACTGGCCCGCGCCCATCGTCAGCGATCCGACATAGGCTGCACCCAGCACCTCTGCGCGCGCTTCCAGCGCGGCGGGCATCAGGAATACCGGATTGACGCTCGACATCTCGGCATAGACCGGGATCGGCACGGGACGTTCGGCCGCCAGCTTCATCAGCGCCACCCCGCCGCCGCGCGATCCGGTAAAGCCGACCGCGGCGATGCGCGGATCGGTGACCAGCGCGGCGCCCAGCGCGTTCGACGTGCCGTTGACCAGCGAAAAGACACCGTCGGGCATGCCGGTACGCGCGGCGGCCTTCAGGATCGCGCCTGCAACCAGCTCGCTGGTGCCCGGATGCGCGGGATGCCCTTTCACGACCACCGGGCAGCCTGCCGCCAGCGCCGACGCCGTGTCGCCGCCGGCAACCGAAAAGGCGAGCGGGAAGTTCGACGCGCCGAACACCGCGACCGGGCCCAGCGGCACCATGCGCAGCCGCAGGTCGGGCTTGGGCAGCGGCGCGCGATCGGGGATCGCGTGGTCGATGCGCAGCTTCTGATAATCGCCCAGCCGCACTTCGCGCGCGAACATCCGCATCTGGCCGGCCGTGCGGCCGCGTTCCCCGGTCAGCCGCGCGGCGGGCAGGCCGCTTTCGGCCATCGCGCGCTCGGTAAGCGTATCGCCCAGCGCCTCGATCTCCTCGGCGATCGCCTCCAGGAATTCGGCGCGGCGTTCGCGCGGCAGCGTGGAATAGGGCAGGAACGCCGCATCGGCGGCGGCGCAGGCGGCGGCGACATCGTCTTCGGTCGCGACGCTGAACGCCGGTTCGATTTCCTGTCCGGTCGCGGGCGAAACCGCCCTGAACGTCTCGCCGCGCGCGATGCGTTCGGCCGCAATGAACAATTCGCCAGTGAGCGCCATTTCGTCGTCCCTCCGATGCTGTGGCCGGATCGTCCGCCCCGGCCCGTCCTACCACGCGGGTGCCCGGCCGGGCCCCGACGTTAGCGGTAACATGTCTTCGGAGCGGACTTAGGGTGCCTTGCCCGCGGGTTCAATCGCCAAAGCGGTCACCAGCGTTCGATTCACGATCGAGCTTCGCGGGATATTCAAAAGCAATGATTGGCCGACGCGCAGTCCCAAAGTTCGGGGGAAAGCGGCTCTTCCGCCCATTTGCGCGCAAGGTTTTCGCGCTGGATCGCCATCCCCCATCCCCGCTTCCGCAACGTGCCGCAGCAGCCCTGGCCAGTCCGCCCGGCTTCGCAAGGCACGCTAGGCCCGGCCGTGCTGATCGCCCTCCCGAGCCCCGAGACACCGCGACAGGCCGCGCTAGCCGCCGCAGGGGATCGGTAACGGACCCTGCCGCCTTTTGCCTGTCCTTGCCCTGCCCACATACGCCATCGCGAGCGCCTATCGGGCCGAAATCGAGAGGCGCCTTCCAGTTCGGTGACGCCGCGCGCCGAATTCGCCGCAGCCATCGCGAGCGCCACTGCGGACGAAGGCTAGTTGTTTGGTCCCGGCATGTGATGG
>JBMOOB010000034.1:0-5267 GCA_049323815.1 Pseudomonadota bacterium | reverse complement strand
ACCTAGAGCGCGCGGACGAGCCGGACCGCGCAGGCGATCCATGCCGGATCGGCCACCACCTGCTGGCGTGCACCGGGGCCGAGCGGCAAAATCTGGAGCTTCCCTGCCGTTTCGCCCGGGCGCGGGGCGTCGCGCCCGATCAGCCGGCCGAAGAGGAAGCGACCGGCGGGGCGCGGCACCAGCACGTCGCGATTGAGTGCCTGGGCAAAGGCGGCGGGCGCGAGGCGCGTGCACCAGATCTCGTCGCCCGCGCGATAGTCGCCAACACTGCCCGCCACGGTGACGGCGAGCAGATCGGGCTCGGCGTGCGGCGGCACGACGACTGCGGCGCGGCGCGGCGCCTGCGCACCGCCCGCGTCGAGCAACGCGGCGACAGGGATTTCGGGGCGGTCGGGCAGGCGCACGAGATCAGCCGCATCGACCCCCAGTGCCGCGGCGATGCGGTTGAGCCAGCCGACCGACACCGTGCGTGTTCCGGTTTCCAGTCGTCCGATGGTTTGTGCGGTCGTGGGCGGATCGCAGCGGCGCGCCACATCCTCCAGCGTCAGGCCCTTGGCGCGGCGGACTTCGCGAATGGCGGTAATCATCGAGTCGGTCCCCGCGGAAATGAAAAATAACCTGACCGGTTTTTCGCTGTCCTACAGATACGCCGATATGGCAACTCCCCCGTCACCGTAATTGGCGAGGAGAGCAGGCGAATGCGCGAATGGGCGGAGCGCGAGCTGGACGAAGGCGTGGTGCGCGAAACGGCCCGCGATGGCAAGCGCCGGCGACGCAGCGTCACAGTCAACCTGACCGAATCGCCGCTGGGCTGGCTGCGCGCGCGCGGAATGGTAAACGCGCGCCAGTTCGAGGCGGGGGAGCGGCTGCGCGGCGACTATGAAACCGCAGCGTTGGGCGCGCGCGTGACGATGCGGTGGGACGCGAGCCCTCGCGGCGGCAGGCGGGGCGGCGAAGCACCGATCGACCCCACGCTGGCGCAGATCGCCGCGAAGCGACGGTTCGACGCGGCGACGGGCGCGGTCGGCACGGGGCTTGTCGACATATTGTGGCGGGTGGTGTGCGCGGGCGAAGGGCTGTCGGTAGCCGAGAAAGCGCTCGGCTGGCCGACGCGCGCAGGCAAGCTGGTACTGTGCCTCGCGCTCGACCGGCTGGCGGATCACTATGGGCTTGGCTGAACGTCGGCGGAGGGTGTGAGGAAGCGGTTGTACGCCCAACCGATGCCGATCAACGCGACGCCCAGCCCCAGGAACGACAGGATTCGCAACGCGCCGTCGAGCGCGGCGGCGTCGATCAGAAAGACCTTGAGCGTGACGAGCGTGAGGAGGGCCAGGCCGGCGATGCGCAGATCCTGCGCGCCCACCGCAATGCCGCGCCACAGCCAGAACAACGCAAGCACCAGCAGCGCGGCCGAATAGCCGCCATTTTCCAGCGACGTAATCGCGCCGGTCATGTCGGTACCGTGCAGCGCCTGGCGCACCACGGCCAGCGCCGCCAGCACGGTTAGCGCAAGCGCGGGAAACCGTGTGGAGGAGCGGCGGCCGAGCGTCCAGAACCAGAAAGCGGCAAGCGCGGCATGCGCAACCGCCGCATTGGCCAGCGGCAGCGCGCCGACTTTCTGCGCGACCCAGGCCGGGTTGAACAGCAGCACATCGAACCAGACCACGCGGACCAGCCCGAGCGCGAGCAGCGCGATCGCAATCGCGTCAGCCGGCCGCCGCCGCCAGAGCAGCCAGCCGGCCGCGAGCAGCGCCTGCGACAGCAGCGCGCGTTCGACAAATCCCCAGGCGAGGAAGCGCTCCGGCGTGGCGATGGCGAGCGGTTGCTTGGCGAGGACATAGCCGAGGAGCAGCGCCAGCGCGATCGCCGCCGCCGCCACGCCACGCCGCGCGCGCCCGAACTGGCGTGCGTCGAGCAGCAGCGCGCCGAGCGTCGCCGCGACGGGAAGCCCCAGCGCGCGAAACAGGTCGGCGACGCCGGGTAACCCCGCATAGGGAAGCGAGTCGCCCGCGAGCGAGCCGAGAACCGCGCCCAGCGCGTCGGCGAGCGGCACCATGGCAGCCACCAGCGCGGCGGCGAACGGCCATGCCGCCAGCTCGAACAGGCTGGTGTCGTCGACGCGCCGTGCCCAGAATGCGAGGCCGACGAGCGCCAGCGCGAGCGGCGCCGACAACCATTCGATCGGCAGCAGCAGCGCCGCCGAAAGCACCGCGAGCAGCGCGACCATCGCGACTGCGATCGTCCGGTCGGGCGAGACGGCGCCGTCCCGCTGGCGCCAGGCAAGCGAAGCGAGCGCAACGGCGGCGATTGCATCGAGCGCCGCCCAGCCGACGTCGGGCAACAGAGTGCTCGCCCCGGCCTGGGCAACGAGCAGCGGCCCGGCGGTGCCGAGGATCGCCAGCGCCGCCCAGCCGGGGTGGCGCAGCGCGCGTGCATGCCCCGGCGGCGCGAACAGCAACGTCGCGACGATCGCGGCGATCGGCGTTGCCTGCAGCTCGGGCTGGAGCAGCGCCAGCAGTTCGAGCATCAGCAGCAGCGCCAGCGCGGCGCCGGCGCCGGGCAGGAACAGCGCGTCGCGCCACGCCAGGACCAGCGCGGCGGCGGCGAGGACGCAGTAAAAGCCCCACAGCAGCGCATCGAATTCGAGCACCGGGGCGAGCATCATCAACTGGCCGAACCCCGCGACCAGCGGGGCCAGGCGCAGCCAGCGGTTGCGCACGCGGGCGGCGGGAAAGGCAAGTGCCGCGCCCAGCGCGAGCGCGACGGTGAACCCCGCCGCCGCGCCGAGCCGTTGGGAATCGAGCAGCGCGACGAGCAGGTTGACCCAGCCGAACCCCGCGGCAGTCGCGGCGATCGCCAGCCAGCCCCAGCCCCGCCGCGCGGCGAGCCCGAACAGCGCGGCGATGAACAGCGCGAGATAGACGAGCAGCGGCCCCACCCCCGCCGCGTCGAACCCGGCGACGAGCGGCGCGACGAAGCCGCCGATCAGCGCCATGGCTGCAGTCGGCGGGCCGTGACGCAGCGCCAGCCCCAGCGCGGCGGCGGTGATCGCCAGCATGCCCGCGAAGCCGAGGAGCGGGCCGACGAGGTGATAGAGCGCGGCCGCCATATAGAGCGTGCCATAGGCACTGGCGACGCCGGCGCCCGCCAGCGCCTGGCCCACGCGCGGATCGGAACGCGTCGCGGGCAGGCGCAGCGCGAGTTCGGCGGCGCCGACCAGCGCCGTGGCGAAGAGCGCGGCGAGCAAGGTGCGCGCGGCGGGGCCGAGCAGCCCGACCTCTATCGAATAGCGGACCAGAAAGAATCCGGCGAGGACGAGCGCGGCGCCGCCGATCCAGATCGGCAGGTTGCGGCCGAACAATTGTTCCCAGCGAATCGTCGGGCGCCGCGGCGCGGTGGCGGGCCAGCGCGGGCGGGCGTCGTCGGTGGCGTGGCCGGTTCCGGCGGCTCCGATGACGAAGGCGGGCGGTCGCGCGGCGGCTTGAGCCGGGGTTTGCGCCGGCGGCGCAACGGCGGCGGGCGCGGGTCGGGTGTCGGGTGCGGCATCGGCTTCGCGCGCGGCCGCCTGTGCCGCCGCACTCGCGATCCGGTCCTCGATCCGGGCGAGTGTGCCCCCGATCTCGCGGACGTCCTCTTCCAGCTCGCGGATACGGTTCTGCAGCACGACATACATGGCCACGGCGCCGCCGAGCACGATCAGGACAAGAAACGTCACCGGGTCTCCCTTCGCGCCTTTCCTGCGCCGCGCGGCATTGTGAAACGATGAACGGTGTGCGTCCATGGCCTATGCGGCCGGAGTGGAGGGCCGGTTCGAGGGGTGCTTTCGTGCGGAGTAACGCCGCGCCCCTGCACAAGAACCGGGCAGACCCGCGAGCGATGCGGCGAATATGCCCCCGACCCGTCCAGAATCGCGCGGGGCACGATCCGAGCGGCGCACCGTCCGGAAGCGCCGCTGCGTCGGGCATGCCGATCGGAACGGAACGGGGTTGGCTGGTTGCCGGCTATGCCGCAACCGTTCCGGGCATGCCGCCACCGCGCTTCGCAACGGCTCGGGGCGAACGGAGACGACTCCAACGTCGCGACCGGCAGCACCATTGCGGGAGCGTAGACGCGCCCCTAGATGGCGGCGATGCAGCTTGCCTTTATCAAATGCCATGGCTCGGGGAATGATTTCCCGCTGGTCGATGCCCGCGACATCGCGTTGCACGATGCGCAATGGGCGGGAATCGCGCGCGCGCTGGCCGACCGCGACGGACCGGTGGGCGGCGACGGGTTGTTGTTGCTGACCGCGGGCGACGACGCCCATGCGTTCGGGATGCGGATGTTCAATTCCGACGGCAGCGAGGCGGAGACGTGCCTGAACGGCCTGCGCTGCACCGCGCGGCTGGGGTTCGAGCTGCTGGGGCTGGACCATGCATGCGTGCGGTTGAAGACGAGCAGCGCCGAGGTGGCGCGTGCCGAGCCGATCGCGCCGGGCGTGGTGACGATCCGCACCACTGTCGGCCCGGCGTCGACGCGGACCGCCGACGTCGGGCTGAAGATCGACGCGGAGCAAGTCGTCGACGCGGCGATCGCAGGCCTGCCGAGCGCGCGGCGCTTCACTGCCGTCGCCATGCCGAACCCGCATCTGGTAACCTTTGTCGAGCGCGTAGACGAAGGCGAGCTGGTCGCGCTGGGCGACTATTGCGAGAGTGCGCCGCCGATCCTGCCCGCGCGCGGCAATGTGAGCTTTGTCGAAATGCGCGACGGCGATCTGTTCGTCCGCACCTATGAGCGCGGCGTCGGGCTGACCAACAGCTGCGGCAGCGCGATGGCGGCGTCGACCTATGCCGCCGGGTTGACCGGACGCGCGGCGTTCGGGAGCGACATGCGCGTGTTCAATCGCGGCGGGCTGGTGCGCGCGTCGGCAACCGGGCCCGAGGCCGGCGCGCTGGTGACGATCCGCGGCAATGCGAGCTTTCTGTACGATGCGACGGTCGAAGTCGACGCAGCGGCGGGAACGGCGGGCGTGCCGTTGATCCATGCGCGGCGCGAGGACGAGGCAACGGCATGGGGCGCGGCGGTCGCGGCATTGGGGTGAGCTTTGACGCGAACCTATTTGGTTGTTTTTGCTTGACATCGTCACGCTGATCTGGCAAGCGTAGCACACGCTGGAAAATTGCGATTCGGGGCCGAGGGGTCCCTGTCCGGGCCGGGCGCTTCCCTGGAGGCGCCGCGGCCCTTTTTTTGCTGGTCGAGGTGAGCGGATGACGAAGCCGGTGTCGATC
>JBMOOB010000033.1:0-66836 GCA_049323815.1 Pseudomonadota bacterium | reverse complement strand
ATCATGGTCGGCCAGACGACGGTGCCGCTGGTCGGCATCGTCGATGTGGTGGTGATCGGCCGCACGGGCGACGCCGCCGCGCTGGCGGGGGTGGCGCTGGGGGCGACTGTCGTCAATTTCCTGTTCTGGTCGTTCGGGTTCCTGCGCATGGGAATGACCGGCATGACCGCGCAGGCAAAGGGCGCGGGCGACGAGGCGGAAATGCGCGCAATGCTGGCGCGCGGGCTGGTCGCGGGGCTGATGATCGGCACCGTCCTGTTCGCGCTGCAATGGCTGTTGATCCCGGCGGCGCTGCGCCTGTTCGCGGGCGGCGGCGCGCTCGACTCGGCGACGCGTGGCTATGTTTCCGCGCGCTTCCTGGGCGCGCCTGCATCGCTGGCGGTGTTCGCGATCAACGGCTGGTTGCTCGGGCTTGGCCGCACGCGACCGGCGTTGTTGCTCCAGATCGTAATGAGCTGCGTCAACGGCGCGCTCGACATTGCCTTTGTCTGGGGCATGGGGATGGGCGCGCATGGCGTCGGGCTGGGCACCGCCTGCGCCGAATGGGTCGCGCTGGCGACCGGGCTCGCGATTGCACTGCGCATTCTGGGACCGCAAGCGGTCGGGCGGATGCGGGCAGAGCGCGGGCGGATAGCGGACGCGGCCGCGATGCGGCGGCTGTTCGCGGTGAATGCCGATATCATGATCCGCACTGTCGCGCTGCTGGCGCTGTTCGCATGGTTCGCCAACGCGGGCGCGCGGCTGGGCGCGGTCCAGCTCGCCGCCAATCATGTGCTGATGCAGTTCGTGTCGGTCGCCGCGTTCGTGCTCGACGGATTCGCCTTCACCGCCGAGGCGCGCGTGGGGCAGGCGATCGGCGCGCGGTCGCGCACGCAGCTTGTCCGCGCGATCCGGCTGACCGGCGAATTCTCGCTGGTGTCGGGGATGGGGTTCGCGGCCGCGATCGTGCTGGCGGGCGGGGTGCTGGTCGATGCGATGGCGGACAATGCCGCGATCCACGCGACGGCGCGCACGCTGATCCCCTATGTCGCGCTGGTGCCGTTGCTGGGCGTGCCGGCGTGGCTGCTCGACGGTATCTTCATCGGCGCGACGGCGGGCAAGGCGTTGCGCAACGCCGCCGTGCTGGCGACGATGCTGTATATCGGTACCGATCTGGCGCTGCGCCCGCTGGGTCCCGGCGGCGTGTGGATCGCGCTGCTCGCGAGCTATGTCTATCGCGCGGCGGCACTCGGAGTGGCGCTGCCGGGGCTGCTATCCGCGCTGCCGCGCACGCCGCTTGCACAAGGGGCACGCGACTCTTAGAGAGCGGTCCGGCAACGCTGAACCGGTTGCGGCGCCAGCCCGCTTCCCCACCCGGCCTCCCCAAGCTGCCGCCGCCGGGGGCCGGGTGGGGGAGCGGGCTGGCGCCGTTCGGCGAAGCCGACCCAGAATCCTATTGCTCGTTTTCCCTTGCTTCGCTGGAGTTTCCGCCCATGGCCGACAAGATCAATCGCGTGGTGCTCGCCTTTTCGGGCGGCCTCGACACGAGCGTGATCCTGAAATGGCTTCAGCAGGAATATCAGTGCGAAGTCGTGACCTTCACCGCCGATCTGGGCCAGGGCGAGGAACTCGAGCCCGCGCGCGCCAAGGCCGAGCTGATGGGCGTCAAGCCCGAGCATATCTTCATCGAGGACCTGCGCGAGGAATTCGTCGGCGACTATGTCTTCCCGATGATGCGCGCCAATGCGCTGTACGAAGGGTTGTACCTGCTCGGCACTTCGATTGCGCGCCCGCTGATCGCCAAGCGCCAGATCGAGATCGCCAGGATGCTGGGCGCCGACGCCGTCAGCCATGGCGCGACCGGCAAGGGCAACGACCAGGTCCGCTTCGAACTCGGCTATTACGCGCTCCAGCCCGACATCAAGGTGATCGCGCCGTGGCGCGAATGGGATTTGACCAGCCGCACGCGCCTGATCGAATTCGCCGAAGCGCACCAGATTCCGGTGTCGAAGGACAAGCGCGGCGAAGCGCCGTTTTCGACCGACGCCAACCTTCTCCACACCTCGTCCGAGGGCAAGGTGCTCGAGGACCCGTGGGAGGAAGTGCCCGATTACGTCTATTCGCGCACCGTCAATCCCGAGGACGCGCCCGACCAGCCCGAAATCATCACGATTGATTTCGAACGCGGCGACGGCGTCGCGTTGAACGGCCAGGCGATGACGCCGGCGGGCTTGCTGACCGCGCTGAACGACCTGGGCCGCAAGCATGGCATCGGCCGGCTCGACCTGGTCGAGAACCGCTTCGTCGGCATGAAGTCGCGCGGCATGTACGAAACGCCGGGCGGCACCATCTATGCGCTTGCGCATCGCGGGATCGAGCAGATTACGCTCGATCGCGGTGCCGCGCATCTGAAGGACGAACTCGCGCCGCGCTATGCCGAGCTGATCTACAACGGCTTCTGGTTCTCGCCCGAGCGCGAGATGCTGCAGGCCGCGATCGACCATAGCCAGGAAAAGGTGTCGGGCACCGTGCGGCTGAAGCTGTACAAGGGTGCTGCGCACATCGTCGGCCGCAAGTCGCCCTATTCGCTCTACAGCGAAAAGGTCGTGACGTTCGAGGACGACCAGGGCGCATATGACCAGCGCGACGCGGCGGGCTTCATCAAGCTCAACGCGCTGCGCCTGCGCCTGCTGGGCCGCCGCGACCGTTAAGAGCGAGCCGGGTCAAAAAGCACCGCGCGGGCGTCAGCGTCCGCGCGGCTGGTCCATCAGGCCGATGAAAAACGCAGTGACGACGGTCTGAAGCCCGACGCAGCACAGCAGCATCGACGGGATGGTCAGCCGCATCAGCCCGACCGGGTTCATGTCGCCGAAGCCCTGCGACGCCCAGATCGCCGTCGATACCGCCGCGCCGCCGATACCCCCGGTCAGCATCAGCCCGCCCGCGATGCACGCGCGTTCGACCGTGAACCAGTTGCGGATGCGGCGCACCATGCCGCTTTCGGGCCATAGCCCGGCGATCGCGCCATAATGCCGGGCCAGCACGCTCAGCCCGATCAACTGCGCCCCCATGATGACTGCCATCGCGGCGAAAATCATCGTGTGCACCCCCAGTTCGACACCGCCCAGATGCGCGTCGCCAGGGATCAGCCCGAGCACGCCCACCAGGCCCAGCCCCGCGAGCAGCATGCCCGGATAGAGCAGCAGCCATTTGGGCGCATAGGTGAGCAGGAAGCGCAGGTGCCGCCACCCGTCGCGCCAGGTGCGCAGATGCGGCGGGCGGCTGCGCCCGTCGGGCTGGAGCGTCGTCGGTACTTCGCGGATGTCGAGCCGGTCGAGTGCTGCCTTGACCACCATTTCGCTGGCGAACTCCATGCCCGGCGAAGTGAGGCCCAGCGCCAGCATGCGGTCGCGCCGGAATGCGCGCAGCCCGCAGTGGAAATCGCCGATCGGGGTGGAGAAAAAGGTGCGGCCAAGGAAGCTGAGCACCGGGTTGCCGAGATATTTGTGCAGCGGCGGCATCGCGCCCGGCGCGATCCCGCCCTTGAAGCGGTTGCCCATCACCAGGTCGGCGCCGTTGCGGAGCGTTTCGACGAACGGCATCAGCCCGCCGAAATCATAGCTGTCGTCGGCGTCGCCCATCGCGACATAGGTGCCGCGCGCGGCGCGGATGCCGCCGATCAGCGCCGCGCCATAGCCGCGCTGGTCGACATGGACGATCCGCGCGCCCAGCGCATTGGCGATCTGTTGCGACCCGTCGGTCGACCCGTTGTCGGCGACGATCACTTCGCCCGCCACGCCGTGGTCGGCGAGAAAGGCTTTCGCCTTCTTCACGCAGACTGCGAGCGTTTCCGCCTCGTTGAGGCAGGGCATGACGATCGACAGCTCGATCGGCGGCGCTTCGGGCGCCTCGGGCAAATCCGGCGAAAACGGCGTGGTCAGGGCGGCGATCGCCACGGCAGGTCCCCTCGTGCGAGCAGTCGATGGGTGCACTGTGCCGATGACATCCTGATTTTTGGTTAATCGCTAACGGCTTGTTAAGTACGATTTGCCAAGGTCCGGCGGACCCAGGGGAGCCCGGATGGACCATTCCTTTACGCTGAAGCCGGCCCGTGCGCGCCTCCGGCCTTCGACGATGCTCGCGATCGCGCTTGCCGTCCTGCTGACGGCGGCGTGGACGTACCGGGCGTGGGTGCCGCTGTCGATGCTCCGCCTGCCCGACAATGACGACATGATGCGCCTTGCGGAAGTTCGCGACTGGCTGAACGGCCAGGCATTCTCCGATCTGTTGCAGCACCGGCTGGGCCCGCCCGGCGGCGCGTCGATGCACTGGTCCCGGCTCGCCGACCTGGGCCCGGCGGCAATCATCGCGGCGCTGACGCCGATGGTCGGCCGGCCGCATGCCGAGCTGGCGATGGTCGTTCTGTATCCCGGACTTTTGTTGCTCGCGACGCTGTTGATCGGCGCGCGCCTTGCCGAACGGCTGGCGCCGCGCGCGGGGCCGGCGGCGGTGATCCTGCTCGCGCTGTCCTTTCCGATGACCAGCCTGTTCGTTCCGGGCCGGATCGATCATCACGCGTTGCAGATCCTGCTCATCATGATCTTCGCCGAACGGTTGGTGGCGCGCGCGCGCTGGCGCGCGGGGCTGGGCGCTGGTGTCGCGGCCGCGCTGAGCCTGGTGATCGGGCTCGAGACGCTGCCCTTGGTGCTGTTCGGCATGGGCGCGTTGTTCTGGCGTTTCGTTGTCGACACGCCCGACGTCGCGCGGCCGCGCCTGGGCGGCTTCGCGCTTGGACTTGGCGGAACGACGCTGACCGCCTTTTGGCTGCTGCGACCCCAGGTGTGGCCGGATCAATGGTGCGATGGCTTCACGCCGGCATCGATGGGCGCGACGCTGATCGCCGCGGCCTATTTCGCGCTGCTCGCGATGGGCGCGCCGATGCTGCGCGACGGGCGATACCGGACGGCGGCGGGTGCCGGGCTGGCGCTTGCGGCGCTGCCGCTGGTCCTGCGCACGTCGTCGGTGTGTCTTCGCGGTCCCTATGGCGCGATGGATCCGATGCTGCAGGACCTTTGGATGAGCCGAGTGGGAGAGGCCGTCGGCTTGTTCGCGCAGGACAGCGTCGGCATGACCATCAGCTATGGCGGGCTGGTGCTCGCCGGGCTTGTCGCGCTGCTTTGGCTGCTTCGCGACGGCGCATGGCGCAGCCCGAAATGGCAGAGCCTGGCGATCCTGCTGATCCCCGCCATTCTCTTGTGCATTGTCCAGATTCGCGCCACCTACACTGTCTCGGCGCTGGTCGCGATACCGCTGGCCGTTGCGGTGCACCGTATTCGACGGTCGACACGTTCGATCCTGGTCCGGGTGGGTATCTGGGTCGTCGCGGCGGGAGTCACCTATGATGCCGCGGGGGTCTGGTTCGACCGGGCGACTGCGTCGCCGATCATCGCGGCGCGGCAAACCGTTTCGCAATGCACGAGCGGCGCGGCTTTCGCGGAACTGCGCAAGTTGCCGCCGGGGCTTGTCATGGCGCCTCTCGATTCGGCGGCCTATGTCATCGGCGCCACGCAAATGCGGTCGGTGGGGGCGCCCTATCACCGCAACAACAGCGGCAATGTGGCGCTGTACCGATTTTTTCTTGGCGGCGAGGCGCAGGCGCGCGCCATCGCGGCGCAATGGCGGGTCGATTATGTGATGCTGTGCCAGTCGAGCTTTGCCGAACTGGGGCCGGCGATGACGCGCGACCATCGGCGGATGGTCGGTTTGCTGCTGGACGGTCGGGCACCGGGATGGTTGACGCCGCTGCCGGGGATCGCAGGCGGCCCGATGGTTTTCGCGGTGCAACGCGACGGCTTGTCGGATGCCCCATCGACGCATTAGAAGCGGCGGATGCAAGGGGGTACGGCGGGACAGCCGCATTGGTGGCAGACGCGGTGGTTTGTGCTGGCGGCGGCGTTGGTGGCTATCGTGCCGCTGCTGTGGCCAGACATTCCGCCGTTGGTCGATTTGCCGGGGCACATGGGGCGGTATCGCGTCCAGCTCGACCGCAATATCTACCCCTGGTTCAACGACTGGTATAATTTCGACTGGGAGCTGATTGGCAATCTGGGCGTCGACCTGGCGATCATCCCGCTTGCGAAGATTTTCGGGCTGGAACTGGCGGTCAAGCTGATCGTGATTTCCATCCCCGCGCTGACCGTTACCGGGCTGTTGTGGATCGCGCGCGAAGTGCACGGCAGGATTCCGGCGACCGCGCTGTTCGCGCTTCCGCTGGCGTACAGCTATCCCTTCCACTTCGGCTTTGTGAATTTCGCGCTGTCGATGGCGCTCGCACTCAATGCCTTCGCCTGGTGGCTGCGGCTGGCGCGGCTGGGCAAGTTCCGGCTGCGCAGCATCGTCTTCCTGCCGATTTCGTTTCTGGTCTGGGTCTGCCACACCTATGGCTGGGGCACGCTTGGCGTGCTCGCCTTTTCGGCCGAGCTGATCCGCCAGCACGACCTGCGCAAGCATGATGGGCCGTGGCACCAGGATTTTGTGCGGTCGTGGATCGTGCCCTGGGTTCGCGCGGGGCTCCAGTGCCTGGTGCTCGCACCGCCCGCGCTGTTGATGCTCGCATGGCGCAGCGGCGACCATGTCAGCGGCCAGACCGGCGACTGGTTCAATTGGCGCGCGAAGCTGCTCTGGGTGACGATGGTGTTCCGCGACCGCTGGCAGTTGTTCGATCTCGGCTGCCTGGGCGTCGTCTATCTGATTCTGTTCAAGGGCATTCGCGACCCGAACATCGAATATTCGCGCAACCTGGGGCTGTCGGCGCTGTTCCTGATCGCGGTGTTCGTGTTGCTGCCGCGCATCGTGTTCGGGTCGGCCTATGCCGACATGCGGCTGGCGCCGTATATGTTTGCGATCGCGGTCATCGCGCTGCGCCCGCGCAAGGGGCTGTCGATCCGCGGTGCCGCCACGGTCGCGGCGATGGGGCTCGCCTTCTTTCTGGTGCGCATGGGCGCGACGACCTGGAGCTTCGCGCTCTACGACCGATCCTATGACAAGGAACTTGCGGCGCTCGACCATCTGCCCAAGGGCGCGCGGCTCATCAGCTTCGTCGGCGAAACCTGCTTCAACGAATGGAAGATGACGCGGCTTCAGCACGTTCCCGCGCTCGCGCTCGAACGGCGGATGGCCTATACCAACGACCAGTGGTCGATGGCGGGGGGACAGTTGCTGACGGTGCGCTATGCAAAGGCGCGCGGCTATTCGCACGATCCGTCGCAGATCGTCACCGACGTGAAATGCCCGCGCGAATGGTGGCGGCCGATCGCGCTGGCGCTGTCGCGTTTTCCGCGCGACGCCTTCGACTATGTCTGGGTGATCGAGCCGCCGGCCTATGACCCCGCGCTGGAAAAAGGGCTGATCCCGGTGTGGCGCGACGGCAGGAGCGCGCTGTTCCGCGTCGACCATAGCCAGCAGGGGCCGAATGTGACGCGCAGCGACCTGCCCGTGCCCAAGCCCGAGGCCGCCTTTACTTCCTGAACGGCGTCAGCGCGCCCAGATATTCCTGCTCATGCGCCACCGCGGCGCGTTCGCGCGCCAGGAAATCGGCGACCGCGCGGCGGAATCCCGAGTTGGGCAAATAATGCGCCGACCAGGTCGGCACCGGCGAATAGCCGCGCGCCAGCTTGTGCTCGCCCTGCGCGCCCGCCTCCACGCGCGCCAGTCCGCGGTCGATCGCGGCGTCGATCGCCTGATAATAGCACAGCTCGAAATGGAGGAACGGCACGTCCTCCACGCATCCCCAATAGCGGCCGTACAATGTATCCGCGCCGAGCAGGTTGAGCGCGCCTGCGATCGGCCGACCGCCGCGCTCGGCCAGGATCAGCAGCACGCGGTCGGCCATTTCCTGCCCCAGCAACGAAAAGAAGGCGCGCGTCAGATAGGGCTGGCCCCATTTGCGGCTGCCGGTGTCCTGATAGAAGTTCCAAAAGGCGTCCCAATGCGCCTCGGTCAGGTCGGCGCCGGTAAGGTGGCGGATCGTCAGTCCTTCGATCGCGATCGCGCGTTCCTTGCGGATCGCCTTGCGCTTGCGGCTGGCCAGCGCGGCGAGGAAATCGTCGAAAGAGCGGTAGCCGTCGTTCTGCCAGTGGAACTGAGTCCCTTCGCGGATCAGCCAGCCCGCGCGTTCGAATTCGGGTATCTGTGCCTCGTCGACGAACGTGACATGCGCCGAAGACAGCGCGTTCTGGTCGGTCACGGCTTCGATCGCGGCGATCAGCGCGGGCGCCTGCGTGGAGTCGCGCAGCAACAGGCGCGGGCCGGGGACGGGCGTGAACGGCACCGCCACCTGGATCTTGGGATAATAGCTGCCGCCCGCGCGCTCCCACGCGTCGGCCCATGCGTGGTCGAATACATATTCGCCCTGGCTGTGGCTCTTGGCATAGGCGGGCGCGATCGCGGCGGGGGCGCCATCGCTACCGTCGACGATGATCGGCAGCGGCTGCCACCCCGTGGCCGGGGTTGCGGAGCCCGACCGTTCGAGGATCGACAGGAACGCATGGCTGACGAACGGGTTTGCGGTGCCGGCGCAGGCATCCCACGCGGCGGCGGGGATCGACGCGACACCCTGGGCGATGCGGGCGGTTACGGGGGGCGAGGACACGAAGGCGAATGTAGGACGTCGATGCCGGCATGGAAATGGCGCGGCGCCGCATTCGGTGCGCAATCGTCCGCGCGGGAAGACATTGGGTCGCGGCTTCCGCCGCCGTCGGCGCTTACGCCTTGCCGGCGGGCCATTCCTTCACGTGCAGGTCGTGCTGCGGGAAGGGGATTTCGATCCCATGGTCCTTGAACAGCCACCACAGCCGGTTGAGCACGTCCGAACGCACATTGCCGACGCCGCTTTCGGGGTCGCTGATCCAGGCGAGGATCTCATGGTCGACCGAACTGTCGCCGAACCCCGTCAGCCACACATTGGGGCGCGGGCTGTCGAGCACGCGCGGGCTTTCCGTTGCGGCGCGTAGCATCAGTGCCTGCGCAAGCTTCAGGTCGCTCGAATAGGCGACGCCTACGGGAATGCGCACGCGCACGTTGCGGTCGGAATAGGACCAGTTCTCGACTTCCTCAGTCATCAGATTTTCGTTCGGAATCAGATGTTCCTTGCCGTCGCGCGTCAACACCGAAACCGCGCGCACGCCGATTTTGTTGACCCAGCCGAAGCTGTCGCCGACGACAATGACGTCGCCGGGCTTGATCGAACGGTCCATCAACAGGATGATCCCGGCGATCAGGTTGCCGACGGTCTTTTGCAGGCCGAAGCCGACCGCGAGCCCAAGCGCGCCCGAAAACACCGCAAACGCCGTCAGGTCGATGTCGAGCAAGTCGATGCCGATGAAGAAGGCGACGGCGATCGCGGCGATCCCCGCCAGTTTCTGAAACAACAGCTTTTGCGTCGCGTCGAAGCTGTGGTTGCGTGCCACCCAGTGCGTGACGACGCGGTTGGTCAGCCGCACGAAGGCGAACAGAACCACCAGCGTGATGCCGATGGTCAGCGCCGACAACAGCGAGAACCGCCGCCTGCCGATGTCGAAGCCGACGCGCTCCAGCGTGCCCTGCACGACATCGAGTCCGCCGAGCGCGCGGCTGAGGATTGCGATGAACGCGACCAGCGCGACGGTATAGGCCGCCCAGCGCGGCAGCCCCAGCCCGCGCAGGATGGCAGCGGCCAGCATCGCCACGGCCGCCCCTTCGGCAAGGCCGACGCCGGTCGCCGCCAGCCCGTTCCAGCCCCAAATGACGGCTAGAAACGCCAGCAATATCGCCGAAATGCCGTGGCGCACGATCGCACCGATCCGCCCGCTCAACCCTTCGGCATGGCCGCCGACATGCGTGGCCCACAGGGCGGACAGGCGTTGCCCCCAGCGCCGCTCGACCGCCCAGCCGGCGGACAGCGCCAGCAGCGCGAGCGCCGCGGCCACGCCCGCTTCGACCAGCCCATAGGTGTCGGGCAGGCGAATCCCGTGGTGGGCGAGCCAGCGAGCCGCCTGCTCGATCATGCGGTCGCCGCCGCGCGAAACCGGCCGAACCCCACCTCCAGGTCGGCGATCAGGTCGTCGGCATCCTCCAGCCCGATCTGGAGCCGTACCACCGGCCCGTGCGCGTCCCAGCGCGTGGCGGAGCGGAACCGGTGCGGGTCGACCGGCAGCGCCAGGCTTTCATATCCGCCCCAGCTATAGCCGATGCCGAAATGCGTCAGCCCGTCGATCAGCGCGGCGCGCGCGGCGTCGGTCCCGCCGTTGAGAACGAACGAGAACAGTCCCGACCCGCCCTTGAAGTCGCGGACATAGTGCGCATGGCCGGGGCATTCGGGCAGCGCGGGGTGCAGCACGCGCGCCACCTCGGGCCGGTCGCGCAGCCATTGCGCGATGCGCAGCGCCGACGCGCCCTGTTCCTTCAGCCGCACCGCCATCGTGCGCAGCCCGCGCGACCCGAGCCAGGCGTCGTCGGGGCTGGCGGTCTGGCCGAGTTGGTAACTGGTGTCGCGCAGCCGGTCATACCGGCCCTGCGCGGCCGTCACCGACCCCAGCATCACGTCCGAATGGCCGATGACATATTTGGTGCACGCCATGATCGAATAATCGACACCCATGGCGATGACGGGGAGCAGCAGCGGCGTCGCCCAGGTGTTGTCGATCAACGTCGCGATGCCGTGGCGCTTCGCCACCTCGACAATGGCGGGCACGTCCTGCACCTCGAACGTCAGGCTGCCCGGGCTTTCCATGAAGATCGCGCGCGTGCGCTCGCTCAGCATGGCCTCGATCCCCGCGCCGACCATCGGATCGTAGAAGCGCGTGGTGATGCCGTAGCGCGCCAGCAGTCCGGTCGCGAAGCCGCGTGTCGGGTCATAGGCGCTGTCGACGAGCAACAGCTCGTCGCCGGGGTTCAGCACCGCCATCAGCGCGCTGGCGATCGCCGCGACGCCCGACGGATAGAGCAAGGTCGCCTCTGCCCCCGGTTCAAGCTCGGTCAGCGCATCGGCGAGCGACCATTGCGTCGGCGTGCCGCGCCGGCCGTAGAACAGGCGGTGGTGCGTGTCGCGGCCGCCCGCTTCGCGCAGTTCGGCGACCGAACCGTAAAGGATGGTCGACGCCCGCCACACCGGCGGATTGACGATCCCCTGCGTCCATTCCGGGCGGCGCCCGGCGTTGACAACCTGCGTACCCGTACCCTTTGTCCGCTCGCCGTCGATCTTGCTCACTTGGTCCCCGTTTCCTTGGCGGTTTCGGGGTCGGCGCCCCATTCCGACCAGCTTCCGTCATACAATGCCGCGTCGCGGCCCAGCAGATGCGCGGCGAACACGATCGCCGCGGCCGTAATCCCCGACCCGCAGGTCGCCACCATCGGCCGGTCGAGGTCGACGCCCGCTGCGTCGAACACCGCCCGCAGCGCGGGGCCGCGCTTCCACCGCCCGTCGGCTTCGAAAAATCCGCCATAGGGCAGGTTGGTCGCCCCCGGCATATGCCCCGGCGCGACGCCGGGGCGCGGATCGGTCTCTGCCCCGTTGAACCGCGCGGGCGAGCGCGCGTCGAGGATTTGTGTGCCGCCGTCGGCGACCAGCGCCTTCATCTCGCCCAGCGTGCGCAACTCCGCGCGCGGATCGAGCAGCGTGAAATGCCGTTCGCGCCGGCGTTCCTCGCCCGACGCCAGCGGCCGCCGCTCGGCCTTCCAGGCGGCAAGCCCGCCATCGAGGATCGCGACCTTTTCCACGCCGAACAGCCGGAACAGCCACCAGGCGCGGCACGCGGTCTTGTGCGGCACATCGTCATAAAGGACGATCCGGCTGCCGTCGCCGACCCCCAGCGCGCGCATCCGCGACAGAAACCTGACCGCCGGCGGCACGGTGGACGGAAGCGGCGCGTCGGGATCGACCAGATCGTCGAGGTCGAGATAGAGCGCGCCCGGCACATGCCCCGCCAGATAGCTGGCACGCGGATTGCCGGGCGGCGCACCCGGAATGGTCGAAGTATAGCTGGCATCGAGCACGCGCAGGTCGCTGTCGCCCAGATGGTCGGCCAGCCATTGCGTCGTCACCAAGGGGTCCATGCGTGCCTCCAGCGCGTGAGGCCCTTTGTTCTAGGCCTGGACGCGCGCGCCGTCGAGTGCGCGGCGCTTCCCACTGCGCGCGCGGCGCCCTACATGCAGCGCATGGAAGCAAAACATCTCGGCAAGACAAGCAGCCTTCCCGCCTCTCCCGAAGAGGCGGAACTCGACTATGTCCCGAATCCGCGGCCCGGCAGCACCTATTGCATCCGCTTTGCCGCGCCTGAATTCACGTCGCTGTGCCCGATTACCGGCCAGCCCGATTTCGCGCACCTGGTCATCGACTATGTGCCTCGCGACAAGATCGTCGAATCCAAATCGCTGAAGCTGTTCCTGGGCAGCTTCCGCAATCACGGCGCATTTCACGAAGATTGCACGGTCGGCATCGGCGAACGGCTGTTCACGGAAATGCGGCCGAAATGGTTGCGCATCGGCGGCTATTGGTATCCGCGCGGCGGCATACCGATCGATGTGTTCTGGCAATCGGGCACGCCGCCCGCAGGCGTATGGATTCCCGCTCAGGATGTTCCCGGATATCGCGGTCGCGGCTGAGCGTCGGAAGATGGAAGCTGTTGCGACGCAACAGGCGTGCAACCATATGTATGAGCACGCGTTTAGACGTGGCGGTAACAGACTGAAATTACCGGAGTAATGCTGGGAGAGGAAGGGTCGGACAATGGCACGGGAATCGGCGGACAGCGCATCGCGGGTCGATCATATCGCGCTGATCGGCAACTTCCTGCCGCGCAAATGCGGGCTGGCCACTTATACCACCGATACCTGGCAGGCGCTGACCGAACGGTTTCCCGGGCTCAAGGTCGACGTCTATGCGATGGACGACCACCCGGGGCGCTATGACTATCCCCCCGCCGTCACGCATGCGATTCCGCAGGACGACCGCGCCGCCTATCTCGACGCCGCACGGCGGATCGAGGCGAGCGGCGCGCAGCTTCTGTGGGTCCAGCATGAATATGGCATCTATGGCGGCGCGGCGGGCGAGTTGCTGCTCGCACTGCTCGACCGGCTGACCATCCCGGTCATTGCGACGCTGCACACCGTGCTCGAACATCCCAGCGCCGACGAACGCCGCGTGATGGAGGCGTTGTTGCGCCGTGCGTCGCGCGTCGTCGTGATGGCAGAGCGCGGGCGCGACATCCTGCAACGCGTGCACGGCGCCGATGCGCGCAGCATCATGATGATCCCGCACGGCGTGCCCGACCGGCCGCTGGTCGATTCCGCCGCGCTCAAACCGCGCTTCGGGTGGCTGGACCGCAAGGTGGTGCTGACCTTCGGCCTGCTCGCCCCCAACAAGGGGATCGAGACGATGATCGACGCGCTGCCCGCGATCGTCGCCGATGTGCCCGAAACGCTCTACGTCGTGCTGGGCGCGACGCACCCGAATCTGGTGGCGCATGAAGGCGAGGCGTATCGCGACCGGCTGAAGGCGCAGGCGGCAGCGAACGGCGTGGCGGACCACCTCGCCTTTGTCGACGCGTTCGTCGAACATGAGGAACTGCTCGATTATCTCCAGGCCGCCGACGTCTATGTGACGCCATACAGCAACCCCGCGCAGATCACGTCGGGGACGCTCTCCTATGCCGTCGGCGTCGGTAAGCCGGTGGTGTCGACGCCCTATGTCCATGCGACCGAAATACTGGCCAATGGCCATGGTGTACTCGTTGATTTCGGGGACAGCGCCGGTCTGGCGCGAGAGATCGCGCGGTTGCTGACCGACGATGCGGCGCGGTGCGCGCTGGCGCGGCGCGCCTATGCGCGCGGGCGCACGATGCTGTGGTCGCGCCTCGCCGAAAGCGCGATGGCGCAGATCGAGGCGGCGGTCGCCGCGCGCCCGCGCCGCATGCCGCCGCGCGATCATACCATTGCGCCGCTTGCGCCCGACATCAGCGCCGTCGAGCGGATGAGCGATTCGACCGGCATGCTCCAGCACTCGATTTATTCGGTGCCCGACCGTCGGCACGGCTATTGCATCGACGACAACGCCCGCGCGCTGATTTTGATGTGCCGGATCGACGGGATCGACGAAGGCGTGCGCGACCGGTGGACGAGCATCTATGCCTCGTTTGTCCAGCATGCCTGGAATCCCGATGCCGGGCGCTTCCGCAATTTCATGAATTTCGACCGGACATGGTGCGAGGACGCAGGGTCGGAGGATTCGAACGGCCGCGCCTTGTGGGCGCTTGGCGTCGCGGCGCGCGACGCGCGCGCGCAGAAGCATCGCGACTGGGCCGCGACGCTGTTCGACGCCACCGCGTCGATCGCACTGGAGCTGGGCAGTCCGCGCGCACGTGCATTTGCCATGCTGGGCGCTGCCGCGATGCTGGAGGCGCATCCGGGGCATGCCCTGTCGACCAGCATCCTCGAGCGTTTCGGCGCGGAGTTGGTCGAAATGCTCGATGCCACCCGCCGGCCCGAATGGAGCTGGTTCGAAATCGTCCTCGCCTATGACAATGCCCGCCTGCCAGAGGCGCTGTTGCGTGCGGGCATCGCGCTTGGTCGCGACGACCTGATCCGTGTCGGTATCGAGACGCTAGAATGGATCGTCGCGCGTCAGACATCGCCCGAGGGGCGGTTCCGCGCAGTCGGTACGGAGAGCTTCGGTCGCCCCTATGCCGATCCGTTGCCGTTCGACCAGCAACCGCTTGAGGCGCAGGCGACGATCGACGCGTGTATCGCCGCGCGCGATGCGACGGGCGAGCCGCGCTGGGCCGAAGAGGCGATGCGGGCCTATCGCTGGTATCTGGGCGCGAACGACCTGGAACTGCCGCTCGCCACGGTCGGCGACGGCGGCTGTTTCGACGGCCTGATGCCCACCGGATTGAACCGGAATCAGGGGGCGGAGTCGATTCTGGCGCTGCAACTGGCATCGTGCGCGATTTCGGCTCTTTCAAAGGTGCCGGGAAACGTGGCAGGAGCATCGGCCGCCGTCGCTTGACGCAGTCGCTGCGGGAGACGGCCTGACGTTTCTGCCTCGGGGGAGCGATGCTCGACCTGTTTTATCATTCGCTGCGCCTGCGGGCGGACCCGTCGCGCGTGGTGGTTCGCCCCTTTCACATCGCCTGGCAATCGAACGGCAATGGCCCCAGTCGCACCGAACGGCTGGTGAGCGAGGTGCTCGCGATGTCGCCGAGCGAGGCGCGCGCGCAGCTCGACAACGTCCTCAAGGATTTCGAGGCGCGTCATTGGCAGACGCGTCGCGTATTCATGACGCGCTATGACGAGATAGAGGCGCTGCTGGGGCTGGACGGCACGAAAATCGGCGACGAGCGCCGCCAGTTGATCGGCGCCTATTTCTGCCATGAATACAGCTATGCCGCCGCCGCGTTGATGAACCCCAGCGCGGTGCCGCATTACGACCAGACCGGCATGCCGCCGGGCAGCATGCGCATCCTGATGTCGCTGCGTTCAGTGGGCGAAGGGCATATTTCCTCGGTCGCCTTCCGCGAAGGCATCATCACCGACGAATGCGGGATGACGCTGGCGCCCGAACCGCCGTTCGCTACCGCCGCCGATGCCGTGGGCGAGGAGGACAAGATGCCCGAGGGGCCGGTGACCGTCTATCGTCACCGCGACAGCACGCTGTCGGGCACGGTCATCTTTCCCATCACGCGCGCGCAATCGAACGGGCTGGAGGATCTGCGGCTGTGCCATTTCCGCCACGACGACGGCAGCTATGAATGGATCGGCACCTACACCGCCTATAACGGGTCGGTAATCCAATCGGAGCTGATGCGCACGCGCGACTTCCGCTCGTTCGACCTGGTACCGATGACGGGCAGTGCGGCGCGCAACAAGGGCATGGCGCTGTTCCCGCGTACCGTGAACGGCCAATATATGATGATCGGCCGCCAGGACGGCGAGAACATCTTCCTGATCGGGTCCGAACGGTTGACGCACTGGAACGAAGGCGTGCGGATCATCACCCCAAAATATCCGTGGGAATTGGTCCAGATGGGCAATTGCGGCCCGCCGATCGAACTGGACGAAGGCTGGCTGCTGCTGACGCACGGAGTCGGCGCGATGCGCAAATATTCGATCGGTGCGGTCCTGCTCGACAAGGACGATCCATCAAGGGTCGTCGGCCGCACGCGCGAACCGATTTTGGCGGCGGCGGACCAGGACCGCGAAGGCTATGTGCCCAATGTAGTCTATACCTGCGGCGCGATCCGCCACGGCGACCGGCTGTTCATCCCCTATGGCGTCGCCGACAGTTCGGTCGCGTTCGCCTTTGCCCCGATCCAGTCACTGCTCGCGACGATGGAGTAGGCGCGGCGGAAAGCGAGAGACGTCAGCGCAGCTCGCTTCTCCGGTACGGGCGGCCCCGCCGGATGCGCCGGGCGAGCGTGTGCGCAAGGCGGGTTTCGAACCGCGCCAGTTCGCGCGCCGAATCCCCGTCGCCGGCGCGCGCGGCGCGGTGCAGCCAGTGGCGGTACCGCGTCAGGTCGCCCGCGTTGAACGCATCCATCGCCAGATGCTGCGCCGCTTGCGAGTCGCCCAGTCGAAAGGCGCGGTAGGCGAGTCCCGCCTGGCTGAAGCCATCCCCTGGCCGCCTGTCGGTCGCGAGGCTGTCTGAAAGGCATAGCATCGCCGCGCGATCGCGACGAAGTGCCAGGTGCCACAGGATCGGCGTCGAATATCCGCCGCGCCGCCGTTCGCGGATCGCCCAATATCGTTCCCACAGGCGTTTGGTCCGTTGGTCGTCCATTGCCACTACCGCCCGAACAGGTTGCCCAGGATGCCGCGCACGATCTGCGCGCCCAGGCTGTTCGACGTGCGCCTGCGTCCGCTGCCCAGCACCTGCTTGCCGAGTTCGTTCGCCATCTGGCGGCCCAGCGACGATGCGGCCGAGCGCGTGGCCGAATCGAGCGCCTTGTCCCAGCGGTCGGGTTTGGCGGCCTCACGATCGGCGCGTGCGCTGTCCTTTCCGGCTTGCGCGGCGGCCCTGGCGCGTTCTTCCTCGGCCTTGGCGGCTTCGGCGGCGGCGACGGCCTTCGCGGCGCGCGCGGCCAGGATTTCCTCGGCCGATTCGCGGTCGACCGCCGCGTCATATTTCGCGCCGACGATGTCGGTGTCGATAAGGATCTTGCGTTCCTCCGGGTCGAGCGGGCCGACGCGCCCGTGCGGCGGGCGGACCAGCGTGCGCTCGACGGGCGAGGGGGCGCCATCGGGCTGCAGCAGCGAGACCAGCGCCTCGCCGACCTTCAATTCGGTGATGATGGTCGCGACATCGACGCCGGGATTGGCGCGGAAGGTTTGCGCGGCGGCGCGCACTGCCTTTTCGTCGCGCGGAGTAAAGGCACGCAGCGCATGCTGGACGCGATTGCCGAGCTGGCCGGCGACATCCTCCGGAATATCAATCGGATTTTGTGTGACGAAATAAACACCGACACCCTTTGACCGGATCAGCCGCACCACTTGTTCGATCTTGTCGAGCAGTGCCTTGGGCGCATCCTCGAACAGCAGGTGCGCTTCGTCGAAAAAGAAGACGAGCACCGGCTTGTCGGGGTCGCCGACTTCAGGAAGCACTTCGAACAGCTCGGACAGCAGCCAGAGGAGAAAGCTGGCGTACAGCCGCGGGCTGGCCATCAGCTTGTCGGCGGCGAGCACATTGACCACGCCGCGCCCATTGTCGTCGCGCGCGATGAAGTCATGGATGTCGAGCGCGGGTTCGCCGAAGAAATGCGTCCCGCCCTGGCTGCGCAACTGGAGCAGTTGGCGCTGGATCGCGCCGACGCTTGCCTTGGTGACATTGCCGAATTGCGCCGACAATGCGCCGGCATTTTCCGCGCAATAAGCGAGCATCGCCTGCAAATCGTCGAGGTCGAGCAGCAGCAACCCTTCGGCATCGGCGGCGTGGAAGGCAATGGTCAGCACGCCTTCCTGCGTTTCGTTCAGCCCCATCAGCCGCGACAGCAGCAGCGGACCCATTTCGGAAACAGTGGTGCGCACGGGGTGGCCCTGTTCGCCGAACAGGTCCCAGAACTGCACGGGCGCGGCTTCGTAGCGCCAGTCGGCGTCGCCGATTTCCTGCGCGCGCGCGGCAAAGGGGGCGTGCGTTTTTGCAGTCGGCGATCCGGCCATGCCGATCCCGGCCAGGTCGCCCTTCACGTCGGCGACGAACACCGGCACGCCGACGGCGGAAAAGCCCTCGGCCAGACCCTGCAGCGTCACGGTCTTGCCGGTGCCGGTGGCGCCCGCGATCAACCCGTGGCGGTTGGCGCGTTTCAGGACAAGCTCCTGCCGCTTGCCGCCGCCCAGCCCCAGAAAAATGCTCGTGTCGTCGCTCATCCGCCCGCCCTTTCCGCCAGAAGGCGTTCCTTAGGAAATGGCGGGCGTTTCGTCAGCCGGGGATTTCGGTCCCCGGCCCGACGGATCGTGGATCAGCCGTTGAGATCGACGACGACGAAGCGACCGAAATTCTGGCGCTGCACGAACAGCAGCACCTTGCCCGCCTTTTTCGCGCCCGCGATCAGCTTCGACGCCTGGTCGACGCTGGCGATCGGCTGGCGGTTGATCGACGTGATGACGTCGCCGCGCTGGAGCCCCTTGGCCGCCGCGTCGCTCGACTGGTCGACGTCGACGATGACGATGCCCTTGGTCGCCGGGTCGACTTGAATCGACCGGGCGATCTGCGGCGTCAGGTTGGTCACCACGGCGCCCAGCGACTGAGTCGCGGCTTCGGGCGAGTCGCCGGCGTTGGGGACTCCGTCGTCGCTTTCGTCCGAATCGAGCCCGGCGAGTTGTTCCTCGGATGGGCGGGTGCTGACCGTTACCTGCAGCGTCAGGCGCTTGCCGTCGCGCACGACCTCTACCGGCACGCGCGTTCCCGGCGTGACATTGGCAACCAGATAGCTGAGCGTCTGGTCGGGCGTGACGTCGCGACCGTCGACCTTCACGATCACGTCACCCGCCTTGATGCCGGCCTTGTCGGCGGCCTCGCCCGGTTCGACGCGCGCGATGATGGTGCCCTTGCCGGCAGGGACGCCCATCGCTTCGGCCAGGTCGTCGGTCAGGTCCTGCATGTTGACGCCCAGGTAGCCGCGCTTGATCGATTCGCCCTTCATCAGCTTGTCGATGACGGGCTTGGCCTCTTCGGCCGGAATCGCGAAGCCGATGCCGACATTGCCGCCGGTCGGCGACAGGATCTGCGAATTGATGCCGATGACGTTGCCGCGCAGGTCGAACATCGGGCCACCGGAGTTGCCCCGGTTGATCGACGCGTCAGTCTGGATGAAGCGGTCATAGGCGCCGCCCTGGCCGGTCACGCGGTGGACCGCCGAGATGATGCCCGCAGTCACCGACCCGCCCAGGCCGAACGGACTGCCGATCGCGACCACCCAGTCGCCGACACGCGCGGTCGTCGAATCGCCGAAGCGGACAAAGGGCAGGCCCTTGCCCTCGATCTTGAGCACCGCCAGGTCCGATTGCGCGTCGCGGCCGATCAGCCGCGCCTTATACTCGCGCTTGTCGGCCAGCGTGACGGTGATCGATTCGACCACTGCGTTGCGGCTTCCCGGCGCGACGACATGGTTGTTGGTGACGATATAGCCATCGTCGGAGATCAGGAATCCCGACCCGAGCGATTCGGCCTCGCGTGTCGCGGGGCGGCTGGGACCGCCCAGGAAGGGGCCGAAGGGCGTGCCGGCGAACGGATTGGTCTGCACCTGCACGCGCTGCGTGGTCGAAATGTTGACCACGGCGGGCTGCAGCTTTTCCACCATTTCGGCAAAGCTCATCGGCGCGCCGGCCTTGGGCGCCGACGCCTCGATCGCGCCCGGCTCGTTCTGGGCGGTTTGCGCGCCCGCGGGCTGGTGGAGCGTCATGGTGACGGCGGTGCCGCCGAGCAGAAGGGCCGTGGTGAGGGCGTAAGCGTAGCGCATGGTACCTCGTATCAACTCGCAGGAATGCCGGCGCGCATCATTGCGCCTGCCGGCTGAACGTCGTTTGAATATGAACGGATCGACAGAGTCACGGTTTGCGTCCCATGAATTCCTTCAGATAGCCGTTCTGCGGCGACAGGATGATCGTCGTTTGCCCGTCCGCCTTGCGGCCGTTCACGCCGAACGTCGTTTCGTACGACTGCATTGCGCGATAAAAGTCATAGAATTCCGGGTCCTTGCCAAAGCTTTCGGCATAGATTTTCGCGGCTTGCGCCTCGGCGTCGGCGCGGATGATCTGCGCCTGCTTCAACCCTTCGGCGCGGATGCTTGCGGCTTCCTGGCGCCGCGCGGTGCGCATGCGTTCAAGCGCGGCGTCGAGCGGCGATCCGGCGGGCAGGTCGGCGTGCTTGATCCGCACATCGACGATGTCGACGCCATATTGGCGCGCGACATTCTGCAGGCCCTTTTGAATATTCTCCATCACTTCGCCGCGTTCGGGGCTGAGCAGCGCGGCGAACGGCCGCTTGCCCAGCTCATTGCGAAGCGCCGATCCAAGCAACGGCCGCAACGCATCGGCCAGTCCGCGCTCGCTGCCCACCGCGACCACCATGCGCAGCGGGTCGACGACGCGGTATCGCGCGAAGGCGTCGACTTCCAGCCGGCGCTGGTCGGTCGACAGCACGGGCTGATCGTCCAGGGATATCCCCTGCACCCGCTTGTCGACCCACACGATCCGGTCGAAGAACGGAATGCGCAGGATCAGGCCCGCGCCGGTGCGGCCGAACGTCTCCCCCGCATGATAGGCGTTGACGGTGCGGACCGGCTTTTCGAGCCGCAGGACGACCGCCTGCTGCGTTTCCTTCACGATCGTGATCGTGTTGGCGAGCAGGACGATAAGGATCAGCGCGGCGACGGCCAGCACCATCGGGTTGCGCAGGAGGGCGCGGTTCACTGGGCGCCTCCCTGGGCCGGCTTGGCGGGTGCAGGCGCGTTCGGCTCGGGCAACGGCTGCGCGGCGGGCACCTGAAGGTACGGGACCGATCCCGGCGCGTCGAGGATGGTCTTGTTCGACTTGGCCAGCACCTTCTCCATCGTTTCATAGTACAGGCGGCGGCGCGTCACGTCGGGCGCCAGCCGATATTGTTCATAGATGCGGTCGAACTGCGCGGCTTCGCCCTGCGCCAGCGCGATCACCTGGTTCGCATAGGCGCGCGCGTTGTTCATGTTCGATTCGGCCTCCTGCTGGGCGGCGGTGACTTGCTTGAAGTCCTCGTCGACCTGGCTCGGCGGATTGGCGTTCTTGATTTCGACGCCTTCGATGCGGACGCCCGAATTATATTCGTCGAGCGTACCCTGCATCAGCGCGCGCACGCGTTCCTCGATCGCGGTGCGCCCCGCGCCGATCGTGTCGTTCAGCGTCGCCGTCGCCACCACTGCGCGCATCGCGCTTTCCGCCGTCGCGCGGACGGTTTCGGTCGGATCGGCGATCTGGAATACGAATTTCTGCGGGTCCGCGACGGTCCAGCGTACCTGATAGGCCAGGTCGACGATATTCGCGTCGCCGGTCAGCATCAGATTCTCGTTGCCGGACTTGGGGAACATCTCGACGCGGATTTCCTGCACGTTGACCTTGTTCACTTCGGCAAACGGCGCGGGCAGCGTCCAGTTCACGCCCGGTTCCAGCATGCCCGAATAGCGGCCCAGCGTCGTCACGACGCCGCGTTGTTCGGGGGTGATCGGATGGATGCTGGTAAAGCCAAGCCACACGAGCACCAGCGCGCCGACGATCATCAGCCACAAGTTGCGCCCGCCAAAGCCCGCCGGAAATTGCGGCGCGCCGCCGCCGCCGCCGCCGCCCCCGGCACCGCGCGCGCGTTTCAGCAGCTCGTCGAGCGCGCTGGGCGCGCCCGGTCGCGGGCGCCGGCCGCCCGGGGGCATGGCCCAGGGGTTGCGCGGCCCGTCATTGCCGCCGCCATTGTCGCCTCCACCCGATCCGTTGCCGCCAGTGCTTCCACCGCTGCCCCAGGGGCTCTTGGGAGGGTCGTTCTTGAAGATGCCGGCCTTTGCCAGCCAGCCCGATACGGTCGCCATGTCTGCCTTTATAGGGACCAAGTTGCAGATTTACAGTGGCACTCGGCGATTGTGCGCCTATGTCGCGCGGGACATGACCGATACCGCCACGCTGCAATCGCTGATCGACCCCATCGCCGCCGGCCGCGCGACGCTCCGTTTCAACGACGGCCGCGCCGATATCGTACTCGACGTCACCGGCCTGCCCGACGCCGCGCGCGGCGAGCTGGAGGCCGACTTGCGCCGCGCGCTTGAAGGGCAGCCGCATGTGCGCGAAGTCCGCGTACTGATGACCAGCGAACGGCGCCACCGCCGCCTGATCGCCGTCGCCAGCGGCAAGGGCGGCGTCGGCAAGTCGACGCTGTCGGCCAACCTCGCCATCGCTCTGGCGCGCGCGGGCGAAAAGGTCGGGCTGGTCGACGCCGACATCTACGGCCCGTCGCAACCGCGACTGATGGGAGTCGAGGGTATCCGCCCGAAGGCGCGCGACGAAAAGCTGGTGCCGGTCGAAACGCCGTTCGGCGTGCCGCTGCTGTCGATGGGCGGGCTGGTGGCCGAAGGGCAGGCGATCGCGTGGCGCGGGCCGATGGCGGGCGGCGCGCTGGGCCAGTTGGTCGACGCGCATTGGGACATGGCGGACACGCTGGTGCTCGACTTGCCGCCGGGCACCGGCGACGTCCAACTGACGATGGTGCAGAAGCACAAGCCGGCGGGCGCCATCATCGTGTCGACGCCGCAGGACCTGGCACTGATCGACGCCGCGCGCGCGATCGACCTGTTCGACAAGGTGGGCGTGCCGGTGATCGGGCTGGTCGAGAATATGGCGGGCTATGCCTGTCCGCATTGCGGCGAAGTGTCCGACCCGTTCGGGCGCGGCGGCGCCGAGGCGGAAGCGGCAAAGCGCGGTATCCCATTCCTGGGCCGCGTGCCGCTGGCGATGGACATCCGCACTGCATCCGATTCGGGCACGCCGCCCGCCGCGGGGAACGGGCCGCAGGCGGCCGCGTTCGCCGATATTGCCGGTCGCGTGCGCGACTGGATGCACCACGCGAAAGGATAGAATCATGCCGTTGACGCGCGACGAGGACATCAAGGCGCTGTTGGAAGGTGCGCGGACGATCGCCATGGTCGGCGCGTCCGACCGGCCCGACCGGCCGAGCTATGGCGTGATGCGTTTCCTGCAGCAACAGGGCTATCGCGTGATCCCGGTCAACCCGGCGATCACCGGTGAGCATGTCCATGGCGAATTCGTGTTCGACCGGCTCGACCAGATCGGCGTGCCGATCGACATCGTCGACATCTTTCGCAATTCGGCCGCGGCGGGGGAAGTCGTCGATGCCGCGATCGCCGTCGGGGCAAAGGCAGTGTGGATGCAACTGGGCGTCGTCAACGAAGATGCCGCTGCGCGCGCTGAGGCGGCGGGGCTGAAGGTCGTGATGGACCATTGCCCGAAGATCGAGATTCCCCGGCTGGGCGTGGCGCCGGTCGCCTGACGCCCGGCGGGCGCGGACGGCGTCATCGCGCCGCGCGGCGGAAATCCGGGATGGTGCCCGACAGCTTCCAATAGCGTTCCAGCTCCAGCTCGGCGGTGAGCTGGGCAAAGCGGGGGTCGGCGCGCATCGGGGCGACCTGTGGCATGAACAGGAAATGCGTCGAGCGGTTTCCGCGGCGGGTATAGGTCTGCTGCTCCTTTGAGAAGCGCAGCTCGCCCGTCTTGAATCCGCGTTCGAAATAATAGGCGCCGGCGATTTCGAACGCCGTGTCGAGCCGGCCCAGCGCGGCGGCGAACTGCAGCGCGTTTTCGGCAAAGCCCGCGCCGCGATGCGCCGCGTCGAGGTTGCTGCGCATCGCCGCGTCGACCGTCGCGCGGTCGCGACGCGCAATCGCGCGCGCGGCGTCGACGACCAAGTCGAAATTGCTCGCCGGAATCCCCGGCGGACGGCCGTTGACGTCGAGCGCCTGCTTCAGCGCTTCGTCGACGCGGCCGGTGTACATCAGGAAATAGCAGCGGATGAACCAGACCGCATAGTGGCGCGGGAACAGCGACCGCGCCTCTTCGATCCAGCGTTCGGCTTCCTCCAGCCGCCCGGCCGCCCAGGCGAATTGCCCGCGCGACCCCAATTCGCCCGGCGTCGGCGGCAAGTCGCGCGGTTGCGCCAGCGCCACGTCGGCCGCTTCCCGGTTGCGCCCGACGTCGAGCAGGAGTTGGGAGAGCGCGTTGGCCAGCATGTCGTTGCCGGGCGCCTTGCGCATCCCCGCGCGCAAGGCCTGTTCGACGGCCCAGCGACGGTCCGGTCCCTCGGCGCGAATGGCGCGCATGCCGAGGACATAGCCGTTGTCGGAGTCGATTTCCGCCGCACGCTTGAACGCGGCGACGGCGCGGGTGCGGTAATCGGACTCATATTCCGGCGCCATGCCATAGGAGGCGCCGCCATAGGCAATTGCCAGCAGGCTCCAGGCATCGGCCGAATCGGGGGCCAACCGGACCGCACGGCGCAGATAGCCGATTGCCTGTGCCCCGCTTTCGACCGATCCCTGGCGCATCGCGATACGCGCCTGCACGATCAGTTCGCGAACTTCGGGGGTGAGCGCCGCCTTGCGGGGATGTAGCAGCCAATACCCGCCCGCACTGCCACCTGCCGCCAGTGCCACCCCGCCGCCGAGCAGCGCCCGGCGCGACAGGCGGGGGGTGGGGGGCGGCGCCTGGCCGGCGTTGGCGGGCGCGCGCGTCGTCTCGGCCGTTCCCTCGCGGACCAGCCGGTAGCCCACCTTGGTCAGCGTTTCGACATGAAAGGCACCCGCGCCGATCCCCGCGGACACGCGGCGCAGGCGCGACAGCACGCGATTGATTGCGTCCTCGCCGACGATCCGCCCGTCCCAGCATCGTTCGGTGAGGTCGGCGCGCGACAGGATCCCGCCCTGCGCCTCGGCCAGCGCGACGAGCACTTGCATCACCCGCGGTTCGATCACTTCCTGCGCGCCGTCGTCGCGCACGATCTGGCGCAGCGACGGGCGCACCACGATCGGCCCGATCCGGAAATCGGCGGCATGCGCCAGATCGATTCGCTGCAACGTCTCCACGCGGTCCTCTTAGCCTTTTTCGCATGTGTATTGCCAATATAATACACATCGACCGGCCGAGCAAAGCGCGGGGGTCGGCGCTTTATCGGCAAAGGATCGGCATTTCGTCGGGTGCTCATCCTCCCCGCTGCGGGCCATCGCGGCAAGGATCGGGGTGGCGTCGGCAAGCCCCGCCGGCCACCCCGAAAAGGAGAGTTTGCATGAGCAAGATCCCGCTTACCATCGCCGCGCTGACGACCATGGGTCTTGGCGTCGCCGCCCCGGTCGTCGCGCAGGAAGTTCCGACCCGCACGATTCACCGCGCCGACCTGAACCTCGCCACCGAGCAGGGCCAGCGCGTGCTGCGTCAGCGAATCGCGTCGGCGACGGAGGCTGTGTGCGGCTCCTATGCCGGCGCCGGCGCCGAGGAAGAGGCGCGGATCACGCGGTGCCGCGCGTCGGTCGCCGACCAGGTTGCCCGCCAGACCGGCACTGTGACGCTGGCGCGGCGCTGAAATTCCGAGCGGCTGACTGGCCGGGCACCGCGCGCATCGGTGCCCGGTCCCTTTCGTTCCGGCGGCACGGTCCGCCGCCGTTCAGTCGCGCAACGCTTTCAGGCAGTCGATCAGCGTGTCGACATCGCGGTCGTCCTGATACAGGCCGAAGCCGATCCGCAGCACATCGCCGCGCACGTCGACCACCACGTCCATCGCCTCAAGCTGCTTCTTCCACGCCGCCGCGCCCGGGTGGCGCAGCGCCAGGAATCGCGCCTGCGGCCCGTCGCCGGGCGGGTTGAGCAGCACCGCCTGCCCCAGCGGCGTGACGGGCAACGCGGCGAGTACGCGGTCGCGAAGCCGCGCGGCGTGCGCCGAAATCGTCGCGGTCGTCAGCTCCTCGCCGCGCAGCATGTCGCGCACCGCGGTGAAACGATAGAGCCCCGAGGGATCGAAAGTCGCGCCCAGGTAGCGCCGCGCGTCGGGGGCATAGCCCACCGATCCGGGCGGCAGCGACAGGTCGTCGAATTCGGCATACCAGCCGGTGACCTCCGGGCGCGGCCCGAACCCCGGCGGCGCGTGCAGGATCGCCACGCCTTCGCCCGACATCGCATATTTGTATCCGCCGGCGATGTAGAAGATTCGGTCGGCCGCCGCGGACAGGTCGGTATCGACCGCCATGAAGCCGTGATAGCCGTCGACCACCACCCAGGGGCCTTCGGGCCGGGACAGCGCGGCGATCGGGGCAAGGTCCGCGAGCACCCGGCCCGATCCGAACATCACCTGGCTGACGAACACCAGGTCATGGTCGCCCGATGCCGCGCGTGCGACCAGCCGGTCGGCGAAATCGGGTGCGTCGGCGGGAATCGTCTCCAGCGTCGCGGCGCTCGATTCGACCCAGCGCGCGGCCTGCCTGCGAAAGCTGTGGAATTCGCCGTCGCTTGCCAGGATGCGGACCGGACTGCGCCCGGTGGCCGACGCGATGCGGATCAGGAAATCATGCGTATTGCCCGCGAACACCACGGTTTCGGGGGAAGGCAGCGACAGTTCGGACGCGACATGCGCCTGCGCGGCGGGCCAGACTTCCTCCATCACCCGGCCCCATTTGCGGTCCGCAAGCCGCGCGGCGTCGTGCCACGCGGCGATCTGGCCGACATAGCTGGCGTCGGGCCACAGATGATGGCTGTGCGCGGCGAAGTGCAGCCGGTCGGGCGCGGCGGCCAGCGCGCGCTGGAACAAATGCTTGTGGCTGACGCGGCTCACAGTTGCGTCCGCAGCGACCAGAGTTCGGGAAAGGCGCGCTTCGACAGCGTGGTTTCCAGATAGGGGACGCCCGCCGTGCCGCCGGTTCCGCGCTTCGCGCCGATCACGCGCGCGACGGTCAGGACATGTTTGTGCCGCCACGTCGCCAGCGCATCGTCGATGTCGACCAGCTTTTCGGCGAGCTGGTAGAGATCCCACCAGCGGTCGGTATCGCGATAGACCTCCGCCCATGCCGCCTCGACCGCCGGGTCGGGGGCATAGGGCTTGCTCCAACCGCGCTCCAGCACGGTTTCGGGCAGCGCGAAGCCGGCAGCGGCGAGCGCGGCATTGGCATCGTCCCACAGGCTGGGCCGCGCCAGATGCTCGGCGGTCAGCGGGCCGGGCACCGGACCGCCGCCGCGAATGCCGATCAGTGTTTCGACTGCGCGGAACTGGTCCGACTGAAACCCCGAGCTGCTGCCCAGCACGTCGCGGAAGCGCGTATAGTCGCTGGGCGTCATCGTCGCGAGGACGTCCCAGCTAAGCGTCATCACCGCCTGGATGCGGCTGACGCGCGCCAGCCCCTTATATGCTTCGATCAACCGTCCGGCGCGCACCAGCGACTTGGCGAGCAGGATTTCGGCAATCATCTGCTTCAGCCACAATTCCTTGGTCTGGTGGATGATGATGAACAGCAGTTCGTCATGCCGGTCGGAAACCGGATGCTGCGCGTCGAGCAGCGTGTCGAGCGCCAGATAGCGGCCATAGGTCATTTTGGCCGGTTCGCCGGTCATCAGTCATCCCCCATTCGTGTCGCGCGTGTCATAGAGCGCGCGCACACCGGCCGCCAAGGGGGCCGCGCGGTCAGCGGATCGGGCGGACCTCGACGACTTTCAGATAGGTGACGCGCGCGTCGCGCGGGACCAGCATCTCGAACTGCGACCAGCGCCCGACCAGCAGCGCGCAGGCGCCCGGATCGACCTGCGGCCCGACGGGGCCGATGCGGACGGGCAATTCGCGGACGGTTTCATAGGTGACGACTCGGTCGACCTGCGGCTTCCATTCCTGCCGCACCGCCAGCCCGCCGCGCACGTCGGCGACGCTGTCGATCCGGTCGAACGTACCGAAGCCGCCGGGCATTTCGGGCGTCTGCGCGCCGCCGATCGCCATCTGGAACCGCGTGCCCGGAGGCAGCATCGTTTCCTGCGGCTTGACCCAGTCGGGCCAGGGCGAGGCATCGGCGACCAGCCGGGCATAGGCGGCGGCGGCATCCGCGCGGCTGGCATAGCGCCACCCCTGCGCGCGGTACCATTGCGCACCCGGCGGCGAATCGAGCGACGCGGCGGTGGCGGGGCACGGGGCCGTTATCGGCGCGCGTGTATTCGGGTGCTCCGCCTGTGTCGCGCATCCGGCCAGCGCCAGCATGGCCATAGCGATGATTGCCCGCATCGTCGCCTTCCTTCCGCCCCTAAAAAAAGAAGAAAACGCGGTCGCACCCTGACCGACTGTCCGCACGATACGCCCGAATGAAGACGAAGCAAATGCGCTTGCCGCACCGATATGGGGGGACGCGTTGATCGCAGTTAGAACACGCCGCCCAAACCCGCCATCGGAAACACCGGCACGCGTCGTTTCTGCCAGTCGAGCACGACGCCGATGCGCTGGTTCCAACTGCCGTCCCAATGCGTCCGCAGGCCATGCGCCTCAAGCTGGGCGACGATGTCGCGCCCGATCGCGAGTGCGGCATCCTCGCCATCCTCGCACGCGCCATAGGCAAGGAAAATCCCTTCTCCGTCGATCGCGCGATCGGTGTCCTGCATGTGGAAGAACGTATATCCGCGCGCGGGCACGCCCGATTCCTGGGCGATCTGGATTTCTTCCCAGATTTCTCCCGATCCGCAGGTCATGCAGCACGAGAAATTCTGTCGCGCGACCACACCGTCCATTTCCAGCGCGGCAAAGGCGGCGTCCAGACGGTCGCAGTCGGTGATGTCGGGCCACTGCGCCTCGGCGGCGGCATGTTCGGCCAGCGCCGCGCGCAATAAAGCGGGCGCCGCCCGGCGCACTTGCGCCGCATCCACATCCTCGTCGAACGCGTCGACGGCGTTGGTCAGGATCACGTCCTCATCATAAAAGCCCGCTGCCACTTCGCGCCGGATATGGTCGCGCAACGCGTCGATCGAATCACCGTCCATCGCGGCCGGTTCCGAAGGGCGCGATCGCCCGCCTGCCTTGCGCATGCGGCCCAAAAGCCTGTCGATCAGCGATTTCATGCCTGGCTCCCAAGACTTCCGCGCGACGCTACCACGTCGCCGGCCCGGTCGTCACGAGTCAGTCGCGCAGCAGTTCGTTGATGCCGGTCTTGCTGCGTGTCTGGGCGTCGACGGTCTTAACGATGACCGCGCAATACAGGCTCGGTCCGCCGTTCGGATCGGGCAGGCTGCCCGGAACGACGACGGCATAGGGCGGCACGACGCCGCGATGCACTTCGCCGGTCGCGCGGTCGACGATCTTGGTCGACGCGCCCAGATAGACACCCATCGACAGCACCGCGCCCTCGCCGACGCGAACGCCCTCCGCCACTTCGGCGCGCGCGCCGATGAATGCGCCGTCGCCGATGATGACCGGATCGGCCTGCAACGGCTCGAGCACGCCGCCGATGCCCGCGCCGCCCGACAGATGGACGTTGCGGCCGATCTGCGCGCAACTGCCGACGGTCGCCCAGGTATCGACCATCGTGCCTTCGCCGACATGGGCGCCGATGTTGACGAAGCTGGGCATCAGCACGCTATTCTTGCCGATGAACGCGCCCTTGCGCACGATCGCGCCCGGCACGGCGCGAAAGCCGGCGGCGCGAAAGCTTGCCTCGCCCCAGCCCTGGAACTTCGACGGCACCTTGTCGAACCAGTTGGCGCCGCCGGGGCCGTCCATCACCTGATTGTCGTTGAGGCGGAACGACAGCAGCACCGCCTTCTTCAGCCACTGGTGCACCTGCCACTCGCCGTCCTCATCGGGGGCGGCAACGCGCGCGGTGCCGTCGTCGAGCCGCGCCAGCGCCTCGGTTACCGCATCGCGCAGCGCTCCCTGCGTGCCGGTGTTCACCTCCGCGCGGCTTTCCCATCCGGCGTCGATCACGCCGATCAGTTCTTCCATATATTCAGGGGAATAGGGGTTCACGCGGCGTCCTCCAGAATGTCGTGCAGCCAATGGCCGATGTCGTGAGTGGTGAAGTCGATGAAGCTGCGGTCGTCGCCCGGCCCCTGTTCGGACCCGTTGTCGACCCATACGGTGGTCATGCCGATCGCCTTCGCCGGCTTCAGGTTGCGCGCCATATCCTCGACGAACAGGCTGTGCGCGGGGTCGATGGCATAGGCATCGCACAGGCCGTGATAGGCGTGCGGGTCGGGCTTCGGGCGATAGGCGGTCGCGTGGATGTCGTGGATCGCCTCGAAACTCTCGGCCAGGCCAAGCCGGTCGAGCACGCGCCGCGCATAGGGGGCATCGCCGTTGGTGAAGATCAGCTTGCGCCCCGGCAGCCGCGCGATCGCCGCGGCGAGCGGGGCATTGTGATCGAGCACGTCCATTTCGATGTCGTGGACGAATTCCAGGAACTCGTGCGGATCGACGCCGTGGCTGGCCATCAGCCCCGAAAGCGTGGTGCCGTGCGCGTGGAAATGCGCCTTCTGGAGTTTCAGCGCCGCATCGCGATCCAGCCCGGTCAGGCGGACGACATAGTCGGTCATCCGCCGGTCGATCTGGGCGAACAGGTCGACGCTCGCCGGATAAAGCGTGTTGTCGAGGTCAAAGACCCAGTTGCGGATATGCGAAAGCTGCGCGAGCATGGCCGGCGCGGGATAGGGCGCGCGCGCGCCGCCCGCAAGGCGCCAGTCCCGCCTGGCCGTCAAGCATTTCGAAATGCACGACGGCAAGGATGGGGCGACGGCGGTTCAGGGGGTGCAGGGCGTATGATCCGATTGCTGCGTGTGCGGATGTTGCGGACCATCTGGGCCGGGAGCGCGCTGGCAGTCGCCGCGTGCAGCGGCGGGGGCGGGGGCGGGGGCGTGACGCCCGCACCGCCTCCGGCGCCCGACCCGAGCCCAAGTCCAAGTCCCAGTCCCTCGCCATCGCCCTCTCCATCGCCCAGCCCCACGCCGCCCGCGACCAATTATGACACCGCCGAATATCGCGCGTCGGTCGGGCCGGTGTCGGCGCATGCGCTGGTCGCCTATACCGCCGGGGCAACGGGGGCGGGCATCAAGGTCGGCGTAATCGACAGCGGTATCGACCTGGACAGCCAGGAGTTCGGCAACCGTATCGACAGCGCGTCGCGCGACGTCGCGGGCAACAATACGATCGACGACGAAGGCGGACACGGCACCGCCGTCGCCTTCACGATCGCCGGGCGGCGCAACGATGCGGGCACGCATGGTTTTGCGTTCGACGCGACGCTGATCGTGCTGCGCGCCGACACGCCGGGAAGCTGTGCGACCGAGGATGCGAACGACCCCGACAGCGGATGCAGCTTTGCCGATTCCGCGATCGCCCAGGGGATCGACGTGGCCACCAGCAACGGCGCGCGCGTCATCAATATCTCGCTGGGTGGATCGGCGCCGGATGCGTCCGTGGTCAATGCGATCAACCGCGCGACGGCGGCGGGTGTGATTGTCGTGATCGCGGCGGGCAACGACGGACCCGACGCGCCGAACCCCGACCCCTTTGCCGCGGTCGCGACCAATACAGCCGCGTCGCGCGGCCTGGTCATCATCGCGGGATCGGTCGGCACGAATGATGTGGTGTCCAGCTTTTCGAATCGCGCGGGTACCGGCCAGGCGTTTTATCTGGCGGCGGTGGGCGAATCGGTGCGCGCGCCCGATCAGTCGGGCGTGCCCTATCTTTGGTCGGGGACATCCTTTTCCGCGCCACAGATTTCCGCCGCGGTTGCGCTTCTGGCGCAGGCCTTCCCCAATCTGACCGGCGCGCAGATCGTCAGCCTGTTGTACAATACGGCGCGCGACGCGGGCGACCCGGGCACCGATGCCATCTATGGCCGCGGCATCCTGGACCTTCAGCGCGCGTTCCAGCCGGTGGGTAGCTTGTCGCTCGCGGGATCGCGCGCGCCGGCGTCTACGCGCGCCAACGCGACACTGTCGGCACCAATGGGCGACGCGGCGCAGCAAGGCGCGCTCGGCGCCGTCGTGCTTGACGGGTATGACCGCGCCTATGCGATCGAACTGGCGCAGACGATCCGCCGTGCCGGCCCCGTCGGCACGTTGCGCGGCGCGCTGGCGACTCGCCAGCATAGCTATCAGACCGGCATTCGCGGCATGGCGGTGGCAGTTACCATCGCGCCGGGGCGCGACGGTATTCGGATCGCGCCGCTGGCGATCACCGATCGCGACGCCGGCCGCGCCCGCGCGATCGCCGCAACGGTGACCGGCAGTCTGGGTAGCCATGCGCGCTTTGCGATCGGCGCGTCGGAAAGCGGCACGGCGCTGACTGCGCGGCTGGCGGGACGCGACGATCCCGCCTTTCTGGTCGCGCGCGACCCGGCGTCGGGCAGCGGGTTCGACAGCGACGTTGGCGCTTCGGTGGCGGTGCGCCAGGCGTTCGGCGCCTGGGGCGTGACGGTGGCCAGCGAATATGGCGACGTGCTGGCGCGGCGGCTGACCGACTTCGCGGCGCTGGAGCAGCGGCGCGAGCGGCTGGGCTATACTCGGCTGACACTCGGCGTCGACCGGCGGTTCGGTGGCGTGCGCATCGGCGTGTCGGCGACGCGGCTCGACGAAGCGGACAGTGTGCTGGGCGCCCGGTTCGGCGGCGCGCTGGGCGGCGCGCGCGCCACCACCGATTTCGCCGACCTGGGCATTCGCTATACGCTGCGCGACGGCTGGACGATCGGCGCCTCCACTCGGCAGGGCTGGACGCGCGCGGCATTGCGCGGCGGAGTAGAAGGCTCGGGCCGGCTGCGCACCAGCGCCTATGCCGCCGATGTCGGCAAGGCGGGCGTGTTCGACCGAGCCGACAGCATCGGCGTGCGTGTCGCGCAGCCGCTGCGCGTGGCGAGCGGCGGCATCGACGTGCGCCTGCCGGGCGAATATGACTATGCGACCACCAGCGTCACGCAATGGAATGCCGAGCGCATCAACCTTGCCCCCACCGGGCGCGAAGTCGACTGGGAATTGCGCTATGCGAGGTCGCTGTGGGGCGGCGATGTGAGCGCCAGTTTCTACTGGCGGCGCGACCCGGGCCATTTCGCCACGGTGCCCGACGATCGTGGCGGCGCAATCCGCTGGAGTTTCGGCTTTTAGCGAAGTCTGTGGCGAAGCGGCGCCGGCCGGATCGACCGGCGCCGCACTGCATCATGCCTGGGTGTCGTAGACGAGCCCGGTCGGAACGATGCTGCCGGTGTTCGACGTTTCGCCGTACGAAAACGACGGTGCCGATTCGCTGAGCGCCTGGAGGAACGCCTTCAGTGCCGCAGTCTGCGCCGTGTCGGCATCGTCGTCGCTGTCGCTGTCGGCGCTGCTGCTTCCGGCGGATCCCGACGACGCATCGGGTGCGCCGCCGCCCGGCGGCGGGGGCGGAGGCGCGCCGGCGCCTTCCGGGCCGCCCTTGCCGTCCGGGCCCTGTGCGAAGAAGGATTGAAGCTCGGTCGCCTGATCCTCGGTCAGCTTGCCGCTGTCGACCTGCGCCTGAATGAGCGAATTGATCTTCTCCTTGACGTCGCCGCTCGGCTTGGTGCCGCTCGACCGGGCGCTTTCCAGGCTGCTGTCGATCGCATCGAGGGCGCCCGACAGCGCGCTCTGGTCTTCGGTGCTGATCGTCCCGTTCTGCGCCGCGGCGGCGATGCGGGCATCGATCTGCGCGCGCGGCGACTGCGCGGCCTGAAAGGAGGAGAAGGAGGCGGAAAGTCCGGAGATACTGGTCATCATCATGTCCCTTTTTGCTTCGAACAGTCCCCCGCGGGGCAGGCTAGCGCAAAAGGGTTAACAATCTTTCCACCAGGATCGCCGATGCGGGCGGCGCGTTGCGCGGCGGCGGCAGTCACCCGGCCTTTGGGGGACAGGGTGCGAGCAGCGAATGGCTGCCGCCGTCGTGCCTATTGAACCGCCAACCGCACCGCAGAATTTCGCAATGTTGCAGTGCGCCGCAACAGTACCGGCCACGAAATTCTGCGCCCGACCCAAGGCGAACTTGCCCGGTCCGGGGTGGCGCAAAGCGGCGCGGCGGCGCATGTTCGCTGTCATGACACGCTATTCGCTGCTCGACTTGGTACCCGTGAGCGAAGGTGGAAGCGTCCGCCAGTCGCTGGCCAACGCAGCCGAGCTTGCCGCCCATGCCGAAGCGCTGGGCTATACGCGGTACTGGGTCGCCGAACATCACGGAATGGAAGGGATTGCCAGCGCCGCGACCGCCGTGGTGCTCGCACATGTCGGCCATGCGACCAAAACGATGCGCATCGGCGCTGGCGGCATCATGTTGCCCAACCACGCGCCGCTGGTGATTGCCGAGCAGTTCGGCACGCTCGACGCGCTGTTTCCCGGGCGCATCGACCTGGGGCTGGGGCGCGCGCCGGGATCGGACCAGCGCGTCGCGCGTGCGATCCGCCGCACGCTGGACAGCGACGCCAACGCCTTTCCGCGCGACGTGGTCGAGTTGCAGGCCTATTTCGCCGGCGACCCCGAACTGGGTATCGTCGCAACGCCCGGGGCGGGGGCCAGGGTCGACCTGTGGATTCTGGGATCGAGCCTGTTCGGGGCGCAACTCGCCGCCGCGCTTGGGCTGCCCTATGCCTTTGCCTCGCACTTCGCGCCCGACCTGCTCGACGAGGCGCTCGATATCTATCGCCGCAACTTCAAGCCGTCGCCGGTGCTCGATCGCCCCTATGCGGCGGCGGGATTCAATGTCTTCGCGGCGGACACCGACGAAGCGGCGGAACTGCTGGCATCGTCGCAGCAGCAGGCGTTCGTTGCGATTCGCAGCGGTCGTGCCATCCGACTGCCGCCGCCGGTTGCCGGCTATCGCGAGACGCTGGGCCCGCGCGGCGCGGCGATCCTCGATTCGGTGCTGTCCTGTTCGGCGGTCGGCGGCCCGGACCAGGTGGCGCGCGGGCTGGAAGCCTTCGTCCGCCGCACGAACGTCGACGAAGTGATTCTCGTCAGTTCGATGTACGATCATGCGGCGCGCAAGCGCAGCATCGCCATCGCGGCGCAGGCGATGCGGGCGCTGGCCGAGCCCGCCTGACCGGCCACACCCGTGCCGCAATCGCGCGGGATTCTGGCGCTCGCGCGGGCAGGGGCCCGCATGGACGCGAGGCTGTGCTCGATGCCGCTGCTTCTTTTCCTCATGCTGCAGGACCCCGATGCCGTTGATCCCGAACGCTATGGCATGTTGCGCGGCGGCCTGACCGGGCGCGCATGCCCGCGCGGCGACGATGGCGAGATCGTCGTGTGCGGCAAGGCCGACGAGGAGGGGTTCCGCCTGCGCCCGGTCGCGCCCACTTATGGCCCGCCGGCGGGCCCGCCCCGGCTCGCCGCGCGGATCGGCAAGGCGAGCGTCGACACCGATACACAGGAACGGTTCGACCAGCCCGCGCTGCTCTTCAACGTCCGCGTTCCGTTTTAGCCGCTCCGCCGGGCCTTTGCGCCCATACTGCGATCATCCCGGCGAACAGATGCGGGTGACGCGCCTCGACCATGTCCCACAGCGCAGGGTCGCGGATGTCGGCATGTGCGCCATGCAGCGCGCGGAACCGGCCCTGCGCCTCGGGCGAGGCATCGACGCACAGCAGCCGCAGTCCCGCGCCCGCCACCATCGCGGCGATATCCGGCACCGAATACCAGTGTTCGTGCGCGTGGAAGCACAGGTCGCGCAAATTCCCGCAGTCACGAATCTTGCCCAAGCCCCCCCTTGCCGTCGTTCCGCGCGCGGAACCGGCTGGCGCCAGGCGACGTGGGGCGCGGCCGCCAGAGCCCCTATGCGGCCGGGCGCAGGTTTACCCGGCGGCGGGCAGGCGCAGGCGGACCATCAACCCGCCCAGGTCCTCGCTTTCCTCCAGCGTGACCGTGCCTTCGTAGATTTCGGCGACATCGCGCACGATGGCGAGGCCCAGCCCGGTCCCCGGCTTGCCGGTGTCGAGCCGCACGCCGCGGTCGAAGATGCGCAGCCGATCCGCCTCGGGAATGCCGCGCCCGTCGTCCTCGACCAGGATTTCGACGAACCCGGCCTGTTTGCCCGCCGTCACGAACACGCTGCCGCCGCCGTATTTCGCGGCGTTTTCGACCAGATTGCCCAGGATTTCGTCGAGGTCCTGGCGTTCGATATGCGCGATCAGCCCGGCCGTGTCGTCCGGTCCCGACACGTCGATGCGGACGTTGGGATAGAGGCGCGCGACGGCGCGTTCGACGGCCTCTACGGCGTCCCACACCTTGGCGCGGCTGTGCGCGCTGCCGCGTCGCCCGACGGCGCGGGCGCGGGCGAGATGGTGGTCGATCTGGCGGCGCATCGTCCGCGCCTCGCGGATCACCGTGTCGGCAAGGTCGGCCTGGCCCGCCGCGGCGGCGTTCATGATGACGCTGAGCGGAGTCTTGAGCGCATGGGCCAGGTTGCCGGCGTGGCGCCGCGCTTCCTCTGCCTGTCGGTCATTATGTTCGACCAGCGCGTTCAGTTCCTCGACCATCGGCGCGACTTCGCCCGGCATTGCACCTTCGATCCGCGCCGCATGGCCCGCGCGCAGCAGCGCAATTTTCTTGCGCAGGTCGCGCAGCGGCAGCAGCCCGTACCAGGTTTGCAGCGTCGCGAGCCCGATCAGCCCGAAGCCGAGCAGGACGAAGCTGCGCACCAGCGTGCGGCGCAACGATGCGATCTGCTCGTCGAGGACGTTGCGCGACTGCGCTACCTGGAACCGCCAGCGGACCGGCGATCCGGGCAGCCGCACGTCGCGTTCGGCGATGCGCAGCCGCTGGTTGCCGGGGTCTTTGGGATCGCCCTTCGGATCGACGAACTGGTCGCTGTCATAGATGTGAAGATCACGGTCGTCATGGACTTGGTCGACGTTCAGTCTCCGGTCCCACAGCGATCGCGAGGGAAAGGGCTCGTATCCCTGGCCGCTGATCTGCCAATAGGCGCCCGAATTGGGTTCCAGGAACCGCTGGTCGGCCAGTTCGCGGACCAGCACGACTTCACCGTCGGGGCCAAGCTCGGCCGACACGATCATCGACGTCAGCAGGTAATCGAGATTGTCGTCGAAATTGCGCGTCACCGCCGTTGTCAGCACACGATCGAGCGCGACGCCGCCGCCGACAAGCAGCAGCAGGATCCAACTGATCGCGATGACCAGCATGCGCCGGCTGACCGAGCCGGTGATGCGGACATAGGCGCGCGGTTGCGGCTCGATATCGGCCACGGAAATTCCTTGTGCTTTGCGCGCCGCCGTCGCCGCTTGGCGCAGGGGCGTCCGCCGGCCGGGGCGCGGCGGTTCAAACCCGGTACGCTTCAGCCGGCGGCGTCGGCCGGTTCCTCCAGGCTGTACCCCAGCCCACGGATCGTGGTGATGACGTCGGCGCCAAGTTTCTTGCGGATGCGCGTCACGAACACTTCGATCGTGTTCGAATCGCGGTCGAAATCCTGATCGTAGATATGTTCGATCAGCTCCGTTCGGCTGACGACCTTGCCCTTGTGATGGAGCAGGTAGCTCAGCAGCTTATATTCCTGCGCGGTCAGCTTCACCGGCGTGCCGTCCTTGGTCACCTTGCCCGACCGGGTGTCGAGCCGAATGTCGCCGGCAATCAGTTCGGCCGACGCATTGCCCGACGCGCGGCGGATCAAGGCGCGCAGCCGCGCGATCAGTTCCTCGGTCTGGAACGGCTTGGCGACATAATCGTCGGCGCCCGCGTCGAGCCCGGCGACCTTGTCCGACCAGCTATCGCGCGCGGTCAGCACCAGCACCGGGGTTACCTTGCCTTCCTTGCGCCATCGGTCGAGCACCGTCAGCCCGTCGATTTCCGGCAGGCCCAGGTCGAGGATGATCGCGTCATAGGTTTCGGTCGATCCCAGGAAATGGCCTTCCTCGCCATCGGTCGCCAGATCTACCGCATAGCCCGTGCCTTCCAGCGCGTTACGGAGCTGCTGGCCCAGATTGGGCTCGTCCTCGACGATCAGAATGCGCATGTTCGTTTTCCCTGCTTGCCCCGCTCAATTGCCCGTCTGGCGGACGATGTTCCCGGTGCGTCCGTCGACATACACCCAGATGACCGATCCATTGCGCAGGAACTTGAGCGTGTAAACGTCCGTTTCGGGATCGTAGACAAAGCCGAGATATTGCGCACCGCGCATCGCGGCGGTGGTGCGCCGCTCGATCTCGCGCGCGGGCAGGTTGCGGCCCTGCGCGCGCCGTTCGCTCGCCGCCGCCTGCGTCGCATCCTGAAAAGGCGTCGCGTGCGCGCCGCCAACAGCGGCAATTGCCGCCGCCGCCACGAACGCGCGAACCCAGATTTTACCCGCCATCGTCATGGTGCATCGCATAGCGACGTGGCATTGAATAGCCCCTGAACACCATGGTCAGCGGCTTGTAACCTCAATGCTACATTGCATTGGCTTGCCGGTTGCCGCGACGCACCATAGATGGCTTGCGATGGCTGCACCTGTTCTCTCCTATGAAGGCCTGGGTCTCGTCCAGGGCTCCGGCTGGCTCTTTCGCGGGCTCGACGTCTATATCGGCGAGCGCGACCGCCTGGCGCTGATCGGACGCAATGGCGCGGGCAAGACGACGCTGTTGCGGCTGATCGCGGGACAGATCGATTCGGACGAGGGGCGGCGCACGGTGGTGCCGGGCACGCGCGTCATCCTGCTCGAACAAGAACCGCGGCTGGACGGCTGTGCCACCTTGCTCGACTATGTGCTGAATGGTGACGATGCGCCCTCGCGGCACGAGGCGGAGGCGATCGCCGACCAGCTCGGCATCGACTTGAACCGCGACGCGGCGACGGCGAGCGGCGGCGAACGGCGGCGCGCGGCCATCGCGCGCGCGCTGGCGCAGGACCCCGACGTGCTGCTGCTCGACGAGCCGACCAACCACCTCGACCTCGCCGCGATCGAATGGCTGGAGGACTGGCTGAGCCGGTTCAACGGTGCATTTCTGGTCATCAGCCATGACCGTACCTTCCTGACGCGGCTGACGCGATCGACGCTGTGGCTTGACCGCGGCACGATCCGCCGTGCCGAAGTGGGCTTCGGCGGTTTCGATGCCTGGACCGAACAGGTCTATGCCGAGGAAGCGCGCAATGCCTCGCGGCTCGACGCCAAACTGAAGATCGAGGAACATTGGCTCCAGCGCGGCGTCACCGGCCGTCGCCGCCGCAACCAGGGGCGACTGGAAAAGCTGAAGCAGATGCGCGCGCAGCGCGCGGCGATGATCGGTCCGCAGGGGGCGGCGAACCTGGTCACCGGCAGCGACGATGTCCAGACCAAGGTGGTCATCGATGCGCACCATGTGACCAAATCATTCGGCGACCGCGTGATCCTGCGCGACTTTTCGTTCCGCGTCGCGCGGGGTGACCGCATCGGCATCGTCGGCGCGAACGGCGCGGGCAAATCGACGCTGCTCAAGCTGCTGACCGGCGAGATCCAGCCCGACGAAGGCGAAGTGAAGCTGGCAAAGACGCTCGACGGCGTCATCATCGACCAGCAGCGCAGCCTGATGGCGCCCGAAAAACGCGTGCGCGACGTGCTGGCCGATGGCGGCGACTGGATCGAAGTGCTGGGGGTGAAAAAGCACGTCCACGGCTATCTGAAGGAATTCCTGTTCGAACCGTCGATCGCAGAGGCGAAGATCGGCACGCTGTCGGGTGGCGAACGGTCGCGCCTGTTGCTGGCGCGCGAATTCGCGCGGCGGTCGAACCTGCTGGTGCTCGACGAGCCGACCAACGACCTCGACCTCGAAACGCTCGACCTGTTGCAGGAAGTGATCGCCGATTACGACGGCACGGTGCTGATCGTCAGCCACGACCGCGACTTCCTTGACCGCACGGTCACGGTGACGCTGGGCCTCGACGGGTCGGGCACAGTCGATGTCGTTGCAGGCGGCTATGCCGATTGGGAGGCGAAGCGGCGTCCCAGGGCAGAGGCGAAAAAGGCCGCGGCCAGGGCGGCGCCCGCCGCACCGCCGCCGCCGCCGCGCAAACAGACCAAGCTCAGCTACAAGGACCAGCGCGATTATGACCTGCTGCCCGGCCGGATCGAGGAGATAGAAGCCGCGATCGCCCGCGACGAGGCGGCGATGGCCGACCCCGATCTCTACACACGCGACCCGGCGAAGTTCGACAAGCTGTCGAAGGCAGTCGAGGCCGCGCGCGAGGAAAAGGACGCCGCCGAGATGCGCTGGCTGGAACTGGCGGAAATGGTCGAGGCGCTGGGATAGCCGCGAGGCGTCCCCACGCCGGGCCGGCGTGGGGGGAGCCGCGTTATTCCGCCGCGTCGTCCGGCAGGATCAGATAGCGCCAGATCAGCGCGCCGATCGCCCCGCCGATCAGCGGCGCCACCCAGAACAGCCAAAGCTGGCCCAGCGCGTCGGTCGTCGCGAAAAGCGCCACGCCCGTCGAGCGCGCCGGATTGACCGAGGTGTTCGTCACCGGAATCGCCACCAGATGGATCAGCGTCAGCGCCAGCCCGATCGCCAGCGGGCCGAAGCCGGCCGGGGCAAGGCGCGACGTCGACCCCAGGATCACGATCAGGAAGCCGGCGGTCAGGATCACTTCGATCAGGAACGCCGAATGGAGCGCATAGCCGCCCGGCGACAGCGCGCCATAGCCGTTGGAGGCAAAGCCGCCCGGCTCGAACCCCGGCTTGCCCGACGCGATGGCATAGAGCGCGGCGGCCGCGACGATGGCGCCCAGCACCTGCGCGGCCCAATAGGGAACCAGATCCTTCCACGACAGCCGCCCGCCGATAGCGGCGCCGAACGACACCGCCGGATTGAAATGTCCGCCCGAAATGCCGCCGACGGCATAGGCCATCGTCACCACCGTCAGGCCGAATGCCAGCGCGACGCCGGCAAAGCCGATCCCCAGTTCGGGAAAGGCCGCCGCCAGCACGGCCGAGCCGCAGCCACCGAATACCAGCCAGAAGGTGCCGAAGAATTCGGCGGCAAGTTTTCGAGTCATTTCCGGGGTCCCCCAAATATTCGCGGATGGCGGGAACGCTAATCCCCCATTCGGCGTCGGGAAAGCGGAAAAGGCGCAACGCTGGCGGAGCCTTCGCTCGACTACAGCGCCTTGCCGTGCCTTCCCGCCAGCTCGACGACATATTGCCAGGCGACGCGGCCCGATCGGCTCCCGCGCCGCGTCGCCCATTGCACGGCATCGGCGGCGTCGAACGGCAGGCCGTGCGCCTCGGCATAGCCGCGGATGATGGCGAGATAGGTATCCTGATCGACAACGTGGAAGCCCAGGCTGAGCCCGAAGCGGTCGGCCAGCGCCAGATTATCGTCGACGCTGTCGCGCGGATTGATCGCGCTCGCCTGTTCGGCGATGTCGCGCGGGATAAGGTGGCGGCGGTTCGACGTGACGAACAGCCGGGCGTTCGCCGGCCGCGCCTCGGCCCCGCCCTCCAGCATCGAACGCAGCACGCGCGCGTCGCTCGCCGCGTCGAAGCCAAGGTCGTCGAGGAAGATCGCGAAGGCGCGCTTCACCGGCGCCAGCACCGCGAACAATGCAGGCAGCGTATCGAGTTCGGTCGTCACTGCCTCGACCAGCGCGATGTCGGCGCCGTGCGCCTGGACATGCGCGACGGCGCTTTTGGTCAGCGCCGACTTGCCGGTGCCGCGCGCGCCCCACAGCAGCACGTCCTGCGCCGCCTGACCGGCGGCGAGCCGCTCAAGGTTGGCGACCACGGCGTCGCGCTGTGTCTCCATGCCGTGGAGCCGGCCCAGCGGCAGCGGCGAAAACGCGCGCGCCGGGATCAGTGCGCCGCCGCGCCAGACATAGGCGGGGTGCGCGCGGGGGTCGGCGGGCGCGGGCTGCGGCGGCGCGAGGCGTTCCAGCGCCTCGGCAATGCGGCGGAGCAAGTCGTCGGTCATCGGCGCAGTGCTATAGGGCCTGGGCCGCTCCGTTCAACGTGTCGCGCGTTCCATCCGGGCGGGACGGATGCAGCGCCCCCCCATCTCTCGACACGCCGTCCCGGCTTCGCTCGACGGCTGCTCGAGACGAACGGAGGCCGGGAATGCGGATCTCCTTGCGTTGGAGGACATAGGCCCAACCCACTTCGTCTTTGCGAGCGCAGCGAAGCAATCCATGAACCCGTCACTGGATTGCTTCGCTGCGCTCGCAAAGACGGACCAACATAGCCCCCCTCGCTTCAGCCTGAAATCAGCGCCTGCGCCGCCGCGCGGTCGGTGAAGCTCGCGTCGCGCAGTGCAGCTTGCGCCTGCGCGCGCGCCTCGGGCAGGCGCTTCGCGGCGGCATAGGCCTGCGCCAGATGCCAGCGGATGCCGGCATGGCCGGGCGCCAGCTTCACTGCCTTCTCCAGCAATTCCACTGCCCCCGCCACGTCGCCGCCGCGCATCAGCGCCCAGCCATAGGCGTCGGCAGCGGCCGGGTTGGACGGCGCCATGCCATAGGCGGACTCGGCCAGGTCGGCGCCCGTATCGAGTTCGCCGGCGCCCAGATAGGCATAGGCGAGTTCGGCATCGAGCGCGGGGTCGCCGTCGCCGATGCGGTCGCGGATCGACTCCAGCGTATCGATCGCCGCGTCGAAATCGCCCGCCGCGACCTGCCAATGCGCGGTCAGGCGTAGCGCGGCCAGATTGGCCGGATTCTGCGACAGGAACAGTGCCAGCACGCGCGCGGCATCCTCGCGCCGTCCCGCACGGTCGAGCGCCTCGACCAGCCGCAGCATCGTCGGTTCGTCAAAGCGCAGATCGGCGGCGCGCTGGTACGCGGCGGCGGCGTCGCCGAAGCGATTGTCGAGCATCAGCAAGTCGCCCAGCAACAGGTGCGCGCCCGGCGCGCCGGGATTGTCGCGGGCAAGCCGTTGCGCGCGCGCCATCGCGCCGGCCATGTCGCCCGCGTCGATCTGCGCGCGCATCAGCGGGATGACCGCTGTGGGATCGTTGGGCCGCTCGCCCGCCGTCTGTGCCGCGACGGGCACGCTGTCGTCGGCGCCGAACGCCACCGGCTCTGCGCGCAGCGGCCATGCCGCGCGGTCAAGGAAGCGCGCCGCATAGTCGCGCTCGCCGATCCGTTCAAACCCGCGCGCGACCAAAGTCAGCGCATAGCTGTCGGCATCGTTGCGCAGCACCACCGGACGCAGCAGGTCGAGCGCGTTGCGCGCCATGTCGGACCGCAGATAGGCGATGCCCAGCAGCGTGCGCGCCGTGATGTTGAACGGCTGCGCGCCGACAAGCTGCTCCAGCTTTTCGACTGCCTGCTGATAGGCGCCCGATTGCAGGTCGAGCGTGCCGCCGAGCAGTAGCATCCCCGGCACGTCGTCGAGCGCGCCTTTGGTATGTTCGACCAGGCTGCGCGCAAGGTCATAGTTGCCCGCGCGCGCGGCGAGCACCGCCTGGAGATAATAGGCCTGGGGGCTGTCGGGTACCGCCTGCAACGCCTTGCGCGTCACTGCCAGCATGGCGTTCGTCCGCCCTGCATCGCCCAGCGTCGCGGCATATTCGATCAGCGCGTCATGGTGCCACGGGTCGACTTCCAACGCCGCTTCGAACCACGGGATCGCCGCGACCAGCCCATATTGCGCGCGCACCGTTTCGCCGCGCAGGATCAGCGCGTCGATGTTGCCGCCGTCGATCCGCACTGCGCGCTCCGACGCCTCGATCGCGCCCAGCATGTCGCCCGCGATCATGCGGAAGCGTCCTGCGGCGACCCAGGTGGCGGCGTCGCCCGGCGACACGCGTATCGCCTCCTGGATCGCGGCATTGGCCCCCGACAGGTCGCCGGTTGCGGTCAGGATACGCGCGCGGATGCGCAGGCCATAGGGGCGGTCGTCCGGGTCAGTCTTTTCCACTTCCGTCAGCGCGCGTTCGGTATCGCCCTGCAGCAGCAGCGCGTGCGCCATCCAGTGGTGGATTCGCGTCGCATCATATCCCGCCGCGACGGCGTGATTGAGCGCGCCTTCGGCGGCGATGCCGTCGTCCAGACCAAGATAGGCACGGGCGAGCGCGATCTGCGCGTCGGCGTTTTTCGAGTCATGGCGCACGGCGTCGAGCGCCTGCGACCGCGCGGCGGTGGCGTTGCTCTTCGCCAGAAAGGCCTGCGCGCGCTGCGTTTCCGCCTGCGCCGCCGCCCGATCGGCCTGCAACGGCGCGAGGTGGAGGAAGGCGAAGACCGCGCCGCCGAACACGGCGATCGCGAGCGCAAAGACGAGCGCGCGGCGCATCCAGGGGGCGGCAAGGCGGGGGCGGGCGGCGCGCCTCCAGGTGCGCCTACGGCTGGAGGTCATAGGCCTTCATCAGATCATAGAGCGTGGGGCGGCTGATCCCGAGCAGCCGGGCGGTGCCGGAAATATTGCCTTCCGCGCGGGCGAGCGCGTGGCGGATCGCCTTGCGGTCGGCCAGTTCGCGCGCGGCCTTCAGGTTGATCGGCTCGGCGTCGGGTTCGGCAAGGTCCAGGTCGGCCGCGCTCACGCGCGCGCCGTCGGCCATGATGACGGCGCGCTTCACGCGGTTCTCCAGCTCGCGGACATTGCCCGGCCATCCCCAGGCATCGATTGCGGCGAGCGCGTCGGGGGTGAAGCCCTTGACCGCCGGGTTCATCGCCGCCGCGCATTTCTTGAGGAAATGCCGCGCGAGCAGCCCGGCATCGCCCGGCCGCTCGGCAAGCGAGGGGATACGCACGACAATCTCGGCGAGGCGATAGTAGAGATCCTCGCGGAAACGCCCGTCGGCGACCATCGCGTCGACGTCCTGGTGCGTCGCGCAGACAATGCGCGTGTCGACCGGGATCTGCTTGCGCCCGCCGATCCGCTCGATCACGCGTTCCTGAAGGAAGCGCAGCAGCTTGACTTGCAACGGCAGCGGAATGTCGCCGACTTCGTCGAGGAACAGCGTGCCGCCGTGCGCCATCTCGATCTTGCCCTCGGTCGTCTTGACTGCGCCGGTGAACGCGCCCCTTTCATGCCCGAACAGCTCGCTTTCCAGCAGCGTTTCGGGAATCGCGGCGCAGTTGATCGCGACGAAGGCACCCTTTTTGCGCGGCGACGCGTCGTGCAGGCCACGCGCGAGCAGTTCCTTGCCCGTCCCGCTCGCCCCCAGCAGCATTACCGAGACATCGGCACCCGCGACGCGTTCGATCGTGCGCGTCACCTTCAACATCTCGGGCGCGCCGGTAATCATGCCGCCCAGCACCGTTCCCGCCTCGGCACGTTCGGCCAGCCGCCGGTTCTCCGTCTCCAGCGCATGGACATGAAACGCGCGCGCGACGATCATCCCCAGCGCGTCGATGTCGATCGGCTTTTGATAGAAGTCCCAGGCGCCCAGCGCGATCGCGCGCAACATGCTGTCGTGCGCGCCATGGCCCGACGCGACGATCACCTTGGTATCGGGCTTCAGCCGCAGGATGTCCTCCAGCGCGGCAAAGCCTTCCGCCGTGCCGTCGGGATCGGGCGGAAGCCCGAGATCGAGCGTTACCACCGCGGGCTCCTCGGCGCGCAATGCCGTGATCGCCTGGTCGCGGTCGGTCGCGGTAAGCACCTCATATCCGTCATAGGCCCAGCGCAACTGGCGCTGCAGGCCGGGGTCGTCCTCGACGATCAGCAGTTTCGGCTTGGTCATGGTCACGGCGGTCATGCGGCTTCCCCGACACCGATATCGGCGGCGTGCCCGGCCTTCAGCGTCAGGCGGAACCGGCTGCCGGCGCCTTCGCGCGACTGCACGTCGATCCGCCCGTCCATGCCGGTCGCGAGTTGCAATGCCTCGAACGCGCCGATGCCGAAGCCGCCGGGTTTCGAGGAGACGAAGGGCTTGAACAATTGGTCGCGGACAAAGGCGGGGGCCATGCCGCGCCCGCGGTCGATGACGTCGATCGTGACCGACAGACCGTCGGCCGCGACGGCCAGCCGCACCGGTTCGTGCGGCGGGCTCGCCTCGATCGCATTCTGGACGAGATGGCCGAGCAACTGTTCGAGCTGGGCGGGATCGGCGATCGCGACGGCCTGCTCCGCTCCCTCGACCGTGACCGGATGTTGCGTGCGTCGCTGCGCAGCCAGCCGGTCGAGCAGCGGACGGACCGCCAGCGCCCGTCGCCCCTCGGGCCGGGCGCGATGATGCTGCGACAGCCGCGCGAGCAGGCCGTTCATCCGTTCGGCCGAGCTTTTCAGCGTCGCGACCATGTCGGCGCGGAACTCGGGATTGTCGGCGAAGCGTTCGGCATTGCGCGCGGTGAGCGTCAGTTGGCTGACCAGATTCTTGATGTCGTGCAGGATGAAGGCGAAGCGGCGGTTGAACTCGTCGAACCGCTGCGCCTCCCCAAGCGCGGCCTGCGCGCGCGATTCGGCAAGATAGCTGGCGGCCTGGCGCCCGGCGACGCGGAGCAGGTCGAAATCCTCCCAGTCGAGCGCGCGTTGCACCGGCGGCCGCGCGAGCAGGATCGCGCCGGCAAGCTGGCCCAGGTGCGGCAACGGCACCAGCACCCACGCGTCGCCATGGTCGAGCATCCATTGCGGCGTCGCGGTCAGGTCGTCCGGGTCGGCCGCTTCGTCGTCGGCGGCCGCGCGCAGCACGTCGAGCTCCAGGATGCGGCCGGTGGTCTCCAGATAGCAGGCGAGCCGCGTGTCCGCGCCGGGAGGGGGGGCCACATCGGCGGGCCAGTTCCACCCCGCGCCCGGCTCCAGCCCGCCTCCGCCCGGCACCAGCAACAGTCCGGCAGGCGAATCGGTCAGGTCGGCGATCGCCTTGACGATGCGTTCGGCCAGCGGCGCGCCGCCCTCCGCCTGGCCCAGCGTATCGGCGAAACGCATCCATTCGGTGCGATAGTCATAGCGATGGCGGAAAAAATGCTTCGCCAGCTTCACTTTGGTCCAGGCGCGCAACCACGGCGAGGAGACGAGCGTCAACAGCGCGGCGGTAGACCCGAACACAAACGCCGTTTGATACACGCGGGCCTGCGCGCCGCCGATCGTGGCCAGCGCGCTGGTGACAATCGCCAGCATCGCCAGATAGCCGCCGATCGCGACCAGCGAAATCGACTGATAGGCGATGGTCCGGGAAACCTGAACCGACCAGTCGCTGCGCCGTTGCATCCCCGCGCCGATGAGGATCGCGACCAACGTCATCGCAATGCCGCGCAGTACGACCAGTTCCGCGGGCCATTCGGCAGTCAGATACGCGACGGCGAACAGATTGAAATCCGCCAGCCACAATCCGCTAAGCCCCAGCACGATCCAGCGCAGCCCGGTGCCCGCGCGCGCGGCGGAGAGGACGCCGTACAGCGACTGGACAAGCACCAGCGCCGCGACCGAGGCAAGCATGCGCAGCAGCAGCGCGGCGGTTGCAATCGCGGGCGCGTGCTCGGGCCGGGCGATTGCCGCGACCTGAAGCGCCGCCGCCGCGATCTCGACGACGGCAACGACACCATAGACCGTGCCCAGCAAAAAGCGCGGACGGATGCCGCCATCGCGGCGGTGGAGCAGCGCCATGAAGCACAGCCAACCGAGGTTGCGCGACGTTTCGGCGATGCGCGGCGCGATGTCGTTTTCGCCGATCCCCGCGGCCGCCAGCGCCCACAGCGCCGACAGACCGAGCGCCACGGCAAGCGGCGTGCGTGGCGCCTGAAGGTCGGACGGCCGCATCGCCCACAATGCCAGCGCGCCGAACAGCAGCGCGGCCAGGGCATGGGTCCAGAGGATCAGGACCGACATGGCCTTAGCGCGCGCCCTCTGGAAACAGGACGACGCGCAGCGTCTGGAGCAGGATCAGCACGTCCAGGAACGGCGAGTAATTCTTCGCGTAGAACAGGTCATATTCCAGCTTCTGGCGCGCATCCTCCAGGCTGGCGCCATAGGGATAGTTGATCTGCGCCCAGCCGGTGATGCCCGGCTTCACCATGTGCCGTTCGGCGTAATAGGGCAGCTTCTGTTCCAGGTCCTCGACGAACTGGGGCCGTTCGGGGCGCGGGCCGACGAAGCTCATTTCGCCCTTCAGCACGGTCCAGCATTGCGGCAGTTCGTCGATGCGCAGCTTGCGGATGATGCGCCCGACGCGCGTGATGCGCGGGTCGTCCTTTTCCGCCCACACGGCCTGTCCCGGCGCCTCTGCGTCGACGCGCATCGACCGCAGCTTGATGATGTCGAACCCTTGTTTGTACAGCCCGACGCGCCGCTGGCGGTAGAAGGCGGGGCCCCTGCTGTCGATCTTCACGATCGCGGCGGTGACGAGGATCAGCGGCAGCGTGAGCGCAAGCAGCGCCAGGCTGGCGGCGATGTCGAACACGCGCTTGAACATCCCCGACAGCATACGGCCCGACGAAAACCCGTCGGAAAAGATCAGCCAGCTTGGATTGACGCTGTCCAGGTCGACGCGTCCCGTCTCGCGTTCCAGGAAGGTCGAGATTTCGTTGACGTGCACGCCCTTGGTCTTGATGCGCAGCAGGTCCTTGAGCGGCAGCGCATTGCGCCGTTCCTCGAGCGCCAGCACGACTTCGCTGGCGTTTAGCAGCACGACATGGTCGGCAAGATTGTAGATCGCATCGCGCGCGATGGCTTCGGGAATGGCGCGGTTCGCCTCGCTCATCGCGACATAGCCGACGACGACGAAGCCCGATCCCGGCGCCTTCGACAGCGCCTTGATCCGCTGCGCCCGTGCGCCCGCGCCCAGCACGACGATGCGCCGTTTGAACGCCTGGCTGCCCAGCGTCTGGCCCAGCAGGATGCGCAGGAAGACCAGCCCGATGACCGACGCGATCATCGCGTAGAACAGGTTCGACCGCCACAGGCTGAGCGCGGGCACCAGGAAATAGACGCTGCTGAGCGCGATGACTCCCAGCGACACGCCGACCAGCAATCGCGCGGTCGCGAAACGCAGCGCGTTGAATGCATGCGTGCCATAGACTCCGACCGCGATCATCGACACCTGGATCGTCAGGGCAAAGCTGAGCAACTGGGGCAATCGCGTCATGATCGACATGGGGTCCATGCCGATCTGGTGCGCGCGCACGACCCATCCGATCTCCGCCGCAGCAACAAGCAGCAGGAAATCGAGCACCCCCAGCAGCAGCACCGCATTGGGGACATAATGCCTGAACAATCGGATCATCGGTGAGCAGCCTATGGCGAAGGTGTAAACAAATCCGACACTGTTGGCTCCGTCTCGCGCAAAATGGCAAAGAAATGCTGAAGTCGCAGGAAACCTCTCGGTCGATCCGGCTTTTCTGCGTCGTGGCGAGCGGCTAACAGCCGGTTCCGGGGGTGTGCGGCGGCACATCGCGAAACCGGTCTGGTTTCGTTTTGGAATGCGTGGCTGCGCATGTCCGATCGATCCCAAGCAATGCGCGAAGGGAAGGGGAGAGTTGATGAGCGACGCGACGGCGATCATTCCCGTGATATTGTCGGGAGGGTCCGGAACGAGGCTGTGGCCGATGTCGCGCCCCGAAATGCCCAAACAGCTTCTTGCGCTGACGGCAGAGGAAACGATGCTTCAGCTCACGGCGCGGCGCACCGACAACGGCGAACGATTCGCGCGGCCGATCGTTGTTGCAAATGCGTTTCACGCTGATCTGGTCGAGGAGCAACTGGGGGCCGTCGCCGGCGCGCAGGCGATCCTGCTGGAACCGATGGGGCGCAACACCGCGCCCGCCATTGCCCTGGCGGCGATTGCGGCGGGCGGCGGCGCGGCACCGTTGCTGGTGATGCCGTCGGACCATGTCATCGCTGACGTCGATGCGTTTCACGCGGCGATCCGCACGGCGTTGCCGATGGTCGAACAGGGATGGCTGGTCACGTTCGGGATTACGCCCGACGCGCCGGAAACCGGCTATGGCTATATCAAGGTGGGCGAGGCGATCGCGCCGGGCATCCACCGAGTCGACCGCTTCGTCGAGAAACCGCCGCGCGACAAGGCGGAGGAGATGATCGCATCGGGCGACCATGTGTGGAACGGCGGTATCTTCCTGTTCCGCGCCGACATGTATCTGGCGGCGCTGGCTCAGCACGCGCCCGAGATGCTGGTGGCGTGCGAGCTGGCGATGGAAAAGGCGCGACGCGACGGAGTGCGCCTGTGGCCCGACGCCGACGCCTTTGCCGATTGCCCGTCCGATTCGATTGACTATGCCGTCATGGAGAAGGCGTCGCGTGTCGCTGTGGTACCGGTGACAATGGGTTGGAACGATGTTGGAAGCTGGGACGCGCTGCACGCGATCAGCGCCTGTGACACGTCGGGCAATGCGTGCCGCGGCGATGTCGTGGCGATCGACACCGCCAATTGCTTCGTCCGCGCCGAAGACGGCAAGCGCGTCGCGCTGGTGGGCGTCAGCGACCTGATCGTCGTGGCGAGCGGCGACGACATCCTCGTCCTGCCACGCGGCAGAAGCCAGGAAGTGAAGAAAATCATCGAGGCGATGAAAAAGCGGTAAGGGCGCGGTCACGATGGGCGGGCGCGTAAAGCGGCGGGCGGCGGAGGCGGCAGTGGCCGTTCTCCAGATTCGCGCCGCCGAGCCGCCCGTCGCGCGTTGCGCGCTGTGCGGCCGCCCACTCGGTCGTCGCGTCGAATGGCATCATCTGGTGCCCAAGAGCCAGGGCGGGCGCGACACGGTGGCGCTGCACCCCATCTGCCACCGCGCGGTTCATGCAGGCGCCAGCAATGTAGAGCTGGCGCGCCACTATGCCGATGTGGCGGCGCTGCGCGCGCGACCCGATATCGCGCGCTTCCTGCGCTGGGTCGCCGACAAGCCGCCCGATTTTCACGCGCCCACTCGCCGCGCGACCGACGCGCGCGACAGGCGCCCCGGCGACGAAGCACGCCGCCTGGCCAACCGGACGCGCGGCGAGCGGTAGTGCGCGACGGGCCGGGCGCCTCCGGTGCCCCGCCCCGGCGCCGCGATCAGCCCTGCAGCGCTTCCGCCTGATCGAGCAGGTCCTTCAGCGTCGCGACGATCGCGCGATAGGGTGCGGCCGACGCCATATCGAGCCCCGCGCGCTTCAAAATCTCGGTCGGATGGTCCGAACCGCCTGCCTTCAGCACCGACAGGTAATTGTCGCGCTCCTTCGCGCCGCCGTTCAGGATCGAATGCGCGAAGAACGTCGCCGCCGCGATCGAGGTGGCGTACTGATAGACATAGAAGCTGTTGTAGAAATGCGGGATATACGCCCATTCGGCGGCATAGACCGGATCGATCGCGACCTTGGGCCCGTGATAGCGTTCGAGCAGGTCGAGGTAGACGGCGGTATATTTCTCGCCCGACAGGCCCTCGCCCGCTTCCGCCTTGTCATGCGCGATCAGTTCGAATTCGGCGAACATCGTCTGGCGGAAATAGGTGCCGCGGATATTCTCCATCTGCTGGCCCAGGTAGAAGAGTTTTTCTTCCTTCGTCTTGGCGCGCTTGAGCATATAGGCGGCGAGCAGCTGTTCGTTGCAGGTCGACGCGATTTCGGCGAGGAAAATCGGATAGTCGGCCGTTTCATACGGCTGGTTGGCGTTGGCGAGCAGCGTGTGCATCGCATGCCCCCATTCGTGCGCATAGGTGCTCAGCCCCTCGTAATTCTCGCCCAGGTTGAGCAGAAGATAGGGGTGCACGTCGAACGCGCCGGGGTTCATATACGCACCGGGCCGTTTTCCGGGGCGGGGCAGCGGGTCCATCCACTTCGCGGCCGTCGCCTCTGCGAAGCGCTTGCCGTATTCTGCCCCCAGCGGCTTCATCGCGTCGAGTGAAATCGTCCGCATGTCCGACAGCGTGAACTTGCGGTCGAGCGACACCAAAGGCGGGTAGATGTCGTAATAGGCCATGTCGGGCAGGCCGAGCATCCTGCGCCGGAATTCGAAATAGCGGTGGAGCTGCGGCAGGCCCGCGTTCGTTTCGGAAACCAGCGTGCGATAGACCGCATCCGGCACCGCGCCGCCCGACAGCGCGGCCGCCAGCGACGAGGGGTATTTGCGCGCCTTGGCGTAGAAGATATCGGTCTTGACGTTCGAGGTATAGGCGGCGCCGAACGACGCCTTGAACTGCTGGTGCTCGGCCCAGAAGGCGTCGAACACCTTCTTGCGGTCGGCGCGGTTCGGCGCATCGCGCGTCAGCGTGTAGCCCTGGCTGTCGAGCCGCACTTCGCGGCCGTCGGACAGCGTGACGGTCGGCCACGGAATGTCCGACGAACGCAGTTGGCTCGCGAAGTCTGACGATCCCTGCAGCGGCGCAGAGGCGCTCGCCAGGATCGCTTCGCCCTCGGGACTGAGCGTATGGTCGGCCTGGCGCAGCCGTTCGGCGAGGAAGAAGGCGAAGCGCTTCTTCAGCACGTCGCTCTGCGACAGGAAGCTGTCGATCTTGTCCTTGCCCAGCGTCAGCAGCTCGGGGGCCATCCACGACGTCGCCTCGCCATAGGCGGTGTACAGGTCGCTTGCCTGCGCGACACGTTCCTGGTTCGCGGCGACGCGTACGTCCTCGTCGCCCTTCAGGCTGGCGTAGACATAGACGCGCGCGATGTCGCGGCCGATGTCCGACGACAGGACCAGTGCCTGTTCGAGCGTCGCGGCGCTGTCGGCAAGCTTGCCGCGGAATGCCTCGATCGACGGCAATTTCGCGAGAAGGCCCTTGCGCGCTGCCTCCCAGGCCGCGTCGCTGGGGTATAGTTCGGTCAGGTCCCACGCCGCACCGCCGGTCGCGGTCGCCGCGCTGCCGCTGTCCTGAGCCCAGGCGGGCAACGCCGCCATCGACAGGGCGAATGCGGATGCGGCGAGCGCTTCGCGGCGCGAAAGTTCAGTCATGGGGAGGGCACCTTTGTTCGAATGGGTTCGACTGGCCAGCGATGCCGGCGGCAGATGCCCGAACCTGCCCCGGAAGCGAGGCCAAGGAAAGTGTTTTGTCGCGCTAAGGCGCTGATACAGTATCGGCGCGGTGATGGCGCGCAATCAGTCGCGCGAATCGGCCTTTGAAACGACCGCCCAGTCGCGTTTCGCGCGGCGCACCATCGGCACCCCGCAATAGGTGCAGACGCTGGTATAGCGTTCTTCCCCGTCGATCTTGCGCGCGTGCTTGCGGGAACGTTCGTGCTTGCCCGTGAAGCATCGCGCGCGGCCGACCACCCACTTGATCACGCAAACCCCTGTCGGATGTTCCTGCCCATTACCGCCCGCGCGGGACGCGTTTGGCAGATAATTTCCTAGGCGCGCGACGGGATGTCCATCAAGCCAAATGTTCAAACAAAAAATGGGCCGGAGGGAAATCCGACCCATTTTCAACTCAATTCTGGAATGCTCGCGGGCTTTTCCGCGACTTCCGGACCGTCGGGCCGCCGCCGTGACCGGCGGCGGCCGTCGGGATCAGAAGTCCATGCCGCCCATGCCGCCGCCCGGCATCGCCGGCATCGCGGGCTTGTCGTCGGGCAGCTCGGCGACCGTGGCTTCGGTCGTGATGAGCAGGCCGGCGACCGACGCGGCGTTCTGCAGCGCGGTGCGGACGACCTTGGTCGGATCGATCACGCCCGCCGACACCAGGTTTTCATAGGTGTCGGTCGCAGCGTTGAAGCCGAACGAGGTGTCGGTCTGGTCGAGCAGCTTGCCCGACACGACCGCGCCGTCATGGCCGGCGTTCGATGCGATCTGGCGAACCAGCGCCGTCAGCGAACGACGAACGATGTCGATGCCGCGGGTCTGGTCTTCGTTGCCGCCGGTCATGCCGTCGAGCGCCTTGGTCGCATAGAGAAGTGCCGTGCCGCCGCCGGGGACAATGCCTTCTTCGACGGCCGCGCGCGTGGCGTGCAGCGCATCGTCAACGCGGTCCTTGCGTTCCTTCACTTCGACTTCGGTCGCACCGCCGACCTTGATCACGGCCACGCCGCCGGCGAGCTTGGCGAGACGCTCCTGGAGCTTCTCGCGGTCATAGTCGCTGGTGGTGACTTCGATCTGCTGGCGGATCTGCTCGGTACGCGCCTTGATCGAATCGGCATCACCGGCGCCATCGACGATGGTGGTGTTGTCCTTGTCGATCGTGACGCGCTTGGCAGTGCCCAGCATGCCGAGCGTGACGTTCTCAAGCTTGATGCCCAGGTCTTCCGAAACGACTTCGCCCTTGGTCAGCACGGCGATGTCTTCCAGCATCGCCTTGCGGCGATCGCCAAAGCCCGGCGCCTTGACCGCCGCGACCTTCAGGCCGCCGCGCAGCTTGTTGACGACCAGCGTCGCCAGCGCTTCGCCTTCGATGTCCTCGGCGATGATGAGCAGCGGACGGCCCGACTGCACCACCGCTTCCAGGATCGGAAGCATCGACTGGAGGTTCGACAGCTTCTTCTCATGAATCAGGATGTACGGGTCGGAGAGTTCGACCTGCATCTTTTCCGGGTTGGTGATGAAATAGGGCGACAGATAGCCGCGGTCGAACTGCATGCCTTCGACGACGTCGAGTTCGAATTCCAGGCCTTTGGCCTCTTCGACGGTGATGACGCCTTCCTTGCCGACCTTGTCCATCGCTTCCGCGATCTTCTGGCCGACTTCGGTGTCGCCATTGGCCGAAATGGTGCCGACCTGGGCGACTTCGTTCGAACCCGAAACCGGCTTCGAACGCGCCTGGATGTCGGCGACGACGACCTTGACCGCCTGGTCGATGCCGCGCTTCAGGTCCATCGGGTTCATGCCGGCGGCGACCGACTTCATGCCTTCGCGCACGATCGCCTGGGCAAGCACGGTCGCGGTGGTGGTGCCGTCACCGGCGGCGTCGTTGGTCTTCGACGCCACTTCGCGCACCATCTGGGCGCCCATGTTCTCGAACTTGTCCTTCAGTTCGATTTCCTTGGCGACCGACACGCCGTCCTTGGTGATGCGCGGGGCACCGAACGATTTTTCGATGACCACGTTGCGGCCCTTCGGACCCAGCGTGACCTTGACGGCGTCGGCGAGGATGTCGACGCCCTTCATGATGCGTTCGCGCGCGTCGCGCGAGAATTTTACGTCCTTGGCTGCCATGGGACTGCCCTTTCACTTTGAAGTTTGGAAAGAAGGAAGAATTCTGCTTGGGTCGGCAATGCCGGACGGCGTCAGCCGACGATGCCCAGAATGTCGCTTTCCTTCATGATCAGCAGGTCTTCGCCGTTCACCTTCACTTCGGTGCCCGACCACTTGCCGAACAGGATGCGGTCGCCGGCCTTGACGTCCAGCGGCGTCACGGCGCCGTCTTCGGACTTGGTGCCGGTGCCGACGGCGACGACTTCGCCTTCCTGCGGCTTTTCCTTGGCGGTGTCGGGGATGATGATCCCGCCGGCGGTCTTTTCCTCGGCCTCGACGCGGCGGACGAGCACGCGGTCGTGCAACGGACGGAAGTTCATTGCGCCTGATCCTCAAATAACAAAGGTTGTCATTCTTAGCACTCAGCTCCCCCGAGTGCTAACGAACGGGGATATGTGCAGGCGCCGCCGGTTCGTCAACGGCCCATGGTACAGTTTTTTCACCCTTCGCGCGCGCTCCGGCGCGGCGTGCCCGGAATCCGGCCAGCCGAACGTCCCGCCACGGTGCGCCGGCATCCCGCTTCGGGAACTTCCTGTGTTAGCGCGATAATACGGGCGTTTACTCCACCGAGCGCTTCCAGTAGCAGGGTGGCAGTGATTCCGGACGGAGAAGCAGTACCGTGAAGCTGGTCAAGGGCGCCTGGAAAATCCTGGTTGCGATCAAGGACGCGCTCGTCCTGGTCTTCATGCTGCTGTTCTTCAGCGGCCTGTTCATGGCGCTGTCCGCGCGGCCCAACGCGGCGGCGGTGCATGACGGGGCGCTGGTCGTCGCGCTCGACGGCACGCTGGTCGAACAGCCGTCCGAGCCCGATCCCTTCGCCGGCTTCGGCGGCGGCGAAGTGTTGCACGAACAACGGTTGCGCGACGTGGTGCGCGCGCTCGATGCGGCGAAGGATGACACCCGCGTCAAGGCAGTGGTACTCGACCTCGACCGGTTCGCCGGCGGCTATCCGACGGCGATCAGCACCGTCGCGGACGCGGTCGGCCGCGTGCGCGCCGCGGGCAAGCCGGTGCTCGCCTATGCGACGGCCTATACCGACGATGCCTATCTGATCGCGGCGAATGCCAGCGAAGTCTGGGTCCACCCGATCGGCGGCGTGATGCTGGCCGGGCCGGGCGGATCGAACCTTTATTACAAGGGGTTGCTCGACAAGCTGGGCGTCAACGCGCACGTCTATCGCGTCGGCAAGTTCAAGTCGGCGGTCGAGCCCTATACGCGCGACGGCATGTCGCCCGAGGCGCGCGAGGCCTATACCGCGCTGTACGGTAACGTGCTGGAACAATGGCAGGCGGGCGTGCGCAAAGCACGGCCCAAGGCGCAGGTCGCGTCCTATCTCGCCAAGCCCGACGAAGCCGTCCTTGCCGCGAGGGGCGATACCGCCAAGGCGTCGGTCAATCTGGGTCTGGTCGACAAGGTCGGTGACCGGTTGGCGTTCGGCAAGCATGTCGCCGATCTGGTCGGCAAGCGCGACCGCGCGACCACGGGCAATTTCAACATGATCCGGCTGAAGGACTATGTCGCCGCGACGCCGATGCCAAAGGGCGGCGACGCGATCGGCGTCCTGACGATCGCGGGGGAGATCGTCGACGGCGAAGCCGGGCCGGGTACGGCGGGCGGCGATACCATCGCCAAGCTGCTGCTCAAGGGGCTCGCCGACCATGACCTGAAGGCATTGGTCGTCCGCGTCGATTCGCCGGGCGGTTCGGTGCTGGCGTCGGAGGAGATCCGCCAGGCGATCCTGCAGGCGAAGGAACAGGGGCTGCCCGTCGTGGTGTCGATGGGCTCGCTCGCCGCATCGGGCGGCTATTGGGTATCGACTCCCGGCGACGTTATTTTTGCCGAGCCGAACACGATCACGGGGTCGATCGGCATCTTTGGCATCATCCCGACGTTCGAAAATACGCTCGCCAAGATCGGCGTGAAGGCCGATGGCGTCGCCACGACGCCCCTGACCGGCCAGCCCGACGTGCTCGGCGGCACCAACGACGTGACCGACCGCATCATCCAGGCGGGGATCGAGAACGGCTACAGCCGCTTCATCAATCTGGTCGCGCAGTCGCGCAAGCTGTCGCCCGAACGCGTCGACGAAATCGGCCAGGGCCGCGTGTGGATCGGCGGCACCGCGCATCAATTGAAGCTGGTCGACAAGTTCGGCGGGCTCGATGATGCCGTGGCCGAGGCCGCGCGCCGCGCGAAGCTCGACCCCGCCAAGGTCCATCCGGTCTATCTGGAAAAGGAACCCGATGCCTGGGTCGCCTTCTTCCAGGGCTTCGCAGATCGCGAAACCCCCGATGACGACGACTGGCTGGGCGCGCCGTCGGGCGCCGACATGGTCGGCCGCATCGCGATGCGGCGCCAGGCGCTGCTGGCGCAGGCGCTGGGCGATGCGCGGCGCATGGCGCTGGGCGGCGGTATCCAGGCGGCCTGCCTCGAATGCCGCGCGCTGGGGCCGGGCAGCGTGCGCGCCGACGACCGCAGCCTGTTCGACCTGGTGATCGAGCGCCTGTTCGGATGATCGCACTGCGCAATGCGGTGCCCGCGGATGCCGGTGCGATTGCGGCCATTTATGCGCCGCACGTGCTGACCGGGACGGTTTCGTTCGAAGTCGATCCGCCCGACGCGCGGGCGATGCGTGCGCGCATGGCGGCCAGCGACGGGCTCTACCCATGGATCGTCGCGACCACCGGCGAGGAAGAGGGCGGCGTGCTCGGCTATGCCTATGCCACGCGGTTCCGCGATCGCCCGGCCTATGCGCATGTCGTCGAAACCTCGGTCTATGTCGCCGCCGCGGTGCAGCGCCAGGGGACGGGACGGCTGCTCTATCAGGTGCTGATCGACACGCTGCGCACTCAGGGGTTCACGCAGGCGATGAGCGGCATTGCCTTACCCAACGACGCGTCGATCGCGCTGCACGAATCGGTCGGCTTCCGCCGCGCGGGCGTGTTCCGCAGCGTGGGGTTCAAGCACGGCCAATGGATCGACGTCGGCTTCTGGCAGCGCGAACTGGCGCCGCCGACGGTGCCCGCGCCCGAAATCCGCCGCTTTGCCGACGTGGGCATCGTCCGCATTTGAACGATCAGCGCGGGGGCAGTGCGCCCTTTCGATTGGCGCGCGCGGCCTTCATCCGTTCGACACGATCGTAAGAGGCGTCGTCGCGACCGAACAGGTGGAAGCGTGCTGGCTTGCCCGCCGCCTCGCGCCGTTCGACGGTATCCAGCAGCTTGCGGATGCCATAGACACCGCGCTCGCAGCAGACGCACCCGCAAGGCGGGCTGCCGTTGGCGCCGGGCATGTAGCGCCACCCCACCACCTGCGGCACTGCCTTGATGCGCAGGATCTCCGACGGCGCGATCGTGCGCGCTATGACGGCCTGATAGCCTTCGGGCGAGCTGGGCAACGCGGGCGCGCGACGCCCGTGCCGCGCCGCCTTGTCGCGTTCGCGCGCCGCGACGGGATCGTTCCGCTCGACTCCCAGCATCAGCGCCACCGCGTCTGCTGCGCGCATCGTCACCGCGCAACTATTGTAATGCCCTACCTCGACTATCTCGTCGTCGGGGATGCGGAAATAAATGCCGACGATCGTGCCGCCGCCATGGCGGCGCAATTCGCGCACCCATTGGTGCGACACCTGGAAATTCCGCGTAACAGGCAGCGCGTAGACGCCCGGTGCACCGTGCCGGCCGCCACCCGCGCGAAGGCCCGAACGGCGGATCGCGGGCAGGTCGCGATGCGACGCAAGGTGCACGAAGACCGGCACTATCGCTTTCCGCGATAGGCGGGCAGGCGGAGCTGCCACACGATCGCCGCGCCGCGCAGGCCGAACCCCGCGCCTGCGGCGACGAACCCCGCGAGAAACGGGGGAAGCCCGGCCAGCGACAGTCCGACGAACAGCACCGCCGCCAGCGCCGCCGCAGTTACATAGAGTTCGGGCCGCATCAGGATCGACGGTTCGCCCGCCAGCATGTCGCGCAGAATTCCGCCCGCGCACGCCGTGACGATCCCCATGACCATCGCGGGAATCGGCGGAATCCCGAACCCCAGCGATTTGGCCGCGCCATAGACGGCATAGACCGCGAGCCCGATCGCATCGAGCCATTCGAACCCGCGCCCCTTCCAGAATCGCTCGGGCGTGATCCAGATGATCGTCGCCGCGGCGACGCAGATCGCCGCGATGCTGCGGTCGTGCACCCAGAATACCGGCGCGCCGATCAACAAGTCGCGGATCGTGCCGCCGCCGACGCCGGTGATGAGCGCGAAGAAGGCGGCGGTGACGAACGTCTGCGCGCGCATCGCCGCCGCCAGCGCGCCGGTGGCGGCAAAGACGGCGATGCCGAACAGGTCGATCCACGGCAGGATCGGGCCGATATATCCGGGGACGGGCGGTTGCATCGACGAACCCCTCTACTTTCCGGGCGATTCGGTCAAACCGGGGGCTGGCGAGCGCGCGCGCGATGGCGCATTTAGGGGCGATGCAACGCTATGCTCCTCACTATGTCGCGCTTGCGGTCGCGCTCGCCGCGCTCGCCGGTTTTGTCGATGCCCTGGCCTTTACGACGCTGGGCGGTTTCTTCGCATCGTTCATGAGCGGAAATACGACCCGGCTTGGCGTCGGCCTGGGGACAGGCGTGTTCGCCGATGCGGTGACGGCCGCGGCGCTGGTGCTCAGCTTCGTGACCGGCGTGATGGTGTCGTCGATCATCGCGCGCGCGGTGCCGGGGCGCGCGCAGCCGGTGGTGATGGCCGCAGTGACGCTGCTGTTGCTTGCCGCTGCGATCTTCGGCGCGCTCTACCCCAGCGCGATCGTGCTGACGTTGCTCGCCATGGCGATGGGCGCGGAAAACGGCGTGTTTTCCGAAGACGGCGAAGTGACGATCGGGCTCACCTATATGACCGGTTCGCTGGTGCGGATGGGGCAGCGGCTGGCGGGCGCATTGATGGGCGACGCCGACCGGTGGAGCTGGCTGCGCTATCTGGCGCTGTGGCTGGGGTTCCTGCTCGGTGTCGTGCTGGGCGCGGCGGCGCAGGGCGCGCTTGGCTGGGGAGCGCTGTGGATTGCTCCGGTGGCGGCGGCAGTAATGACCGGCGTGGTCGGCATGATAGGGCGCACCGCGCCGCGCAGGACCGGGGACGCGCCGGCGACGGTGCCCGCGCCCGAGTGAAGGCGCGCCTGGCGCCGCGGATGCACCGGTTCGTACCGCCGGTTCGTACCGCCGGTTCGTGCCGCCGCGCGCTCGCGCGACTGCGGCAGCCGGCAAGACCGGCAGCGAAGCGCGCCACGACTGTTGACACAAGAATGAGCGGCGCCGCGCTTTCAATTCGCGCGTGCGCCGGCATCGCCGCGGCGAAAGGCGTGGGTTTATCTTGCGGGCGGCATAAACGATGCGCCCCAAAGCGGCTTACCAGCCGTAGGCGCGGCGGTAGGAATCGGCCTCTTCGGCGGGCATCGCGTCGAGCATGACGCGCAGGGTAGAGCCGCCCTGCACCACGCCGTCCTTGCGATAGATCCAGTCGACGATGTCGCGGTCGTCGATCGTCACTTCGTCGCCGACCTTCCAGCGTGAATCGATCGGTTCGTTGAGCAGAAGCGCGCGAGTCTTCGATCCGTCGCGCGCAATGACTTCCGCCCAGATGAATTCCGCGGCGGGGCCGGGGATCAAGTCGAATTTCAGATGAAAGCTGTCTTCGCCGGGCGCCTGTGCCGCCCAATGGCCGAAGAAGGTACTGACGGTGGCACGGCCGCGCACGATCGCGGCGTTCATTGCCGGATCGTCCTCGCGGAAATTCAGGACGTCCTCGCGTCCCTCTGCAGGGCTGGCTTGTGCCGCGGCGACCGCGGGCACAAGGCAGGCTGCCGCTCCGGCGAGCGCGGCGGCAAACCGGATACGGCGCATTCCTGCTACTCCGACGGAACTGCGATCAGACGTGGATCGGCTTGCCGGTAACGGCCATCGCCGCTTCCTTGATCGCTTCCGAATGCGTCGGATGCGCGTGGCACGTATAGGCGATGTCCTCGCTGGTCGCGCCGAATTCCATCGCCTGCGTCGCCTGGGCGATCATCGTGCCCGCGACCGAGGTGATGATCCACACGCCCAGAACACGGTCGGTCCTGGCATCCGCAATGACCTTCACGAAGCCATCGGGTTCGTGATTGGTCTTGGCGCGGCTGTTGCCCGCCATCGGGAATTTGCCGACCTTGATTTCGTGCTTGGCCTTGGCGGCTTCCTCGGTCAGGCCGACGCCCGCGATTTCGGGCATGGTATAGACGACCGACGGGATCAGGTCGTGGTTCACGATGCCGGTCAGCCCCGCGATATTCTCTGCCACTGCAATGCCTTCGTCCTCGGCCTTGTGCGCCAGCATCGGGCCGGGGATGACGTCGCCGATCGCCCATACACCGGGAACCGAGGTCTTAAAGCGGTGGTCGGTCTCGATCTGGCCGCGCTGGTTGGTCGCGAGCCCCGCCTTGTCGATCGCCAGCCCGTCGGTGTTCGCACGGCGGCCGATCGCGACCAGCACGACGTCGGCGTCCAGCGTTTCGGCATCACCGCCCGCTGCCGGTTCGACCGTCACGGTCGCCTTGCCACCGTCGACTGCAACGCCGGTAACCTTGGTCGCCAGCTTGAAGGCGATGCCCTGTTTCTTGAACAGGCGGTTGGCTTCCTTGCGGACGTCGCCGTCGAAGCCCGGCAGGATCTGGTCGAGGAATTCGACCACCGTCACTTGTGCGCCCAGGCGGCGCCACACGCTGCCCAGTTCCAGCCCGATCACGCCGCCGCCGATGACGACCATCTTTTCCGGCACCTTGGCGAGTTCCAGCGCACCGGTCGAATCGACGACGACCTTCTGGTCGATCTCGACGCCCGGCAGCGGGGTCACCGACGAACCCGTCGCGATGACGATGTTCTTGGCGGAATAGGTCTGGCCCTCGACGGTCACGCTGTGCGCGTCGACGAAGCTGGCATGGCCCTTGATCCAGCTTACCTTGTTCTTCTTGAACAGGAATTCGATGCCGCCGGTCAGGCCCTTCACGGCGTCGACTCGCTGCGCCTGCATCGTGTCGAGGTCGAGTTCTGGGGTCACCTTGACGCCCAGCTTGGCCATCGCGCCGCTCGCCGCCGCTTCATAATATTCCGACGCGTGCAGCATGGCCTTCGACGGAATGCAGCCGACGTTGAGGCACGTGCCGCCCAGCGTCGCGCGGCTTTCCACGCATGCGGTCTTCAGGCCGAGCTGCGCCGCGCGGATCGCCGCGACATAGCCGCCGGGGCCGGCACCGATCACCAGGACGTCGAACTGTTCGTCAGCCATGGTCACTTCCACTTTCGTTTCACTGGCCCACGGCGTTTCGGTCGCCGAGGGCTCGTTGGGCGGCGCGGGGGGCGGAACATCCTCCGCCTGCGTCGCCTTGGGTTTTCGTCTCCAGAACCACATCGCCTGCCCCGTCCGCTATTCTAGTCCGGAAGGGAGAGGGTTAGGCGCCCCGCGTGTCACCTGTGCGACGGCGGGGCGCCCGACTGGCTTAGAGGTCGATCAGCAGCCGCGTCGGATCCTCGATCGCGTTCTTCAGCGCGACCAGGAACGTCACTGCTTCGCGACCGTCGATCAGGCGGTGGTCATAGCTGAGCGCGAGGTACATCATCGGGCGCACCACCACCTGGCCATCGCGAACCACCGGGCGGTCCTCGATCCGGTGCAGGCCCAGCACCGCCGATTGCGGCGGGTTGATGATCGGCGTCGACATCAGCGAACCGAAGACGCCACCGTTTGAGATGGTGAAGGTACCGCCCTTCATTTCTTCCATCTTGAGCGTGCCGTCCTTCGCGCGCTTGCCGAAATCGCCGATCGTCTTTTCAATCCCCGCGACCGACAGGCTTTCGGCATTGCGGATCACCGGTACGACCAGACCCTGCGGCGCCGACACGGCGACCGACACGTCGGCATAGTCATGATATACGATGTCGTCGCCGTCGATCGACGCGTTGACCGACGGAATGTCCTTCAGCGCCATGCACGCGGCCTTCACGAAGAAGCCCATGAAGCCCAGCCGGACGCCGTGCTTCTTTTCAAACAGGTCCTTGTATTTGGCGCGCGCCTCGATCACCGCGGTCATGTCGACGTCGTTGAACGTCGTCAGCATCGCGGCGGTATTCTGCGCTTCCTTCAGGCGCGTCGCGATCGTCTTGCGCAGGCGCGTCATGCGCACGCGCTCCTCGCGGCGCTCGCCCGTGGCCGCGACGGCGGCGACCGGCGCGGCGGCCGGAGCCGGAGCGGCGGCAGACGTCGGCGCCTTGCCGGCGGCGGCGGCCTCGACATCTTCCTTGGTCAGGCGGCCGTCCTTGCCGGTGCCCTGGATCGTCGACGGGTCGACGCCATGTTCCAACACCGCGCGGCGGACCGACGGCGACAGCGCGGCTGCCTCGACTTCGCTCGATGCCGGTGCCTGCTGGCCCGCGCCGGCGGGCGCCGCGGCGGCGGGGGCAGGGGCGGGGGCCGCACTCGCGGCGGCGCCTTCGGCCACTGTCGCGATGACGGCGCCGACTTCGACGGTGTCGCCGACCGCGACCTTATGTTCGCCCATCACGCCCGCGACGGGCGAGGGGACTTCGACCGAGACCTTGTCGGTCTCCAGGCTGGCGATGGGCTCGTCGGCCTGGACGGGGTCGCCGGGGTTCTTCAGCCATTCGCCGAGCGTGGCTTCGGTGATAGATTCGCCCAGGACGGGCACCTTGACGTCGGTTGCCATTGGATCAGTGTTCCCTGCTACGGCGGATTTCTTCACGGACATTATGTCCAAGCGCGTCGGCGACCAGCGCCGACTGTTCGAGCTGGTGACGCTTCATCAGGCCCGTGGCGGGCGATGCCGCCGCCGCGCGACCGGCATAGCGGGCACGCTTCGGCTTTACGCCCGCGTCGATCAGGCATTGTTCGATGAAGGGTTCGACGAAGAACCACGCGCCGTTGTTGCGCGGCTCTTCCTGGGCCCAGACCACGTCTTCCAGATTGGGCATCCGCTGGAAGCGGACGGTCAGCGGTTCGCCCGGGAAGGGGTAGAGCTGCTCGATACGGATGACCTGGGTTTCGGTGTCGCCGGCGGCGTCGCGTGCTTCCATCAGGTCGTAGGCGACCTTGCCGGTGCACAGCACGACGCGCTTGGTCTTTTCGTCGGGCGCGCCGTTCAGGTCGGACAGGATGCGCATGAAGTGGCTGTCGCCGATGAAATCGGGCGTCTTCGACACCGCCATCTTGTGACGCAGCAGCGATTTCGGCGTCATCACGATCAGCGGCTTGCGGAAGCTGCGGTGCATCTGGCGGCGCAGCATGTGGAAATAATTGGCCGGCGTGGTCGGGTAGATGACTTGCATATTGTCGCCCGCGCACAGCTGAAGATAGCGTTCCAGGCGCGCCGAGCTGTGCTCGGGTCCCTGGCCCTCATAGCCGTGCGGGAGCAGCATGACGAGCCCGTTGGCGCGCAGCCACTTGGCCTCGCCCGCCGCGATGAACTGGTCGATCATGATCTGCGCGCCGTTGGCGAAGTCGCCGAACTGCGCTTCCCACAGCACCAGCGCCTTCGGATCGGCCAGCGCATAGCCATATTCGAAGCCGAGCACGCCATATTCGCTGAGCGGGCTGTCGAGCACTTCGAAGCGGCCGTGCGGGATTTCGGCGAGCGGGATGTACTTGTGCTCGTCGGTCTGGTCGACCCACACCGCATGCCGCTGGCTGAACGTGCCGCGGCCCGAATCCTGCCCCGACAGGCGCACGCCATAGCCTTCGGACAACAGCGCGCCGAAGGCCAGTGCCTCGCCCGTTGCCCAGTCGAAATTCTCGCCGGACTTGAACATCTCCTTCTTGGCGTCGAGCACGCGGCCCAGCGTCTTGTGGATCGTCAGCCCCTCGGGAACTTCGGTCAGCGTGCGGCCAAGCGAATCGAACAGCTTCTGCTCGATCCCCGTTTCGACATTGCGGCGCGCGGTTTCGGCGTCGACCGGAGCGCCCAGGCCACTCCAGCGGCCCGCGAACCAGTCCGCCTTGTTGGGCAGATAGGCCTTGCCCGCGTCGAACTCACCGTCGAGCAGCGTCGTGAACTGCTTCACATGCGCGTCAATGAAACCCTGGTCGATCACGCCCTCGGCGACCAGCCGCTTGCCGTAGATTTCGCTGACCGCCGGATGCTTGCGGATCGCGGCGTACATCAACGGCTGGGTGAAGCTGGGCTCGTCGCCTTCGTTATGGCCGAAGCGGCGATAGCACCACATGTCGATCACGATGTCGCGCTTGAACGTCTGTCGGAATTCGATCGCGATCTTGCATGCGAAGGTCACGGCTTCGGGATCGTCGCCGTTGACGTGCAAAATCGGCGCCTGGACGCCCTTCGCCACGTCCGACGGATAAGGCGACGAGCGCGCGAACTGCGGGCTGGTGGTGAAACCGACCTGGTTGTTGATGATGAAGTGGACGCAGCCGCCGGTATTATACCCGCGGATGCCGGAAAAGCCGAGCGTTTCCCAAACGATACCCTGGCCCGCGAAGGCCGCGTCGCCGTGGATCAGCACCGGCAGCACCTGTTCGTGGGAACCCAGGTCGCCGCGGATCGTCTGCAGCGAACGGACCTTGCCCAGCACGACCGGGTCGACGGCTTCCAGGTGCGACGGATTCGCGACCAGCGACATGTGGACGCTGATGCCGTCGAACTCACGGTCGGTGGAGGTGCCGAGGTGGTATTTCACGTCGCCCGAACCGCCGATGTCGTCGGGGTTGGCCGAACCGCCGGCGAATTCGTGGAAAATCACGCGATACGGCTTCGCCATCACATTGGCGAGGACGTTCAGGCGGCCGCGGTGCGCCATGCCGTACACGATTTCGCGCACGCCATATTGGCCGCCATATTTGATGACCGCTTCCAGCGCGGGGATCATCGATTCGCCGCCGTCCAGGCCGAAGCGCTTGGTCCCGACATATTTCTTGCCGAGGAACTTTTCCCACTGCTCGGCTTCGATGACCTTGGACAGGATGGCGCGCTTGCCGTTGACGGTGAACTCGATCGCCTTGTCCTTGCCTTCCATGCGTTCCTGCAGGAAGCGGCGTTCCTCGACATCGGCGATATGCATATATTCCAGGCCGACATTGCCGCAGTAATTGGCGCGCAGGATGTCGACGATTTCGCGCATGGTGGCGCTTTGCAGCCCCAGCGCGCCGCCCAGAAATATCTTTTTGTCCAGCTCGGCGCCAGAGAAGCCGTGATATTCGGGCGTCAGGTCGGCCGGCAGCTCGCGATGCGTGAGGCCGAGCGGGTCGAGGTTGGCGGCAAGGTGGCCGCGCACGCGATAGGTGCGGATCAGCATCATCGCGCGGATCGACGCATCGGCGGCCTGCGCCACCGCTTCGGCCGACAGCGCGGGCGGGGTCGCGGGCTTCGGCGCGGCACCTCCCTTGGCGGGCTTCGGTGCCGGGTCCATCTGCGTCGGGTCGAGCGCGGCGGTCAGCGCGTCGGTATCGCTCAGCGGCCAGTTGCTGCGCGCCCAGCTCGGCCCGCTCGCCGTATTCTCCAGCCCTTCGAAGAAGTCGCGCCATCCGGCTTCGACCGCAGCGGGGTCTGCCTTGTACTTGCCGTACAGGGTTTGGATGAAGGCGGGGCTTACGCCGCCTGCGATGTCCGCGAAATCGAGGCCTTCGTAGCCCATTGCTTCTTTCCCGTATTAGCGCTCCCACCAAATATAGGAGCGCAGTGTCGCAGTTCAGCCCTTGAGGACTTCGACCAAGGTCTCACCGAGCAGGCTGGGGCTGGGGGAGACGCGGATGCCGGCTTCTTCCATGGCGGCGATCTTGTCCTCGGCGCCGCCCTGGCCGCCCGACACGATCGCG